>NZ_JAGTJK010000043.1:0-95907 GCF_028435265.1 Polyangium jinanense | reverse complement strand
CATGCCGAGGAGCGAAGAAGGTCGGAGGAAGGCAACGGCGCACGTCAACGCGGCTACCGCCACACGGAAGCGCAGCGTAAAAACCGCGCTAAAGGCCTTGACGTCGGAGCTGCCTCATCGTCGCCGTCCGTGCGACCTTTGTACCATTGCATTGCGACTGTAGCGGGCAGATTTACGTTGACTTTGCGGACCCGCTGCATTTCCTTACCCGCTCATGAAATCCATCTTTGGTAGGACCTCGGCATGGGCACCTTCCGGCGCGCGATGCGCGACGTTCGCACTGGCAGTCGCATTCATCGCTTGCAGCTCGGGAGACGAACCGACACCCCCGGGCGCTGACGGCTCGCTCGACGACGCAGGAGCGGGCGGCGCGGGCTCGGATGGCGGGCCCGTGGATGCTCCGCTGCCGGACACGGTTCCGCCGCCTGGACAGATCAGGAATGTCAACCTCAACAATCTCTCGGACGTCAGTCCATGTCCGGCGAACAATTGCTGGTACTTCAGCGGGGGCCAGCAGGCGCCGTGGCGGAATTGGACCGGCGCCGCTTTCGCGAGCGGCTTCTCCACCTACGGAGCCATGGTCTATTGGGGCGGAGGGCACGGCGGCGGCGACGACGTGAGCCTTTACGTCTTCGACTTCACCTCGAACAAGTGGTCGCGCGTCGGACCTTCGAATCCGGAAACCGATTACAATTCATTGGTCGATCCGACGTGGCAGGACTATCTCCACGAAGGCAGTTACATCGTCCCGGCGCTCCACACGTACAATTTGCCGGCGTATGTTCCCCCGAACAAATCAGGCTCCGGGCCGAAGGGGTCGTGGTTGCTGCCGATGCTCGTGCGCAATGGTCCGCCCGTTTCGCCGCACGCCGTCGATCTCGAGACGGGGGTGTGGACGCGCTTCTCGTCCGCGATCGGAACGATCGAGGCCTCGTCACCCTACACGGGCGTCATCGAAGACACGAAGCGCGGCAAGGTCTTCTGGGCAGGGTCGGACGAGCAGGCCGTCAATTGGTTCGACTTTGCCGACACGCACCCGCGCACCATTCATCGGGAAGCGATTTCGTGGTGGTGGGCCCAGGGAGCGTACTACCCGCGCCACATCTACGTTCCGGAGGCCGACATGGCGGTTGGTTTCTGGACGCAGTATGGCCAGACGAAGGTTCTTGGCGAGGTCCTCGACATGTCCTCCGGTGTCCCCGTCCGGAAAACCTTCGTCGTCTGGCCGGATCACGACGTGATGAGTGCCGGTTTCGGCGTCGATTGGTGTCCGATCACGAAGAAGTTCTACATCTACGAGGGGCGCGGAAAGAACACGGTCGAAACGCTGACGCCGAGCAGCCTCGATTTCACGACCGCGACCTGGACCTGGGGGACGGAGACCTTCGGCGGCGACGCACCCGCGTGGAGCACGCAAGGAACGGGAGGCGGTGGCGACGTCGCCCTGTCGAAATGGCGGTACATTCCTCTGCTGAAGTCGTTCGCGTGGAGTGATGGCGTCGCCTATTCGGCGGAGGTGGACGGCGTGATGCGCGACGGAATCATGCAGCTTTGGCGCCCGAGCGGCACCTAAAAGCCGAGGTGCATCAACGTCCAGCCGTCGGCGGTGCGGTAGAGGACGGCCGCGGCGTCGCCGCCGTCGAGCAGCAGCCCGTCGCCGAGGGCACCTTTCGCCGGCGATTCGACGGTCCTTCCGCCGATCCGCCCGACGAGGACGGGGACGTCGTTGCGGAGCTTTCGGGGTCGCAGCTCCCAGCGCGCGAGCCAGCCGAGGTCGGCGTCGATCTCGGTCGCGCACGGCGTCGCTCCGGGACTGCCGTCGACGTCGGGCACCTCCGTCCTTGTCCAGCATTGCCCCCGGCGCCCTCCGCCGAGCAGCTCCGCGGCGCCCTTCCCCCAGAGAATGGCAATCCCACCGGCGCCGGCGCGGCTGCGCACGAGCACCACGTCGTCGAGGACGCCGTCGCCGTCGAGATCCCCGTGCAAGGTGCACGGGCCTGACCGCGCGACGTCACAGGCGGCGCGGTGCTCCGGCAGCGCGGCGCGTAGCCGGGCCGCGAGCGCCTTTGGAAGCTCCCGTTGCGCTCGCGCGCCTCGCTCGGCGTCGACCGTCTCGTCTGCGGCCGCATCCACGGTCACCTCGGCTGCCACGCTCGGCTCCGCGGGACACTTGCAGCGCGCATCCGCCTCGTCCTGCGGCTCGGCGACGGCCGCGGCCGGCGGCTCTGCTGGCGCGGCCGCTGGGGGCCTCGGGGCACCCACCGACGGCCTTGGCTCCGGTGGGGGCGCCGGCTTGCAGGCGCAGAGCGTGGACGCGGCGAGGGCGAACGATGTCAGGAGGAGGGCTACGATTGGCTGCATGGCGGCCCGTTATCCGATCGGGGGCGCGGAGTGTGACAGGCGCGCCGCATACGAGGTGCTTCGCTGGAGCCGCGCTACGCCGCTCGATTCTTTGACGAACCCATCAGGACGGCCCGGCGCCACGTCCGGTCATGCACACGCGCAGCGCCGCCTTGGCGCGGTGAAGCAGGACCGCCACGTACCCGGGCGAGATGCCGAGCGCCTGCGCCACGTCCTCGCCCGGCTGTTCTTCGAGCATACGGAGCGTCACCACCGCTTTCTGGATCTCGCACAACTCCTCGACGCAGGCGCGCAGCCGCACGTGCTCCTCCGCGCGCACGAGCGCCTCGTCCGCGGCCGCGCCTTCCCTCCCGTCGAGCGGGTACGCGTCGAGATCGTCGTGCGGCCGCGCGACGAAGTGGCGTCGCCGCCGGTTGCGCGCGGCGTTGCGCACCATGCCCCCGAGGATCGCGGCCCAGTCCTCGCCTTCCGCCGCGAGCGAGCCGTCCTGCGCGGCCACCAGCAGCTTGCAGAGACCCTCCTGGACACAATCGACCGCATCCTCGGGCGATACACCCTCCTTCCGCGCGAGGGCCGCGAGGGCCGCTCGCCGCGTGAGGGCGAGCTGCGAGATGTGATCCAGAACATCCTCCGTGCCGGCGTTGTGCATGGTTCCCGAGGGTGAGGTTTCGAGCTCGCCCGACATTACACGAAAACGTTCTCTGTAATGTATGCCCGTCTCGAAACCTCCCGAGGCAAGGAGGCTCCCATGTCCACGACCCCTGTCCGATCCGTCACCGAGCAGACCTTCGACGCCGAGGTGGCGACCTCTACTGTGCCCGTGCTCGTCGACTTCACCGCCACCTGGTGCCCGCCGTGCCGCCTTCTCGCGCCGATCCTTCACGCGCTCGCGGTGGAGGGGGCGGGGCACCTGAAGGTCGTGGAGGTCAACGGCGACGATCAGCCCCGCCTCGCGGCACGCTTCGGGATCCGCGGGTTCCCCACGGTCATCGCGTTCGTGGGTGGGAAGGAGGTCGCGCGGCACGTCGGCCTCACCACCAGGGACAAACTCTTGCAGATGGTCCGCGCGCACCTGCCGCCCGGCGAACGCAGGCTCTCCGCCGCGACCGCGTGATTCGCTCGCGCCTCACGCGCCGAGCTCGAGGAGCTGCATGGCCACCAGCGCGACGCAGTCGGGCTCGCGCGAGTCCGACACGATCTGGCGAAGCTCGTGGAAATACCGCACGTGCAAAGCCCGCAGCCGTTCGAGGTCCGAGCGCGCGACGCTGACCAGGTTGTAGGAATACAGGCCCGGGTCGCCGCGACGCTGCCGGCGCGCGGCGACGTCGAGCCAGTGCGCTTTTAATCGTTGCCGTGGCTCGGCGGGCCCTCGGGTCATGTCGACCGTCTCGGCCGTCACGGCATATCGGCCTTCCTGCCATCGGATCAGGCCCGCTCGCGAGAGGGCCTCGAGGCACGCGCGCACCTCGTCGTCCGGCAGTCCGAGGCGAGCGGCGACCCAGGCGTCGTCATGGCAGGGGAGGGCGGCGTAGCTGGCGAGCTCGAGGACGCGCAGGACGGCGTGCGACCAGGGCAGCTCGGTCGCAATCCGACGGCGCTCCTCGAGCGTTCGGAAATCGCGCGCCACCGAGGGCAATTGGCTCGGGGGGACGAAGAGGGCCAGGAAGTCGAGGAGCCGATCGGTGGTCGCGTCGACGATGGCCAGCACGTCGGGGAGCCGCGGCTGCGATGTGCCGGCCATGAAGCGCGACACCTGGGACGCGCTGCGCCCGATACGGGAGCCGATCTCGGCGTTGCTCAGACCTCCTTTGAGGACCTGGAACAGGGTGGCCGTGAGGATCGGGTCGGAGACGGCGACGTCCGCGCGGAAGGCTTTCTCCTGGCGCACGAACTCCGAGAGCGCGTGATGGACGTCGACACCGTTGTACGCCGCGACGCGCAGCAGGGTGGGGAGCGTGGGAAAGCGCCGCCCGGACTCCCAGCCGAACGCGACGTTCGTGCCGTACCCGAGCCGCACGCTCAGTTGCCGCTGCGAACGCCGGCCGCGGAGCGTTCGGCAGAAATCCTTTGCGATTTCATCGTAGTGCGCTTTCTTGTATCGCATATCTGCACACAGTATAGCAGATTGGCACGATAGATAATGCGTATGTGCGCTACGCGGCGCTTGCGTCGGCCCATGGGCTGCGGCAAGTGGAGAGCGAAGGAGGCTTCGATGAACGCACGACTTGCTTGCTGGGCTTTGGTGGGGCTGCTGATGGGGTGCACGAGCACCGGGGGACAGACGGGGGAGATTGGCGCCGATCCCTGCGACTTCCTCCCGGCGATGGCGGGGGAGACGCGCGTGGAGCATGGCCTCACCGACCCGACGCCCCTCGGTGTGAGCGGTCAGGAGGCCATCGACGCGACGGGCGGGTCCGGGAGCTTCGAGGTGGCGTGGGCCAACGGAACGAAAAGCGCCGTGACCTGGTCGCTCGCCGCCGACACCGAGAGCTCGCCGGTGGTGCAGCACATCGACCGCAAGAGCGAGTGCGCCGACGAGTTTTTGCAGGTCCTCGTGCTCGGGCAGGTATCAAGCGCCGACGGCATTCTCGAACACGAGCAGCGCGGGGCGCTTTATCGGAGCAACGACGGGGCCGCGGACCTTCGCTTGGCCTTCTCCTTCGAGGAAAACCCGTTCCCGGACGTGTACGCCGGCGGTATGTCGGGGGACAGCTGCTCGGGGTGCGGCTTCCCCTACGAGCTCGTCTTCGAATCGCGCTGGGAGGCGGGCGCGTCGAACCCTCGGGGCCATGTGTACCTGATCGAGACGGGCACGCTGCTCGGCGAAGTCGGCACGTTTTGAGCCGCGACGCTGGTTGCCGACCGATGAGGGACGAACGCGTGTCGTCAGCCCTTCATCAACTCGGTGTAGCGTCGCTGCATCTCGTCGGGTGTCACCGCTTCGATGCTGTGACCGATCAGCCACTCGTGCCCGAACGGATCGCGCACGGTGCCGGACCGCTCGCCATAAAAGTGATCCGCCGGCGGGCGCACGAGCGTGCCGCCCGCCGCCACCGCACGGTCGATGAGCGCGTCGGCGTCGTCGACATGGAGGTGGATCGATACAGACGTCCTGCCGATCGATTGCGGCCCGAGGATGTCGAGCTCCGGATACTCCTCGGACAGCATCACGATGGTGGCGCCGAAGTCGAGCTCGGCGTGTCCGATCCGGCCGCTCGGCTCGGTCAACCGGAGCTTCTCGGTCGCACCGAAGACGTGCTTGTAGTACTCGATCGCTCGGTCGGCCTGCTTCACGCGGAGATACGCGAACGCTTCGTGGATCTTCATGGCCCGATTTTGCCCCGGCGTGCCCGCACGGTCTTGAACGAATTTGAACTCGGCGTGTCGATCGGCACGTGATGCGCGTGGGCCGGTGACAGGAGGCGGAACCGGCTCGGCGAAACTCCGGCAAGCTCGCGAAACTCGCGCGTGAAGTGCGCTTGGTCGCTGTACCCCGCGTCGAGGGCGATCTCGCTCCACGGCCGCGTCGACGCGGCCCGCGAAAGCACGCGCTGGAAGCGGCGAACGCGGCAGTAGCGCTTCGGAGTCAGCCCGACCGCCTCGTGGAACATGGTGATGAAGTGCCGATGGCTGTAGCCAGTTTCGTCGACCACGGCGCCGACATCGAACGTCGTCTCGAACCGCGCGAGTGCGTGCGCGACGACGGGATTCACGCCGCGGACGCGCGGAAACCGTGCCGCGAGCGCGGATTCGAACAGATCGAGCGCAGCATGGGGCGATCCGACCTCGAGCAGGCGATCGCGCAGCTCGAGCGCCGCTGAACCCCACACGTCCTCGAGCGCGGTGTGCCGCTCCGCGAAGGTCTCCGCGGGGATCCCGAGCAGCGGCAATGCGCCGCCCGGGCAGAGCAACGCCCCGACCGACCGCGACGGTCGCGAGATGTCGCGCTCGTAGAACGTCGAGCGTGCGCCGCCGATCACCGCACGGCCGACATCGGTTGCGATGCCGGCTCCGTCGAACACGCGCAGCGGAGGGTCGGTGAGTCGAACCACGACGTGCATCGAACCGGTCGGCAACACGCGCTCGCGCTCGAACCGACCGTCGCGATCCGCGGTGTCGTCGGAGTACCACAACATCTGGACGAACAGCCGCAGCGGTCCGCGTGGCTCGCGCCTGATCACCATGCGGCCAGGGTAGCTCGGCGGTCGGCCTGAGCCAGGAATTGGGGGGCGGTCGGGAAGGTCGCCGGTCTGGAAGCGGGCAGGCTCATTTATCGTGATGCGCCGTCGGCAGCCGCCGCGCGCGCCTCTTCGACGCGACGCTCGCAGGTTTGCCGTTCGGCGCGGGCCATGTCTTCGGACACGCCCAGGTGCTTGACCGTCCAATCGACGGATACGCAATAGGGCGTCGCGGCCCATAGCTGCGGGGCATCGGGGCTGACGAGCGGCGTCAGATCGTGCCACACCTGCACGGTCTGGTCGTCGGAGGCGGTGACGATGCGCTTTCCATCGGGGCTCCACGCCGCCGAAGAGACCCAGCCCTCGTGCCCGCGAAGGACCAGGGGTTCGCCCGTCCCATCGGCATTCCAAACCCGCGCGGTCTTGTCCACAGAGACGCTGACGATGCACTTGCCGTCCGGGCTCCACGCCGCCGAACGGACCCAGCCCTCGTGTCCATGAAAAACCAGCGGCTCGCCCATTCCGTCGACGTTCCATACACGCGCCGTCCTGTCGGAGGACACGGTGACGATGCGCTTTCCATCGGGGCTCCAGGCCGCCGATTCGACCCAATGATCGTGTCCGCGGAGGATTCGTGGCTCGCCCTCCCCATGGGCATTCCACACCCGCACGGTCCGATCCGAGGACGTCGTGGCGATGTGCTTGCCGTCGGGGCTCCACGCCGCCCAGCGGACCTCGCTCTCGTGCCCGCGGAGGACCCGCGGCTCGCCGGTTCCATCGGCATTCCAAACGCGCGCGGTCCGGTCCTGGGAGGCGGTGACGATGCGCTTGCCATCGGGGCTGAATGCCGCCGAATTGAGCGCGCTCTCGTGCCCGCGAAGGACCAAAGCCTCGCCGGTTCCATCGGCATTCCAAACGCGCGCGGTCCGGTCCTGGGAGGCGGTGACGATGCGTTTGCCGTCCGTACTCCACGCCGCCGAGGAGACCCAGCCCTCGTGCCCGCGCAGGATCAAGGGTTCCTCTTTCCCGTCGACCTTCCACACCCGCGCGGTGCCGTCCTCCGATGCGGTGAGGATACGCTCGCCGCCAGGGCTATAAGCCGCGGAAGAGACCGCGCCCTCGTGCCCGCGGAAAACCAGCCGCTCCCCTATCCTCCGGGCGTCCCATATTCGCACGGTCCTGTCGGAGGACGCGGTGACGATGTGCCGGCCATCCGGGCTCCATTCCGCCGCACGGGCCCAGCCCTCGTGACCGCGCAGGATCCAGGGCTCGCCCACGCCATCGGAACTGTAGACCCGCGCCCGTTTGTCGTCGGATGTGGTGATGATGCGCTTGCCGTCGGCGCTCCATTTCGCCGAACGGACCCAGCCCTCGTGTCCGCGCAAGATCAGAGGCTCGCCCGACCCGTCGGCATTCCACACCCGCGCGGTCCTGTCCTCCGACGCGGTGACGATGCGCTTGCCATCGGGGCTCCACGACGCATAACGCACCTTGTTCTCGTGCCCGCGCAAGATCAACGGTTTGTCCTTCCCGTCGGCCTTCCACACCCGCACCGTCCTGTCCGCGGAGGCGCTGACGATGTGCTTGCCATCGGGGCTGAAATCCGCCCACAGGACGGCATTGTCGTGGCCGCGCAGGACGAGGGGCTCGCCGGTTCCATCGGCATTCCATACCCGCACCGTCCTGTCGTACGACGCGGTGACGATGCGCTTTCCATCGGCGCTCACGGCCACCGAGCTCACCGCATCCTCGTGCCCATGCAGGACGAGGGGCTCGCCGGTTCCATCGGCATTCCACACCCGAGCCGTCCTGTCGTCGGAGGCGGAGGCGACGCGCTTGCTGTCGGGGCTCCAGGCGACCGCATTGACCGCGCTTACGTGACCACGCAGGAGGAGGGGCTCGCCGCTGCCATCCGCGCTCCACACGCGCGCGAGTTTGTCCCGGGACGCGGTGGCGATGCGCTTGCCGTCGGGGCTCCACGCGGTGGAAAAGACACTGTCGTGGTGGGGGAGCACCACGAGCGTGAGCCCACTATGCAAGGCCGTCCGCGCCAGATCGGACCACTCGCGCGGCACCCCAGGGGGTTCGACTTCGCGCAGGAGCGCGAGCGCGGTCGTCGGATCGGTCTCCAAAAGCTCGCGCGCCATGGCCATGCGGGTGGTATTGCGCGTCTGCCGGGCCTCGCCCTCGGCGAACGCCGCCGCTTCGTCCGCGCGCGCGGCTTCTCGGCTCGCCCGGCTCGCGAGCCCCGACACGAGGAGGGCGATTGCACCGACGGTGGCAATGGCGCCCGCGGCGATCCGCCGGCGAATGCGCCGCGCGCGCACGGAAAGCGCGACGACGGCCTGGAGATAATGCTCCTCACGCCCGCCGAACCCGACGGCCGAAGCCACGCGCCCCTCCGCGCGCCGGCGCTCGAGCCACACGCGCGCCTCCTCCGCCGCGCGATCACGCCAGAGCAGGCCCTCGGCTTTCCCGCTCGCCTCCCATTGCTCGGCCGCGGCGCGTAGCCGGGCCAGAAACTGCGCATCGAGCTCGCTCTCGTCGAGCCATTGCTTGAGCTTCGCCCACCTTTCGACGAGCGACTCGTGAATGAGCTCCACCCGCGTGCCCTCGCGCTCGCTCGAGGTCTCGATGAGCAGGAGCCGCGCGTCGGCGAGGTGATGGACCACCTGCTTCACGGCGTGGCGGTCCTCGGCGAGCGTGTAAAGCTCCTCCAGGCTCACCACCGCGCGCGTGCGCTGGGGCGTGACGAGGCGCAGGAAGACCGCCCGGCAGAGCCGCTGGTCGAGCGACGAAAGCCCGGAAAGGACCGCGTCCGCGTGCGTGGACAGCGCCCCCGCGACCCCGCCGAGCTGCTCGTAGCTGTCCTGGGTGAGCAGGCGGCGCTCCCGATCCCGCGCCTCCCAGAGCTTCGCGGCCGTGAATTGCAGGAGGGGCAGGGGGCTCTGCGTGCGTTCGAGCGCGTCGAGCATACCCTCGATCATCTCCTCGCTCTCGAAGCCATACCCGGTCGCCTCGATCGGCCGCGTCAAGGCCTCGCGGAGCCCCTCGTGCCCCACGGGCGGCAGGAACGAGAGCCCGCGAATCACTTCGGTCATCAGCTTTCGATCCTCGGTCAGGCGATCGAGAAAATCGGAGCGGATGGAGAGAATGACGCGCAGCGGGGACGAGGCGTCGTCGGCCGCGCCCTCGATGCAGGCGGCGAATGCCGCGCGCTCGCCGGGGTCGGTCCCGAGGGTATAGAGCTCCTCGAATTGATCGACGAAGAGCAGGATGCGATGCAGGCTTCCCTGCCGGCGGCAGCGCGACCGCAGCCGGGCGCCGAGGAGCCCTGGTTGCGTGCGCAGGGTGGCCACGAGATCCTCGGGATCGAGCGGCTCGTTCGCGCCCGCCCGCGTGCTCTCCGGCGGGGCCGCCGAGAGCTGGGTGAGCACTTCGGCGAGCGCGGCGAGGGGCCTTCGCCCCGGGCGCAGGAGGAAGATCTCCCAGCGTTCGCCCGAGCGCTTCAGGGCGGGGATCACGCCCGCGCGCACGAAGGACGACTTGCCCGCGCCCGAGGGCCCGGCCACGGCCACGAGCGGCTGGTGGCGGAGCTGCCCGAGGATGCTCTCGACGTCGCGATCGCGGCCGAAGAAGCGCGCAGCGTCCGCCTCCTGGAATGCGGAGAGGCCGGCAAAGGGGCTTTCGTCCTCGTTTTGCGCGAGCGACTTTCGGCTGGGCAAGATCGCCTCGAGCGCGGCGAGCAGCTCCTCGGCCGAGCCGAAGCGCTCGGCTTTGCGCTTCCGCAAGCAGCGGTCGATGACGTCGCCGAGCGGGCCCACGTCCGCGCGTTTGTCGCTCACGCGGGGCATGGGTTCGTCGAGGTTTTCGACCTGCGAGAGCTGGAACAGCGTGGCCGGGGCGAGCGGGTGCGCCCCGGTGCAGAGCTCGAAAAGAATGATGCCCACGGCCCAGATGTCGCTGCGCGCATCGATGTCCTCGGCGCGCCATTGCTCGGGCGACATGTACGGGAGCGTGCCGAGGAGCGCTCCGTCTTCGGTCAGGCCTGCGCCCTTGACGAGCGGCTGCCTGGAGACGGTGATGGCCGAGAGCTCCTGGGCTTCGAGCCGCTTGGCGATGCCGAAATCGAGCACTTTGACATGCCCCCCGGCGGTCAGGAAGATATTGTCGGGCTTGAGATCGCGGTGCACGATCCCGAGCTGATGGGCGCAAGAGAGCGCGCGCACCACGGGCAGGACGAGCTCGACGGCGACGCTCGGCGACACCCGCCCGCTTCGGGTGTCTGCGGGGGAGCGGGGCTCGAACGCGCCGGGCGCCTCGCGTTGCGCCAGAAAGGCGCTCAGCGTGCGGCCTTCGAGGTGTTCGAGCACCATGTACGGGTATCCGTCGTGCTCGTCGACCTCGTGGATGACCACGATATTCTCGTGCTTGCAGCTGGCGGTGGCCCGCGCCTCGGCGAGAAAGCGCTCGGCGCCCACGCCGCTGTGCTCGAGGAGAACCTTGATGGCGACGAGGCGGCCGAGCTTGGTGTCGCGGGCGAGGAACACGATCCCCATGCCGCCCTCGCCCAGCTTGCGGATGAGCTCGTAGTGCTTGATGCTGGAGCCGGCCTGCAAAGGCCCGGCGAACGCCTCGGATTCCGGCTTGGAAGAAGAATCCGCGCTGGCGGTCGGGGCCAACGGGAGATTGGGATCGGGGCTGTTGGGATGCGCCTCGGGGGGGCCTTTGTTCTCGTTTTGCACCATCGCTGCTCGCTCGGCAGGGGGCGATGGTAGCATCGAGCGCGCGCGTTTTGTCGGATCCTTCTCGGTGACCCCGGGCACTCTCGGCTCGATGCGCTCGGTCGCCCCTTACTTGAACTTGACCGCGGCCGTCTTCGCCTCCCCCGCCTTTACGGTGACAGTCACGGTCTGTTTCCCTTTTTCGGGGTGGATGAAGGTCACCGTGTGTGTCCCTGCCGGCACCGACAGGCCGACCTTGGGTGTGCTGCCCAGCGGCCGCCCATCCAGCACGACCTTCGATACCGGGATCGAATTGAGGTTGAGCGTCGCATTGCTCTGCGCTGGCTGGGTGGTTGCCGTGCCAACCGTGGGCGTTGCCGTCGGCGAGGGGCCCGACGTCGGCGCTGGGATCGTACCAACCGCCTCCGGCACGGAAGGTGACTCGGCGGGCGGCGTCGACGATGCCTCCACGAGCCTCGGAGGCTCGATATCGGGAGGATTCGGACGGACCCCTTCGAGGGGAATCAGGACCGGGCTTTCTTCCCCTCGCGCCACGCTCGCGGACACGACCTTCTCGCCCCTCCCGGGCGCGACCACTTTGACGATACGGTCTCCTGGCGCGAGATCGCCGACGACGCACGGTGTCGTCCCACAACGCTCCTGTCCATCCACGTAAATCGCGACCTTGCCGAGCTCGCGGCCGGTGACCTCGATTCGGAGCCCTCCTGTTCTCGGAATCAGTACGAGTGCCGCGAGACTCACGGCAGCGAGCAGCGCCGAGACACCGAGCACGACGCCAAGCTTTTTTGAAGCGCTTCCCGTGGCCGGCGGGGTCGTCGCGGAAAGGCCGTGCGTCGTCGCGGTCAATTGAGGGATGGATGGCAGGGAGGGCTGCGATGCAGATGCCATGGGCGCTTGCATCGAGGCGGCGGGGGAATATGCGGGAGCGACGTGCGTCGGGGCGGAGGGCAGCGGTGCGCGGGCAGCCGGAGGAACGGCGGGGCGAGCTTTCGGGGGTTCGGGTGGCGGCGGGGCGGTCTGTTCGGGCACGGGGTAGAAGCCCGGAGGAAGCACGGCGGTTTGCACGGGCGGAGGCGGTACGGAACGCGGCTTGGGATGAAGTGGCATCGTCGCCTGCATCGATTGTGGCTTCCTGATGCCGAGCAATGCGTGCGGACGAATCTGCTGCGTCTCTCCGTCGTCGTACCCGCTATCGAGCAACTCGGCCAGCGCCCGGACGGCCTCCTCCACGCTTGGCCATCGCTCGGCGGCGTTTTTCTGGAGGCACCGTTCGAGCCATTCGTCGAAGCCACGCGGAAAGAGGTGTGCTTTGAAGCCCGCGCGGGCGACCGCAGACGGAGTCGGGTGAATGGCCACGCCCATGACCATGTCTGCGACGGTTCCACGCTCCGCGCCTGTCCATAGATGTCCGGGCGGCGCGCCGAGCAAGAGCTCGTACGCGATGACGCCGAGGGCCCAGACATCGGTCTGGGGCGTGATTCCGTGCGAAATGACGACCCCCATTTTCGCAGCCATGGGCCGCAGGGACGCGCCGAGCTGCTCGGGCGCGGCGTACGCCGGCGATCCGACCTGCGTGGCCGTTCCCTGGATGCCCTCCTCGAGGACCTTCGCAATGCCGAAATCGACGACCTTGAGCAGCGGGCTCTTCCTGCGGTCGTACGTGAGAAACAGGTTTCCCGGCTTGAGATCCCGGTGAACGACGCCCGCCGCGTGCGCTTGTCCGAGCGCATCGGCGAGCTGGAGGAAGAGGATCCGCATGAGGCCTGGCGGCACGGGCCCCCGCTGCTTGACGTATTTGTCGAGGGTATCGCCGTCGAGCAGCTCCATGGCGAGGAACGGCACGCCGCGCGGAGGGTCGATTCCGGCGTCGAACACGTCAACGATGTGCGGGTTTTTCCCGATTCGCGCACCGACGCGCGCCTCTTGGACGAACAGGTCACGAATCTCGTTACGGTCGACGAGCTGCGGGAGCACGAGCTTGAGCGCGCACGTTTGTCCCGTGCCGAGGTGCGTCGCGCGATACACCGCGGCCATGTTGCCCTGCCCGAGCCACGACTCGACGCGGTACCGCTCGGCGACGACGTCGCCAGGGGCCGCGGGTCCTCCTGCGGATGCCATGAGGTGGGAGTGTAGCGCGGTGGGTTTGGTAGGGGAAACATGTGCGCGTACTACGTTGGTGGTATCGACATGGGAGCGGAGTTGGTGGGGGGCTTGGTTGGGGCGATGCGTGTGGAGTGACGTTATGTGTTGACTTTTGTGGGCGTTGATGGGTGGGGTGTCGGTGATCCAGGTCTCGGGCAGGGGCGGGGCGTACTAAGTATCGGTACTTGCTTGGGATTGTTGCTGGACATACGAGAGTGTTTACGGGCAAACCCTGAGCTTGGTAGGGTGAACACGAGGTGTTGCGCGCATGCCGATTCTCGAGTTGACGTTTGCCTGCGGAGAGAGCTCGCTGTCGGTGCGGCGCTTCTCGGTGCACGAGACGGTGTCGGGGCTGTTCACGGTCTCCGTGTGGGCGCGGTCCGAGAGCCCGAGCATCGACCTCGAGGCGATCATCGGGCAACCGGCGTCCTTGCGGGTCGTGAGCGGATGGCTCTTCGCGCGGCTCGGCGGCGCGCGACTCTGGACCGGCATCGTGAGCTCGATCGAGCAGGTGCAGGCGGTGCAGCCTGCGTCGGGCGCGAAAGAGCTGTCGACCTACTCGCTGCGCATCGTGCCCGACCTGTGGATGCTCACGCAGCGGCGGAACTACCGCATCTTCCAGCACCTCTCGATCCCGGACATCGTCGACGAGCTCCTCGACGACTGGGGCATTGATAAGGTCTGGGAGATCGATCGCGGCAAGTACCCGAAGCTCGAGTACAAGGTGCAGTACGGCGAGAGTGATTTTGCGTTCTTCGGCCGTTTGCTCGAAGAGGCGGGGATCGGCTTCACGTTTGCGGACGACGACGCGAAGGGCTCGAAGCTGACCCTCTCCGACAAGCTCGAATCGAACACGCCGCGGCCTGGCGGGGCTCTTCCGTACGTGGACAACCCGAACCAGGAGGCCGAGAAGGAGTTCGTCTCAGGGATCCGTTTGTCCTACGGGGTGCGGCCCGGGGCGCACACGATCCGCGACTACGACTTCCGGAACCCCTCGTTCGAGCTCTTCGGCGAGGCGCCGAAGGCCAAGGGGCAAGAAGCGAAGTACGAGCAGTACCATTACGAGCCCGGGGCATTCCTGGTCGAAGGTGGCAAGGGCGGCGGGACGCCGGCCGCGGATGACAAGGGCGTCGCGCGATACGATCAAGGGTTCGGCAAGGGGCGCGCGACGCGCCTGCTCGGCGGGACGCGGGTGGACCGGCGCGTGGTGTCGTTCGACACGAACACGATCGATCTCTGGCCGGGGGAGGTTTTTTCGATCGACCGGCATCCGCACGCGGACATCACGGAGTCGACGAAGCTGCTCGTGACCGAGTTTTCGGTGGAGGGGACGCCGGAGGGCGAGTGGAGCATGTCCGGACAAGCAGTCTTCACGGATGCGCCCTACAGGCCGCCGCAGCGGACGCCGAAGCCGCGCGTCGAGGGCGTGCAGAGCGCGCGGGTCGTGGGGCCGAACGGCCAGGAGATCCACACGGACGAGTTTGGCCGGGTACGCGTGCAATTCCCCTGGGACCGCGAAGGAAAGAACGACGACAACAGCTCCTGCTGGATCCGCGTGAGCCAGGGCTGGGCCGGGACGGGTTATGGGATGATCGTGCTCCCGCGTATCGGGCAGGAGGTCATGGTGGGTTTCCTGGAGGGCGACCCCGACCAACCGATCATCGTGGGCCGCGTCTACAACGCGAAACAGGCGGTGCCGTACAAGCTGCCGGAGCACAAGACGCGCAGCATGTGGAAGAGTGATTCGTCGCTCGGCTCGGACGGGTTCAACGAGATCATGTTCGAGGACCTCAAGGGCCAGGAGCTCGTGTACGAGCAGGCGCAGAAGAACCGGCGCAGGCTGGTGAAGAACGACGAGACGATCACGATCGGGCACGATCGGCAAAAGCTCGTGAAGAACGACGAGTCCGAAAAGACGCTCGGGTTCCTGAAGGTCTACGTCGGCAAGGACCAGGACATCGTCGTCAAACAGAACAAGCGGGAGCGAATCGAGGGGGATTCGCATCTGCGGGTGTACGGGAAGCGCAATCAGCGGATCGAGGGGAAACAATCGCTGACGGTGAAGGGCGATAGGCACGAGCTCGTCGGGAAGAACTATGCGATCGGGGTCAACGAGGAGATCCACGTCGCGGCGGGGACGGCCATTGTCATCGAGGCAGGAAAGGACCTGACGATCAAGGGGCCGGGCGGGTTCGTGCGGATTGACCAGAGCGGGGTGACGATTCGCGGGAAGCAGGTGCGGATCAACAGCGGTGGGTCGCCGGGGAGCGGGAAGGGGTCGAGCCCGGACGAGCCGGAAGAGGCGATCGAGGCCGAGGTGGATGACGTCAGCGTGACGCTGATCGGGCAGTAGGAGGAGGAGCGATGCCGCCGGCTGCGAGGATTCTGGATCGACATACGTGCCCGCTGCACCCACCGAACGTGATCGTGACGGGAGAGGAGACGGTCGTCGTTGGGTACCAGTGGCAGGCGCGCGTGGGGGACATGGAGGCTTGCGGCGCGTCCATTGTCATGGGTGAACCGACGGTGATCATCGGATACAAGGATGCGGCGCGGAGAGGGGATCCGACGAGTCACGGGGGGCGGATCGTTTCAGGATGTCCGACGGTGCTGATCGGGTCGAATCCGCAGATGGATACCCTGCGCACGGACAAACCGTTCTGCGAAGAATGCGAGCGGAAGAAGAAGGAGCGCGAGGAGCGGCGGAAGAGGGGGCGGAAGTCGTGACAGCGCCGCGGCTCATCATGGAGGTTCGGTGGGGGAGGCTCGCGGGCACGAAGATCGTGTTGAAGGCGGGGCAAACGGTGCGCGTGGGGCGGATGGCGGGCGCCGATTTCGTGGTTGAGAATGATGGCGAGATGTCGCGGCTGCATTTCGAGATCGGGTGGGATGGGGTGCGGGCGGTCGTGAGGGATCTTGGGAGCATCAAGGGGACGATGCTCGGGGGAAAGGCGATCGAGGGGGAGGAGGAGATCCCGCACGGGGGGTGGATTCAGGCGGGCGAGACGGATTTCATGGTGTACGTCGAGGGGAGGACGCCGGCGCCAGAGGACGAGAGCGACGAGGAGGATCGGGAGGCGGCGCGGGAGGAGCGGAAGCGGCGGGAGGCGGCCGAGAAGGCGCTCGAGGAGCTGCGGGGGGTGGCGGGGCGGGAGAAGCTTTATGCGGTGGTGGATGCGGCGCGGGATGATCGCATTTTGGAATTGCTGAGGGAGCACGTGGAGCCGCATCGGTCGCTGTACGACGGGGTCGAGGGGGAGACGCTGGAGGAGGTGGCGCCGTATCTGGTGGGGCCGATGCGGGAGGATTCGGGGCTGCTCGACAAGCTCGTCCTGGAGGGGTGGGGGAGGCGGTGGGGGATCTGGTGTACGAGTGAGGAGCGGTTTGTCGAGGTACGGCGACATTGGAGACGGTTTTTGATGGTGGAGCTGGAGGAGACGGGGGAGCGGGTTTATTTTAGGTTTTATGATCCAGGGGTGATGAGGGTGTTCTGGGATACCTGTAACGAATCACAGCGCACGGAAATGAAGGGCGACCTGGTCCTTTCTTACGAGGCTGAGCATCAAGAGCTGCTGGTGCATGGCTCACCTGCGTGGATGGCTCCACGATGATGAAAATACCTGCGCCGCAACTACGTAAGCTCGCTCAAGGTGCCAAGAACGCGCAGGCGCAGAGCGGCCGCCCCGTTCGATTGGATAAAGACGGGACCGAATTGCCGATCAATGCGTGTCCGCAGATGTACCGCGCGATTTTGACGTTCGATGATGGTCCAGAGCCGACGCGTGAGCTGGAGCGCATTATAGCAATACTGAATGACAATGGCATAAGGGGCGTATTTTATTTGCTTGGTGAGGAGACAAAAAGGAGCCCTGATGCTGCTAGGCTTATTGTCGAAAGCGGGCATATCGCTCAGAGTCATTCGTGGGATCACGAGGGTTCGGGCCTGGTTCGGTTCCACAAGAAACAGGACATTGTCGAGAACCTGAATCGAGCTCAGATGGCGATCGCAGAGGCCACAGGCAAGGCACCGACGAGGCTACGTCCTCCATTCGGCGCTCGCAACCAGCTTGTGCGTGAGGCAGTCGGAGAGGTTGGCCTGAAGCTCACGCTCTGGGACATCGATACGAATGACTGGCGAAAGCCAAAGGGACTCGACGAACATAAGTTCAGCCCTGCCCGCGCGAGCTGGAAGAAAATGTATGACGAACGCAAGCATCCGCTGGATATCTTGATGCATGTCCAGCAGGAAACTGCGGACCGTCTTGACGGTTTTATCAAATCGATGAAGGGTGACTGCTGGCAATTCACCGTGTACGAAGGCGCATGATGTTGCACTGCGGTGTGACAAGCACATGTCCATGGTCGCAAGTAAATGATGGTCCTTGGGTGGCTTGCTGGTCACCTCGCGCAGGGTTCCAATGGCGGTTCTAGATCTACATATCAGAGCGAATATCACCGCGGCTCTTTCGCCTTACCGGTTCTCCATCCGTGAATCCGCCTCCTCCCTCTTCACCGTATCCCTCTGGGCTCATTCTCCCGACCCTAGCCTCGACCTGACAGCCGTCCTCGACCAGCCAGCCACCTTCCGTATCGTCGCGGGCTACCTCGAGGTCGCCAACCTCGGTGCCCGTACCTTCCGCGGCATCATCGTCGACACCGAACAGGTTTACGCCCTCCAGCCCGCCCCCGGTCAGAAGGGCCTCTCGACCTACCACTTCCGCATCGTTCCCGACCTCTTCCGCCTCACCCAGCGCCGCGGCAACCGCATCTTCCAGCACCTCTCCATCCCCGACATCATCGACAAACTCCTCGCCGAGTGGTCCGTCGAGAAGGTCTGGCACATCGACCGCACGAGCTATCCCAAGCTCGAATACAAGGTCCAGTACGCCGAGACCGACTTCCAGTTCGTCAGCCGCCTCCTCGAAGAAGCCGGCATCGTCTACACCTTCCCCGAATCCGAGGATGGCAAGCTCGCCCTGAGCGACCGACTCGAAGCGAACCCCCGGCGCCCCGGCCCCCCCATCCGCTACGTCGATCACCCCAGCCAGGCCTCCGAGAAGGAGTGCGTCACCGCTGTCCGCTTCGCCCGCGAGGTCCGCCCCGGCGCCTTCGCCGCTCGCGACCACGATTTTCGCAACCCGGACTTCCCCCTCTTCGGCGACGCGCCGCACGCCAGCGCCCCCGAGGCTCGCCTCGAGCAATACCACTTCGATCAGGGCGCCTTCCTCGTCGAGACCGGCAAAGGCGGCGGCACGCCCGTCGCCGATGACAAGGGGGTTGCCCGCCATGATGCGAAATACGGCAAGCTCCTCGCCGAGCGCTCCCTCCACGGCGAGCGCGCCGGCGTCCGCGGCGTCTTCTTCGAGGCCAACACCTTCGACCTCGCCCCCGGCGCCGTCTTCTCGATCGACCAACATCCGCATCCCGATCTCCCGCACGATCGCAAGCTGCTCGTCCTGGAGACCACCCTCGAGGGCACGGCCAACGACGAATGGAGCCTCACCGGCCACGCGGTCTTCGCCGACACGCCTCATCGCCCCCCGCGCCGCACACCCAAGCCCATCGTCCACGGTCTGCAGAGCGCAACCGTGGTCGGACCCCAAGGACAGGAGGTGCATACGGATGAGTTCGGGCGGGTCCGCGTGCAATTCCCTTGGGACCGCGAAGGCAAGAAGAACGACGGAAGCTCCTGCTGGGTGCGCGTCAATCAGGGCTGGGGCGGGATGGGCTACGGGATGATCGTCCTGCCGCGCATCGGGCAGGAGGTGATGGTGGGTTTCCTGGAGGGTGACCCGGACCAACCGATCATCGTCGGCCGCGTGTACAACGCGGTCCAGCAGGTGCCTTACAGGCTGCCCGAGCACAAGACGCGGAGCACGTGGAAAAGCGACTCGTCGCTCGGGTCGGGCGGCTTCAACGAGATCATGTTCGAGGATCTCAAGGAGAAGGAGCTCGTCTGGCAGCAGGCGGAGAAGGATCGGACGCGGCTGGTCAAGAATGACGAGTTCGCTACCGTGGTGCACGATCGGCAGAAGCTGGTGAAAAATGACGAATTCGAGCACACGGACGGTTGCCGCTGGCGGTGGGTCGGCAACGACGGCGATCAGGTCACGATGCAGAAGAAGCGCGAGCGCATCGACGGCGACGTGAGCGTGGAGGTGCTCGGCAGCCGGAACGAGCAAGTCGACGGAAACCATTCGCTCACCGTGGTGGACGATCGGCAAGAAGGGGTGAGCGGGCGCTATGCGTTGAAGGCGAACGAGCAGATCCACGCACTGGCCGGCGAGGAGCTCGTCGCCGAGGCGGACGAGGATCTGACGGTGGCCGGACCTGGTGGGTTTCTCCGCATTGATGCCAGCGGGGTGACGATCGAGGGGACGCTGGTCAAGATCAACGTGTCGGGCAAACCCGGCAAAGGGAAGGGAAGCAAGCCCCAGGGACCGGAGGAGCCGGCGCTCGGGGCGCACGCCGGCAGCGCGGAGAGAGGGGCTCGGGACGAACAGGCCGGAGGGGGAGGCGAGGGCGCTTTTGCAGGAGGTCAGGGTAAGGCAAAACGGCAACGCAAGCGGAAGTATCCGAGAGGAGCCGTGGATTGCCGTGGCAAGATGCTCATCCAGCAAGAGAAGCCCATGTCCTGCGGCCCGGCGGCGGTCCGGATGGTCATCCAGTCCCGGACGGGCGTGAACGTGGCAGAGGAAACGCTGCGCGAGGAGTCCAGCGCGCGCGGAAGTCCGCCCGGCTACGACGAGTTCAATGGTACGTACACCCGTGACATACTGACCATGCTCAAGGATCACGGCGTCTCCAACCCTGGCCAATGGAAGCGCAAAGCGACCATCAAGGATATGGAGTCGGCGCTCGCGAAAGGGAGACCGGCCATGCTCTTGCTCCGCTCGCCGGGCCACTTCGTGGTGCTCGATGGAATTCAAACAACCGCGGATGGCAAGAAGAAGCTTCTCATCCGTGACCCAGCTTTACCTGGAAGACAAGGGTGCCGGCAGATAGCGGTCGGCGGCGACGAATGGAACACCAGGATAGCGAACTCCGATGACCCAGGCTGGGTCCTCGATCTACCCCGGTGACGACCATCCGCGGATCACTCATCACGAACCTGTATGGATAACGAAGACTATATCGATGCCGTGGCCGACGATTCCGAGCGCTTGCTCGGGGTGCCGTTCGACGATCTGCTCGTCACCGTCATAGAAACAAAGTTCCCCTGGCTGCACGCGGGCCGGGTGGTATGGGCGCGGACGCAGGACTGGAAGCAAGCGTTATTCTGGGTGAAGCCAGACGGCGAGGTGAGGCACCTCAATGGCCCTGACGGGCTCGCGAACCTGTCACGGATGCTCGTCGAGAGCACAGGGCCTTTGCCGAAGGGGCTTCCCCCGATCAAGCTGGCAGAGGCTACCCGGCAGCTCACGTTCGAACCCCGCGGGCAGGTCGCCTCGCGAGAATTCTTGCAGCGGGTGAGACCGTACATGGCCAACTGGCTCGCCGAGGACAACCCGCAGAGCCGGAAGCTCTTCGAGGAGCAGTGCGAGGATCCGGCGCTGCACCAGCAGGGGCACGGATGGACGCTCTTGTTTCGATGCTTCAACGTGAAAGGAGGTGTCGAGCTGTGGACCGTCAAGGGAGACGAATCGCACGTCGCCGAGACGAAAAAGACGCTGGTCTGTCCCGCGGGGACGTTCGTCTGGCCCATGGCATGACGGCTAGAACAGCCTGGCTTCTTCGGTAGGCGAACTGAGTGCTGGTTGCGTGAACAATGAGGTCGAGCAGTTTTGCACGTCATAGGGCATCGATCGACCCACGTCCACGCAATAGCAGAAAAGGAGGTACGTCGAGATGAACGGCACGATGCTCCGACCGGCGGTGCTCTACGTTAGAGGTAAGATGTTCGTCCTCGGCACGCGCCACGATGACCTCCCCGCCGCGCCCCTCGAAGGTCCGGCTGCGGAGGCGACCGTCGCCAAGCTACTGGGCGATCCGGTGAACTACACGTACGTGAGGAGCTTCCTGTCTGCCGTCACGGAGATAGGTGCCCAATCCGCTCGCGACAAGGACGTCTTACCGGTGCTCGTGCGGGCCCTGCAGCGAGGAACGCTGAAGATCGCCGAGCTGCCGATCCACCCCACCACGTCGCTCGAAATCAAGAAGACCGGAAAGCTCACGCTGAGCGAGGTCTCGTGGGGCGAGACGGCAGGGATTTATCCCACGAAGACCAGCAAGCCAACCGAGCAGGAGAAATACAATCCAGCTCAGTGGGACGACGCCAAGCTCCTGTCGCTGATGAAGGCCCGGGCTGCCATTCATGATGTCGCCAAGCGAAACTCGCAGGTCAGGAAGAACTCGAACTTCTCGAAGTTCACGAACTTCCTTAAACCCTATCACTGCATCGAGAACTTCCCGCCCCTCGACCCCGAGATCACGCAGGACGTCAAATGGTTCTACATCTCGAGCAAGGAGAAGGAGCCTAGCGTGCACCCGGGGACATCGGGGACCGAGCTGGTGAAATCCTACGGGGAGTTTTACTGCAATGGCGGTGGCGATGTGAAGAAAGGCGCTGCGTACATCCTATTTTACAAGAAATCGTCCTGACACTGGCAAAGGATCTCCCCTGCCCAGGTCGGAGGAGCACCGCGTAGCCGCCCAGTCGACGGGCGCTGGCCTCATCGTCCGAAGTTCCTGCGCAGGATCCGGTCAAAGGAAGCACGAATCCATAGACGATTGGCGCCGTCCTCGAAATGAGCGCCCTTCACCACAGGAAGAGCGTCGTCGTTCTCCTCGAACCACGTGTCTCCGGCGTCGTGGCTGAAAAACAGCAGCGGGCGCATCGACGTCTCGTGGGTCGTCGTGCCGGTGATGAGCAAGAACCTGCCGGAAGCATGAAAATAGTCTGGCAGGAACGGTGGAAACTCTCGGCACAATCGTAGAGAGCCTGAACCAGTCCGCTCGTGCAGTTCCACCGGGAGCCCGCTTGCCCCGGGGTCGCCTGCGCGACCCAGAAGGAGGACGCCGCCGGCGTTCGTCGGCTGCAAGAAGCACAGCTCGAGTCCAGCGGGGAGCGCACCACCATCGAAAGCACGATCCTCGCGCACGTAATACAGGTGGTCCTCCGTGGCTAGCCAGAGCGTTCCATCAGCCCCGAGCGATGGCCTCGCCAGCGAGCTGTTCTTCGGGGTGCTGAGGATGGATGTGCTCCACGTCTGGCCGCCGTCACGGGTCATGCGGAGGTCGGTTGCGGACCAGACGTAGCCCGAACGGGGCGATACGAATGCCAGACCCTGGCGCTGCGCGGGGCCGCCAAGAGGGATCGTGGTCCAGGATGCGCCGGCATCCACGCTTCTGAGCAGGAGCTGTTGCATCTGTCCATCTCCTCGTTGTCGGGCGCCGATCACGTGGAGCACGCCGCCAGCGTGGGATATGTCGTCCACGCGCCCCGCTTCCCGATGGACGGTGGTCCAGGTAGTGAAGTCGCCTTTGCTCGTCAATATAATCATCTCCGACGCGTCTTCCCCGCCCTGCCGCAGCATGGCCCCCAGCGGCCTGCAGGCGCAGCACAGCACGCCGGCCAGGTGCTCGCTGGAGAACCACATCGCGCGCACGTCGTGGAACCGGGGTGTGGTTGAGACGAGTTCCCACTTAGATCGTGACATTTGAGAGATCATGGACATTCAAAAATGAGGTACCGGGATGTCGTTCAAGAATCCGTCGATCACCTCGTTCAGCTTGTCTGTGGCGGCGTTCTTCGCCGCGCGCAGCGCCGCATCGATCGCCGCATCGATGGCCTCCTCTCCCTTTTGTTTTGCTGCATCGACGGCCTCCTCCCCCTTTTGTCTTGCTGCATCGACGGCGTCTCTGGTGTACTGCTTGGCCTCTTTCATGGCCATGTCATAAGCCTGCTGCCACGTTTCCTTGTCGAGCCATTCCTTGAATGCTGGGGTCTGTACGACCGTCAGCTTGTCTTTCAGGGAGATATCATGAAAGCCCGCATTCCAGTAGGCATCCGGGTGGGTTTTGAACGCAAAGGTTTTGAACTTGTCGTTGTCGCGCTCGATCGCTGGATTGGAGGCGAGCCCTTTCTCCATGTACACCTGCAGCAGCATGCGTGCATTGTCGAGCCAGATCTGGCCAGCCGGCGATAGCTTGGGGCGGACTTCGAGACTGAAGGTGGTGCAGTACTTGAAGCCATAGTTCATGTAATAGTCAGGCGGTGTGTGCTTGCACCCCCGATGCCGCCGGATGAAGTCGGCGTACCTCCACACGTAGTACGAGCACTTGCCGAGGACGTTCGCAGGGGCCGGAGGTACTTTGGGATCGCAGATCACATTCGGGCAAGTCGAGTTCGCTCCTAGCAAAGCGGAGTCACTGAAATTCGCAAAGCAGTCGTCTTTTGCCTGCTGGCCACCCGAAGGGTTTGCCACGAGATCCTGCACCGTAATGACTCAGTTGCTCCGCCGTGCATGACGGTGTGCATCGAGTTCGTCACTGTAAGCGTGGAGCGCATCGAAGACGGCCAGTATTCTGGCCTCGGGGTCTGTTATGGAGGTGTCGGAAAGGTATTGTGTGATCCACCTGAGCCCCGGCGCCCGGTCGAAGTCTTCCCCGAAGCGCACCATGAGGTCGATGTAAAGACAGACGCCGCGCTCGGAGAGGATCCCGTAGGATTCGGCGAGCGCCAGACCATCCCTGATCAGCGCCCGGAGCTCCTCGTCGCTCCTGGCTTCGGTCTTCCCGGGCGAGCACCGGCGCAGATGGGCGAGGACGCGCTGCTCGAAGTCGCGTGTTTCGGCGTCGGCGAGCGCATGCATTTGCAGTTGTTTGATCTTGAGCATGGTCCGGGGGGATAAAGATGTGAACGCGGAAGGACGTTTCGCACGTAGCCGGGGCCGCTGGCGGTACCTTCATCGATGCCCGCCTCCCCCCACCCGTCCCACCCCCACCACCTTCACCGCCCGCGCCCCCGCCTCATACTGATCCTGCGCCGGCCAAACCTCCCCGATCACTCTCCCCCGCCACCGCCTCCACATCGGCACCTTCTTCCCCACCTCCTCCGGCAAATACCCCACGATCGCCCCCTTCTCCCCCGGCAACCAAATCAAACACCGCAAGAACCTCCCCCCGAACACCTCCCTCTTCTGGTAATGCCTTCCCCCGAGCAGCACCCTCTCCATCTGCTGCTCCAAATAATCCGCCGGCAGCCCCTTCTTCTCCCGCGAAAACGCGTCCCTTATCCGCGTCGTCAACCCCTCGCACACCGCCGGTGCCGCTGACAACCCCGGCATCTGCACGAAATCCTTCGCCACCCCCACCGCCGCCTTCAGCCCCTCATCCGCTGCCGTCACCAGCGGCGCCGCCGTCGACATTGCCGCCTTGAGCGCCTCCAGCTCGTCGAACGGCATTTCAATCTCCCCCGCGAGCAACACCATCGGCGGCACGAACTTCCCGTCCTCACCGATCGCCCCCTCCAGCGCTTCCTCCACGCCCTTGCCGTCGACCCGCGGCGCCTTGGCGAGGACCTGGAAAACCTCTTGCCGATCCTCGATCTCCCACGGCTCGCGTGCTCCATCCACGATCTCGATCTCGCGTGATCGCGGACTCCGCTCGAGCTCCTCGAACACCTTCTTCCACGCCGGCACCCGCCGCATCCGCGCGATGCTCTCCGGGTCGTACCAGAGGAGCTGCAACATCTCCCGCGCCGGCTCGACGCCCACCGCCTCGCTCTCCGCGATCGCCGGACGCAATTCACGCTTCGGCACACTCCACGGCGCCGCACCCGCCGCCGCATTCGACGCGGCCAGCGCGCCCTCCTGGCTCGCCCGATCCACACTCGGCGTCGCAATCGCCGCCGCAGCCGCCGCAGCAGCAGCCGCGGCCGAACCAATCGTCTCCCGCGATGGCGCCGCCGTACCCGGCGCGCCCGAGGACCACACGCTTTCCGCCGTCGCGCGCGGAGCCGCCACCGGCGGAGGCGGCGGCACGTACGCGGGAGGCGCAATCGGCGGCGCGCTCGGGGCCGGCGTCGCTGCCTTCTTCGCCATGAGCGGCAGCATCGTTTGGTCCCCTGCCACCGGCACCGCCGCGACGTCCCCCGCCCGAAGCGCCGCCAAACTCGTCGGCTGCCCGAACGGCAATGCCGCATCTCCCGGCTTCGGAGCAGGCGTCCCCGTCACGCGCGGCCGTTCACCTCCCAAAAACGGCATCACCGGCCCCGCCGCCTTCGCCCCGAACGTCGGCACCAACGTCATTGCCGCGAGATCCTCGTCCTCGTCCCCATCCCCCGCCGTCAGCGCCGTCGGCGGAATCGTCTCCAGCAAATCCTCCGCGATCTCCTCCGCCGCTGCTTCCGCCTGCGCCCCCGCTCCCTCTATCCGCACCGCAATCCGCCCCGCCTCGTCCGCGCCGCGCAGCCCGATCATGCCCCGCCAAACCACGCAGCACACCCCGCGGTCCGTGTCAATCGACAACGTATCCGCGATGAGTTTTACTTCCTCCCTCTCCCCCGTCGCCCGATCCACCACCACGCTCGGCCGCACCCCCGGCAAACTCGTCACCACCCGCGCATGCTCCGGATGCAACCCTTCCAGCACGATCCGCTCGTTCGGCCGGATCTCCTTCACCTGCTGATCCAGCGGCGCCGCCTGGAAATACGCCGGATCCATCCCCTCCGGCAGCGGCCGCTCCGCCCACCCCGTCGGCGAGAACGTTCCTGCCAAACGCCCCAGCCGCTGCTTCCGCGCCGGCCACTCCGCCCCGACCGGCCCATAACACACCGGGGCAAACGTATCCGATCGTTTGGACACGAACATCCCCGGCGGTTGCAAATTCGGAATCGGCACCATGCCATATGCATCCGGCGCCGCGTCGAACCGCATCCCCGCCGGATTGTTCGTCTCCGGCCCGCCCGCCGCGCGCTCCCACCGGAGCGGCATCTTCACGAACCGTGGCCCCTCCAGCAGTTGCCCGTCTTGCACGCGGAACCCTCGATCACACCAGACCTCGATCGACTTGTCGAGCTCCCCCACGACGAGCCGCGTCATGATCGATCGCGTCGGCTGTTTTCCGGGTGCATACGCGTGCCCGACGAGCATCACGTCCGCGCGCGGCTTGTACGGCACCTTGTCGCTCGGCGTGACGACGCTCCGCGCGGGATCGTCGTTCCAGTATCCATCCTCCTCGTGCACCGCCTCCTGCTTCGGCGCGAGCGTGCATTCGCCCGGCTCTACCACGAAAGTAGCCTTGACAACCACCGTCAGCGCATGCGCTCCGGTATGCGCCTGCCAGGCGAACGTCGACGCGCGAAGGGGACAGAGACAAACGAGGTCCATGGTTCTTCTGTGATCCTACCTCTTCTTCGCCTCACGCGCCTTCTGTGGTTCGTCCCCGCGCGCGAGGTCCCCGATGCACGTCTGCACCGACGATCGCTGTCCTCGCTCAGAGCCCCGACGGCGCGAACTTGCGCCCCGGCGGCTTCGACACGTTCCTGCACCCCACGCGGAGCGTCAGCGTGCACGGCGGGAGCGGCGTGTAGGTCGGCGCGGCCTTCGCGGACGCGACCACGAGCGTCGAAGAGGGCGGAGGCGCGACCGTGAGCGCAGGCATCGCCATCGCCGTAGGCTCCTGCGTTGCCGTGGGGGCTTGCGGCGGCGGAGGCGGCGAAGGTGTCGTCTTTGGCGTGGGCGCGTGCTCTTGCGCTTGCTTCGCGCTTGCCGCTTCGGGGGCGGCCGCGACGGAGGGCTCGACCGTGGGCGCGGCGGGCTCGTTTCCGGGCAATCCAATCACGGCGACGAGCGCGACCAGCGCCAGCATCGCCGCCGCGCCGAGCCCGAACGAGAGGACGAGGATCGCGCGTCCCTGCCTGCGACGATGGATCGTCGTGCTGCTCGTCGCCGTCTCGTCGCGCGTAATCGGTGGTGCCGTGGCCTCGGCGGGAGGCAAGGGGATTCCTGCCGTCAACGCCCCGCTGCGACGGTGCGCGGAGAGCGACTCCTGCATCTCGCGTCGCCACGGCGGCAGCGGGTCGGGCGCAGGCGTGTTCGGCTGCAAGAATGCCGTTCCTTCGGGCGTCGCATCGGACGCCACGAGCAGGGGCGAGGACGACTGCGAAGCCCGCGCGACGGGGATCGCGGCGCTCGACGGCACCCGCCAGATCCGGCTCGACTCCAAGAGCGGCGTGAGCAACGCGACGAGCTCGGCGGCGTTCGCGATACGTTTGTCGCGGTCTCGTTCGAGGCACCGCATCACGACGTCCTCGAGCTCCTGCGGCACGTCACGCACTCGCGCGGAAAGCGGAGGAATGGGCGCGACGAGGACCTGACGCACCACGTCCTGCACCGAGCCCGTGAAGGGCCGCACGCCCGCGAGCAGCTCGTAGAGCAGGATTCCAAGCGACCAAAGGTCCGTTCGATGATCGACGTCCGCGCGCAGCGCGACTTGCTCGGGACTCATGTACCCGGGTGAACCGACCACCATGCCCGTCATGGTCGCCTGCGTCTCCTCGCCGGGTCCGAGGTTTTTCGCGATGCCAAAATCGAGGACCTTCACGACGAACGCACCTTCGGCCGCGCCGGGCTCGTGATGCAGGAAGACGTTCGCGGGCTTGAGGTCGCGGTGCATGATCTTCGCTTGATGCGCCGCTTCGAGCGCGTTCGCGATGTCGCGGGCGATACGCGCGGCGACGGGCGGCTCGATGCGCCGCTTGCTCTTCAGCATGTCGGCGAGCGACTCGCCGGAGAGCAGCTCGAGCACGAGGAACGGCTCGCCGTCGTCCGTCTCGCCCGCGTCGAGCAGGCGCACGATGTTCGGGTGCGACAAGCGCGACGAGAGCCGCACCTCGCGCAGAAAGCGTTGCCGGAGCTCCGGCGTCGACTTCGAGAGCAGCTTCAGCGCGACCTCGCGGCGCGTGCCGATCTCCTCCGCCGCCCAGACCGTGCCCATCGTACCCGCGCCGATGGCCCGGACGAGGCGATACTTCTTCCCGATCGTGCTTCCAGCTTTCATCGTTGGTCAGGACGGATGTACCGGCAATACGGCCGATGACGGGCATCGTAGCGTACCAGTCGAGCCATGTAACAATACGTGGTAAGATTTCTTGCCCGCTACCAGGTCTGCATGATCTGATGCGACGAGCCAAACCATGTCGGACGCGAGGGGCGAATGACGACGGTCTTCATCATCATCGGCATCATCATCACGGCGCTGGTCGTCGTCTTAATCGTCCTCGGCATGCGCGCGTCGAAGCTCACGGAGGAGCTCGAAGCCGCCGAGATGAAGCACCAATCGCTCGCCGCGGCGAACCGCGAGCTCCAGGTGCAGGTCACGTCGCTCGACGCCGACAACAAGAAGAAGATCGGCTGGCTCGACCACATGGAGGAGGAGCTCAACTGGCACAAGGGCGAGCTCGAGAAGCGGCCGAAGGTCGAGCGGAAGATCTATCGGATCCTGACGCTCGGGATGAAGGCGACGGGCAAGAGCTCGCTCACGCTGAAGTGGTCGAACCCGCTCGTGGATCTCGGGACGATCGAGGGGACGAAGATCGAGCGGTACGAGCGCACCGTGAGTCACGTGCGGAACAAGGACACGCTCGTCGAGCACGTGTTCGAGGTGCACGACTGGGGCGGCGAGCACATCGTGGACGCGCAGCAGGAGCTCATCATCGAGGAGATCCACGGGCTCTTGATGGTCGTCGACCTCGGCGGCAAGGACGCGCAGCAGGTCGACACGCACCGCATCGGCGAGCAGCTCAACGAGTTCAACCCGCAGGCGTTGAAATACTTCTTCAGCCCGAAGACGGTGGCGTCGTGCAAGAGCGTGGTGCTCTTCATCAACAAGAGCGACCTCATCCCCGGCTCACCCGCGCAGGCGGAGGCGCAGGCGAAAGCGCTCTACGCGCCGCTCATCGACAGCCTGCGGCAATATGCGACGCAGATCGACGTGAAGGTGCTCGTCGGGTCCGCGAGCTACGGGCACTCGACGCACGTCCTGTTCTCGCACTTCGTCGAGCAGATCCTCCCGAAGTCGGCCTACGACCTCCAGCTCTTGCAGCGCATGAAGAGTGAGTTCCGGTCGCGAGCTTCGACGGTCACGCCCGGGATGAATGCGCCCACGTCGCAATCACAGCCGGGGTTCCCCCCGCCGCAGATCCCGCACGCGCCGCCGCCGTCGAATGGGCACCCGCAGATGCCGGCGCCCCAGCATTACGGGCAGGTTCCGCAGCACGCGCCCGCTCCGCAGGTGCCGCTCGCGCCACACTTCGGGGCGCGGCCGGGACCCGGGGCCAAACTGAACGTCAAGGGGACGATGGCACTCGAGGACCTCAATCCGATGGAAGCCACGGCGCCACTCTTGAATCGCCAGCCACCGCCTCGAAGGGGTTGAGCGGAGGGGGACATGGACGAGACGCACGTGGTGACTGCGGGATACGAGGTCCCGACGTACAAGGTGCCCTCCGGGGCGACCTGGTTCCATTTCCTCCACGGGAACGTGCCGGGTCATCAGATCGACTTCATCTACCGGCCCGAGGTGCCGCAAGCGCCGCTGACGCGGCAGCATTTCAGCCACCTCTCGCGGCTCGTGAAATACATCGAGCCGCGGCACGGGAGCGCGTACGCGTTCGCGATCGGGAACTTGTCGCGCGACGACACGCAATACGAGCCGGGGCACGGTGGGCTCGCGCTGATTTTCGGCCTGCGCATCAAGGGAGCGAAGGATCACGCAGGGAGGCAAGATCCGCCGTTTTGCCATTCGGCGGCGATTGTTGACCGGCACCTGGACGGCGAGGCGATTTACGGGACGGCGGTGCAGTTTTACCAGAAGCTCCTGCCGGACGAGGAGTCGCAGGCGGAGGGGAGCGGCTGGTATCATACGTATGTGCAGCACGCGCAGAACAAGGACGCGCTGTTGCCTTTGCTGAAGATGTACCTCGAAGATTTCGAGGACCTGCACAAGCCGGGGCCGAGCGGTTTGTCGTTCCGGTGGACGGTGGAGAACTCGACGCCGCCGCGGCGGGTGGTGATCGTGTATCCGGACCGAGTGGATTTCGCGACGCTGGCGTATTGCATGGCGCGGATCGCGAATGTGCTCGTGGAGTCGGACATCAAGTGGACGGCGATCTCCAATGGGCGTGAGCAGGACGTGGTCGGAGGGTTGACGGTACGGTTTGTTCCGCGCCGGGAAGCAACGCAGGAGCCTGCGGACGTCGTGCTGATGTATTTGGAGCAGGTGCCGCAGGAACCGGCGGAGATCGCGGCGCAATTGTTCAATGCGCACGAGGTACGGGTCTCGCAGCTCCCGGACCTGCGGATGAACTGGCGGTACGTCCAGGAGCAGCAGGCAAAGCAGAATAGGGCGGCGACAGGGCACGGTGCGGGGACGGCGACGACGAGCAATGGGATCGGTTCGGTAAGGCCGGCGGCCCTGGAGGCAGGGGCGCGGCCGTGGGCGCAGCCGGCGGAGGTGCCGGCGGCAGGGGAGGATCCGGCGGCGAAGACGGCGGGGCTCGGCGGGCTGGTTCAGGTGGTGGAGAGGGCGGAGGCGGCGCCGGGGTTGGGGTTGCCGCAGGTGGATCTGGCGGCGGAGCTGAAGAGGAAGCAGCGGAGGCAGCAGTTTACGACGTTGATTGGGGTGGGGGTGTTGATTGCGGTGATGGGGGGGATTGCGGCGGTGTGGATTGGGTCGGCGCCGACGGTGCCGGTGGAGGAGGGGGCCGGCGTGGGGAGTGCGGCGCCGGTGGTGGCGACGAGCAAGCCGGCGGAGACCGTGGTGCCGGCAGTGGCGCCGAGCGGGAAGGTGCAGGATTCGGCGGTGATTGTGGATGGGCCTTCGGCGGGGGCGACCGGGCCGAAGCCGACAGGGGCGACGACGGGGACGGGGAAGCCTACTGGAACGGGGAAGGCTACAGGGACGGGGACGACGAGGAAGACGAAGAAGGGGCCGATTGGAGATCCGAACTTGTGATGAATGGTCAAACCTGATCAGGGTGAACAGAGATTATTCACGCACTTGCCCGATGCACATTCGTCAGCGTTCAAGCAGACGGTCCCGTTAGGTTGCTTGCAGAGCCCAGTTGTTTGGCCGCTTGGGATGACGCAGATGTCGCTCGCGCAGTTGGAATTAACTAAGCATTGCCCCCCGTTCGGAGCTCCCCCACCGCACGTCCCGTTCATGCCACATACGTTGCTGTCAGCACAATCGCCCTTGTTACCCGCCGGTACATCAAAACAATAGCCCACTTTTCCTGGCAAATCGCACGCCCGGCAGCCGTCAGCACATTGTTCATTGCAGCATTCCCCGTCCGCGCAGAAGCCACTTTTGCATTCACTAAGGTCGCCACAATCGGTGCCATCGCATTTGAGGAGGCATTTCCCCCCACAGTCGACCCCTGTCTCGTTGCCGTCCATCACACCATTGTTGCAGCCGAAGCACTTATTCTCGAAGCAGCGCCAAGTGTTTCCCTGTTTGCAGTCTGCGTCGTTGATACACTCGACGCACACCCCCATTCCATCACAAATACCGACGATCTCATCGGTGCACGGCTGCCCCGCGATGATCGGCTCCACGCCTGGACCATCCATGTCGCACACGCCGACATAACAGGGCCCCGGGGGGATGGGTAGGTCTGCCATGTTCGGCTGCGTCGTTGCGACTCCATTCCCCACGCAAACCTTGTCCTGACAGTCCCCCTGCGCTTGAAATACGGGAGGGAGGATCTCTCCGGTCTGGCAATTGGGCGCGCATTGACCGTCGAGGCAAAACCCTGCGTGCTGCCCGAGGGCGCACGGCGTTCCATCCGGGGCCGGAGATGTCGTCACGACTCCACTCACGCAGGTGTCGATGGTGCACGGATTGCCATCTTCCGGCAGCAGCTCGCACGTCCCTTCCTGTGCGATCAACGTGTCGATGTCCGCGCCACACCCTCCGGCCGGCGCCAAGAAGACCATCGTCCCAAGGACCAGAAGGGAAGCCGCGCCAAGGGTAAGTCGCTCCGAAGTCGCTCCGCGTCCGCTGCCTCTCATGGTCCCCTCAAAACGTTCCTGCGACGACGAGTCCTCCGAGGGACGGGACAATCCTCACGGCTCCCGCTCCCTGCTCACTGCTCTTCTCGTTCGGCTTCGTGAGCCAGAGCGCGACCGTGCCTGCTGCCGCGAGGCCACCGACGACATACCCGGCGATGGCGACGCCCGTGTAAGCATCGCGGTCGTCCACGAACCCGACCAGAGACGAACATCGAGGATCCGAGGGGCCCGTGCAGACGGACTGCCCCTGCATGGTGTTCTGCCTGAGCCGTTCCACCTCGGCTTCAACATCTGCGTTTTTCCCGGCCGCCGCTACCGAGAAGCCAATGCCGAGCCCGACCCCCACGGCGGAAAGCCCCATGCCGGCCCACAGGGTCATGTTTCGCCATCCTGGCCCTCCGGCCTTTGACGGCGCGTCCGACGGCGTCGACGCCCCGAGCTCGATCCGAAGCTCCAAGGGCGTACGTTCTCCTTCATTCAGCGTCACGGTTTGCTTCCAGGTCGGCGTCCCGGGCGCCTTGACGACGACCTCGTGCGACCCCGGGTTCACTCTCTGCCGGGCACCAAGCTCCGACCAGGGAATCGCTTTCCCATCGACCGCGGCCTCAACAGTGCGCAAGGGCAGCCCCGATACCTGGAGGACGAGCATGGGAATCCGCCCATCGAGCCTCTCGAGCGCCTCGCGTGCCTGTTGACGCGCGTCCGTGAATGCTTCCGGTTCGCCCGGCTTGACGGGCATTTGCGTGATCTCGATGATGACCGCGCGGGCCTCGACGAGCTGTCCGAGCTGCGCGTGTGCATCCGCGAGACCGATCCCCGTGGTGGGGACGTGCATGATGTCGTGTGCCTTCTGGAAGAACTGGAGCGCGCCCTTGGGGTCGCCCGCGCCGAGCTTCTTGCGGCCTTCGAGGAGAAGGGTGCGGGCGGCGAGGCGGTCGGCTTCGGTGGGGGCGGCGCGGGCGGGGAGGGTGGGGAGGAGGAGGCTCCCGGCGAGGAGGGATGCGAGAAGCGTGGTGTGATGGCGGGTAGGCACGGTCAGACCATCAGGGAGCGGAGCGGATCAGGGGGAGCAGAGGTTGTTCTCGCACTTGCTGGACGCGCATTCGGCAGCGTCTATGCAAACGGTACCGTTAGATTGTTTGCATTTTCCGTCTTGGCAGATCTTGCTCGCACAGTTGTTATCGACCGCGCACATTTCCCCGTTTGGAGATCCTCCGCCGCACGACTTGTTCGCCCCGCAGACGTCCGAGCTATCGCAGTCGCCCTTGTCACCTGCGGGAACATCGAAACAGATGCCCAACTTCCCAGGCAGGTTGCAAGCTCGGCAATCGCCGCCGCATGCCTCGTTGCAGCATTTGCCATCGGAGCAATAACCACTCTTGCATTGGTCGGGATCGCTGCAGTCTGCGCCATCGCATTGGAACGCGCAGTTGCCTCCGCAATCCACTCCCATCTCATTTCCGTCCTTCAAACCATTGTTGCAATTGAAGCACTTGTTGTCGAAGCAGCGCCAAGTTTCCCCCTGTTTGCAGTCCGCATTCTCGATACACTCGACGCACGCCCCCATGCCATCGCAGACCCCCGTCGCATCGCCTCCACAGGCCTCCCCAGGGCCTTGGGGCTCCACCACCGGTTGGCCCATGACGCACGTGCCTACAAAGCAGATAGGATCGTCTGGGCTTGGCGTGTCCGTTGCGTTTTCCTTTGTCGTTGCCGTCCCATCTGCATCGCAAACCACATCCTTGCAATCACCCATGATTTGCTGAGCGAGAACGGTGGCCTCACATCTGTCGTCGGCACCGCACGCATACTGGATACACTCCGTGTCCAGGGGACAATCCGACTCGGCGGCACAGATACAAGTGCCAGGCATGCCTTCGCAATCGAGCCTGCACCTCCCCGATGCGCACTTCCCTGCATTGGTCCCAAAATTGCAAAGTATCCCATCCGGCAGCGAAGGGAACCCCGCGGCACCACCGATACACGTATAGCCCGTGCAAGGATTGTTGTCATCCCGCGCCGGGTCACATCCGCCCGCCTGGTTCGCGTCCACCTCGACGGTCGCCGTGCATCCCGCCCCCTGCAACACCGCGGCCCCGAACCCCAGGACCAACCCCGCAAAGCTCAACGAAACGAGCGCCCGGCGATTCCGACGCAACATCCTGCACGACCTCCGTACCCTCGAACCGTCAAAAGCAACCCGACACCAGGAGCCCACCCAGCGTCGGCGTGACCGCGACGTTCTTGCACTTCGTCTCGTCTACCGTCGTCTTCTTCGGCTTCACGAGCGCAATCGCGACCGCGCCCGCTGTCGCGAGCCCACCCACGATGAACCCGGCTCGCGCCAGGTAGGCATACGTATTCTGCGTCTCCCCAAGCTCGACCATCTTCCGGCAGCGAGGATCCGTGACGCCGCCTGGACAGATCTTCTCCGTCGTCAAGGTCCTCTCCCGGAGGTACGCGATCTCGTCCTCGTACTCTCCGGACTTCATCGCTGCCGCCACGGAGAAACCAATCCCCACCCCGAGCCCGACCACCGCGAGGCCGACCGCTCCATAAAGCGACGGCTTTTTCCACGGCTGCTCCTCCTCGATGACCTTCTTCGGCCCCTCGACGCACGCCGGCACGAGCTTGAGGTCCACGTCGAGCTTCGCCCCGGCCGCGAGCGCAACCTTCTGGCTTACCGGCGTTTTTTCGGGCGACCTCGCCTCGATCGTGTAGCTACCAGGCTCCACGAAGATCGGCCTCTCCACCGGCGCCTGCCCGACGCTTCGTCCGTCTACGAGCACCTCCGCCCCCTTGACGTCCACCGTCACCCGCAGCGTCCCTATTTGCGCCGTCGCCTTGTCGAGCAACTGTTGCACCGGCTGGCGCGCCGCCGCGTTGCCACTCGTGTCGTTCCGCAGGAAGTACTCGAGGTGCTCCGCCGCGTCACGATAGCGACCCAGCTCGAGCTCCGCGTTCCCAAGGTTCACCGCGATTTTCGGCCTCGGATCCAGCTTGAACGCCTCTTCGAACGAGGCTCGCGCCTTCTCCCACTGGCCTTTTTCCGCTGCCTTGATCCCGACGTCGTAAAGTTGCTTGACTTGCGGGTTGACAGCGGGTTGCGCCGACGCGCCGCTCGGCACGGGAGCAGGGGTCGACCCCGTCGGGCCTTGCCCAGACGCGGGCACGGCTACCAGCAAAACCATCGTGGAGATCGTCGCCCTGAGCATGCTTCGCCGTGCGGTCTTCATGTGTCCTGCGACGGTATTGTTCCGCAGTTCGTGCGCACCAACAAGAGGCCTCGTTCTCCGCGCACGTTCTTCCCGCCTACTTGCACTTCCGAAACAGCCCTACGCCCGTGCAAACAGGCGTCTTCTGCGCCGGCTTGGCCACCTGCGTCGTCGGTTTCGTCGTCGGCGCCGTGTACGTAGACGTCGGCGCGTGTGGTGTTGCGGCTGTCGCCGCTGCCGGCGGCATGGGTGCCGATGCGGATGTAGCCGTCACTACCGGCGCCGCCGTCGCCGCCTCCGACGGCCCCGCTGTCGGCGCGCTCGAAGCCGTCGGCTGCGCCGTCACCTCCACCTTCACCGGCGGCCTCGGCAACTCCTGCACCGCCGGCACCGCCGCCGCGCTCCTCGCAGCCTCCGGCGTCTCCCCGGCTCCGTTCGACGACGCCCCGCCCGAATCGACGTTCCCCGCATTGACCAGCAACAACCCAACCACCCCGATCGCCGCCGCCACCCCGACCCCCATCACCCCGAACAGCACGCCCTTCCTTCGCTTCGGCCTCCCCGCCATCATCGCCGGCCCCATCATCGGCATCGGCGCCGCTGGATACCCTCCCGTGCCATGCGCGAGTGCCCCCGCCGCCGACGTCGTCCCCGAGGGATCCATCGTCGGCAGCCGCGGCATGTGCGCCTCGGTCACCATCTGCGTCTGCCCGTTCGACGCTTGCTCCGGCACCACGCCTTCCAGCGCCACATACGACTGCCGATGGGCCGCGAGTGCCTGCTGCATCTCCTCTTTCCACGCGGGCGCCGGAGACGCGACCGGCAGATTCGGCTGCAGGAGCTGCGTCCCTGTCGACGCATCCTCCCCACGCGCCGCCTGCGGCGCGCGGCGCCGCATGTCCATCAGCATCCGCCCCTGCAGCGGCAGCGTCGCTGCGAGGTCGCTCTCGTCGTCCTCCTCGGGCGTCGAGCCCATCCCCGCGCGCGGCATTGCGCCCGGCAGCGGCGCGGTCGCGTCCATCGGCGTGAACGTCGGCGTGCGCTGCGGCCCCGTTGCCTGCGGGATCGGCTGATCCACACCCGTGAACGTCGGCTTGCGTTGCGGCCCCGTTGCCTGCGGGATCGGCTGATCCACGCCCGTGAACGTCGCCTTGCGTGTCATCGGTCGCGGCATGCCCGCGAGCATCAACAACGCCCGCGACACCTCCTCCGTGCTCGCATACCGCTCGTCCCGCTTTCCCGCCGTGCAGCGCGCCACGATCGCATCGAGCTCCGGCGGCACGTCGCGCACCTTGCTCGAAGGCGGCGGCACCGGCGTGATCAAGATGTGCCGGATGACATCCTGCACCGAACCCACGAAGGGACGCCCTCCCGTGAGCATCTCGTACACCACGATCCCGAGCGACCAGATGTCCGTGCGGTGGTCGAGATCCTTTCGCATCCCCACCTGCTCGGGGCTCATGTACGCGGGCGACCCCACGGCCGTGCCCGTCTGCGTCGCGACGCTGTCGACCGAGTCGAGATTCTTGCACACGCCGAAGTCGAGGATCTTCGCGACGAACGTGTCCTCGGGCATGCCCTCCTCGCGGTGGAGGAAGATGTTCGCAGGCTTCAGATCACGATGGATGACCTGCGCGGCGTGCGCGACCGCGAGCCCACTCGCGACCTCTCCCGCGATGCGCGCCGCGATCGCCGGCTCGATGCGCCGCTTCTCCTTGAGCATCTCGCCGAGCGTCTGCCCGTGCAGGAGCTCCAGCACGAGGAACGGCTCTCCTTGCGGCGTCTCGCCCACGTCGAAGATCTGGACGATGTTGCGATGCCGCAGCTTCCCGCACGCCCGCGCCTCGCGCATCAGGCGCTGGCGCAGGTCGTTCGTCAGGTGCTCCTTTTGCTGCGGCAAGATCAGCTTGAGCGCGACCCTGCGGTTCGTCGCGTGGTCGAACGCCGCCCACACGGCGCCCATCGCGCCCTTGCCGATCTCCTGTTCGAGCCGGTACTTGCCGCCGAGGAGGTCGCCCGATTTCATGGTCTTGCAATCATTCCATGAAAGCGAGCGCTGTCACAAGAATTTTGTTTGCCGCCCTGCTCCGCTCACGAACCTATGGATTTCCTCTGAGGTTCCCAAGACGATGCCACATTGGTCTGGGCGCGCGTTCAGCAACAGCACATGTTCGGGGCGGGGAGCCGCGCGGCGCTGCGCGTGATCTATCGCGCCAAACCGAGGATGATGGCCACACCGACGCCGAAGGCCACGAGGGCGCTCACGGCGAGGCCCAGGATGGGCGAGGGCCGCCGCTTTTTTGACGCCGGAGCGATGCTCGACCTTGCGACAGACCTCTCCACGTTCTGCACGGATGGCGGCGGCGGGGGGCTCGGTGGAGGGGCGGAGCGTTGTGCTTGCGCGAGCACCGCACGCGCGTCGATCATCAGCGCGGTTCCGCGGGGACCCGTGGCAGGTTTCGCGGGCCCAGGCCCGAGAATCGCCGTCCCTGCTTTCCCAGCCGGCTGCGCCTGTGCCGACGAGCGCGACAAAGGCATCGTCGTATCCACCGCCGGCGCCGCCGTCCAAGGCTGCATCGGGAGAATGGGCGCCGGGGCGACCGGCGCCGGGACATTGTCCGGCAATGGCATCGTCGTTTCGAGGTTTGCCGGCACCTCCGGGATCACCGCGGCGGGCGCGGGAAGCGCCATGGCGCGCTCCGCGAGACCGACGTGAATCCGCGACGCATCGTTGGGGCCCACGTAGGCCTGGAGCAGGCGCTCGACCACCGCAGCGGATGCAATACGTTTGGCACGGTCACGCTCGAGGCACATCGCCACGACGTCGTCGAACGCCGGCTCCACGTGGCGCAGGATCTCCGACACGCGAGGGATCTTGCCGGTCGCGATACGAATGACGAGCTCCTGCCCCCCTCCTGGAAAGGGCCGCGTGCCCGTGAGCACCTCGAAAAGCACGACGCCGAGCGACCAGACGTCCGTGCGGGCGTCGAGATCCCGCGCGGCCATGATGGCCTCCGGGCTCATGTACGCCGGAGACCCGACCGCGCCGCCGACGGCCGTCACGAGGGATTCGTTCACCGCCGCGAGGTTTTTTGCGACCCCGAAATCGAGGACCTTCACGACGAGCCCTTCGACCCCGGCCTCTTGATGGAGAAACACATTGGCGGGTTTGAGGTCCCGGTGAATGACGTTCACGGCGTGCGCAGCCGTGAGCGCGCGGGCAATGTCGCGCCCGATCTGGGCGGCGAGAGGCTGCGGAAGTCGACGTTTCCGAAGAAGCAGCTCGGCGAGCGTTTCGCCGGAGAGGAGCTGCATCACGAGGTAGGGCTCCCCCTCGTGCGTCTCCCCGATGTCATAGATCTCGATGACGTTTCGGTGCGCAATGGATCCGCAAATGCGGGCCTCACGGAGCAGGCGGTGACGGAGGTCCTCCGAGGGCTTGGTGAGCAGCTTGATGGCCACGCGCCGCTGGGTCGTCTCGTGTATGGCTTCCCAGACGACACCCATGGCACCTGCGCCAAGCTGGCGCAGAAGGCGGTATTTGCTCCCGAGTCGATCCCCGGACTTCATCCGGCGCGTCCTAACACCGGGGGCTCTTCCTCGACAAGTTCTGTGCAGATGCCAACAAGCGCGCCGAGGTCGGCTGCCAAGCAGCGAGGGCGAGCGGCGTTATCGTTGCCTCAAGGCGCCACCTGAATATCCTGGATATGCACGTCCTTGACCCCGCTCTCGTCCACCGTCACCGTGGTACTGTGAAGTTGGGTGGCACCGCGATAGACCTCGAGCGTGTAGGTTCCTGGCGGAACATCCTGGAACCGGTATGTCCCGTCATTGGCTGTGCTCGTTACCTTGACCCACGCCGGCTTGGGCTGCGATGGTATGAGCTTGACGTTCAGCTCCGCGATACCTTGACCTTTGTCTTGGCTCGCGATCCGGCCACGCAACGTGAGATCCGCGGCAGCCGCGCTCGACGATACCAGGAGCACGATGATCGCGGCGGCGAACCGTCTGCGAGTTCCAATCATGACTCTGCCCTTCTGATTCATGTGCAATGGTCCGGGCAATCACGAAGAGGTCGCTCGAGCAGCATTCGGTCGGTCAATTTATTGGCTTTTCAGGGGAGTCGATCAATACCTTCGGGAGCTCGTACTCGCCATTTTTAAAATTCTTGGGATCGATGAACTCGGTGTTCACCAGGGTTGCGTCCTTGATGAACAGCACCTTGTACTCTCCTCTGTCTCTGTCCACACTCGGTACGACGAGTCTGAACTTACTTCCCCCCCGAATCGTTTCGGTATTGACCACGGCGTAGACGTCGATGGCCGCATTGTCATATTGTACCGCACCCAGGATTCGCAAAGGTTTCGAGAGCTCTGCGTGCCGCCATATGGGGTAGATGAGCGGAACGAAGCCGAGCGCGAACAGCGTCAGCGCCGGGATGTTGGTCTTGAAGGTTCCTAGCGGGGTCTGCACTTCGGCGACTTGCTTCGTCTCTCGATCGATATAAATTTTCTGCTTGTAAAGCATCACGATGCCACCGATCACCATGATGGCGCCGGAGAAGCTCGACAGGTAAAACAGCGGCACGATTGCAGGGTCCATCGCTTCTCTCCAGGCCGAGGGGCTGGTCGTCACGGTCGACTCGGCGCTGCAACGCTTTCGTGCAGCTTTCGTTCCAGTGGGAGCTAGGACGATGGTTGCGCTCGGCAGTGGGGCTACGTTCCGAGAACGAACCTTGCCGCTTACGGGGGCACCCGCAGGGACGCATGCACGGGCGGAGACGGTAGCTCCCGCTTCCTCGTCGGTGAGCGGCGTAACCACGCAACACCTTGCGCACCTCGGCATCGCTCGCGTGCTCGTCGACGTACACGCACCCATCGCTGCCGAGCGCGAGCGTTTGGTGGCGCGCCCACCGGAGCAAGCTGCGGGTCCCGCGCTGCGCGCCTTCCTCGGGGCTTTCGTTGTCGCTGCCATCCATGTAGCTTCCCAGCAAACCAGCCGGGGGGACGCTGCTGCACGAGGATGGAATGCGAAAACGAATGACGAATGCACGTTGGATGAGGCCCTGGTCCGGGATCGCGCTTTGCGCCCTCGCCACGGCCTGCGATGAAGGCGGCCCGCTCCCGCAGGCGAACGAGGTTTCGGGCGGGGGCGTCGAAACAGAGGCCGCGCCGCTCCGCGCGAAGCTCGAGGCGCGGTTTCCCGAGCAGGCCCGGGAGGTGCTCTCGGCCGACCCGTTCGATGCCGGCGAGGACGGTTATCACCGGTCGCCGCCGCGGTCTCTCGGGACATGGGACGATTTGCGGGTCACGCTGCCGCGCGAAGGCGAAGGCGTGGTGCACTTTCGCACGCAGGACGGCTTCGAGATCGCGGTGCGCGAGGAAGGGCTCACGGGCGATGCATTCGGTGTCGACGCGGCCGTAGCATATCCGCGTCATGGCGGCACGTCGTTATGGGTGCGAAGCGCGGGCGGCGTGGAGGAGTGGCTCGCGCTCGAAGCTGACCACGCGCAGGAGGGCGCGCCGCTCGCGGTCTGGCGCGTGGACGGGGCGACGGCGCGGCAGGACGCGTCGGGAATTCATTTTTTCGATGAGCGGGGCCGCGCGCGTGTACACGTCACGGCGCCGCGCGCTTTCGCGGAGGGCGGAGCGCCGGTTTCCGTGCGCCTCTCGCTCGACGGCGCGACGATCGCGCTCCACCTGGAAGGCAAAGCCCCGCCGGGCGCTGCGCTCTTCGTGGATCCGGCGTGGACCACCGTCGCGCCGATGAACACCCCGCGCGACAGCCACGCGGCCACCTTGCTCACGAATGGCAAGGTCCTCGTCACCGGCGGGTATACGACCGGCAACCTGCCCACCAAGTTCGCGGAGCTTTACGACCCTGCGACGAACCTCTGGAGCTTCACGGGCTCCATGATTGCCGCGCGCCTCGCCCACACGTCGACGAGGCTCGCCGATGGCCGGGTGCTCATCGCCGGCGGTCTCTGGGAGGTCAGCTCCGCGGGCGGCGAAGTCTACAATCCCGCGACGGGCACGTTTTCCGCGACACCGCCGATGAAAATGGACCGAGCGACCCACCGCGCGGCGCTTCTCGGCGATGGTCGCGTGCTCGCCGTCGGCGGCTATTACTCCATGAACGAGAAGGCCACCGAGATCTACGACCCGGTCGCGAATACCTGGACGACGGGCCCCTCGATGGTCGACTCGCGCGCGTCGTTTGCGCTCGTCACGCTGGCGAACGGCAAGGTCCTCGCCATCGGCGGCTCGGGCACGGGCTCGCAGAACGCGGAGCTCTACGATCCCGCGACGAATGCCTGGAGCTCCGCGGGCATGCTCAACGTGCCGCATTCTTTCAATAGTGCTGCGCGCCTCAATAACGGCAATGCAATCACCTGCGGCAACACCGACTATACCGCGTTTTGCGAGCTGTACAATCCGGCCACCAATTCGTGGACGCTCACGGGCTCCATGGCCGTCGGCCGCGCCGCGGCGACCATGGTGCTCCTGCCGAACAGCAAAGTCCTCGTCGCGGGCGGCGGCCTCGGAGCCGCAGGCCCGGCCAGCGCCGAGCTTTACGATCCGAACTCCGGCGCGTGGAGCACGACCGCCTCGATGAGCGTCGGGCGGAGCTACCACACGGCGACCTTGCTGCAAAGCGGAGGCGTGCTCGTGGCCGGCGGGGATCCACCCAACACGAGCTACACCACGAGCGCTGAAATCTACACCCTGGCGAACCCCGTCCCGTGCGCTGCCGGGGGGAATTGCCCGAACGGGCTCTGCGTCGACGGCTATTGTTGTGATACGTCCTGCGGCGGCGGCGTCGCCGGCGATTGCCAGGCATGCAACGTCCCGGGCGCGGAGGGCATTTGCTCCCCGGTCGCGGCGGGCACGACGTGCCGAGCGGCCGCGTCGGCCTGTGATGCCCCCGAGACCTGCAATGGCAGCGCCACCACGTGCCCGCCGGATGCGGCCCAGCCAAACGGGGCCGCCTGCAATGATGGGAATCCCTGCACGCAGACCGATACGTGCCAGGCCGGCACGTGCACGGGCGCAAATCCGGTGGTTTGCACCGCGCTCGACACCTGCCACCAGCCCGGCACGTGCAACCCTGCCACCGGCGTGTGCAATAACCCCGCCAAACCCGACGGCAGCACGTGCGACGACGGCAATGCGTGCTCGCAGACCGACACGTGCCAAGCCGGCGCCTGCGTCGGCGCCAACGCCGTGATTTGCCAGGCGGCGTCCCCGTGCCATTTGGCAGGCACGTGCAACCCGACCACGGGCGTGTGCTCGAATCCGACGAAGCCGGACGGCAGCACCTGCAACGATGGCAATGCCTGCACGCAGACGGATGCGTGCGCGAGCGGGGTCTGCACGGGAATGTCGCCCGTTTCGTGCGAGCCGCTCGACGAATGCCATCTTCCGGGCTCGTGTGCTCCCGCGAGCGGCATGTGCTCGAATCCTGCCAAGCCGGACGGCACGCCCTGCACGGGCGGGATGTGCGTTGCCGGCGTCTGCATGAATGACCCGACGGGTGCAGGCGGCGCAGGTGGCGCGGGCGGCGCGGGTGGCGCGGGCGGAGCCGGTGGCAATGGAGGAACCGGCGGCTCCGGTGGCTCCGGTGGCAATGGAGGAACCGGTGGCGCGGGCGGAGCCGGTGGCAATGGAGGAACCGGCGGCTCCGGTGGCTCCGGTGGCAATGGAGGAACCGGCGGCGGCGCAGGAGGAGCGGCTGGCTCTGGCGGTACCGACGTTACGTCGTCCTCGAGCAGCACGGCCTCGTCGGGCGGCGGCGGCGATTCGATTGGGGAGGAGGGCGCCTGCGGATGCCGTCAAGCCGGCGATGGCCCCCGCACGGCATGGCCGCTCGCCGGATTGCTGCTGCTCCTACGACCGCTGCGACGCCGTCGCATGAGCCGAGGCTAGCCAAGGAGCCGCCTGCGCGGTTCGGCATCCCCATCCCAAACGATTTCTCCTCCCCGAGGCGATCAGCGCGTCTTGGATGTCGTCGTCGCCTTCTTCGCGGGGGCCTTCTTCGCGGGGGCCTTCTTTGCCGGCGCCTTCTTTGCCGCGGTCTTCTTTGCCGCGGCCTTCCTGGTTGCCAGGAGCGCGCGGAAGCCGTCGGCCAGCAATTTGTGTCGAGGCAGAAGGGACTTGCGCCAATCGAGCTGCGTCGTTGCGGCGGTGCCCGCCTCGAGCGACGCGACTTCACGATCGACTTGCTCGATGGCTTGCGTCAACAGCTCGCTCGGCAGGCCGCGAAGGCTCTCGTTCAGGCCCATGTTCCCCGTGATCGCGTCCCAGAATTGCGTCAGGGCTTCGTCGGCGACGCTTGCACGCCGGTCGGCCCACGCCTCGAGCAGGAGCGAGAACCGCGCCGCTTCTCCGGCCGCGTCGGCGCCGTAGTAGCGTTCGGCCTTGCCCGCGCGGAAGGCCTCGTACGCCGCGATGGCTTCTTCCGGCACGGCCACCGCGGGGTTGAACGTCCACGCCGGCGGGTACGGTCGACGGAGCGACAGGTGCTTCACGGCAGCGACCGCGAGCCGCTCGTCATCCCCTCGAAGATGCGCGGCGATGACGTCGAGCCAGTGCTCCTTCGCCTCGAGCACCTTCGCGAACACCTCGGTTTCGGCCTTGGCGTGGTGAAGGGGGCCGAAGGGCTCGGGCTCCTCCCGAACCTGCTTCGGTTTCGACTTCGTCTGTACCGTGTACGCATCCCAGAGTGTCCCGGGCTGGGCGTTTTGGAGAAACGCCGCGAGGCGGTCGCGCTGCTTGTCGACCGAGCCGGCGTCGTACATCGTGAGCCCGTTCGCGGAACAGCACTTGGGATCGAGCATCGGGAGGTGTTCAGCGGCGAAAGGGCTCTCGACGACCCGAACGAGGCCGAGGCCTTGCCGGCAGAACGCACAGACCGGATCGCGCACGCTCGAGTCCGGCGCGGCACGAGCGCCATTGTGTTCGTGGTCGACGGCGACGAGCGAAGGCAGAATCTTGGGCATGCTCCCCTATACGGCACAACCAGGAATTTTGTAACTACGTGAACGTCGGGCTACGACCGAACGAGATGCGGGGGCTACGGCGGTGGGCAGGGGGCCGCATCCATGAGGAGCACAGGCGCAGAACGTTCGATGGTCATGGATGGGGTTCGCGTTGGGCCGGGAAAAAGCTCTCGAAGGGCTCTCTTGTAGACGACGATCACAGTGGACGCCGACATGTCCACCGCTGTACACGAATGTCGCTAGAATTATGTACAACGCCGAATAGGACGTCAGCCCATCGCCAACAGGACAGGGAAAGCTATTTAAAATGACAGAGTTTCGGGACTGCCGATCCATCCCGCACGACCTGGACCTTTCCGACGCCGTCGCGGAGCGCCTTGTCGCACATGTCGCGTGCTCCTTGCTCCCAGGGCTGGAGCGCACTGTCGGCGCCATCGATTGGCGCCATGGGAGTGAGCATGGCACCGACTGGACGGCGGAGGGCTTTCTACCAGACGAAACGTTGATTGTATTGTGCCTCCAGACGCACACGCGTGAAGTCCGCTTGTACCTTGATACAGCCTTCAAACCGGTGCCTGAACCTCCTTGGTGGGCGGATTGGCTCGTTGTCGGCATTCTGGCAGGCGCAGTTGGTGTCGGCGTACTGCTCGAAAGCGTGGGCTGGGGTGTCGCCTCCGCTGTGCTTGGGTTCGGGGCGTGGGTAGGCCGCGACGTCCTCCTCCAGATTCGGGCAGAGCGTACTGCGCGCCCCCGTTCTATCGATGAGGAATCCTGGCGCCAGCGTTTCAATGCAGCCATCGACCAGGCGTGCGACATGATTCGCGCCAGTGGCTGACGCGGTTTCCGCGCAAGTGAGGCGGCGCTTCACTCTGCGAAGCGGCGCTCCCACAGCGGCTGCAGCCGCGGATCGTTGTCGACCCGCGCCATCACGTGCGTCATCTTCGGCGCCTCCTGCTCGAACCGCGGCCGCCAGGGACCAAAGCGCGACACGACGTTCACGTACAAGTCCAGCACCGTCAGCGTGTCGCCGAGCAGGTAGCGGTCGGGTGTCAGTTGCGAATCCATGTGCTGCCAGCAGAACGCAATGCGCTCGTGCACCGCATGCACCACCGCGTCGCGCTGCGCAGGCTCGGCGCCGATGCGCGTGACGTCCGGCTTGATCCAGTGCAGCGAGTAAATGGCGGACGACACGAAGACCATCCAGCGCAGGAACTGTCGGCGCGACGGATCGTCGACCGCCGGCGCGAGGCGCGACCCCGGATGCCGGTCCGAAAGGTCGATCAAAATCGCCGCGCTTTCGGTCATCACCTCGCCGTTCGGGAACACCAGCGTGGGCAACTGGCGCATCGCGTTGACTGGCGCGACGCGCTCGCGCGCCTCCGGTTCCACCCAGGTGGCGCCTTCGATCAGACGGTACGGCAGACCGAGCAAAATGAGCGCAGCCTCGACCGCGACCGCGCCGGACCCGGGGGCGCCGTAAAGCGTGAGCATGTTCGTCATGAAGTCGATACCTCTACTCTCTTGTTGTGGTCATGGTAGTGTAGTAAAGCGCAGGATCGCAAGACAATGACGAAACAAGAGGCACTGATAATCGCAACGGCCTTTCGGGATCGCCAGGGATACAAAACAACGATCGATGCCGGAACGCCTGCCAGGCTGTACGATTCATTTGAATGCGTAACCGGCCCCGCTTGGGTGATCGAGGCTCCGCTTCCGCCCTCAACGCTCGAGGGAACCAATACGATCACCTATGTCGTCTCGGTTGCTGAGAAAGCCGTAAAATGCATCATCAATTCCTCCGGATTCATCAAGCGTCTGGACGAGCTGGATACGAGTTTTTCGGATGACGAGCTCGACGAGCTCAGGGACATGGGGTTTGAGGTGCTCGACTGAGCCCCTCGCCGCGAACACTGCTCGGCGCGCATCGCGCAGCCCGACGACGTGGGCGAGGTGATCGCTGCGCTGCTCTCCGACAAAAGGGGAGCGGGCGGACTCGTCTTCAGCCTCTGGGGGACGAAGTGAGAACCCTTGCTGCTGATTCATGTTGTGGGGCTCGCAATGTTTCATGTAGCCTCGCTTCATGCGAATTTCCTCCCAGGTACCTGTAGACCAAGGAATTTCTCTTCGCGTGGACCGACGGGGTTTTCTCGGAGGGCTCTCGGCGCTCTTCGCGGCGTCTCTCTTGCCGGCCTGTGGCTCGGACGAGCCCGTCGTTGACGGACCCCTCGCTCGGTTCCTCGCGCTCTCGGCGTTGCTCACCGGCTTCGAGAACCTCCCGCGCGCGCATGGGCAGATCTACCTGGATGCGCTGCGCGCCTCGCCGGAGCAATCGGTGGCGCTCGACGAGCTTTATGCCGAGGCGGGTTATGGCGGCGAATCGAGCCCGGGCTCCCTCGCGGACCTCGAGGCGAAAGGCACCTTCACCGATGCACGCCTGCGCGCCGTCGCCGACACCATCATCCTCAACTGGTACACGGGCGTCTACGAGGGCGCTTCGGGCCCCGAGGTCGCCACGTACACCGACGCGCTGACATGGCGCGCGCTGGACTACACGAACCCCCCGAGCGAATGCGGCGGCCTCACAGGCTTCTGGGCGGAACCCCCCGCGGGCTGACCTCACGCCACGATTGGAAAGGACCACGTCATGGGAGATCAACTGACAGCGGACGTCGTCATCGTCGGCGCAGGTATTTCAGGGACCATCCTGGCCCATCGGCTCGCCAAGGGCGGGGCCAAAGTCCTCATCCTCGAATCGGGGCCCCGCGTCGATCGGCAGAAAGCAATCGATACCTACCGCAGCGCGCTCATCAAGGTCCCCGAATCGCCCTTCCCGCGCTCCACCGCGGCGCCGGGGCCGGCCGTCATCGACCTCGAGGGCTATTACGTCCAGGAGGGCCCAGATCTCTTCAAGAGCTCGTACTTGCGTCTCGTCGGCGGCACCACCTGGCACTGGCTGGGGACCACGATCCGGCTCGTGCCGGACGATTTCCAGATGAAGACGCTTTTCGGCGTGGGTGTGGATTGGCCCATCACCTACGACGACCTCGAGCCCTATTATGCCGAGGCTGAGATCGAGCTCGGGGTCGCGGGGGAAGGGGACCTCGGCTCGCCTCGGACGACGCCTTATCCGATGAAGCCCATTCCGCTGACCTACTCGGACAAACGCATCGCGGACGCCATCGGCGGGCTCGGGTATACCGTCACGACGACCGCGCAGGCGCGCAACACGGATACCTACGACGAGCGTCCCCCGTGTTGCGGCGCCCGGACGTGTATCCCTGTCTGCCCTGTCGTCGCGCGATACGACGCCTCGGTGCACGTCAAGAAAGCCGAGGACGCGGGCGTTCAGATCGTCGATGAGGCCATCGCGCATTTCATCGACATCGGCGCTGACGGCCGCGTGAGCCGTATTCGCTTCAAGCGGCCCGACGGCAGCGAGCACGAGGCGTCTGGCAAGGTGTACGTCCTCGCCGCGCACGCCATGGAGACGCCCAAGCTCCTGCTCATGTCGAAGACCGGCGCGCTGCCGAACGGCGTTTCGAACCTGAGCGATCAGGTGGGCCGAAACCTGATGGATCACCCGATTCAACTGAGCTGGGCGCTCGCGGAGGACTCGCTCGCCCAGAGCCGCGGACCGCTCTCGACCGGGGGGATCGACGGGACGCGGGGCGGGGCCTTCCGCAATGCAACGGCCGCGTTCCGCGTCGAATTCGGCAATGACGGCTGGACGTGGCCGACGGGCGGGCCGATGAGTACCGTGGGCGAGCTCGTGAAGCTCGGCCTGCGAGGTCAAGCGCTCGCGAAGGAGCTTTCCCGGCAAAGCGCGCGCCAGCTACGCTTGTCGAGCCTCATGGAGCAGCTCCCGGATCCGGAGAACCGCATCGTCCCCGCGATGGACCAGCTCGACGCGCTCGGCATCCCGCGCCCGCGCATTTCCTACCGCGTCGATACCTACACGCGGGACGGCATGAGCAAGGCGATAGGGGTTCACGATCAGATCTTCGATGCCCTCGGCGCAACGGTTCGAGAGCACGATCCGGAGCCACAAGGCGCGGGGCATGTGATGGGCACCTATCGCATGGGCGCCGATCCTGCGACGTCCGTCGTCGACGCCCAGTGCCGCTCGCACGAGCATGACAACCTGTTCATGCTCGGCAGCGGCACCTTCCCGACGGCCGGCACGGCGAATCCCACCTTGACGATCGTCGCGCTCACCCTCCGCGCGGTCGCGGCGATCCAGGCGCAGCTCTGACATTCATCGCGAGAAACGATCCGCGAGGAGTGCCTCAGCGCTGACGGCGCCGGCGCGACGCCAGGCCTATCATCATGAGGCTCAACGTGGGCGTGCTCCCGGCGGAACCGCATCCGCCACCGCTGTCCTCTTCACCATCTGGAGCATCGACGGGCGAACCCTTGCCCACCGTCACGGTCATTTTGGTGGCTGCGGCCTTGTCCCCCTCAGGAACGAGGTCCGCGTTCGAGGAATTGCCGGCCCCGAAGAGCGTGAGGGTGATATCGGCCTCTGGCGCGACGAGCGAGAAGTCGAAGCGTAGCTCGTCGGCGGTGAAAGGCTGCGGGGCGGAATGCGTCAATTCGGCCCCCACCTTCTTCATCCCGCTGCTGCCGGTCTCGAGGCTGGCCTCCGCGTTGTCCACGGCGATGTCCAGCCCTCCCGTCTTTGCGGCACCCCCCCGGATGACGAAGCTGTATTGGCCTGTGGCTCCCGGCTCCAGGGCTGTGGGGCCCTCGAACTCCACGGTGCAAGCCGCTCCCCCCTTGTGACACGTGATGCACGTCGCCTTGTCCTTGCCGGACTGACCAGCAATGCCCGTGCTGGTGGCGAGAGCAGGAGACGACCATAACGCTAGAACGGCGAAGAGACCTGCGACACGGAGCAAAGAATGCATGGAATCTCCAAGGAGGGGTGAGACGCGGTGTTGCTAGAGCCGCGCTAGCGAAGCTGGAGGAAGGAGAAGGAGAGTCCCTCCGTGGTCACCGTGGGCTTGCCGTTGTCCTCCAGCACGCGCAGGGTGGTGGACGCGGCGCCCGCGCCGAATTCGGTGTAGAGGGTGTGGTTCTGTGACTCGAAGAGAAAGACGCTGCCCGAGGTCGCCGGGAAGCTGTCCTTCCGCGTCGCGGTCATCGTGTCGAGCTTTAGCTCCCACCATTGCCAGCCCGTCCCGCTCGCAATGGTGCGGGGATGCGTGCCTTCCAGGACCGGGGCGACGGTCTCATCGAGCACGCGCACGTATGCTGTCCCCTCCGGGCCTGGGACGAGCGTGCCCGCGGTGCCACCCCCCACGAGCTCCTCGAGCGTCCGGTAGAAGCCTTGATCAAAGGTCCGTGTGTGGGGATCGAACTTGAGCAGGCACGGCGCGGGCGCGTCCTCGCCCACCACCCGGCGCACCGCAGCTCCATACGCCTCCGTCGCGAGGTACACCTTGCCGTTGGGACCAACGGCGGCGTCATGCGTGTAACCGCACCGCTCGTCCGTCGCGATGGTGGCCACATCGGTCGCCGTGTCGATGGAAACCACGCCCGCCTTGGGAGTGATGCCCACGCCTGAGACGGGACGCCAACCCACGGGCATGAGGATCTGATCGTCGAGCCGGATGGCCGCGCCCGAGAAGGCCATGACCGTATCCGGCGTGACCAGCTCATCGAGCGGGATCTGGCCTGTGACCGTCATCTCCTCGGGGTTCCAGATGACGATTTGGGCGGTGGCCCCATCGAAGAAGTAGGCCTTGGTTTCGGAGACGAACTGGAAGTTGGCCTGGTACTCCCCGAGCGACGTCACTCCCAGACTGTCGAAGCTCACGGTGCCCGCCGGCTCCAGCGCCCGCGAGCCGTTGAGCTTGTAGCGGGTCACCGTCGCGCTCTCGTCGCTCACGGCGTAGACCGTGCCGGACTTGGGAATGCCCACGCCCAGCGCACGGCCGGACACCCGGACGGCGTTGTCGAGAGAGAGCGACGCCGTCTGCTCCGCCTGGTCCGTCACGATGACGTAGCTGTCCACCGGATCGGCGACGAGCAGCTGCGTGGTGATGGCGTACAGCGGCCCGTTGTCGTCGCCGTTCTGCGTTGTCGTCGCGTCAGAACAGCCCGTGACCAGGGCCACAGCGAACAGACCGGAGGAAAGCCGCAAGAAAGTGGGTGTGCCTACGTTCTTCATCGAAGCGGCCTTTCTGCGTAAATGAAATCGATACTCATTATCATTTTCAGTACAAGAGCGTTCCTGGCATGTCAAGCGCAGGAAGGATGTCGGTGAAGTAGATCACGCGTCGGAGCGCGCGCGAATACCTTCCCCGCGGCTTCCGCGCAGGTCTTCCGCGGGGAGCGTCGTTGATGCCGTGGGCAGGCGGGCTGTAGGTCTGGGCTTCAGGGGCCGCGCGGGCGTGGCGGGCGCGGAGGCGCCTACCGGCCTCGCCGAGGCGCGCTTCGCTTCGCTGCGGTGGCCTTCTTCGCGGCGGTGGCCTTCTTCGCGGCGGTAGCCTTCTTCGCTGCGGTGGCCTTCTTCGCGGCGGTGGCCTTCTTCTTCGCCGCCCCGGCCTTCTTCGAGAACGGCGCCGCAAAATCATCCTCGGACACGAGGTACTCGCTGACGAGCGAGAACAGCCCCGGGCAGGCCCCTGGCTTCATCCCCGGCCTCGTCCACGCAGCAGCCGCGCGCGTCGCGCTGTCGATGAACTCTTTCCATCCGGGAACACGCCGCGAGGGACTCCTCTGCAGCGAGGCCTCCGGAATCGAGGCGGCGACGATCTGCGGATCCGCCACCTCTTTGATGCGGGGCCCCACGGCAGGCGGCGCTGGAGAGAACCACGCGGGCGTGTCGGACACCGAGTGGAAGGTCGCGAGCACCCCCTCTCGAAACACGGCCAAGGTCGCCATGTCGATGACGCCATCCAGCTCGACCACAGCCACGGGCCGCGCACCCGCAGCGCGCGAAAGCGCCTCGAACAGCGGGAAAAACCGGTGCGTATCCAGCCGCCCCTCCAGGGACGCCCAGTGCAGCGGCCACCCCCCGTACCGCGTCCAGTCGCGCTCCGGCTTCAGCGACGCGAGCAGGCAAGGCTCACCGCTCCCGGCATCGACGAGCTTGGAGTGGTATCCCTCGAACGCCGCCCCCGCCTCGCGGAGCGCCGCCTCGCCGACGGAAGCCGGCGCGATGATGTGCAAGAATCCCATCGAGTCCTCGTGACCAGAGGGTGCTGGCTCCGCCCAGACACGCCATCTTTACGCGGCGGAATGTACCCAAGAACCCTCGACGATGCCATCATCCGCCTCGCCGAAAGACGCTGCATGACAGGACGGAAGCAGAGCGACGAGCACGTCATCGCGCGAAACCGCGCGGCGACGTTCCACTACGAGCTATCGGACCGGTACGAGGCGGGGATCGTGCTGCGCGGGAGCGAGGTGAAATCGCTGCGTGAGGGGCGCGTGCACCTCGCCGATGCGTTCGCGGTCGTCGAGCGTGGCGAGGTATGGCTGCGGAACATGCACATCGCATCCTTCTTCCACGCGCGCGCGTTTCCGCACGACGAGCGCAGCGCACGCAAGCTGCTCCTCCACGCGCGCGAGATTCAGCAGATCGAGCGCGCCATCATGCGCGAGGGCTACACGCTCGTGCCGCTCGACCTGCATTTCCGTAATGGCCACGTGAAGGTGACCCTCGGCGTCGGTCGCGGGAAGAAGGTCCACGACAAGCGCGCCACCATCGCCGAGCGCACGGAGGAACGCGAAACGCTCCAAGAACTGCGGGCCCGCCAGCGCCGCGGCGGGTAACGCGGGGCTCGTGCATTGCGCGGAATGGTGCATCCGCGACGTAGATCACTCGGCACGGTCGAACTTCAGTTTTTCTTGATGATCTGCACGATGCCGTGCACGATACCATTCTTCGATGGTGGCCTCGGGCACCAATGCCACACCGCCGAGGCTCCACCGCCAGAGGTGCACGAGAATGGACGCATCTAGCTTCCGCGACGCAGTATTTCAGGTTCACAACCACGGCAGGCAGCGCGGGCACTACTTCCTGGCGTCCGAGGACGAACGGCTCTCGGACCGTCATATCCAGGTAAACGGCCAACGACTGCTGTCGTTTGGCAGCTGCTCGTACCTGGGCCTCGAGTTCGATCCGAGGCTCATCGAGGGCGGGGTCGAGGCCTACCGCCGCTTCGGCTCACAGACGTCGTACAGCCGAGGGTACTTGTCGTGTCCGCTTTATCACGAGCTGGAAGAGGAGCTCTTTCCGCAGATCTTCGGCGTCCCCCGGGTGCTGGTCTTGCCCAGCACGAGCATCGCCCACCACGTGGTGTTGCCCGCGCTGCTGACCGAGAAGGACGCGGTCGTGTTCGACCACCAGGTGCACAAGTCCGTCGACGACGCGATCACGCTGCAATGCGCGCGAAGCAACGCGACGAAGGTCATCGTCAAACACGGCGAGCTCGACAGGGCCCTCGACGTGCTGCGAAAGCTCTCCGTGAAGCACCAGAGCGTCTGGTTCGCCTGCGACGGCGTCTACTCCATGTACGGCGACTACCTGCCCGAGAGCTTTTTGCAGGCAGTCCTCGACGTGGCGCCGAACGTCCGCCTTTACGTCGACGACGCGCATGGCATGAGCTGGGCGGGTGAAAACGGTCGTGGCCACTTCCTGTCCCGTTTCCCGCTCGACGAGCGGATGGTGGTGGTGACGTCGCTGGCCAAGGCATTTGCGACCGGGGGCGGGGTCGTCGTCGTCAAGGACCCACAACTTCTGGAGATGGCGAGGCTCGTGGGCGGGCCCTTCTCATTCTCGGGGCCGCTTCGCCCTGGCGATCTGGGGGCGAGCGTGGCCTCGGCGCGTATCCACCTGAGCCCCGAGCTCGGCCAACGCCAGGCGGTTTTGTGCAGCCGGATCGAACAGGCCAACACCCTGTGCGACCGGCTGGGCATTCCGCTCGTCATCCGCAACGAAGCACCCATTTTTTTCGTCGCGCTCGGCCGCGTCGAGGCCGTCTATCAGATGGCCGAGAGGCTGCGCGACGACGGCTTCCACGTCAACGTCTCGGGCTTCCCTGCCGTGCCGTCGAGCCGCGGCGGATTGCGCGTCGCCATCAATGCAAACCACGAAGAGCGCGAGGTCGACGCGCTCTTTTCTGCGATTGCTGGCCACCTCGAGCCGGTCCTCGAGAGCGTGGGCGTCACGCGGGCCGAGGTCGACGAGCAATTCCAGGGCGTGCTCCCGCCTTTCATGCGGTTCGCGAAGAACGTGATGTCGGGCATGTACCGTGTCCCGGAGCGAAAGACCGCCGCGCATGATACGGGCTCGGTCGAGACGTTCGACTCCATCGACCAGATTACTCCCGAGCTCTGGGACTCGCTCGTCGGAGGCCTCTCGTACATCGACGCCCGCACCATGCGCGCGGTCGAACGCGTGTTTCACCAAGGGAACGATCGACCTGAGCACCGCTGGTCCTTCCGCTACGTTGTGGTGCGCGACGCGTCCGGTGCGCCGCTCGCCGCAGCGCCGTTCACGACGTGCCTGATGAAGGACGACACGTTCATGAGCGCCGAGGTCAGCGTCGCACTCGAAGCAGAACGGGCGAAGACCCCCTACCTCTTCACCTCTCGCGCCGTCGTCATGGGCACGCTCGCGTCCGAGGGCGAGCACATGTTCCTCCGCCCAGGGGCGGACAGAAGGAAGGGGCTCGTCAAGCTCGTCGAGGCAGGCGTCGCCGAGATGAAAGCCCAGGGGTCGAGCACGTTGGTCATTCGCGACGTCAGCGACGACCCCGAGATCGCGCAAGCGCTCACCGGGCAAGGCTTCGTCCCCGTGCCGCTCGTGGAGTCCTACATGGTAGAGCTCGATTGGCGCGGCGAAGAATCTTTCATTGCGTCGCTGCCGACAGCCTCCCGGCGCAAGCACGTACGAGCCATCCACGAACGGTCATGGCTTTTCGACGTCGAGATCTGGGACAGCAAGACCGACGTCTCGGACGACGATCTGCGGCGGATGCACGCGCTCTACCTGAACATTGCGAAGAAGAATTTGCGCATCAACATCTTCCCCCTGCCGGTCGAGCTCTTGCGGGCGCAGATCAAGAGCGGCTCATGGGAGGTGCTGGTCTTGAGGCGCAAGGGGGAGAGCGCGCCCGTGGCCTGGGGGGCTTGCCGTCACGTGGGCGAAGATCACAGGTGGCTTTATTCCGGGGTCGATTACGAGGGATTCAACACCGAAGAGGTCAGCCCCTACCGCCAGCTGATCTGGCAGGTGGTGCGTCGCGCGGGCCAGCTCGGGTGCAAGCGCCTGCACCTGGGGATGGGCACGGGTCGGGAGAAGACTCGTTTTGGCGCGACGGCTCATCCCACGTTCGCGTTTGTCCGGGCTGACGATGCTTACCAGGCGACGCAGCTCCAAGAGTACGTCACCCGCCTCGCCATTCGCAGAAACCGCGCCGACTCGTAGCGGAATTTCGGGGCAGAAGGTGGAGGGAAGGGGATCGCTCGCAGCGTGAGCGCGCGCGGACGCGACCCCTCGACATCGGGGCGAGCGGGCCGAAGGGGATCCGGGGTCGTCGGGATGAGCCCGGGACCCTGCGATCCTTTGCGGCGCCGCCAGGCAAAGGAAGAAACGGGGATATCAAGATGACTGCGATGTCGAAGCTCTTCGCGCTGCTCGGTCTTTCCGCCTCTGTCGCTGTCGTCGGCGTGGGGTGCATCGCCGAGGTCGAGGCGCCCGCCGAGACGGAGTCCGCGGCGCTTGGCGCCGACGGCGAGAGTGACGAGGACCGGACGGGGGGTGAGGCGACGGTCGCCGTGAACGGCACGTTCGACACCCTTCGGAATGGTCGGCCCCGAGGGCACACCGCCTCCCGCTCCCGCAGTCGGAACCTAGCACCGAGGGAAATCCTGGTGGTCGGAGCCCGCGCGCGCTGACGCGATGGCACCCTGGCGAACTGTCATTTCAGGAGCGATACGAAGTTGTCGAGTACCGGGCCGAATCGCGGTGCCTCGGGAAGTTTTGCGACGAGAGTGTCCGGGAGCGGCCGTCCAGAAATGGCAGCGACCTGCGCCGTGATGGCGGCGATCGTATCGGTGTCGCCGCCCAAAGATACCGCTGTGGAGATGACCGATTCCATAGACTCATCCGGAGTTTTGGCCGCGACGAACAGGGCCATTGGCACGGCCTCGACCACATGCCCGGAGCACCCAAACCGCCCGGCGGCGTCGCTCGGCGAATCCTGACAGGTGGATAAGTCGAGCAACCGGTCGCGGACCGCCGTGTCGGGAAGCTCGTCAGAAACCAGCGAGAGAAAGTGTCCTGGCACGGCCGCGTGCTGCGCGCAGAGTCGAAGCGCGACGACCACGGCGAGTGCACCGGCGTAGGCTTCGTCGCTGTGATGGGTGATTCGTGAGACGTCTCGAATCGTTCGACGGTCGGCCTCGACACGCGGGTCCAAGAAGAACGACAACGGAGCGGCCCGCATGGCAGCGCCCGAGCCCGAGGCGAATTCGCCGCGGGCTCCCGCAAGGGCCCAATGGGCGCCTGCCGCAAGGTCACGAAGCGCCTTGATGGTCGCAGACCCCGCGCCAGTGATGCGGCCGGACTCGAACCAGCTACGAAATCGCTCTGCGATTCGCTCGGGCTGCACACGCCCTCGGCTCAGCACGATCGCTTCGCATGTGGCAAGGGTCAACCAAGTGTCATCCGAAAGTCGCGGTTCTTCCGGAAAGACCGGCTGAAGTGGCCCGGCGCGACCCTCATAGGGACCGCCCCAGGCATCGCCGAGAGCCCCCGCGAGCAGGCAGTTCCGCGCGAGTGTTCGCGCTTCGACGTCGGTCATGGTCGGGAGTCTACGCCGGCACCACCGGTGGCGCTCGTCTTTGGTCAGGCGCGGATACCCCGTGGGGGCCGTCCGAGAGGGCCGTTCATTGTCAGCAGCATAATGCGATTACGTTGTATATACTCTGCGCCATCTTGCGCCAAAATGACCTCGAGTTTGGCTCACACACCCCATCAAAGCCGAGTCTTTTTCTTTGGCACAACTCGTGCCTGAGGCGCCGGCCGCTATGAGACACTCCTCATTCTCGCCCCGTTCCTTCCTTCTTGGTGGACTCTCCTTGGTCCTGGCACTTGGCTCGATCGCTTGCGGCACTGCAATCGAGGATGAACCACAGGCGACCCCGCCCGCGCACGTGGATCTCTTCGCCTGCGGCGTGCAGCTCAGCTGCCCTGCATATTGCATTCACCTCTCCATTGCCGACTGCAGCGGCGGCGGATCGGAACCGCCGACGTGCCCGGGTGACGTCTGGCTCCAAGGTGAAAGCGGGGCGATCGAGGTGCACGATCGGCCGGGCCCCGGCAATTGGATGGGCGACAAGCTCACGTTGCTCTTGGGGGACGGTAGGGCGCTCGTCCAGGGCCGAACCCGCGCCTGCCAAGACGGCGGGTTCTGCGATTTGCCGAATATGCCCTGGGAGCTCGGCGCGCACGAGTTGTGCGATGTGGCGGACCCGCCTGATACGTGCCAGCCGGGCAACTGCACCGAGTTTCCCAAACTCGTGAACTGCGTGCCGCTCGAAACCGACTGGACCTGCGGAGAGGTCACGACGGCGATGGCCCCGACTCCGTGAGCTGGGCAGGCTCGTCCGATCGTGCCTTTCCCCCCGAGGTTTTACGCGGAGACCCGCTCGATGAGGTCGGCGGCGACGGCCGTGCCGTTGACCGCCACGGTGCCGGCGATCGCGGCCGCGCGAGCAGCGACCCCGGGATCGAGGGCGTCCCTCAATGCAGGCCGGAGGGACTCCGCGCTCAATGCTCCACGAGCCACGGACGTCCCGATCCCGAGCGCCCGGACGCGTGAGGCCCAATAGGGCTGATCGGAGAACATCGGGACGATCACCTGCGGGACGCCCGCGCGCGCCGCGGTCGTGGTCGTACCCGCCCCGCCGTGGTGCACCACCGCGGCGACCCTCGGGAACAGCGCCTGCTGATTGACGTCGCCGATCGCGATGCAATCGGAGGCGCCGTCGATCAGACCGAGCTCGGCCCACCCCTGCGACAGGACGACGCGACGCCCCGCAGCCCGCACGGCCTCGATGACGATGCGGCCGGTCTGCTGATCCACAGGCATGCTGCCGAAGCCGACGTAGACGGGCGGCTCGCCAGCGGCGAGGAACGCGTCCAGCGCGGGTTCGAGCGGCGCCTGGTCGGCAAGGATCCAGGCTCCTGTCTGCGTGACCTTCCGGCCGGGCGTCGCCGGCTGCGGCCCGAGGACCGGGTCCGCGGCGAGCCACGGATTCTCGCCCAGGATGTGGCTATGGACATCGTTCAGCGGATCCAGGCCGAGGCGCGCCCGATTGTCGTTGAGCCGCTCGAGAAGACGCTCGTTCCAGCTCCGCGATTCGTCCTGCCAGCGCCGGAGGTTTCCTTCCGGATCGCCCCCGGGCTCCCCGGCGGGCGCATAATCCGGCGACGGCAGGGCCACCGGCGCGTATAAGGCGACCACGGACGGGATGCCCAGCCGTTCCGCGATGGACCGTGCGGCATACTGGTGTGCTCCGCCGGCCACGATCACGTCGCATCCCTCGGCGGCCGACCGGGTCGCGTCGAACTGGTCTTTCGCGAGATGCTCGAGCAGCGCGCGGAGCTGCTCCGGCGTCGGTGGGGAGGCCTGCGCGGCGGCTCCGCTCGGCGCACGCATCGCGATGCCGATCGGGGTCGCCGTGAAGCCCAAGCCGCCCGCCCAGTCGATGAAGTTCGGCGGAATGCACAGCCTCACGTCGTGCCCCCGACGCCGCATCTCGGCGGCCAAGGCCACGACGGGTTGCACGTCCCCGCGCGTCCCCACGCTCGTCAGCAATACACGCATCGTCCCTCTCCCTTCCACCACGCGCGTCGCGTGGATCGGGGCAGCGCCCCGTTCCGCTCCATACACTGGAACGGGAGGCGAGGCGAGGACGCCCTTACGACGCATCAACCGTTCAGGCCGAGACGGCCGGAGGACGGGACTCGAACCCGGCTGTCGATCTTGCTGATCACGAGCGCGAGAATGTCCCGGACCTGCGCGTCGGACAGGGTCGACAACGCTTCCCCGACATACCATTCGATCGAGCTCTGCTCCGGCAACGCGGCATGTTTCGCGCCGCCGCACAGCCAGATGCCGTGTTCCGCCGCCAGCTCGTTGCGTATTTCCGTCAGGCGCTCGCGGCCGACCGGGAAATACACATGCAGCATGTTGACGTGCGGCCGCGCCGGATTGACTCGCAGTTGCGGAAAATCGCGCAGTACGTCGTACAGTCTTTCGGTGCGTTCGAGGTAGGCAGGCATCTTCGCCAGCCGCTCGTCGAAGCGCATCGCCGCCGACACGACATAGGGCGAGCGGCGATAGACGTTTCCGCCCATGCGTTTCATCCACGTATCGGCCTTCGCGATGAAATCCGTGCTGCCGAGCAGCATCGCGCCCGCATGCGCGCCGATGCCCTTGTAGAACGAGACGTAGACCGAATCGAAGCCTTGCGCGATCTCCTTCAGCGAGCGCTTGTAGCCGGCCGAGGCTTCCCACAATCTTGCGCCGTCCATGTGCAGATGAATGTTCTGTTGCCGGCCATGCGCTTTGAGCGCTTCGAGCTCGGCCCAGTCCGGCAACTGTCCGCCGATCTCGCGCATGGGCAATTCATAGAGTGCCGCGCCGATCCGATCGGGCCAGGCCTCGAGGTCGGAGACGGTCCAGGTGCGGAAAGGATCACCGACGGGTAGCGACTTGAAATGGTCGAGCAATTGATGGTTGCCGCGCTCGTGCAGCAGCACATGCGCGGTCGGATGCAGTGCGACCGCCTTGCTGCCGGCGGCTTCACAGGCGAGCCGCAAGGCAACGGATTGTGCCATGGTGCCGGTGATACAGAACACGGCCTTTTCGAAGCCGAGCAGATCGGCGATTTTCCGTTCGAAGTCCTGCACCAACGCGCCCTCGCCGTAGGCGTCATGGGCGATCTCGTTCGCTTCGCACCAGCGCGCCATGGCGGCGAAGTCCTCGGCGGCCGTGGTCGGTTTTTCTCCCGAGAAAAACGTGTGGCAACGCTGTCGCAGTTCCATGGGGTTCATGCGGAGCCTCCGGTCGTCGCAGTTCGATTCGACGAGAGTATGCCTGAATCCAATGCATGAACAAGGCCGAAGCCGGAGAGGCGGCGTGTTTGTCGCCCCTCCGGCCTCCTCGTTCACGCCGTCGAGCCTCGCCTTTCAGCCCGCCTGACGAAGCCTAACACGACGACGGCCATGAGCGTGCAATAGGCCGCAAGCGGCCATGCCGTATCCCCAGGCAGCAGCACGACCAGCGTCGTTCCGACGATTCCCACGACGAGGCTCTCGATGCAGTAATAGAGCGCGGTCGCGGTGCCGGCGACGTGGCCGAAGCTCTGGAGCGCGCCATTGGCCGTCACCGAGCTGGCGAACACGATGCCAATCGCGATGATCCACATGGGCGGGACGAATGTCCAGAACGACGGAGCGGCCGTCACCTGCCCGACGACCAGCAATGCGGCCCCCAGGAGCAGCATCCCCATCCCGCGAACGAGACTTCCGGCCCTTCCCCACCGCGCCACGAATCGCTTCGCGAACCGAGCCGTCGCGATCATGACGAGCGCGACCGTGGCAAAGAGGAGACTGAAGACGAGCTGCGAGAAGCCGACCCGATCGATCAGGATGCGTGACGCCGTCGAGAAGAAGACGAAGAACGCGCCCATCGCCGCGCTGAAGCCGAGCGTGTAGGTCCAGAACGAGGCGTCCGCGAGGATCTGGCCGAAGGCCGCGTGTGGCTTCGACGCGTTCACGGGCCGCGTCTCGTGCCACCTGGGAGCTGCATTCAGGAGAGCCGCGGTGGCGGCGACGCCGAGCGCAAGGAAGATCGCGCGCCATCCGAAATGGTCCGCGAGCAGTGCGCCGAGCACGGGCCCCAGCGCGGGGACGAACGCCAGCATCGAGCCGAAGAGGCTATAGATCACCGCCCCCTCGGGACGCTCCGCATAGACGTCGCGTACCGTTGCGAAGGTCGCGACGAGTGCCGCGGCCGCGCCGAGCGCCTGCAGAACGCGAAAGACGACGAACCATGCTGCGGATCCGGTGACCGCAAGCAGATACGATGCGGCAGCAAACAAGGCCGCACCGCCGAGCAGGACGGGTCGTCGACCAAGCCTGTCCGAAATGGGCCCGAACACGAGTTGTCCCGCGCCGAGGACGACCATGTAGAGGCTCAATGTGAGCTGAACGATCGCCGGTGACGTGCCGAGGATGCCTGGCATGCTCGGCACCACGGGCAGGTAGACATCCATGGCCAACGAGGCCAGCAGATCGAAGGGGGCCATCAGCAGCAGCGCTGCGGACAGCGAAACATTCCAACGTGAGGGTCTTGTTCGAGGCACGACGATACACCCGCGCAAATGGTGGACATTCGGCGGCGATCTGCCTCCAGGACGGCATTCGTCGAGGGATCGAGAGCAGATGGCCGCAGCAACGATTTCAGGGGTTGCTGCGGCTCACTCGTCTGCGGACTTGCTTGTCTCCATGCGTGCGTCCTGACCATGCCTTCGTGGCAAGCGATGAGAGGATAACGGATTCCGCGCCGTCCGTCCAGGATCCCGAAGCCAGGACCGTTGACAACCTGTCCTTGCGCATGTCACGCGGCGCGACAGACCGTCATCCGTGCTCGAACCAGGCGACGCTCGTCGGCCGCTTGTTGCTTTGCCCGAACTCTGGTATGGAATCTGCTTGTGGGGCCTACCGACGTCGCTACGGGGCTGAATGCAAAGGACGCGTCCATGCGAAAGCTCGGCATCCTCGTCTTCATCACGACGCTCGTCGCCCCCTCGGCGGCGCACGCCGGAATGCCGTTCGTGCGGCTCTCGGACATCGCGCGGATGCGGATCGAGGCCATCTCGTTTTTCGTGCTTCTCATTTTATTGCTCACGGTATTGGTCCAGTGGCTGTGGAACGCCGTGCAGCGGGACATCCCGCGGCTCCCCCGCCTTTCGTACAAGGCTTCCCTCGGCGTCGTTGGCCTGTGGGCGCTCGGCATGCACCTCGTCCTCAGCATGATCGCGGGCGGTCGCGAGCTCATGACCCCCGGAGCGTGGGAGAAGGACGGGGCAACGTACAAGCTCGGCTCCGCCCGCGCGGCACCTGCCGAAGAGGCGCTCGCGCACGCCCGCAAGCAGCAACTCGAGAGACTGCGCACAGCGCTCTGGGGGTACGCCAATGGGCACGGAGGCAGCTTCCCGCCACACGATTTCGTGGAAGAGATCCCCGAGGGCACGTGGCGCATCGTGGACCCTTCCGGGATGCATTACGTGTACGTGCCGGGCCTGCACCCAGAACGTGATGCCGTTCCCGTCGCGTACGAGCCGGGCATCTACTCCAGCAAGCGCATGGTGCTTCTGAGCAGCGGTGAGATCACGACGCTCGACATCGACGAAATCAGGCGCCGCATCGACGCCGCGCAGACGAGCAAGGGGGCACCGTGAAGGGGAACCGTGCGGCCGGCGGATGCCTGATCCTGGTACTGCTCTTCCTCCTCTTGTTCCTGATCTTCAGCGGGTTGACCATCGTGCTCGAAGCCCCGTGGTTCGTGGTCACGGGCTGGCTTTACTTCCTCGTGCGCGTGCTCCCACAGGTCCGCGTCAACGTGGAGGCCGTCGTCGCCGCGCTCCTCGTCGCGGGGGCGCTTTTCGCAGGGCTGCATGCCGTGCTCTCGCGTATCGATCGCCACGTGCGGTCGGACGAACCCTCGGCGCGGCCGTGGCGGCTACGCTCGACGGCCTCGTTCTTCGGGCTGTTCGTTGCAATGCTCCTGTGCAGCATGGCGTCCATCGGAGCCGTGCATCATATCGGATGGTTGTTTTCTGGCGGAAAGCTCACATATTCGAACCATGACATCGAGCCCTTCCCTGCTCTCAGGAGCATACGCCCATTGTGCGAGTCCTTCGCGCGGAGCTCCGGCGATGTGTACGAGCGCGCGCGTGTCTTTGGTCCCATCCGCGAGACGCACCACGTGCTCGTCCAGGAGGGGTCCAATGACGTTCTGATGTTCGAGCGCAATCCGCAGAACCCCGAGGTGTCCTACACGATGTACTGCGCGTCCGACGGCGATGTGCATCTGGGGGGCTTCGATCGCGACAAGGCGCTGGAAATGTTCCGTTCGCTCGGACGATCGCCAAAGGATGGCGGCGTTCCCGACGCGTTGGAGGGTGGAGCTGCGCCGTAGATTCGCTGGGACATACCCCGTTGCGCGTCGACGCTGCCCGGACCAAACTCGCACGGCCGCCATGGATACACGCCTTCCGCCGATGCTCCTCGACGATTTCGCGCAAGCACGCGAGACGCGAACATGGACCATCTCCGGCCCAAACAGCCGGATCGAGCTCGCCCCCGCCTTGGAAGAGAGCGAGGTGATTCCCGGCCTCGTCTCCTTCGGGATGGATGGCGGTGGTGGCGTCTGGTACTGCGATGTCGAAGATCGCCTCGGCGGAGGCGCCGGATCGATCATTCACCTCCACTTGAGCGGCGACTACGGCGACGCGCGGCGAGCGGCGCCGTCGTACGCCGAGCTTCGCGCGCGGCTCGCGCGCGGCTTCAACCCGTACGACCTGCCCACGCTCGACGAAGAGGCGTCGAAAAACCCTCCGCGCAACGTGCGCGTCCCCGGCATCGAGGGGCTCGTCGACGTGAAGAGCGTGCATGCGCGCACGCGCCGGCCCGCCGAAGTCGTCTCCGCGCACGACGTCCTCGCCGCCGGTCTTCCCGCGCGCGGCGGCGAGTCGATCTACCTCACCGACGAGGGGCGCGTGCAGTTCGTGACGCTCGCGGCCCGCGCCGTCGTCGATGGAATTGCGTGCGCGGCGGGTACACCGCTGTCGCTTCATCCGGTGACCGGACGTCCGCTTCGCTTCACGCCTGCGGAGCCGCTCGTGATCGACGGGCTCCCGCTCCGCGCGGACCACGAGGTCTACGTATACGATCCGGTCTTCTCGGCCAGCGCCAGCGGCGTGCTCGATCGCGACCACGACGTCGGCGGCGTTCCGCTCGCGGCCGGGACACGCGTCGTCCTCCGAGGCGAGGCGCAAGCGCTCGTGAGCGGAACGTTGCGCGGAGCCGCCACGATCGGCGGAAAACCCTTGGCGGCGGGGACGTGGTTCGAGCTGCTCGGCGACACGTTGTATCAAACGCGTCCGCCGGCGAACCACGCTTGACACCTCCCGACCGACGCCATTGAGATACATCCCATGCAAGGACTCGTTCAAGGAAGATCCGTCATCGTCACCGGCGCGAGCAAGGGCATCGGCCGTGGCATCGCGAGGGTATTTGCTCAAGGCGGCGCCAAGGTGCTGCTCGTCGCGCGGGATGGCCGCGCGGCGGCCGAGGTCGCCGCGGAGCTCGCGCAGGCGGGCGCCGTCGCCTCGGCCTTCGCCGCCGACGTGAGCGACGAGGAGCAGGTCAAGGCCATGGTCGACGCCGCCGTCGAGCGCCATGGGGGCCTCGACGTGCTCTGCGCAAACGCAGGGATCTTTCCCGCCGCCCGGCTCGAAACCATGTCGCTCGCCGAGTGGCGCGAGGTCATGCGCGTCAACCTCGAGGGCTGCTTCCTGTCGGTCCGTGCCTGCATCCCCGCGCTTGCGCGCTCCGGGGCTGGGCGCGTCATCCTGACCTCCTCGATCACGGGGCCGATCACCGGATTCCCCGGCTGGTCGCACTACGCCGCCAGCAAGGCCGGGCAGCTCGGCTTCATGCGGACCGCTGCGCTGGAATTGGCGCGGAAGGGGATCACCGTGAACGCGATCCTGCCGGGGAACATCGCGACCGAGGGCCTCGCCGATCTCGGCCAGGACTATGTCGATTCCATGATTGCAGCGATCCCCCTCAAGCGTCTGGGCAGCGTCGAGGACATCGGGCATGCTGCGGCCTTCCTGGCCTCGAAGGAGGCCGGCTTCATCACCGGACAGACCCTCGTCGTCGACGGCGGTCAAACGCTGCCCGAATCGCTCGCGGCATTGAGTGACTGACCGCTTTTCCAAACGACCCAAGCCCTTAGCCTCGTCATTGGATCCCAGGAGAGCTCTTCATGAACAGGTTCGCGCGAAGCTCGGCCATCATGGCCTTGTTCCTGTCGTGCTGTGTTTCTGCATGCGACCCGGCCGAGAAGGCCCAGGGCGCGTCCCAGGGCGCGTCCCAGAACGAGGAGGCGAGCCTGCGCAAGCTCGTCGCCGAGCAGACCGAGGCCTGGAACCGCCACGACGCGGCGGCGTGGAGCAAGGCCTTCGCTCCGGACGCCGAGTTCATCAATATCGTGGGGACGATCTTCAGCGGCCGTGACGAGATCCAAAAGCGGCACGCCCTCCTCTTCGAGAGCGTCTTCAAGGACAGCCATACGGAGGTGACGGTGAGGAAGCTGCGCCTCATTGATTCGAACGTGGCCGTGGTGGACACCGACCACGTGGTCACGGGGTACGCGGCGCTGCCTCCGGGGGTGCAGGCCACCGAGCAGGGCGTGCTGCGCACCCGCATGCGTTACGTCATGAAGCAATCGGGCGGCATGTGGTCGATTGTCGCTGGCCAGAACACGGACGTGAAACCGGCGCCGGCTCCGCCATCACAACCGGCCCCCGCGTCTTCGGGCGGTTGAGGCATCTCGGGCAGCGCAGGTTAGACGGCTTCGCTGTCTTTTGCGACGACACCATGCCTGGCATGTTCGGCGAAAGCTCCCGTTACGCGGCTGAGGCGCCCCGTACCTACGAGCACATCGAGCGCCCGTTTGGTGTCGTGGTACCCGTCGACGAGTTTGGCCGCGAGTGCGGCGTATCGATCGGTTGTGGCAAGGAAGCGATGGAAGAACCAGGGATCGAGCACGCCGAATTCATCTCCGAACGAGAGTTCCACATCAAGGACCTGGCCCGTGCGACGGCTCGTGAAGCAGCATTCCAGGCCGTGGAAGTAGTAGTCCCATTCGGCATCGAGTCGGCCTGAATCGTGCCCGCTATGGACAAGCGCCTCTCGCGCAATACCGAGCTTCTGGGAGAGACGAGTGCAAAGTTCAGTGGCCATGGCTCGGAACTCCCGCGCCGCTGCCACGAGCTCGTCCGCGATTTGCAGAACGTCGGAGACTGCGATTACGGGAAAAACGGTGATCTGCGATTTTCGCTCATGAACACGCTGTGTTCGGGCAGTGTGCGGGCGAGTCGCTGAGCGAGCTCTTCCAGCATCGGGCTATTTGGTATCGTCCAGTTTCAGCTTGCGGGCAAGTAGTAACACACCACGTGCCGGTGTTGGAGGACGGCCGACGCGGCGGACGGCTCGTAGCGTTCCTCCTGCGAATCTGGCATGGTTGCTCCATCTCAGAGGAACGCCATGAACCCTCGCATCCGCTTTGCCGCAATCACCCTCGGGTTCCTGGTTTCGGCCTGCGATTTCAGCGGCATCATGGGCGGCACCGGCGAAGGGGGGGCGGCGCCAACCCCAAACGGCGGGTCGGGCGGGTCGACGGCGGGGTCGACCTCCTCGAGCAGCTCGTCCTCGAGCAGCGCGAGCTCGTCTTCGAGCAGCTCGTCCTCAAGCAGCTCCGGTGGCGGCTCGTGCGAGACATGGTGCCTGACGCACGCAGATTGCCAAGCGGTCTGTCCGTCTCCATCTCCCGGCCAGAACTACTGCTGCAAGGCGCCGGGGTGTCAGCTCGTGACGGGCGATTGCCCGTCACCTTGTGAGCCCGGGCTCCCGTGCGAGCCCGGGTCGGCATGCCCTGTGAATCCGTTCCTCGCCCCGATATCGTGCTGGCGCGATTGTCTGTGCAATGACAGCGGCGTTTACGAGTGCCAGCCCCGAGCGTTTCCCCAGTGCCCGGAGGTGCACCCGACGTGCGGGGACCCGTGCGACCCTTCGGCGAATCTCGCCTGCCAGTGCAACCAGGAATCCGGGTCAGACACCGCGGCGTGCTGGTGCGACGACACGACGAGCACGTGGCGCTGCTCGACGAACTCTGGACCATGCCCGGACCTGGGTCAGGTCAGCTCCGGGACATCCTGCACCGATTATCCTGTCGGCTTGAAGTGCGAGATTGGGTACTGCATGTGCACGGCGATCTGCGGGACACAGGTATGGCTGTGCCCGCCCTTCTTCCTATGAGCGGATGACGCGCCGATGCAGCTTCATTCGGTGCCATCCTTCAGCGCCCGCGCGATGATGGCTTCCACGACCTCGCCCTTCGCATTGGCGTAATGCTGCACGTGGCGCCAGGTGCGGGTGGCGAGCTCGCGCTTGGTCTCCTCGTAGAGCCGGCGCTCCTCCGGATAGTTTCGGCACCGATCCCGGAACCCCAGCATCCGCGAGATCTCCTTCGAGCCCACGGTGAAGATGTGCAAGTTCACCAGGGGATGATCGCCCTTCATCAACCGGTGCTGCTCCCAGTCCGGCTCGCGTATGTGCAGGCGATAGCCCTGGGCCGTGAGCGCAGGCACGTAGGCGTCCTCGTCTGCCGAATCCGACACCGCCAGCAGAATGTCGAGGATCGGCTTCGCGCTGAGCCCCGGAATGGACGTGGATCCCACGTGCTCCAGCACGAGCGCGGCGTCGCCCAGCGCAGCGCGGATCTTCGCTTCCTCGGCCGCATACTGCTCCGGCCACCTGGGATCGTAAGGAGCGAGCTGAATGGTGGCGTTGTGTGGCGCGATCGACCCACCGACGCGGACGGCTGCCAGCTCCTCGTCGGTTTCGAGCTGTTTTGTCATTGCTTTGCCGGCTCCTTTGGGCCGCCAGGATAGCACGGCCGCGTCAACCTGCATCGATGCGCAGGAGAGCAGCCCCGAGCGTGCGAGCCTCTGTCTGCCTACTGGCTGTAAGACTCGAGAACGGTCGCGCAGTCGTCTGCGACATGTGGTACATTTCTGGCAGAGATGCACCTGCTGGAGGTCCCTGCCATGAACCTCGTCCCCATGCGTTTTTCACGCCCCATCGTACGTTCGCTCGGCTTTCTGTCCCTCTTGCTCGCCGCGGTGGGCGCCGCTGGCTGCGTCCCCTTCGGCGACCCCGAGGGCCCCGGCGCCTCCGGGAACGTCCTGCTCGGCAATGGAGTGACGGCGGCCGATTTCACCACGCTGCGAATACGTGCTGTGCCGGATGACGCGCAAAAAGCCTTCGATCCCGCAGCCCCCGTGTTTCCTGCCGTCAGCGGCGAGGAGCTGCCCACGCTGCACGAGGAGCTCGCTGGCCTGACCTTCCCGCACGCCTACCTGATCAGCGAAGGCCTCGGCACCACGACGCATGTGCACTGGCGGCTTTTTGCCTGGCTCACGAAATCGCCTGACGAGGGGGCTCCCGCGAGCGGCGAGCCTTTCGGCACCACCACGTTCGACGTCGATAGCTGCGGTAATTACGGCGATTACTGCGGTACCACCGAGGGCACCGACATCACGATCGACAAGACCGCTCCCTGAGAGCATGTTTTCCGGATGCTGGCGGACGACCTGTCCTAACCCGGAGCGTGGGCGCCGGAGCTCGTCGTGCGAGCGGGCGCGCCGAAGCCGAAGCGGACGGTGAAAAAGCGAGACGGCCGCGCGACAGCGTGAAAGGGGTGCCACACCCCGGATCTGCGCGCCGGATGTTGTATGCTCGGGAGGGGGCCGCGCGCGTCGTTGAACTCCCTGCAAATCAAGGGTTGTCCGTGTTTGGCATGGGTGCTGCAACTGGCAGCGCTTCATCATGTCGAAGACACGCTTGGCTTGCTGGGTATTCGGTTTCATCACGACGATCGCGACCCTCGGTTGCAACGCGAATCATTACGCGACGCCGCGCACGGTGCCGAAAGGAAAGACGTCGCATACGATTGCGCTCGAGGGGTACGGGGCGTTCGAGGAAGACGGCAGGCTCTTCCCTGCCGTCGGGGGTCCACGTTATCTGCTGCGTGCGGGGCTCGGGGAGCGCGTGGATTTCGGGCTGACGCTCAGCGGGACCGTGATCAGCACGGACGTCAAGCTGAACTTTCTGCGCACGAAATGGGTGGACATGGCGGTTTCTCCAGGGGTCGAGCTTGGCGTCCTGCCAGGGTACCATGCCGACGACACCGAGATCTTTTTCCGGGGCGCCGTGCCGCTCTCGCTGGGGTTCAACGTATCGAAGGCGACGTCGATCTACCTGCACGGGGGCCTCGGCGGGTTCGTGCACTCCCAGAAATACGATGAATGGTGCTACAACCCGGAATGCGACGATACGCGGACCGGACTGACGGTGCAGGGAGGGCTCGGTGCGCAGTTTCGCGTGTCGAACTTCGTCGCGCTTCAGCCGGAGCTGAGCGTCATGGGGTCCGCCCTTCCCGGAGTCTTCATGCAGCTTGGATTCGGCGTATCGCTCGGGGCGCAGCCGAGTTACCCGGAGTTTGATTGAGTCGTCGTGAGGATTATGCCGGGGAATGGGGGAGGATCTGGTAGTGTCCGTGGATCGGTTCGGGGCGATGAAGATTCACGGGGACAAGGGTATCGCGGGGACGGACGATTCGCGCTTGGTTGACGCTCCTTCGAGCGTGCGACACGCTCGGAGTGATGCGCGACACGGGAAACCTCGCTCGATCGGAATTCTGTCTCTTCGCGACTTGTCTTGTGCTGGTCACCAATGTATCGGTCGGATGCTCGAGTGACACGGGCGCGGGAAGCAGCAAATCGACGAGCGCCGTTTCCCCGGACGCAGGGGGCGGCTCGTCGAGCAGCAGCAGCAGCAGCTCGGCGTCGAGCGGCGGCACCGGTGGATCCGGCTCGGGCAGCAGCAGCAGCAGTTCGGCGTCGAGCGGCGGCACCGGTGGATCCGGCTCGGGCAGCAGCAGCTCGGCGTCGAGCGGCGCCGGTGGATTCAGCTCGGGCAGCAGCAGCAGCAGCTCGACGTCGAGCGGCGCCGGTGGATTCGGCTCGGGCAGCAGCGTCAGCAGCTCGGCGTCGAGCGGCGCCGGTGGATTCAGCTCGGGCAGCAGCAGTGGCTCCGGCGGCTCCGGCAGCGGAGGGCCGGTGAAATCTTGCCGTAAGGCATGCAGCTCCGCGGCCGACTGCACCAAGAGCAGCGTCCCGATCTACAACGCAGACAATTACGATTGTGTCGCGGGCGCATGCGAATACAAGGGATGCAACTCGTCGGAAGAATGCACCGAACAATTCAAAACCACGTCGGTGTGCGCGCCGAATCCAGCCCCGTACACCGGCACCAGATGCTACTTCCCGTGTACCACGGTCAACGACTGCTTCCATCCGGGTGCCCCTGCGACCAAGGACGCCGACAACTTCGCCTGCGTCGATGGTCTGTGTAGAGACCTGGGCTGTGGTTCCACCCAGGAATGCATCGATTCCCTCAAGGATCCCAACCTGGTGTGCACGCAGCTCCCCGACGTTCCCCTCAAGACATGCGTACACACGTGCAGCGTCGCAGCCGATTGCGCCCCCGCGGGGGCGCCGCCGACCCTCGACGAAGACAACTTCGTTTGCATGAATGGTCTGTGCAAGGGCACGGGTTGCAATTCGGATCAAGAATGCAATGCCACAGGGGCCCCTACGCCCTATGTATGCCGATGACGCCCTGAGCCCCGCCTCGGGGGCCGCCGAGCCCGCCCATCGATAACACCGGCGTTCAGGAGCTCGACGAGCAGGGGCCTTGCCTACGAACGGCTTGAACGGCAAAGGTGATGCCGTCGAGGATGCGCTCCAGCCCGAACGTGAACTGCGCATCGTCGACCGCCGCCGCATCGCTCGTCGCCGCCGCCACGAGGGCGCTCATCGCCGGGAAACGTTGCGCGTCGATCAGCCCGCCCAGCGTGCGCCAATACGACGCGGAGGCTTCGGCGGCGCCGGTGCCGCTGCGGCGTTCCGCCTCGCGGAGGTCCCCTTCCAGCATCGCCTCGTGCCGCACCCAGCCGTTGACCAGCGCGAGCGAGTCCAGCTTGGCCATCTCGGGCAGACCTGTTCCGCTCAGGCTGCTCATGCCGCGTTCGAACCACACCACCTGGTTCGGCGTGATCGGCGGGCCGCCCAGCGGAATGCGCACCACCCAGGGATGCTTGCGCAGCACGGCCAGGTGCTGCCGCGCCCATCGTTCCACCGCCGCTCGCCATGGTTCCTCGGGCGCGGGCGGCGGGGGATGCTCGCAAAACGCGGCATCCATCATCAGCATCAACAGCTCTTCTTTGGACTCGACGTAGCGGTAGAGCGCCATCGTCCCGGCGCCCAAGACCGTCGCCACACGGCTCATCGAGACCGCGCTCAAGCCTTCCGTTTCCGCCACCTGGACGGCAGCCGCGACGATCCGCTCCAGACTCAGCCCCGGCTTGGGTCCCTTGCCCGGACGGTCCTTCACGCCCCACGCCGTCGCCAGGCCCAGCGACAAGCCCTGCCGTCCCTCGTCTCCCGCCGCTTTCCCCTTCTCGCTTGACCGCATCGTGCTTCTGCGTATACCTCACACAGTAAAGCGTATGTCGTACGCAGTAAGCCGTGAGGGATGAAAAATGGTCGCAACTCCGTGGTGGCGGCGCCCGTGGCTGGCGCTGCTCGGATCGGTCGCCGTGGTGTTCGTCGCGTTCTCGCTGCTGCCGTATCTGTCGCTCGATCCGGCCCGCTCCCGGGTCCCCGTCCCGGCTAGCCTGCGCTGGTATTACCCGCTGCTGGTCGTCCACATCGTGTGCGGGGCGATCGCCATGCTCAGCGGCTGCGTGCAGATCTGGCCGTGGTTTCGGCAGCGCTTTCCGCGGGCGCACCGGCGCCTGGGGCGGCTCTACGTCTTCGGTGGCGTGCTCCCCGCCGGGCTGATCGGTCTGGTGATCGGCGCGCTCAGCCCCTTCGGGCCCGTCCTCCGCGTGAGCAATGTACTGCTCGCCCTGCTTTGGCTGACCTTCACCGTCACCGGCTATCGGAGTGCGCGACAGCAGCGGATGGCGGAGCACCGCAAATGGATGATTCGCAGCTTTGCACTCGTCATGTCCGTGATCACCAATCGGATCTGGGGCGTGGTCGCGGGGATCGCTCTGATGCCGCAACTGCACACCACGTTCGCTGGCAATGAAGAGCTACTGCGACAGGCCATTGCCGGCATCGCTGGCTGGCTCGGCTGGACGCTGCCGCTGCTGTTGACCCAGGGGTGGCTCGAGCATCGTGCCCCGACCGAGCACACGAGAGCCAGCCCAGCGCTGCCCATCGCGGGCTGAACCGATGCCCGATCGTTGTGGGCAGCGCTCACGGCCCTGGAGCCCGGCGAGGTTGCTTCGTCTCAGTTGCAAGCAGGGATTCGCGCGGACAGCCAATCAACGATGACAGCATTCGTCTCCGGCGCGTTCGGATGGAGCATGAACGAGTGCCCGGCGTCGGGGACGACGTAAAGCTCCTTGTCCCCCGACAACGCGAAGAGGGCCAGCTCCAGCTCGCCCACGGGCACCCCCAAAACGTCCGGGGGGAAGAGAATGTCCTGCTCCGCGAGCACCAGCAACACAGGCGCGGTGATGGTGGCCATGATCAGCCGCGAGGGCTGGGAGCTGATGGTGAGGATCTCGCCCGAGGGGGTGAGCTCGGCCATCGCCGTGTCGAGGGCAATAACGTCCGGATCCGCTACGGAGACATTGTACATGTACTCGGTCCGTTGCTCCGGCGTCCCACCGAAGTACTCCCGGTCGGACAAAGCGGCGCGCACGGTGTCCCCGGTGGTGAAGTCCGTCAAAATGCGTGGCGTGGGAACGTGCGTGTACCCCGTGGCGATGAGCACGTCGATACCGCCGAAGAGGCCGGCCGTCAGCTCGGCGATCTCGGTGCCTGCCGAATGGCCCACAAGCCCCACCCGCGAGAATGCAATGGGCAAGGACGGCAAGGGCGTCTGGTACAGACCGGTCCGGAGCTGCGTTACGATTTGCGACGTCATCGCCGCGTAGGACTCCACCGTGAGGGTGTAGCCATTGGCGTGATCCGACGCGCCATAGCCCAACTTGTCGATGGCGATCGCCGGGAAGCCTTGGGACGCCAGGGCGCGCAACCGAGTAGGTGTCAGGCTCGAGTGGGAAGTCCCAAGCCTAGGCGCCGTACGAGAGTCCCGGGATGAGGAGCATCACCGACTTACGACACAGGGGGCGTTGGCGGGGAGATAAAGCGTGCCCTGCACCGTCCGGAGCGCACCGAGCTCCAGTGGATTCGTAACGGTGAAAGCCACGGACCGTACGGTCACCGAGGGGGTGGCAAGCGCAGGTACCGGGGCGGCAGTCAGCAGGATCAAGGATATGATGAGGACGAGGATGCGCATGACGAGCCTCCTGATAGATAGGAAACGATCTGGACGGATCGAACGACGACGCGGTCGAGTCCGCGCGCGCGGGCGAGGCCAGGACGAGGGCCGCTCGTGTGGCGAAGACGTCCAGGCTCGCACCGTGCCATCAAGAGACTAATCGATCCGCCGAAGGCCGAAAAGGGCGTCGCGAGGGGGCAGGGCGCAACGCGCCTAACGAGTCCGGTATCCGCCGGGGCCGGCTCGTAGGTCGTGGCTCACGCGTCGGCTCGGAGGGGGCAATTCTGCCATGAGGGCTGAGGGGACACGGACAAACCCCAGGAGGGGAAGGGACAAACGTATCCCCTCGGAGCCGCATTGCGTGCGATGGGATGGAGGCTTTACAACCGGGTCACCGACCAGCGCTGGCCGGGGCTGCCGTTCCAGGCGCGCTGGACCAGCGGGGTGCCGTTCGTCGACCCGCCGTCCTGCACATCGAGCACCTTGCCGCTGTTTTTGCTCTGCAGGCGGCAGGTTCCATCCCCGTTGGCGATGAGCTGCCACAGTTGATTGCCGCTGCCGAACCACTGCCACTGGATGAGCGGGGCGCCATCGGCCAGCGAGCCGCCGGAGACATCGAGAACCAGACCGCTGTGCTCCGCGGTGAGCTTGAAGCACCCGCCGCCCACGTAGCTCAGCAGCCAGCGCTGGTTGGCACCGTTGCCGTACGGCCATTGAATGATCGTGGTCCCGGCCGCCCTGGCGCCGCCGTTGACGTCGAGCGCCTTGCCGTGCTGGTTGATGAGCTTGTACGTGCCGTCGGCCGGCTGGGTCACCTGATTCGGGGTCTCCTGCGTGATCGTGTAGTGGGCGTTGTAGAATGCGATCTGGTTGTAGGTGCCGTTCTTGATGACCTCCTGCGTCACTCCGTCTTCGTAGGTCACGTCGTAGACCGCGCGGAATGGCACGTCGATCGTCGAGCTCTGCACGAGAATGTTGGCTTGCACCGCCGAACGCGGCGGTACCTTGACGGGCGCGCTTACCTTGATCTCCTCGCTGGTCTCGTGCGACCGGCCGAAGGTGATGGTGGTCGTCACCTTGGCGCCGAGGGTCACCTTGGAGCTGACCGCCAGCGGAGCTCCGACCTGGATCTCGTACTGGGCGCTCAGCTCCAGCCCCGCCGATGCGCTATAGGTTTCGGTCTTCGTCGACGATGTCGTGTACTCGAAGAGCTGCTCCTGCTCCTGGTCGGAGTTGTTCACGATGCGCGTGTTATAGAGCACGGTCGGTGGCTGCTCGACCAGCTGACTCGCGTCCAGCATGAATTCGATGCGCTTCAGCTTGATCTGCCGGTTCGAGCTGAAAAAGCGCCACAGCTCGTTGTCGGAGCCGCCGTCCCAGTGCCACGAGACGGTCCGGGAGCCGCTGGTGTACGGACCGTCTCCGAAGATATTGACCTTTTGCTCCCACTCCTGCACCGACACCAGGGCGTTGTACTGCCCTTCCACGTGGTCGTGCTGCCAGACCGCGAGATCGTCGCTCGGGATCCGGCCCACGGGCACCAGCACGAGCGCCGCGCCGTTATCCGCCGAGGCCCGCGCCAGGCAGGTACCGCGCGCCTTGTTCACCAGCGCGAACACGGCGGTGTCGTCGGCCCGACGCAGCCGCTTTTCCCACATCTGCTTCTCGTCCTGGTAGTCGAGCGTCGCCACCACGACATCCGCGCCCCCCGAGGACGACGCGCTCAGCACCAACGCAGCGTTGCCCGGACCCCGGGCCTTCGAAATGATGAAAAAGTATTCCACTTCAGGCATACCTTTACTCCTTTCAAGTGAATCGCTCGTCGGGACTCCGCGGATTTGGTCGGAGCCCTGAGCGCCACCATTCAGCATTGCGATTGGTAGTGTGTCAATACCGTATTCGTTCGCGCGCTCAGATGTTGCAATGCGATAATTTTGTACCTGACACTCGGCTCGGATCTGTGATGATTTGTGTTCCAAGTATACGACCGCAGATCTGCGCTGTAGAGCAGCAAAGGCAGGGTTTTCGGCACGCCGCCGACACGTTCGGAGCACGTGAACCGGCCGCTCGAGGAGCCCTCGGGGATTTTTTTGGAGCGGCGATACCGCATGAACAGCGCTTCCGGGTTTGTATTGGCTAGTCGTGGTAGACAAGACCAACGATGTGCCGATGTTGGCTGGTGCGCGGCAACTCGGAAAACGTGCTGCGGAGGGTTCGACGAGGAACGAATTGGCAGGGGTGCAGATTTCGACGCTCGCGGAAGGGCGCGCTAGACGGCCCATTTGCAGGCTCGCCAGAGCGCCCTCGTGCGTGGTTGATGCTTCAAGGGTTGGTCCGGGCGAGCCTCCGGCGGTTGGCGATCTGCCCGGGAGCGACGCCGTTGCGCGCACCACGAACCGCGCGGATGGGGCGCGCCGTGAGCGCCTGGATAAGGAGTGGGGTCAGGGCGGTCCGGAAGATGACGCGGCGCGGGAAGGCGTGTTGATCTTCGATATCGACGGAAAGATGGCGCAAGGGCCGATTCCGCCGGGACGCGAAGGGGCAGACGATGGCGGCGCTACTCGGGGGGACGCTGCTGCCGAGGTTCGGCGAGCCCCCGCGGGCGGCTTTCTTTCCGTCTGCGAAGGTCGGCTCACGCGACGGTCACCTCGCGCTGAACGAGCGAAGCAGACCGTGGGGGCAATACGGCCTCACGCAAGCCTTCGAGCGCGTGTGCGACCGCGCCGGGCTCGCGGGCTGGTCGATCTACGCGCTCCGGCACTACGCGATCACTTGGGACGAGGTGGGCCGTGAAAAAGGCTCGTGCTCGACGTCGGCGACGAGAGAGGATAAAATCCGGCCGTGCCCGGTACGGAGAGCCCATGACCGCTCCTGAAAGCCTGCGCTACCCCCGAGGGAAATTCCCGTGTTGTTGGTGACTGGCGCTTCGGGCAACGTGGGCAGCGCGGCGGTGCGGCTCCTCGCGAGCCGGCTTGGCGCGGGCGCCGTGGCAGGACTTGTGCGGGACCCGGCGCGCGCGGCCGCGCGTGTGCCCTCCGGTGTAGAGCTTCGCCGCGCCGATTACACCGATCGTGCGAGCCTCGACGAAGCCTTCGCAGGCGTGTCGGCCTTGCTGTTCGTCGCGAGCGACGGCGATGCACGTGACGTGATGAAGCAACACGAAAACGTCATCGACGCGATTGCGGCGTCAGCCATCGAGCAGGTGGTCTTCACCAGCATCGTCGACGTCGACGAGCACTCGCCGTTCTATTTCGCGCCGGTCTACCGGGACGCCGAGCAACGGCTGCGCGCCTGCGGCAAGCCATGGTCCATTCTTCGCTGCGGCATGTACTCCGACTTCCTGCTCTCGCACTGGCTTGAGCAAGCCCGCGACACGGGGCTCGTCGAGGTGCCGGCCGGACAAGCGCGCATTGCACCGATCTCGCGCGACGACGTGGCCACCGCGGCGGCGCTGGCGCTCGAATCGGGGGCCCATGAAGGCCAGGTCCTCGAACTCGGAGGCACCAAGGCATACACGCTCGATGAGATCACCGAGCTGGCAAGTATGGCCTTCGGCCGGCCCATGGCCTACCGGCCGATTTCCGCGACGGACTACCTGGCACGCTGCTGGGCCACGATGGAAGACCCGTGGCCGCATGCCTTCGCCAGCATGTTCGCGTCCGTGTCCCAAGGCCGGTTCGCTGCGACGAGTGCTGGGTTCGAGCAGATCACCGGGAGGCGCCCCGAAGAGCTTTCGGCTTTCCTCGAACGCCATGCAGCCTAGAATGGGCGGCGTACAGGAGCCCCGGGGATGGCTCCGTCGCGTTCTCAATGGTGTGTCTTTGTCGCGTCGGACGGGATATTCGGCTGGACCTTGAAGTGGCCAGGGTTTTCCTCGTCATCCACGAACGAGCTGCGATAGGCGAGGTTGAGGTGCATGTAACCATGCCCCTTCTCGGCCGGGGTGCTCATCTCGAAACCGAGGTGTGACCAGTATTCCTCGTCCTGATCAGATTCAACGGGTACGACCACCAGCTCGCATCCTTGTCCCAGCGTATCCGCGAGGTTTCGCACGACGGCGAGCTCGATGTTGCGGCCCTCGAAGGCGGGTTCGACGTGGACCTCGTCGATGTACAGCAAATCGCGCCCCATTCCTTCGGCGAGTTCGGGCTTGAACCAATCGGTCTTCTCGTCGAAGTAGATCGAGTAGAGCGCCTCCAGATCACCGCTATCGGCGTCGAGCACGTCGTGGAGGGATTCCTCGTTGTCGAGGACCTTCCCTACGTGGACAAGGGCGGCTCTCGCCTGGCCGATCGGCTTCTCGATCGGACCGGAATCGTCCTCGTCGAGGATGGCAATATGCAGCCACGTGACGAGGCCGAAGTCGACGTTGGACCGGCCGAGCGGGATCTCCGCAGAAACTCGGATGCGCATGGGGGTGTCGTCGTCCAGTTGGGCGCGGGCGTCAAGCCCCGAGCGGTCTGATCTACGCGCTCCGGCACGGGGAGTTCATTACTTCTTACATACCTTGGTCTTGCGAAGCTCGGCGAAGGCGGCCGAGAGGTCGTCCGCGTTCTTGCGGAGGGTATCGGGCGAGGCGTCGATCCTGCTCACGCCGCCGAGCGTCTTCGCGGGCGAGAGCCCGGCCGGCAATGCCGCTGTCGGGCAGCCCTCGCGGAATGTCGTCTCGGCGCTCACCACGAGATCGTCGACCATCTGATCGCCGGCGCTGGAGGCGTCCGGCCACTTGAAGGTCCCGGAGACGACCGTGCTTTTTCCGTCATGGATCTCGAACTGGATCGAGGTCTGGCCGCTGTGCCCCCAAGCGCTCATGCTGGACCCGAACAGGAAGGAATGGTCTGGCTCGGGCATCGGCACGCCCTCCGGAATCGGGAACGCTGCATAGGGCCGGGCGTCCTTGTCCAGTTTGTCCTTCAGCCATAACGCGAGCGCGAGGCGCCGGAGCGCGTCGACCGAGAGCGTCCCCACTTGCGTCTTCATGGAACCGGTGTCCCGCGTCGCGTCCGCATTCACGGCACCGCCGTTGTTGAGGACGAGCCCGCCGCACCGGGACGCGATGTAGGCGGTGCCCGTTTCCAGGTCATAGGCGCGGGCCTCGTCGCAGAAAGAATAATGTCCACGTCTCCCCCGCAGGACGAGCCAGCCTTTCGGCGACCGATACCGCGCCTCCGGCAGCGCCGGGAGCTCTGGGACGAGCCCGTTGACGCATGCCGCATAACTCGCAAGCCTCTCGGCAGGCGGCTCCTTGCTGACCGACTCCGCGCATGCCTCCTCGTTTTCGGGCCCGTCGTCCGCGGAGTGCTCTTTGCGCGCGCGCTCCTGGAGCAGGCCTACCCGCTCGAGCTCGCGCCCCACGTCCAGCGCCGTCCCCTGCGCGACCGGATCACACGCGGCGCCGAAGGAAGGGCACAGGATCGCGCGCATGGGGTCGGATGCCGGGAGGAGCTCCGGCGCGAGCATCCGAGGAATCGACGGCGCGAAGTGAATGGCATTGGCGTGCTGCAGAGCGTCCTTTAAAAAATCCTGCCCGCCCGAATTCCACCACTCCGCGACGGCCCAGGCGCGCGCGGCCTTGAGCTTCGTCGTGTCCAGCGAGCGCGCCAGCGCGCCATGCATGTAACAGGGCGAGTTGAAGAGTTTCGCGATGCGCCCGGTGACCGCGTCGGCAGCGGACGCGTCTGGCGGGAGCTTGCTCACGAGTCGAGCGATCTCCTTCGTCTCGTCCAGCGCGGCCTGCAGCTCGTCCTTCGTGCACCAGCCGAGCGTGGCCGCGTCCTTCGGCGGCTGCATCTGCACGTCGGCATCGTCGTCGGCGCTCGGGGCATCGCTCGCCGAGGGAGCGTCCGAGGTGGCGCTCGGGGCGGCGCTCGCCGAGGGAGCGCCCGAAGTGGCCGCGGAAGGCACGGGCACGACCGTGGGGCCATGCGCCGGAGCGGGAGGCGCCCCGGAGCACGCGGTGATCAGGCCGAGAATCGGAGCGAGCGCGGCGGGAAGCCACGCCCGCGTTCGCCGAGTGGACCAGAGCGGCAGCGTCGTCGAGGTCGAAGTCATATACGGTGTGCGTCCGACAGCCGCGCCCGCGGGAAGTTTCGCGGTGGGTCGGATGGATATTGCAAATAAAGACCGTGCTGGCGCGGCCCATCGAGCAACTTGTACAGGCTCGGGGGACGCGAGGGGCTCCCCATGCGGCGGCCAGCCGTATCCTTCCACCCAGTTTTGGGGACCCGCTTCCGGTCGACGTAGTCGCTGTGTCCGGTCGACGTCGTCATCGCGTGGAGCGACGTCGTCGGGCGGGGCGAGGTCGTCGTCGCGCGGGTCGTCGTCCTCGTCGAGCCGATCCTCGTCATCGCTCGGCCTGGCGGATGGCCTCGTGGAGCCGGTCGTCGTCGTCGTGGGGCCGGTCGACGACATCGTCGGGCCCGGCCGACGGCATCGTCGAGCTGGTCGACGTCCTCGTCGCGCTGGTGGTCGCCGTCGTCGAGCCGGCTGACGACATCGTCGAGCCGGCTGACGACATCGTCGGGCCCGGCCGACGACATCGTCAGGGAGGAGCCACGGCCGCCGGCGCTCTCACACTCCGGGAGGCCGGGACGATGTGCGGACGTGCGTAGCTTGCTCCCCGTTCTGGTAGTCCTTCTTGCCGCCTGTCACGCCGCCGGCGCCGCGAATTGCCCGGCGGCGACGCGCTCAACGATTTGATGCAAAATGCACGCGTTCGTTATTGGGCGCTGATGTGAAATCGGGCCCGGCCCGTCGCCTGGTCGAGGGCGACGAGCTTGCCCGGCGTGAACAAATAGAGGCTTTGTGTCGGGGCCGCGGGGTCCGCGGCGACGACGAGCGGGTGCCCCCAGACGTCCGGCTCCGTCGCGATCGTGGTCGTCCAGCGGACGTTGCGCTCGCCGTCGACGGCGACGAGGACCATACGGTACTGAAAGTAGGAGCGGCGCTCGATGGGGGCGAAGGAACCGGGGGGAGGCTTCGTCTCCGTGGTCCGCTGAGCGCTCTCGCTCACCGTCATGAAGAGGGAGCCTCCGGCCGCCTCGATGCCGAGCAGCTGGAGGGGGTCGAGGTCGTTCGACGGCTTGCCAAAGGAAAACGCCTTCCCGTCCAAGTAGACATTCGTGTAGTCGACACCGAAAGCGACGCCGGTAGGCGTCTCCCCCCAGAGCTTGCAGTGGTTCGATTTCGTGCGGCTCTTGTGGCGCGTCTGCATGCAGAAGTCGGGTACGCGATTGCCACGGGCCTGCTGGAGGGGGCTCGTCCGGTGGCCGTAGGGGGCCCCCAGGGTGCCGATCGGCGGCTTGCAGTCGGCGGGGCGATCCGTGCGGAGACCGTCGGTGGTACCCGCCTCGGTGATACGCAACCCGCCATCGCGACCGTCGGCCATGGCGATCCAGACGTCGCGGCCGACAGGACAGAAGCCGCCCGCCGGATAGACGGCGGGCAGCGAGGTGGGGAGGCGCCCCGAACTGCGAAGGGCGCCGGTCGCGACGTCGAACAGGGCCCAGTCGTGGTCGAAGGCGACGGTGAGCGTGCCGCCCGCGATGCCGAGCACGGGCACGTTGGGCTGGAACTCCATCGCGACCTTCGCATCGTTTTGGTTCCAGCCGTCCCCATGGCGGTAGTCCGCGAGCGGGGCGCCGGCGGTGATCGGTGTCTTCCAGCGGAGGGCACCGGTGGCGCCGTCGATGGCGACGACGGCCGGGGTCGCGCCTCCGTCGACGACGCCGTAGACGGTGCCGGATGGGCTCGCAAGGGGCACCGAGATCCAGCGCGCGGCGAAGGCGAGTGGGGGCACGGAGGCCTCCGGCAGCGTCCACGGATCGATGGTGAGGGTGCGTCCGAAGAGACTCCCGGACCCCGCGCGGAGGACCAGCACGCTGTACGCGCCGCCGGCTGCGACGAGGACAAGGGCGGCCACAAGAGCGATCGGGAAGCGCTTCCGCGCAGGAACAACCGGCTGGAGCGGCCGCATCGGCGTGAAGGGAGGTTGCGAAGTCACGCCGGAAAGCTAGCGCCTCTCGAACCATCCATCGAAGTGATTCGCGTGCTGCAGAGCGTCCTTTAGCAAGTCCTGCCCGCCCGAAGAAGCTCACGTGGCGACGCTTGGCGGCTCGCGTGCTGGCCGTCACTTTTGGGGCCCCCTGGAGCGGCCCGCGAAGGAGCGGCGACGGCCGTGTGCCATCCACCGCCACGGTGCCGGCGAATCGCCTACACGGTGACCGGCCGTCTCAGCATACGTGCTCGGTGTGTTACTCGAGCGAGCGGAGATAGGCGAGGAGGGCGAGCATGTCTTTTTCGCCGAGGTGGCGGGTCCTCCCCATTTGGCCTTCGGTTCGGACGAACATTTCGCGGAGCGTGGCGTAGCGGCCGTCGTGCATGTACGGGGCCGTGCCGCCGACGAAGCGGAGCGACGGCGTGTCGAACGTGCCGCCGGTGCCGACGTCGCGCTGCGAGCCGTCTCCCCGAAGACCGCCGTCTTGATGGCACATCGCGCAGCCGGCTTCGACCGAATCGAAGATCTGCCGCCCGCGGTTTTCTTCCGCGGTGCGCCGGCGAGCGGACAAATTCGTTCGCGCGCGCGTGGCGTATGTGGTGAGCGCGCGCAGGTCGGCGTCGTCGAGGGACCGCGCGCCGAGGCGATCGAGCGTCAATTTCAAGTGCGCCTCCACGGCTGGAGAATCCCCGACCCAGCCGAACGGAGCCGTGGCCGAGAGGCGGCCAGCGAGCATCGGCGTCTGCAGCGGTCCTTTGGGAGACGACCACGTGAGGCCGTCAGTGCGCCCATCCGGATGGCAGCTCGCGCAGGCGCGTCCGTCGGGCGCGAGGCTTCCGTGAAAGAGGCGGCGTCCTCGCTCCCAGTCGGGATCGAGCGGCGTGTCGCTGGCGACGGCGGTCGACGCGTCGGCGTCGTGGATCGATACGACCGCCTTCCCGGCGTCGGGTTGCGCGCCGGGCGATCCGAGCACGATCCGCGTGAGCTTCCGATCGAGGGCGGACCAGACCCACGCGTCGTGCGTGCGCGGATCGATCGCGATTGCGGAAGGACCCGAGGGCAGGTGCCACCGTCGAAGCTCCGAAGTCGCGAGCGGCGCGTCCGTGGCATCGATCTCGAGGAGCTGATCGATCCCCGCGCAGGCGACGAGAATCGAACCACGGGCTTCGTCGGCGGCCGCAGCGCGCGGCAGAAGGCACGGAGGCGTTTTCGGCGACGAGGCGCGCTCGACGCCGCTGCGGGGTTTGTCCGCAGGGAGGACTTCGCGACGTACGCGGAGCTTCGGCGGCGCGTCTTCCGAAGAATCGGCGAGGGCCACAAGGACGGGCTCGTTCGGAAAATACGGGCTCTCCAGCGAGCCATAACCCGACGACGGCACCGGATCACCGGGGTAGACGAGGACCATCGGCACGATCACGCCGTCTCCCGCACGTGCGAGGGCGAAGCCTTGTCCGGCGAAGCGCGGCTCGTCGCCGATCACGATGGAGGCGCTCTCGTCGAGGTGATGATCGCGAAAATCGAGGTGATGCTCGCGCGTCGGCAAACCGGGCGAGAGCGATACCGTCGTGACGATCGATCCAGCGGCATGCGCGATCACCAAGCGGCGTCCGTCCTTGGAGACGAGGACGGCACGCGCTTCGCGGGCGAGTGGTGTCGCTTCGACCTTCTCTCCAGACGGGAGCGCGTGGCGCGCGAGCTCGCGACCCCAGTTGGAAACGACGAAGAGCGCACGATCAGCGAGCGCGAGGGCGAGTGGTTCCTTCGCAGTCTGAATGCGCGCCCCCTCGGCGAGCGCGCATTCGGACCCATTCGCGCTGCACGTCAGGGTGAAGGACTGAACGAGGTCCGCGTCGCGGACCGCGATCCAGATCGTGCCGTCGTCGCCGACGAGGACGTGCCCCGGGACGCCTGCGAGCTTCGCCGAGGCGAGCTCGCGAACTTCGGGCAGCTTCATCACGCGGAGTTTCGCGTCGTCTTCATCCGCGAGGATCGCAACGGTCTCGTCGCCGATCCTTCCGAGCGCGAGCGCCGACGAGGATCGCTCCATTTCTCGCACGGGGGTGAGGCTCGTCCGCTTGGCGGCCTTTGCCGAGCTCGCGCTGACGTTCGCGCTCGGCGCCGACGGCGTCCCTGCTTCGACGCCCGGCGGATCGCGCCGTTCGCACGTCGTGGCGACGGCGAGACACACGACGATCGCGAAGGCGCGTGTTGCCCAGTGCATGAACGCTGCTGCTATAGTAGCGTTCCCCCTCGAGGTGTCACGGATGCCCTCCTCCAAAGAGCGCGGACGGCGGGTTCGAGGCCAACGCGCTCCGTCTTCCCTCGCGCTGGCAGCGCTGATCGCGGCGTGCGCGCGTCGCGATGCGTCCGTCGAACCGCCGCCCGATGCGTCTGCAGGGGCCAGAGCTTCCGCTGCGTCGGCTACGCCCTCGATCGAGCGACCCCCGGCGCGATCGCTCGATCGAAGCGTCGCCAGGAGCCTCGAAGAGGCGTCCGTGACCGATGCGTCGTACGCGCGTCGAACGCTCTGGTCTTGGACCTCGCGCGAGCAGGCGGCGACGCTCCGGCGCGACAAGCAGCTCTTGCTCGATACCCAGTTGCCCGAGGGACCGACGGCGTACGTCGAGCTCCTCGAACGGGTCGCGGCCGGCGGCGGTCCGAACGGCGACATGGCGCGCCTGCTCCTGCTTCACCCGAGCCTTCGCCTTCGACGTTATGCGTGGACGCGTCCTTGGCCCACGCGGCTCGGTCTCGCCGAGCGCGATTACGGCGATCAGCTCCTCCGCGTCGTCCTTTCGCCGAGGGCGATCGTCGCGCGCTTCGATCCGGCGCGTTCCGCTCCATTCGAGTTTCACGATCTCGACGGACGCGCCGTTTCGATCGGGCAGGTCCTCGCCGATCCATCTGTCCTCGCCGCCGTCTACCACGTGCATACGGAAAACGAGTCGCCGGTCGCCTACCGAGAATATGTCTTGTGCAACGAAGCCATGGTCACCGAGTGGTCGCTGGCGACGCCGGAGATCATTGCCGTGATCTCCGCGGACCACGCCCTCGCGCAGGCGCTCGCCGGGGCCGAGCTCGAGCCGGGGCCGTCGCGACCGCACTGGGCAAGCGGCGGCGGAGACGGTGCCGCCCTGTACGCGAGCGCCCTCGCGTTCGACAACGAGCGCTATCGCTCGACCGCCGATAACTTCCGCGCGCTTGCGGACGCGCTCGCACGCGCGGAACAGGTGGGGGCTCCGCTCGTCGTCGTGCCTTCGGCGAAATTCGCGTACGACGCGCAGGTTCCGGATGTCCGGATGCGGAAGCTCCCCAAGCGCGTCCCCGTCATGGTCTAGGCGTATGCCCCGTCTCGTCTCGCGCGCCGAAGCGCTCGATCGAATTCGTAACGAGACGGGCGACGTCGCATGCCTGATGTGCGCGATCCGCGATCGGCGCGCCGGCCCCGTCTTCGTCGTCCATGAAGACGATCGCCAGCTCGTCCTGTTGCCGCGCTACGTGCGCCGCTGGGGACAGCTCATGGTGATGCCGAAGCGGCATGCGGTGTCGTTCGGCGAGATCGACGATGAGACCTGGGCGGAGACGAACCGCCTCGTCCTCCATGCTGCGAGGGTCGTCGAGCGCGTCATGCGTCCGCGGCGATGTTATCTCGCCTCGACCGGGAGCGCCGCCGGCGAGATCACGCAGAGCTCGACGCACCTCCACGTCCACGTCATTCCCCTCCTCGAGCCCGACGACAAACCGGCCGACATCTTCAGCTGGTCGGCTGGCGTTTACATCGCCGACCACGAGGAATGGGAATGTCTCCGCGCCCGCTATGGGGAGGCGTGGTGAGGGATGGGGGCCGGCGAGGGGACTCGGCTCTGTGAGCGACCACGTCTCGCAATTTTGAGAATCAGGTTGGCGAACAGGCGATCACCGAGCCGGTTCGAGCTCTGATAGAGCGAATTTCATTCAATCGTCCCGGACAGGGATGAAGGAGCACCCATGAAACGACTGATCGCGATCGCCGCGCTGGCCCTTGCTGCTTGTTATGCCGAGGAAGACGTGGACCTCGACATCGATGACCCCACCATCGCGGAACAGGCTGAGACGTTGCCGCCCTGCACCGCGGCCAACGAGGGCGCCACGCACCTCATCACCACGAAGCCAGGCAACACGACGGTCACCAGCACCTACGAGTGCCAGTCCGGCACCTGGCAGCTGATCCGGCGCTGCACCGGCGGCACTTGCATCGACTTCTGAACTCCCGGATTCTGCGACGCCAGCGTCGTCAGGCGCTCGAACTCGCGGATCCGCACCCAGGCGATCCGAGACCGCCAAGCGCTTGACAACGGGCATCCTTTCTGCGCTTCTTTCCCTGGTCATGCCTCCGGCGTCCGATGTGCCTCGTGTTCCCGCCCCTTGGACACTCGGCGGAGATGCTTACGTGGTCATGCTCCGGCTGCCCCCGCGGCTGATCGAGGAGGGCAGCTTCGTGCCGGAGCCGCTCCGGGGGCGGGCCCAGGGCCGCACGGGCGCCTTGATGTTCGTCGATTATGCGACCTCGGACGTCGGTCCCTATCGCGAGCTCCTCTTCATCCCCTGCCGTTTCCGGATCGGCGGAGGGCTCTTCTGGTCCATCACGAAGATCTACGTCAGCTCCTGGGACAGCGTGGTGAACGGCCGACAGAACTGGGGAATCCCCAAGGACCGCGCCGATTTCGAGGTGACCCGCGAAGCAGGCCGGGAGCGCGTGCGGCTCCACGACGGCGACCACGTCTTCGCCGACCTCGTATTCGCGCCGCGGGGTTTGCGCCTGCCCGCCTCCAGCGTGCTCATGCCTGAGGCGCTCCGCACCCTCGTGCAAGTGGATGACGACCGAGCCTTTTATTATGCGCCCGAGGCTTCCTGCAAGGTGGAGCTCGCCCGTCTCGTCGAAGCCCGCGTCGATCCCGCGCGTTTTCCGGACGTATCGCAGGGCAAGGTCCTCTTCGCGGCGCGACTGTCGGACTTCACGCTGCGTTTTCCGATTGCGCGGGTGGAGCCGGTGTAGGCGCAAAGCATCACGCGAGTAGGTGGGCTCGCGTCCGGCGGGCCTTGGATGTTCAAGGCGCGACGGTGAGATTGTACGTGACGTCCAGTTCGAACGTCTGATCCGGCGAGAGCACGATCTTCCCGGTGAACTGGACCTCGTGTTCTCCGGCGGGGAGGGGCTTCAGCATGACCCAGTAGCCATCGGCGGCGGCAATCCGCTTCGAGCCCACCGGCACGTCGCAGGTATTTTCACGAATGGGGCCGCTGCAAATGGTGCCGAAGACATCCTCGGCCTGGTTCGGCGTGGGGTCGTCGAATGTGGCCGTGTGGGCGCGCCGGTCGTCGAGGTCCTTGATGGCATTGCCATCGATTTCGAGCGTCATCGTGACCTCGTAGTCGTTGAAGAACGACGACGCGTTGTCGTGGGCCACTGGCTCGGACGTCAACATTTCGCATGTCAGGTCGGGGTTGTCGACGTACTCCGGGCAGGCCCACGAGATGGAATTGACGATCGGGAAAAAGATGGCCTTTCCTGCGGGAACGGCACAAGCGCGCGTGGTCTGGCCGCCCACGTTGCCCGCCAGGAAAAACACGTCGCCCATCTGGTGCCCCTCGCAAGGCCCGTCCAGAATTGGATTCTCGGCCTTGGGGATCGCGAACGCCCATTGGAACCAGGCCTCGGCCCATTGCTCGTACGTCTTGCCGAAGGGCTGCTCTTCGACGCCGAAGAGGTAATCAGGTGGGGTCGGGGGCTCGGGGTCCTCCCCGGAGCACGCAAGCGCGACCATCGCGAAGAGGGGGAGCAGCGATGCGGAAAGAATGTTGGGTTTCATGGCGACTCCACTTCGGCGGCGACTCGCGCCTCGAATGGGTTGGTGTTCACGAGCTCTTTTTTTGCATTGCACGCCGCGTGCCAAGTTTGCCAGAGACGAATCGCATCGGCTCGAGGCGAGCCGCCCCTCGTCCAAGCGTAACGGCGCCGAAACAGCTGTCACGCGGGCGTGACAGCGAGGTGTTACGCCTGCGTGACGATCGAGCTCGCATTGCGATGGACGACGCCTTGACTCGCACGCGGCTCCCGTGCGACCGTCTCGACCTGCAAGCGAAGGCCAGCGGTCAAGGCCAGCACGAGAGGGAGTGATGAAGCTGCGTGACTATCGACCGGAGGATCGGGCGGCGTGCCTCGCCGCGTTCGACAGCAACATCCCGCGGTTCTTTTCGGTCGAGGAGCGCGAGCGATTCGGGCGCTTCCTCGACGACCTGCCGGGCCGTTATGCCGTGATCTGCGACGAGGGCGGCGCCGTGGTAGGGTGCGGAGGTCTCGCGCCCACGAGGGAGGACGCGCGCGTGGCGACGTTGACGTGGGGCCTCGTTCATTCGTCGTTGCACGGAAAAGGTTATGGGAAGGCGCTCACCGAGGGCCGGCTCGCCTGGCTCGCGGACATGCCCGAGATCGAGCTCGTGCGCATGGATACGAGCCACCTGACCGCGGATTTTTATGCACGGCGCGGCTTCCGGCTCCTGCGACGAATCGAAGATTTCTATCAGCCCGGGCTCCATCGGTGTGACATGGAGCTCGTCGTCCACCCCGGCACGCGCCGTCCTCACTCTCCCCCGAAGACGAGTGTCCAGTAGTGCGTGTACGTCGAGCCCTGTCGCGTTGCGTACCCGACGCCGATGTGGCGGAACTTCGGATTCATGATGTTCTTGCAATGCTGAGTGCTCGCCATCCATTGCTCCACGGCGCCTGCCGCTGTCGGTCGGCCCGATCCGATGTTTTCGCCCATCATCGTAGGATGTGAAAAACCCGCGGCCTGCGCTCGCTGTTCCACCGTGCGGCCTTCCGGTGTCACGTGATCGAAGTAATTGCGGGTCGACATGTCGAGGCTGTGGGCGCGGGCTGCTGCGCGCAGGGATGGGTGCAGCGCGAGCGCAGGAGCGGGGCCGAAGCGGCGGCCTCCGCAGGTCGCGGAGCCCGCGCGCCGAGCGTTCACCTCGTCGAGCACCTGCTTCTCCAACGCCGCCGACTCCGCCGGCCAGGACGAATCGGGGGCAGCCGCCGAAGGCGCGACCTGCGCAGGAGGCGAGGCCGATCCGGCTTGCGGAGACTGCGGGGCCGAGGTCCCCGCGGGCGGGGAAGTTGGCGGCGGAGGCGCTGGCTGCGCAGCCTGTACCGGCGGCGGAGGCGCAGCGCCGCTCGAGCAGCCCACGAGCAGAAAGGAACCGAGCATCAGAGGAACGAGCTGGCGCACGTGGATAGTATAGCGCACGGATGCCGGGGGGCGGGGAGTTCTTCCTCAGCGGCGCGCCTTCGGAACGTCGATCTCCATGACGACCTCGCCCGCTATATCGAGCACCGTCGGACGCCGCGCGCACTCCCAGGTTGTCACGTTCGCGAAGCAAGTGACGCCCTCTTGGCGAAAGACCCCTCCATCCTCATGGATATGACCGAAGATGTGGAGACGGGGCTTCACCTGACGAACACGCGCCATCAGATCGGCACAGCCATGCCGCTCCTCGGACCACGAGCGATCACCGATTCCGAACGGGGGCGAATGCGTGATCAGGACATCGATCCCCTCGGGAATGGCCGCCCATTTCTCCGCGAGCGCCTTGCCCCGCGGGAGATTGAACGCCCAGTCGTGGAACGCCGGCTGCCAGGGGCTGCCCCAGACGGTGATGCGATCGATACAGACCCCAGAATCCTCCAGGTAAACGACACCCTTGCCGAGCAGCGCGCGCGCTTCGCGCGGCTGGTGGACGAAGGCCCAGTCGTGGTTTCCTGCGACTACGATCTTGTATTGATGGGGCAGACTTCGGATCCACGCGGCGGCTTCGGCGAGCTCGTCGAGATCCCCGAACCGGCACAGGTCTCCCGCGTGAACGAACACGTCGCCTTGTGGGACCACGAGCTGCGTGTGATAGAGGTGTGTGTCTGCGACGGCAACGATCCGCATGGGTCCGAGGATAGCAGCATGGAGTGATGTGTGCAGTTGTTCGGTCTTGAACTGTCCGCCGGGCACGTTCTGATGCTCTGCAAGCTCGGCTGCGCCGGGCGGAGTTGGGGGCGGCGTCGTCGGGGAAGATGTCGATGGAGAACCACGTGACGAGGCCGGGGGACCTCGGAGATGTGAAGTCCATGTTTCGCGTAAGAATTCCGCCAAAAGGCCCCCAACTTCAAGGGCCGAGCGGCGTCTCGATCTCACCCGTGCTAGAAGATCCAGCCTCACGGCTGCTACTTTCGGCTGCACCAGGAGGAGGGCGGGCAACCGGCAACGTGCAGATGCACGGCTTGGGCACCCACGGCAACGTCCCTCGACCCGCCGGGCACTCACACTCGTACGCGGCCTCAATGCCGTGGACCCGCGCCCAGCAATTGCATTGAAGGGCTGAATGGGACACCGCGCCGCACGAGCAAATCGCCTCGACGTCGCGCTCGGCGACACCCTGCTGACGACCCACGTAACTCCGCAGCGCCTCCTCCGGAGACCCTCGCCCAGGGGAGCATGCAGGCATGAGCATGGTGAGGACGACTATCGTGAGCGCGATTTGTATTTTAATATCAATGGTTGTGCTCCTTGGTTTCATATTCAGGTCTCATGGATTCGCGCGACAGGGGGTCTGAGAGATTCCGGCTACGGACTGCACGCTCATAATGGCTGCAAGATGTCACGCAGTCGCTCGATACGCAGGCTCCGATCGGCCACGTCTCGCAACACCCGCGTGACGACGTCCGATGAAATGACGCGCTCGGGCACGACGACAACGACGTTGACATACCCAGACGGTGCCAATCGAGCGTAGGCTCCAGGCTTTCTCGGTGCCCCGTACGCTTCCGACTGGATCTGCACGAACCATACGTCGCCGTGCTCCCAGTACAAGTCTACCTTCGTACACGTGGACGCTTCGATGCCCAATCGAGCAAGCAACGCCACCTCGTCGGACATAGGATTGACCGCCCAGTAGCGACCAAGGCTGCCGAGCGCGAATACCGAGTTTGGGTCCGCCTCTGCTCTGGCGGCGAAGTCCTCGATGCGTTCTTTCTTATTCATTTGGTTCGGAGCCCTCGTTCTTCATCACCGTGCCAGACAAGGGCCGGTTCGCCCGCCAAGCCACTCCGCGGCGGTCGGAGCGCGGACATGCACGGCGAACTGGGCGGCTCCCTCGTTGTTGCCGGGCTCCGAATCGTTGATCCCGAGCAGGTAGGCCTCGGCTGCGCCGGGCGGGGTGAATTCGAACCCGAGCGGCGTCGAGTGGTCGATGTCGCGCTGGGAGGCATACGGGAGGATGGCGAGGGTGAAGCCTTGCGCGAGTGTGTCGGGGGACCGATTCCCTCACCGGCTCGACGGGTCCGCGACGCGGCCCATGAAGAGGATCATCCCGGTCTTCGTGTCGCGCAGGACGAAGAGGAAGGGGTGATCGGCGCGGAAGACCTTGGGCTTCGGCGGCAGGCCGCTGTCTCGCGCCATCACGACGGCCGTGGCCGCGGCGGCCTCGGTGCCCTTCTCGTCGAGCTCCACGAAGGCCTTGTGGAAGACTTCGCTGACGTAGAGCCGGTCGCGCGTTTTTTGCGGATTGGCAATGCCAGTAAAATCGGCACTGCGGATGTCGAACGCGAGCCGCATCCCGAGCGTCTCGAGCGTCTCGCGGAGCCGGATGGACGACGGGGGATTGACCTGGAACTTGGGCAGGGACACCGTCACGAGCTCGGGCGTCATGGCTTCGATGTAGCGGTCGAGCTCGGCGGCCGTGAGGGACTGCTCGAGCGCGGGGAGGCCATCGACCGCGTCGGGCAAGAGGAGCACCATCGACGTGTCTTTGCCCTCGTACGGCATCTCGAGCACCCGCACGCGGCCCTGCTCGGCGAAGCGGTAGACGCCCTCCCGGTTCATCGTGGGCACGTCCTTCTTGTCCGTGCTCGTCAGGTGAAATGGGCTCGGCCGCGTCTTCGAGACCTCGAACGGGCTGCCCCAGTTGGCCTTGAAGTAGACGGCATTGACGAGGGCGAGGCGCGTCGTTTCGTTGACGCCATTTGGCGGGATGAGGTCCTTGATGCGGTCCTGCGTCTGCTTTTGCGCCCAGCCATTGATGTGCTGCCGCGCCCGCTCGTAGTTCTTCACGAAATCGACGGGCTCGAGCGGCGCGCCGAAGGAGCGCTGCGTGGCGTCGAGAAAGGGCTTCTCGAAGGTATAGGTGATCTCTCCGAAGAGGCGGTTCGTGGTGCGCAGGATCGTGGGCCCCTTGCCCGTGTTCCAGCCCCGCTGGAGTTCGCCCGCCGAACGCATGATGTCGTCGGCGCTGGCATCGAAATGGAGGACGCGCTTCATTTCGGCCGCGGTCTCGCCGCGGGCACCACCGAAGGTCATTGCGAGGGCGAGGGTGATGCTGGCCGGCGAGACGGCGAGGTTGCCCGAATGAGCCGGCTGAGCACGCAGGACCCCCCAGAGGCTCGCGGCGAAGGCGTTGTTGCTTTGCACGATCGGCGCCCTGTCCGCGGGCGCGGGGGCGGGCGACGGGTCGTCAGGGGAGGGAGCGGAGGCAGGGGTGGTGGCGGGGCCGGGCGCTTCGGCCGCGGAGCTCGTGGAGGGGGGTGTAGCGGAGTTCGAGGCCGCGTTTGGCGCAGGGTTCGAGGCCGGGGGAGGAGCGCAGGCCGCGAGGGAGAGCGCCGCGAGCAGGGCGAGCATGGGGGCTTTCATGGGCGCAGGGTAACGCGACTGGATTGCGTGCTCCAGTTCGTTTCGTGGTGGTGGTGCTGATCCCGCTGCTCCCCGCGAGCCTACACGCGCCGAGTTCGTCGTCCCCCGGGCGCTCGCATTGCGGGGATGTATTCCGCGGGCACGCGGACGATTCGGCCAATCCTAGCCTGCGAACGAGAGCGCTTGCAGGGTGGGATCTTCGGTGGTGAGCCGCTCGGCCCGGAGCCGATCGAGGTCGGCTCGGGCCGGGTCGCCATAAAGCCCCGTCTCCCGCAGCCGCTTTTCGATGTGCTGGAGCAGCCCCCGCTCCACCGTGCAGAGCAGGATGTCTCCCACCCGCGGCGAGTCCGCGAAGGTCTCGACGTACTCCCCCTTGGTATAGCCGCTGCAAGCGCCGAAGTAGGGGCATTTCGTGCAGGAGGCCGCCATGCGCAGCTCCGAGGCCCGGAGCGATTTCTCCCGGTTCGCGGAGGCAAACAGCTCCCGGAGCGGCGTCGTGAAGATATTGCCGTAGCTATGGTCCGGATCGTAGGCCTCCGCGTCGGCGTACGCCTCGCCTCGCGTGTTCACCACCACCGCCGTCTCCCACGCGCGCCGGCTGTAGAAGGAGGACGGCATCCCCGGGGTGAGATACCGGATCACCGATCGCACGTGGTCGGTCACGGGCGCGATGGTGAGGTTCTTGTCGCTCTGGAGCCAGAGGTCGACGATGGTGCAGAACGCCTCGAGGGTTTCTTTCGCCGTGATCTCGTAACCGGCGTGCTGATCGGGGTATGCGCCCGCGAAGAGCGGCAGCAGGCGGAAGGACACGCCGAGCCGCTCGTAGAAACGGAAGATCGATTTGATGTGACCCGCGTTCTTGCGCGAAAGTACGGTGATCCCCCCGAACTTGACGCCCGCCTTCCGCAGGCGGTCGATGTTGGCGAGCACGCGATCCTGCGAGTCCTTTCCGGCGAGGTTGACCCGCAAGCCACCGAAGAGATCCAGGGACACGCCGACTCCATGGAAGCCCTCTTTGAGGAGACGGAGGCGCTCGTCGTCGAGCACGGTCAGGTTGGTCTGAACGGTATTTTCGACGCGGATCGGGCCGAAGATCTCGCGTTGCCGCGCGAACGTCGTCCAGTAGACCTCGGGGTCCGGGAGGAGCGGTTCGCCCCCGTGCCAGATGAATTTGACCGTGGTCGGCTCGTCCAGTGAGGCGTAGTAGTCCGCGATGTGCTCGTACATCCGGTCGAGCTGCTCGTGCGTCATCGTGGTCTTGTCCCCGAGCTCGGGGTACTCGTAACAATACGAGCAGCGCAGGTTGCAGAACTTCGAGACCTTGATGATGAATTGCACGGCGCGGGGCGTGGCTGGCTTCACTTGCATGGCTCCTCAGGTCGATTCAGGGGTCACCGGGATGGGGAGGTGCTCGGGGCTCGGCGCCCGCGGCCTGGTTGGCGTGTGTCTCGACAGACCATGGCCGCGAGCGCCCAGCATCAGAACGTCAATCCTGCACGGCCTTGACGGACGCGAGGAGTTCGGCGGAGGAGAGGTGCTCCGCGGAATCACCCGCTTCCAAGGAGGTCCAATCGACGGACTTCCACCATTTCTGGTGGCAGGCCTCGCTCCGCTCGGCACCCGCGAGATTGTTGAGCTTCGCGGCCACGGCCTTGCCCTGCACGAGCGGCGGGGCCTCGGCCGACGCGAGCGCCGAGGCGGACGCAGTCGCCTCCGGGAGCTGCGTCGAGAGCGAGAGAAGGTTATTCACGAACGCCCTGTCATCGTTCTGCATGTGAATCTCCAGTGGTTGTAAACGACCCGTTCTCCACCGGCCCCGCGCCCTCGCCGAAAGCTCCGCGGGAGGACGCCCGCGGCTGAATTTTCTCGGAAAAAGCAAGCAGACGCCGTACACCGACCTTCATGGGGACGGCGCGTGTAGGATTCGTGCAGCGCACGTGCCACGCCCGAGGCGCGAGGTCCCGGCTGCTTCGCGGATCGAGCGTCCGTCGGATTTCCGTTCAGGCGGGCGTCGCGCGCAAAAACAGCGCAATTCGAGCAAAATTGGCTCGAATTGCGCTTCCGGCGACGCTCGAACCTTGCAATGCGAACATCATGCCTACGCCGCGTCATGACGGGCCTGCGCCGCGTCCCGTCATGTACACGCGCAGCGCCGCTGGACCGGGCGGCGGCGCATCTCGGGCTCAACGCGGCGCAGCTCCGCAAGAGGCTCGAGCGCCGCGTCACGCGCGCGGCCGACGGCGGGACCGAGGCGATGGTCGACGGCGTGCGTGCGCGCAAGTTCGGGCGCCTGTGGCGCGTGACGTTCTCGGATGCGCGGGGCGTGCTGTGAGCGTCTGCATTGAAATGAGGGGACGGAAAGGAGGTGGGCCGTGGCGTTGCGTAAGGTGATGCGGCGAGGGGAGTCGCGGTTGTTCATCGATATCCGGTGCTGCGATTCGCTAAGGCGCGCGGGTACATCGCGCGGGTGCCGGAGGGGTTGCCGCGGCTCAAGCCGATCGGGCAGTGCATTCTGGAGATTCCGACGGGCGAGGAGGTCGACCGGATCCTCGCGGCGGCGAGCGCGTCGCAGCGGTTGGCGTTCGGGTTGATGGCGTATGCCGGGCTGCGGCCGAATGAGGTGCGGGGGCTACGGCGGCGGGATGTGCAGCTCCGGTGGGAGGGAGAGGCGGTCGCCGGCGGGTTCGTGAGCCTGCGGGAGGGGCGGTCGTTCGGGGAGACGCATACGCCGAAGACGGGGCAGCGGGAGGTGCCGGTGACGCCGGAGCTTGGGAGGTTGCTCGCGCCGGTGGAGGCGGGGGCGCGGGAGGAGCTCGTGGCGATGACGGTGCGGGGGAAGCCGTGGGGGCAGGCCGGGTTGGTGCAGGCGTTCGAGAGGGTGAGGGATCGGGTGGGGCTGGAGGGGTGGTCGGTGTATTGCCTGCGGCATTATGCGATCACGTCGTGGTTACGGGCCGGGATGCCGGTGCATGTGGTGCAGCAGATGGCGGGGCATAAGAATTGGGCGACGACGCAGCGGTATGTGCATCATCTGAAGGAGGATTTGGAGGAGGCGGGGAGGAGGATGGCAAGGGGAAGGGCCGGCTAGCAGCGTTTCAGCGTTCCCCCGAGAGAAACCTCCTGCGCGGCAGCTCGGGTAGGGTCTACCCTTCTTGTGTGCGTTCCGGTATGGTGGAGCCATGCCGACCCCCCCTCCCGTCGCAGAAAACAGTCCTGCTCCTTTAACCGATTCACCCGTGCCGACCGGTGATGCCAACGGCCAGCGACACGTGGAGGTTACACCGAGTGCACCCACAGTCCCTTCGACTTCTGAAAAGCGCGAAGTCATCCCAGAGGCTCCGTCGCCGGTGCCACCCTCGGGCCCCAAACAGACATCACACGAGGTCTCGATGGGATCCATAGAAAGTCTGCACCTGACTGCGGTCCTTCGGGATGTCACGAGACGAGTTGCCGCCATTGAAGATGCGCTCACCAAAAAGGTCGCTCCAGACACTAAGTCTGGCGCTTCGCTACTATTGGAATATCTCAAGGTGGTCTTCGGCGGGTGGCCAGCTCTCGGCTTCCTATTTCTTCTGCTGTTTTATACTCCTCTGCAAGCCGCATTGACATCCATTCCTGAAAGGTCCGAACCGCCGACGAAATTCATCTTGCTGGCGTCTCGCTGAAGTCTACAATCAAAAGTGTCGCGATAACGCAGGGAGTTGGCCCACTGGCCGACAAGCTCCCCCAGTTGTCTGGTGATGCAATAGGATTCCTCCTGCGAGCGCCCCGGGCTGAGCGAAGTCTGGTATCATTCACGGTGTCGCCAGACTCATCAAAATGGGCGGAGGTCCACTTCCCATCAGAGCGTTTTCTCAAAGCGCTGGCTCAATTGGAGGCTCTGGCGCTCGTGGAGCTTTTCGGCGGCTTTGGAAAGCGTGAGCGGCTCGATGGCGCGAAGCTGACTCAGCTCTCGGCAGACTTCAAGACCAAGCTGCCCGGTGTCGAGCAGTCAGTGCCAGGAAGCGACACTATCACGTGGAAGCTAGTGTCATGAGTTAGAAGAACGCGAACATTTTTTGGACGATCCCCTCCCTCAACACATGGAGGTGAGTGGGAAGATGCGACGTCGAACTGGCCGCCCACTCGAACCTCTGGTCCTGACCGCTGAAGAACGCGAGACCCTGGAGCGCTGGGCGCGCCGACCTAAGTCTCCGCAGGCGTTGGCGGACCGTGCGCGCATCGTGCTGGACTGTGCGGAGGGCAAGAGCAACGGTGAGATTGCCGCGTCGAATGGCGTCTCCCGACAAACGGTGAGCAAG
>NZ_JAGTJK010000042.1:0-96838 GCF_028435265.1 Polyangium jinanense | reverse complement strand
CAGCGCTGCCGTACCTCGTAGTGACGTTTTCCCTGTCGACAGCGCGCATCGCGCGCTGTCGCCCCGCGTCCAGGGCTTGCCCTGGTCCGGGTCCAGGGGTGGACAACCCCTGGTCGGGGTCCGGGGTGAAACCCCGGCGCAACGCTGCGGAACACCCTCTCAGAGCTCGCGCGCGATTCGCAAGATCTCCTCGTGCAGCCATTGGTGCGCTGGATCGTGGTCGTACGACGCATGCCACACCATTGAGATCGCGGTCTTGGGGAGCGTGATCGGGACGTCCGCCGTCGAGAGCCCCAGCGTCTCGGCCGCGGCGAGCGCCACGCTCCGGCGCAGCGTCGCCACGGCGTGGAGACGGCGGAGCAAGTAGGGGACGCCCACCGCGTGCGGCGTGCTCAGGGCGATGCGCCGCTTCAACCGCTGCTTCGCCAGCGCGGCGTCGATGCCGTCCTCCAGCGCCGCGCGTGACGAGATGCGGACGTGCGGGAGGTCCGCATAACGCTCCGCCGTCATGGGCGCGGACGGCTCGTGCCCGCGGGGATCGAAGAGGCACAGGTACGTATCGCCCGTGCAGATCACGCGGCGCTTGTGGTGCGTGCGGCCCTCGCTGAAGACGCCGATCGCGAGGTCGAGCTCGGCGGCGTCGAGCATGTCGGGGACCTCGGCCGGCACGAAGGGGCGGATCTCGATCCGGACCTTCGAGCCGAGCGCATCGAGGTGCGCGAGCAGCGGCGGCAGGAGGGCGATCTCCATGTCGTCGTACACGGCGATGCGGAAATGCCGTTCGTCGCGCGCGGGATCGAAGGGTGCGCTCGCCTGCAGCGTCGCCTGGATTCCGGCGAGCGCGTTGTGGACCTGCGCCGACAGCTCCTGCGCGCGTGGTGTGGGTTGCATGCCGCCCTCGGTGCGCACGAAGAGCTCGTCGCCGAAGAGGTCACGCAGGCGCGCGAGGTTGTGGCTCATGGCCGACTGGCTGAGCCCGAGGCGCGCCGCTGCCCGCGTCACGTGGCGCTCCGTCAGGAGAGCATCGAAGGCCACGAGCAGGTTGAGGTCGAGCCTCGCCAGATGCGTGTGATCGATGATCGTCATGCGCCGTATCGGTTGGATTCAGCGCGGCCGTGGACCTACGTCAAGGCCTTCGACGCACGGCGAGGAGATGCTCTCGATGAGGAATGCGACGGAGATGCGGCGCCCGTGGGCCGAGGCGCTCGCGTTTTTGATGGTCTCGATGGCGGCAGGCTGCGGCGAGGCGCGGCCTCCGGCGCCGAGCGTCCCGGTCGTGGCCGCGAAGGCGGAGAACGCCGTCGCCGGGGACGGGCGCTTGCCGCCTGCCAAGCAGGTCCACGTGAAGACGCCGGATGGGCTATCGATTGCGGTGCAGGAATGGGGCAATCCGAAAGGTCCCGAGGTGCTCTTCATTCACGGTCTCTCGCAAAGCCACCTCTCGTGGGCTCCGCAGATCGAGAGCAGCCTCGCGAAGGATTTCCGGCTCGTCACGTACGACCTGCGCGGCCACGGCGTATCGGACAAACCGATCGAGACGAAGTATTATGAGGAGGCCCGACGCTGGGGGGACGAGCTCCGGGCCGTGATCGAGGGAGCGGGCCTCCGGCGGCCGGTCGTCGTGGGATGGTCGCTCGGGGGTGTGGTGATCCTCGATTACCTGCGGGCGTATGGGGACGCGGGGCTGGGCGGCATCGTGTTCGTGGACGCGGTGACGCGCTTCGATCGCGCGCTGCTCGGCGAGATGCCTCCGCTTTGGTCGGAGGACCTGTCGACGAGGCTCGGGGCCATGCGACAATTCCTTCGGGATTGCTTCGTCGTCCCGCCGCCCCCCGCGGAGTTCGAGACGATGCTCATGTACAACGCCATGGTGCCCGTCGAGGTGCAGGGCGCGGTCGGGCGTATCCCGCTCGACGGAGCGGACGAATCGCTGCGCGCGCTGTTGGTCCCGGCGCTCGTGATTCATGGAGCGGAGGATCGCCACGCCAAGGTTGCCATGGCGACACGTACGGCGTCGCTCGTTCGTGGCGCGCGGCTGTCGGTGTACGAGGGCGTGGGGCACGCGCCGTTTTACGAGGCGCGCGAGCGGTTCAATGCGGAGCTGGCTGGGTTCTTGCGGGAGGTGAATGGGGGGCGGGAGGGGGTGGGGAAGAAGTAGGCGGGATCAGCTCTGGGCGGGCGCGGCGCTCGTCGGCTCGGGATCGAATTCCTCGTCGGACTCGCTCGCGCCCTTCCGACTCTTCTCGACGACCGGGAAGATCACGTCCTGCAGCTCGCGATTCCGGGGGAAGGCGGCGCGGACGATACCGATCACCTTGTCGACGGCGTCGTGGTGGGCGTCGCGGAGCGCGAGTTCGACCTTGAAGGCCTCGTCGTGCGCGGTGAGCGCTTCGAGGTGCGCGGCGACGGCGGCTTCCAGGGTCGAGAGGGCGGCCTTCAGCTTGGGCAACCAGGCGGCGCGGTAATCGTCGATCCCCGCGAGTTTTGCGTTTTGCAGCCGCTCGACGAGCTCCTTCAGGGGCTTGACCTGGCGTTTGCCCATGGGGATGACGACGGGGCGCAGGCCTTTCGGAAAGAGACACGCGCAGATACGACCACGCCGGCCGCCGTCCTCGATTTCCGCGGCGCGGAGGGACGAGCGGATCACGCGCTCGGCGCCGAATTCGGCGAACCGGAGCGCGGCGCGGGTCTCGACGACGGGGATACGCAGGGCGCGGCGCTTGTCTTGCTGGGCGCCGAGGGCGTCGTTGACGGTCCGGATATCGTTCGCGGCGGCGGCGGTCTCCGGGAATTGCGAGAGGCCGGCGGCGAGCTCGACGCCATACTCGAAACGGACGGTCGACGAGACGTTGTGGCGGTACTTGCGCATGATGCTCTCCCTGGGCTGGAGGCCCGGTATGTGCGTGTTCGGAAAACCTGCGCGAGCGGGTGCCCGTTGAACGACAGGCGGAAGATTTCATTCGCGGAGAAGCAGGAAGACGACGCCGGCGTGGTCAGCGGGGGTTGATCGGCGTCAGCGGTCGCTGATCGCGATGGACAGCGGCGGTTGATCGGCGTCAGGGGGCGCTGGTCACGATGGTCGGAGGGGGTTGACGCTCGTCAGGGGGCGCTGGTCACGATGATCAGAGGGTGTTGACGCTCGTCAGGGGGCGCGCTGGTCACGATGGCCAGCGGGGGTTGAAGCGCGTCAGGGGGCGCTGGTCACGATGGCCAGCGGGGGTTGACGCTCGTCAGGGGGCGCTGATCAGGATGGACCATGGGGGGCGACGCTCGTCGAGGTGGGTGATTTCGTCTGGCAGAGCGCTCCCGGTGGCTGCGCTCCGCCCCATATGGACATGGAGGGGTGGCGGCGCGGATCGATGCGCGCTCGAAGACGACGGCCCCGAGGAGGAGACCATGAGGAAGCTCTACTCGTATTCGGCGATCCTTGCGCTGGTCGGCATGATGCCGGCGAGCGCGCAGGCACGCGAAATCGTCTTGTCTAACGCAGACAATGGCAAAAGGGTGACCGTGCAGTCGGGGGACGAGGTGATCTTGCGCCTGGAATCCAACGCCTCCACGGGTTACTCGTGGCACATGGTCCTCTCGCCGACCTCCATCATGAAGCTGACCCAGCACCGGTACGTCCCGGGTCGTTGCCCGGGGGGCGCCGTGGGTTGCCCGGGCATCGAGGAATTCCACTTCGTTCCCGCGGTCTCTGCGAGCCACGAACTGGGCGAGTGGCTGCGAATGCTCTATCTGAGGCCGTTCGACCCCGGGGTCGCGGGAGCCACGCTCTGGCAGGTCGATGTCACCCTGAGGCGCTGAAACGAGTCGTCCCCCTCGCGGACTCCCGCTGGGACGGCGCCGCGAGAATCTCGAGCGCGCGCGAAAGGATCGCATCCTCGCCCGGCCCGTCATGCCCGACGAGATCGACACGCTCCGGCGGGAGCCAGCGATGCCGCGGGGTGCCGTCGATGTGGAAGAGCCGCTCGACCGGGATCGCAAAACGAATCCCACTTTGGTTCAGGGTGGACGACGTGATGGCGCCCTTGAGCCCCGCCATGGGCGTGCCGACGACCACGCCCCGGCGCATGGCATCGACCCCGATGGCCATTCCCTCGCCCATGCTCCCCGTCCAGTGATCGACGAGCACGGCGGGCGGTTTTTCGTACGTGAAAGGGCCACGCGGCAGCACATACTGGACCCACACCCGGCTCCGCCCCTGCCAGCCGACGCCCGGCAATTCGTGCTTCTGGTAGGGCAGGGGCTCCCGCACGAAGCGCCCGAGCAGCGCCTCGGCAATGGCCGTGTTGCCGCCGCTCGGGGTGTCGCGCAAGTCCAGCACGAGCGCGCGGCAATCGGCGAGCTCGGCGAGCGCGGCGTCGAACGCAGGGACCAGCGCGTCGTCGCCGAGGGAATTGTGAATCCGGAGATAACCGACGCCGCCCGCGAGCCGGCGATGCTCGAGCGGTCCGTTGCCGGACGGGACCTCGGGGGCGGCGAGGTCGATATCGCGCGGACCCTGGGCGGTCACGATACGAAGCCGGCGTTTTTCGTCGTGGCGTCCCGAAAGGAGGCTACGCAGCGCCCAGGCATGCGCCGTGGGGTCGGCGCTCGACATCCCGAGCCGCTCCGCAATGGCCTGCGCGACGGGGACGCCGCCAATCGCAAGGACCTCCTGGCCCGCCCGCAGGCCCGCCCGCGCCGCGGCGCTGCCCGGCCGGACCTGCGTGACGATCGCGCGCGCGCCATCGAGCTCGGCCCACAGATCCGCGCCGCTCGGCACGAGGCGAAACGAATGCTTCGTATTGGTGCCGAGATGCGCGTGGGCGTCGTGCAGCTCGTCGAGCACGACCTCGAAGAGGGCGACCTGTTCCGCTTTGCTGTGGACACCGTCCGCTCGCGCGGCATACCGGCGGCGCACGGCGTCCCAGTCGATCGACTGCTCCCCGAAGTAGCCGTACTTCTCGCCGATCTCCGCCAATAGCTGGTCGACATCCGCCGCGACGCCACGCGGCGCCGAGGCGCAACCTGAAAGCGTCGTGAGGAGGGCCATGGCGAACGTGGCAGCAAAGACGCGCATGCCGAGGCCAACTAGCCGAGCGTCCGTTCTCGTGCAACCGGGCGCGGGGGAAACCTCGGGGGGAGAGCACGGTTTCGCGGCACAGCCGAGGAAAGCGCTGGTCGATCCCTGGTTCGCCCTCCCTCGTGGCCTTACGCTCCATGTCCGGATCCGGGAGCGGCGCGCGCCGCGTCGAGACTGCATGAAGAAACGCGACCGACCACAGGAATGGTCGCCCGCGGCTCGTGGCACGGTTCCCTTGCTGCAGCTGGTGGCGCCGCCCGCCAAACCCATCCTGCGGCACACGCCCCCAAAACCCGTCGGCGTCGGCGCCGCCATCAAGCATTACGAGCTCATCCGCGAGCTCGGTCGGGGCGGGATGGGGACGGTGTTCCTGGCCCGCGATACGAAGCTCGGCCGCCTGGTCGCCATCAAGCTCCTCCACAGATACACTGGAGAAACGGCCGAGCGCTTTCTGGCCGAGGCGCGGGCCACGGCTCGCTGCAAGCACGAGAATATCGTGGTCATCCACGAGGTGGACGAGTTCTGCGGATATCCGTACATGGTGCTCGAATACATCGAAGGCCGCACGCTGCGCGCCTTCATGGCCGAGCACGAGGGCCCCGGACCGATGTCGCCGATCCAGGCCATCGAGCTCGTGATCCCCGTGGTGCGCGCGCTGGTCCGCGCGCACCAGTTCGGGATCGTGCATCGGGACCTCAAGCCGGAAAACATCCTCCTCGACGACGCGGGGCCGATCAAGGTGCTCGATTTCGGCATTGCGAAGCAGGTCGAAGCCAAGGCCATCTCGACGATCACGGACGCGCACACGCTCACCGAGGGCGATCGAGAGTCCCGAGAAAAGGTGATCCTCGGGACGCCCCCGTACATGTCGCCCGAGCAATTGCTGGGCGGGGACATCGATCCTCGCACGGACATCTGGGCCGTGGGTATCATCCTCTACGAGCTGCTCACGGGGGCGCACCCGCTCGATCCATTCTCGTTTGCGCGGCTCTCGGAGGTCGTGGACCTCGATGTCCCCATGCCCAGCATGGCCGAGAAGCGCCCGGACGTGGGTCCACTCGGCACCATTGTCGACCGCTGCCTGAAGAAGCGCAGGGCCGAGCGCATCGGCTCGGCCAAAGAGCTCCTCGCCGAGCTCGAAGCGCTCTTGCCGGGCCGGAAGGGGCTCTCGCTGGGCGAGGACGAGAGCCCGTTCGCTGGCCTCGCCGCGTTTCAGGAGGCGGATGCGGCGCGTTTTTTCGGCCGCGATCGCGAGATCGCCGCCGTGACGAGGTGGCTGCGCAACCAGCCGTTGCTCGGCGTGGCCGGCCCCTCCGGGGCGGGCAAATCGTCCTTCGTGCGGGCGGGCGTGATCCCTGCATTGAAGCGCTCGGGCGACGGCTGGGAAGCATTCATCGTGCGCCCGGGTCGCGAGCCATTGTCCTCGCTCGTGGATGTGCTCGTGCAGGTGGCCGAGACGGCGGGCTCGGCCGAGAACATCGATCACGACGGGCTCGTCGCCACCTTGCGCGCGCAGCCGGGGTATCTGGGCGCTCGGTTGCGCGCGCGCTGTCGGCGTGGGGGACCCAGGCACCGGATCCTGCTTTTCGTCGATCAATTCGAGGAGCTCTATACGCTCGGCGTCGACCCCGAGGTGCGGGCCGTGTTCGTCGCCTGTCTTTCGGGCGCGGCCGACGACGCCTCGTCACCTCTGCGCGTCCTGCTCGCCATTCGCTCGGATTTCCTCGATCGCATGGCCGACGAGCGCCATTTCATGGTCGACGTGACCCGCGGGCTCTGGTTTTTGCCACCCATGGAGCGCGAGGGGTTGCGCGAAGCGTTGACCCGGCCCATCGAGGCCTCCGGTCATCGATTCCAGACCGAGGAAATGGTCGAGCATGTGCTCCACACGCTGGAGAGCACGCGGAGCCCCTTGCCGCTCTTGCAATTCACGGCCGCGAAGCTCTGGGAGGCGCGGGATCGCGAGCGCCGGGTCTTGACGCAGGAGGGATACGAAAAGATCGGCGGCGTCGCCGGCGCCTTGTCCGCCCACGCGGATGCCGTGCTCGCGGCCATGTCATTGCACGAGCAGCGGCTTGCGCGCGCTGTCTTGCTCCGCCTGGTGACGCCCGAGCGCACGCGCGCCGTGGTGAGCCTGGACGAGCTCTGCGAGCTTGCCCAGGACGGCGAGGGGAGCGCCCGCGAAGCAATCGCGCGCGTGGTTCAGCACCTGGCCGGCGCGCGGCTCTTGCTCATCGAGACAGGGGGCGAGCGCCAGGGAACCACTGTAGAGCTGGTCCACGAATCCTTGATCGACCGATGGGCGAAGCTCGGGCAATGGCTCGCCGAGAGCGAGCACGACGCGGAATTTTTGGCCCGATTACGCACCGCTGCACAGCAATGGGAGGCGAGTGGCCAAGCTGAAGGCCTGCTCTGGCGGGATCGCGCAGCCGAGGACGCCCGGCAATGGCGCGAGCGCCGTCGTGCCGAAGGGGGCAACAATTGGAATGATGGGCTCGGTAAGCGCGAAGTTCGCTTTCTCTTGGCTGTCGTGGCCTTCGCCGAGCGCGCACGGCGGCTGCGCCTGCGGATCGCCATAGGCGTCATCACCACGCTCAGCGCGGTCGCGCTCATGGTGTCGTATCTGGCGGTCCGCGCCGACCAGGAAGCGGCTCGTGCGCAAGCCGAAGCCCGAGATGCGCGCAACGCCACCCGCATGGCCACGGCTCGTGAGCTGCAAGCCGACCCTACGACCGTGCTCACGATTTTGCGCGAAATCGAGCCGCCAGGCGTGCCGCGAGGGTGGTCCATGCTCGCGCGCTCGGCCTTGCACAGCGGGGTCGCTCGCGCGGTGCTGACCCATCCGGATTGGGTCACGTGTGCGAGCTATAGCCCCGACGGCAAGCGCATCGTTACCGCGTCTTTGGACAAGACGGTGCGGGTGTGGAATGCCGACGGCACCGGCGAGCCTCTCGTGCTTCGTGGTCACGAGGATACGGTCCAATCGGTGGCGTGGAGTCCCGACGGCAGGCGCATTGTCAGCGCGTCCTGGGACAAAACTGCGCGTGTGTGGAATGCAGATGGGACAGGCGAGCCTCTCGTGCTTCGTGGTCACGAGCGCCGGATCTATTCGGCGGCGTGGAGCCCCGACGGCAAACGCATCGTCACCGCGTCCATGGACGGGACGGCGCGCGTGTGGAGCGCCGATGACATGAGGGAGCTTTGGGTGTTCCGTGATCACAAGAAGGGGATCCATTCAGCGGCGTGGAGCCCCGATGGCAAGCGTGTCGTCACCGCATCCCTGGACAATACCGCGCGCGTGTGGAATGCCAATGGCGGGGGTGAGCCCGTGGTGCTTCATGGTCATGCGTCCTGGGTCCATTCGGCGGCGTGGAGCCCCGATGGCAAGCGCATCGTCACCGCGTCACAGGACAAGACCGCGCGGGTATGGAATGCCGATGGCACGGGCGAGCCCCTCGTGCTTCGTGGTCACGAAGATCGAGTTTATTCAGCGGCGTGGAGCCCCGACGGCAAGCGCATTCTCACCGCGTCATGGGATAAAACTGCGCGTGTGTGGAATGTTGATGGCACGGGTGAGCCCATGGTCCTTCGTGGTCACGGGTTGATGGTCCTTTCGGCGGCGTGGAGCCCCGACGGCAAGCACATCGTCACCGCGTCGTGGGACAAGACCGCGCGCGTATGGGACGCCGAGGATACGGGTGGGACGTTTTCGCTTCATGGTCACGAGGATGGGGTTTTTTCCGCGGCGTGGAGCCCTGACGGTCAGCGCATTGTCACCGCGTCCTTGGATAAAACCGCACGGGTCTGGAATGCTCATGACATGAGTGAGCTCCTGGTCTTTCGTGGTCATGAGGATCGCGTCTTTTCGGGAGCATGGAGCTCCGACGGCAAGCGCATCGTCACTGCATCCGGAGACATGACCGCGCGGGTATGGAGTGCGGATGGTACGAGCGCGCCCCTCGTGCTTCGTGGCCACGAGGACATGGTCGTGTGCGCGGCGTGGAGCCCGGACGGCAAGCGCATTGTGACCACGTCGTACGACAAGACCGCGCGGGTGTGGAATACCGACGGCACGGGCGAGCCGTTGGTCCTTCGTGATCATGACGATGTCATCTATTCGGCCGCGTGGAGCCCGGACGGCAATCGCATCGTCACCGCGTCATCGGATAGGACGACGCGGGTGTGGAATGCCACTGGCATGGGCGAGCCGCTCGTGCTTCGTGGTCATGAGGCTCAGGTCTTATCCGCGGCGTGGAGCCCGGACGGCAAGCGCATCGTCACCGCGTCGTGGGACAAGACCGTGCGGGTATGGAACGCCGATGGCACGGGCGAGCCGCTCGTGCTTCGTGGTCATGAGGATGGAGTCTTGTGCGCGGCATGGAGCCCAGACGGCAAGCGCATTGTCACTGCGTCGAATGATAAGACCGTGCGCGTGTGGAACGCGGATGGCACGGGTGAGCCCCTGGTCCTACGCAGCTCCGATTTCGCAGTCAGCTCCGCGGCGTGGAGCCCCGACGGCAAGCGTATTGTCACCGCGTCCGACGACAAGACCGCGCGCATCTGGACCGACCTCGAGCCCCTCCGCGGCATCGATGACCCGAAGCTGTGGACCGCGACGACCTACTGCATGCCCATCGAGCGCAGGAGAGAGCTCTTGCGCGTGTCCGAAGCCACGGCCCGCGCGCACCAGGAGGCGTGCCTGCGCCGCGTCGAAGCGGCCCGCGCGGCTGCCCCCGACGGGTCCTTGCCCATCGGGCTCCGGCCGGAGAAGCCATAACATATCGTCCCCCAAGGCCCGAGGCGCCGGAACCCGATTTGCACGTCCATGTCGCGCATGCGACCCTCCCAAGGCCGCGAGATGATGACCCCGCGGTGCTTCGGTGAAACCATGGTCCACATTGTCTCTTTTGCTTTCCTTGCCCTCCTCGCCGCCGGCTGCGGAAACCCGCCGCCCGGCAACAATACCGAAAAAGACGCCGGCGCCGATGGCTCCGCACCCGTGGGACCAGGCATCATGGGAATCCTGAAAGACCACGCGGATCAGCCCATCGGCGGCGGCAAAGTCCTCGCCTGCATGGCGACCCTTTGCCTCTTCGGCGATGCCGAGCCGGACGGCAGATTCTTTTTCCCAATCGAGCCCACGGCCGAGGTCGCATTGAAGACCCTGCCGGACCCGACGGCCACGCCCCGCAAGTCCGCCGCGCTTTGCCCCGTGCGAATCGTCGATTCGTCGCTGATCGACGTGGGCTCCCTCCACGTCCCGAGCCTCCCGGAGGGGGCGCTCATCGGACCCGCTGCGCAAGATCCGCAAACCCTCACGGCCGGCGACGGCATCGTGCTGACCCTGCGTGTCGCCGATCTCACGCCCTACCTCGGCGATACGCTCATCGACATCGCCGCCCGGCGCATTCCGCCGTCCCAAGCTTGCCCGTGGGTCGTGCCCGAGGGCGAGGAGCTCGTCGCCGTGTATGCCTTGCACCCCTTCGCCGCCGTGAGCTCTTCCCCCATTGCCATTCGAGCCCCGTCGGATCTACCCGCCGGGACGAAAGTTCAGTTTCGAACGATCAGCGAGATCGACGGCGCCTTCTCGGAGCCGGTCCCGGGCGAGGCCGATGGCACGAGCGTTGCGACGGCGCCGCAGATGGGCATCACCGAGTTGACTTGGCTCGTGATATCAAGAGACTGATCTGGCACAGAAAGGCACGATATGACGACTCCTTCCTTGATACGAACGATCTCCCGCACCCACGCCGCGCTCCTCGGCGCCTCTTCGCTTCTGCTCCTCGCCGGCTGCTCCGACGCCCCGCCGCCGTCCCAGACCCCGGGCCTGACATGCGGCGAGGGCACGCAGGCGGTCGGACGAGAGTGCGTGCCGACCGCGCTCGAACCCGGGCATTACTTGAGCCCGCTCGTCCAGCTCCAGAACCTGGCCGAGGTCGGTAGCCATACCGACGAGGTGCGTATCCGCGAGGACAACCTGCTCCTCAATTGCAGCTACACGTTCAACGTGATCGACGCCGAGCACGCGAACGACATGGAGGCCCTGACGGGCGAGGGTCTCAAGCACACGATTCCCGGCGATACACGCACGCCCGGTTGCAAGCACCTCGCCTGGGACGAGAACCTCGTTTTCACCACCCACCTCGGCAACATCCGGAATCCGGCTTTCCTCAGCGGCTGGGACATCACCGATCCCGAGGTGCCCGTGCAGCTTCCGGTCCTCCAGGAGCCCGGCGTCAGCTACGAGGGCGTCGACGTCGCGAATCACCACATCTTCGTCGGCCTGCACGAGAATGGCCTCGGCGTGTACGATTACGACGCGGCCAATGGCTTCACGCGCGTCGGGAGCCTCGGCGGCTTCACGAATGCGTGGGGCATCGCCGCGCGCGGCAATCACGTGTTCGTCGCCGACGGCATCGGCGGGTTCTCCACGGTCGACGCCACGGATCCGGCGAAGCCCGTGGAGCTCGGCCGTGTCGCCATCGGCGGACAGGCCCGCGGCGTCGTCGTCGACGGCAATCACGCGTATGTGGCCGCCGGCTCCGCGGGCGTCGCCGTGGTCGACATTTCGGACCTCGCGAGCCCGAAGGTGGTGGGCCGAGCGGAGATGCCCGGCACGGCCCTCCGCGTCGCGTTTTCCGAGGGCCGTATCTTCGTGGCCGCGTGGAACGACGTGCGCGTCTATGACGTGACCACGCCCGAGGCCCCGCGCTTCGTCGCCGCCGTCCGCATTCCGCGGCCCTTCGATTACGAGGACGCCGATCGCGAGCTGCCGACGATGCGCACGTTCGGCGTGGCCGCGCGGGGGCAGGACGTCTTCATCGGCGCCTGGGAAAACCCGTATTCGTACCGCCTCGAGCCGGACCGCCTCGCCCCCAACATTCGCCTGCCCGAGACGGCAGCCCGCCTCGATTTCGGCAAGGTCGCGTCCGGCGCCGCGAAAACGATCCAGATCCCGGTCACGAACCAGGGCACCGCGCCGCTCACGCTCGTCGACAACTGGATCAGCGGAGACGCTTTCGGCGTCGAGCCGAAGCAGGCCCGGATCGAGCCGGGGGAGACGCTCTCGCTCGAGGTGACGTATGTCGCGTCGTCCGCCGAGGAGGAGGTCGGGTATCTGCACATCGTGTCGGACGACCCCGCGGCCCCGGTGCGAAAGGCTTATCTCGTCGGCAATGCGCCGGGCGTGACCATTGGCAGCCCGCTGCCTGCCACGACGGCGACCATGCTCGACGGCACGACGTGGACGTCAGAGGCTTCGGCCGGGAAGGTGCTCTTGCTCAGCTACTTCGCCACGTTCTGCCCGGTCTGCGCGAATCACCTCCCGGACGTGGAGGAGCGATTCTGGCAGTCGTACCGGGACAAGGGGCTCGAAATCGTCGCCCTGAATCCGCGGGAGACGAGTGACAAGATCGGCGACGTGCAGGCCTATTGCGAGAACATCCGGGTCTCGTTCCCGCTCGGCATCGAGGAGCCCGCGAGCACGTACGCAGCCGTGACGACGAACTTCGTCGGGCCCAATCCTTTCCCGGTCGATGTGATCGTCGGCAAAGACGGGACCGTCCGGTACGCGAGCCACGAATACGATCCGGACGCGATGGCCGCGGTGATCGAAGAGCTCCTCGCAGAGTGACCCTCCCGCCGCCGCGGCCACGCCCGGTCAGGGCGTGAAGCCGAGCCGCGTATCCCAGAAGTCGCACGTCTCCTTCCCGACCCCCGCCTGCACGGAGCCCGAAGGCGCGCTACGCTCCCCCCGATGCTCGCCCGGTCGCGCGTCCTCGCGGTAGGCGCCATGCTCGGCGCGTCCACGCTCCTGCTCGTGTCGTGCGATCGAGCGCCCCATGCCTCGTCGACGCCTACTGCCGCGCCCACGGCGCAACCGGCCCCGCCAGCATCGAGCGCGCCCGCTCCCTCGGCCCCTGCGCTTCCGCCGCTCGGCGGCGATTGGCTCGTGCGCCTTCCGCTTGAAGGTTTTCGTGAGGCCGTGATCGCGGCGCCCATCGGGACGACGTCGCCGCGGCCCATCTTGATCGGCGTGCACGGGTCCCGCGATCGCCCGGAATGGGCTTGTGGCGAGTTTCTCGGCGTGACGAAGGGATACCCGTTCATCCTCTGCCCCCACGGCATTCCGCTCCGCTCTGGGCCGGAGCCGCTGTTCGGATTCGCGACGTCGGAGGAGCTCGAGCGTGAAATCGACGCGGGCCTGAAAGCGCTCCGCGAACGCTTCGGGCCCTACGTGGCCGAGGGGCCAATGATTTACGGCGGGTTTTCCCGCGGCGCCTTCCTCGGCGTGCCCATCGTCGCCGACGACCCGGCGCGTTTCCCCGTCGTCGTCCTCGGCGAGGGCGGGCAAAGCTCATGGACGGACGACCGCGCCGTGCGATTCGCGCGCGGCGGCGGCAAGCGTGTCCTCTTCGTTTGCTCCACGGCGGCCTGCGAAACGGCGACGCCGCCCGCGCTCGCCATTTTGAAACGTGCGGGCGTCGAGGCGAAGATGATCACCGCCGGGCACATCGGCCATATCGTCGACGATCGCGTGGTCACCCTGATCCGCGGCTCCTGGCCGTGGCTCGTGCGGGATCGGACCGGGCCGCTCGGGCCCTGGTGATCAAGCCGGACGCCCCACGCGCGCATGGCCGAGTTCGTCCAGGAGCTGCCGCACGACCTCGAAATTCGGCGGCTTCGTCAGGTGAAGATCACACCCGGCCGCGCGTGATCGCTCCCGGTCTTCGTCCCGCCCATACCCCGATAGCGCGACGAGCCGGATCTCTTTTCCCCAGGATTCCCGGCGGAGCTGCCGCGCGACCTCGTATCCATCCATGCCCGGGAGGCCGAGATCCAGAAAGACCACGGTCGGCCGGAAGCCCCGCGCCATAGCGAGCGCCGAGGGGCCATCATAAGCCCGCTCCACCTCGTGCCCCAGCATTTCCAGGAGCAGGGAAACCGTCTCCGCCGAATCCTGGTTGTCGTCCACCACCAGCACCCGCAGGCCCTTGGCCCCCTCGACGACCGCACGCGATTCGGAATCGTGGCCCGCAGCCTCCCCATTCGACGCCGGCAGCCGGACCGTGAATGCGCTGCCTCTGCCCGGGCCCGCGCTCTCCGCCATCACCGCGCCGCCGTGCATTTCGACGAGCCGCTTGACGAGCGTGAGCCCCACCCCGAGCCCCCCTTGCGCCCGGTCGAGGGACACGTCGCCCTGCGTGAACAGGTCGAAAATGCGCGGGAGGAGCGCCGCGTCGATCCCCATGCCGGTGTCCGTGATCCGCACGACCACCTCGGCCCCTTCGCGCGTGGCCGTGATACCGAGTTGCCCTCCCTGCGGGGTGAATTTGGCCGCGTTGTTGAGCAGGTTCGCGAAGACCTGCGTCAGCCGGGTGAGGTCCGCGCGCACCTGCACCGGCGCGGGCGGCAATTGCACCACGAGCGCCTGCCTTCGCGATTCCACGAGCGGACGCACCATTTCCACGGCCTGCGTCACGGCCCTGCCGAGGTCGATGATCTCGGGGTGCAGCGTGATCTTCCCCTGGCTCACCCGGGACACGTCGAGCAGGTCGTCGACGAGCCGCGACAACGTCATGACCTGACGCTCGATGATCACGCATGCCTCTTGCACCGTGGCATCCGAGAGCGGGGCCGTCTTGTATCGCACGATGGTCGCCGCATTGAGGATCGGCGCCAGCGGATTGCGGAGCTCGTGGGCGAGCATGGCGAGGAATTCGTCCTTGCGCCGGTCCGCTTCCTGGAGCTCCTCGGTCCGCGCCCGGAGGCCCTCTTCCAGCGCCTTGCGCTCGCTGATGTCCTCCACGAGCCCGTCCACCACTGTCCGCCTGTCCTCCTCGCCCACGCGCTCGCTCACCCGCGCCCAGACCCGCGACCCGTCCGGCCGACGCACCTCCATTTCGCGCTTCGCCATGGTCTGCCCGCTCTCGGTATCGCGGACCTTGTCCGCTTGTCCGGGCGGCGAAAGGAGCGCTTTGATGCTCCCCGCCCGCGCCTCCGCGAGCGTGCTTTGGCCGATGATCCGCAAAAACGCGGGGTTGCAGAAGAGGAGCTCGCCCTCGGCGGTGGCGCGAAACACGCCGACGTCGAGCGCGTCCGTGAGTCGCTGGAGGTGGGTCTCGACCTGCGTCAGCCGCCGCTTGGCCGTGGCCCGATCGATGGCGTGTCGGACGGCGAGCGGCAGCCGGGCCATGCGCTGGGGGCTCTTCACCACGTAATCGTCGGCGCCGGACTTCATGGCCTCGACCGCCACTTCTTCGTTTCCGCTGCCGGTGAACAGGACGACCGGGCAATCGGGCCAGTGGCGCTTGATGAGCTGCAACACCTGAATGCCGTCTGTCCACCGCATCATGTAATCGGTCACGACGGCGTCGTACCCGTCCCGCGCGAGCGCCTGTTCGAAGCCGGCCTTGTCGAAGACCTCGTCCGCTTGGGCGTCGGGAAACTCGTGCGAGAGGAGCCGGATCGCCACGAGGCGGTCGTCCGGATTGTCGTCCAGGACGAGAAAACGCATGGGATCAGGCGACCTCCGTGTCCGCCCGTCGATTGAGCATGAGCCAGTAGACCCCGAGCGCCTTCACCGCGTCGAGCAGCCCCTCGAAGCTGACGGGTTTGACCAGGTACGAATTGCACCCGAGGTCGTACGCCTTCCGCACGTCGGTGCTCTCCATCGACGACGTCAATACGACCACCGGGAGCCGCTTGATCCCCGGCTGCTGCCGCAGCCATTCCAGGACCTCCAGCCCCGAGCGCCGTGGCAATTTGAGGTCGAGCAGGATCAAAGCCGGCAAGGGGTGCGTCGCGCGATCGTCGTACGGGGGCCGGCCGGACAGGTAATCCACCGCCTTGTCCCCGTTGTCCACGATGTGCAGCGGGTTCACGAGCTCGGCTTTCTTGAAGGCGCGGCGAATCATGAGCACGTCGGTCGAGTCGTCCTCGACGACGAGCACGCCGATGTCCGCGATGTTCATACGCCCTCCTGCTTCGGCAGCTCGATCCAGAATCGGCTCCCCCCGGCCGGATTGGGCTCGACCCCGCACGATCCGCCCATTCGCTCGGCTCCTTTCCGTACGATGGCAAGGCCGATGCCGGTGCCCGGGTAGGCCTCTTGCGCGTGGAGACGCTCGAAGACCCGGAAAATGCGCTCCCGATGCTCGGGGTCGACGCCGATGCCATTGTCCTCGACCCAGAGCCGCACGCGATCGCCGCGGTCCTCGGCGTACACGTGCGCCACGGGCTTCTTGTCCGCTTGCACGAATTTGATCGCGTTTCCGAGGAGGTTCGTCACCACCTGCCCGAGCGTCGTCCGATGCGCGACCGCCCGGCCGAGCGGCCACGCCACGGTCACCTCGGCCCCGCGCTCGTGAATCTCCGGCCGCATTTGCCCGAGGACGTCCGTGAGGACACTGCCGAGGTCGAGCGGTTCGAGGCGAATCGCCTCCCGCGCGAGCCGAGCGTACGCGAGCAGATCCTTGATGAGGTTGTCCATCCGGACCGCGGCCCCCACGATACGCTGCGTGTAGTCGCGGGCCTCGGCGGGCAGCTCTTCCGCGTAATCCTCGAGCAGGGCGTCGGCGAGGGAATGCATGTTGCGCACAGGGGCCCGGAGATCGTGGGCGATCGTGTAGGAAAATGCCTCGAGCTCCGCGTTCGCCTCGGAGAGCGCCTGGGTGCGCTCGTCGACACGCCGCTCGAGTTCGGCGGCGAGCCTTCGCACCTCGTCCTCCGATTGCTTTCGGGCCGTGATGTCACGAGAGACCCCGACCAGGCCCACGACGGCCCCGCTCGCGTCCCGGAGCGGCGCTTTCGTCGTCAAATAGGTCCGGACCGCGCCCGGCGGGCCGAATTCCTCTTCGTCGGTCACTTCTCGACCGGTCGAAAGGACGGAACGATCGAGCTCCGCAATGCGGCGGCCCTGCTCGGCCTGCGGGGCGAATTCGACGTCGCGGCGCCCGATCGCCTCTTCCTCGGTGCGTCCGAGCAACTGCAGCGTGGAGGGGTTCGCGAGCGTGAGCCGACCGGCGACGTCCTTTGCATAAATGAGGTCGCTCGTGGCATCGGTGACGGCCCGTAGGAGCGCTTTTCGTTGCTGGAGCGCCTCCTCGGCCTCGGCCCGTTCGGTCACGTCCTGGAAGACGACCATGGCCCGCTGCGGCTCACCATCCTCGCTCCGTAGGATGGTGGCGGTCACGCGCACGCGGATTTCCCGCCCGTCCTTGCGGACGTACCGCGTATCGCTGTCGAACATGGCGCACTCGCCGCGGACAATCGCCTGAAAGCGCGCCCAATCCGCAGCCCGGTTGTCCGGGTGCGTGAGCTCGGGGAACGTCATGTTTGCGAGCTCGTCCGCCGTGCAGCCGGTGATTTCGCAGAGCATGTGGTTCACGCGCAGAAATCGCCCGGTCGCGAGGTCCACCTGCGCCTCGCCGACCCCGGCCCGCTCGAAGGCTTCGCGGAACTCTTCTTCGCTCGCCGCGAGCCGCCGCGCCGCCTCGCGTTCGGTCGTCCCGTCCTGGAACACGAGCACGACCCCGCGGATCCGCCCGGCGTCGTCCAGGATCGGTGCCCCCGAATCCGTAATGGGGTATTCCCTGCCGTCGCGGGCGACGAGGAGCGTGTGATTGGCGAGCCCAACGACGGATCCGTCCCGCAAGACCTTCGCGACCGGGTCTTCCATGGGCTCTCGATCGGCCTCGCCCACGACGTGGAACACCTTGTGGAGCGGACGACCAATGGCGTCCGCGGCTTTCCACCCCGTGAGTTTTTCCGCGGACGGGTTCATGAAGCAAACGAGCCCGACCTCGTCCGTGGCGATGACCCCGTCACCGATGCTCCGGAGCGTGACGCGCAGCCACTCCTCGCTCGCATGCATCTTTCGCTCGGCGGCCTCGGCGCGGTTCCGGGCGCGGTGGAGCGAATCCGTCAAATAACTCAAGCCGCCGCCGGTGAACAGGAAGAGCGCGAGCTGCGCGCGCACCACCTCCGTCGAGAGCTCGAGCTCGAACTGGGGGCGCAAAATGAAGAACGTGGAGGAGAAGGCGGCCAGGACCATGGCGAAGAGCGCCGCCCGCAGCCCGCCGTACCAGGCCGCAGCCATGACGGCGAGGGTAAAAATGAGGAATGGGGAATGTTCCCCGAGCAAGGGGGCGAGCGCGAGCCGGATCGCCGTCACGGCGGCGACGGCCGCGATGGCTACACCATACCGCGCGAAGAACCGCTTCCCGGTCCCTTCACGAGGCGGCTTCGGGCTCGCGCTCGCCTGCGGGGGCGACCACACGGGCGAGCTCGTTCGGGCGTCGTACAACATTTCATGGGTGTACGTAGCCCGTGCGCAAGACCTCAGGGAGCCTTCCGCTGGAAGTTGCTTCTGCGCCGCCGAGCGGGCCGAGCGGAGCCGTCATTGCCATGGGTCGTCATCGCACGCGATGGACGCCGGGCGGCACCCACGCTTGGTCGAGCACCGATTGCATCGGCCAATAGAGCCGCAACATCAGCGAAAAACGACCCGATGGCGCCGGAAGCCAGTTCGACTCTTTGCCTTCGCCGGGCGATTCGTGCTGGATGTAGAGATCCAGCGAGCCATCGTCATTGTACTGAAGAGCGTTGCGCGGGCTGAGCGTATAGCGATTCAGCGGATTGTCGTAGAAAAAGAACCGCTCATTGTACATCGTCAGCGACCAGAATCCGTTCGCCTGAGGCAGCTCGCCGCTCGGAAAGTGCAGCACGTACGTGTGGTCGCCCGAAAGCGGCCGGCCTTCGGCGTCGACATTCGCGAGCGGGTAGACGGCGTCTTGCGGAAGATTGGCACCGAGCCCGACATAGGTGACGTAGGCGCGTTGGAGGTAATCGGTACCGTAGGTGCCGGTCCTGAGAGAAAACGTCCAGCCGTTGACCTGCAACCCGGCGTTCGGGGCATGGGCCAGAATATCTCGGAGCGCGGCGTCGGGCACGCGGGAAAGGGCCTCGAGCTCTGCTGGGGTGAACCTCTGCGGGTCGAACACACGTCCTGGGACGATGCCGAGTTTCGCCAGATTCTCCACCATCGGAGCATCGGCGGCGGCCGGCGGGTTTTTCGCCATCGCGTCGGCGAGAATTTTCAAGAAGGACTGGGCTTCGAGCGCGTTGACCTGGTCCCGGACCGCCGTCGTCATATCGATCGAGGGGTCGACACGGCCTCGCGGTGGGATGTACTCCGTGCCCCAGGCGCTCAGCGGAACGAGCTTGTACTGATTCTGGAGGGCGTTCACGGCCGCGAAGTCTTTCTCCGTGCCGGTACTGTAGGTGCGGCCGATGATCCAGACGATGTTCGTCGGTGCCTCGATCTCGGTGACGCCGGCGGGAAGCTCGCCGTGCCAGCCGGGCCCCGTGATCGCATAGTCGTGTGCTTTGCCCCCCACGGTGCGCTTTCCCGGCGACGCGAACACGTTCGTCCAGGCGTCGAGCATCGGGAACAGATAGTAGCGATTCCCCATTTCGGGAACGCTCAGGATGTAGGGCTCTTTCGATAAATCCAGCCATGCCACGGAGTAGAGCGTATCGGCGTTGGGCGCAGTGACGTCCTGGAAACTCGCATCAGGGTATCTGCGAACATTCGCGAACCGACCCATCGGAGCACGTGTTTGCATGGGCTCGGCGACGTTCGTCATGACCCTTCGGGTCATTTCCATCGTGACCAGCGGGTAGCCATAAACATAAACTTCCTTGCCCAGCGCGAACACCTGGTCCGGGGTCAGAGACCCACCACCCTCTCCGAGCCCGGGCTCGAGACCCACCGCGGCAGACGACGTGAGAAGCGACGACAGCGCGACGACGGGAAAACATCGCGTAAACAACGTTGCCATGCGTCCATCCTCCTCGTCGACGGTTTGCAACGCGCATACCGAGGGGGCGATTTGGGGGATGATCGCGTGGCCGGAGTCGCTCGGGCGAAATTACAGGGGAGTTTGCATCCCCCGGACTCCGGGAAGATCGCCCTTGGGCTCCCGCTCCGAGGGGGTTCTCCGGAGCCGACGCCTACTCGAAAAAGGCGCAGTCGATCCCGCCGACCGTGAGCCCCCAGTCGTCTCCGATGTTCCAGCGGCGGAGCTCGGCGTCCATGATGCGGAGCGCCTCGTCGACGTGACGGAAATCGTGGACGCCCGAGCCGTCGTACTGCACCTGGCAAGCCTACCGTGGGGTTCGTGCCGACCAACTCCTGCTCTCCCAGCATGTTGGCCGGAGACCACGTCGTCGTTCCCCTCTCGGGAGAACTGTCACGCCATCGTTACGCTGTCACGATGCAATGACATCGAAGGGGGGCGAGCGTCACGCAAACGTTACAGTGCCCTCCTGGACGTACGGCTCCCGAGGAGATCCATCCCGTGTTTCGCGCTGGTATGAAGGGTGCAGTAGGGGCTCGCGATTGCCCACCGCCGTGGCCTGCGCCAATCCGGCGCTAAAGTCGTTCCATTCACTGTCGTTGCATTGAGGTTTCGCTGATGAACCGCAAGCTGAAGCATCTCTGTTCCTTGCTTGGTCTCGGGCTCGCGCTCGCGTCGCCTTCGGTGGCGCAGGCCTACCGCATCAAGTTGCCGTGGCGCGGCGACAGCCTCCCGGGAAACACCTTCATGACGTATACGCAAAGAGCGCACGGCAACTGTCCGCCGGAATGGCCTTACTGCGAGCTCGACATATGGGCGGAGCGCTGGGATTCGTCGCTCGGCGCATGGACGGAGTCCAAGACGCCCGGGCAGGCGACTCGAACCACGACGCCGTCGGATCACGTGACGTGGGACATGCCGATCTACTCGCCCGTGGATGGGGAGGTGATCGCCTGCTGGCGGCGCATGCCGGATGACGACCTGAGCGGGGACATGGTCAACTGTCCAGGTGGCGACCCCGGAAAGCTCTGTATGGATGCTGGTAACTTCGTCGCCATCCGGACGGAGGACGACAAGGTCGTCGTGCTAGCCCACTTGAAGCAGGACAGCATCAGCACGACGCTCTGCCCGAATCCCGATATGTACATTTACACCAACCCGCCCGCCTGCCCCGAGCTCGGGGACGGTTGGACGAAGATTGTCCCGGAGAGCGTCCTCACCACCCCCAGGACGATTCGCAAGGGTGATCCGGTCGGACGGATCGGTGACACCGGCCGGGCCGCGTGGCCGCACCTGCACATGCACGTCAAGCCGTACGACGAGACCAGCCTGGGTGAGCCCTGTGTCGGGCAGGCCGAGATGCTCGAGTTCGACGAGGGCTGGATGCAGTGGAAGGACAGTTCGTCGAATGCTGACAATGACGGGTGGTGGCAGATGGACGGCTCGGGCTGGTACTTCGGGGCCGGTCACCAAACCCTCTTGTGGAGTGACCCGCAGGGGATCCGCCGCGATTCGATCGACGTGAGCGTCGGCATCAGCTCGTCCGTCATGGTCACCACCGATCCATTCTATGACACGGTCCAGGGCGCCGCCGTCTACATCAACGCCGATCACAACCTGGAGGCCGTCGGCTACACGATTGAGTCCGACGACACCTTCACGCTGGGCACGACCGTGGAGAAGAGCACGGCCACGGCGGTCGACGCCGCGACAATCAATCCGACGGAGAAGGACTTCGTCGCCACCATCCGCAACGGCAACGGCAAGCTGCAGCTCGTTCCCTACGCCTTCGGGTTGAACAACAGCCTCGTCGAGGGCACCTTGGGCTACACCTCTTCCACCGACGTTACCCTCGTCAAGGCGACCACCGCCCCGAACCACGACGGCGTGACCGTGGCCCAGAGGAACACGAGCACCGGATATCTCCAGGTGACCAATTTCGGCGCGACGCAGGCGTTCACGAACCTGAGCGTCGACCTGCGTGGCTCGGCGATCTCCAGCTCGGCGATCAGTGACGTCGACATCGCCCGCGTGGTGGCGGGCAAGGCGCTGGGCGGCGATACCGGCACATTCAAGGGGGTCGTCACCGCCGAGCGCCGCGTCTCGGACAACGCCGTGGTCGTTCGCTCCTGGTCGATCAGCACCAATGGCTCGACCGTCTCCCAAGCCGGGAGCGTGGTCGCGTCGAAAGCTGGAGGCGGAACCCTCACGGCATCCGATGTCGACATCTCGGTCGTCGGCAACGCAGGTCGTGAATTCGCGGTCGTGTCGGCGCGCGAGGTGACGACCAACGATCTGTGGGTGCAAGTCTATCAGATCTCGAGCCTCGGCACGCTCACGCGCCTGTCGGAGTGGGACGCCGGGCCGATCTCCGCCCTCTCGTCGGTCAAGGTCGGTGATCGCGATGTGGCCGTCGGCGTGGTGACCGGCGGCATCCTGAGCGTGCTGTCGTTCAGCGTGGATGCGAACGGCATCGTCGGCCGCTCGGGCACGCGGGACGCCGGGGCGATCTCGGCCGTCGCCCTCGGCGCGACCCCGAGCTCCGAGCACCTCGTCGCCGCGGTGACCAACTCGGTCGGCAATGTCGAGCTGATCCACTACATCACGAATTACAGCACCGCACTCTGAGGTTTCGTGCTCGGGCGACGCAGAGGCCTTGCGTTCTCCCCGGCCCTGCGTCTCCATGAGAGACGTGATCGACCTCAAGACCCTCCCGAGCCACCTCCTCGAATGGCTCCTCGACCTCCCGCCCGCCGAGACGCGCGACATCGTCGTGGAGCGTGATCTCCGGGTGCCCATGCCCGACGGCACGGTCCTCCTCGCCGATCGGCATGCTCCGCGCGACGCCAAAAAGCGACCGCTGATCCTCGTCCGCTCCCCCTACGGGCGCACGGGCCCTCTCGGCGTGATGCTTGGCCGGCCCTTCGCCGAGCGCGGCTTCTCGGTCCTGATCCAGAGCTGCCGCGGCACCTTTGGTTCCGGCGGCGTGCTCGACCCCTTCCGCACCGAGAAGGACGACGGCATCGCCACCCTCGCCTGGCTGAAAGAGCAGCCCTGGTTCTCGGGCGAGATCGCCACCTTCGGCCCGAGCTACCTCGGCTTCGTGCAATGGGCGATCGCCCGCGACGCGGGCTCCATGCTCAAGGCCATGTCGCCCCAGATCACGCTTTCCAATTTCCGCGATTTCAAATATCCCGGCGAGACCTTCTCGCTGGATGCCATGCTGCGCTGGACACAGCTCGTCCATATCCAGGAAAAACCCCTCCACGAGCAGATGCTCACCCGGTTCGCCTCACGCCGCTCGTTCGAACGAGCCTTCGTGCACTTGCCGCTTTCCGAGGCGGATCGAATGGTCCTCGGTCACCGGGTCGGGTTTTTCCAGGACTGGCTCGAGCACAACGCTCCGGGCGACCCATGGTGGACGCCGGTGAACCATACCGACACCGTGGCCGAGGTGACGGCGCCCGCGCTTTTCATCGGCGGCTTCTACGATATCTTCCTGCCCTGGCAGCTTCAGGATTATGCCGCGCTCGTCGCGGCGGGCCAGAAGCCGTACCTCACCATCGGCCCCTGGTCCCATACGTCGAGGCCCCTCTTCAAGGAGAGCATTCGCGAGTCGCTCGCCTGGTTCCGCGCGCACATGCTCGGCGATCGCAGCCGCCTGCGCGAGGCGCCCGTGCGCATTTACGTGATGGGCGCGGACGAATGGCGCGAATACCCGACCTGGCCGCCGCCCGGCGTCCGCACGGAGCGTTATCATCTCCAGCCGAACCGCGGCCTCGCGCCCAAACCCCCCGCGGCGTCGTCGCCCGACCATTATCGCTACGATCCCGCCGACCCCACCCCGTCCGTGGGCGGCGCGCTCCTCAACGACGAGAGCGGGCCCCAGGACAACCGCGCCCTCGAAGCGCGGCGCGACGTATTGACCTACACGACCCCCCCGCTCGACCGGAACGTCGAGGTGATCGGCCCCGTGTCCGCCGAGCTCTTCGTGCAATCGAGCCTCCCGCACACCGATTTCTTCGTCCGGCTTTGTGATGTCGATCCTTCCGGCCGATCCGTGAACCTTTGCGATGGCATCCAGCGCCTCGTCCCCGGCCGCCCCGCGCCGCGGCCCGACGGCACGCTGGCCATCACGATCGAGCTCTGGCCCACCGCGCACCGCTTCCGCCGCGGCCACCGCATTCGTGTGCAGGTCTCGAGCGGCGCGCACCCGCGCTTCGCCCGCAATCCCGGCAGCGGCGAGCCGCTCGCCACTGCGACGCGGCTCATCCCCGCGGACCAGACGGTGCATCACGATCCCGAGCGCCCCTCGGCAATCGTGCTCTCGGTGCTCGGCTGACGCACCCCGCGTCTGCGTCTACGACGCTCCCAGCTCGAAGAAATTCCGGATTCGAACGAAGAGATCCCGCTCCGCCTTCACGACGGACGGCGCGGCATCGCTCGCCACATCGACGCCCTCCCGCGCGGCCCGTAGCTCCTCGGCCCGCTGCGCGAGCACGGCGGCGAGCTCCCGGGCGAGCTCGGGGCGTTTTTCGATCACGCGTTGAAACGGTCCTTTTTCGAGCCGGAAGCATTCCACGTCGGTCTCGGCGACCACCGTCGCGAGCCGCGGCGTGCCCGTGAGCAGCGACATCTCGCCGAAGAAACTCCCGGGCCCGAGCTTCTTCACCGGGAGCTGCCGACCGTTTTCGGAGATGCGCACGAGGGCCGTGCCGTCCTCGATGAGATACACGCAATGCTGCTCGGCGTCACCCTGATGCGCGATGATCTCGCCGCGCGTGAACGGCGCGTATTTGAGCTGCTCGGCGAGCTCGGTCCGCTCCGCGTCCGAGAGCGTCTGGAAGAGCGGCACCATTTCCAGCAGTTGCTTGCGCCTCGAAAGGCGCTTCGCATGTTTCTGCGCCGCGCGGTTCGCCTCCTCGGTGACCAGGACCGACGCCGCGGGAATGGCGAGGTGCATGCCCGCGCGCTCCAGCGCGAAGAAGATCCGCGTGCGAACGTCGGAGTCGGTGGGCGTGTCCGCGTCGAGGTCGGTCAGCCAGTACCGCAATGCATAACGCCCGTAGGACTCGCCGAGGTCGAGGAGCACGCAGCTCGGCGCGGGGTCCTCCGCGACAAACGGCATCTTGGCGTTTTTCACGGCGTCCCGCACCACGTCGATGACGTCCGAGGGCTGGTACCGGAAATCCACGTTGAAATGGATGACGCGGCGCAGATACGAGGGTTTGCCCTGGCGGCGTCCGAAGACCGTCACCTGGGATTTCATGAGCACGTTGTTCGGCACGAGCACCGTCTCCCAGTTGCCCGTCTCGATCGCCGTGTATCGCCAGCGAATCTCCACGACGCGCCCGCTCACGTCGTTCACTTTGATGCGGTCGCCGACCTCGATGGAGTTGTCGAGCTGGAGCGCGAGGCCGCCGGCGACGTTGCCGATGACGTCCTGCAACGAGAAGCCGAGGATCGCGGTGAGCACAGCGCTCGTGGCGATGAGACCCGAGAGGTTGATGCCCGCGCGGCTCGTGATCGTTACCGCCGTGACGACCGAGAAGATGGCCACCATCACGTCCTCCACGATGCGCGGCGCGTGCAAGCGGAGGCGCGGGAGAATGACGTGGAAGAGGAGCACGGCCGTCGCGCCCACGAAGGCGACGCCGCCGAACACCGCCGCCGGGATGCGGATCTCGTCGACGAACGAAGAGCCCGCCACCGCGAGCGCCGCCGCCCCGAGGAGCGAGAGCAAGTGCATCGAGAGGAAGAAGCCGAGCGGCCGGAGCCGCGGCTCGGTCGACGCGGAGAACCTGCTCGCCACGAGCGCGATCACGAGCGCCGTGAGGAGCCAGAACGTGTGCGCAAGGAGCGCTTCCTTCCAGAGCGCGTAGAGGAAAGCCACGGGCGCACCCTACCAGCTCGCCGCTAAGCTCGCTGCTGCCCGCGCTCGATGTCGCTCCTCGCCTCCTCCCTCACCGTGCGCCTCTCGGGTCGCACCCTCCTCCACCGCGCCTCGCTCGAAGCGCGGCCGGGCGAGGTCCTCGCCGTCTTCGGCCCGAGCGGCGCCGGCAAGACTACGCTGTTCCGCGTGCTCGTCGGCGAGCTCGTTCCGCGGGAAGGAAAGGTCGTCCTCGCCGGCGAAGACGTGACGCGCCTCCCGCTGTACGAGCGCGCGCGCCGCGGCCTCGGCTACGTCCCGCAGACGCCGAGCGTGCTGCCCGATCTCTCGGTCCGCGACAACCTCGCCGTCTTCGAAGGCCTGACCCGACGCGCTCGCTCGCCCGGCGCGCCCGATACACTCGCGATCGCCCGTGAGCTCGGCCTCGACGGTCTCCTCGACATGCAGGCCGCGCGGCTCTCCGGCGGCGAGCGAAGGCGCCTGGAGATCACACGCGCGCTCACGGCCGCGCCGCGTGTCCTCGTTTGTGACGAGCCGTTCGCGGCCGTCGATCCGCTCGGTGCGACTCGTGTCGCTGAGAGGCTCCGTGCCCTCGCCGACGCCGGAGCTGCGGTCCTCGTCTCGGATCATCACGTCGACGCGGCCCTGCGCCTCTGCGATCGCGCCGTCCTCCTGCTCGACGGAGAGATCGCGCTCGAAGCCTCTCCCGAGGGTTTTCGAGCCCACCCGCTCGTGCACTCTCGTTATTCCGCGACGTGACCGCGAAATCTTGCGCGCGGGGATTGTCCGGGCGCCATCGTGGGTTTCGTCGAGGACATGTGGTGGCTCTGTAGCTCGATGGAAACGAGGCGTGGCCCGGCAAACGTAGTGGTCACGCCGAAGGCCATGGGCCGAGAGCCGGCATCGTTGCGACGCCCAAAGCGCATCTTATCCACGCACGTTGGCTCGACCTGCGGTGGTACGATGAGCGGTGGCGCTTGTGACGAGCGCACCTCTGGCGCTTCGCCCCGGAAGGAAAGGAAGGAAAGCCTTCGATGAACATCGCAATCACGTTCCGACACATGGTGGGCACGGACGCGGTGAAGCAGTACGCGCATGACAAGATTGCCAAGCTGCAAAGGTTCCTTCGTCAAGCGATGAATGCGCAAGTGACGTTGTCCGTCGAGGGCCTCGAACACATCGCGGACGTGAGAATCTCCTCGGGCAGCCAGCAGTTCCACGCCACGGTCCGCAGCCAGGACATGTACGCCTCGATCGACAAGGTCATCGACAAGCTGGACCGCCAGATCGAAGCGGACAAGACGGCAAGCATGGCGAAGAAACGCGGCGGGACGAGCGCGGCCGAGTTCGCGGCCGAGGCCCACGAGGCAGCCGAGGGGCGCGCCCGCGACTGAAGGCGAATTCCACTCTGTACGCCCTCGCCAGGCGAGCCTTTCCGTAGTAGGGCTCGGCCGTGCTTCCGCCGAGGCACGGGGGGGAACAGGCAACGATCGACTCGACGGCGCAGCAGAGCGTCGCGCGGGCGCCCCTCCGGCGGCCGCGCGGCGCAACAGGCGGCGCACGCCCCGCTCTCCCAACCCCCCCGGCACGATCATGGGTGTTCTCGAGATCCTGAGCGCGGACCACGTCTCGGTGGCCAACGAGGTCGAGGGCGTCGTCCGCTCCAAGCCCGAGGCGCTGCACCGCATCGCCGAGCTGCTCGCCCGCAACCTCATCCCCGTCACGCCGGTCGCGGAGATCGAGCGCGTGCTCGTCGAACGCGAAAAGCTCCAGTCGACCGGCGTGGGCAGCGGCGTGGCCATCCCCCACGGCGGGCTCGAAGGGCTCGATCGGCACGTGGGCGCGGTCCTGCTCTGTCCGCATCCGATCGACTTCGATGCGATCGATCGCGCGCCCGTGAGCATCCTCTTCGCCGTCGTCGGCCCGAAGCGCGCCGCCGGCGAGCACCTGAAGACCTTGGCGCGCGTGTCGCGCCTGCTCCGCGATGACGAGTTTCGCAAGCGCCTGCTGCTCGCGCCGAATGGCGCCGACGCGTTCGCGATCATCGCCGCCGAGGAGGGCAGGGGCCCGTGACGGAAGAGGTTCCGCGCAGCGTGCCCGCCCCGCGCCCCTCGATGAGCGTGCGTGCGCTGCTCGCTGATCCCGGGCTCGGCGTGGGGCTCGAGCTGCTCGCGGGCGAAGCGGGCCTCGATCGGAGCATCGAGTCGTCGCGTATCCAGAAGTCGGGCCTCGCGCTCGTGGGGCACTTCCACGGCATCGCCGCGTCGCGCATCCAGATCTTCGGACAGACCGAGCTCTCGTTTCTGCACACGCTCGAAGGCGAAGAGCGCGCGAAGAAGCTCCGCGATTTTTTCGCGCGTGATCTTTGCTGCGTGATCGTCACGCGTGCCTCGCGCGGCGAGGTCGAAGCCCCGGCGGAGGGCGGCTTCCCCGCCGTGCCGGAGCTCGTGGCCGCGGCCGAGGCGTCCGGGACGCCGCTGCTCCGCTCGGCGGAGCGATCGAGCGTGACCATCACGGCGCTGCACGCGCTGCTCGACGATCGTCTCGCGCCGCGCGTGCGCCTGCACGGCGTGCTCGTCGACGTCTTCGGCGTGGGCGTGCTGCTCGCCGGCCCAAGCGCGATCGGCAAGAGCGAGTGCGCGCTCGACCTCGTGATGCGGGGACATCGCCTCGTCGCCGACGACGTCGTCGAGTGCGACTACCGCCCGCCGGGCATGGTCTTCGGCGCGGCCGCGCACCTGCTCCGCTACCACCTCGAGGTGCGCGGGCTCGGCATCCTCAACGTGAAGGACCTCTTCGGCGTGACGGCGATCCGCGAGCGCAAGCGCATCGACGTGGTGATCAAGCTCGTCGAGTGGTCGAAGGACGTCGAGTATGACCGGCTCGGTCTCGAAGACCGGTACCACACGATCCTCGGCGTGAAGGTGCGCGAGCTCGTGCTCCCGGTGCGGCCGGGGCGCGACATGTCGACGATCATCGAGGTCGCGGCGCGGAACGAGCTGCTCAAGAACGCGGGGCACCACGCCGCGCGCGAGTTCTTCGGCAACCTCGAAGGCGCGCTCATGAGCGGAGGGAGGCGAGATCGATGAGCGACAAGAGCCGCGTCGTCGTGGTCACCGGGCTCTCGGGGGCCGGCAAGTCCACCGCGCTCCATGCCCTGGAAGACCTCGGCTACTTCTGCGTCGACAACCTCCCGACGTCCCTCGTGCCCTCCACGATCGAGGTCTGCGAGTCCGGCGGCATCCGCCGCATCGGCCTCGGCATCGACGTGCGCGCCTTGGCCTTCCTCGACGGCGCTTGCCCCACGCTCACGCGCATCGCCGAGGGCCGCGACATGGCCATCCTCTTCCTCGACGCGACCGACGAGGCGCTACTCCGTCGCTTCAACGAGACGCGCAGGCCGCACCCGCTCTCCGCGGCTGCGTCGCGCGCGCCCGGCAGCGCCGGCGGACTCGCCGTGCTCGACGGCGTGCACCTCGAGCGCGAGCGCCTCGCCCCGCTGCGCGCGCTCGCCACGATCGATCTCGACACGACGCGCCTCAGCGTGCACGAGCTGCGTCGCCAGATCATCGCGCACCTCGGACCGGGCAAGGCCGAGGCGCCGCGCATGTCCACGCGTTTCGTCTCGTTCGGATTCAAGTTTGGCGTCCCGGTCGATGCGGACCTGATCTTCGACGTGCGGTTCCTCGACAACCCGCATTTCGTCCCGGAGCTACGGCGGCTGCCCGGGAGCCACCCCGCGGTGCGAGATTTCGTCCTGCAGAGCCCCGAAGCGTCCGAGCTTCTCGAAAAGATCGAGTCGCTGCTCGTGTTCTCGCTCCCCCGATACGAGCGGGAAGGGAAGAGCTACCTGACCATCGGCATCGGCTGCACCGGAGGGCGCCATCGATCGGTGGCGCTCGCCGAGGTTTTGGCCGACAATCTACGAAGGAAGGTGGAGCTACCCATCTCGGTCGTGCATCGTGACGTCGGCAGGGCGGAGCACATCGCGCAGCCCGAGCCCGATCCATCTGCGCAAGACCGTGGCGTCACCGAAGGGGCGGAGGGGGCGCCGCGTCCCCCCGACGGCGGAGGGGGGAAGACGTGAGCAACGCGAGCGCGACGGGGCGGTTCACGATCGTCAACGTGCGCGGCTTGCACGCGCGAGCGGCCACGAAGCTCGTGCAGCTCGCCGGCAAGTACCCGTGCGAGATCACGGTCGCGGGGCCCGACGGGCAGGAGGCGAACGCGAAGAGCGTGATGGGCGTGCTCCTGCTCTGCGGCGGCATCGGCACCGTGCTCGAGGTGAAGGCGCGCGGCGAGGGCTCGGCAGAGGTCGTGGCGGCGATCGGAAAGCTCATCGCCGATCGCTTCGGAGAGCCCGAATGAACACGGAGCCTCCCTCGAAACCGACCGAGGTGCTTCGCGGCATCGCGGGCTCGCCCGGCGTCGCGATCGGCAAGGTCGTCGTCTTCGGCAAGAGCCGCGCGCCTTGCCCAAGGCGCACGATCGGCCCGGGGGAGATCGACACCGAGATCGCGCGCTTCGAGGAGGCCGTCGCGCGCGCGCAGCGCGACCTGCGCGAGATGTCGCAGCGCCTCACCGAGCGCAGCGCCGAGGCCTCCATCCTCGAAGCGTACGTGCTCATGACCGGTGACCCCGTGCTCGCCGAGGCCGTGCGTCACCAGATCCAGAAGGAGAAGCGCGCCGCGGAGTGGGCCGTCGCCGAGGCGTCCGACGTGATCGCCAAGCGGCTCGCGGCGCTCGACGATCCGTACCTGAGCGAGCGCAGCCACGACGTGCTCTTCATCGGCGATCGCATCTTGCGCGCCTTCGGCACGACCGTGCCCGAGCAGCAGCACGTCCGCCTCGAAGGCCCCTCGATCGTCGTCGCGCACGACCTCTCGCCCGCGGACACGGCGGCGATGATCAACCAGCCCGTCGTCGGCTTCGTGACCGAGGTCGGCACGCGGACGAGCCACACCGCGATCATGGCGCGCGCGCTGGAGATCCCTGCCGTCGTCGGCGTGACCGACGCGCTCGCGCGGATCTCGAGCGGCGACCTCGTCGTCGTCGACGGCCTGCGCGGCAGCGTCCTCGTGCGCCCGCAGCCGCGCGAGCTCGAAGAGGCGCGCGCCCGCGGCGAGCGGCACACCGCGCTCTCGCGTGAGCTCTCGATCTCTCGTGATCGCGAGGCGGCGACGCAGGACGGCGTGCGCGTCACGCTGCGCGCGAACGTCGAGCTCCCGGCCGAGGCGATCCTTGCCCGTGATCACGGCGCCGAGGGCATCGGCCTCTACCGCACCGAGTTCCTCTACATCGATCGATCGCTCCCGCCGACCGAGGATCAGCAATTCGAGATCTTCCGCGCCGTCGTGGAGACGATGCGTCCGATGCCCGTCACGCTGCGCACGTTCGACATCGGCGGCGACAAGTTCATCTCGAGCCTCAAGCTCCCGCCCGAGATGAACCCGATGCTCGGTTTGCGCGCCGTGCGCCTCGCGCTCTCGCAGCCCGAGGTCTTTCTCGAGCACCTGCGCGCGATGGTCCGGGCGAGCGCGTATGGCGAGGTGAAGATCATGATCCCCATGATCGCCAGCCTCTCCGAGCTCCGGCAGGTGCGCGTCCTCTTGGAGAAGGCGATCGAGCAGGTGAAGGCGCGTGGTTTGCCCTGCGCGGACGAGATCCCGCTCGGGATCATGGTCGAGGTGCCGGCGGCCGCGGTACTCGTCGATCTCTTCGCGCAGGAGGCGAGCTTCATGAGCCTCGGCACGAACGACCTCGTGCAGTACACGCTCGCCGTCGATCGCACGAGTCGCTCGCTCGCCTACCTCGCTTCCTCCTTCGATCCTGCGATCCTGCGACTCATCCGCAGCGTGGTGCGCGCGGGCGAGGGGTGGGCTTGTCCCGTCTCGATCTGCGGCGCGATGGCGAGTGATCCGCTCGCCGCGGTCCTCCTCGTGGGCCTCGGCATGCGTGACTTCTCGATGGAGGCGGCCGCGATTCCCGAGATCAAGGAGGCGCTCCGGCGTGTGACGCTCGTCGAGGCCGAGGCCGTCGCGCGGGAGGCCTTACGGTTCGGCACCTCCGACGAGGTCGAGCACTGCGTGGCCGAGGCGTTCGCGCCTCGCCTCTATGATCTTCTCACCGGCGAGCGTTGAAGGCATCCTCTCCTCTGGCCTGAAAAACCCGAGGAGCTCATGACCGCCATCACCTCGATCAACATCCAGACGCATCGCCTTCGCACGCACGTGCTCGTCAGCGGACCCGCGGACGGCGTGCCCGTCCTGTTCATCCACGGCAACTGCTCCTCCGCTCGTTTCTTCGAGCAGACGATGGCCGCGCTCCCGGCGAAGTTCCGCGCCATCGCGGCCGATCTTCGCGGCTACGGCGACTCCGAGCCCGCGCCCATCGACGCCACGCGTGGCCTGCGTGATTTCTCGGACGACCTCGCGGCGCTCCTCCAGCACGCGGAGCTCGGGATCAAGGGCAAGGTGCACGTCGTCGGCTGGTCGGTGGGCGGCGGCGTCGCGATGCAGCTCGCGATCGATCATCCGGAGCTCGTCGACAAGATCATCCTCGAGGCGCCGATGGCGCCGTACGGGTTCGGCGGGACGAAGGGCACGAGCGGCGAGCCGTGTTTCGCGGACTTCGCGGGCTCGGGCGGCGGCACGGCGAACCCCGAGTTCGCGCGGCGGTTGAAGGAGCGCGACGCCTCGGAGGAGAGCGCGTTCTCGCCGCGCAAGGTGATGAACGACTACTACTTCAAGCCGCCGTTCCGCGTGGAGAAGGACCGCGAGGAGTTCTTCGTCGCGGAGATCCTGAAGATGGTGGTCGACGACGATCACTACCCCGGCGACACGATCACCTCCCCGAACTGGCCCGCTGTCGCGCCCGGCACGCGCGGCGTGAACAACGCGCTCGCGCCGAAGTACGTGAACCTCTCGGGCTTCGCGAAGATCCCGCCCAAGCACGACGTCCTCTGGATCCGTGGCGACGGCGATCAGATCGTCAGCGACACGTCGCTCTTCGACTTCGGCTTCCTTGGCAAGCTCGGCGCGATCCCCGGTTGGCCGGGCGACGACGTCTACCCGGCGCAGCCCATGGTCTCGCAGACGCGCGCCGTGCTCGACGCCTACAAGGAGAACGGCGGCAGCTACCGGGAAGAAATCCTGCCGAATGTCGGACATTCGCCGCACATCGAGGCGCACGACACGTTCGTCTCGGAGCTCGTTCGTTTCTTCGGCTGACCGACTGGCGGGCCCGAGGGGGGGCGGGTTCTTTCGGGGGTCTCCGGGTCGTCTGTCAAAAAATGAGGTTAGGGCCTGAAAAACCGGGCGACGGACCAACCTCGCGTGGAACCGGTTTGGGTTTTTCGATCCGCACCTGCACGTGGCCCCGAAGAACGTGTTAGGTTTGTCGCGGGTCACGATGAAGCGCACGTCAGGCGAAACGCAGGCGCAGGGATCGAAGATGCGGGCGGCGGCTCGCGAGCGCGCGGGCATCACGAGCGGGCGGCCGGAGCCGTACGCCGGCAAGCTCGGGGCGCGGATGCGTGATCTCCGGCTCGAGCGAGGTCTGTCGCTCGCGAGTTTGCGCGAGGCGGGAGGTCTGACGCCGAGTCAGATGTCGAGCGCGGAGCGAGGGCGTGTGCGCGTGACGATGGGCACGGTCGTCGCGGTGGCGAAAGCGCTCGAGCTGCCGCCGTTCGTGCTCCTCGCCTTTCCCGACGAGGATCCGCTTTCGGCCGTGCTGGAGGAGATCCGGCAGGCGTACGGCGGCGATATGCGGCGCGTGAGCGCGGTGATCGAGGAGCGCACGAGCGGCATGCCCGGCAAGAAGCGCGGGCGCACATCGAAACGCTCGCTCCACGAGTAGAGCGAAAAGTCAAGAGAATCATGTCGGGGTCGTACCGAGACCTCCCCGCCGCCGGCGGGGGTGGTGTTGTGTGTGACCGACCCGCGTAGGGCCCGCTTGGCCCGACAACCGTCGACGCGCACCGTGGGCGTGGGGGCTCGGCACGGGTTTGCCCTGGAATCCCGCGTGGTTTGGCGTGTCCGGTGGTGGGCTCGGCGTGTTTCATGTGTCGAACCCGATTTTCATCTCGGGAAATGAATGGCCTCCACGTCGATTTTCGAAGTTCGAAAATGCGTTCGAACATTGGGAAAGGGCGCCCGACGTGGTAAGTGGGTTTGGCTTGGTTGATCCCATTGGGTCAATCGACCGGATTTTCGAAAACGGCAGCGAGCGGTCGATGGTCGATCGCATGCTTGGCAGGAAAAACGGTTTCCGAGGTGCAAACCCGTGCCTACACGTCGTATCCCGGACCCGATGGCCGCCCGCATCGGTGCTCGAATACGTGAGCTCCGGCGTGAGAAAAAAATGTCACTCGCGCAATTCGCAAAGGCGAGCGGGCTCTCCAAGGGTCACATCTCCAACCTCGAGAATGGCCTCGCCGTCATGAGCGTCAGCACGATTTACGCCGCGGCCGGGGCGCTCGGCGTGCCGCCGTTCCTCCTGTGCATGCGGGAGGAGGACGAACCCTTTACCCAGTACTTCGATAACCTCCTCCGCGAGGAGGACGGCGACCTGGGCCGCGCGGCCGAACGGTTCCGGGCGCTCTTCTTCGGCAAGCCGCCCCGGCGGGGGAGGGGACCGGGGTAGGGCCAAAATGCGGGCGCGGGTTGTCGGGACATGCGCGTTCTACGGGGACGTTGTGCCGGGCGAGGACGACATGGTAGAGTTCGTCCCACGCGAACACGGCCACGACGAACCGCCGCGTTTTGTCCTGATCTTCTCCGCGTCTCCGGCACGCCGGGGCGCACGTTCGAGGTGGAAAAAACATGCCCCGTCGTCCGACTCCCGAGCCCGTCGCCGCCAAGGTGGGGGCCCGAATCCGTGATCTTCGCCAGGAACGCGGCATGTCGCTCGCGGCCCTCGCCGATGAAAGTGGTCTGTCCAAGGGGCACATGTCGAGCGTGGAGCGCGGGCTCGTCCTGATCACGGTCGGGACCGTGGTCTCGGCTGCCAAGGCGCTCGGCGTGCCGCCCTTCGTGCTCCTCATGTTCCCCGAGGAAGAGCCGTTCGCCGCCGTGGTCGAGCACGTGCGCGCAAGCGAAGGCGGCGACACGGACAAGGCCGCCGCCGCGCTGCGCAAGCTCGTCTTTGGGCCGAACGGTCGCGCTCCGAAAACGGCCACGCCGACGAAGAACGCCGCCGCGAAGCCGAGCTCCGCGAAGGCGCCCGCGAAAGCCGCCACAAAGGCCGCGCCCGCGAAGGCCGCCGCTGCCGCCACACCCGTCGCTGCCACGCCGGCGCCCGCCGCAAAGGGCCGTCGCAAGCGCTGAACGCCCGGACAACCTCGGCGAGCCGCATGCCAAACCCGCGGCTCGCCCGAGCGTAGCCCCCGAACTTCGGGGAGGCTTGGGGGCGTAGCTCGGTTCCCGAGCGTAGCCCCCAAATGCCAATGAGGTTCTTCCCGTAAGACCCGTTTCGACTAGCTTCGCGGCGTCGGTACCGGCGTCTTTCGCGAGGCAGGCGGCACCGACGTGGGCGTCCGCGATGCACCCGTCGCCGCGTCCACGATACGCACGTCGAGCCCGAGCGCGTCCTTCAACATCCCGCACTTCGCCCCGACGGTCCACTCTTCGAGCGACCGGTCCTCCGTGCCCGAGAGCTCGAGCACCAGCGTATCGCCCTCGATGCGCCCGTTGACCCCGGCGACCTTGGCCCGGTGCTCCCGATCGAGCGCGTCCGCAACCCGCAGGATCGCGGCCATCGCTTTCACCTTCGCCCGATCCTCGCGCGAGAGCGTACGGAAGTTCTCGTGGTCGAGCTGCGGCGGGCTCTTGCGGTGATAACGCGCGACGTTGGCCACGATCTCGCGCTCCGCGGGCGACAGGCCCATCAGGTCGGCGTGCACGATGAGGTAGTAGCTGTGCTTGTGGTGTCCCTCGTACCGCACGAAGTCGCCGACGTCGTGCAGGAGCGCCGCCGCGTGGAGGAGGATGCGGTCGCGCGGGCTCATGCGGTGGCGCATGGCGAGCTCGTCGAAGAGGCGAGTCGCGAAGCGCGCCACGAGCAGGCCATGCGCCTCGTCGAAGTGGTAGCGGCGCCCGAGCCTTAGGCACGCCTCGCTCACCGCGGTCGCCTCGCCGCCGAAGTCGCGCGGCACGAAGTGCTGGCGCGCGAGGTCCACGAGCACGCCTTCCTTGAGCCCCACGCCCGGCGCCGTGATCGATTCTCGCCCGAAGGCTTCGGCGACCCGGCAGAGCACCGTGGCCGCGGGGACGATGGTGTCGGCGCGATCGGGCCGGAGTCCGTAAGCGGTCACGCGCTCGTCCACGCTCTTCGCGGAGAGCTCGTCGAGCAACCTTCGCATCGAGCGGACCTCGATCGCGCGGCCCTCGGGGAAGGCGATCGGCATCGGGCAGAGGTCGGCGAGCGTCTCGATGTTGCCGCCCGTGCCGATGACGACGTCGACGGGTCCGTCGGAGGCGTCCTCGATCTCGCGGAAGGCGTCAGCGCAAACGCGGTCGACGTACTCTTCGAGGAGCTTGCGGTGGCCGAGGTCGATCGGCCCGCGGCCTTCGAGGAACGCTTCGAGCAGACGGACGGTCCCGACGGGCAAGGAGCGCGAGTAGACGGGGAGGCGGCCTTCGAGCAGCGTGAGCTCCGTCGAGCCGCCGCCGATGTCGACGAGCAGCGAGCGCCGTGGCCCCATGGCGATGCGCTCGACGACGGCGAGCTGCACGAGGCGCGCTTCCTCGACGCCCTCGATGATCTCCACGTGCACGCGGCTCTCGCGCTCGGCGCGCTCGACGAAGAGGTCACCGTTTTGCGCCTCGCGCGCGGCGCTCGTGGCGACGGCGCGGTAGCGCTCGACCTTCGCCGCGTCCATGGCCGCGCGAAAGCGCTTCAGCGCCTCGCAGGCCGCGCCGATGACGCCGTTCTCGAGGCGGCCTTTGGTGAAGACGTCGTGCCCGAGCCGCACCGGCGCGCGGTCGACGAGCACGTCTCGGAAGGGATAAAACCGCGGTCCGTCGTCCGTGAGCAGGGGCGGGTCCACGTCGACCACGCGAAGCCGGATGGCGTTGGACCCGATGTCGATCGCCGCCAGGCGAGCCATGGCCGGGGTAGTAGCGGAGCGCGGCCTGGTTGGCTACTCTCATGGCGCTCATGGCTACCGTCTTGCGAAACATCTTGCCGATTGTCGCGACCGCCGTCCTCGGCACGGTCGCCCTCGGATGCGGACCCGAGCCGGTCCGCGCGCCGAACCCCACGAGGACCCTCGACGAGCGCCGCGCGATCGAGGTCATCCGCCGCGCCGTGGCCCAGGAAGGCGTGCAACCCGCGCCTGCCCGCGAGGTCGAGATGCGGAGCGGCAAGGCCCTGCGCGTCGACGTGAGCATCGAGGGTCACGAGTTCGGGATCGCGTACATTTCCGACGATGATCAGGACAAGCTCGGCGACGCGATCAAGCCGCCGAACGGTCCCGATGAAAAACTTCGGCTCGAGCGCGTCGGCGCCGACGGCGAGGTGCGCATCGTGCTGCTCTACCAGGCGAACTATCGCTACGACGATCTCGCCGGCGAGTCGCACGAGCTCACGACGATCACGGCCGAGCGCACGCTGACGCGTGACGTGCGCGACTTCATCACGTACGCGAAGACCAAGAAGTTCAAGTGAGCCTCGGCGACAAGATCGGAACCCTGGTGCAGAGCGAGTCCGAGCGCGCGGCCGGTCCGCGGCGCGCTCTGCTCGTGGGCAGCACGGCGCTGCTCGTCGGGCTCGGGCTCGTGGGCCTGCGCCCGAGCGACCCGAACGATACGAGCGTCATCGACATTGGCTCCGTCCTGACGCTGCTTGCGCTCTTCCTCATCATCGGCGCCATCCACACATACGGACGTCTCGGGCCCGACGAAGGCGAGAAGGGCAGCCGGGGCGGCTGACGGCAGATCGATTCGGGGCGCGCCGCACCTTCGTCTGCCCTGCTCGATGGGCTTGCGAAGCAAGCGCGCTTGGACCAGCATCGCGCGCATGCATCGTCCCAGCCGCCAGCACCAGCACCTGCTCGAGAAGATCGCCCGCAAGGAAGGCCGCGCCAAGGCGAAGAACCGCAAGCCCGGTACGCGCCTGAAGCAGTGGAAGAAGTGGGCCGAGGCCTACAAGGCCCTCGCCGCACAGGCTTAGTCCCGAAGGGGACGCCTCGCGTCCCCCTCTCGTCCGGGCAAAGCCCGGACGATTCACCCCCCGAGGCGAGCTCGCTGCGCGATCTCGCAGACGCACGGCTCGAGCGCCGCGCGTCGTCTCCGCAGGAAATACGTTCCCTTCCCGTCTTCATCCCCACCGCATCGTCGCGAGGCCGTTGCAACGAGGTGACTCGTCGTTGCACCCTCGCGGCTGATGCGCGCCTTGCTGTACGGAGGCCTCCTCGCCCTCGGGCTCACCCTCACCGGGTGCGCCGGATCCTGGGGATCTCCCGAGCGGAATCCGCGCGCTTCCGCCGCCCTCTCTCCGAGCTTCGCCGCGCTCGCCGCGAGCCCGAGCGACTTCGACGCCGAGCCGCGTCACGTCTCGGCCGCGCTCGCCGAGGCGGATCTCGACTTCGCGCTCGACGTCTTCGCCGACGCGTACGCCGCGCCCGAGGGCCACGCGCCCCTGCCGCCGCGCGCGCGCATCGACGAAGCGCGCCGCGTGATCCAGAGCCGCGCGACCTGGTCGCCGTTCGAGCTCGCGTTCCTCTTGCGGGATCTGCTCCGCGCCGACGACGGGCACCTCGCCTTCGGTCATGGCGGCGAAAAGCCGTTGCGGCTCCAAGCATTGCCGGCGCCCGCCGCGCCGCCGTCCGGTGCAGCGCCGCCCGTGGAGCTCGTCGAGGGCGAGGTCCCGGTCCTCGCGGTGCGCACGTTCGAAACGGCCGCGGCCGCGGCGCTCGCCACGTTGCCTCGGCTCGCCGCGCGCCTGCGCGAGGCGCCTGCCTTCGTCGTGGATCTGCGCGGCAACCACGGCGGAAACTACACCTTCGCCGAGCGCTTCCTGCTCGCGCTCGCGCAGGGGCCGATCCTCGCGCTCGGCACGCGCGAGGTCCAGTCCGTGACCGCGGCCCTCGGACGCGTGAACGCGGCGAAGCGGCGCCTCGCGCGTGGAGATGTCCCGCCGGCCGCGCGCGTGATGTTCCTCGACCACATCACGCGGCTCGAACGGCTCGCCGAGGATCTCGCCGCGCGCGGCGAAGGACGCGTGGAGATCGTTCGTGAGGGCGAGATCCTGCAAGGCACAGCGACCGCGCCGCTCGCGGGCCGCGGCGTGATCCTCGTCGATCGCGGATGCGCCTCGGCGTGCGAGATGTTCGTCGCGCTGGCGCGGCAAGTCCCGGGGCTCCTCGTCGCGGGCGAGCGCACGCGTGGCAGCATGGCGGTCGGTGAGGTCGCGTCGTTCGTGCTTCCGCGCTCGCGCCTTGTAGTCACGCTCGGCACGCGCGCCGTCGTGGATCCGCTCGGCGACTACGACGAGACGCGTGGGTTCGTCCCCGACCTCGATCTCGCTGGGCCCGACGTGCTCGTCGAGGCGCGACGCGTGGCCTCGCTCGCGCCCGCCTCCGCGTGGGCGGCGGCCCGCGCACGTGCGCCGTCTCTCGTCGATCGGCGCGCGCGCGAGTTCCGCGCCGAGGCCGCGGCGCTCCGATCGGGAACGAAAAAGCCGCGTTGACCTCCCTGGTGCCTCACGTATTCTCCCTTTTTACGCGCGTGCGAGCGTCACGCGCGAAGGCGGAGGGACCTGCATGCGTAAGGCGTCGGCGAACACAACGAAGGGAGCTCCTCGTGCGCTTGCGGCGGCGCTCTTCGTCGCGGTAGGCGTCTCCTCGCAGCTCGCCGCGGCGCAGGCGCCTGCGCCGCCGCCTCCGCCGCCGGCTGGATCGCCGGACACCTCGGCGCCGCCGCCTCCTCCTCCTGGGTATGCGCCCGCGACGCCGCAGGGCGCGCCGCTGCCGCCGCCGGGGTACGCGCCGCCGCCCGGGTATCCGCAAGGGTATCCGCCTGGGTATCCGCCGCCCGGCTACGCGCCGCCGCCCGGGTATCCGCCGGGGTATCCGCCGCCGGGGTACGCGCCGCCGCCGGGGTATGCGCCGCCGCCGGGGTACGGGCCGAACAGCTATGGATACGGCCCGCCTGGCGCTTCGCTCCCGACGACGCTCGCGTATGAGGAAGGGGATCCGATCCCGCCGGGCTACCGCGTCGACAGCCGCATTCGCAAGGGCCTCGTCATCGGCGGCGCCGTGACGTTCGGCGTCCCCTGGTTCTTCTCCGCGATGATCGCCTCGATCGGCGACAGCGTCTCGCGGAGCTCGGATCTCTGGCCGCTCTACATCCCGGCCGTCGGGCCCTTCGTCGCGATGGGCACGCTCGACTCCGAGGGCCCGGGCACCTTCTGGCTCGCGGTCGACGGTCTCGCGCAAACGGGCGGCATCGCGATGTTCATCGCCGGCCTCGTCGCCCAGGAGAAGCGGCTCGTCCGCTCCGAGGTCGAAGCCTCCGTGACCGTGGTGCCTCTCCGGTTTGGCCCGCATGGCGCAGGCCTGGGCCTCGTGGGGACGATGTGACGACGAGACGAACGATCCTTTGCGTCGGCGCCGTGCTGACGATCCTTGGTGCTGCAAATATCTCCCTGGCGCAGGACGCGCCGCCGCCTCCGCCGCCCGGAGCGTTGCAGCAGCAGCAGCCGACCCCCGGCGCGCTGCCGCAGCAGCCTCCGCCGCCGATGGGCGCGGCGCCGCAACAGCCGATGGCCGCGCCGCCGGGTTATCCGCCGCCCGGGTACTATCCGCCGGCGCCGATCTTCGGGCCCTCGCGTTTGCCGTACAAGGAAGGGGATCCGATCCCGCGCGGCTACGGCATCGAGACGAGGCCGCGTTACAAGATGGCGACCGCGGGCATCGCGACGTTCGCGCCGCTCTACGGGATGTCGGTCCTCTTCGCGGGCACCTTCGCGGGCAACGAGGGCCTCGCCTCCGGTTATTACACGTCGCTCTTCATCCCGGTCATCGGTCCCTTCGTCGCGATCGGCACCTCGGACGCCGAGAGCGTCGGCGTCTTCATGCTCATGCTCGACGGCCTCGGCCAGGCCACGGGCGCCGCGCTCTTCGTGGCGGGCATGCTCTCCGACGAGAAGTTCGTCTCGCGCACGCCCACCGCCTTCGATCCGCGCCCCGAGGTCATGGTCGGCCCGCGGGCCGCGACGCTCCGGTGGCATTTCTGAGCCGTGGATCGACGATGAAAGGGACTCCGTCGATGGACAATCGCAAGCGCACGTCGATCCCGGGCCTCGCGCCGCTCGCCGCGCTCTCGCTGAGCCTCGCAACCACGCTCCCCGCGAGCGCGCAGCCGGCCCCCGCCGCGCCTCCGCCGTCGTCCACGGCTGCCGCGCCTCTGCCGCCTCCGCCTGCGCCGCCCTCGACCACGAGCGCCGCGCCCTTGCCGCCTCCGCCGCCGGCTCCGACGACGGAGGGCGCGGAGTCGACCGAGGAGCAGCCGAAGCCGAAGAAACGGAAGAAGCAGCCGAGGCTCAGTAACGAGACGTGGGACAGCCCGTCGCCGCAGCAGCCCCCGCCGATGTGGGCGCCGATGGACGACCCGAGCCTGCCCGTCTTGCCTCGCCGCATCGAGTACGAAGAGGGCGACATCCTCCTGCCGGGCTACCAGCTGAAGGTGCAGCCGACCCGGAGCCTGCTCATCGGCGGCATCGTCACCTTCGCGGTGCCGTACGGCCTGTCCGCGCTCGTCGGCGGCGCTTACGCGTTCGACGACAACGAACGCGACTCCGAGCTGTTCGGCCCGCTGCTCGTCCCGGTCTTCGGCCCGTTCATCTCGCTCGGCATCGAGAACTCGCGCGCGCAGGAATTCCCGAACGCGCGTAGCACCGACGACGACCTCTACGCGTTCTTCATGCTCCTCAACGGCTTCACGCAGATGACCGGCGCGGCCATGATCGCCGCCGGCATCCTCGTGCCCGAGAAGTACCTCGAGCGCGCGCAGGCGCTCCCGGGCAAGCCTGAGCTGCTCGTGGGCGGCAGCTCCGCCGCCGTGCGTTTCCACTTCTGAGCGGGGGTGTGGGGGCGTCGCTCGGTCGTCCGAGCGTCGCCCCCAAGCGCCACTGCCCGTCGCCTCACTTGGCGGCGGCGACCATCCACATCCAGTCGAGCGGCGATCCCGCCTCAGCTTCGGCACCCTGGCCGCGCACGCGGAGCACACCACGCCGCGGGTTCGCCGACAGATGCCGCAGGATCCAGAACACCGTCTCCGGCTCGTCGCTGCCCGCTGCCGCCATGACCTCCGCGAGCGAGAGCGCCGTCCCCACCTTCGCGCGCAGCGCCGCGAGCACGCGAAGCTCGAGATCGATCACCGCTTGCGCCGCCTTCTTCCCCGCCTCCACGCCCGGCTGGTGGTACGCGTTGATGCCCACGAGCTCCGCGTAGATCCCCACGGTCCGCTCGTAGAGCGCGATGAGCGCGCCGAGCGACGCCGCGTCGAGCGCCTCCAGCGTGATCGTGATCGTATCGCGCCCTCGCTCATCGAGCGCGCGCCGCGTGCCTTGCAAGAACCCCGAGAGGTAATCGCCCGACGTCACGCCCGGCTCCACGTCGAGGTCCCCTCGCTGCGGCGCGCGATCGAGCAGCACCTCGATGAACGTCACGAAGAAGTTGTCGACCCCATCGCGGAGCTGCTGCACGTACGCGTGTTGATCCGTCGAGCCCTTGTTGCCGTAGACGCTGATCCCCTGCCACACCTCGCGCCCGTTCCGATCGAGCCGCTTGCCGAGCGACTCCATCACGAGCTGCTGCGCGTACCGGCTGAAGAGCTCGAGCCGGTCCTTGTACGGCAAGAGCACCATGTCCTTCTTGCCCGCGCCGCCCGTCGCCGAGAGCCACGCCGCCGCGAGCTGCGCCGCCGGGTTCTTCCTCGTCACGCGGGATCGCGTCACCTCGTCCATCGCGCGCGCGCCGCGCAGCATGTCCGCCACGTCGAGCCCTTGCAGCGCGGCCGGCAGAAGGCCCACCGCGCTGAGCTCGCTCGTCCGACCGCCGACCCAGTCCCACATCGGGAACCGATCGAGTAGCCCCCGCGCCACCGCGTGCTTGTCGAGCTCGCTGCCCTCGCCCGTCACGACCACCGCGTGTTTCGCGAAATCGAGCCCGAGCCGCGCGTACGCCGCCTCGGCTTCGAGCATCCCGTTGCGCGTCTCCTTCGTGCCGCCCGACTTCGAGATGACGACTGTGAGCGTCTCGGGGAGCGCGTCGCCGATCGCGTCGAGGGTCCGATCGAATCCATCGGGATCGGTGTTGTCGAAGAACCAGACGCGCATGCGATCCGCGGGTGACGTGAGCGCCGCGGAGACGAACTCGGGTCCGAGCGCCGAGCCGCCGATGCCGATGAGCAGCACGTTGCGGAAGCGACTTGCGCGCTCGGGGCGGATGCGCGCGGCGTGCACGTCCTCCGCGAACGAGAGCACGCGGCCGAGCGTGGACGTGATTGCGTCGCGGATCGCGGGATCCGGCGCGAGCTCGGGCGCCCGGAGCCAGTAGTGCCCCACCATGCGCCCCTCGTCGGGGTTTGCGACAGCGCCGCGTTCGAGCGTCGCCATCGCCTCGTAGGCCGCTTGAAGCCGCGGCTCGAGCGCGTCGAGGAAGCCTTCTGTCCACCGGATCCGGCTCGTGTCCAGCCAGAAGCCGAGGCGCTCGTCGTAGTACAGGTGCGCGCGAAACCGGTCGAGCCCGTCGTTCATCGTCGTACAATCCCCGTCCGTGGCGCGGGGCCGGGCTCGTCCCCGGCCTCCCCACTTCGTCGTGCGTACGTATGTAGCGCACCCTGGGGCTCGGGCGCCCGCCCTGCCGGTGGTGTCTCGGGATTCCACGACCCCGGGATCCGAAAAAACTGCGCTGGCGGCGACACCGATCCCGCGTTATTTCCCTGCCGCCCCAATGCCACCCATGCAGCTTGATTTCGGCGTCAACGCAGGGTTCGTCGAAGAGCTCTACGCGCAGTACCAGGAGAATCCCGAGAAGGTCGACCCGAGCTGGAGGGCCTTCTTCGATAAACAGCGTGGCCCGTCGCAGACGGCCGCGCCGGTGGTTCGAGCGCCCGTGCAGGTCGCTCCGCCGGCGCCTGCGCCCGTGACGACGCCCGAGCCGCCTCGTTACACGAACGGCGGCCCCGCGCCCGCGCAGGCGAGCCTGTTCACGCAGGAGCCGACGCGCCGGCAACGCCGCTCGTCGCCGCCGCCCCCGCCGCCTCCGCGCGTGCCGGGCTTCGATTTCATCTCCTCCGAGCAGGAGATGATGTCGACCGCGGCGACCCGCGCCCGTGTCTACCAGCTCGTCAACGCCTACCGCGTGCGTGGTCACCAATTCGCGCACATCGACCCGCTCGGCCTCCCGCCGCCCGCGCCGCCCGAGCTCAATCTCGACAACTTCGACCTCAGCGAAGCGGACCTCGACAAGCCGTTCCCCACGGTCGACCTCGCCGGCTTGCCGGCCATCTCGACGCTGCGCGAGATCATCAACCGCCTCGAAGAGACCTACTGCCGCTCGATCGGCGTCGAGTTCACGCACATCGAGGATCCGGTCCAGCGCATCTGGCTGCAGCGGCGCATGGAGGCGACGAAGAACCGCCTCGAGCTCAGTCGCGACAAGCAGCTCCGCATCCTGACGAAGCTCTCCGACGCGGAGATCTTCGAGCAGTTCATCCACCGGAGCTACGAGGCTGGCACGAAGCGCTTCTCGCTCGAAGGCGGCGAGGCGCTGATCCCGCTGCTCGACCTCATCATCGAGCGCTCCGGCGCCGAGGGCGTCGACGAGATCGTCTTCGGCATGGCCCACCGCGGCCGCCTCAACGTCCTCTCGAACATCCTCGAAAAGAGCCCGCGCGAGATCTTCGCGCACTTCGAGGACAAGGACCCCGAGCGTTACGTCGGCGCGGGCGACGTGAAGTACCACCTCGGCTACTCCACCGATCGCGTCACGGAGTCGGGCCACAAGGTCCACCTCACGCTTACGTTCAACCCGAGCCACCTCGAGTTCGTGAACCCCGTGGTCGAGGGCCGCGCGCGCGCCAAGCAGGACCGCCTCGGCGCCCCCGACGCAGCGCGCAAGGTCATGCCCTTGCTCATCCACGGCGACGCTGCGTTCATCGGCCAGGGCGTCGTCTCCGAGACGCTCAACATGTGCGGCCTCGAAGGCTACCGGACCGGCGGCACGATCCACGTGATCGTGAACAACCAGGTCGGCTTCACGACGAACCCGAGCGAGTCGCGCTCCACGCGTTACGCGTCGGACATCACGCGCATGCTGAAGGTCCCCGTCTTCCACGTGAACGGCGAGGATCCCGAGGCCGTCGCGCAGATCGCGCTCCTCGCGACCGAGTGGCGCCAGCGCTTCGGCATGGATGTCGTGATCGACATGTACTGCTACCGCCGCTACGGCCACAACGAGGGCGACGAGCCGCGCTACACGCAGCCGCGGATGTACGCCGTCATCGACAAGAAGCCGACGGTCCGGCAGATGTACGTCAAGCGCCTGGTCGAGATGGGCCAGGTGAGCGAGGAGAAGGCCGAGGAGATCCTCGTCCGCCGTCGCGAGGCGCTCAACGGCGCGCTGCAGGAGGTCAAGCAGAAGGGCTTCGCTCCCGTCACGTACGCGATGGCCGGCGTCTGGACGAGCTACCGCGGCGGCCGCGACGCCGACACGCCCGAGGTGCCGACCGGCGTATCCGCCGACAAGCTCATCGACATCTCGCGCCGCCTCCTCGAGCTGCCGGGTGACTTCAAGGTGCACCCGAAGGTCATGCCCATCCTGAAGGCGCGCCACGATCGCCTCGTGAAGGGCGAGCCCTTCGACTGGGGCACGGGCGAGATGCTCGCGTACGCCACGCTCCTCTCCGAGAAGACGCCCGTGCGCATCTCGGGCCAGGACGTGCGCCGCGGGACGTTCAGCCATCGCCACGCGGTCGTCGTCGACATCGAGACGGGCGCGAGCTTCTCGCCTCTCTCGCGCGTCGCGGAGGGCCCGGCGCGCCTCGACATCCACAACAGCCCCCTCAGCGAGGCGGGCGTGCTCGGCTTCGAGTTCGGCTACGCGCTCGACTACCCCGACGCGCTCGTCATCTGGGAGGCGCAGTTCGGCGACTTCCTCAACGGCGCGCAGGTCATCGTCGACCAGTTCATCACGTCGAGCGAGGACAAGTGGCACAGGCTCACGGGCCTCGTCCTCTTCCTCCCGCACGGCTACGAGGGCCAGGGCCCGGAGCACTCGAGCGCGCGCATCGAGCGCTTCCTGCAGAACAGCGCCGAGGACAACATCCAGGTCTGCAACCTGACGACGCCGGCCCAGCTCTTCCACGCGCTGCGCCGCCAGATCCTTCGCCCGTGGCGCAAGCCGCTCGTCATCGCCACGCCGAAGAGCCTGCTCCGCGTCGCCACCACGGCCAAGGGCCCGCGCCCCGTCTCGACGATCGACGACCTCGCGAACGGCAGGTTCCAGCGCGTGATCGGCGACGACACGGTTGATCCCTCGGACGTGAAGAAGATCCTGCTCTGCTCGGGCAAGGTCTACTACGACCTCGCCGTGACGCGGGAGCAGCGCGGCCTTCGGGACGTGGCCATCGTGCGGCTCGAGCAGCTCTTCCCGCTGAACCAGGAGCTCACGAACGCGCTCGCGAACTACAAGGACGGCACGAAGCTCGTGTGGGTCCAGGAAGAGCCGATCAACTACGGCTCCTGGTATTACATCAACGCCGTCCTGCCCCAGTTCCTCGGCGGACGCTTCCCGCTCTCCGTCGTGGGTCGTCAGCCGAGCGCGAGCCCCGCGACCGGCTCGAAGGCGAGCCACAATCTGGAGCAGAAGCGCCTCATGGACGAAGCATTCGCCTGACCTCTCGGGCGAGCGGCTCATGGTAACCTCCGTGTGCACGCACCCCGTGCGCACGGAGGTTTTTTCATGGTTCGCGTCTTCTTCGGAGTTTCAGCGCTTCTCGTCGTCTCCCTCCTCGGCTGTTCGGCCGGCGTGGGCGGCGGAGGCTCCTCGCCTGGCGATATGACCAGCACGGGCACGGGTGGCACGGGCGGTAGCGACGGCACGGGCGGCAGCGGCGGCACGGGCGGCAGCGCCGGCACGAGCGGCAGCGGCGGCACGGGCGGCAACTCCAGCACGAGCGGTGGCGGCGGCTCCGCGATGCTGACGTGCGCCGAGCTCGAAGTGGAGCTCCCGAAAGAGCGGCAGGCGATCATGAGCTGCACGGCCGACGTCCAGTGTGGCCAGGAGCTCAAGGGCACGAGCTGCGGCTGCACGCGCAACCTCGTCGCGCGCCTCGACGCGGACGCGACGCGGTTCTACGAGCTGCTCGAGCAGTGGCAAACGCTCGAATGCGAGGAGATCATCGTCGGCACCTGCGATTGTCCGAACGCGAACGGGTTCGCCTGCAAGAACGGTTTCTGTACCTGGAACTACGTCCCGTGAGGGACGAGGGGCTCACACCTCGCCGAACCGCACCGCATACACCGGCGGCAGGTGATTCGAGATCGTCTGCCACGAATCTCCGCCGTCCTCGCTGATCCACAAGGATCCCGTCGTCGTCCCGAACGCCAGCACGTCCCCCGTGCTGTCCACGTCCAGCCCGTGGCGGTACGTCAGATCAAACGCGTTCGTCTGCGGCAAACCCTTGTCGAGCACCGTGAAGCTCGCTCCGCCGTCGCGCGTCCGGGCCACCACCACCTTCCCATCGACCGGGATTCGCTGCTCGTCCTTCTTTGCGGGCACCACCCACGCCGTCTCTGGGTCCCGCGGGTGCACGGCCATCGTGAAGCCGAATTTGCTCGGCTTCACCGACGTCACCTCGCGCCACGTCTTTCCTCCGTCCGTCGAGCGGAAAAGCCCGTTGTGGTGCTGGGTCCAGAGCGCGTCGGGCTGCGCGGCGCAGGCCACGAGCCGGTGCGGATCCTGGATCCCCGGATCGTCTCGGCGCTCGGGCGGCATGTATTCGGCGTACATGCCCTTCGTCCGCGTCTCCCACGTCGCGCCGTCGTCCGTCGAGCGCCACACGCCCCCGCAGGAAATGCCCACCGTCACGCCGCCTCGATCCACGCAGATCGAGTGAATCCCCGGCCAGTCGTAGCCGCCGCCGAACCAGCCTTTCCGGGTCGGGTGATCCCAGAGCGAGCGCACGAGCTCCCACGATTGCCCGTGGTCCTTCGATTGGAACAGCCCCCCCGGGATCGTCCCGCACCAGAGATGTCCCGGCTGATCCTCGCGGCCGGCTTCCAGGCTCCACAAGAGCTCGGCCCGCTGCGGCCATTCTCGTCCGTCCGGCGTCTTTTCCGGCTCGGCTCCCTCGGGCAGCGGCGGATAGGCCGGCGCCGTGATCTCCTCCCACGTCGCGCCTGCGTCCCGCGACCGCCGCAGCTTCACCCCGAAATGCCCCAGCGCGAGCGCCGCGTACAGCGACCCGTCTCGCCGATCCGGCAGCAGCATCGAAACGTTGTCGCCGAGGAACGAGACCTCCGCGATCGACCATCCCGACGGCTTTCGATCGAGACGGAAAAGCCCTTTGCGTGTCGCCACGAACAACTTGCTCGACATGGACCTCTAACCCCCGGAAAGCGCTTGCATTACGTAGATCACCGAGCCCTCGCCCACGGCGTCCCCGAGGCTCGACCGATCCGTCGCCTGATTGCCGTCGACGAAGATCACCACGTGCTTCCGCACGACGCCTTGCTCGTCGAGGACGTAGCCCCGCACGGCCGGCTCCGCGGCGAAATACGTGTCGAGGGCCTCGCGGACGGTGCGCCCTTCGACGTCACGCGCCGGGCAGGGCACGTGCCTCGCGATATGCTGGGTGAACGTGACGCGCGGCATGCAGCAAGCAGCGTCGCGGACGGGGTGCGGGTTTGTCAAGGCCGTCTTTTCCTTCTTGGAGGAATTTCCCGCCGCCTCCATCAGGCACGGCCCGACTTGCCTGCCCGGAGGCGGCCTCTTCCGTCTTCCGCGGAATGAAATCCGTCCCTTGAGATACTACTTACGTGTGATTGCTTTTTGACGCCGAGCGGGTGGAACATCGCACCATGGGAAATCCCCCGCGCGACCACGCTGGCGATCGCGAAAGGCGAGAACCAGGCAAACACGACTCTGGACTGTTCCTGGCCGAACGGGGATTTCGCGCGCTGGAAGAAGAAGGAGACGTCGACGCGGGGCAGGGGGTGGCCGCCTTGCGCGAGAGTGAGGAGCGCTTCCGGCTGGCGACCGAGGCCATCCGCGGCATGGTCTACGACTGGGATTTCCCGACGAACCGCGTCTGGCGCTCCAGCGGCCTCATCGAGATGCTCGGCTTCTGGCCCGAGGAGATCCCGACCACCGACAGATGGTGGCGCAGCCGCATCCACACCGACGACCTGAAGAGCTTCTCCGGCCGCACCACGATCCGCAGCAAGAATCAGCCCGTCATCGACGCGGAGTACCGCATCCGCCATCGCGACGGCCACTGGGTCTGGGTCTGGGACCACGCCCGGCTGATCCACGACGAGATGGGCACGCCCGTCCGCTTGATTGGCTGCGTCATCAGCATCGACGCCCGCAAGCGCGCCGAACAGGCCCTCTGCGAAAGCGAGGAGCGCTTCCGCGCCATGGCCGACACCGTGCCCGAGATCCTTTTCACGGCGCTCGCCGACGGCCGCGGCGAATACATGAACCAGCGCATGCACGAGTACACGGGCATGTGCGGCCCGGACGACGTCGCCTGGATGCAATGGATCCACCCCGACGACATCCCCGCCGTTCGCGCCCACTGGACCGAGGTGATGACGGCGCGCGTCGAGGCCGAGCCCGTCGCCGTGGAGTTCCGCTTGCGGGGCAAGGATGGCTCGTACCGATGGTTCTGCTGCCGCGCGCGGCCGATCCGCAACGAGAAGGGCGCCATCACGAAATGGTTCGGCGCCGCGGCCGACGTGCACGACTTCAAGGCCGCGCAGCAAGCCCTGCGCGAGAGCGAGGAACACCTCCGCCTCGCCACCGAGGCCGGCGGCGTCGGGACCTTCTCGTTCGACCTCCTCGAACGCCAGGCCTTCTGCTCGGCGACGACCCGCAAGCTGCTCGGCCTGCCCGAAAGCGCGGTCTTCCAGCGGAGGCTTCTTTTATCGTGCGTGCACCCGGACGATCGCTCGGAGGTCAACCGCGCCACGCGCTGCGCCTTCGAAGCCGAGGAGCCGTGCCGCTCGCAGTTCCGCATCCTGCGCGGCGGCCAGGAGGTGCGCTGGATCGAGCTCATGGCGCACGTGCGCAGGGACGGCGAAGGCAAACCCGCGGCCCTCTACGGCGCGCTGATCGACGTGACCGAGCGCAAGCGGCTCGAAGAGGAGCGCGACGCGCTGCTCGACAGCGAGCGGGCCGCGCGTCGCGACGCCGAGCGAGCGAACCGACTCAAGGACGACTTTCTGGCCATCGTCTCCCACGAGCTCCGCGCGCCGCTCAACGCCATCCTCGGCTGGTCCGACATGCTCCGCCGGGGCGTGCTCTCGCAGCAGAGCACGAGCAAGGCGCTCGACGTGATCGAGCGCAACGCTGCCCTGCTCGGCCGCCTGATGGGCGATATGCTCGACACGGAGCGCATCCGCGTCGGCAAGCTCAAGCTCGACGCGTCCCTCTGCGACCTCTCTCGCGCGGTCGACGTCGCCCTCGAGACCATGCGCCCCATGGCGAACGAGCGTCAGATCAAGCTCGAGCGCAAAGACGCGCTCACGGCCGTGCAGGTGCTCGGTGACCCGGCGCGCTTGCAGCAGATCGTGTGCAACCTCCTCAGCAACGCCATCAAGTTCAGCGCGCCCGGCGGCACCACGGAGGTCTCGCTCGTGTGCGCGGGCTCCTCCGTGACGCTCACCGTGCGCGACGACGGCCTCGGCATCCGGCCCGACCTCTTGCCGCACGTCTTCGAAAAATTCCGGCAGGCGGATGCGTCGTCGGTGCGGCGGCAAGGCGGGCTCGGCCTTGGGCTCTCGATCGTGAAGGACCTCGTGGTGCTCCACGGCGGCACGGTGCGAGCCGAGAGCGAGGGGATCGGCCGCGGCGCGACGTTCCTCGTCGAGCTCCCGCTCGCGGCGGAGGACCCTGCCACGCCGCCTACGACACGCGAGGAAGGCCCCTCCCTCGAAGGACTCCACGTCCTCGTCGTGGACGACGAGCAAGGCGCGCGGGAGGTCCTTTCACGCCTGCTCGGCGAGGAGGGCGCCGAGACCCGGACGGCGTCGAGCGCGGCGGAGGCGCTGCGCGTCATCCAGTCCGGCTGGCCCTCCGTGGTGCTGAGCGAGCTTGGTTTGCCGGGGGAGGACGGGTTTCACCTGGTCCGCGCCGTGCGTAACGACGAGCTTGCCGCGTCGCTCCCCGTCGTCGCCGTCACGGCCTTCACCCGCGACGCCGATCGCGCCCGAGCTTTGCGCGCGGGCTTCGACGGCCACGTCGGAAAACCCATCGAGCCGCATCGCCTGCTCGACGAGCTCACCCGGATCCTCGGGACGGTCGCGCCTACCAGCGGTGGTACGCGGGATGGCCCTCTTTCACCGCGACGAACGTCCCGCGGCACGTCGCCGTGACCTTCCCGCCGGCCTCGAGCGTCGCCTCGATCGCGCATCGATCGTCGGCCACCTCGACCACGCGCGCCTTGAGATGCACGGGCCCGAGCGGCGTCGGCCGCCGAAGCTTTACGTGGAAATCGGCCGTCACCGTGCACGGGGGTTTGTCGAGGCCCCCTCGCTCCATCAGGTGATGCGCCGCCGTCCAGTTCGAATGGCAATCGAGCAGCGCGCCGATGATCCCGCCGTTGAGCATGCCCGGGAACGCCTGGTGGTACGGCTCGGGCACCCACGTGGCGACGACCTCGTCTCCTTCCACGTGGCTCTTGATCCGGAGCCCCTTCTCGTTTGCCGGCCCGCAGCCGAAGCAACAGCTCTGGGGCGCGTAGCGGTCCTGCAAGCTTTGCTGATCCATCTTCATTCCCTCACGCGATGGTCATGCCGCCATCGACCACGATCGTCTGCCCCGTGAGGAACGATGCCGCATCCGAAGCGAGGTACAGCGCCGCCCCGGCGATCTCGTCCGGCTGCCCGTACCTTCCGATCGGCGTCCGCGCCACGACCCGCTCGACGAGATCCTTGTTGTGCACGATCGCCGCGGCGAACCGTGTATCCACGAGCCCCGGCGCGATCGCGTTGACGCGGATCCCAGAGGCCGCGAGCTCGACCGCCATCGTCTGCGTCATCGACACGACCGCGGCCTTGGTCATCCCGTACACGCCTTGCAACGGCGCCGCCGAGAGCCCCGCCACGCTCGTCACGTTCACGATCGCGCCAGGCGCGTTGCGATCGACGAGATGCCGGACGAGCTCACGCGACGTGTAGAAGTACCCCTTCAGGTTGACCTCGATCGTCTTGTCGAACGCCGTGTCGTCCGCCGTCATGAGCGGCCCGAAATGAGGGTTCGTCGCGGCGTTGTTGACGAGGACGTCCACCTTCCCGAACGTCGCGATCACCTGCTGGAAGAGCTTCTGCACATCGTCGGCCTTGCCCGTGTGGCAGGTGAAGGCCTCCACGGTCACGCCCTCCTTGCGCAGCCGCTCGACCGCGGCGTCGAGCCCTTCCTTTTTTCTCGACGCGATCGCCACCTTCGCTCCGCTCTGCCCGAGCGCTTTGGCGATCGACTCGCCGATCCCTCGGCTGCCTCCGGTCACGATCGCGACCTTGCCTTCGACGTGGATGAAGCTCGTCATCTTGCGGCGGCATCCTCGCGAATCCCCGCCGGCTTGCCAAGCAAGGTTTTTGCTTCACACGCCCGAGCGAGCTCGGCTCGTGTGCAGTAGGCGCCTGCTCGTTCGGCCATCCATGGCGGGCCTCGCTCGTTTCGACGGGAACATGCTGCTCGTCCCCGCCTGGCACGTACGCTGCTCCACCCCTCGCCGCGGGCGGCGCTCGATTCCGGCGCCCGAAGCCAGGGGGAATGAAGCCATGACACGAACGATGGGAATCGCGGTCGCGACGTTCGCGCTCGCCGCGGCGAGCGCCAGCACGGCCTCGGCGCAAACGTTGATGCGCGAGACCGAAATGGAGCGCGCGGGCCAGATTGGCGCACCGCTGAACGCTGTCGAGATCCAGGTCGATTCGGGCTACAACCAGGGCTTCGGCCCGTCCGTGCCCGCGACCCAGGGCACGCAAGCGACAGGCCTCGGAGGCGCGGGCCTCGGCGCGGGCCTCGGCCTCCACTACCGCGCGAATCCGTATTCGTCGGTCGGTATCAACGGCAGTTACAGCATGCAAAACCTCCCGCGTGGCGCGGAGATGCGCGGCGCGACCGCGGGCATCGACGGCGCCTTCCACATGAGCCCCTACTCGCGCCTGGACCCTTGGGTCTCGGTCGGCGCCGGGTATCGCATGATGTGGGAGCAACCCACGGGCCAGAACAACGACGTGTTCATCCACGGCTTCCAGCTCGCGAAGGCCAAGATCGGCGTCGACATCCGCGTGAGCGAGAGTGTCGCGCTCGCCCCGACGCTCGGCGGCGATCTCAGCATGTTCCTCTGGCGCAACCCCGAGGGCCGCGTCGGGACGCAGACGGTCGACACGCCGCGCCTGAACGCCTTCGTCTTCGCGGGTGTCACGGGCCGCTTCGACGCCGGTGGAGAGCGTGCTCGCCCGGTGACGATCGTGGGTCGCCGGTAAAATCAGCACGCGTCACCACGCGTGTGAGGGGGCGGGCCTGGGTCCTGCCCCCTCGTTTCATTTCGCGTGTCGCGCCTGGCCATGTGCCTCGGGCGGCGGTATGTGCCGAAGCCGCCGATGAAGCTCTTCGTGCTCCTTGCGATCCTCACGGATTGCCGCCGCGACACCCTCGACAGCCCGGACGCGCTTCGCGCCGCGCTCGACGCCGCCGTCGCGGCGGGCCCCTTCACGGGCCTCGGCACGCTCGTCGTTCCGTTTTCGCCGCAGGGCGTCACCGCGTGCGCCGTCGTCGGCGAGAGCCACATCGCGCTGCACACGTGGCCCGAGGAAGGCAGGCTCTTCGTCGACGTCGCCTCGTGCAGCACGAAGGAGAGTGTCGAGCGTGCGCTCGATGCGATCCGCGCCGTGTTCCCGGAGGGAAAACTGGCCGTGCTCGATGAGCGCGTGCTCGATGGTGGCGTGATCTCCAGCGTTGCCCGGTGACACGCGGGCCTTGCGGTCGTCATAGAGGCCGCGTAAAACCGCGTCCCGATGGCGAGCAACGTCCAGCAAGATCCCGCGGCGCAGCAGTGGTCGGGACCCAAGTCGAAGAAGGAGATCCTCGGCCATCCGGCCGGCCTCTTCGTGCTCTTCACCACGGAGATGTGGGAGCGGTTCTCCTACTACGGCATGCGCGGCCTCTTGAAGCTGTACCTGGTGAACTACCTGTTCGTCACGTACCGCCAGCGATTCCAGGGCCAGGCGTACGACGCGACCGGCAACCCGGGTGATGTCTTCGGCTGGAGCGTCATCCGCGGGTTCTTGCCCGACGTCGATCCCGCCACGCTCACGCAGTGTGTGAACGAGAAGGTGGGGCTGCTCGTCCAGGGGGATCCGACGAGGAACATCGCGCCGATGGCCGCGGACATGGCGCAGTCCGTCGCGCAGCAGACGTGCTCGATGCAGCCAGTCGCCTCGGCCATTTACGGCTGGTACACCGGCCTCGTCTACCTGACGCCGCTCTTCGGCGGCTACATGGCTGACCGTTACCTCGGCCAGAAGCGCTCCGTGTATCTCGGCGGCGCGCTCATGGCGCTCGGGCAGTTCGTCCTCTTCGGCGCCGAGAACCTCTTCTTCCTCGGCCTCCTGCTCCTCATCATCGGCAACGGCTTCTTCAAGCCGAACATCTCGACCCAGGTCGGCAACCTCTATCCGCCCAACGACAAGCGCCGCGACGGCGCGTACACGATCTTCTACATGGGCATCAACCTGGGTGCGTTCCTGACGAACCTCGTCTGCGGCACCCTCGCCCAGAACAACGGCTGGCGGTACGGCTTCCTCGCGGCGGGCATCGGCATGGTGCTCGGCCTGCTCATCCAGTTCTTCTTCGGGCCGAGCACGCTCGCGCCGGACACGCTGAAGAAGCGCGAGGACAGCAAGGGCGAAGCCCAGGCCGTGGTGAAGGAGGAGAACGAGGGGCAGCGCATGGGCGCGCTCGTCATCCTCTGCGCGCTGAACATCATCTTCTGGGCCGTCTACGAGCAGCAGGGCAACACGATGCAGACCTGGGCCGACGAGAAGACCGTCTGGCCCGTGATCTTCGGCTTCCAGATCCCCTCGACCTGGTTCCAGTCGTTCAACCCGTTCTTCATCTTCCTCTTCGCGCCGATCCTGGACCGCATCTGGGCGGCGCAAGCGAAGAGCGGCAAGGAGATGTCGAGCGTCACGAAGATGGCCGTTGGCTGCATCATCCTCGGCCTGTCGTTCATCGTGATGGTCGGGGGCGCGCAGATGATCGGCGGGGGCAAAGGCAGCGTGATGTGGCCGCTCGTCTGCACGGCGCTGCTCACGATCGGCGAGCTTTACCTGTCGCCGATCGGGCTGTCGCTCGTGACGAAGGTGTCGCCGGTGCGCTTCGTGTCGATGATGATGGGCATGTGGTTCATGTCGAGCTTCTTCGGCAACATCCTGAGCGGCTACATCGGCATCCTGTACACGAAGTGGTCGCCGACGAACTTCTTCCTGCTGCTCATGGCCCTCGGCGTCGCCGCCGGCCTCGCGATCGCGGCGTTCAACAAGCCGCTGCGCAAGGCGATGGGGAATCACTGACACGCGCATGTAGCGCCTTTGCTGGGGCGTTGCCCCAGGCCCCACCAGGGGCTATCCGCCCCTGGACCCGGGGCCTGCGCAAGCGCTGGACTCGGGTCGATGAACTGCGCGATGCGCAGTTCATCGAACAGGCCGAGGCAAGAGCAGCTACGCTCCTGCCAACCAAAACAGTCGCGCTGCCATTTCGATCGGCAACGCCGTCCGTGGTCTTGCCACCGGCCTGTGGGAAGAACTGCGCATCGCGCAGTTCTTCCCCAAATGGTCCAGGGCTTGCCCTGGTTCGGGTCGAGGGGCGAACAGCCCCCGCGGGGTCCGGGGCGGCGCCCCGGCGAGGCGCCGCCCGTGTCCCCGCCGCGCGCGGAGGCGTCGCGCGCGAGCGAGGTGCGAGGCGTGTGGGCGCGTCTCCGAGGCGCGTGGGCGCAGGAAAATGACGCGTGGGCGGGGAGCAAAGGCGCGCGCGCGTGAGGTCGAGACGCGTGCGCATGACGTGGAGATCGTTCGGGAATGTCATGAAGGCGCGTGCCCGCGACGCGGAGATGCGTGGGCACGAGGGGAAGGCGTGCCCGCGTGACTTGGCGACGCGTGCACGCGACTTGGAGACGCGTGCACGCGACTTGGAGATGCGTGCACGCCACCTTTGGGTCGAGATCAGGTGGTGAGAAGGCTCACGTGCAAGGCGGCGGCAGGACCGGACATCTCGCGGGATTTGTCCGAGGAGGCGCGGGCGAAGGCTTTCTCTCCAGAATGACGAACGTCGCGCGCCGGGGCGCTGCCCCGGTGGGGCCTGGGGCAAAGCCCCAGCGCAGCGCCTCCCAAGATGAGACCAATGCTCAGCGGGACGGGAGAGGGGCGAGGGAATTTTAGCCCGGGATCGCGGCTCCCATTCCAACACCCCACTCCCCATTCAGGGCGGATCGTGGGGTTCTACCACGACGAACCAATCCCTCATTCGCGATTGCCTCGCGCCCCAATTCATGAGGCAAAACAAGCGACGCCAGCCGGTGCTGGTAACACCGACAGGCGTCTCACCTGCAAACCCCGAAGCACCGGAGTTCACAAGCTGTGAGCAACGTAGACGTCTGCCCTGAATCCGCCAAGAAACCTACACCGTACCCTCCCCGGAGGCCGCCTTCGCGTGGTTTTACCGCGAATACCGTGGCTTCGTCCGTTCGGTCCTGCTGAAGCATGGCCGCGTCGAGGAGCGCGAGGCGGAGGACCTCGTGCAGGAGGTCTTTCTCGTCGCGTGGCGCCGCCGTGTGACCCTCACATCGGGCGAACAGGCGCGCTCCTGGCTCTGCACGGTCGCTTTTTACGTCGCGGCGAACCATCGCAGGCAAGCGCGGCATTGCCGGGAGATGCTCCCGGGCGAGCTGCCGGAGCCTGCGTTCCACCCACGCGTGACGCAGGCCATGGACGCGGCGCGGCTGCCCCGGACGGCCATCCAGAAGCTCACGAAAAAGCTCGCGGCCGTGCTCTGGGCCTACGAAATCGAAGGCCGCTCGATGCCGCAGATTGCCCGCGCGCTCCGGATCCGCCTGGATACCGCGTACGCCCGCCTGCGCTTCGCGCGGATCCGCCTCGCTAACGCACGCGCACGCGCACGCGCACGCGCCTCCGCCTCCGCCCCCCGCCTCCGCTTCGGATTCCGGGGCCCCTTGCACCGACGACTATCCGCAACGCGGACGGTAAGATCGACACAATCGGCCGGCCGATTGTCCTACATCATGGCATCTAGGTGCCTGAAGGCGCGAGCGTGGGGCCGTCGGACGCGCAGGTAGAACGATCGCGCGCGCGACCGCGCGCCGGAGATGCGATGCTCTCGCGCGACCCCGAAGCACACGTCCGCCTCCGCCTCCGCCTCCGCAGCGCGGGCGATCGGCTCGGCCCTATGGCACGCTGCGGGCGTGCGAACGATGACAGCAACGCTCGGCGTGATCCTCGGCGCGTGCGGCACCGCGCGCGCGGTGCCACGGGAGACGGTCGATCCCGCGAGCGATCCCGCGCTCGCGTCGGTGCACGCGGCAGGCGTCGAGCAGGTGCGGCGCCGGATGTGGTGGGCCTACGCGGACGACACCGTGCTCTACCGCGGCACGATCGACGCGCGGAACAACCTCGGCGCGCTCCCCGACCATGAGGACGAGGTGGTCTCGGGCTCGATGGTGGGCCGCCTCGATCGCCAGCCGATCACGGGGTCGGTCCTGGGTCCGGCGGTGGCGATCCGTCTGGTGCGCGACGGCGACGATCGCGGCGCGCTGCTCTTGTGGCAGCCGGCGAGCGACGCGACGATCACCGGGATCGTCGGCCCGTTCGAACGCACGGACGGAGTGGGCCTCGATGGAACGCGCTGCACGGGCTGCGTGACGCCGTTCGCCGCGGCGCCGCCGTCGATCCGAGTGGACGCCGCGGCGACGGGCGCGTGGGGCGACGGCACCGCGGCGCACGCGTGGGCGCGCGGAGAGCTCGCGCGGATTGCACGGGGCGATCTGCGAGCGCCGGAACTCGCGGCGCTGATTGAGACCGAGTGGGGCATCGAGGCCGAGGCGCACGACGGCGCCGTGTCGCTCCCGATCGATGGCGTGCTGTCGCGCAAGCTCGCGATCGATCCCCCACCGGCCGAGGGCCACACGGCCTGCGCCGAGACGCGCGCGTGGACCGCGGTGGGCAGGATCGCGCTGCCCGACCTGACAGTGCGGGTGACGGACGTCGAGCTGGGCCCCTCGCGCGCAGCGTGCTGCGTCCCGGAGCACGTGCCGTGCAGCGGGCCGAGGTGCGTGCCGGTGCCGGGGCGTTGATGAATTTTGCGGCAACAGTCGCGAATTCCAGATCGCCCGAGGCGTTATGTATACTGCACCATGATCTCTCGATGGATGAAGGCTGCGTTCACGACCTCGATCGGGGTAGTCGCGGCGTGTCGCGGCGCCGCGCCGTCGCCATCGAGCATCCCCTCGCCATCGAGCATCCCCTCGCCAAAAGCGAGCGTTCCCCCGAGCCCGCCCGACGGGGACGCTCATGCGGCGCCCTCGAGCGACGGAAAGTGTAACGCGGGAGCGCCGAAGGCCGATGCGGCGTTCACGCCGGTCACGCTCCGCTTCGATCAGCGCCCGGATGGAACGACCATGGTCGAACCCGAGGTCGCGAGGCGATTCCCGGCGATGAGCGACGATGGTCGAACCATCGCCATTCTCGACGAGCGATGGACCATCGAGGAAGGAGCCAGCCTGCACCTCGCCTTCCTCGACGTCCGAACGAACAAACAGGTCGTGTTCACGCTCTGGGCACACTCGGCACGGGCCACCCGTCGCCCGCAGGCGCAGCGAGCCTTGGACAAGGGCCGCTGGCAATCGCTGATCCCGGGAGAGATCGGCGGCCAAGACTGCGGCCCTTCCGGTGTCGCCGTCGATCCGCACGCGCTGCGTTTCAATGCGGTCGAGTTCCAGTTCGTGGGCGAGGGCTACAAGGTCGAACTCTTGCGGCGCACGCGCTCCGGAGACGCCAAGCTGCCGCTCGTGGCGCACGGGCTCCCGGGGACGATGGGCGAAGCGGCTGTGCCGACTCGAGACGTCGGCGGGTCCTGTGGGGTCTGGGATCACCTGGAGGCGGGCTGGGTGTCTCAGGACGGCAGGGTCTACGTGTTCAAGCTCGGCGCGAACCTCGGTGGCCGATGCGGTCCAGCGCCCACGCCCGTCGAGTATTGCTCCTGGGTGTCGCAATGACGTGCGCGCTCCGCCCCACGCGTCGGCCCACTCGCTCCGGCCCGCTCCCCATATCGAGCGGCAATGCGCAAACGCAATGAGCATCAGGACCGTCATGCACTGCCCAACAAGCCGTTGCTGCCGACGGGCCGGGCATGTTCGCTTCGCTGGACGGCCCCGGCCCGCGGCAGACCGTGGCGTTGGGCCGCATTGAGAGTGAATCGCAAAGTGCAGGAACACATCCACCCAAGCAATTTCTACCTACGCCCGCCTCTCCCTCGCCCGACGGCACCTGCCAATGCTCGCGCCCGCCTGATCCGCCTGCGCACGCACACGCGCACACGCACACGCACGCGCACGCGCCTCCGCCTCCGCCTCCGCCTCTGCTTCGGATTCCGGGGCCCCGCACCCTACAAAACCCACAAGATCCCGCCCCCTCTGACCACGGAGCGCCCCCGTTGGCGCGCTTCGCACGTACCCGTCTAGAAGTGGTACGCTTGAAGCAACCAAGAGCAGGAGGAGCATGCGCACGTGGCGGCAACGACAATGGGGGCCCTACCTGGGGGTGCTGATGAGCCTCTTTGGTGTGGGATGCGGGGGGAGCGCACAGGACGCGCGGGTACTCGATTGGGTGCATGCGCAGAGCGTCGCGCCCAAATCCACGCAAGAGATTTCCCTCCCGGGCGATCTTGCCGGGGCGAGCACGGATGCCCAGGTGCACGTGGCGCGGCTCGCTGATGGGCGCACTTGCATCCTCCTCAAGAAGTCAATCGGATGGAAAAGCAACTTCGAGGGGGTGCTCCTATGTGACGCCCCCCTGCTTCCTGCCGAGGTCGTAACGGCGCCGCCCGCTCCACGCGCCTACGTGAGCCTAACCGGGCACGCGGTGTTCGAGGAGCTTTATGTGCGAACCCAGCGCGACAAACGCACCTTCGACGTGTACTTCGATCTGAACTGACCCTACCGCCTCCGCCTCCGCCTCCGCCGCGCGCGGGAGCGCGCCTCTTGGACCGGCCCCGCTGGTGACACGCCTACGTGCGCCGGGGATGGGCTCTTCATCACAAGAACATTGACGCTCGTTCGAGCGCGAGCGTAGCATGCCGGGTGAGGGGGCTACGCATGAAGAAGGAAGCCATCGAAGCGTACGTGAACCGCGTCAAGGAACTGGCCGACCATGTGAAAGGCAACGAGCAGGCGACGAAGCAAAGCCTGATAGGTCCTCTTTTTACCCTGCTCGGGTACGATCTGACCGATCCACGTCAATGCGTCCCTGAGTACAAGGTGGATTTCGGCAAGGAGCGATCCTCGAAGCCGATCGATTGGGCGTTCTTGCATGGGGGGCACCCCCTCTTCTTCGTCGAGGCCAAGGAAGTAGGAAAGAAGCTAGCCGGTTACGACGAGCAGTTGGCCGATTATTTCGCCAAGGCGCTGGAGGTCAAACTGGGGATTTTGACCAACGGCGTCCAGTGGAAGTTTTATACGGACCTGGTCAACGAGAACGTCATGGACAAGGACCCGTTCGTGACGTGGGACGTCTTGGGCGAGGAACCGCCTCTCGATCTCCTGACGGTCCTCGAAAAGTCGGAATACAATTCGAGCCTACTCAGGACGTTCGCACAGCGGACTCGCCAGCGAAATTTGCTCATTGGCGAATTGACCCGGTTACTTGAGCCCTCGCCGGAGTTCACTCGGCTGGCCGTTTTGAACATCGAGACACGAAACCTCACGGCTGCGGTCTTGGACGGCTGGAAACCCGCTCTCACAAATGCGATCAGCGAATGGGCAAAGCAGCGAGTGCTCTCCAATATGCTTCGTGAGCGAGCAGCGACGCAGGCGAGCGAAGAGCCCGCCACCAAGGGCGTCGCCATCAAAGCCGAAGCGCTGAAGACCACGGAACCGAAGACCACGGAACCGAAGACCACAGAACCGAAGACCACGGAGCCGAAGAGCACGGAGCCGAGGATCACGGAGAGCAGGACCGCGGAGGTGAAGTCCGAAGAGGCCAAAGCGGAGAAGGGCAAGATCGACACGACACAGGAGGAGCTCGATGCATTCGCGATCGTCCAGCGGATGCTCGGCCCGACACGCCCCATCCTTTACGAGGACACGGCCTCCTATTTCAAGATTCACATTGCTGATCGTCGTAGCTGGGTCATTTGCCGCTTCTTTGGCGGCCGAAAGCGACCTGCGATCTGGGTGCCGCTGCCGCCCGAGCGGGCGACCCCGATCGCCGGTTCGCTTCCGGTGGCAACGACGCCGTACGCTGAATGGTCGAGCGTTACGATGGATTCAATCAACGACCTCGAAAGGCTAGGGGAACTCTTCCGGACGACATGGGATCAAGTGAAGTCCGGACGTGCCAAAGCCGATAAGGGCGAAGAGGAGGCGTGAGCGGGAACGCGCGCATCGATCGCGCCTTCCGTTCTGCTTCTCGCTCCCAAGCCCGGGGTGCGTGCGCATGGCGTGAGCCGCTGTCACGGCTCCCAGAACCAGCGCTCGGCGTCGGTCCAGTTCTCGGGCGGTGGTCTTACGCCCGCCTGCGCCTCGCCCGGATCCGCCTCGCGCTCTGCCCCACCCGGTAACGCACGCGCCCGCGCCTCCGCCTCCGCCTGGCCTGCACGGATGACGCTGGCCGATCGTCGACGGCATGCTGCAATGCGATGGCCGGCGCTGCGACGGGCGAATCCGCCGGGCCGTGCCCCCTCTGCCGGCGACGGCAGCGGGGGCGACGGCTGTCTCTCAGAGCCCGTTGGGGATCACGGTGAGGGTGGCGGAGCCCCTGTTGGTCAGGATGAGATCGTCATACCCGTCGCCATCCAGGTCCGCGACGGCAATGGCGTTGAGGCCGGGCGAGGTGCCTGTCGTGACGAGGGCGCCCGCGGTGAAGCCTCCGTTGCCATTGCCGGTCATTGGGCGGACGCCGCCCGTGGCTGCGGTGGCCAGGATGTAGGCGTCGAGCTTGCCGTCGCCGTTGAAGTCACTGGCCACGACCCCCAGCGCCGAGTTGGCGACTGCGCCGGCTCCCGTGGCGGACTGCACGCCGTTAGCGACGGTGCCGTCGCCATTCCCTTTGAAGAAGAAGAGGTATGCGCCGGCCGCGCCGTTCGCGAGGATGTCGAGCTTGCCGTCTCCGTCGGCGTCGCCGAAGGCGATGCCCGCGGTCTGGCCGTTGAGGGCGTTGGTGTAGGAGACCGGTGCGGCGAACGAACCGTCGCCCTGGTTGAGGAGGATCGAGAGGCGCGCGGAGCTGGGGCTCGTCACCACGATATCGGGGTGGTTGTCGCCGTTCAGGTCACGGCAGGCGATGGTCGACTGCACGCCGCCGGTGGACGGGATGGTGATGAGCACGGGCGCGCCGAAGCTGCCGGCGCCGGTGCCGAAGATCACGCTCACCTGGTTCGTGACCACGCTGGTGGTGGCGATGTCGACCAGCCCATTGCCGTCGAAGTCGCCCGCGCAGAGGTGGACCGAGCCTGGGGCGCCGGTGGTGAAGCTCGTCAGCGCGCCGAAGGTCCCGGGCGCGCTTGCGCCAAGGTTGCGGTAGACGCTGATGTTCCCGTTGGTGGCGGGCAGGTTGGTCTGGCCGTCGACGGTGACGGCGTCGAGCCACCCGTCGCCGTCCACGTCGGCCGCCACCACCGCGTTGCTGGAGAGCGTGGCGCCCGCATAATTGACCTCTGCCTGGACGGTTGCGTCGCCGTTGCCGTAGAAAACGGAGACCGAGCCGGAGGGGCTCATCGTCGAGCCCGATTCGGCGTTGGCCACCAGGATGTCGAGCTTGCCGTCGCCGTTTACGTCGGCGACCGCCGGAGCCAGCGGGGTGTGCGTGGCCGGGACGCTGATTGGTGTGCCGGGGACCTGGCCGGAGGGCGGAGCCTGGCAGGCGCCGTTCGAGCAGATGTCGCCCGTCGAGCACGCGAGGTTGCACGCGTTGCAGTGGTCGGCGTTGCTCTGGAGGTTCGTCTCGCAGCCGTCGGACGTGAGTCCATTGCAGTCTGCGAGGGTGCCGGCGCAGGCCTCGCATTGGGTCCCCTCGTAGGTCGGCGCGCATTGGCACGTGTAGCCATTGATGCCGTCGGTGCACGTCCCGCCGTTCTGGCAGGGGTTCGGGGCGCAGTCGTCGACGTTGGTCTCGCAGTTCGTCCCGCCGAATCCGGGCGCGCATTGGCACGTGTAGCCATTGATGCCGTCGGTGCACGTGCCGCCGTTCTGGCACGGGTCGGGGGCGCAGTCGTCGATGTTGATATCGCAGTTGGTCCCGGTGAATCCGGGGGCACACTGGCACGTGTAGCCGTCGACGCTGTCGGTGCACGTGCCGCCGTTCTGGCAGGGGTTCGGGGTGCAGCCGTCGACGTTGGTCTCGCAGTTGGTCCCGGTGAAGCCGGGCGCGCACTGGCAGGTGTATCCGTCGACGCCGTCGGTGCACGTGCCGCCGTTCTGGCAGGGGTTCGGGGTGCAGTCGTCGACGTTCGTGCACGTGCTGGGCTGCTCGGAGCAGGTCCAGCCGCTCTCGACCGCGCAGTCGCTGGAGCAGCCATCGCCGCTCGCCTCGTTGCCGTCGTCGCACGTCTCCGGCGCGGCGAGGGTACCGTCGCCGCACACCGCGTTCACGCCGCCCTGGCCGTTGTCGATCTGGCTGCGATCGACTCGGGCGATGATCTCGCACCCCGTCGAGCCGAGCATCGCCCCGAAGACGAGCGCCCAGTAGCCAACCCGCCCAACCACACGCAACGTCGTCACGTTCATGAAAATGAAGAGGAGTGCATCATCGGAGCGCGCTTATAGCCGAAAGCGCACGCGCGCGGTCGACATTCGATGAACGACTTCGTCCCCTCGTGCTTTCGTCGGCATCCGACGGCAGTGGTCACGCCGAACCCGACGCGCATCGCGCCCGTCGTCGCAACCATGCGGCAAGCGCGAGCAGCACGAACCAACGGCCTGTCGACGCAAAAAAAGCCCCCTCGGACGAACCGAGGGGGCCTTCTTCATTTCAGCGATTCGCCCTGGCGACGATCAGCCGAACAGCGGCAGCTCTTCCTTCTCCTTGATCGGGAAGCGCGCCGCGACCTCGTTCTGATCGATCCCCGCGAGCCTGCGCAACGCGCGGTGCACGTGGCCGGGCTTCAGGCGGACGCCGCCGCCCTCGACCGGCTCGAGCGTGTTCGGGTCGATGTTCATCGGGTTGTGACGCTCGGTCGTCTTGCCGATGACCGTGTTGCCCGGGATACCCGCGCCCATCAGCAGCATGCTGGTGATCGACCAGTGGTCCTTGCCATTGCCGGAGTTGTACCCCGGCGTCCGGCCGAAATCGGACCCGACGACGATCACCATGTTGCCCCAGACGCCCGTCGCCTTCGCCTCTTCGACGAGGTAATCGATGCCGTCCCAGAGCTCGGCCAGCCGACCGAACTGCTGGTCGTCGTTGTTGCCGTGCGTATCGAACCCGCCGATGCCCAGGTTCGCGCTGACGCAAATGCCGGCGCGGTAGGCGGCGAGCGCGATTTGCGCCTGACGACGGAGGTTCGAGTTCTCGAGCTGCGCGGGCAGGTACTCCGTCAGCTTCTTGAGCTCGTTTTGCCCCGAGCGCGCCGTGAACAGCATACCCATCGACTGCTGGATGCGCGGCAGGTTCTGCTTCTCGGCGTATGCCATGTGGCGAGCAGAGCGCGTCTCGGCAATACGCGCCTCCGTTTCCTCCGTGTAGTACGGCGTCTTGTTCTCGTCGTACATCGGGTCGATGATGTTCGGGTAGGCGATGCGACGGATCGCGTCGATGTTGCCCACCCGGGTCACCGCCACGGTGCCGGCCGTCGTGTCGTAACCGCCGTACGAGATGTACGCCATTGGCAGCGAGCCGCCCGCGACGGCGGCCGTGAGCGCCGCGAACGAGGCCTTGTTTTCGGCCAAGGTGCCCGCCCACGTCACGCGCGTGCCGACGTCGTGGCTGTTCGTCGACGTATCGACGCCGTTCAGGACCATCAGGTCATTCACGTACTTGTCGAAGAACGCCTTGTTCGCGCCGTCCGGATCCGGGGCGTATCGCATCGGGAGCTTGCTCTTGCTCCCGACCGCCGTCCCGATCGCGTCCGCGAGGTAGTGGTTCATCGGATCGGCATCATCCGGCCCCTTCGAACCCTTCGGGTCGCAGTGGCTCGTGACGTCCCAGCCGCCGCCGGCGTGGATCATGATCCAGAACTTGCCCGTATAGGGCGCAGCTCCGGCGTCGCTGGTGAAAGGAATGGTGCTCGCGGCAACGCCGAGCCCCGCCGTCGATGCAATCTTGAGGAAATCTCTTCGGTCCATGGGGGCTCGCCTCTCACTCGTAAAGGAAGTGGTAGTCGGACAGCATGTACGTCACGACCGTCATCCACGAACGGATGACGTAATTCGGATCCTCGCGCAGGCGATCCTCTTCAGGCAGCGGCGTACGCGTCCAGTAATCGTTCTCCACGCGGCACGGCCCGGCCAGCCACGTCGAGTACTTGCCCTCGGGCTGCGACGCGTCGCTCATGCCCTTCACGCCCTCGCGATACGTATCGAGGAAGAGCTTGTAGGTGCGCTCGATCTCGGGATGCCCGTCGGGCAGCGTCTCGCCGAGGATGTGCTTGTGGAGGTACTGGATGTTCTTCTTGATGGCCGCGACGGCGGGCTCGACCGCGAAGCCATTCTTGTCTTCCGGCTCGAAGCTCGTCTCGACGTACGGGAAGAGCGTGCGCTCCTCCGTCGGCTTCCACATGTCGCGCGGGACCGCGATGCAGGACATCTCGTTCCCCATGCGCTCGCCGATGTTCGCCATGATGCCGTTCGGGCTGATGACGCGCTTGACCACGTCGGCCGAGTCGATGCCGCCGTAAAGCATGCGGTAGGCATCGCCGCGGAGCAGGTAGTCGTACGTGCCGCCGTTGTCCTCGTACGCGCGGGGACGCCACGGATAGCCGAGGACGGCCTGGATCTTCCGGTGGAGCTGCTCGGGCGTGATGAGGCGGCCCATGCCGACCTCGCCGAGCCGCGCCTTGCCGGCCGCGTCGAGCGAGCCGCTGTTCTTCGCGCGGAAGTAGGGCGAGTGGATGATCTGCTTCACGACGACCTTGAGGTCGTAGCCCGAAGCCTCGAACTCGCGCGCGATCTTGCTGAACTCCGTGTACTCGGCGAGGTAGGCCTGGAACTCGGTCGAGAAGTCGCTCGCCTTGCGATCTTGCGGCGCCACGAGCGGCTTCTGCCCCGTGAGGCCCTCGAAGACAATGTACACGGCCGAGAGGGCGAAGCGCGGGTCAGCGGCGACGCGCGGGGCGAGCCACTGCAGGCCTTGCGGCAGTTGCTCGTACGGCGTCTTTTCGCCCTTGAAGCCCGGCGGACGCATGTCGTCGAGCGGAGGCGTCATCGGGTCGTACGCCGCGCGCCCGTTCCAGTGCCGGAACGCGCCGGCGACCGGATCGATCTCCACGTGGCATTGCTGGCAAGCGGCCGCGTTGAGGGTCGGGTTGACCTCGGTGATGAGCGTCTGATCGAGCGGCTGCTGGCCGGTCTTCAGGATGTCGGTGCCGAGGAAGAACTGGTAGACCATGCGCGCGCGCGCCCGGTTCCGGTTCGTCTCCGTCGTCGGGAAACGGTTCAGGAACATCGGCGACGTGAGCACGCCGGCGTGCGGCAGGCTCGGGATCTGCGCCTCGATGAACTCGTTCGGGTCGGCGTCGTTCTTGAAGGGCAGGTCGTCGCCGAGCATGAACGCCTTCGCGGAGAAGGGGTTCACCATGATGTAGTTCGCCGTCAGGACTTCGCTGAACGGCCGGTTCTCGCGCACCACGTGGGCCACGAGCTCGAGCGGCTCGCGCGCCACGCCGCGGTTCGTCCAGGAACGCAGCTTGTTGTAGAGGTCGTCGGCGTTCCAGGCGCCGTATTTGCCGATGGCGTCTTCCATCGCCTTCGGCTCGGCGTTCGCGCCGTCGAAGAACTGGTCGTACCAGTAGGGGTTGTAATAATCGATGTCGTTGAGGAGCTGCACCGCGTCCTCGTTCCCCAGGTAGCGATCCGTGAGGAACTGGTCGTTGTAGATCTCCTTCAGGCGCGTGTAGAACGTCTCCTCGGTCATCATGTTGTCGAGGATCGGATCGAGCGCGCGGATGCCGCCGGCCTCGATGGCATCTTCCTCTTCCACGGTGGGCAGTCGGCCGACCAGGGAGAGCGACGCCTTGCGCAGCGTCTCGGCGGGCGTCGCGAGCTGCACGCCCGTGAACGTCGCCGAGAGGTTCGTCTCGCAGGACGAGGGCTCGTTGAAGCGGTTCACGAGCTCCTCGAGCGCCTTGAACTCGTCGCTGCCCGGCTGGATGACCACGCCACCCGGATGCTTGCGGGAGGCGGTGCCGCCGGTGGGCATGGCGAGCAGTTGCGACATGCCGTCCTGCTGGAGGGCGGCAGCGTTCTTCATGATCTCGTAGTTCGTGTCGAGAAAGCCTGCTTCGCTGCTGCCTCGAAGCACGAGGCTCGAGTCCTTCGCGACCCCGTTCGAGGTATGGCAGGCGATGCAGTTGTTCGAAAGGATCGGAGCCCAGACCTGCTCGGCGAAGAACATCTGGTCCGAAACGCACGGACCATCGTCCTCCCCAGCGATGCAGCCGGTGAACCCCAGCGCGCCGATCGCGGCCAGGGACACCAGACCAATGGAGCCAAGATGCTTTCCGAGTCGTCTTCGCGTTCGCGGCATGAGCGGCCTCGTAGGTGGTTCCAGCCTCGTCGGGACGAGTCTGGAAAGTCATACGTAACGGAAGCTCTCTTCTACACGAGGACCGCCGCCGCTGGAATGGTGGGAATCTAGGCCCTACTTCCCTACCTCGGGGCCATTTTGGAAAAGGAATGGACTTTTCCCCTCGCAGCATAACGCGAAGGCATGTCCGCGACGCTCGATACATCACGCAAGGTTGCGTGCGTATTCTCGATTTTGGCGAAATCAGGCCCCGCCGGCGCCGCCCGCGCCGCCGGCCCCACCGGCGCCCGCGGCTCCACCGGCCCCACCGGCTCCACCCGCGCCGCCGGCCCCGCCGGCGCCGCCCGAGCCCGTGGAGGCAGCGGTGCTCGCTGCGGTGCTCGACGATGCGCTCGTGCTCGACGTGGCGCCGCTGCCGCCGCACTTCTCGAGCGGCTTGCAATCGTTGCAGGAGCAACCTTCGAGGTACTCGACGCACGAGCCGTTGTTCGTGCAGTTCGTCGTGCACCGGTCGGTATTCGTGCAATCGGCGCAGGTGCAGTCCTCGTTGATCAAGCACGCGCCGTCGTCTTCACAGCCGACGTTTGCCGGGGGACAACTGGCGACCTTGAAGTAACAATCGTTGCACGTGCAATCTTCGGTCCCCATCTCCCCGTTGTCGCAGGTGTCGTTGTCCTGGCAGGTTCCGACGCACGCGGCCTGATCGACGCAGTCGGGGCACGCGCAGGTCTCGGGGTTCTGGCCGTGGTAGTTGCAGAAACCATCCGGCTGGTTGTTGTTGCAGCCGTTGCTCTGGACTCCGCCGCCGCCGCCGGAGAAGTTGCTCGCCGCGGAAGTATTGTTATTGGAGTCGCCTCCCGAACAGCCGACGAAGGGGAGCGCGACAAGGAGAAACGAGGAAGCAAGGATCGCTGTCAGGGTGCGCATGGTCCGAGAGGATCGCCGCCTGCGCGGGACTGCGTCAACAGAAGAAAGGTGCTACAGGGCTCGCCATGCCTCGCCCGACGAACTCTTTTTCTGCACTGGCGCTGCTCGTTTCCACCCTCGGCCTCGGCCTCGGCTGCGGCGCCGAGCCCCCGCCTCCGGCTGAATCGGCCTCGTCCTCGTCGTCGACCGACGGCGCAAAGGAAGGGCAGAAGGAGGGCACGAAGGCGGCGGAGGTGAAGGGACCGGAGCGCAAGCCTTTCGAGAATCCCGGTGGCATGTGGGTGCCCTCGCAGCTCGCCGAGCATGAAGCGAAGCTCAAGGGCGCGGGCCTCGAGCTCGATCCGAAGGCGTTCACCGATCCGATGCAGCCGCCGCTCGCCGCGGTCGTGAGCCTCGGCGGCTGCTCGGCTTCGTTCGTGTCGCCCGATGGCCTCATCGTCACGAACCACCACTGCGTGACCGGCATCCTGCAGTACAACGCGACGCCGAAGCAGAACGTGGCGAACGACGGTTACCTCGCGAAGACGCGCGCCGACGAGAAGTGGGCCGGGCCCACGAACCGCATCTTCGTGACCCGCTCGTTCAAGGACGTCACGAAGGAGGTCCGCGACGGCCTCGACAAGCTGCCGAATGATCGGGCGCGGAGCGATCAGCTCGAGGCGCGCGAGAAGAGCCTCGTCGCGGCGTGTGAGAAGGATCGGCCCGAGGTGCGTTGTTCGCTGAAGGCGTACTTCGGTGGCGCGCAGTACCTGCTCGTCGAGCAGCTCGAGATCCGCGACGTGCGCCTCGTGTATGCCCCGCCGGAGGGCGTCGGCAACTTCGGCGGCGAGATCGACAACTGGCGCTGGCCCCGCCACGGCGGCGACTTCTCGTTCCTGCGCGCCTACGTGGGCAAGGATCAGAAGCCCGCGGATCACGCGGAGACGAACGTCCCCTACAAGCCGGCGCACTACCTGCGCCTCGCGCAGAAGCCGCTCGCCCCGAACGACTTCGTGATGGTCGCGGGGTATCCCGGCACCACGAACCGGCTGCGCACCTCGTTCGAGATCAAAGAGGCGCTCGAATGGGGATATCCGCGCCGCATCGCGGCCTTCGAGGAGGGCGTGAAGGTGCTCGAGGCCGTGAGCAAGCAAAAGGAGGAGATCGCGATCAAGGCGAACCCCTTCCTGCGCGGCATCTCGAACGCGCTCACGAAGATCAAGGGCCTTGCCGAGGGCCTCGGCAAGGGCGGCGTGGCCGCGGAGCGCGCGAAGAAGGACGCCGAGCTCGCGTCGTGGATTTCCGGGGATGCGGAGCGCAAGGCCGCTTATGGCGACGTGATCGCGAAGATCGAGGCGCTCGTCGCGGAGCGGAAGAAGACGCGCGAGGAGGACATGGCGCTCGGCGACGTGATGATGAGCGCGAGCCTGTTCCAGGCGGCGACGGCGATCGTGCGGATGGCGGAGGAGCGCCCGAAGGCCGACGCCGATCGCGATCCGGAGTACCAGGAGCGCACCTGGAAGCGACACGAGCAAAAGATGGCGCGCCTCGCGGTCTCGTATGACCGGGTGATCGACCAGGCGATGTTGAAGCTCGCCCTCGAGCGGATCGCGAAGCTGCCCGAGAAGGAGCGGCCGGCGTTCGTCGCGACGATCGCGGGCAAGAAGCTCGACGCGGCGTCGATCGAGAAGGCGGTGAAGGGCCTTTACGAGGGGACGAAGCTCGAGGACGAGAAGGCGCGGCTCGAGCTGCTCAAAACGGCAAAGCTCGACGATTTGAAGAAGAGCAAGGACCCGCTCATCAAGCTCGCGGTGGCCCTGCGCCCCGTGTACAAGGCCTCCGAGGATCGGGGCAAATCGTTCGACGGCGCGATGGCGCTGCTCCGGCCGAAGTATTTCGAGGCGCTGCAGAAGATGATGGGCCAGCAGATCGCGCCCGACGCGAACGGTACGTTGCGCGTGACGTACGGCAGCGTGCGTGGCTATCGCCCGACGAAGGACGCGCCGGTCTATACGCCGTTCACGACCGTGTCGCAGATGGTCGAGAAGCACACGGGCAAGGATCCGTTCGAGGCGCCCGCGAAGCTGCTCGCGGCGGCGAAGGCGAAGAAGTTCGGGCCCTACGCGGACGCGGCGCTCGGCGAGGTGCCGGTGGATTTCCTGAGCGACCTCGACATCACGGGCGGCAACTCCGGTTCGCCGACGCTGAATGGAAAGGGCGAGCTCGTGGGCCTCGCGTTCGACGGCAATTACGAGGCGATGGCTTCGGACGTGATCTTCCTGCCGGAAATCACGCGGACGATCCACGTCGACCTGCGGTACGTGCTCTGGGTGATGGACGTCGAGGGGGCGGACAACGTCCTGCAAGAGCTCGGCGTGAAGCCTTCGATCGACTGACTCTTTCGCCGCCATGTAGAATGGAGGCCTCCGGGCCTCCATGCGTTTGCCCTCCCTCCTCCTCGGCTTCGCGTTTCTCCTCGGGAGCCCAATCGTTCGCGGGGAAGACGCGCCCGATCCGCGCCCCACGCCAACGGCCGAGGCCTTCGTGCACATCGAGTCCGACGCGCCGCTCTCGCTGCGGTGCAACAGCCTTTTCTCGCGACAATCATCGCGGGCGGCGCCCTCATGCTGACGGGCGCCATCGGTACGCCGTTCGCCGAGGAGAAGGGCACGCAGACCGCGCTCTCGGTGGTGGGTTTCACCGGGCTCGTCCTGCTCTTGCCCGTTTCGAGCGTTCTCGGCGGCGTGTCGACCGCGTATTCGACAAGCAACGTGACCTTCAAGGATCCGCGGACGCGGCCGGATCTGCGGGAGCGGATTCGTTAGGACCGGGAGCGGCGTCGCCGGAAGGGACGCGCTGCCGCGGTGAGGAGGAGCGAGAGCAGGGCGAGAGGCGTGGGCGTGGGAGGTGCGCCGACCATGCGGCAGCCGCAGGCGTCGTCTGCTGCGGGATCGACGGTATCGGAGCCGCCGGTGCCGCCCGCGCCGCCGGTGCCGCCCGCGCCACCGCTACCGCCCGCGCCGCCGCTACCGCCAGCGCCGCCGGTGCCGCCAGCGCCGCCGCTACCGCCAGCGCCGCCGCTACCGCCAGCGCCGCCGGTGCCGCCAGCGCCGCCGCTACCGCCAGCGCCGCCGCTACCGCCAGCGCCGCCGCTACCGCCAGCGCCGCCACTGCCGCCTGTGCCACCCATACCGCCCGCGCCACCGCCGCCACCTGCGCCGCCGCTGCCTCCTGCGCCGCCGCTACCGCCTGTGCCACCATTGCCGCCCGCGCCTCCGGTGCCGTCCGTGCATTCGCCTTCGAGGCAAACCCCGTTGTTGCACGCCGTCCCGTCAGGGAACGTCATGTCGAGCGGGCACGTGGTCGACACGCCCGTGCATTTCTCCGGCACGTCACACACATCCGCCGCCGGCCTGCACGTGACCGTCGTGTCGGCGATCACGTCCGCCGTGCAGCCCTTGCCGACCCCGTCGCATTTCTCTGGCACGTCACAGGGCCCGGCCGCAGGGCGGCAGACCGTCATGACGTCGGCCACGAAATCGAGCGGACAGGCGACATTCGCGCCGTCACACGATTCCGCGACGTCACAAGGGCCGGCCGCGGGTCGGCACACCACCATGGGACCCTGGAGGACGTCGCCGGGACACGCGCCGCTCGCGCCCGTACACGCCTCGGCGATATCGCAGACCCCCGCCGACGGACGGCACGTCGTGCCGGCGGGTACGAGGACGTCGCTGGGGCAAGCGGCTGTATTGCCGGGGCAAACCTCGGCCACGTCGCACGCGCCCAGAGGCGCGCGACAGGTGGTCCCGGCGGCGACGAACGTGTCGCCCGGGCAAACGGCTGCGTTGCCGGGACAAACCTCGGCCACGTCACAGGCGCCCACAGGCGCGCGGCAGGTGGTGCCCGACGGGAGGTACGTATTGGCAGGGCAGGCGACGCTGCTCCCAGTACAGCTCTCGGCCACATCGCAGGCGCCCGCCGCGGCGCGGCAGCTCGTGCCGGCCGGCTTGAGCGCGTCCGTCGGGCAAGCCGCCGCATCGCCGGTACAGCTCTCGGCCACGTCGCAGACGCCCGCCTGGGCGCGACAGCTCGTGCCGGCCGGCTTGAAGACGTCGTCGGGACAAACCACGCCGGACCCCGTGCAGAACTCGGCCTCGTCGCAGGCGCCCTCGGACGGGCGGCACGACGTCCCCGCCGGGGCGATCACGTCGGCGGGGCAGGCCGCACTGTTCCCGGGGCACATCTCCGTCACGTCGCAGGCGCCCGTCGCGCCGCGGCAGATCGTTCCGGCGGCCATGTATTTGTTGGACGGGCAGCTCGTCGAGGAGCCATTGCACGTCTCCGCGACGTCACAGCCGCCGTTCGCCGCGCGGCACACGGTTCCGCTCACCGCAGGGCCACACGTGCCGTTCATCGCGGCGCCCTGGGCCACGCTGCACGCCTGGCAATCGGTCGAGACGCCGGATCCGCAGGCGCTGTTGCAGCACACGCCGTCGATGCAGAAGCCGCTCGTGCACTCCTCCGCGACATTGCAGGCCGCGCCGTTCGGGAGCGCTTCGAAGAGCTCGAACACATACGCCGCGCCCGCGTCCCCCTTCGCGTCGAAGGACTCGGTGACCGCCCCGACGAGGAAGTGATTGCCGCTCATCGAGACGCTGTACCCGAACAACCCGAGGCCGTTCGGCCCGTCGATCTGCGTGAGCTGCGACCAGGTATTGCCGCTACGCACGAACACGTACGCGGCGCCGACGGCCGAGTTGCCCAGGGGCGCGGCGCGGTACGCGCCGACGACGGCCCGGTCGCCGCGGATTGCGACGGCGTTGCCGAAGATCATGTTCTCCACGGCGTTGCCCGCCACGAGCTTGGCTTGCTGGGTCCACGTATTCACGCTTCGCGTGAACACGTACGCCGCTCCGACGTCGAGCCCGAACGCCGCGTTGTCGTAGGGGCAGCCGATGAGCGCCGCGTCGCCGCTCAAGGCGACCGCGCTGCCGAACCGGTCGTCCGACGCGCCGTCCGACGGGCCCATCGAGGCTTGTTGCGTCCACGTGGCGCCGGTCCGGACATAGGCGTACACCCGGCCCGCCGCGGTCCCGTGCGGCGAGCCGACGAGCGCCGTGTCGGCCTCGACCGCGACGGACCGGCCGAACACCCCGCCCGCGACCCCGCTGCTCGGCAGGAGCTGGGCCTGCTGCGTCCACGTGGTGCCGCTCCGGACGAAGACGTAGGCCGAGCCCGAATCCACGCCGGTCGCGGTGTCGTCGAGATCGGCGCCGACGACGGCCGTGTCGCCGTCGAGCGCGACCGACAGGCCGAACCCGTCGCCCGTCGCCGCGTCGGACGCGACGAGCTGCGCCTGGAGCGACCATGACGTGCCATTGCGGACGAAGACGTAGGCCGCGCCCGCGTCCGCGCCGGCCGCGGTATCGTCGCCCCGGGCCCCGACGAGCGCCGTGTCGCCGTCGAGCGCGACAGACGAGCCGACGAAGTCGTTCTGGGCCGCGCCCGGCACGACGAGCTTCGCCTGCTGGGTCCACGTGAGGCCATTGCGGATGAACACGTAAGCCGATCCGGCGTCCGTGCCGCCGGCATAACTGTCCCCGTCGGCGCCGATGAGGGCGGTGTCGCCGTCGATCGCCACGCCGCTGCCGAAATAGTCCGACGCCTGCGCATCGGAGGCGACGAGCCGGAAGCGCGGAATGGCGACGAGCGGATCGACGTGGAGCGGATACGCGGCGCCCGCGTCGTCGACATGGATCGTGATGCGCCCGCCGCGCACGCCGAGCGAAGACGGCACGGGTTTGCCCGTCGCGTCGGCGACGTACAGCTCGCCGTACCGAAGCCGCGCGAGGCCTTCGTCATCGACGAGATCGATCGCCTCGCCGCCTTTCGCGATCGTCGCCGCGAGCCCGCCCGACACGGCCATCTCGAACGAGAGTCCGCCCTTGCAGCCCGGCGCCTTCGCGACGTCGAAGCCCTGCTCGATCCCGAGCGGGCCGTTCACGTACCATTCCGTCACGTTCCCGCGCCGGTATTCCGTGCGGTTGCCCGTGGCCGTGGGCTCGGCGGGAGCCGGTGCGCGGAGGTCGCCTTCGCAGCCGAAACCCGCGAAGGCCATGGAGACCTGAAATGCCTCACCGCCGCCCGTCGAGCGCTCGATCCGAACGGATGCCGCATCCATTTCGGCGACGAACCCTTGCGCCGGATTGTCCGCGCGGAACGGTCGCCTCGGCTCTGCCCGGGCGAAACGATACGCCTCCCCCGCCTCGGCCTGCCGCGCTGCGATGGCCGCTGCACGGAGCGCGATCGGCATCTCGGCCGTCGCGGGGCTCGGGCGCGCCTCCACGTCGCGAGGGCGCTCCTCGGGGGCACCGCCCCGCTCTCCGCACGCCGTGGCGCCGAGGAGGTACAAGATTCCGATCGATGAAAGGGAGGACGCGCGCATGCGCGACCCCTAGCCAAATCACGGCGTGTCTGGATCTCCTATCTTTGCGAATGCGATTTGCATTTTCGCGAGCGACAGCCAGCCCGAGGATCAAGGCATGTCGACGAACGCCGCGTGGTCGAGCTCGTAGCAGGCGCAGAGCCGCGCCGTCGCCGCGAAGAGCGCCCGCACATGCTCTTCGGAAAACACCCCGGTCCGGACGAAGTACGCCTCGAAGTAAGACGTATCCAGGAAGTAACGGATCGGGTCCCGGAACGACGCGAGCCCGAGGTACTGCACCTCCACCGCGTGCCTGGCGAGCTGCGCGAGCGGGCCGAGGTCCTCGTTCAGGTGGTGGCGCACGTTCGTCCGGACGTACGATTCGAGCTCCTCGCTCTGAAGGTAGCTCCGGAAAAACACGTTGGATGCGTAATCGGCGATCCGCGTGAGCATGACCCGGGCGAGCGCGCGCCCGGGGTGGGAAGGATCGGCGCCGAGCTCGTCGAGTTCGCTTTTCACGTCGTCTTCGAGGCGCGCGGGCATGGCGGCGACGAGCACGTCCCAGCTCGTTTCGAGCGCCGCGAGGGCCTCGGCGTATTCGGGCATTCGCGCCTCGGGGATACGCACGAGGCCGGCCTCGTGCACGAGGTGGCCCCATTCGTGGACCACGCGGGCCGCGAGGAGCTGCCGATGGTACGGCGGCCCTTCCTCGCGGAGTGGATCGAAACCGGGCTGGCGCAGCTCGTACACGATGCGGCGCAGATCTGCCCGCACGTACACGCCGCCTTCGAGATCCACCTCCGCGCTCGTCCGAAACAGCACGTCGGGATCCCGGAGCGTCGCGAGCACGGCGCGGCTCTTGTCGCTCGCGAGCCGGAGATCCTCGCGCAAGCCCTCGGCCGCGCGCACGGAGGCGAGGGGCGCGAGCGCTTTGCGGACTTCCTCGAGGTTTGTCCCGTCCTCCGGCCGATACACCACACGGTCGGGCGGCTCCACGACGAGGACGTCCGGGCGCTCCTCCGAAAGGAAAACGCACACGGAATCGACCGCCTCTTGTCCTGCTGCCCGAGGTGCCTGCGCCGCGAGGAATGCCGTTTCCATCTCGCGCGCCGCGGCGTCGAACGCGCCGAAGAGGGCGAGCAGGTCCGGACGTGTTCCCTTGGGGATCAAAAGATCCGCGCCGTCGACGTGGCCGAGCGGCTCACTCGTTTCGGCGGGCGGCTCGCGCAGCGGGAGGTGATAAAGCGTCCGGATCCAGTGCAGCGCGCGGGCGAGGGCCACGAAGGCCGGAGCGTCGGGCCGCGTCGAGCGCGAGGCGGCGCGGGAGAAATCGTGCAGTTCGTCCTCGGTCCGCGTGAGGAAGTAACTCAGATTGAAGCAGACGGCCGCGCGCAGGGCCTTGAGGAAGGCGAGGCGCTCGACGTGGAAGATCTGATAACAGACGAACTCCTCGTGCGAGCGCGCGGGATCGAGGTCCGACGCGTACAGGGTCCACGTGACGCCGAGGAAAGGCGCGCTGTACGGCCGGACGCGCGAGGGATCCGTGATGAAGAGGACGTTCGCCTTGCGCGGCGGCAGCCACGATCCCGGCGCGCGGGCGTGCAGCGAGGCCGCGCGCTCGCGGTAGAGCCGGTAGCCGCGCTCGAACAGAGCGATCTGCTCCTCCGACAAACCACGCCCCTCGCGGAGCAGCGTCCGCACGTCGGCCGAGACGGAGCCCTCGTCGAGGTGTTCGGCCGGAATCAAGAAAGCGCCCGGATGGGCCAGGCAGAATCGTTCGAGGTTCAAGGCAAGCCTCTCTCTCACCGCTTCTTCGCCAGGACCGCCGCGAGCCCCGTGCATTTTTTCCCGCGCTCGATCCCGAACGACGCCGCGAAGTCGCAGAGCTTCTGGCCGAGCTCCATGTCCTCGGGTTTTCCGCTCAGGATCGCCTTTGCCGCCGCTGGCTCGGCGCGCCGGGTGAGTTCGTCCCGGTACGGCTTCGTGGAAACGTCCTTGCCGCGGAGCGCGTCGCGCAGGTCGTCGGAGACGCGTGTCGCCTCGGTCCACACCTTCTTCGAATCCGCCGCCGCCGCCGCGTATGTCCCGAAGAACCGGTCCTTCGACGGGCTGTCCTGGCAAGGCATGTCCTTCGGCGTCGCGAGCAGATCCTCGACGCCGAGCTCGCGCTTCTGCGCGCGTTCGAGGCGCGGCGCCGCCTCCTTGGCGACCGCGAGATCGTCCGCCGAGAGCTTGCCCGCATCGAAGTTCTTCGCGAGCGTCTCGCAAGCCGCGACGTACCGAGCGCGGGCCCGCCCAGACGCGCAGGCTTCGAGGCGCGATTTCTCGCCCGTGACCTGCTCCGGCGTCGCGAGCGTGATGTCCTCGGGCGCGAGCTTCTCGACCGCGCACGGATCCTCGGCGCGAAGCGCGGCGTCGACGCGGGCGCGCGCGTGCTCGATTTGCTTCGTCTTGTAGGCCGATCGCCCCGCGACCGAGAACGATCCGAGGATGACGATCACGAGCGCCGAGCGGACGAGGATTTTCCGCCGCGCATACCGCGTGTGCAGCGGGCTCGATTCGAGCCGATCGCCGCACTGCGAGACGAGCGTCTCCCACCCGGAGACCTCCGTGCCGAAGAGCTCGATGGGCCCGCAGACCCTCGGATCGGCCGCGAACCGCTTCGCGACCTTGAAGAGCGCCTCGGCGCCGGTCTGCTTTCGCGCGTCGAAGGGCGCTCCTCGCGTGGGGCCCGAGAGCGGCCCGCCCACCGTGGCCATGTGCTGTTGCACGGCGCGCAGCGCGGCGATCTGGGCGGCCTCCAGGCGATCGAGCGTGGGCAAGAGCGCATCCCACGGCAGCAGCGCTTCGACGTCGACGTTTCGGAGCTTGAAGACCGCCGCGGCGTTCTCGATGCCCTGCCGCAGGCCGGCGAGCAGATCGGCCTTCGAGAGCGCGGCGATCCCCTCGCCGATCGCCCCCTCGCCGAGGCGCGCGTTCGCGGCCTGGATCGGCGCGCGCGCGGCCTTCACGAGGGCATCCCCGAAGTCCTTCCGTTCCTGCATCGTGTGAATCCTACCCCTCGAAGAGGCCGATTTCCTAGTATGATGCCGGAGGGCCGCGGCGTTCGGCGCGGCGAACGGAGGGAGCGGCGATGGCGTTGGATGCGCTCGTGGTGGGGGCGGGCCCGGTGGGGCTCGTGATGGCGGCGGAGCTCTCGCGGCACGGTCTCGCGTGCCGGATCATCGACCAGGGCGAAGGCCCTTCGATCTGGTCGAAAGCGCAAATCATCCACGCTCGCACCCTCGAATGTTTTCACGACATGGGCGTGGTCGACCCCATCCTCGAGCGCGGCCGGCAGGTCGCGGGCGCGCGCGTCATGACGCCCGCGCTCGAGCGTATCGCGCGGGTCGAGATCGGCGGAATCGACTCGCCGTATCCCTATTTGCTGAGCCTGTCGCAGCGCGAGACCGAGCTCGTGCTCGCCGAGCACCTCGAACGCGTGCACGGCATCAAGGTCGAGCGCAAGGTCAAGCTCCAGGGTTTTTCGCAGGACGAGGGCGGCGTGACGGCCGCGCTCGCCGCGGAGGACGGGTGGGTCGAGGAGGTGCGCGTGCCGTATCTGCTCGGCTGCGACGGCTCGCACAGCACGGTCCGCAAGACGCTCGATCTGCCGTTCGAGGGCTCGACGTACGACGTGCGCATCATGCAGGCCGACGTCCGCGTCGATCTCCCGGTCGCGGTGCACGAGGACGAGATCGCGATTTTTCTCGGCCCGAACGGCATGCTCGGCTTCTTCCCGCTGCCGGGCGAGGGGCGGTATCGCATGCTCACGTTCGTCGACCCCGACGATGATCGCCCCGTCGAGCTTTCGTCGTTTCAGGCGCTGCTGAAGGAGCGCGGCCCCGCGGGTTCGTCCCTCGGGGATCCCGCGTGGATGATCGATTTCCGCATTCATTGCCGCATCGTCCCGCATTACCGCGTCGGCCGCGTGTTCCTCGCCGGTGACGCGGCGCATATTCACAGCCCGGCGGGCGGGCAGGGGATGAACATGGGGATCCAGGACGCGTACAACCTCGCCTGGAAGCTCGCGCTCGTGGCGCGCGGCGTGGCGAAGGACGCGCTTCTCGATTCGTACGAGGCCGAGCGGCGCCCCGTCGCCGCGGAGACGTTGCGCTTCACGGACGTGAGCACGCGCGGGCTTCAGACGGCGCTGGCGCTGAAGAGTCCGCTCACGATCGGGATCCGGAACCACCTCATGAACTTCGTGACGAGCCTCGGCTTCGTGAAAGAGCGCGCGGGGCGGACCGTGTCGCAGATCGAGGTCGCCTATCCGAAGAGCCCGATCGTTGGGCAGGATCAATCGTCCTTGTGGAACATCCGCGTCACCGGCGCGGACGAGCGCCCGGGTTTGTCGGACTGGATCCATTTCGGCGACGGCCCCGCGCCGGGGGCGCGTGTGCCGGACATGCCGGTCGGAAGCGACACGCTGCACAACCTCCTTCGCGGCACGGAGCACACGCTGCTTTGCTTCGACGGCGCGGCCGCGACGAACGAGGGCTACGAGCGGCTCGGGCGCGTCGTGAACGCGGCGCGTGCGCGGCTCGGCGAGCGCGTGCGTGCGTATGTCATCGTCCCCGGGTCCGAGGTCCCCACGGCCTTGCCCGCGGCCGTGCCCGTCCTGCTCGATCCGGACGGCGAATTGCACCGGCGCTTCGGAGCGCGCTCCGAGTGCATTTACATGGTGCGACCCGACGGTTACGTCGGCTATCGCAGCCAGCCGGCGGACGAGGAAAAGCTCGCGGCGTGGCTTGACCGCCTCATCGTTTGAATTTCAGTACCGGACGCCGTTGTAGAAGACGAACTCGCCGCGGCGCACGCCCTCGGCGAGTGTCTCCTTGACGCCGGGCTCCCAGCGTTTGTCCGTCCAGGTGGGGAAGCAGCGACCTTCGTTCGCGAAGTAGCCGTTCCTGCAGCCGTTGGCCGAGCTCGGCAGCGCGTCGGGGCTCACCCAGTGCGTCGAGCCGTTCGTCGGATCGTTCTTCGCCGGATCCTTGTCGCGGAGCCTGCGGCAGGCGGCCTCGATCGACTCCGTCATCTGTTTCGCGAAGAGCCCGGCGTTGCTGTCGTTCATGCCCTGGGCGCGCGTCCCGATCGATTTGTAATGCGAGATCTCGGCGGCATTGTTCGGCGCGCGTGGGACGCCCTTCGTGCGGTTCATGTACGCGTAGGCCACGGCCGTCTTCGCGTTCATGCTGTGCGAGCCCGCCTCGTTGTACACGACGTTCGCCAGGTTCATGAGACCGTCGCCGTGGCAGGCGCACTCGTTGATCTTGTCGTTCAGCTCCTTCTTGCGTTGCTTGAGCTCCTCGCCGCGCCGCTTGATGTTCTCGAGGTTCGGATCGCCCTCGGTCGGCCAGCCCTTCTTCTTGTAGGACGCGACCTTCGAATCGTAGTTGTTCTGGTTGTTCGTGATGGCCGTGTCGAGCTTCGCGTTGACCGCGGCGATGTCGGCCTTCATCTGCGGGCTCATCGTCTTTTCCGGATCGCAGGGGCACGGCTTGACCGCGCTGCCCTCGTCCGGCGACGAGACCTGCTTCGAGTCCGCTTCTCCGCTCGACGAGGCCTTCTCCGGTGTGCCTCCGCCCGGAAATCCCATCGCAATCACTCCTTGTGCATGAAGCGGAGGATCCGCTCGCAATAAAGCCCTGCCTCGCTCACGATCGCCTGCATGTCGCCCCCGCGGAGCAACGTGTCCGCCCAGGCAAAGAGCGGATCGGTCGCGAAGCCGTGCCCGAGCAGGCATGCGAGGAGCGCGTAGACGACGGCCGCGCCGCCGCGACATCCGTGGGCTTGCGCGAGCGAGGCCCACTGGTCGGCGGCCTTGGCCTCGCCTTCGGGCCCGAGGTAGTCGAGCCGCTCGGGGAAAAGCGCGCGCGTCTCCTGCAGGATCACCGCGCGCATCGCCTCGGGCGCGACGTCCATGGAGAGCGCGCGCGTGGCGATCGGCTCGAACCGTCGCATCGCCGCGAGCGTGCGCTCCTGGCCGATTCCGGGCACGGCGCGGAGGTACTCCATCATGGCGTCGTGCAGGCGATCGGCCTTCTGGGCTTGCGTCGGGTGCGCCTCGGCGAGCACGGCTTCGGCCCAGGGAAAGAGCGGGTCGTCGTCGAAGGCAGAGCCAAAAAGGATCATCGTCTCGACGAAGAGCCGCACCGGCCCCACGCGGGTGAGCCCACGGCGCGCGGCGCGCTCCACGCCGAGCCGCGTCACCGCGGCGATCGCGCGCTCCGGCACGATGGCGAAGCAGCCGGGCGAGCGTTCGCCGAGCCGGCGGATCACGTCCCGCTGGAGCTCCGCGATGCCGACGTCGCGTTCCAGCACGTCGAATTGGTCTTGCCGGATCCAGAAAGCCATCGTTTGCGCGCGCGTCGACGTTACAGCGATGTCGGTGCGTTGCCAAGGCGGCTCGGGTAGACTCGGCTCCCGGAGTCCGATGAACGACGCTCCCGCCGCGACCTCGCCCACGTCCCCCGGCGCGCTCACGCTCGAAGACGCGCGCCTCTTTCTGGAGCAACACGTTCGCACCACGACATGGGGGCGGCGTGGGCTCGCGGCGCGGCTCGACGTGACCTCGTTCGAGCGCAGCGGCGCATTCGACGTGGTGTTTCAATCGTACACGGAGACGCGCGTCCCGGAGGAGACACACGAGCCGTACGCCGGCGGACCCGTCGACGGTCCCGCGAACGGGCGGGCGCCGGGGCCCTGGGAGATCCTCCTTCAAATGCCGCCGCTTTTCACGCAGGAGCACCGCGTCATCGTGCGCGTGCCGCACACCGACGAGGTGCGCACGTGCTATCGATGCACCGGCGCCGGCCGCGTCACGTGCAGCACGTGCAGCGGCGGCGGGCGCGTGATCTGCTCGCACTGCGGCGGCGACGGCCGGACCACGGAGACGCGCACCACCACGGAGACGGATGCGCAGGGCAATACGTCGACGCGGACCGAGACGTACACGTCGACCTGCTCGGGGTGCTGGGGCAGCGGGCGCGTGACGTGCGCGACGTGCGGCGGCAGCGGGAAGGTTACGTGCGGCCCCTGCGCGGGGCTCGGACGGCTCTGTCATTTCCGGCGTGTGCACGTGTGCTGGTCGACGCGCACGAATTCGCGGCAAATCGAGAAGACGGATCTGCCGGACGAGCTCGTGGGGCTCGCCGGCGGGGACGTGATCCACAGCGAGGAAGAGGCTCGCATCGAGCCGGGGCGCGGCGGGGAGGGCGGGGCCGGTCCGTATCGCGGAGCCTTTACGAGGGTGAACGCGGACGTCGAGGTGGCGGCGAACGCGCTTATTGCCTCGCACGTGTTTCCGGAAAACGAAAAACTCCACGGTCAGCGGCTCGTCGTGCGCGCGGTGCCTGTGTACGAGGCGCGTTATCGCTGGGGCAAGGAAACGCGAACGTTCTGGGTTTTCGGGACGGACCGGCGGGTGCATGCGCCTCGGTATCCCGTCTCGCCGTGGCGGGTGGGCGGCGCCGTGCTCGGGGGCGTCTCGGTGCCGGCCGCGCTCGTCGGGGCAAACCTCCTCGGACAAACGGCGCCGCCGCCGCCCCCCGTCCCGGAGTCCCGGATCGAGGTCGTCGCGCCGCCCGTCCTTCCTGAGCCGCCGCCGATCCCCGCGCCACCTCCGCCCCCGCCGGAGCTCGTAAAGGCGAAGGGGCCGAGGCCCAATGTCACGGCCGGAAAAACAGTGATCGAGCTGCGGACGGATCCGCCGGGATTGGATGTATTCGTCGGGGGCAAGAAGCTCGGCGTCTCGCCTTTGTGGATCACGATCCCATCGAAGGGCGCGGGGCCGTGCAAGCAGGGAAAATGCGCGCTCGGCCGGTGCACGGACGGGGCCTGTGAATCCGTTACGAAGGTGGAGGTACGCGGCGCCGAGGGCGCGCGGATCGTCGAGGTCGCTCCTTCGGACGGCGATCTCGTCGAGCTTCGCTGAGCAGATATTTGGACTTCAAAGCGAGGTGCGCCTGCCTACGCGGGACGCTAGAGATACGTGCGGATCGGGGGCGCGGGCCATGGATTTCTTATTCTGGCTGGCATTTGCGTTCGTGGCGTACACCTACGTCGGATATCCGCTCGGGATCTGGGCGCTTTCCCGATTTCGACGCGAGGATCTCGTCGATCCGGACGTCGTGGGCGAATGGCCCGCCGTCACCGTGGTGATCGCGGTCCATGACGAGGCGGCGCGGATCAAGGCCAAGCTCGCAAACCTCCGCGCGCTCGATTATCCGCCCGATCGTCTGCATTTTCTTTTCGTCTCGGATGGGTCGACGGACGCGACGGAGGCCATCCTCGGGCGCGAGCCCGACGTGACGCTCCTGCGGTATTCGGAGCGGCGGGGCAAGGCGTACGCGCTGAATGTGGCGATGGCCCACGTGGAAACCCCGATCGTCGTGTTCGCGGACGTTCGCCAGCAGATCGAGCCGCGGGCTTTGCGGCACCTCGTGACCCGCTTGCTGCAGCCCGGCGTCGGGGCCGTGAGCGGAGAGCTCGTGCATGTCGATCCGAGGACGCGGGCCGCGGCGCACATCGGGCTTTACTGGCGATACGAGAAATGGATCCGCAAGGCGGAGAGCCGCTTCGCCTCGACGGTGGGCGTCACCGGCGCGTTGTATGCGATCCGGCGCGAGGACTACACGCCCCTGGAACCGGGCACGCTGCTCGACGATTTCGAGCAACCGATGCACCTCGCGCGCCGCGGCCGCCGCGTGGTCTTCGAGCCGCAGGCCGTGATGTACGACGAGCTGCAGGAGGACGTGGCCGGGGAGCGAAAACGGAAGATTCGCACGCTCACCGGCAATTTCCAGTCGTTCGTGCGGCACCGCTGGTTGTTCGTGCCGTGGCAGAACCCGCTCTGGGTACAGTTCGTCTCGCACAAATGGTTCCGGCTGCTCGTGCCTTATGCGCTCGGTGTGATGTACGTGTCGTCCGTGCTGGCCCCCGGGACGTTTTACCAGGCGGCGGCGACGCTGCAGGGCGCGTTTTACATGCTGTCCTTCGCGGGCGCGGCCATCCCGACGCTGCGCCGGAGCCGGCTCGTGAGCTTCGCGGAGGTGTTCGTCGAATTGAACCGGGCCTCGGTGCTGGCGCTGCGCAACTACCTCGAAGGCCGCATCGACGCGCGGTGGGAGAAGACATGAGCCGACTCGTCGTCCTGATGTATCACGCGCTCTACGAGGGCGAACGGGAGTTTTTGGCGATCGACCCGGCGGATCGGCCGTATGCCGTCTCTGTGGACGCGTTCGAGGAGCAGCTCGACATCCTCGCGCGAAAGGGGCTCCCGGTGGCGGATCCTGCCGCACTGCCGAGGGGGATCCATACGAGTGATCGTATCGTGCTCACGTTCGACGACGGCCACGTGAGCAGCCACCGGCACGCGTTGCCGCGCCTCTTGCAGCGGGGGCTCCGGGCGGCGTTTTTCGTCACGTCCGATTTCATCGTAAAACGTCCGGGGTTTTGCGATTGGTTCGATGTGCGCGAGATGGCGGATCTCGGCATGTCGATCGGCTCTCACGGGCGGACGCATCGATTTCTCGACGATCTGCCGGAGGGGGAGGCGCGCGCGGAGCTTCACGATTCCAAAGCGACGATCGAGGATCACGTGGGCCGCGCCGTGGAGCAAATCTCGTTCCCCGGCGGTCGATTTCGGCCGCGTGACGTGGAGGCAGGGATTCTGCTGGGCTACCGGGTGTTCCATTCTTCGCGCGTCGGCGCGCACAGGTCGGGGCGTTTGCCCGAGGGCGTGGTGCTCAGCCGGATCGCGGTTCGTCAGGGCACGTCACCGCGCGAATTCGAGGCCCTCGCGAGCGCGTCGCCGGCGTGGCTCCTCCGGGCTCGTGTGCTCGGCGGGGCGAAGGCGGCGGTGCGGCGGGCCCTGGGGAATGGGCTTTATCACGCGCTGTACGAGCGAATGGCGGGCGGGGCGGGTTAGGCGACGTGCCGCACGAGGAGCTCGCCCATCTTGTCGATCGTCGCTTCCCCGCAGGCGAGACCCGCTTCACGAACACACCGCGGCATACCATACACGATGCACGACGATTCCGACTCGACGAGGAGCCTCCCGCCCGCCGCGTGGATGGCACGCGCTCCCGCGAGGCCGTCGTCGCCCATTCCCGTCAGCACGACGCCCAGCGCGCCGGCGCCGAATCCCTCGGCCGCGCTCCGGAACAGGAGATCCACCGAGGGGCGGTGCAAAGCCTCGACGTGGCCTTCCTCGATGCGCGCATAGGAGCGGCCCGCCCGTCGCTCGACCCTAATGTGCGTGCCTCCACGCGCGAGAACCACGAGGCCGGGGGAAAGCTCCTGGTCGTCCGCAGCCTCCTTGACCGAGACCGCGCTCGCCTGGTCCATCCGCCGCGCGAGCGCATCGGTATACCCCGGCGGGATGTGCAGGGCCGCGACGACGGGCACCGGAAAATCGCGCGGCAGCGAGGTGAACAGGCGCGTGAGCGCTTGCGGGCCGCCCGTCGAGGCCCCGACGACGACGAGGCTCGTCTGATGCAATCGCGGCTGCACGGCCGGCGTTTCGATGTCCGATGCCGCGCATCGCTGGTGTTTGGCCGCTGCAAGGACACGACCCACGAGTTCGTTCGATAACTCGTACAGCCGATCCGTCGCGAGCGAGGTGGGCTTCTGGACGAGGTCGACCGCCCCATACGCGAGCGCTTTCTTGCCGAGCTCGCTTTGCGCGTCCGAAATGCTGACCGCCACGACCGCGGGCGCGCCGGTTGTCGGGAGCGCACGTAATACGCCAATGCCGTCGAGGTGCGGCATCACCAGATCGAGCACGACGACGTCGGGGTGAAGCTCGGCGATCTTCTCGAGCGCGTCGAGGCCGTCCCGCGCGATATCGACCACCTCGATGCCCGGCTGCTTGCCCAGGACCTCCCGCAAGACTTTGCGGGCGAAGGCCGAATCGTCGACGATGAGGACCCGAATTGGCTTTTCCATCATGGCGGAGCCCTCAGCCCACCTTCCGGTAGACGAAGGCTCCGCCTCGCTCCTCGCACCGGAGCGCCGTGCCGAGCCGCAAGAGCGACTCCGATACCCCCACGAGCAGGGCGCCGTTCGGCACGAGGACCCCGGTGAGCGCGTCGATCACGCGTCGCGCCGTCGAGTCCTGGAAATAAATGAGTACGTTGCGACAAACGATGGCGTCGAAGAGACCGAGCGTTTTGATGGCGTCCCCGTCGAGCAGGTTGATGCGTCGGAAATCGACAGCATTGCGGATGTGGTCGCTCACCACGATGCGCTCGCCATTCTTCTGCAAGAAGCGCCAGGCGCAAGGCGGGACCTTCACCTGGCTGCGCAGTGAGCGGGGGCCGTATTCGCCCGCCCGTGCCGCCGCGAGGGAGCGCGTGCTGACGTCGCTCGCCACGATCTCCACCCGATCGAGCAGGCCACGCTCGGCGAGGAGCATGGCCATGCTGTATGGCTCCTCCCCGGTCGCGCAAGCCGCCGACCAGACCCGGACATTGCGTGATCCGGAAGCCTCGGCGAGGGGGACGAGGATCTCGCGCACCAGGGCTTCGAGTTGATCGAACTCGCGAAAAAAATAGGTCTCGCCGACGACGAGCACGTCGGCCAGCGCGTCGAGCTCGACCGGCCCCGAGGGATCGTAACGCAGATAATAGTAATAATCGAGCAATGAATCGAAACCCGCCTCGACGGCCCGCACGGCGACCTTGTCGCCGAGCAGGTCCTTGTCGAGGGGCCCGTAATGGATGCCGAGTTTTTCCTCGATCAAGGCGCCGAGGATGGCGAAGACCTGGGGGGATATCGGCAATCCGTTCATGCGCCCCATTGCGCCACGACGAGCGAGCACACCCGCCGGACCTCGGGATCCGGATCCACCGAAGCCGCCTGCTCGAGCGCAGCGTGGGCCTGCCGCGTGCCGAGCGCCGCGAGCGTGGTCGCCGCCGCCTTGCGCGCCGCGGGGTTTGGCAGGCCAAGCGCCGCCAGGAGCGCCTCGTTCGCGCTGTCGCGGCGCATCCGCGCCAGGGCCGAAGCGAGCCGCGCGGCGAGCTCGTCGTCCGCCGTCGCGAGCGACTCCAGGATGCCCTCGATCCGGCCCGGCAAGGGCGCGCAGAGCGCGGCGAATGCGCGTTGCGCCGCCGGATTCGCAGCGTAGAGCCCGACGAGCGCCCTCGTCGCCTCGACCCCGGGCCGCTGCGCGAGGATGCCCATGGCCGTGGCGGCGACGCTCTCGTCTGCGTCGCTCGCCGCCCGCACGAGCGCAGGCAAGACCTCGGGCGAAGGCACGCCCGCGATCGCCGAGACCGCCACGATCCGGGTCGCGACGTCGGGCGAGGCCATCCCGGCCACGAGGTGCGGAACCAACTCGGGCCGTCCCATGAGGCCGAGGCCGATGAGAGCCGCGCGCTGGACGTCCGGATCCCGCTCCTCGGCCGCCTTTTGCAGCGCAGCCGCGGCGACCTCGCCCCGCAGGTACGCGAGCGCCTCGACCGCCCCCACACGCACGTGCCCCGCCTCGTCGTCGAGCAGCGCGGCGATCCGTGGCGCCGACGCCTCGTCCCCCAGCCGTCCGAGGGATTTGCACGCGAAATAGCGGACCCACGCGTCCGCGTCGCCGAGCGCGTCCACGAGGCAGGCAACGACGCGGCCCTCCGCGGTCGATTGTCCGAGGGCACGTACCGCCGCCGCGCGCGTTCGCGGGTCGGGACCGGTCGCCAGCGCGAACAGGGCGTCGAGGGCCGAGGGCGCGTCGAGGTAGGGCAGGCCGGCGATGGCGACGTCGCGGACGCGCGTGTCGGGATCGCCGAGGGCATCGAGGAACACCGGCAGCGCCGCGTCGTAGCCGAAATACCCGAGGATACGCAGCGCAGCCCGGCGGACGGCGGGGCGCTCGCTCCGCGCGGCCTCGAGCGCGAGCGCCTCGGTGTCGGTGCTGCCGAGCGACTGGATCGCCGAGCTCGCCGCATGCACGACGCGGCCGTTCAGGTCCGCGAGGAGAGGAAAGAGCACGCGGACCGCGGAGGGATCGCCGATGCGACCGAGCGCGTCGCACGCCGCGGCCCGGACCTCGGGGTCCTCGTCGCCGAGGCAGCGGACTACCTCCGCCATCGCAGCGCGGCTCGTGACGAGCGGCAGGAGGAGCAGGCGACGAGGCGAATCGCCGTCGCGCAGGGCGTCGAGCACACGCGCGTCCGAGCTTTGCCCGAGCTGAAGGAGCGCGCCGGCGGCCGCGGCCGCCACGGCGGACGGGCCATCGAGCAGCGGCCGCAGGTCCGGGATCGCAGCTTCGCTCCCGAGCGCCGCCAGCACCGCGCAGATCGCAACCTGTTCGGCCTGATTCGCGCCGCGCAGGCCCTGGACGAACCGCCGCACGGTCGCGGGCACGGGCACCGAGCGGCGCAGCGCCTCGTCGATCGGCGCGACCACGCCGTAGAGCTCGGCGTGCCTCTCGCGCAGCTCCGCGAGCGCCAGGGCCACGGAGCGGACGATCGCGTCGCCGGGACGCGCGAGCAGGCGTACGAGCGGCGCGACCGCGGCGCGATTGCCGGTGCGGCCGAGCGCACGCGCGGCCTCGAGCATGTACCGCATGTCGAGGAGCAGGTCGGCGAGCGGCTCGACGGCGCGTGGATCGCCGCTGCGGCCGAGCACGTCGATGGCCGGGAACGTGCGGAAGAAGTTGCCGCCCGTCACGACCCGCACGAGCGACTCCACCACGCGCCGGCCCCCGATGCGCCCGAGCGCCTCGACCGAGGAGACGGCCACGTTGTCGTCGGGATGCGAGACGAGCTCGGCGAGCCTGGGCAGGGCGAGCATGCTCTTGCGACGGCCGAGGATCTGCGCCGCGTCGGCGAGGACCGCGGGAGCGTCGGCATCGGCGAGCGCGAGGACCGCCGGGTCGGCATTCCCGGCCGAGGCCGAGAGAGCGTCGACCGCGGCGGCGATACGCGCCTCGTTGTCGCGCCTGTCGCGCAGCGCGACGCAGAGCGGCTCCACCGCGACGTCGCCCATCGCGGCGAGCGCGGCGACCACCTTGCGTCGCACGGTCCAGCTCGGGTCGACGAGCATCTCGACGAGCTCCGGCACACCGGAAGCGCCCATCGCCTCGAGCATGCGGATCTCCTCGATGCGCTCCTTCTCCGCGTCCGAGAACGTGAAGCTCCCTGGGGCCGTGCTCATGACTCCGATGCCGCTCCTCCGGCGGTCCCATTCGTGGGCGCCCGTAGTTTGGAGAGCGCCGACCACAGGCTCGCCACGGTGTCCGCGTGCCCGGCGCTCGCGTCCCGGATGCGCGCCACCTGATCGACAACCTGCCCCAGCGTGTCCCGCGCGGCGAGCGCATCCCGCGCCTGCACGAGCAGCGCGCCGGCCGCGGCGCGTGTGCGCCCGCGCATGTCGACGAACGTCTTCGCGAGCTTCTCGGCGGCGCTCGCTTGCTCCGCGGAGGAGCTCGTGATCGTCTGCATGGACGTCGTCTGCCGCGCCGCGGTCGTGGCCAGCATGGCGACCGTCTCTGCTTGCTCTGCGACCGCGCGCGCGGCCTGCTTCGCGATGCGCCGCACGGCCTCGCCCTCCTTCGCGAGGGCCGCGGTGGCCTTGGTCTGCTCGGCGGCCGCGGCCTTCACCGCCGCCGCCAGCGTGGCGACCTGCCGCGACGCCGCGTCGACCTGCTTGGCCGCGCGCGAGCGCTCGGTCACGACGCGGGCGACCTGCACGGCCTGCTTGCGCGCGTCGTCCACCGCCCGCGCCACCTCGGCCGCGCCGGCCGCCTGCTCGCCGAGGCCCGTGATCATCCGCTGCGCCGCGCTCGTGACCTCCTGCGCGAGCGCGCCTATGCTCGTGAGCGCCCGCGTCTGCTCGACCATCGCCGCGCTCGTCTGGTGCGTCAGCGCGCGCATTTGCACGGCCGCCTTGGCGAGCTGCACGGCCCCGGCGGCTTGCTCGCTCATCGCCCGCGAGACCTTCTCGGCGCTCTGCGTGAGGAGCGTGTTGGCGCGGACGACATCACGCAGGCTGCGGGCCTGCTCGCCCGTTGCCTCCTTCGTCTGCCGGGCCATGCGGCGCATCTCGCTGCTGCCTTGCGCGAGCGACTGGATGGCGCTCGTCTGCTCGGCGGCCCCGCGCGCGATCACCTTGCCCTCCTCGTTCACGCGCGCCGCGATCTGGGCCATCGAGGTCACGGCCTGGACCTGATCGCTGTTTGCCCGCTCGACCTCACGCACCGACCGGCCGAGCCCCTCCACGCCTTCGAGGATCGTCCCGAGCGCGCGCTCGGCGTCGACGGCGAGGCGCGAGGCGTCCTCGGCCGTCTTCACGCCCTCCACGGACGCGCTCACGGCTTCCCGCGCGGTGACCTGCAGGCCTCGGACGATCTTGGCGATGTCGGCGCTCGCCGCGGCCGCGCGATCGGACAGCGCGCGGATTTCCTCGGCGACGACCGCGAAGCCCCGCCCGTGCTCGCCCGCGCGCGCAGCTTCGATGCTCGCGTTGAGCGAGAGGAGATTCGTGCGATCCGCGATCATGTTGATCGTCTGCACGATGTCGCCGATTTCCTCGGCGCGGCGGCCCATCTCCTTCATCACGCCCGACGACTCGACCATCGCCTGGCGGATGTTCCCGAGGCCCGCGATGGACTTGCCCACCGTGGCCGCCCCTTCGCGCGCGGTCGCCACGCTCTGGTCGGCGGTTTTGCGCGCGTTCTCGACGATCCCGACGATGCGCCGCGTGGAGGCCTCGACCTGCGCCGACGCCGCGGCGCTCGTCGCGGCGAGCTGGTTGATCTGCTCGGCGCCTTGCGCCATCGACTGCGCCGAGCGCGCGAGCTCTTCCGCGGCCGCCGCGTTCGCCTCGATCGCCGCGGCGTTCCTCTCGGCGGTCGCCGCGACCTGCTCCACGGACGCCGCGATCTCGGTGATCGAGCTGGCGTTCCCCGCCGCGGCCTCCTCGAGGCCCTTCGCGTGGTCGGCGACGCTCTTGATCGACCGCGCCATCTGCTCGGCCGTGGCCGACGTCTCCTCGACCGCGCTCGCCATCTCCGCGGCGTCCCGCGTCACCCGTTCGAGCGCCGCGCCCGTGCTCGTCACGGCCGTGGCCATCCCGAAAATCCGCTCGCCGACGCCCTTGGCGTCCGTGGAGAGCCTCCCGATGCCCTTGGCCATCTGCTCGATGGTCGTCGCGACCTCCTCCATCGAGGCCGCGTTCGACTCGCCCCGCTCGGCGAGATCGGCGAGGTCCTTCGAGTTCGTCGTCGAGGTCGCGAGCAGCTCCTCGCTCGCGGTCGCGAGCTCCTCGGCGTTCTGGCCGACGCCCTTGATCGAACGGGCGATCTCTTCCGTGCCTGCCGCCGTCCCCTCCGCCGAGGCCGCGAGCGCTTCGGTGTCGCTCCGGACGCCGCTGATGCTCGGCGCGAGCTGTTGCAGCCCGGTCGCCGTGGCTTCGAGGCCCCGGAGCGCCTCGACTGCGTCCTCGCGGATGCGCTGCTGCCCGCGCGCGAGCGCCTGCAGGGCGACGCCGGTCGACTCGACCTCGTCCGCGAGCTCGTCCAGCGAGGCGCGGAGCTCCTGGCCCGACGACGCCCGCCCTTCGGTCCCCGCCACGAGACGCGACGCGGCTTGTTCGAGCGCGCTCGCTTGTGTCGCCGTCCGGCGCAGCTCGCGCTCCGCCTCCGCAGCCTTCGAGAGTGCGAGGTCGATCTCAGCCGTTCCGTTCATCGACATAAATGCCTTCCTGACCGATGATTTTCGGGAAATTGACCAGCATCACGAGACGCTTCTCGCCCGGCCTGCGCTCGACGTGGGCCACGCTCTTCACGAACCCGGAGCTCTCGCCCCCCATCCACGACGGCGGCGCTTGCAGCCCCTCCGGCGCGATCTTCATGATCTCGCGCGCGCTATCGACGAGCAGCCCCACCGTGCGTTCGCCGCTCTGGACCACGATCACCCGTGAATCCATGGTCGGCTCGATCCTCGGCAATCCGAAGCGCAGGCGCAGATCGACGACCGGCACGACGCGGCCGCGGATGTGGATCAGCCCCGCGACGTACGGCGGCGTCCCCGGCACCTTCGTCGCGCCTGCGAAGGACTCCATCTGCAGGACGTCCGAGGCCTGCAGGACGTATTCGCAGTCCTCGACCTTGAAGACGACGTAGAGCTCGCTCATACGGCCACCTCCGTGCGGTTCTGGGAAAGCGCCCCGGAGAGCGCCACGAGGTCGAGGACCAGCGTGGGCCGGCCGTCGCCGAGATCGGTCGAGCCGGAGACGCCGGACACCTTGACGAGCGGGTCCTCGAGCGGCCGGATCACGACCTCCTGCTGCCCGACCATCCGCTGGATCCCGAACGCCAGCGGGGCACCATTGCGCCGCACGAGAAGCGCCTTCGGCTCGTCCCCGGCGGCGAGCGCGAAGACGGACGCGAGGTTCACGAGGGGCACGATCTCCCCGCGCCGCTCGAGAAACCTCACCTCGCCGAAGCGCGTGTGCCGCGAAGGCCCGCGCACGAGCCCCTCCGGCGCGACCTCGACGATCTCCTCGATCGCCGCGACGGGCGCCACGAACGTCTGATCGCCGCAGACGAAGGAGAAGGCGTCGACGATGGTGATCGTGAGCGGGATGCGCAGCGTGAACGTCGTGCCGGCGCCCGGCGTCGTGCGCAGCGACAGCTCGCCGCCGAGCTGATCGACCACGGCGCGCTTCACGATGTCCATCCCGAGCCCCCGCCCGCTCGTCTTCGTCGCTTGTTCGAGCGTCGTCAGCCCTGGCATCGTGATGAGATCGAGCAGCCCCGCGTCGTCCGCGGGAACGGGGCGGGATGCCTTGCGCGCGACCGTTTCACGGTCGATGCCGCGCCCGTCGTCGAGGATGGCGAGCTCGAGCTGGTTCGTGGAGCGCTCGAAGCACGTCACCCGCACGAGACCCTCCTCGGGCTTGCCCAGATGACGCCGTTCGGCCGGCGGCTCGATCGCGTGATCGACCGCGTTGCGGATGAGGTGCACGATCGCCGGGAAGATCCGTTCCGCCACCGCCTTGTCGAGCTCGGCCTTGCCGGCGTCGATCACGACGCGGACCGGCTTCTTCGTGGCGCGGCTCAGCCCTCGTACGATGAGTGGCACGCGGTCGAGCAGCTCGGCGACGGGCACCATCCGGGCGCGCATGATCGCGCCGCGCAGATCACGCACCTGCCGGCCGTAGCTCTTCACGATGTCGCCGAGCTCGCCCACGGCCGCGCCCTGCGCGGCGAGCGCTTCCACGGCGCGCGCCAGGCGAAACCGGGTGATCACGAGCGCGGAGAGCCGCTCGAGCGCGTCGTCGAGGCGCGCCACGTCGACACGCACGATCCCACGCTTTCGCCCCTCGGTCTCGCCGACGTCTTCCTCGGCCGCCTCCGGCTCGCCGAGCGGATCCGCCCCGCCTTCGGGTCGGGGGTGGAGCACCTTCCGCACTTGCTCCGGCGTGGTTCCTGCAGCCGCCGCGAGCTCCTCGTCGCGTACGTCCGTGAGTACGAGCAAGGCGAAGGCGAGCCCGCCGGGCGCCGCGTCACTCGTCGGAATCGAGAGCGGCACGACTTTCACGATTTCTGCGAACGTGCCGATCCGCTCACGGACGGTCGTGATGGTCATCCCCTCGGCCGCGCGGGCGGGCGAGGGCACGAAATCGACCCGCAGCGCGCGCCGCCCGCCCTCCACGCCTTGAATGAGCTGGGCCTTTTCCGCGGCGGAGAGCTTGCCGAGCACGCCGGGCTCGAGGTCGAGCTCGACCGCGAGGGGCGCCTCGTTTTTCGCGATCTCCAGCGCCGCGAGCGCGTCGAGCAACTGCGGCGGCGCGGGCGCGACGGGCGCGTTCGCCGACAGCGCCCGCACCCGCTCGCCAATGGCGCGTAGCCCCGCGAGCAGGGCCTCGACCGCTTTCGCCGACAGCGCCCCGGCCACGCGATCGGCATGGCGCAGCACTGTCTCCATGGCGTGGGCGATGTCCACGATGGGCTCGACCCCCACCATTGCGGAGAGGCCCTTGACGGTGTGGAGCGAGCGAAAGAGCTCGCGCACGGCCCGCGGATTGTTCTCGCCTTTGCGCAGCGAGGCCTCGACAGCGAGCAGGTTCATCGTCGAGGCGGAGAGGTGCTCCTCGGCCTCGACCAGATACCCGGCCAAAAATTCGCTCGCGTCGAACGCGCTACTCATGGAATCCCGCCGCATCCTGGCGGAGCACGGATTGCACGTTCGCCAGGATTGCATCGGGTGTGAAAGGCTTCGTCATGAACTGCGAAGCGCCCGCGCCGAGGGCGCGCGAGCGGGATCCCTCGTCGCCTCGGGTGGTCACGACGAGGATGGGCAGGCGTTTTAGTTTGTCCTGGCCACGGACAAACTCGATGACCTCGAAACCGCCGATGTCGGGCATGTTGAGGTCGAGCACGACGAGATCGAAGCTCTTGAGCGCCAGCTTTTCGATGGCCTCGAGACCACTCGCGGCGTGGGTGAAAGTGAAGTCCTCGACCGCGCGCAGGCAGGCGACGATCATTTCACGCATCACTTTGCTGTCGTCTACGACAAGTATTTCCGTCACGCGACCCCCGAAGTCCGTCCATTAACCCCCTTCCCCGAGCCCGTCAAGCACGCCCACGTAGAATGAGCGTGATCTTTGGATGTCCAATGATAGCGACGCATTGCAGCGTGCGTGCGTTCGCCAGAAGCCAGGATCCGGCCTCGGCACATTGACAGGGGGGCGGCCGCAGTGTAGCGAAGCTGTATCACCATGCCTGCTGCAAGCCGCGTTCCCCAGAGGCGGATCGTCTGGATCGTCGATGACTCCGCACTCGACGCCGAGCGCGCTCGCCGCGCCCTGGCAAATCATTACGACGTTCAGGTTTTTCCCGACGGCACGGCCGTCCTGGAAGCGCTGGGGAGCCATCAGGCACGGCCTGACGTGCTCGTGCTCGATTGGGTGATGCCAGGTGTTTCCGGTATCGAAGTTTGTCGATTCGTTCGTGCGATCAGTACGCACGCCCGCATGGGCATTCTGCTGCTCACCGCCCGGCAGCAAACCGAGCAGGTGGTCGAGGGGCTATCGGCCGGCGCCAACGATTACTTATCGAAGCCGTATGCGACGAGCGAACTCGAGGCACGGGTGGACGCGCTCGTGCGCTCGATAACGTTGCTCGAGCGCGCCGAGAAGGCAGAGGCGACGGTGCGCCAGGTATTGGCAAACGTTCCGGACGCTCTTTTGGTCCTGGGGGAAGAGCAGCGCATCACGTATGCGAACCCGGAGGCGCAAAAGGCACTCCATCGCTGGTCGCCTTCGATGCTCGTCGGCCAGTCGATCTGCGATCTCTTGCCAGAGCTCTCCGCCGAGCTTTTCGCGGCCGCCACGAGCGAGGAGGCATTCGCGCTGCCGGACATCACGATCGATGGCGAAGTGTACGCGCCGACGGTCCGCGTGTTTCCCGTCGACCTCGGCGGAGGCTCGACCATCCTCGCACTGCGCAACGTGACCACCCGGCGGATGGCCGAGGTGCGGCGGCTGGATTTTTATTCGATCATCGCGCACGACCTGCGCTCGCCACTCAGCGCGATGCTGATGCGCTCCGAGCTCATCCTGATGGGCAAACACGGGCCCCTCCCGCGCGAGACCGTGGTCGATCTGCACAAGATGCAGGGCTCGATCCGCGCGCTCGTGGGAATGATCAACGACTTCCTCGACCTCGCAAGCCTCGAGGGCGGGCACGTCAAGCTCGTCAAGGAAGAGGTCGATCTCGTGTCGCTCGTCGACACCGTGGCCGACGTTCTGCGCCCGCTGCTCGTCTCGGGCGAGCTCTCCTTCGAGATGCACCGCGCGCAAAGGCCCGCAGTGCTGGCCGATCGCCGGCGCCTCGGGCAGGTCGTCGCCAACCTGCTCTCGAATGCCATCAAATTCACCCCGCGCGGCGGCACGATCACAGCCACGCTCGAAGAGACGGATACGTACGTCGAAGCAGCCGTGGAAGACACCGGCAGCGGCATCCCATCGAACGAGATCTCAAAGCTGTTCCAGCGTTACAGGCGGGCAAACTCCGGCATGGCAGGCACGGGCCTCGGGCTCATGATCGTGCGCGAGGTGGTGGAGGCCCACGGCGGCACCGTGGGCGTCGACAGCGTCCTCGGCCGCGGGAGCCGGTTCTGGTTCCGCCTGCCGAAGGCCAGCGGGCACGGCGCGCATGCTCCACGCGTCGCGCGCGCCGGGTGATCGCATCGGGAGCCGCCGCGCTGGGGCTTCGCCCCAGGCCCCACCGGGGCTATCCGCCCCTGGACCCGGACCAGCGCAAGCGCTGGACCCAGGGTCGATGAACTGCGCGATGCGCAGTTCATCGAACAGGCCGAGGAACGACCCCTGTCAACCGAGACCGCCGCGCTGCCATTTCAACTGGCAACGCTGCCTGTGGTCTTGCCACCGGCTCGTGGAAGAACTGCGCATCGCGCAGTTCTTCCTACCCGAGTCCAGGG
>NZ_JAGTJK010000041.1:0-97568 GCF_028435265.1 Polyangium jinanense | reverse complement strand
CTCGGCCTGTTCGATGAACTGCGCGATGCGCAGTTCATCGACCCCGGGTCCAGCGCTTGCGCTGGTCCGGGTCCAGGGGTGGACAACCCCTGGTCGGGTCCGGGGTGAAACCCCGGCGCTACGCTGCAATTAAAACCGGCCGACGAGCCCGGCGCCGTTCGGCGCGACGTACGGCATGACCATCGCGCCTGCTGGTTTGTCCTGCTTGCTTCCGATCAGGAACAACGCGACGCCCGCGCCGGCCAGTGCTGCGCCTGCCGCGAAGCCCACGACCGCGCCCGTCCCGCGTGAGGCTGCTGCCTCGTCGAGCGCGGTGATCTGCGCTTGTTTGTCCGTGGGGCACGGCTTCGGGCAGGCGGTGAACGCGTCGTCGGCTTCCTTCGACTTGTTCACGAACATCACCGTGAGGATCGTCCCGGCGATGATCCCTGCGCCGCCGAGGCCCATGCCGGCGATGCCGATGTACTTCAGTGGGCTCTTGCCCTGCGGCTTGTCCGGGGGCGTCGGCCCGTCGGCCCCGCCGGTTTGTCCGCCCCCGTCCGGGGCTGCTGCGCCTGCCGTGGGCGCCTCCACTTCGAGCGACACTTCCTTCTTCTCGCCGTCGCCGAGCGAGACTTCCTGCGTGACGGGATTGCGCCCTGCCGCGGTTGCGGTGACCACGTGTTTGCCCGGATCGATCGGGCGGTGCACACCGATGAGCGCGGACGTGACGCCCTGCTCGTCGAGTTTGACCGTCACCTTCGAGGGATCGGCTGCGCCTGGGCCTGTCAGCACGATGCGCAGCGAGCCGATGCGTGGTTCGATCGCGGAAAGCTCGGCCTTTGCGTCTTCCTGGGCTCGCTTGAATGCGGCGGGCGCGTTTGCGGGCAGCTCCTCGCGGATGATCTTGAGGAACGACTCGCGGGCGGCAACCAGCTTGCCGAGACCGACCTGCCCGCGCCCGATCAGCAAGAGATGCGTTGGCGCGTGGATGATTGCCTCGGCGCGGCCGAGGAGATCGATCGCCTCTGCGTAGTTCTTGTTTTGGAGGGCTTCGGCGCCTTGCTGCGCCAGGGAGCGCGCGGCTGCCTTCTCCTCGGCCGTCTGCGATGACGCAGGCGTGGGCGAAAGGAGCGCGAGCGCGACGGTGGCGGCGGCGGCGAGCGGAGCGAGACGATGGAGGGCCACGGGACGGTATCTCCTCGATCTCCGAACCTACCACACGAGCAGGCGCATCGAGCAAATCCGCGAGACCGCCCGCAACGGCATTGCTTTCGCATGGGCGGAACCCATGAAAACCCGCTCCCCCCGCCTGGTCATCGTGAGCGCGCGCGCGCCGTTCGTGCGTACGGGAAGCGGCATCGTTCGCGCGCCGGGCGGCCTCATCTCCGCGCTTTTGCCGCTCATGCGCAGGTCGCGCGGCACCTGGATCGCGACGGGCGCGGACCGGGAGGCTTGCGACACGAGCGAGCTCCCTTTTCGCGTGCGTGCCCTCGCCCTCCCCTCGGAGATCCGCTCGGCCTGGTATGCGGGCGCCTCGAACGGCGCGCTCTGGCCGCTTTCGCACGGCTTCGGCGAGGTGTGTCGTTTCCGCGCCGAGCAAGCACGCGCTTACTTCGAGGTGTGCCGCGCGGCCGCGGACGCTGCCGCCGAGTACGCACTCCCGGGCGGCGTCGTCTGGGTTCACGACTACCAGCTCGCGCTCGTCCCTGCCCTGCTCCGGGCGCGCAGGCCCGACCTCACGATCGGCTTCTTCTGGCACATCCCCTGGCCCGCCAGCGACAGCTTGCGGGTCTTGCCTTGGGCCTCCGAGCTCATCGAGGGAGTGCTCGGCGCGGATCTCGTGGGCCTCCACGTCCCGCGGTACGTGCGCGCCTTCCGCGACGCGCTCGACGAGCTCGGCATCGCGTACGTGAACGACGGCGAGAGCATCGTCGTCCCGCGCGGCGCGCGCCACACGCGGATCGAGGCTTGGCCGATCGGCGTCGACGTCGACGGCTGGGCCTCGCTCGGACGCGACGAGACCGTGGCCGCGGAGGCCGCGCGCATCACCGCCGATCTCGGCGGCGGCCGCGTGCTCCTCTCGGTCGATCGCATGGACTACGCGAAGGGCATCGTCGAGCGGCTCGAGGCCTTCGAGCGGCTGCTCGAACAGAACGCTGAAGCTCGCGAGCGCGTGACGCTCGTCCAGATCGGCGTACCGAGCCGCGAGACGGTGCCGGCGTATCGTGAGCTCCGGCAGCGGATCGAGGCCACGGTCGGACGCATCCAGGGGCGCTTCGGTGGACCGCGCCGAAAGCCCGTGCACCTCTTCGCGCGGACCTTCGACTCGACCGAGCTCGCCGCGTATTACCTCGCGGCCGACGCCGCGATCGTCACGCCCAAGCGCGACGGCATGAACCTCGTCGCCTTCGAGTACGTCGCGACGCGGCCGAGGCCGAACGGCCGGCTCTTGCTGAGCACGACCGCGGGCGCGGCCGACGTGCTGACCGAGGCGCACCTCGTCAACCCCTACGACGAAGAGGGCCTCACGTCGGCGATCGAGGACGTGGCGCTCGCGCCGGAGACGGCGAGCGACATCGCGCGGATGGCCGCGCTGCAGGCCAGGGTCTCCCAACTCTCCGTCGAAACGTGGGCCTCGGGCTTCCTCGCGCGGCTGGAACAGGTCACCGAGGAGCGGGTGCCCGTGCGCGCACAAGAGACGCGCCTCGCTGCGTCCGCGCGTGTCACACGTGCGCGTTGACGAGGGCGCTCGCGCGCGTCGCGCGCAGACGGAGTTGCCGTGATCGGGACGCACGAGGACGGGTGGCACCGGACGTGCTGAACCTGCGGGCCTCATGTCCAGCACTACACGCCCATCGAACCCGGCGCCGGAGGGCAAAGCCCCCGGACGAACTGCGCCTCGAGCCCTCGTCGAGGCTCCGCCCAGCCCCACGGTGGGGCACGTGTTCCGTTGCCCCGCGTGCAGCCGCGTGTTTCTCGTCGTGGCTGCGGAGGGCGCGACGGCCGCGCCGCGATGCGCGTGCGGCGTCGAGCTCGTCGCCGGCACGTTGCCCGCGGGCGCGCACGAGATCCAGATGCGCGCGCATGCCAAGCGCCATCGCGCTTCGCGCCGCGCGCGCCCGCATGGTGAGGAGATCGATCAAGGCTACGGCTCCTCGCACGGCTACGGCCCTGGGCACGGCGGACCCACGAGCCCGGGCGACGCGCCTGCGTGCGGGGCCGAGGGCACGCCCTCTTGCGATCAGACGCCCTTGGACATCGCGGGTGATCCGGAAAAAACCTGAGATTCGCCTTGCTCCGGTGGCGTGCACGCTCTGCCCGGCACGCAGGGTGCATCGGATGAATGCGGGCGGACGTCCTCGCGGCGTAACCCCGCCTGCGCGGCACGACGAGTGCGCCGCGCGTGCCGCGCGAGAGGGAGGTAGGAGAGCATGTCGATTCTGCTCTGGATTCTGTTCGGTCTCGTCGTTGGCGTCATCGCGAAGCTCTTGACGCCGGGTCGTGAGCCCGGAGGGTTCCTCATCACGGTGCTGCTCGGCATCGGCGGCGCGCTTCTCGGCGGCTTCCTCGGACGCGTGCTCGGGATCTACCCGACGTACCAATCGACCGGTGGTTTCATCATGTCGATCATCGGCGCGATCCTGATCCTCGCGATCTACAACATCGTCACGAGTCGTCGCACCGCCTAGAGCCGCGTCCAGCATCGTACGTGGCTCGGAGGCGCGCCCCGCGGCGGGAGGAGTCCCGCGCGGGGCGCGTTTCGTTCATTCTTTGGAGCACGAACCTTTCGCGTCCGGATCGGTCTGCGACGTCGACCTCGATCCCGCAGCCGCATCGCGCGCCGGGCCGCTCCCCTCGTGCAGCGTGCTGCCACGCGAGGCCGCGGCGACGAGCACACCCACCACGAACGCGACCACGATCGGCACGACACGCGGCGATGTGAAGCGGTGCCGAAGCAGTGGCGGCGCCGCGATGATCGTTGCGGCCTCGTCGATGGGCAGAGGCACCTCGGGCCGCGTCACGTCGCCGCACGGCGCGCTCGCATCCGCGATGTTCTCCCCGCCTTCGCGCAAGAGCGCACGCGCGCGGAACCCTTCGGGCCGCGTGTCCTCCGCGGCGGGATCCTCCACCGGCGCCGACCTCGCGGGCGACGTCGACGGCCGCCACGACCTCGCCTCCGGCCACGTGTCCGGCGCGCATGCTTGCTCGCCCTCGTACACCTCGCGCGCGAGCTCCGCGAGCTCCGCGAGCGCCGCCGGCCCGCCCTCGACCGAGAGCTCGGCACCGACGGCGCGGAGCGCCTGCTCCATCGCCGCCGCGCTCTCGAACCGATCCCGCGGATCCTGCGCCAGCGCGCGCCGCACCACCGCTTCGAGCGCGGGCGGGCAGTCCGATCGCAGCGTCACGAGCGGCGGGATCTCCGCGTCGAGCGCCTGCCGGATCATCTCCACGTCCGCGCCGCGCCGGAAGAGCGGCCGCCCCGTCAGCATCTCGAAGAGCACCACGCCGAGCGCGTACACGTCTCCGCGCGCGTCGAGCGGCTGCCCGCGCAGATGTTCCGGCGCGATGTACCCCATTTTCCCCTTCACCAGCCCCGGCGCCGTGTCGCGCGGCACGTGCGCGCTCGTCGTCTTCGCCACGCCGAAATCGATCAATTTGATCTCGCCGTCGACGGACACGAGGATGTTCTGCGGGCTCACGTCGCGATGGACGAGACCGATCGGAACGCCGTCGTCGTCCTCGAGCGCATGGGCGTGCGCGAGCGCGCGCGCGGCCGCGGCGCCGACCTCGATCACCGCGCGGAACGGAAACGATCGCCCACTCGCCTGCAGCGCGCGTCCGAGCGTCGCGAGGTCAGGGCCACGCACGTGCTCGAGCACCAGGTGATCACGCCCGCGGTACGACACGAAGTCGTAGAACCGCACGATGTTCGGGTGACAGAGGCGCGCCGAGATCCACGCCTCCCACGCGAACATCTTCACCACCGACGTCGCGGCGCGGAACTCGTCGCGCAGCCGCTTCACGACCACCGTGTGCTCGATGGCGTAGCGCCCTCGACGTCGCGCGAGGAACACCTCCGCCATCCCGCCGCTCCCGAGCTGCTCGACGAGCTCGTAGCCCCCGGCGCCCATCGGCAGCCGCTCCGGCAAGCTCCCGCGCGAACCAGGCGAAGGCGCGGGGAAGGGCCACCTCGCCGAGGTCGACGTCGCCATGCGCGATCGCCTGTCCAGCGTGCGCGCTCGGCTCGGACCGCGATCGCGCCTCCGCCTTGGTCGCACCTTGAACTCACCCCCCTCCGCCACGAGACCATCATGGCGCAAGCTCCCTCGCTCGCCAGCGGCATTCGTTGGCTCGCTTGCGCGATCCACGTGCGATGGCGAAGCGGGACGGCGCGCGATGTTCGTGCTGATGCACGTGCCGTCCGCGGAGTGCATCGCGCATGCGAAGCACGCAGGTTCCACGCGAACGAACGAGGTCCGTCCGCGCCTCCGCGCCTCACGTCGCTGCGGCTTCGCGGCTCTTCTCCGGCTTGCGCCGCGCGAGCGCGCGGACCTCCGCGATCGTCACCACGCGCAGCGCGAGCAGCAGCGCCGCGTGCGTGATCGCGCCGGCGATCACCGCGGCCCAGAGCCCCACCGTCTTCAGCGCGAAGAACGCGACGAGCGTCATGAGCACCGTCGCGAGTGTGGCCCCGCCGAGCCGCCCGATCGGCGCCTCGCGCATGTACCGCAGCGCGAGGATCCCCGTCGCGACGAGCATGCCCACGGAGGCCACGAGCGCCGCGAACGCGGCCCCGAGCGCGCCGTGCTGCGGCACGAGCCACATGTCGAGCGCCACGTTCGCCGCGAGCGTCGGCGCGAGCACCGCGCCGAGCTGCCTCTCGCGCTTCGAAGCGACCAGCGGCAGCGCCGCCACCTGGAACGCGAACGTCGCCGGCACGTGCCACGCGAGCACCCGGAGCACGTGCGACGCACCTGCGAAGTCGCGTCCTTCGTACACGAGCGCGACCACGTCCGGCGCGACGATGGTCACGCCCGCCGCGAGCGGCAGCCCGAGCGCCGTCGCCACCACGAGCGCCGTCCGGAAGAGTTTTACGAAGCCGGGCTGATCGTGCGCGTAGAGCCGCATGCCTGCTGCGAACGCGGCGCCGAGCACGAGATCGGAGATCAGCTCGAGCTGCTCCACGAGCACCCACGCCGCGCTGAACACGCCGACCGCCGCCTCGCCGTCGAGCCAGCGCAGGATCACGCGATCGGCTTGCCGGATCACGCCGAGCAGCGCGCCGATGAGCCCGAGCGGGATGCTCTTCTTCGCGATGGCCACGAGCTCGCGCAGGCCCACTTCGAGCCGCGGCTGGTAGAGCCGCGTCCGCAGGAAGTGATACGTGAGCGCAAGCTCGATCGCGTTGCCGAGCGCGAGCGCGCCCGCCGCCGCGAGCACGCCGAGCCCCGACGCAACGAGCGCGACCGACAGCGCGATCACGAAGAGACGCGCGCCGAGCTCGACGTACAGGATGTACTGGAAGCGCTCGTGCGCCTCGAAGCTCAGCCACATCGTCGTGTAGAGGATCGTGGCGAGCTGGGACGCGGCTGCGATCACGACGAGCGTCGCGCCTTCGCCCGAGCGCGTCGCGACCGTGAACAACGCCGCGCAGAGCAGCGTCGTCGCGCCCATCGCGCCGCGCACGACGAGCGCCGATCCCAGGTGGCTCGGCCCGAGCTCCGGCGTCACCGCGATCTCGCGCGCGAGATAACCACGCACACCGAGGCCCGCGATCACGGCGGCCATCGAGGTGATCGCCAGCGACGCCTGCAGCTCCCCCCACGCGGCCACGCCCAGCCGACGCGCCAGGTAGCCGACGTAGATGACGCTCAGGACGGCCATGATGGCCTGCTTTGCGATCATCAAGGTGGCGTTCCACGCCACCCGTTGTCCCTGGTGCATCCTCCCGCGCCCCCGCTCCGCGACAGCGGACAGACGCTTGGATGCTCGAACCCTGCTCCGCGCGTCGGGCGCGCCCGAGCTCTTCAGGAGCACAAAAGCAGCGTGGCGGCCGTAGCCGCCACTTTCGCTGCTTGCGCAGCGTTTTCCCGGAACGCCGCGACTTCTGCTTTGGAGCGGGACACGAGGCTCGAACTCGCGACCCTCAGCTTGGGAAGCTGATGCTCTACCAACTGAGCTAGTCCCGCGAACTGCGAACGCATGTCTAGCCAATTCCGCGGAGCTTGGCAAGACCCTGTGCGCTCGTGACGTTTCCGCCCCGGCCGACGGCGGGACGTCCAAGCCCTCCTCGATCCGACGCGCCCGGATTCCCCTCGCCGTTCCGACCTGTATTACCTTCGCTCTCCGTGCTTCCCGCTCGTCCCCGTTTCCTCGCGGCAGCGCTGTTCGTCCCCGCCCTCGCCCTCGCAACCGCGAGCTGCGGCGGCCCTCAGACGAACGCCGGTGGCGCACCCGCGCAGAGTCCTGAGATCGAGTGCCCGGATCCGATCGGCACCATCCCTCGGGAGAGCTGCGCCGAGATCGCCGACGACTTCGGCTCCTTCGACGTCTCGAGCTCCCTCAAGCTCGCAGGCGCAAGCCGCGGCGCCGAACCACGCATCGAGGCAATCCGCGCCGCCGCCGATCTCGCCGCCAAGCTCAAAGAGCGCCGCGTCGCGCTCTGCGAATCGTACAACACGTGCAAAACGAAACCCGCCGAGCACGCCGCCGAGGATCAACGCCTCGCGGGCCTCATGAAGGAGCTCATCGATCTCTGGGACGCGCGCAAGTTCCTGAACGCGGATGACGTCGCTCGCTTCCGCGAAGGCGTCACGAAGATCGCCGTGAAGCTCGACGGGACGATCGCGATCCCGAGCCCCGACGGCGCCGCGCCTACCGTGGGCAAACCCGGCAAGAAGACCGTGCGTGGCGAGGCACTCGCGCGGATCGAGGGCGCGGGTCTCACCTTCGCGCCGTCCGGCGGCAACGTCACGATCACCTCGACGACCGCAGGCACGCACGACGCACTCCGCGCCGCGGCCGAGGAGCTTCGCGGCACAGGCGGTCGCATGCGCGTGCGCATCTTCGGCTCGTACACGCCGTCAGCGCCTCCGATCATCGCACCCGGCGAGGACCTCACCATCCGCTTCAAGTACCGCGCAGCGCAGGCGAGCGAGCTCCACGTCGCCATGCGTTCGCTCGAGGATCCCGACGCGGTGGAGAGCACGATCGTCTTCCGCGTCGCCGCAGGCACCGGGACAGAGAGCACGACGCTCACAGCCACGCCCGGGTCGAGCGGGTTTTACGTGGGCATCAGCGCGCGCGGCGCCGGCAACGTCGAGTTCGACGACGTGGAGCTCGTGCGTCAAAACGCCGTGATCGCCGCAGCCCGCGCCGAGTCCGCAAACGAGGCAAACCTCGCGTCGAACTGCACCCTCAGCAAGACGAAGCCACTCGCCGGCAAGGCATCCTTCCTCTGCGAGTCAGGCGACGGTGACAAACTCATCCTCGGCCAACCCAAGGGCCACCTCTACCTCGCACTCAAGACGCCCGCAGGCGAACGCGCGCGCATCCGCACCCTCTCCCTCGAAGGTGGACGCTCTCTCGATCTGAACGGGAAGGAAGACACCGAGCTCGTGATCGGTCTCGAAGGACCAGGCTCGGCCACGATCCAATCGATCGAGCTTCTGCCCGTCGGCGGCGACTAGTCGTCTCATCGTGAGGCGTTGAGCTGGGGCGTTGCCCCAGGCCCCACCAGGGGCTGTCCGCCCCTGGACCCGGACCAGCCAGGGGCTGGACCCGGGGTCGATGAACTGCGCGATGCGCAGTTCATCGAACAGGCCGAGGCAAGACCGGCAAGCGGCCCGCCAACCAAGACCGCCGCTCTGCCCTTTCAACCGGCAACGTTGTCCCTGGTCTTCCAACGGGCCCGTTGGAAGAACTGCGCATCGCGCAGTTCTTCCACCACGAGTCCAGGGCTTGCCCTGGTTCGGGTCGAGGGGCGAACAGCCCCCGCGGGGTCCGGGGCAGCGCCCCGGCGCGGCGGCCCCAAGAACAGACGCTAGCTCTCGTTCGCCGCGGGCCGCTCGCGCGACGTCATGGGCGGCAGCGTCTTCGCGCGTGCGCGCGGCTGCGAGGCGACTGGTGGCGCGTCCTTCTGGAGGAACGGGAGCACGCTCGTCGGATCTGCTTCGGGCACGATCCACGGCAGCGCGCGCAGCTCCAGGTCCTCCGCGGGCAGCCACCGCAGGCTCCGCGTGATCAGCACGACCCGCTGCCCCCGTGCGCAGAGCTCCTTTGCGAGCTTGGCTGCGCCGCGCGGCGCGGGCGGAAGATCTAGACAAACGAGGCAGAGATCGAAGGGTTTGCCCTTCGCCCACGACCGCGCTGCCTCCACGGAGTATGCCTCGACCAGCTCGACTCCCTCGATCAGCGGCTCGAGCCCCTGGACGAGCGCATCACACGTCGACAGGCGTGGATCTCGTGCCACCAGGATCCGACGGCTCCGCGCCTCGACGTCCGTTCTTGTTTCGATCATCGTCGCTCGGAACCCCCTACGTGCCCCCATATTCCCGACCCTCCCGAGAAGCGATCGACTTCAGGGCCGAGCGTATCCCTCTTGAGCCTGATCACTCCACGCTTTATAAGCGCCGCGAGCGAATCAGCGGCCGAGCCGAGGTCCCAGATGTCCGGGACGGCTCGCCCATGCGGGAGATCCATGAGCCAGTTCAGCGTGCAGAGCCGATGCGAGTGCCAGGCGATCCTGTCTGCGACGCTCGACGAGAAACGTCACGTCGTTGCCGGGACGGCGTCGCGCGGGCGAGCGCGGGAGGTCGCGCCTGCCCATAGCATCGGGGCCTCGGGCGAGCGCTTCGACATCGGGTGGGCCTGCCCCTTCTGCGGCCGCAACACCCTGCGCTCCTTCCACGTCGGCGCCCTGCGCCCCGTCCGCGCTGCGTCCTAGCAGGACCGCAGCTCCGCTTCGAGCAGCCGCGCCGTCACCTCTGCGCGCGGCCCTTCGCCGGCCCTCTGCCTCAGCCAGCGCGCGTGTGCCAGCGCCACCGCTGCCTCGTCGTGGCGCCCCACCTCCGACAGCAGCGCTCCGAGCAGCGTGAACGTCCGCGCGCGCCACTCGTCCTGCGAACACGCCTGCCGGAGCAGCACGATTGCGCCCCGCGTATCGCCGCGCCGACGTAGCTTCCGCGCCCGGTAGATGAGCCCCTCGATTGGATCGAGCTCTCCTTCCGGCCGATGAACCGTCCGTTCTTCACGCACGCCCAGATTGGCGCGCACACTTCGCCCACCTCTCCGGCTCATGACGGGCCTTCCAGCAGGGCCCGTTCCAACCGGCGGCGCGACGATCAGTTCATCGTCCGGAACACGTAGTCCCAGAGCGGCGAGGACACGCCCCAGCGCGCGGGGGTGCCGGTGTGGTGGTGGATCATGTGGTGGCGCTTGATCCACTTGCCCCATCGCGAGCTCATCCGGAAGTGGTGGATCGCGTAGTGCGTCCCGTCGTACGCGAGGTAGCCGAGCCCGAAGCCCGCGAAGAGCGGATCCACGAGCACCGGGCCGACGATCGCGCGGAACAGCAGGTAGAACACCACGCCGAGCGGGATGCTCGCCCCGAGTGGAAACACGAGGCGATCGGCGTCCTGGGGGAAGTCGTGGTGGACGCCGTGCAGGACGAAATGCACCCGGCGCTGCCAGAGCCGCGGCCCCACGTAGTGGAAGACCCAGCGGTGCAGCACGTACTCGGCGAGCGTCCACAGGAACAGACCGAGGAAGCCGAGCCCCAAACCGGTGCCGAGCCCGACGCCGTTCTCGTAAGCACGGAACGCGAGGTAGCCGTAGATCGGGACCCAGAACACGAACGGCGTCGCGGGGTGGATGCGGGAAAACCGCTCGATGAGCGGGGTTTCGAACATCCGGCAGGTGGCAGGCTTCGACGATCCGACGCGATCCGGGGCCGTGGCTACCATCGACCCGACTCCTAACGCATTCCGGAAAGAATCGCCAGAGTACGCAAGGCGCGCAAACCCTGGCGAATGGCGAGGCAGGACACCTCCACCTGGGCGCCGTGACAGCGCGCGGCGAGGTTCGATCCGCGCGGACGTCACGTCGGCGATTCAGGGAACGATTTCAGGAGCTTGTGCTGCGGAGTCGAGGTGGGACGCGAGGAACGCGGCAAGCGGAACATCCCTCGCGTCTTGCCTGAGGGGCGCCCGGCAAAGGCTCAGAAACACGCCTCGTAGAGCGCGCGGAGGTCGTCCCGGGTGCAGGGCCGCGGGTTCGACTGGTGGCAGGCGTCCTGGAAGGCGAGGTCGGCGAGTCGATCGAGGTTCCCGCGCGGCACGCCCGCCTGCGTGAGCGTCCCCGGAAGGCCGATCCGCTCGCGCAGCCGGCGCACGGCCTCGACGCAGCCGGCCGGGCTCGCCTCGCCGCCGAGCAGGACCGAGACCTCCGCGAGGCGCGCCCCCGCGACCTCGGCGTTGAACGCACACACCGCAGGCAGGCAGAGCGCGTTCGCCAAACCGTGGTGCGTCCCGTGCTCGCTCGACAGCGGATGCGCGAGCGAGTGGCACGCGCCGAGCCCCTTCTGGAACGCGACCGCGCCCATCATCGCCGCCTTCATCATTCCGCCGCGCGCCTCGAGGTCGACGCCGTGTTTCACGGCCCGCTCGAGGTAGCGCCCCACGTGCCGGATCCCTTCGAGCGCGATGCCGTCCGCCATCGGGTGATCACCCTTCGCCACGTACGCCTCCAGGCAGTGCGTGAGCGCGTCCATGCCCGTCGCGGCCGTGAGGAACGCCGGCATCGAGCGCGTGAGCTCGGGATCGAGGATCGCCGCGTTCGCGAGCAGGTGCGGCGAGAAGATCACGGTCTTTCGGTGGTTCACATCGAGCGTCACCACGCCCGATCGCCCGACCTCGCTGCCCGTGCCCGCCGTGGTCGGCAGCGCGAGCATGGGCGGCACGTTCGCCGTGATGTACCGATCGCCGCCGATCGCGTCGTCGTACTCGGCGAGCGGTCGGTGGTGGTGGATGCCGAGGCGCACGAGCTTGCCCACGTCGAGTGGCGAGCCACCGCCGATCGCGATCACGAGATCCGCGCCCGACTCCTGGAACGCGCGCACGCCGTCGTGCACGTTCGCCTCGATGGGGTTGCCGAGCACGCCGTCGAAGATCGTCCACGTGATCCCCGCCTCGCGCAGCGACGCCTCGATCGGCGCGAAGAGCCCCGCCCCCATGACGCCTTTGTCCGTCACGACGAGCGCGTGCTTGCTGCCGAGCCGTGCGGCCTCGGCGCCCGTCTGCTTCGCGGCCCCTGCCCCGAACACGATGCGCGTCGGGAAGCTCCAGATCGACAGATGTCCCATGCGTGTCCCCCTCCACCGTCTCAGATCGCCTCGAAATACCGCGCGAGCTCCCAGTCCGTGACCGCGCGCTCGTACTGGCGCACCTCCCACTGCCGGGTGCGCACGTAGTGATCGACGAACCCCTCGCCGAGGATCTTCCGCATGCGCTGGCTCTCCGCGAGCAGCGCCGTCGCCTCGGTCAGCGTGCGTGGCAGACGCTCGCGCCCCTCGCCGCCTTCGCCCGCGTCGCCCGTGATCGGCGCGCCCGGATCGATCGCGTTCTCGATGCCGTAGAGCCCGGCGCCGAGCGTCGCGGCCATCGCGATGTACGGGTTGATGTCGGCCGCCCCTTGCCGCACCTCGACCCGCGCGGACTTCGTCCCCGCGCCCACGATCCGTAGCGCTGCCGTGCGGTTCTCGAAGCCCCACGTCGCCGTGAGCGGCGCCCACACGCCGGGCACGTACCGCTTGTACGAGTTCACCGTCGGCGACACGAGCGCCGTCATCTCGCGCATGCACGCGAGCTGCCCGCCGATGTAGTGGCGCATCTGCCGCGAGATCCCGCCCTCCGACGGCGGCCCCTGGAACACGTTCTCCCCGTCCTTCCAGAGGCTCTGGTGCAGGTGCCCGGACGAGCCCGGCAGCTTCGCGTTCCACTTCGCCATGAAGGTCACGCTGAGCCCGTGCTCGTAGGCGAGCTGCTTCATCGCGGCCTTGAAGAGCGCCGCCTTGTCCGCCGCGCGCAGGGCGTCGTCGTACCGGATCGCGGCCTCGTACACGCCCGGCCCCGTCTCCGTGTGCAGCCCTTCGAGCTCGATGTCGAAGGCGCGCATGCCGTCGAAGATCGCGGCCATCAGATCCTTGTGCTGGCCCTCGCGCACCCACGAGTAGCCGAACATCCCCGGCGAGAGCGACTCGAGCTTCTGGAACCGTTTTTCGTGAAGCGACGCCGGCGTTTCTTTGAACAGAAAGAATTCGTACTCGGCCGAGAGCTTCGGGTGATACCCGAGCGACTCCGCGTGCGCGATGACGCGCTTCAGCGCCGAGCGTGGACACGCCGGATGCGCGTTGCCCTCCGCGTCACGGAAGTCCGCGAGCATCGCCACCGTGCCTGGCTCCCACGGCACGAGCCGCCTCGTCGAGGGATCCAGCACGGCGTGCGCATCGGGATACCCCGTGTGCCAGCCGGTCACGCGTGCGTTGTCGTAGAGGACGTCGCCGATGTCCCAGCCGAAGATGACGTCGCAAAACCCGAAGCCGCCGGAGAGCGCCGAGCGCAGCTTCTCCAACGACACGTACTTGCCTCGAAGCACGCCATCGACGTCGAACCCGCCGATCTTCGCCCGCCGAACACCTCGCCCTTCGAGCTCTCCCAAGAGCTCGTCATACGATGCCCCACCCATGCCGCAGTTCGTACCACGAGTTCGCGGCACAGGCGCGCGGCGCTACGGGCTCATTCGATGCGCTCGGGAGGTTCGTCCGCGGCGTGCTCGAGGTCGCTCTTGATGTTCGTCCCGCCGAGATCGACGAGGATCGCGCCGGGTTCTCGACGCTTGGCTGCGTCGAGGGCGGCCGCGGCGCGGCCGAGCACGTCCGCAGCGCTGTCGCTCGAAGGCGGCCTCCACACGGCCACGCCCACGCGCAGCGTGATCACGTACCCCGCGTCTTTCGCCGCGGACACCATGTGCGTCGCCGCGCGCGCGAGCACGCTCTTCACGGCGGCATGGTCGACGCACGGCAAGAGCAACACGAAGTCGTCGTTCCCCCACCGCGCGACCACGTCGTACTGACGCCTCGACGAGCGGAGCGCCTCGCCGAGCAGCCGCAGGAGCGCGTCGCCCTTCTCCCTGCCCAGCGCTTCGTTCACCACGCCCATGCCGTCGACGTCGACGCGCGCCACGGCGTACGAGTCCCACACGCGTTGCGCGCGCCGATGCTCGCGCTCGCACTCCTCCTCGAAGCGACGCCGGTTCGACAGCCCCGTCAGCGTGTCGACCAGCGACACCTCGTCGAGCTTGCGCGCCATCGCCGCGGACGCGCTCTGATCACGCACCACGTCGATCCGCCCCACCACCACGCCGTCCTTCACGACGGGCGCGCTCGTCCACACGAACGATCGCGGCGGCGGCCCCGTGATCTCCAGCGGGTCGATCTCCACGCGCTCCGGCGAGAGCGCACAGGCTTCGAGCGCCGCGAGCGGACCGGCAAGCTCGGGCGCGGCGTGCGTGATCCGCGCGAGCAGATGCGCGCGACCTTCCCCCACGCACGATCCTGGATCGAGCCCGAGCAGCGCGGCCGCGCGGCGTCCCGCGGCGCGGCACACGAGGGCTTCATCGAAGACGAGCACCGCCTCGTCGAGGACGTCGAGCAGCGTTTCGAGCGCGAGGTCGGAAGGGTGGGTCGGTCGTGACGACATCGCGTTCGAAGGGTACCACCCGGGGCTCGCTCCGGACCACTTCGAGGCGCTGGATCAGGGCGCGACGGAGAGCGTGTGTCGCGACAGGAACCGGAGCAGGTCCTCTTCACGCCCCTTGGGCCAGCGCCGGTGCAGCGCCGTGCCAACGATCTTCGTGCACTTCTTGTCGATCGCGCACGACGGCTCCTCGCCGTTCGCCGCGCCGAGCCGCATCCCCGTGGTCTCGGCCGCGATCGCGTCGCGCGCCCGCAACCAGCGCTCGACCGACGCGCAAGGCGCGATCTGATCACACGCGCGGTACATCACGAACGCCGGCGGCGGCGGACCCGGGCACGACCACGCGGCGCGCGGCGCGTCACTGCCGTACGTGGCGAACGCCGCGATGCGATCGGCGCGCATCATCGCGTACGTCGCGGCCATGTGCCCGCCGTGCCCGGCGCCGACGGCGTAGATCCTGCGACGATCGACGTGTCCACGTGTCGTGAGCACCGACACGAAGTGATCCGCGGTGGCGACGTCGACGTTGTCCTCGCCGGTGTAGTCGATGTCGAACATCGCGCCTTCGCGGTTGCCGTGCAGCGCGCGGCCTTGCGGGGCGACCACGATGAATCCTGCGTGCGCCGGGTCGCCGGTCAGATCGAAGCGTGCGGCGAGCTTGCGGAGCGAGGTCTCCTTGTCGACGCTGCGCGGGTTGTCGCCGGCGTCGTGGAAGAAGACGAGGAGCGGCACGGGCGCACGCGTCTCGATGCCTTTGGGCGTGATGACGCACGCGTAACGCGGCGCGCCTGCGGCGTCCTTCCACTCGAGGACCTCGGCGCCGGGACAAGGCGGCCTTCCGATCGTGCGCTTGATGTCGCGATCGGGCAGTCCGTCGACCGCGACGCAGCTCCCTTCGGTGGGCGGGCGCGTCACGGGCTTGGCCGCGGCCGACGCCGTCATCACGGGAACCGGCGCGGCCCCGCCATCCTTGCGGCCTGCGTTCTTGGCGCCCGCGTCGGTCGCGGCGGCGTCGGCGGCTGCCGCGTCGCGATCGAAGACGCCGTGCAGATCACCGCCGTCGACATCGGAGGAAGGCAAGGAGCACCCCGCGCCGAAGAGCGTTGGGATGGCGAGCGGCGCGGCGAGAGCGAGCGCGCAGGCGAAAATCCGGAGCCGCACGGGCGACACTCTAGCCAAGAAGGGCGCTTCGCGAAGCGTCAACGCACCGCGACGCGGGGAAACGGGCGTTGAGAGAAGGGGGAACGTGCCGGGATCGGGATCCGCGGGCGTTGCGAGGTGTGGAAATCGTTCGGAAGCAAGGAGCCGCGGGCGTTGCGCGGCGGAGGAATCGTTCGGGAGCAAGGTGCTGCGGGCGTTGCGAGGCGTGGGAATCGTCCAGGATCGGGATCCGGGAGCGTTGCGAGGAAGGGGAACGCTCCAGGATGCGGATGCGGGGGCGTTGAGCGGAAGGGAAACGCTCGCGGATGCGGATGCGGGGGTCGTTGAGACAAAGGGGAATGCCCGTTGTGACGAAGCGGGGTGCGTTTCTACGTCGGGGAGGCTGGTCAGGCGGGGGGCAGGGCTTCTAGCCACGCCATCGCCTCGTTCCAGGAGAGGACCTGCTTGGCTTCCCGGAGCGCGCGCCACTCTTCGCCGTCGTCATGGGTGACGATCCGCGCGGAGGGATCGCTCGCGACGAGCAGGGAGATGAGCCAGTCCGTGGTCATGGGCATGTCGCCCGGGAGAACTGCGAATCCTCCCCGGAGCACACCGCCGAGCGTCCTCTGCTTCGCCCCTTCCCACGCTTCGATCGTCGGGTACCGCTCGTAAAGCGCATCAGCCCAGGTGGCGGCGAGGGGCTGATCGAGCAGGAACGGTGGTACGCGGATCTCTTGTTGAGCGAGGAACCCATCGAAGGCGGCTGCCTTGAACTGTGCACCCTTCTCCACGCGCATCTGCCGGCGTCGTTCGAGGTAGACCTGCGGGTGGATGACGAGCGTGATGCCCTTCCCGCGGGCGAGACGGGCGATCTCCTTCAGATCAACGACGCTGCGCGCGCAGTTCGTATCGATCCAGAGCTGCATCGGCTACTTCGTCTCGTCCGTGCCGGGGAACCCGAACATCTGGTCGAGCTCTGGAGCGGTCCACGCTTCCCAGCGTCCCTTCTCCTCGGAGCGCAGAAACCAGAGGTGACCACCGGCCTGGAGCCCGAGGTTGTCGAGCATGAGTTTCGGTAGCTTCGTGTAGCCCTCCGGCGTGACCCACTGATCCTCGGCGCCACGCGCACGTGCACGCTCGCGGAGGTCGGCGCCGACGAGGTCGGATGGCTGCCGCACGACGGAGGTGACGCCTTCCGGCGATCGGCTGAAGCGAACGACCTCGGGGCCATCGAAGATCGGAACGTGGCTCTCCAGGATGATCTGGTCGACGAGCCCGCTCCGTACCTGCTCGCGCAGCAAGTCGCGGAGGAGTTCCTGGTAACTCGGATCCAGGCTGATCTCCGGCTCCTCGATGGCCACGATGGCCGCGCGCGATGTGAGTACGGCGGCGCAGAGAGCGACGACCTGCTGCTCGCCCGAGCTCAGCTCGGAGACGCGGAGGATCTGCTTGCCGCGGATCTCGAAACGGAGATCGGCGCTTCCGTCGGGGAGGCGCAGGATGTTGACCTCGCGGCCCTTCAGCGTCTCGAAGCGTGACAGGAGCTGCGTGAAGGCGCGCCAGCGCTCGGTGTCGAGCGGGTCGAGGGAGGTCGCGAGATCGAGCAAGCGCGTGGCTAGGTCGGTAGACAGAGGGCTGTCAGGGGCGTTCGTCCTCGGTGGCCTGTTTTGCTGCTCGAAACCGCTGTAGAAGCGTGCCTCGCGGCGACGCGCATCGAGACGAAAGAAGGGTTGGCTGCCGGTCCCGAGAGGGGATTCCAGTTGTGTGCGGACCGTAGAAAGGCTCTCAACCTCGAACCTGACGCCGGCCAGGATGAGTTGGAACTCGTTCCCAGCCTGGATTAGCTCGACTGTGATCGGCCGGTCCCTGTGGCTGAAGTGCACTTCGATCCGCATGGGCGCGCGGATGCCGGGGGGCCAATCCCGAGGAGAGACGAACAACAGCGATGTCGCTTCCGCGCTGTTCCAGCCGCGCGTGATCGTGCTGGACTTCTCGTTGGCGCGACTGCGCAGCCAGAAGATCGCCGCCCGAAAGAACAACTCCAGCGCCGCCAGCGCGTTCGATTTCCCGCTCCCGTTCCCCCCGTGGAACACCGCGACCTCGTCCGCCGCGCCTCCCGCGGGCGCGAGCGGGATCTCGGTCGGGCCGTGGAACGTGCGGAAGTTCTGGACGACCAGCCGGGAGATGCGGAGCGACGGCGTGGCGCGGGGATTCACGCGCGAAGCAGAGCAACGGCCGGATACCGGGTCAAGACGGTACCCCCCGCCGTTTCCACCTCCGTCCGCGCCCTCGTGCCTGAAATCGCCCACCCCCCTCCTTGAAAGACCAGGCTGACTGGCTAGGTTCCCCCGACCCTCATGGACCTCTTCGACGGCATCCTCGGCGCCCTTCTCCTTGCTCTTGCTGCTTTCCAGACCTGGCTCACGGTTCGCGTCTGGAAGAGCCGCCTCTTCGAGCGCAAGCAGAAGATCCTTCAGTCCCAGCTCATCTGGCTCCTGCCCATCCTCGGCGCCGGGCTTGTCTTCACGATCCTCATCGAGGAAGAGCGCTCCAACAAGACGCCTCCCTCTCAGCTCTCCTGAGCTGGCTGGAAAGTTCCGCGACCACCCTCCTTCGCGCGGCGTGATTCTCCGTCGGATCCGCCCAACGTCCCCACCACCTCCGGCTCATGTTGAGTGCCGCTGGCCTTCGGCGCTAAGGTGGCGCCGATGTCCATCACGCCCGGTACACTCCGAGCCGAGATGGAGGCGCGTCGAGCCTCCGGACGGACCTTCGATCTGAAAGAGTCGCTCTCCGTCCTCGTGCCGCTCTGCACCGAGATCGGGGAGCTGCATCGCGAGGGCAAAGCGCTCTTCGTCCACCCCTCCGCCATCCTCTACACGGGCTCCGCCGTCAGCCTGCTCGAGGACAAGGCCGAGGCGCTCCCCACGCTGCCGGCCGATCGCGCCTGCATCGCGCCCGAGTCTCGCAAGGGCACGCCCGGGGACGCGCGCGCGACCGTCTTCAGCATCGGAGCCATCCTCTACGAGATGCTCACCGGCGGCAGCGTTGGTCCGGGCATGAAGCGGCCCACGGACGTCGTGCCCGACCTGCCCGCCGCGTTCGAGATGATCCTCGGCAAGGCCCTCGTCGCCGACGCGAAGCATCGCCCCGCCGATCTCGGCGCGCTCGCGCAGGCCCTCCACAACGTCGCGCCCGGCGCCTCCGTCGCGCCGCCGCCCACGGACGCGGGCCTCGATGACGGCGTCGAAGTCGACGTCGCCATGTCCCTCATCCCCCCGGCCACCGCGACCGGCGGCGTCGCCATTCCCGCCGCGCCGCGGGCTCCGAACATCCCCGGCGCCGGCGCTCCCGTTGCTGCCGCCGCGCCCGTGCACGATGGCCCCTTCCCCATCGCCGTCGTCCAGGCGCCCCAGGTCCGCAACGCCAACGATCCCACCCAGCGCCTCGCCGATCTCAAGGCCGCGCTCGAGTCCGATCCTCGCCCTCGTTACGTGGTCATCAAGGACGGCATGGACCACGGCCCGTTCTCCGCGGTCGAGGTCTTGCAGCAGATCGCCACGGGCAACTTCACCGGCGACAACCCCTTGCGTGACTCCATCCTCAACGAGGAGAAGTTCATCAAGGACTGGGAGCAGTTCGCTCCGTACGCCGAGCAGGCGAAGCTGAATCGCGACATCAAGCAGGAGAAGAAGAACCTCGAGGCCGTCGTCGTCGCCGAGCGCAAGGGCACGCAGTACAAGGCGCTCGTTGGCCTCGCCGTGGTCGGCGTGCTCGGCGCGGGGTTCGCCGGCTGGCTGCTTTCGCAGCGCGGGTCGAAGAAGGACGACAAAGAGGTCCAGGGCGACACGGTCGTCGCGGTCGAGATCGACGCCGGGCTCGGCAAGGGCAAGTCGGGTCCCGCGGGCGGCGGTGCGATTGGCGGCGGTGGTGGCGGCAAGTACCCGGTGCTCGGCGGCGGCATGAGCTGCGAGGGCGCGCGCGCCAAGTACATCGAGGACTACAGCAAGGATGCGCCGCCCGATCTCAGCGCGGGCTCGTTCGGCAACGTGCTGAACCGCGGCAATTACCTCAACTCGTGCAGCGTGCCCCCCTCGACCGAGGTGAGCATCTGCGCGGCGATCCAGAATGGCCGCGCGGTCGGCGTGACCGTCTCGACGAAGCCTTCGAACCCGGGCATCAACTCCTGCGTTGCTGGCCAGGTGCGCGCGCTCTCGTTCCCGGCGCATCCTCGTCTCGACGTCACCACCACGACGTTCGCCGCGAACTAGCTCTCTGCGGCCGTCCCATGACCGAGCCGCTCATCCGCATCGAGGACATCACGAAGAGCTTCGGCGCGCGGACCGTGCTGCGCGGGGTGAACCTCTCCATCCCGCGCGGCTGCTTGTACGGCCTCATCGGTCCTGGTGCGTCGGGCAAGAGTGTCTTGCTCAAGCTCATCACGGGCCTCTATCGGCCCGACGCGGGGCGCATCCTCGTCGAGGGGCAGGACGTGCACAAGATGAGCGAGCTGGAGCTCCAGAAGTTCCGGCTGCGCTTTGGCATGTTGTTCCAGAACAACGCGCTGTTCGACTACATGACCGTGGGCGAGAACATCGCGTTTCCGCTGCGCCGGCTCTTCGATTTGCGCGAGGACGAGATCGCCGAGCGGGTGGCGGATCGGCTCCGCGTGGTGTCGTTGCCTGGGTTCGAGGATCGTTTGCCGGCGGGGCTGTCGGGCGGGCAGAAGAAGCGCGTGGGTGTGGCGCGGGCGACGATCACGAAGGCGGAGATCGTGCTCTACGACGAGCCTGCGGCGGGGCTCGATCCCGTGACGTCGCAGCGCATCTTCGAGATGCTCCGCGACGAGCAGCGCGCTGCGGGGGCGACGGTGGTGATGGTGTCGAGTGATCTCGATCGGCTGCTCACCGTGACCGATCGTGTCGGCATGCTCTACCGCGGCCGACTCGTGTTCGACGGCACGACCGAAGAAGCGAAAACGAGCAACGACCCCTACGTCCGCCAGTTCGTTCACGGACTCACGGAAGGCCCGCTGTGAAGCAGGGATGCGCGGGGCGTTGCCCCGCACCCCAGCAGGGGGCTGTCCGCCCCCTGCACCCCGGACCAGGCACGGCCTGGACCGAGGGCGGAGAAACCGCGCGATGCGCGGTTTCTCCGACGGGCCCGCGGCAAGACCAGCCACCGGCTTGCCAGCTGAGACAGCAGCGCTGCCCCGCCCGCTGGAGACGTCATCGCTGTCGACAGCGCGCATCGCGCGCTGTCGCCCCGCGTCCAGGGCTTGCCCTGGTCCGGGTCCAGGGGCGGATAGCCCCTGGTCGGGCCCGGGGTGAAACCCCGGCGCTACGCTTCACACGAAGTGAAACCACTGCGTGGGGTTGTCTCGCAGGAACGCGCCAAGGTCGTCCATCAAGCGCTGCGCGGCCTTGTCGAGGTCGCTCGCGGCTGGGCGGCGTGGGACGTGGATCGGCGGGAGCACGTGGGCTTCGTAGTGCATGAAGCCGAGCCTTCGCGTGAAGACGGGCATGATGGGCGCTCCGCTCAGCGCGGCGATCATCAGCGGGCCTTCGGGCACCTGGAAGGGCTCGCCGCAGAGCTCGACCGTGCGCGCGCGCATTCCGGGGGGCACGCGGTCGATCTGCATCGCTACGACGTCGTCTTGCTGCAGGTGCCTGAGGAGCGGCAGCGCGTCGAGCGCCGTCTCGCCGATGTGGACGACCTTGACGCCTGAGCGCTCGCGCAGCTCGTCTTGCATTGCGCGGGCTCGCTCGTCGCGCTCGCGGGCCATCACCACGACCACGTTCTTTGCGTGCACGCGGCTCAGCATGGGGCCTGCCACTTCCCAGCCGCCGAGGTGTGCGGTGGCGATGACGATCCCCTTCCCCTCGGCGGCGCATGCCTCGTAGTTGGCGGCGCCGATCGCGTTCGAGAGCAGCCCGAGCTCCCGACCACGCGGCGACCCGAGCAGCATCGCTTCGGTCATGCAGCTTGCGTAGTTCGTGAAGACGGCTGCGACGTTGGCGAGCTCTTCGAGCGGGGGGCGCGGGCCGAGCACGCGGCGCAGGTTTCGGCGCACGCAGGCGCGTTTTTCGTGCAGGCCTGCGGCGAAGGCGGGGCCGAAGAGCAGCGGGCCGTAGCGGAGCAACGCTTCGGGGCCGTGCGTCACGGCCTGGACCATCAGCCGACGGAGGAACGCGGAGTCGGAGCGGAGCCCCTCCGCGATGTGCCGGATGCCGCTCTGCATGGGGAGTTCGCCCTGCATTAGCAGTTTGCCGGGAGATGTGAGAGGGAGTTCCACAGGCGTCGTCGGCCCCAGAACCTTACCCCCCGACCCCCTCTCCGCGCGGCGGAGAGGGGGCGACTGGCGCTGGAGCGAGCCGGAAACTCCCTCCCTCTCCACGGTGTGGAGAGGGAGGGTTGGGGTGGGTGAGGTCCGGAAGTCGAACACCCTCTCAGACGGAGGCTGGCGCGGCAGCCGGAGCGGAACGCCCCGGGGGGGCGGCGCATGTGTACAGGTGAAACCGGCGCAGGTGTGCAGGTGAAACCGGCGCATGTGTACAGGAAAAGGGTTTGCCCGGTGGTTCGTCCGGGCGTTCCGTCACGCTCGGATAGGGGTTTTTCCCTCCTGACGGGGCAAACCCGACCCTAAAAGCGGGTTCATTTCGAGGGGGATCTTACGCTAATGGTGGGGCGAGGGGGAAAACCATGAAACTCTTGCTGGTCGATGATCAGAATGTCGTACGGGAATCGCTGGCCAAGGCCCTGCGGGACGAGCCCGATGTCACGCTCGTCGTGGAGGCAGAGAGCGCGCGTGACGCGCTCTCGCAGAAGAACCGGCAGCCCTTCGACGTCGTCGTGATCGAGCTGTCGCTCGCGGACCGTTGCGGGACCGAGCTGATCCGGCAGCTCAAGTCGTTCGGCGAGACGCGCGTGCTCGTGCTCTCCACCTTCCGAGACGAGTTCCGCGTAGGCGAGGCGATGCGCGCCGGCGCCGACGGTTATCTGTCGAAGCGCTGCCGCATGAAGGAGCTCATCGACGCAATACGGACCGTGGCCAAAGGCCGGACCGCCGTCTCACCCGACGTGAGCGCAGCCATGGTACGCGCCCTCCAGCGGCGCGACGCCGCCCGCGGAGACGTGCTCGCATCCCTCAGCGAGCGCGAGCGTCAGGTGTTACGCCTGCTCGCGATGGGCAGCAGCGCAAAGGAGGTCGCCGCCCACCTCGCCATCAGCGTAAAAACAGTCGAGACACACCGCGCACGCCTTTGCGCCAAGGTCGCAACCCACAGCGTCGCCGACCTGACCCGCCTCGCCGTACGAGCCGGCCTCATCGATATTTGAGACGGCGCGCGGAGCGGGGCGTTGCCCCGCACCCCAGCAGGGGGCTGTCCGCCCCCTGCACCCCGGACCAGGCACGGCCTGGACCGAAGGCGGAGAAACCGCGCGATGCGCGGTTTCTCCGACGGGCAGGTGGCAAGACCACCGACCACGTTGCCAGCCGAGGCGGCAGCACCGTCCTCCGAAGCAGACACGTCAGCGCTGCGGTTTTGACTGGCAAGCCCGTCGCCGGTCTTGACCTGGCCTGTTCGATGAACTGCGCGTTGCGCAGTTCATCGACCCCGGGTCCAGCGCTTGCGCTGGTCCGGGTCCAGGGGTGGACAACCCCTGGTCGGGGTCCGGGGTGAAACCCCGGCGCGACGCCGCTGCCGAACACCCTCTCTCAGGCCTGACAGGCGCGCGCTGCTGGCGGGATCTCGTAATCGTGGAATTCGAACGGGTCGCCGAGGCGGCCATCCATGGCGGCGCGGGCGATGTTGTACATTTCCCGCGCGGTCACGTAATGCACCCGGAAACCTTCCCGCTTTGCTAGCCAGGCCAGCGCCTCGTGAAAGCGACGCTGCGGGGCTCCGAGCAGACTGTCCGCCTCGTGCTCGGGTGCGCCGTGCGTCGAGAGCTTTACGAATGCCCATTCGGGTTTGCCTCGTACGGACACGCCCTGGTCGATCCAGCTTTCGAGTCGCGGCAGCGTTGCTGGATCCCGCGCCGTCAGGGCGCCTGCGTCGATTCTGAGTGGCAGCCCTGGTCCTTGCCGGAACGACAGCGCGAGTGGCCCCTGCATGCAGAGCACCCGCTCCATGCGACCGTCGCCTACGCTTGCTGGCCGCCCGCGCTCGTGTGCTTTGCGCCGCTTCACGTCGCCGGACGGATAATAGATGCTGTTCACGATGCGTGGCTGCGTCCGGTCTGGCGCTGATGGGAACGTGAAATCGGCGTAACAGCCGAGCTCGTGCAGCAGGTCGAGCTCGTCGTCCACGCCGCAATGGGCGCCGTCGGCGCGCGAATTTGCCAGACACCAGTTCCCGTGGATGAAGGCCCATCGATCCACGCCGCGCACCCGCGGCACCAGGCCGTGGCGGCTGAGCGATGCGAGTGTCCCCTCGAATTTTTCCCGCAGCGTGCTCCGCGTGTCCCGGTCGTGGTGCAGGTGCACCTCCACCTCGCCGAGGCCCATCGCTACGAGCTCGGCGATGGGCTCGACGAGCGCCGGATCGTACTGGTCGCCCGGATAAAAAAAGGTGTGCCGCGGGGGCCTGCCGTTCGAATCGCGGAATGACGCGGCGAGCGCGGGATATCCGCGCCGCCATGTCGCGACCCGGGCGAGACCGCGCGAGAGGGGCGCCGCGCCCGGGGCTTTCGCTTCGCCGGTCCAGAGAGGCTCGAAGTGATCGCAGATGGCCACGAGCACGTGCTTGGGCCGCGTCACCTCGCCGAAGACGAGCCGCTCGACGCCGCGGACGAGCCGCGCCTCGGCCCAGCTCCCCATCCATGGCGCGAGCTTCTCGGTCCACGGCGCGATCCGCCCCGCCACGGCTCTCTGCGCGGCCTCCACCTTCATGCGCTCGCCCTCCCCTTCCGCGCTCCGCCCTCCGTCCGCACGTCGTTCAGCACGACCCCGAACATGCGCCGGTCGCCGAGCTGCTTCGCGGCGCGCGAAAGCTCGCTGCCCTTCGTCATTCCCGCGCGCGCGAGGAGCAGACAGACGTCGCTCACGTCTTCGAGCACGTTCGCGTCGCCCGAGCCGAGCACTGCGCATCCGTCGATGACCACGTAATCGTAGCTCTCCTTCAGCGCATGCACGGCGCCCTCGAACCACGTCGAATGCAGCGCCGTCGGGAAGGCCGCCTCCGTCGCCGGCTCGGCGAGCACGTACAGCGAGGCGCCGATACGGAGCACGCTCCACGGCTCCCAGCGGCCGCTCATGTGCCGCCGAAGCTGGGCCGAGAAGCCCATTTCCTCGGGCACGTGCAGACCCAGCATCGAGGCGAGATGCGGCCGACCGAGGTTGCCCTCGACCAGCACGACCCGCGCGCGCTCGGCTTCGGCCAGGGTCATGGCGAGCCGCGCCGCGACGGCGCTCTTGCCCTCACCGATCCCTGGGCTCAGCACGCTCACCACGAGCGGGCCCTCGCCGCGTTTCTGCTCCAGCCTGTGCCGGAGCACGCGGAGCGCGCCGAGCACCGCGGGAGGCGCGCCGCGCACGAGCTCGAGCGCTCCTTCGTTTTCCGGGTCGAAGGGCGTCCCCACGACCTCGACCTCCGGCGCGAGCATCATCCCCGCGTTCGGATCCCGCAGCGAGAGCGCGGTAGGCGGTTCGTCTGCCGGCGGCTCGTATGCGGCTTCGTCGAGGAGCTCGGCCGGAAGCTCCTCGGCCGGCGGCTCCTCGGCCGGAGGCTCCTCGATCGGCGGCGCTTCGCTCTTCGCCTTTGCGAGGTAATCCGCGAGCGTCGCGCCGTAGGGCAGCGTTTGCATGCGGATCCGCTTGGGCGGCAGAGGATCCTCCTCGGGATCCGGGGCGGACGGCGGCGCGCCGAGCGGCATGACGCAGGGTTCGTCGGAGAGGGGCGCTTCTGCCTCCTCCATTCGAACTTCGATCGATCCGCTGTCCGGCGGCCGGCTCTTTGGCCCTGTGTCTTCGGGTTTTCGAGACGATGGCGGCGGCGGCCCCCACGAATCCCGCGTGGTGAGCGCCGTGCTCGTCTTCGGCTCCGGGATATGGGGCACCGATACGAGCAGCGGCGGCTCGCCGAGCGCTTCGACGTCACCCTCGTCGAGGATCGTCTCGCACAGGAGCACGCGCGAGCCCGCATACCCGAGCGCGAGGAACATCGCGAGGAACGATCCCGCGAAAAACACGCGGCCGCGACCGCGATCCGGCCTCACCGGCAGGTAGGCCGGATCCGCAATGACGAGCGCCGCTTCGGCCTCCTCTTCCGCAGCCGTCGCGGTCAGGCTCGCGCCGCGCTCCTTCTCCTGCACCTTGCGGAAATTCTCCCGCGCCCGCTCCAGATCGAGCCGCAGCTTGTGCCACTCGGTCTCGAGCTCCACGATTTCGGGATCACTCGGAACCTCGGGGGCCGCCTGCGTCCCCACGCTCGTGCCCGTCGTCGTCCCGGTGTTCGGCGCCGGATTCGTGGTCGTGGTCCTCCCGCGCGGCGCCGCCGTCTTGCTGCGCGCCGAGATCTGCGCGGTAATCGCGCGGCGCTCCTCCTCCAGCGCCGCGCGGCGACCCGGATCGATTCCTTCCCCATCGACCGGCGGCGGCGGGGCCCCGCCCGTGCGCAGGAGATCGAGCGTCTTTTCCGCCGTGGCGAGCGCGGCCCGCGCCCGCGCCACCTTCGATTGCGCGGAGATTGCGTCCGGGTGCACGGGCGTGACCTTCTGCAATTTCGTGGCGAGATCCGTCTCCGCCGCGGCGAGCGCCGCTGCGGCTGCGTCCCTTTGTTTCTGCGCGTCGGTCACGTTCACCGGCAGCGGCGGCGGCGCGCCCGGCTTGCCGGGACCGGCGAGCTCGGCGTCGATCTGCGCGAGCCTTTGGAACAGCCGCGCGAGCACCGGATCCACGTGCGCTCGTTCCCGGCTCGCCTGGCCCGCCTGGGGCGTGCGATTCGCGGGATTCGGCTGCGCCAAGGGGGCCGCCGCGCCCGGCTGCGGCGCTGTCGGGGCGTAAGGCGAATCGTTGATGCCCCAGGTGAATTGCGGGTGCTTGGCGAGGAAGCGCGCGAGCGCCCGGCTCGCGTCCTCGACCGTGCGATTCGCCTCGTCGAGCTCACGACGCAACACATCGTGGTTCAGCGCGGCCGTCGTGAGGTTGTCTTTGCTGTAGTCCTCGATCATCACCTCGGCGAGCCGTTTCGTGACGGCTTGCGCCGTGGCCGGATCGTGGTGCGAGAAGGACAGCGCGAACGTGTCCTGGGTGCGGGCGCGGAAGGAGACGTTCTTCTGCATCTCCGCCACGGCCTCGAGCATCGACTTTTCGGCGAGCTCCGGATAAAGATCGAATTCCTGGATGATCGAGGAGATCGTGCCACGCGCGAGGACGATCTCCTTCAAGCGCGGGCCGAGCCGCGCCGCGCGTTGCGCCGCGCTCTCGCCTTCCCTGCCCGCCCGGACGACCTCGCGGTACACGACCGTCGTCTCGCTCCGGTAAATGCGCTTCGTGGAGAGCGCGAGCAAGAGCGACGCGAGGACGAGCGCCGCGGCAATGGCGATCGTGCTCCGCGCATACCTGCGCGTTCGTTTCATGAGGACGACGATCCGCGCGAGTCGCTCGCGTGGTGTGCTCTCGGTGCTCAGGCGGACCATCTGCTCCCTCCGCGCTCGGGCGCGAGGAGCCCTCCGGCAATGACCATGCTCGGCGCCTCCTCGCTCACTTGTTTGTCGAGAACATTCAATTCAGCCAATCACGTGCAGCACGATCCACACGAGCGGGAAGAGCAAGAGGCAAGCCGCGCAGACGGTCGCGGCTTCGCGCAGGTCGATGCGCACGGAGAACCGCGGATCCTCTGCGCGCGCGGCCTGGTAGAGCGCCGCGGAGGCGCCGAGCAGCATGTAAAGAAACTCCTTGTACGACCACGACAGGAAAAAGATCCCGACGTATGCCCCGATGAGCGAGATCGCGATCGCCGGCGCGATGCGACGGAGCTCCGCGTCCACGTCGTACGAGCCGAACCACAATTTGACGGGCACCTTGAGTGCGCCGTAAAGCACGAGCGAGAAGAGGCAAGCCCCGATGATTCCCGTCTCCGCCGCGGCGAGCAGGTAGCTGTTGTGCGCCGTGAGCCCGCGCGTCGATTCGTCGGCGAATTGACCAACCCCGAAGCCGATCCCCTTCGATCGACGGATCATCGTGAGCGCCTCGGCCACGAGATCGAGACGTTCGTCCGCGGACGCCTCTGCTTCCGCCCCGCTCCGACCGCCGAGCAGGAGCACGGGCGGAAACGCGATGCAACCAATGACGACGCCGAAGACGCCTGCGCGCCTTATGAAGGCGAGGCCCATCACGACGAGGAAAACGAGGACGCCCATGCGTGACTGGGAAAGGACGATCATCACCGCGAATGCGAGCGCGAGGAGGAGCGCCGGGACGACGCGGAAGAACGAACCGATGCTGGCGAGCAGTCCGTCGGTGAGCAGGATCGGGAGCCTCAGCGACGCGGCGCTCGGCTTCTGGTTCGGATCACGTGATGAACGTTTTCGTTCGGCGAACGCGAGCGCGAAGGGCAAGGCCATCACGGCGGCGAGCGAGAGCTCGTTCGGATCGGCGAGCGTGCCGCGATAACGTACACGCCCGCCGATCGTGGCCGTGCCGAACGGCCCGACCCGCTCGCAACGGTAATTCACGTCCGGCAGCCCGTCCTTGCGACAATCGAGCGCGGTCTCGCAGCCGCGCCCGTCGTACTGGAGCTCGCCTTTGCCTTCCCAGTCGCCCTTTTCCGCGATCATGCAGCCATAAGGACTCTGGGACTGGACGAGCGCGACCGTCGTGGCGAACATCATGCAAACGAGCAGCGTCCAGCAAAAACGCCGGAGCCCCTTCGTCGTGCCCAGGCCGAGCGCGATCACGCCGAAGATGCAGAGCACGATGGCGAGGTCGATTCCCTCTTTTTGCAGGACCGCGGGCCTGCGCACGAGCGTGACGAGCGCCCCCCACAGAAAAAATGCGAGGACGAAGGGCGCGTGCGGCGGGAGATCGACCCGGGCGCGACCGCGCAGGACGTCCGAGGCGAATGCCACGGTGAAGAGCGCGAACACGATGTAGAGGAGCGGCAGCCCGGCGAGGGCCGGCACGAACTCCTGGGGCTTCAAGACGACGAGCGCGCAGAGCACGCACACGATGATCGCGGCCATGTCCCCCGAAGGCGCGCGTTCGAGATGGCTCTCCGCGGCGCGCGTGGCCTCTTTCGTAGCAGGGGATGGCGCTCCGAGCATTCGGGATCACCCTTTGCCACGGGTGAACGTGCTCGTCGGAGGAAAGCCATGGATGTGCACCAAAAGAAGAGAATCGCCCGGGGCGTGAAAGGACGATTCGCGCGGGGATGCCTGCTCCTCCTTGGGCTCGCGGCCTCGGCGAGCTGCGGCGGCGCGCGCCCGAACTACGATTACACGACGGAATTACGCGTCATGCGGACGTACACCGTCGGCGCCGGGGACGTGCTCGAGGTGCGCGTCTGGCACAACGATCAATTGAGCCGCAGGGTCACGGTGCGTCCCGACGGATTCGTCACGCTCCCGCTCGTCGGCGACATCGTCTGCGGCGGAAAGACCGTGGAGCAGATCGGCAAGGAGATCACCGAAAAGGGCCAGCAGTTCTACACGGAGCCGCTGGTCGTGTCCGTCGAGGTCGCGGAGCTCCACAGCTATCGCATTTACGTGCTGGGCGAGGTCACGCGTCCGGGCGAGTTCACGCCGACGGGGCAGGTCACGGTGCTGCAGGCGATCGCGCTCGCCGGTGGATTCACGCGTTTTGCCGCGCCGAACGAGATCGTCATCGTGCGCAAGGACGCGCACGGCGAGCGGCGGATCCCGTTCGCGTTTTCGGCCGTGGTGAAAGGCGGAGATCTACGCGAGAATTTGCCGCTCCTGACGAATGACACCGTGGTCGTTCCATAGGGCACACCTGGTAACTCCGGAGTGCACCCTGGGCGTTCCAGTTGGGATGCACGATTCCCACAAAATAGCAGATGCAACGCCGTTGCACTGATTCGTAGTAAAATTCACCCATTACGGATGAATTTCGGCTGCGACGCAGATCGGTATTGACATCAATCGAGAAAAAAAGGAAGGTCCGCATTCTCCGGACCACCGGATCCGTCCGCTCCCACCTTTTTCTCGTCGAGGTGTCAGCCCATGCGTAATCGTCGCCTTGCCACGCTCGCTCCCCTGACGTTCCTCCTCGCGGCCTGCGCCGTCGACGGCCAGGACGTCGACAATCAGGCCGCTTCTCAGGACGTCTTCGCCAGTCGCGACGATCAGGCGATGAAGCTCGCCGGCGACATCGGCATCGAGAAGGTCGCCGAGCGCGAGATCGCCCGGGGCGCAGGGGACCTCAAGGTCGAGCGCGTGCACATCGACGACGCTGGCGAGGCCGTCACGCGCGTCGCCCAGTCGATCAACGGGATCCCGGTCTTCGGCGCCCAGGCCGTCGTCGAGCTCGATACGCGCGGCGACGTGAAGCAGGTGCACGATTACCTCGAGCGCAACCTGCGCGTCGAGCCGGCCACGATCTCCGAGGCCGAGGCGATCAAGATCGCCTACGCGTCCGTGGACGGCGTGGTCTCGCGGACGCGCAAGGCGGACATGCAGATCCTCGCGCGCAAGCAGCTCGGCGCGGTGGCGACGCACCGGATTGAGCTCGAGGCGACGAACCACGACGGCTCGCCCTCGATGCCCGTGATCTTCGTCGACGCCCGCACGGGTGAGATCGTCAATAGCTACGACAACCTCCAGACCGCGAGGAACCGCAAGACGTACACGGCGGCCAACAAGACGACCCTGCCCGGCACGCTCGTGCGCTCCGAGGGCCAGACGTCGGTCGCTGACGCCATCGTCAACGCGGCGCACGACAACGCCGGCATCACGTACGACTTCTACTTCAACAACTTCGGCCGTGACAGCTACAACGGCTCGGGCGCGACGCTCACGTCGAGCGTTCACTACAGCAACAGCTACGTGAACGCCTACTGGGACGGCACGCAGATGGTGTACGGCGACGGCAACGGCACCGACTCCTCGGCGCTCACGGTGCTCGACGTCGTGGGCCACGAGCTCACGCACGCGGTCACGGAATACGGCTCGGGCCTCGTCTACCAGAACGAGTCCGGCGCGCTGAACGAGGCCATGTCCGACATCTTCGGCGCCTCGATCGAGGTTTACCGCGACGGCGCGGTATCCGGGAACACCTGGAAGATCGGCGAGGAGTGCTGGACGCCGGGCACGGCGGGCGACGCGCTCCGCTACATGAACGACCCGGCGATCGCGGGCGATTACGACTACTACCCGACGCGCTACACGGGCACGTCGGACAACGGCGGCGTGCACTGGAACTCGGGCATCGCGAACCTCGCGTTCTACCTCGCGGTCGCCGGTGGCTCGCACCCGCGCGGCAAGACGAGCAACGTGGTCACCCCGCTCGCGTCGAACGCCGTGGAGAGCATCCAGAAGGGCGCGGCGATCTTCTACAAGGCCAACACGTCCTGCCTCGGCCCGAACGCCAAGTTCAGCGACGCGCGCTCCTGCACGGTCGACGCGGCGAACACGCTCTACGGCGCGGCCGCGGCGCAGACGATCGCCGACGCCTGGACCGCCGTCGGCGTGGGCGCCGCTCCGACGTACGCGCTGATCGGCCAGGTGAACAGCATTTCGGTCGGCTCGAAGAAGTGGAGCACGACGTACACGCAGGCGACGCCGGCCGGCTCCAAGGCGCTGAAGATCGAGATCTCCGGCGGCACGGGCGACGCCGATCTCTACGTGCGCTTCGGCAGCGCGCCCACCTCGGCGAGCTATACCTGCCGTCCGTACCTCGAGGGCAACAACGAGGTCTGCGAGTTCGTCCCGCCGCAGAGCGGCACGTACTACATCAAGCTCTACGGCTACGCGGCGTCCTCGGGCATCACGCTCAAGACCTACTCGGCCCAGTGATCCCGGACGGGCGCGCGTTCCTCGGGTCAAACGAAGGCACGCGCGCCCTCCCTCACTCCACGCCAAACACCTTCTTCACCTCGTCGACGGGCGTCTCCAGCCAGCGCGCGCCCATCTCGTCGTTGCACGAGAGCGTCCGCGAGATCATGCGATCCACGTAGAGCACGCCGCGCAGGTGATCCACCTCGTGCTGCAGGATGCGCGCGGGCCAGCCCCGCGCCTCCCAGCGCAGCGGCTCGCCTTTTTCGTCGAAGCCCGTCACCTCCACGGCAAAGTGCCGCTCGACGAGCGCCATGTAGCCCGCGACGGACAGGCAACCCTCGAAGTACGTCGCCGTCTCTTCGCCGATCACGCGCAGCTCGGGGTTGATGATGACCGTGAGCGGGAACGGGGCGCGGCCGCGCTCTTCGCGTTGCTCTTTCGTGAGGCGCGCCATGCGGCTGTTGTCGTCCTCGAGCACGATCACCTGCAGGCCCACGCCGATCTGCGGGGCGGCGAGGCCCACGCCGGGCGCCTGACGCATCGTCTCGACCATTTTCTTCACGAGCAGGCGCATGTCCCGGCTCTTGATCTGATCTCTCGCGACGGGCGCGGCGGCGGCGCGGAGGACGGGGCTTCCGGCTTGTACGATCTTGGGCTTCGACATCGGGACGCGGGATCGTGCCCTCACCCGCGCGTCCGGCGCAAGGAACCGGCCACGCCGAGCAAACGCGACGCCCCGCGGCCGAGCTTTTCCGTCGCGCGGCTTTTCCACGTCGCTTCGGGCAAACGCGGCGCGGGCTCGGTGCAGGCGAACGCGTCGAGCCACGCCTCCCAGGGCGGCCGGCGGAGCACGCCGCCGAGGTCGAAGAGCGTGAGATGTTCGAGGCCCGCCGCGCGCGCGATGGCCACGTCGTCGGCGAGCTCGGACGCCGAACGGTACGTGGCCTCGTCCCCGAGCGCCCCCTTCCCCACCGCGCCGAGCGACACGCCCGCCCGCGCCCCGAAGCGCGCCGCGGCGAGGCGGCACGAGGACGCGAGCAGCGGCCGGACATCGTTGCGGGTCAAAAGGCCCCGCGAATAACCTTCGATCAGCGTGGTGTAGACCATCACGCTCGCGTGATCCCAGCCGATGGATCCGACCGGCGTGCCGAGCCATCGTTCGAATCCCAATGTTTCGTCGTCAAAAAGAATGAGCGGGATGACCGCGGCCGAGACACGGATCGACGTGGGGACACGCGCGCCGAGGTCCTGCACGAGGGCGCCGAGGATCGCCGCACCGTCCTCCGGATGCGGCGCGCTTCTCGCGGGTGGGTCGAGCCCGAGGAGGCGGCGGAGGCGGTCGATCGGCGGTTCGAGATCGAGGGCGATTTCCTCGGGCAGGGCAGAGGCGGCGTCGAGCTCGTCGACGAGCGTCCGGACGTACGCGGCGAAGCGGGCCGCGTTGTCCACGCTCGCCCAGCGTCCGGCCGCGTCCGTGAGCATCGGCCAGACGGCGAACGAGAGTCCCGCGTCCCTCGCGGCCTGGGCGAGCCGCACGAGATCGGCGCGCGGGCCCGGCTGCGCCGCGACGATGAGGCCGATCTTCCGCTCGGCGAGGGCCCCGAGCACGGCGGGCGCCGCGATCTCGGCGTGCGTGACCATCTCGCACCAGATGCGAAGGCCGCGCGGGGCCGTCATGCGCGCCGGAGCCTCGACCCCCACCGTGCGGATCGATAAACTCTTCGCCCATGAAGATTCTCTACGGGGTGGTGGGCGAGGGCATGGGGCACGCGATGCGCTCGCGCGTGGTGCTCGAGCACCTGGTCGGCCAGGGGCACGAGATCGAGATCATGGCCTCCGGGCGGGCCGCCGAGTTCCTCACGAAGCGGTTTCTGGGCGTCAACAAGATTCACGGCTTCCACATGATCTACGAGGAGAACCGCGTCCGTCGGGGCAAGACGTTGTTCTCGAACGTGACGCAGGGCGCGGCCGGGCTGCCCAAGAACATCGCGGCGTACTTCGAGCTCATCCAGGCGTTCCGTCCCGAGGTCGTGATCAGCGATTTCGAGTCGTGGACCTACCTGTTCGCCAAGACGCATGGATTGCCCATCCTGTCCATCGACAACATGCAGATCATCAACCGGTGCACGCACGGGCCCGACATCATCCGCGGGGACGATGCGGACTTTACCGTGACGCGCCTGTTCATCAAAGGAAAACTCCCGTTCTGCGACCATTACCTCGTCACGAGCTTTTTCCGCCCCCCGATCCGCAAGCCCCGCACGACGCTCTACCCGCCGATCCTGCGCCCCGAGATCCTCCGCGCGAACCGGCGCGACGGCGAGCACTTGCTCGTCTACCAGACCGCCGAAGGAAACGACGCGCTCGCCGATACGCTGCAGAAGACGGGCCTCGAATGCCGCATCTACGGCATGCGCCGCGGGATTCAGGAGGAGCAGGTCGAGGGCAACCTGCGGTATCGGCCCTTCAGCGAGGACGGGTTCATCGACGACCTCGCCTCGGCCCGTGCCGTCATCGCGGGCGGCGGTTTTACGCTCATGGGGGAGGCGGTTTTCCTCCACAAACCCATGCTCGCCGTCCCCATCCGCCACCAGTTCGAGCAGGTCCTGAACGCGCGGTACTTGGAGCGCGAAGGGTTTGGCCGGTCCGCGGCCTCGCTCGCGGATCCGGCCACGATCCTCGATTTCGTGAAGGTCGTGCCCGCATGCACGGAGAAACTCGCCGCGTATTCCCAGAATGGGAACCAGGATCTCTTCGACGGCATCGACGGGCTGCTCGATCAGGCCGCGGCGGGCGTGCTGTCCTGATCAGAAGAAGTAGCGGAGGGCCAGACGTCCGCCGAGCGCGCGGGTCGGCGGGCCGGGCGAGATCGTGTCTCCGGCGGCGCGCCTCGCTTGCGTAAAACCGTACGTCCCGACGAACCCCAGTGTGAGCGCGTCGCGCCCCGTGTAATACACGCCCGCCGCGACGCGCTCGGTCGTGTAGGCCATGGGCGCGCCGCCGAGTAGCTCGGCATTGCGGCGATCGAGGCCTCGGTTTTCGCCGCGCTCGAGCACCGCTTCGAACATCGCTCCGAGCGGCGCGAGGGGCGCGAGGTCGACCGAGGCGGCGACGGACGCCGCATACGAGCGCGGTGACATGTGGGAATCGAGGCCCGGGCCGCCGTGCAGCCGTGTATCGAGGGCCTCGCCGCCGAACGAAGCCTGAAGGCCCACGTGCCGGCCGAATGATTTCGCCGCGCTCGCGTACGCGTGCACGCCGAACGATCGCTCGTCCACGCGCATCGCCCCGGCCCCGTCGAAATTCTTGAACGCGCAGCCGAGGTCCCCGGCGACCAGGCAGATGACACGCGCCCGATCCCGCATCGCCGCGTCCGCCTCGCGCATCATGGCGTCCACGAGCCCGGAGGGACGCGCGCGCACCCCGCCGGCCATGATCAGGCCCGCGCGCAGGCCGACCGAGAGGCCGAGCGATTCACTGTGCAGAGCCTCGAAGCCGAGGTGCGGGCGGATCTCGTAGCCCGTGCGGCCCCCATAATAATAGGTTGACGCCGCGTCGCCACCGATGCCCAATTGAAAGACTGCGCGCGCCCCGATCTCCGCGCCGCGCACCGGCGCGATTCCCACGGCGAGCCGCTCCTCGAACAGGAAAAGCTTCTGGCCGTCGCGGGCGGGGAGCGGCAGGCGCATCGGGCCCGTGGGCGGGGCGCCCGCGCCGTCCTGGACGCGCATGCCCATCGAGGTGTCGATTCCGACGTGGGTGGTGGTGAACGGGCCTTCGAGCAGCACGGGCGGCTGGAATGTGTGGCCCTCGAGGGTACGCGCCGCGGCCGCTCCGTATCCCACCTCGGCGCGCCCGGATGGAGCGACGAGGAGCGCGGCGAGGGCCGCGGCGCAGGCGATCACTTGAGCCGGCAGGCCTTGGTGCTGGTGCCGGTCACGCCGTTGCAGGATTCGCTCGCGGCGCAATCCGTGTCTTGTGTGCAGACCTTGAGGCACTGCGGCTCCGTGGCCGTATCGCTCGGCTTTCCGCAGATCGCGTCGTCGACACATTCGTCCGCCGCACCCTCGGTTTCGCATGGCTCCCCCACCTCTGCCGCGGAACATGCAAGCAGAACGGTGGTGAAGGAAGCGAGCGCCAGCGCGACGAGGCTATTTTTGAGCATGAATGTCTCCTTTCGACAGGGGCGTCAGACTATCGTTCGGGCCGCCGTATACGCTCTCCTTTTCTGTCGAGAACGTGCATTTTTCTGGTCACGCCGGTGACCACGACGGAGGCCCCGCCATCGAAACGAAACACGCGGTCGTCACGGAAATGGTTCAATGGCCGGCGCGCCCGTGCGTCGGCCCGCATGCGCGGGCAATGGTCGCGCGGGGGTACGCATCGCCCCTAGGGCGTCCCCTTCCGGCGCGACGGATCGTGGGACGCCGGGCGTGGTCGGGGTGGGACGGGAGAAACGGAGAAGTCGGGCAGTATGGACGGACCGCTCTCCCGCCAATGGGTTGTCGCACGCGCGGCGGTCGGTCGCGGCTGCATTCGGCCCGACGCACCGCAGCGTCTCGCGCCGTACTTGCGTCCGCTGGATCGGGCAAATCCCACGTTGCGCCGCATGTGTGACAATTGTCACACTCGATGGAGCGGAAGAGCTCGAGGGCACGAAAGATTCGGGGATCCCGCGAGGAAATCTTTCCCAACCTGCTCGCGTTAAGCTACCCTCCCCGCATTGGAGATCGTCCGACTCTGCCCATTCAGCGTCGCCACCGTGGTGTGGGAAGAGCGCCCCGGCGGCTATCGCCTCACGATCGGGGTGAAGGCGACGTTCACGCTGGTCCATGGCGAGACGGCCCTGCTCGCGCCGAAGCAGGACACGGCGCACGGCGATATCTCCTGGGATCACAACCCGCAAGCGGCGCTCTTCGCGCCGAGTGACTTCGTCCCGTACAAGCCGAAGCTCGACGTCGCGTTCTCGGGCCGCGCGTTCGCCCCCGGCGGCGTGCCGACCGAGATCGTCGTGCCGCGCCTGCGCGTGGGGCATTTCGAGAAGTCACTGCGCGTCTGCGGGCCACGCGTGTGGATGCCCGGGCACACGGGCAGCCTGCGTCCGAGCGCCCCCGAGCGCTTCTCCGCGATCCCGCTCCGTTACGAGCTCGCCGCGATGCAAGGCGAGAACATGAGCGGCATCCCCACCGGCGCCGGGAGCGCGGGCTGGCCCTTGCCGCGCATCGAGACGAGCGAAACGTGCCCGCCCAACGCGACGCCGGGCTTCGGTCCGCTGCCGATCCGCTGGCGCGCCGAGCACCGCGGCGCCCCGGACGATGCCGTGACGTTCGCGCGCCGCATCCGCTCCGAGCACGCGACAGCCCCCGACTCGCTCCCCTTCTCGCTCTTCAATTGCGCCCCGATCGAGCAACAGATCGACGAGCTCGAGCCCGCGCCCGTGATCGTGCTCGAACACCTGACCCGCAAGGCCTCGCGCTTCGAGTCGAAGCTGCCGAACATCCGCCCGCGCGTGTTTTACGCGCACAAGGGTTCGCTCCGGCCATTCGAGGTCGACCTGCGTCTCGACACGGTCTGGATCGACGGCGTGCGCCTCGTGGCAGTCGTGTCCTGGCGTGGATCGACGCCGGTGCCCGAGCCCGAGGAGCACGCGCTCGGCCGGATCATCGTGGCCTCCGAGAGCCCCGAGATGACCGTGAGCCTCGAAGACGTGGAGTCACCCCCCGTCCCGCCCGAGGACTCGAGCCCGAGGCCCATCCTGCCCCGCCCCTTCGAGGGCGAGATCGCCGAGGACGAGGGATACACGCTCCTGCCGAGCGCGCCCGTGCAGCACACGCCGGAAGAGTCGGCACAGCTCCCGGTCGAGCCGCTCGCGCTCAGCAGCGGGGGCGGCCTTCCCGCGCGCCCGCGCGACAGCTCGGTGCCGATCCCGCCGTCGGGAGAGCGCCTCATCGAGGATCGCGCGTCGTCGAGGTTCGTCGTGGACGCGGCCTTCCCTGGACCGACCCAGCTCGTCGAGCGCGCCACGCGCGCAGAGGTCGCGCACGTCGAGACGTCGTGGGAGACGGACGTCTGGCCGGGCGACGCGGCCGCGATGCGGCTTTCGCCTCCCCCCACGCCGACGAGCGTTTCGCAGGGCGAGCACACGCCGGGCGAAGAGGAAGAAGATCCGGCCGACCGCGCGCCCGCAACCGCACGCACGGGAACGACAAGCCCGCCGCCGGCGGAGAGCTTCGGTGTGATCACGGAGCGCGACACGCTCGCGCCGCCGACGCTGGTGCCGAGCACGCGAAAGACGGGGACACTCGCGCCGCCTCCCACGTTGCCCGGCGGGGCCGTCGCCGCGAGTGGTCGTCTGCTCGACGCGCCGCCCACGACCCAGCGCGCCCCCGCGCTTCTCACGTGGACCGATTCGAAGGGCCCGTCGGTCGCGGCGCCCGTGAGCGCAGCGCCCGTCTCGCCAGTGGAGAACGCAGCCTTCTTCGCGGCGTCGCCCGTGGCCTCGTCCGGCCCCGCCCTGCCCTCCGCGCCGATCACGCCGTCGCCGAAGCCTTCGGTCGTCTCGGTCGAGACGCCGCGCCCGTCGGGCGATCGTCGCCGTCCCTCGACGGCGAGCATGGCCGCGCCGCTGCTCATGGCCGCGGACCTGCCACTCGAGCAATGCGCGACCGTGGCCGCTCGCATCGATCGCCGTCCCGAGGAGCGCGCCCGCATCCTGTCGGAGATGGGTTTGTCCGAGCAGCGCTGGGTGTCGACCGAGCGGACGTGGATAGGCGCGATCCGCGCCGAGACCGAACAAGGTCGGTGCGAGCTGCGGCTCGCCTACGATCGAGCGTACGTGCAACAGCTCGAGATCGAGCGAGGCGCGCTGGAGATCGCCGACTACGCGCGGCTGATGTTCTCGGTCGAGCACAGCGACGCCGACGTGGTGCTCGCGGAGCTCGGCCTCGCGCGCATCTGTCTCGTCCGGATCGAGCGTGTCTGGCAGGAGCGCATGGAGGCCGATCCGGCCTTCCGGGTGCGCGTGCGGGAGGCGCTCGCCTCGGCGCGCCGGGCCTACGCGCGGGTGCACCCCGACGGCCGCGGCGCGACGTACGCCGAGGCCGCCACGCCCTCGCGGCCACGGTCGAGTGATCGATGACGTGATCGATGACGTGACCGCGCCGTGAAGAATTGACGCCTTTCCCGCCGGCCCAACGTGAGCGGTGGGAGGCGAAGATGAACGCACCGACCGCGATCCTCGCCGCCGCGAACGTGTTCGCGGCGCAGATGGAAGAAACGAGCGAGGCCGCCAGGACCCGATCGCCGTGGTTCTGGGTGGTGCTCTTGGTGATCGCCGTGCTCGCGCTCGCCTGGTATTTCCGGGCCGGGACGATCAGCCGGAGGCCGTAGTCCTCAGGCGCGCGCGAAGTTCGCGCGGCGGCCGGCCCAGGGCGGATCGTCTGGCTCGATGCGGATGAGCACGACCGTGATGTTGTCGCGTCCGCCGTTCGCGTTCGCCGTCTCGACGAGGCGTGCACACGCCTCGGTGAGGATCGCGTTGTCGCGCACGATGGCGGCGATCTCCTCGTCGGACACGAGCCCGTGCAGGCCGTCGGAGCAGAGGACGAAGACGTCGTGCGGCTCGACGCGCTCGGCGCGCAGGTCGACGTCGACCGTCGGGCTGATGCCGAGCGCGCGCGTGATGACGTTCTTCGGCAGGTACTTGAGATCGAGCTCGGTGAGGTCGGGCCGCTCGAGCAGCGCGTCCGAGATGAGCGAGTGGTCGCGCGTGAGCTGCTTGATCTCGTCGCCGCGCAGTCGGTAGCAACGGCTGTCGCCCGCGTGGGCCACGAAGAAGGTGCGATCGTCCGGCGCGTACGCGCCCGCGACGACGGTCGTGCCCATGCCGCGGTGCAGGCGTGAGTCGTCGGCGCGGGCGTAGATCTTCGCGTTCGCCTCGAGCACGGCGGCGCGGAGGCGCTGGCCGACGGTCACGTCGTGCTTGCACTCGTTGCGGAAGTACTTGGCGATGGAGCTCGCGGCCATGCGGCTCGCTACCTCTCCGGACTGATGTCCACCCATGCCGTCCGCGACGACGAACACGTTGAACTCAGGCAGAAGGATGAAGCGATCCTCGTTGTGGTGCCGCTGTCTGCCCACGTCGGATAGGCCTGCCGCGACTGCTCGCATCCGCCGCGTATTGTACGAACATTTCCTGGCCGACGAACAGGCCCTAAGTCCAAGCTTCCCCATGCTGGAGCTCGTCGTCGACAATCCCTACACCCTCGACGTGGCCTTCAGGCGGCCCCTCGCCGAAGCCGGCGAGGTCGACCAGGCCCTCGACGCCGCCCGGGCCGCCGCCCGGGCCTTTGGCCTTACGCCGGTGAAAGACCGCGTGGCCCTGTGCCTCGCGGCCGTTTCGCGCATGGAAGGGCGGGCCGACGCCATCGCGGCCGACATCACGGCCATGATGGGCAAGCCCCTGCGTCAGGCGCGTGGCGAGGTGAGCGGGATGGCCAAGCGCGCCCGGTACATGGCGAGCATCGCGGAGGCGTCGCTCGCGGACACGGTTTTGCCGCCCCAGGAGGGCTTCGAGCGGCGGATCACGCGGGCCCCGCTCGGGGTGGTGTTCAACCTGCCTGCATGGAACTACCCGCTGCTCACGGCCGTGAACGTGGTGATCCCGGCGGTGCTCGCGGGGAACGCGGTGATCCTGAAGCACTCGCCACGGTCGCCGCTTTGTGGGGAGCACTTCGCCGACGCACTGCGTGATGCGGGGGCGCCGGCCGGGCTTGTTCAGGCGCTGCACTGCGATCACGAGATGGCGGGGCGCATCGTGGCCGATCCGCGGGTGGATCACGTGGCGTTCACGGGCTCGGTGGCGGGCGGGCACAAGGTGTACGCCGCGGCCGCGGCTGCGCGTTTCGTCGACGTGGGGCTCGAGCTCGGCGGCAAGGACGCGGCGTACGTGGCGGCGGATGCCGATCTCGACAAGGCGATCGAGAACATCGTCGACGGTGCTTGTTACAACGCGGGCCAGAGCTGTTGCGCGGTCGAGCGCGCATACGTGCACCGGAGCCTCTACGAGAAGTTCGTCGAGGGGTGTCTCGCGCTCATGAAGACCTACCGTCTCGGCGATCCGATGGCGGCCGAGACGAACATGGGCCCGATCGCGCAGCCGCATCACCCGGCGTTCATCCAGGGGCAAATCGATCGCGCGGTCGCCGCGGGCGCGAAGGTTCTCTTGGGAGGCAAACGAACGCAGGTGGACGGGCGCGGGCGTTTCTTCGAGCCCACGCTGCTCGTGAACGTCGAGCATCGGATGGACGTGATGCGCATCGAGACGTTCGGCCCCGTGCTGCCGATCATGCCCGTCGACTCGGACGAGGAGGCAGTGCGGCTGGCAAACGACAGCGATCTCGGCCTGACGGCGAGCGTCTGGACACGTGATCGGGAGCGAGCCGAACGGCTCGCGCAGCAACTCGAGGTGGGCACGGTCTACATGAACCAGTGCGACACACTCGACCCGGCCCTGCCGTGGACCGGCGTGAAGGACAGCGGCAAGGGCTCGACCCTGTCCGCACTCGGCTTCCTGCACCTCACGCGGCCGAAGGCGCTGAACTTCAAGCTGTGAGCGGGGCGTTGCCCCGCACCCCAGCAGGGGGCTGTCCGCCCCCTGCACCCCGGACCAGGCACGGCCTGGACCGAGGGCGGAAAAACCGCGCGATGCGCGGTTTTTCCGACGGGCCTGTGGCAAGACCACGAGCGGCGTTGCCAGCGGAGACAGCAGCGCTGCCCACCCTCAACAGACACGTCAGCCTTGCTGTCTTGGCTGGCCAGCCCGTCGCCGGTCTTGCCTCGGCCTGTTCGATGAACTGCGCATCGCGCAGTTCATCGACCCCGGGTCCAGCGCTTGCGCTGGTCCGGGTCCAGGGGTGGACAACCCCTGGTCGGGGTCCGGGGTGAAACCCCGGCGCTGCGCTTCACGCCTCGAACTGGTACGTCGCGCGCTCTGCGCCCTCGACCTTCACGACGATGCGGTTTGGCTCGAGGTGCACGACGGCGTGCGCGGCGGCGGCGCGGCCGGGTGCGTCGTCGTCGAGGTTCTCGATGAGGCTCTGCAGCGTGACGAACGGGATGCTGTCGATCACGTCGAGGTGGTTCCAGTGCAGGTGACCGTTGAAGACGGCGCGCACGATGCCGCTCTCGCGCAGGATCGTGCGGAGCGCGCGGCGCTCCTCGACGAGGCAGATGTGGGGCGAGCCCTCGAACCAGCGGTTGCCGCGGAGGTCCTGATCGGCAGCGCTGTGGTGCATGAGAACGACGGTCGGCGCGTGGGCTCGGGCGAGATCCTCGCGCAGCCAGCGGAGCTGCTCTTCGCCCACGGTGACGTCGCGATCCTTGCGCTCGCGCGTGTGGAGCACGACGAAATGGAAGTTGCCGCGATCGAACGAGTGGTAGAGACGATCGAGGTCGGGGCGCTGCCAGACCGCGAGGAGCTCGGTCGGGGCGAGGTGTGCGGTGTCGTGGTTGCCGGCGACGTTCACGAGCTCGGCGCGCGCGCCTCGCAGGAGGTTCACGCATGCGGCGTAGCGGGCGAGGTCGGCGTCGTGGTCTTCGTCCTCGATGTCGTCGCCGAGGTTCACGACGAGGTCGGGCTTTACGACGTCGTTCATGCGGGTGACGAAGGCCTTCGCGAGACCGGGCGCGCTGCGCGTCAGCTTGCGCAGCTTGCCCGCGAATCCAGCTTCGGGGCCGAAGTGGAGATCGGTGATCAGGCCGAGCGTGAGCATGCCGAACTCACTTCTTGTCGTGCTTCGAGCCGCCGAGACAGGGCGGCGACTGGAAGCCCTGACCGCCTTCGGCCTCGTACTGCGCGGGTGTGAGCGCGCGGAGCGTGAGCGCGTGCAGGCCCGAGCGCAGCTCGACCGCGAGGGCCGTGTGCACCTTGCGATGCCTGTCGATCGTGCCGAGGCCCTCGAAGGCGGGGCTCACGACGAGCACCTTGAAGTGCGTCTCGGAGCCCGCGGGCACGTTGTGGTTCTTGCTCTCGTTCTCGACCGCGAGGAACACGGGCGTGAGGGCCTCGGTGAGCTTCTGCTCGATTCTCTCCTGGCGTGACACGCGGCGAGCTTAGCGCATCCCTCCCATCCTGCTCGGGCCTGGGTTACAAAGGCGCGATGACACGCTTTCCGCATGCTTTCTTGCGCTCCTTGCGCGCCTCGGGGCCCTCGCTCGTCCTCTGCGCGGCCCTGTTCGCCGGCTGCTCCGAGGAGAGCGACGACACCACCACGGAGACGACCAAGACCGACCCGCCCACGATCTCCCTCAAGAGCCCCGCGGAAGGTGCCTGCGTCTCGATCGGCGAGACGCCGGACGTGCGGATTCCCTTCGTGCTCGAAGTAAAAGCGCTCTTCCTCAGGCCGCCCGGGTCCTGCGGGGACACGGAGGCGTGCGGGCACCTCGAGCTGTCGGCAAACGGCAAGGTGGTGAACCGCGGATCGGGGACCGTCGTGGACTTCCCGATGATCGGCGTGGCGGATCGCTATGACACGTTCAACGTGGAGATCGTCGTCGTGGACGACGAGGGCGAGCCGCTGCAGGGCGGCGAAGGGAGCGTGCTCCGCGTGACGCGGACGATCACGACCGCGCCGTCGTGCGACACGGGCGGAGGTGCGTGATGCAGGCGCGACGCACGGAACGAAGGCGCGGCGCGGCGCGGGGGGGCGTCGCGGCGATGGCGTTGATCCTGGCCGCGGGGAGCTGCGGATCCGGGACGACCACGCCCCCGAAGGCAAGGACGGACTCTGCGTTCCGTTGCGATGCGAGCGCGCTCGACGCGTGCGAGCGGACGATCGCCGCGGCCTCGAACGAGGGGCGCGAGGCGCGCGTGCTGCAGGACGCGCTCGAGGCGTATGGCGAGGCGCGCGCGAAGCGGGATCCGAACGACCCGTGGGCCGCGCTCATCCGAAGCGCACGGCAGCAGGAAGGCACGAAGGTCGCGCTCGTGCTCGAAGCTTTCGCCGAGGTGCCGAGCGGCGCTGCGCCGGCTGCGGCGTTCGTCGCGCGTACCGCCGCGCTGCCCGCGCCTGCCGCGCTCGATGCGCCGCGCTTGCTCGCCCTGCTCGGCGAGGCGGCCGGGTGGGAGACGATCGTCCGCGTGCGGGGCAGCCCGGCCGAGGTGACGTACGTCTTCCCGCACGATCCGCTGCGGCCCTTGATGGCGGGGCTCTCGCCGGTGGTGCGCGACGACGCGTCGCTCGCGCGCCTCGGCGCGACCCTCGAGCTCGCGGCCTCGGTCCGGCGCGCCGCCGATCACGCGTCCGCTTTCCGTTACGTCGACGCGGCGCGCGAGGCTTCGATTCTCGCCGCTCTCGTGCGCGCCCAGCCGGTCGACGCCGAGCCCCGGATGCGCGCGCGGTACTTGCTCACGCTCCTCGAGAGCGCCGGCATCGTGCTCATGGCGCCCGCGAGCGAGGACGCCAGCGCCGGCGTGGACGAGGCTCCCGCGGCGACGGCGACGCCGCACGGCACGCCCTACGGCGACCTCTTGCGCGTGCGGGCCGCGAAGGACGCGAGGGCGGCCTGGAAGGCGCTCGGCGAGCGGATCCTCGCGGCCGCGCCGGAGGCGAAACGCGAGGGCCTGCGTGCGCTCTTCGGCCCCGAAGAGGCGTGCCTCTCCGCCCCGCCGCCGAACTTCCAGGGGCCCGACGATCTGGTCTTCGCGTACACCGTCGGCCGCTCGCTCACGCCCGCGCTCTCGCTCGACGCGACCCGGAAGAACGTCCTTCCGCTCGCCGAGTGGCTGCCTCGGTACGACGCCTTCGTCCGCGCCGTGGACGAGGCCCGCACGACCTGGACCCACGCCTTCGCGCTCACGCAGCAGCGCGGCGAGGTCTCGGGGGTCTCGCTCGCGCAGACGCCCACCTACCGGCGCGTCTCCACCCTCGTCTCCGCGCACCTCGCGGCGCTCGCACAGCTCCACCAGGCCTACCCGGACCGGATGCACTCGATGAGCGTGGTCACCCTCGCCTACGCCCCCGGCCTCATCGCCGATGCGCCGCTCCGCGACGCGCTCGTCGACCTCTTGCGGCGCTCGATCGAGGATCGACTCGCGCGCGCGAAGGACGCCTCCGAGATCTTCGAGGCCGCCTTCACCGGCGCCATGGCCGCGACCGCGTATCCGCAGGCGATCCAGAGCGCGTTCTACAACGGCCTCTTCGGCGCCTTCCGCCAGAAGCTCGACGGCGATCTCGCACGCCAGAGCGGCTGGGGCGTGGCCGGCCTCTTCACGGCCGACGTGCTCATCCGTTTGCTCCTCGGCGCGCAGCCCGACCTCGACGCGGCCGCCGCAGAGGTCGGCCGCGCCCTCTCCGATCCTTCCGTCTCGCGGCGCCCGCTCGCGCGCCTCGCCTCCAGCGTGGCCCAGTACCTCGCGCTCGGGAGCGGCAAGAAGCTCGACCCCGAGGCCGCCGATCCCGCCCGCTTCCCCGCCGATCGCAAGGCCGCGCGCGACGCCCTCCGCGACGCCATCGCCGGCCTCGCGGAGGCTGCCGAGCCCATGCCCGCGGCCCTGCTCGAGGACGTCACGACCCTTGGGGATCAAACGATCACCGCGCTCGCCACGATCCTCCTCGACAAACCCTCCGGGCCCGGACCCGTGTGCAGCAGCGCGAAGGGAGGCCCGAGCCCGGAGGCGCGGCGGGTCCTCGCGCGGATCGGCGACGTGCGAAGGCGCATCCTCGCGAGCCCCTCGTACACCAAGGGCGAGGGCGCGACCGTGCGCCGCGCGCGCTTCGTCGTGACCATCCTCTCGGACGCGATCGACCTCGTGTCGCGCAAGAACAAGGCCGATCCGTTCACCTTCGTGATCCCCGCGGCCGACGCCGAGCGCGCCGTCTCGGCCGGGCTCGCCGAGTGGGACGAGCGCACGTTCGCCGACGCGACCGCGGCGATCTACGGCCTGACCCGGACCTACCTCGCCGCGCCCACGACCGCGTCGATCGACCCCACCCGCGTGAAGAGCCTCCTCGCCGCGCTCGCCGCGATCTTCCGCGACGATCGCGCCGGCACCTCCGTGGGCCTGCTCGACGAGCTCGCCCGCGCCGCCGCGGCGGAGAAGAACCACAGCGGGCTCGACACGCTCCTCGTCTCGCTCTCCAGCACCTTGCGGACGAACGGCAAGCCCGACCAGGCCGACCTCTGCCTGCTCGGCGGTGTGCTCGTCTCCGTCGCCACGAACAGACCGCCCCCGGACGCCGCCATCGCCTCCTCCAGCGCCTCCGAGCTCTCGTGGGCCCTGCGCTTCGAGCGCGAGGTCTTCCGCGCGGGGAACGGCGAGCTCCCGAACCCGAACGAGTACGCCGCGGGGATGCGCGGCGCCGTGACGCGGGCCTGCGAGGATCCCGGGGCCGCCGACGCCGTGGTCAGCGTGATGGACACGATCCGCCTCGCGAACGCGGGCGAACGCAACCAGGCCCGCGAGAGGCTCGACGCGTTCCTCGCGAAGGCCGAGTCGAGTGGTCTCGTCATGCCCCGCATGTCGTACCGCTACGAGGAGAAGACCTTCTCCAAGGTCTTCAACGTGAACATCGACGTCTCCTTCGGCGCCGGCCTCCTCGAAGACTCGTCGACCTTCCAGGTGGGCCTCGGCGTGCGCTCGCCCGGCGCGCCCGGGGGCTCGTTCGTCGCGCGCCTCGCGCCCGTCGCGGGCCCCGAGCGCGACACCGAAGCCGCGCGTTACTACGTGCACGCCGCCGCCATCGCCGCGGCCTACCACTTCCTCGACGGGGACACCGAGCGCGGCGCCTCGGCCGCCTCCCGCGCGATCGACGCCGCGATCTTCGGCGCCCGCCTCGGCGGCCGATCCCTCGGCCCGCCCGACCCGAAGACCCTCGCCGCCGACGCCCGCGCGGTCCTCGCCGTCGCCGCCGTGCTCGCTGCCGACGCCGGCATGCCCCTGCTCGCCGGCGACCTCTGGTCCCTCGTACGCGCCACGCTCGAAGGCGACGCCGACGACGCCACGTTGCGCGACGTCCTCGCGACCACGCCGGTCGCCTTCGCCCGCATGCCCGCGGTCAAACCCGTCCTCGAACGCGCCGCGCGTGCCCTCGCCGTGCTCGGTGAACCCCTCGCATGCACCGAGGACAAGGTCGAGCTCGGTGGCTACGAGGCGCCCGCGTGTGACGCCTACTCGCTCGCCCTCTCGCTTCGCGCCGGAGGCGCGCTTCGCAAGCTCCCGCGGATCCGCCGCGGTGACACCGGCAAGGCCTGCGCCGGCCCCCTGCCCGCCCTCGATGCGTTCCTCGGCGGCATGGAGCAGAAGAACTACGACCCCGACGCGTTCACCCGCGCCACGCTCGAGCTCTCCTCGGCCGGCCGTGTCTACGACGCCGCCGTCCTGCTCGCCCGCCAGCGCCAGCCGACCCACTGCAACCCGAGCCTTATCACGGCCGCCCGCTCGATCGGCCGGTCGAAGCTGCTCGGACCGAGCCTCCGCGCCGATACGCTCAGCGTCGCCGTCAACTGCGCCACGCTCGACGACACAGCGCTCGACGATCTCGCCGCGCTCGATGCGGACACGGCGGCCCTCTCCGATCGCAGCCGCAACCTCTCGGTGCTCGTCTTCGCGACCGAGCTCGGCCTCGCGCGGAGCCGTTGGGACGTGCTGGCCAAGCTCGCGCGGAGCCCCACGTTCGTCTCGCGATGGCTCGACACCACCCCGCAGGCGTCGCTCTTCGCTCTCGTTCTCGCGCACGCCGCGGCCATCCTCGCGAAGGAGCCCGCCCTCGCCGAGCCCGCTTCGCGTTCGTACGATCTCTTCTGCGTCACGCTCCCGCCCGCGGACAAGGCCGCCTGCGAGGCGGTCCGGGCCATGCAAAAGCCCGAGACGGATCCCGAGGTCCGGGAAAAACGCGCGCGGGAGGCGGTCTCGGCCGCGCTGCAAAGGATCACGCAGAAGGCCCGGCGATGATATCGTCCGCCCGCTTTTTGGCCCGCCGATGAGGAGACGCTCGCATGACCCAGGCCCCTGACAAACCCCGCCGCGAGGCGGGCATCCTCCTGCACCCGACCTCCCTGCCCGGCCCCTACGGCATGGGGGATCTCGGCGCCTCTGCGCGGCGCTTCCTCGACTGGCTGGCCCAGGCCGGGCTCGGCCTCTGGCAGGTCCTTCCCCTCAACCCGACCAGCAACAACTGTCCCTACGTCTGCTGGTCCGCCTTCGCCGGCAACCCGCTGCTCGTCGACCTCGTCCGGCTGCACGAGGTCGGCCTGCTCGACGCCTCGGAGCTCGCGCACAACTTCACGCCCGCGAGCCTCGTCGACTTCGACGCCGTCCGCGCCTTCAAGGAGCCGCGCCTCGATCGCGCCGCCGAGCGCCTCCTCGGAAGCCCCGATCACCCGCTGCGCAAGCCTCTCGCCGCCTTCCGCGAGGCCGAGGCCTCGTGGCTCGAGGACTCCGCGCTCTTCTGGCTGCTCTCGCGCAGGAACGGCGGCAAGGCCTGGTGGGACTGGGAGCCCGCCCTGCGCGACCGCGAGCCCGCGGCCCTCGAGAAGGCCCGCGCTGAGTACGCGAAGGAGATCGAGCGCGAGATCGCCATCCTGTTTTTCTTTGAGCACCAATGGAGCGAGCTCCGCGCCTACGCACATTCGCGTGGCGTGCGGATCGTCGGCGACCTGCCGATCTACGTCGATCGCAACAGCGTCGACGTCTGGGCGCACCGAAACCTCTTCCACCTCGATGAGCTCGGCACGCCGCAGACGGTGTCGGGCGTGCCGCCGGACTACTTCAGCGAGACCGGCCAGCTCTGGGGCAACCCGATCTACCGCTGGGATCGCATGGCCGAGGACGACTTCGCCTGGTGGCGCGCGCGCCTCGGCCGCGTCCTCGCGCACACGGACATCGCCCGCATCGATCACTTCCGCGCGTTCGCCGCGTACTGGGAGATCCCGTTCGGCTCGCCCGACGCGCGCACCGGCCGGTGGGTGAAGGGCCCCGGGCTCGCGTTTTTCCAGGCGCTCGAGCGTCACGGCAAGATGCCGCTCGTCGCGGAGGACCTCGGCATGATCGACGAGGCCGTCCACGAGCTGCGCCGCGCCGCGGGCCTGCCCGGCATGCGCGTCCTGCAGTTCGCGTTCGGCGGCGACGCGGACAACACGCACCTGCCCCATAACCACGAGCCGGACAACGTCGTCTACCCGGGCACGCACGACAACGACACCACGGTGGGCTTCTGGAACGCGGCCCCGCCGCACGTGCGCCACCACGTGCAGCGTTACCTCCGCGTGAGCGGCCAGGACATCGCCTGGGACTTCATCCTCGCCGCGTTCGCCTCCACCGCGAACACCGCGATCATCCCCATGCAGGACGTGCTCTCGCGCGGCAGCGAAGCGCGCATGAACAACCCCGCCACGACCCGCGACAACTGGCGCTTCCTGCTGCACGGCGACGTCTTCCGTCGCGAGACGGCCCTGCGCCTGCGCGAGCTCGCCGATCTTTACGGACGCCTCGCCGAGCCACCTGGAGCCGCGCGATGAGCGAGCAGTACCGCCTCGCCTCCCCGCAGTGCCCGCTCTGCGGCGGCCTGCTCCAGGAGCGATTGACCGGCGGCGTGGTCGTCGACGTCTGCGCCGACTGCCATGCCGTGTGGATCGACTGGTTCGACGGCGACGTCTCCAGCGTCGCCGCCGCCGTCGAGGTCCGCCCGGCGATCCCGCAGTCGCACCCCGGCGCGCGGATCTGCCCGCGGTGCCGGGACACGCTCGCGCCTGAGCATCTGCGTGGCCACGGCCCCGAGATCCTCCGTTGCCCCGGCTGCGCCGGCGTCCTCGTCCCTTCGACCAAACTCGCCGAGGTCGTAGCCCTCGGCCCCGTCGACGACACGACTCCCCCGACGCCAGAAGAGGGCCTCTTCCGACGCATGCTCAACGCAATACGCTCCCTCGGAGCTTGAGAGATCCCGAGCGCTGCCGATGTGCCTTTGCATCGACCGCATCGCGGTCGATGCACCAGCGGTCCAGGGCTTGCCCTGGTCCGGGTGCAGGGGCGGACAGCCCCTGCTCGGGCCCGGGGTGAAACCCCGGCGCTACGCTGTCGATCAGATCCTACTTCGGCGGCGGCTCGACTGGCGCGAACGTCGTCGAGCCGGCGCCCCAGAACACGAGGCTCGCGGAGCCGCCCGGGATCGGGATCTCCTTCGTCGTGATCCCGTTTCCGCTTGGGTCGAATGTCACTTCGAAGAGCTGCCCCGAGTCGCTGAAGCCGTAGACGCTGCCGGCCCAGAACGCGATTCCGAAGACGTCCTCGTACGGCACGGAGCCCCAGTTCTTGATCAGCGCTCCCGTCTTCGGGTTCACCTCGACCAGGCAGTCGTTGCAGCTGTTGCCCTTCACCGTGAGGTACGTCCCGCCGCCCTTCACCGATACGATGTCGCCGCTCGACGTGTACCCGCCCCCGATCGAGCCGACCGTCGTCATCTGCCCGTTCGTCGTGTCGATCCGGACGTAGGTCGAGCCCTGGTAGCCGACGAGCACCTCGTGGTTCGGATCGAGGGTCCCGGCGGGCACGAACGAGAGCGAGTTCGGGTAGCTGCCGCTTGCGATCTCCGTGCACTTCGCGGTCGTCTTGTCGATCCAGTAGAGCCCGGAGAAGCTCGTCCCGATGATCTTCGAGTCCTTGTCGATCGCGATGTCGATGACCTCCCCGCAGCCCTCGAAGTAGTCCACGATCGAGACCTGCTTCGTGTAGGGCTCGAGTTTGTAGAGCCGATCGGGGCTGTGCCCGAACACCTCGCCCGGCAGCTCGGGGTCGGGTGTGCCGCCGTCGGTCGGGAATTCGAACCCGCCCACGCCGTCCCCACCGCCCTGCCCGGCCGATCCTCCCTGCCCCCCCGACCCGGCCGATCCGCCCTGCCCCGCGACGCCTCCTTCGCCGCCGGCGCCGAACGTGCCGCTTGTCTCGGCCGCGCAACCGTACACCAGCGCCGAGACGGCGATCAGGGCGAACCAGGAAGGACGCAAGGAAGCTCTTCGCATGGGCAAAACTCCACGAAATTCGGCGTCTTCGCGAGCGCCGATGCTGGAACGTAGGAGACCAGACCCCCTTCCGGGCGTCAAGGAGCGCTCCGGGCACGATTTCCGTCGTGAATCCAGCCAGAACCGGCGGGAAGCGGCCGGGGTATTGTGGATGGCCTTGCATTCGGTAATGTGACGGAAACTCGGGATCATTCCCCTCGGTCCACGCCGGAGGCTCCACCACCATGCTTCGCCGATCGCGACTCCTTTCTCTTTCTTTCTCCACGATCACGCTCGCCCTGCTCAGCGCCGTCGCCGGCTGCGGCGAACCCACCCCGAACACCACGGGCGGCGCCCAGGGCGGCGCCGGCGGCACCGGAGGTACCGGTGGCGAGGGCGGCCAGGGCGGCGGCGGCCAGGGTGGCCAAGGCGGCCAGGGCGGCCAGGGCGGCCAGGGCGGCCAGGGCGGCGGCCAGGGTGGCCAAGGCGGCATGGCTGGCTGCACCATCGGCACGACGCAGACCTGTTACTTTGGGCCCGACGGCACCGAGGGCGTCGGCGCCTGCAAGGCCGGCGTGCAGACGTGCGAGCCGAACGGCGCGTGGGGCGCGTGCGTCGACGAGGTCCTGCCCGCGGCCGTCGAGACCTGCAACGGCGCCGACGACGACTGCAACGGCGCGGTCGACGACAACCCGAGCTGCGTCTGCCAGCCGGGCGAGATGATGGACTGCTACGACGGCCCGCAGGGCACGGCCGGCGTGGGCGTCTGCGTGATGGGCAAGGCCACCTGCGCGCCCGACGGCCAGTCCTACGGCGCGTGCCAGGGCCAGGTCATGCCCTCGGCCGAGGTCTGCAACATGCTCGACGACGACTGCGACGGCACGGTCGACGACGGCATCGGCTGCGCTTGCACGCCGAACACGACCGAGACCTGTTACACCGGGCCGAACAACACGGCCGGCGTCGGCGTGTGCAAGGCCGGCACCCACACCTGCCTCCCCGACGGCACGGCCTACGGCGCCTGCATGGGCGAGGTCCTCCCCTCGGTCGACAACTGCGCCTCGCCGGCGGATGAGGACTGCAGCGGCGCGGCGCTCGCTTGCACGGGCAACCACATCGCGAGCAAGGGGCTCGGCGACGCCTCGAACCAGATCGGCACGGACGTCGCGGTCGACGCCCAGGGCAACGTCTACGTGATCGGCAACCTCGAGGGCACGATCGACTTCGGCGGCGCCATCGGCGCGCTCACGAGCGCAGGCAGCACGGACGTCCTCGTCGCGAAGTACGATCCCACGGGCACCGTCCTCTGGGCGAAGAAGTACGGCAACGCCTCGACCCAGATCGGCAACGGCATCGCCGTCGACGGTGCGGGCAACGTGTACGTCACGGGCGCCTTCCAGGGCGCGATCAGCTTCGGCGGAGCTAACGTCACGAGCGCGGGCGGCGACGATCTCTACGTCGCCAAGCTCGACACGACCGGCGGCCACGTCTGGACGAAGACTCTCGGTAACACCGTGACCCAGCAGGGCACGGACGTTGGGGTCGACGCCCAGGGCTCGGTCTACGTGACCGGCCACTTCTCGGGCGACCTCCCCTTCGTCGGGGTCATCGCCAACCAGGGGGGCTTCGACGTGTTGCTCCTCAAGTACTCGAGCACCGGCAACCCGGTCTGGGGCAAGGGCTTCGGCGGCACGGGCACGCAGTACGGCTATGAGATCGCGGTGACCCCCGTGGGTCAGGTGACGCTCGTCGGCGCCTTCCAGGAGAGCGCCAACTTCGGCGGCGCAGCGCCGCTCACGAGCGCGGGCGACTACGACATCGTGGTGGCTCAGTACGACCAGGCCGGCGGACACCTGTGGAGCAAGGGCTTCGGCGACGCCTCGGAACAGCGCGGGCTCGCCGTGGCCGTCGATCCCACCGATGGCGACGTGGTCGTCACGGGCGAGCTTGCCGGTTCGGTTTCGTTCGACGGCGGCAACACCACGCTCACGAGCGCGGACGGCACGGGCAACGTCGACGGGTTCTTGGCCAAGTTCGATTCTGCGGGCAACCACGCCTGGAGCAAGAGGTTCGGCAGCACGGGCGCACAGCGCGGCAAGGGCCTCGCGATCGACATCTTCGGCAACATCGTGATCACGGGCGAGTTCTTCGGCCAGATCGACCTCGGCGGCGGCGTGGTCCCGAGCGCGGGCGGGCGCGACGCCTTCGTGGGCAAGCTCAATCCGAACGGCGGGTCGCTTTGGCTCAAGCGGTACGGCAGCGGCATGCTGACGAGCCAGGCGGGCGAGGCCGTCGCGGTCGACCCGCTGACGAACATCTGGGTGACGGGCAGCTTCGAAAGCGTCATCGATTTCGGCGGCGGCCCCTTCACCTCCGCCGGTGGAATCGACATGTTCCTCGCGAAGCTCTTGCCCTGAGTTCCTCCTCCCGGGGGGTTCGCTCCGGCGAACCCCTCCGTTTTCCGCTCGGGGCCACGCTCGGACGAGCCGAGCTACGCCCCCAACCCCCCAGGATCATGCACCCTCTTCACGATATTCACGTCGTCCCTTCCGCCATCGCCGAGTTCGTCCCTGCGGTCATCGAGATCCCGCGTGGATCCAAGCTCAAGTACGAGCTCGACAAGCGCACGGGCCTGCTCATGCTCGACCGCGTCCTCTACTCGTCGGTCCACTACCCTGCGAATTACGGGTTCATCCCGCAGACACACGCCGGCGACGGCGATCCGCTCGACATCCTCGTCTTGATGCAGGAGCCCGTGCATCCCCTGACGATCGTGCGTGCCCGGCCGGTCGGCGGGTTTCGCATGCGGGACGACAAGGGCGTCGACGACAAGATCGTCGCCGTGGCCGTCGACGATCCTGCGTATGCCCATTACGAGGAGGCGACGGAGCTCCCGCCGCACGTCCTCGCCGAGATCCGGCGGTTCTTTCAGGACTACAAGATCCTCGAGGGCAAGATCAGCGAGGTCGACGACCTCTACGATCGCAAGCGCGGGCTCGAGGTGATTGCCGAGTCCATCGCGACCTACCGGAAGGACGCGGCCTGGGGCAAACCCTGAAATGAAAAAGGGGTCCCGGCGCGTGCCAGGACCCCTTCCCGTTTCCCTCGATCTCTCAGCCGATCACTTGTTGCCCTTGCCGCCGCCGCCGCTGCCACCGGTGCCGCCGCTGCCCGGGGCGCCGTAGAGCGCGGCCGCGCCTGCCTTGTCCTGGCTCGTCAGGGTGAGCGCCCACGAGTTCGTCCCATTGCACTGCGGGTAGTGCATGACGGAGCCCGAGTCGTAGGGCGTGAGGCCGCGCCAGTTGTTGTCCTCGAAGCAGACGCCGGCCTCGGGGCGCGTGTGCTCGTGCCGGAAGCCGAGCGCGTGGCCGAGCTCGTGGCGCAGCACGCCGTCGAGCGAGATGCCTTGCGACGTGAAGGCCGTGTTGTCGATGAGCACGTTGCGGCCGTTGCGGCTCGTGTTCGGGAAGAACGCGCGCGCGAGGTATTGCCCGCCCACGTTCACCGGACGAACATCGAAGATCACGTTCTTGTTTTGCGCCGAGCAGTTCGCGTCCTGATCGCTCTTGTGAACGAAATTCACGTTCGCGGCGCCTTCCCAGGCGCTCGTGGCCGTGTTCATCGCATTCACGACGGCGCTGTAGCGGCTGCCGAAGCCCGTGCTGATGCAATACGTGATGTTCAGCGCCGTCGCCGAATCCCACTTCACGTCGCTGCCACCCGAGGTCATGACCGCGAGCGCGCCCTGTTGCACGTGCTCGAGGTAAAACGCTTCGAGCTCGGCTTCGCTGAACATCGGCGTATCACCGTCGACGATGTAAACGCCCGTGTCCGGCTCCTGATAGGCGTTCGCTTGGAACTCCTCCCAGGTGATCCCCATTCCGACGTTCTCGAGGTCCACCGGCTCGCCGTTTTCGGCGACGCAGCCGGTCGCGAGCGCAGCAGAGAGAGCGAGCAATCCGTACACGAGGCCAAGCTTCTTCATGGGCGACGACTCCTTGTTCCGATTCGTGACCATCCCGGACAGCGCGAAGGTCTACCAGGATCGGAAAGACACGTCGATATGGTAATTTTTGTGACCGGTGCTTGAAAATGTCCGGTCGGAGCGTCGTAATGGTGCGGAGGAAGTGGCAAGGGGAGTGACCGGCTTGCCACCTTGTCTCCTCGAACCCTGCACCCTAACTCCTCGGAGGCCACGGAACGTTCGGCGTTCCTCGGGCGTCCATCGTTCGAGGCCGAGGTCACGATGGAGATCGTCATTCTGGTTGTGGGATTCCTGCTGCTCCCGTCGCTGCTGTACATGGTGGGGCGTGTCTGGGGGCGCGACGTGTGGGGGCTTGTCCTTTCGCGTTACGAGAAGCGCGGCGGAAGCGCGTACCGCGCCGCCGAGGTGCCGGTCTGGGTCGCCGGCAAGGCGCCGCGCTCGGTGAAGGCGGCCGCGATCACGAGTTTTCTGCTCGGACAGATGGTCATTCCGGGGGCGCTCGCGGCGCTCGTCGGGCTCGTCATCAGCCTGGAGATGCTCGGCAGGCCCGTCGAGGCCATGGAGCCCGTGGTCCTCATCCTCACGCTCTCGGCGCCGAGTGGCCTCTTCGTGGCGGGCTCGCTGCTCGGGCTCGGCCTCCTCTTGCTCCGCCGCGGCCCGAACGCGGCCGCGCGGGCCCGCTGGGTCGGTCGCTGGTCGGTGATTCACAACGTCCTTCTGGTCGCGACGCTCCTCGTCGTGTGTGGCCCGAAGCGCGATATCGTGCCGATCCTCGTGTATGCGTGCGTCTCGCTCGCGCACGCGGCGCTGCTCTTCGTCGCGGCGAGGGCGCTCGACGCCCACGACCTCGCGCAGGCCGGAGAAAACCTGCCCTCACCGGGCGAGACGGCCACCGCGGCCGCCGGTTAAAGCTCGATTCCGGCCGTTCCCTCCGGCAGGATCGAGAACCGGAGCGTCTCCGATCCCTGCACCGCCATCGCCACCCCGCCCCCGACGAACGGCACGAGCCGTTTGGCAATCTCGAACGAAAAGAGCACGCGCGCTTTGTACAGCTCGTCGTGCGTCGTGAGCGGCACGCCCTCCGCGAAAAGCCGGTTGCCGCCGAGATCCCCGGCCAGCGCGAATCCTTCCGCAATCGGCACGCGCGCGCCCAGCGTGAGCCCCGCTGTGAACGCCGCTTGCCGTTTTCCCTCCGGCAGCGGTCGATTGTGGAGGCCGATCCCGAGGATCGAGTATGCGTAAGCGCTCGCGAATTTGACCCCGATGTTCGCGAAGATCGAATTCGACCCCCAGATCACGGGGTGCACCCCGCCGCGCCGCGGGATCGGCACGAGGCCGAGCGACTCGCCTTCGAGTTTGTCGGTGACGTTGAGGACCCCCACCTGCACGCCCTTGATCCGCCGCGCCACGTTGATGAGCCCGATCTGCACGCCGCGCACCTCGGCCGAGACGTTCACGATTCCGAGCTGCAGGCCGTCGACCCGCCCGATGTTCGTCCCGCCCGCGATTTGCAGCCCGCGGACCTTTCCGCGCGCGACCGAGACGAGCCCGCCGGCGAGGACGCCGTCGACGTCGGCGTACACGTAACTCGCCATTCCTGCGAGCGCGACGCCGGTCATCCGCCCGCTCGTCCACCCCATGAGCCCCGCGACCTGCGCGCCCGCGAAATCGCCACGCGCAATGGAGAAGATGCCATCGATCTGGAGCCCCTCGGCGCGGCCCTCGACGACGTGCGCGAGCCCGATCTGCGCGCCCCGCATATCGTATCCGACCCAGCCGACGGGCCCGATCTGCAAGCCGCCGAGATAACCGATCCGGCCGAGCATGAGCGCGATGTCGAGGTGCGTGAAGACGTCCGGCGCCCCGAGGTTGGTGCTCATCGGATACAAGAACCCGACGTTGACAGGGCGGTACGGAACGGACTGGGGCGACGGAGGCGGAGGCTCCTCGACGACGACGGGAGGCGGATACTCCGGGTCGGGAATGGGCGCGGGCGCGGGCGCGGGAATGGCGACGGGATCGGATGCGGATGCGGGAGCGGGTTCGTCCGCGGCCGCGGGGGCGCCGAGCAGGCCGAGGACGAGCGCGGCGGCCGCGGCGAGCGTTCTCCTGGCGGGGGCGTTGGGGGCGGGACGCGGCATCATGGCGCGTCATCGAGCCTAGCTGGTTTCGAGCGCATCGCGAAGGGGGGTGACATGACGGTCGGGCGTCACCGACCGCTCGGCGTGGTCGTCACGGTGATGGGCGCGGACGGACGCTTGTAGAGCTTCAGGATCTCCTTTACGTCTTCGAGGGAGAGCACCTGGAGCTTCACCTGCGAGAGGACTTCGTCGTCCGGCACGCCCGAACGCATGAGCACCACGCAAAATGCATCCTTCTTGGCCTCGGGCGTGAGGTTCCGATTCGAGCAATAGGCGGTGTACGCCTCCGCCATGCCCTCGTAGACGCGAATTTCGCGGTCCGGGTCCGCGTCGCGCTTGAAGTCGTCGATCCACTTCTCGAGCGGCATCGGGTCCACCTCGCGGAAGGTCTCTTGCAGCTTCTTGATGCGCTCCATCTGGTCGTCGGACAGCTTCTCGTGTCGGACGGGGCCGAGGCGCAGTGAGGCTGGGTCGAAGTTCGCAGGCAGGCGGTTCGGACGCTTGAATCGATACGCGACCAGGAACGGAAGCAGCAACAACAGCGCGGCGATCGCGACGAAGAGGGTGGAATCCACGACGGATATTGTAACGGAATTCACCGCGCTCCTGTCAAGCGCGCATGGCGAGCGGTTCGAGCGTGGCTGAGCATTGGTCTCATCTTGGGAGGCGCTGCGCTGGGGCGTTGCCCCAGGCCCCACCGGGGCTATCCGCCCCTGGACCAGGACCCGTGCAAGCGCTGGACCCGGGGTCGATGAACTGCGCGACGCGCAGTTCATCGCAGCGCCTTTCACCCCCTCTCCGCCGCGCGAGCAGGTCCCTCGGCCTCCGTCATCGGTCTTCGACCCCGTTCCCGCAAGTCGCGGGACCTCCGGATCGGTGTGGGAACCCGTTCGCGCAGGTCCCGGGACCTCCCGGATCGATGTTGCGCTCCGTTCGCGCAGGTCCCGGGACCTCCCGGATCGATGTTGCGCTCCGTTCCCGCAGGTCCCTCGACCTCCCGGGTCGGAGCTTGAAACCGTTCCCGCAGGTCCCGGGACCTTCCCAAGCTGTATCGTGTCGACGCCGCTGCGCTGGGGCGTCGCCCCAGCACAGCGCCTCCCTGATGAGACCAATGCTCAGCCGCCGCGCGGAGAGGGGGTCGGGGGGTGAGGTTCTGGGGCCGACGACGCCTGTGGACGGGGCCGACGACGCCTGTGGAACACCCTCTGAGGGAGCCTCGCCCGCCGAGGGATGCCTCGGCGCGCCGGTGGATCGGCGACTTGCAACGGGAGTCGTTCCTCGTGCAGAATGGGCCCTCCGGACTTCCTTGCCGGGACGTGGAGGCGCGATGAGCTGGGAGGCGGCGACGGAATCGGAGAACGGCAGACCGGCGAAGCACGGGCAAGGGCTCGTCCTCGACCTCTGCGCGGTCTGCGTCCCGATTGCCGCGATCGTCGTCTACGTCCTCTTCTTCAAGCCGCCCTCCGAGGTCCTGCGACATCTCGACGGCGCGTCGCTCGTCGCCCGAAAGGAACACACGCTCGAAGCGGCGACGCGCGCCGCCGAAGAAGCGGAGAAGGCGAAGGACGATGAGCTGCGGGCAGCCCTGGAGGAGCAGCTCCGAGAACTGAAGGCGTCCGGCAAGCCAACTGGATGCGGTGGGGCTCAGATACCGTCGAGAGGGCCCTGCGACTGCGAGCCGGGTGATCCGCTCTGCTCGTGCTTGTAGACGCAGCCCGCTACACCCCCGTCGGGGTCGACCGCGCCCCGCGCAGGAGCCTCGTGATCCCCCAGAACACCCAGCGAACGCCGAGGCACGCCGCGAAGATCGCGGCGATGAGCGTCGCCGCCACCGCCAATCCGCCGAGGTAGCTCAGGCGCCAATCGTCGGGCGGGATGGCCTTGCGCGCGTGGTCGCAAGGGCCGTCGAGGGTGCACGTCGGATCGAACAAGACCGCAGCATGGTGGAGGCCGATCCCGACGAGACCGAGCAGAGAGGCCGCAAAAAAGACCACGGCGAAGAGGAGCGAAAGCCACGCCGTAAAGCGGAAGAACGCGCCTTCCTTCCGGCGCGGGACGAGCAGGGCCAGACCGACGACCCCGGTCGTCCACTGCATGACTTGGACCGCGAGCTCGGCCATCGCCTTGTTTGAGGCATGCGCGGAAATCCCGCGCGCTGGGCCCGTCACGCCATTCCAGAGCCCGGCCACGCGCAGCAAGTAATCCTTCTGGATCGCCCACGCCGCGACGCCGAACGCCACGCCGAGGGCCAGGAGCCCGAGGACGATCACCGCCGGCCGGATCCGATCGATCACGGCGCTGATTCGCGCGATCCCGCCGATCGGTTGGCTCGCGGCGAATCGTGCCTCGATTTCGGGCATTCTTCCGCCTGCGTAGCAGCCGCGAGACGCCGGCACAAGCATGGAAGGCGAGCCCGGAGAGGCCGAACACGTAGGCCGCCGCCTTCCGGAGATCGTTCTTCCAAGGGTGGCCGAGGAGCCGCCATCGCGGGGCGAAGGATCGGCCATCGCCGCCGGCATTCGCGCGTCGGTCGTGGACACACGCCGGCGAGTGTCCCATGTCATCCGTGGGTGCGATCGGCAGAGCGGGGGCCGGCTCGCACGAGCCTGGCCTCGAAGCTCGTAGGGCCGATCGTGCACCGTTGAAAGCAAGGAGGACGCGATGCTGAAAAGAACACGGTTCGTTGCGCTGGGGTTCGTGGCTTTCCTCGCGGTTTCAAAAGATGCCTCGGCCCAGTGCGTCCAGACGGTGGAAATCCACAATGCAACGGAGGACCGCCGGAACTTCTCCCTCGCGTGCGGGACGAGCTCCTCTTCCAACTTCTCGCTCGAACCCAACGAGACCCACAAGTACACTTGCACGTCGAGCCATTCGTGCGGCAGTGACACGGGCATGTACATCTCGTTCGCTCCCTCGTCCCGCCCGGGTGTCCGAAGAAAGCACTACCAATTGTACGACAAAATGACCTACAATTTCGGGATGGTCGGGAACGACATCGACTTGTTCCCGATGGTGTGGAGCCGGTAGCAGAACGTCGCGGCGTTCCGGTTGCCTACCCGAGGGAGAACCTCGCGCACGTGGACTTGGTGCAATCGTATCTATCTGGGCTTCGTGCACGTGTACTCTTTCCGACCGGAGCCCAGGTATTCGACGTATGTGCATTCCCAGCCGTTTCCCGATTTGTAGGAGTGGCATGACGCATCGCAGACTTCACCTGGCATGCAAAGGCCCGTGCAATACGGCCCAGTCACCGGCCCAGGCAGCGCGTTCCACAGGTTCCTCGCCCTTCTACCGGTGACGCTGACGTCCGCGTGGAGGCTCGACGCCGCGAACACCACCGTGAGCCCGACCATACACGCGAGTTTCTTCATGGCTCTCCTCCTCCTCACCGCTGTCCATAGAACAGGAAGGGGCCGTCAGTAAGCTTTCGAGGCCCCTCGGTCGCCGCGGAAGAGGAGGCCGTCGTTGGCGCTTCGGCGCGTCCCCCTCCTTCCAATCAGCTGAGCATTGGTCTCATCTGAGAGCCGCTGCGCTGGGGCGTTGCCCCAGGCCCCACCGGGGCTATCCGCCCCTGGACCCGGACCAGCGCAAGCGCTGGACCTTTGGTCGATGAACTGCGCGATGCGCAGTTCATCGAACAGGCCGAGTCAAGACCAAGGCGACCCTGCCAACCAAGACCGCCGCGACTGGCAACGCTGTCCCCCAACGGGCCCGTTGGAAGAACTGCGCGAAGCGCAGTTCTTCCACCCTCGGTCCAGGCCGTGCCTGGTCCGGGTCGAGGGGCGGATAGCCCCCGCGGGGTCCGGGGCGGCGCCCCGGCGCGGCGGCCCCAGCCCAAGAAGAGACCAATGCTCAGTTCCAATCACTCGCGTTTGCGTTTACGTTTGCGCCTCCGCCTCCGCTTCCGGCTACGATGACGCCATGTCGTCCGCCGCTCCTCTCCCGCCCATCGCCCCCGGCGCCCTCCCCCTCGCCGGCCACACCATCGCTTACCGCGCCGATCCCCTCTCCTTCCTGATGTCCCTCGCCGCGCGCGGGCCCATCGTCGGCATGCGCCTCGGCCCCATCGAGGCCTTCCTCGTCCGCGAACCCGACGACATCGAGCGCGTCCTCGTCACCGAGCATCGCCGCTTCTGGAAAGACCGCATGACCCGCGGCCTCGGCCGGGTCCTTGGCGATGGCCTCCTCACGAGCGAAGGCGACATATGGCTCCGCCACCGCCGCCTCCTCGCCCCCGCATTCCACCGCGAGCGCATTGCCGCCTATGGCAACGACATGGCCCTCGCTGCCGAGCGCTTCGCCCTCGCGCGGGAGCCCGGCGAGGTCCGCGACCTCCACGCCGACATGATGCGACTCACCCTCGAAATCGTCGGCAAGGCCCTCTTCGCCAGCGACGTCGGCCCGCGCGCCGCCGACGTCGCCCGCGCCCTCGACGTCGTCGTCGATCGATTCGGCGACGGCTTGATCACCCTCTTCCCCTGGCTCGAGCACCTCCCGCTGCCCGACAATCGCCGCACCCGCGAGGCCATTGCCACCCTCGACGACGTCCTGCTCGGCGTCGTCCGTGCCCGGCGGGCGCGCGGCGGCGGCGGCTCCGATCTGCTCTCCATGCTCCTCGCTGCCGAGGACGACGCGGGCCGCGGCCTCTCCGATCGCGAGATGCGCGACGAGCTCATGACCCTCTTCCTCGCGGGCCACGAGACCACGGCCCTCGCCCTCTCCTACGCGTTCGTCCTGCTCTCGCAACATCCCGACGTGGAAGCCCGCCTCCGCGCCGAGATCGACGCGAACCTCGGCGACGCGCTTCCCAGCACGGAAAACCTCGCGCGCTTGCCATTCACGCGCGCCACGATCCTCGAAACCTTGCGCCTGTATCCGCCCGCGTGGGCCATCGGCCGCGAGGCCATCGAAGAGACCTCGCTCGGCGGCTACCGCATCCCCAAGGGGACCCAGCTCTGGATCAGCCAGTGGGTGAACCACCGCGACGCCCGTTATTTCCCCGAGCCCGAGCGCTTCCTCCCCGATCGCTGGCTCGGCGGCCTCGAACGCGCCTTGCCCCGCTTCGCCTACTATCCCTTCGGCGGCGGGCCGCGCATCTGCATCGGCAACCAGTTTTCCCTCCTCGAAGCCACCATCGTCCTCGCCACGATCCTCCGCCGCGTCCGCGTTCGCCTTCTCGAACGGCGCCCGCCCGCGTTCGCGCCGATGATCACCCTCCGCCCCAAGGGCCCGATCGTCGTCGCCTACGAGCCCGCGCGGAAGCCCGCGCTACTTCGCGCGCCCGTTTCGTTCGTTCCCTGACGCGACCTCGTCCACCGCCGAAAGCAGCGGTTCGAGCCCCACCGGCTTGTGCAAGACACGCGTCAGTCCGAGCGATGCCATCGGCTCGACCGCCCGTGATCCCGCCGCCGTCATCACCACGACCGGCACCTCCGCGATCTCCGGATCGGCCCGCTGCGCCCGTCGAAATTGCTCCCCGTTCATCACCGGCATCATCAGGTCGAGCAGAATCAAGTCCGGCAGCGGTCCATCGTGCAGCCGCGACAGCGCCTCCGCGCCGTTGGCCGCCTCGAGAACACGATACCCCTCTTCCGCGAGGACCATCGTGACCGTTCGGCGAAGATCCTCGTCGTCGTCCACCACCAGCACGCAGCGGCTAGCTCCCGCCAACGTCCTGGCCCTCCACCGCGGGCGCCGCGCTGCGGACGAGTGGCAGGCACACCGTGAACGTCGCGCCTTGCCCCTCGATCGAGGCCACCCTCACGTGGCCCCCCATCTGTTCCACGAACTGCCGCACGATCCACAGCCCGAGCCCGAAGCCGCCGTAATGGCTCGCCGGCACCGCTCGCTCGAACCGCTCGAAGATCCGCGCCTGCGCATCCGCCGGAATGCCGATGCCCCGATCCTTCACCACGAGCTCGGCCTGGCCCTGGCGCGCCGCCACCTCCACCGTCACCGGCCGCCCCGCGCCGTACTTGATCGCGTTCGTCAGCAGGTTCGTCACGACCTGATCGAGCCGTCCCTCGTCCCATTGCCCCACGACCCCCACTTCCGCCCGCACCTCGATCATGCTCCCGGCCGCCGCCGCCTGAATCGCAAGCCGCTCCGCCACCCGACGCACGAGCTCCCCGAGATCCGTCTCCGCGAACGAAAGCGAGAGCTTGCCCGACGAGAGCTGCGAGACGTCGAGGAGCTGATCCACGAGCGCGACACACCGCTCCACCTGCCGCATGGCCATCTCGATCCGCGGCATCGCATCCGTCCGGCTGAGCCCGCCCTCCCCGCTCCGCGTCGTGGCCCGCTGCAGCGCCTCCAGCGTCAACCGCAGCGTCGCGATCGGCGTGCGCAGCTCGTGTGACGCGACCGAGAGGAAATCGTCCCGCGCGCGCAGGGCCGCCCGCAGGTCCGCGGCGAGCCGCGCGAGGTCCGCCGCCTGCCCGAGCACGATGCCCACGACGGCCGCGCGCAGCGCGCTCGCGGCCTCGATCTCCCACGGCTTCCAGGGGTCCGCGCACCCCCGCACCGTCTGCCGCCAGACCTCGAACGAGCGGCGCGGCTCGATCCGCATCGTGCGCGGATCCCGCGACGCCACCTTGCGCGGATCCCCGCCCCACGAGACCGTTCGTTCGATCTCCGGCCGGAACCACAAGGACATCGTCCGCCCCTCCGAGCTGAACGACGTCACGAGCAGCCCGCTCGCCACCGCCGCGAGCCCCCGCGCGAGCGGCAGCTGCGCCCCGAGCGAGTCCGTCGCGAAGATCGGCTCCTTCATCACCTCCCGCAGCCATGTCGCGATCCTCCGCACGTCCTCCGCCGCGGGCGTCACGCCGGCCGTCGCCACCTGCGACTCGTCCACCACGGCCACGCCCGTCGCCTCGACGAACCCAAGCAGCGCCCCCACCTGCCCGAGCATGCCCTTCTCGGCCTCGCCCTTCCCCGGCGCCACCCGGCTCGACGTCCCGAGCCGCGCCGTGACCTGCTCGACGTAGTGGTGCGCGAGCGTGCTCGCGCGGAGCTTCTGTTCTGCCGCTTCTTTTTGATCGAGCACCTCGATCTGGAACGACACCACGCGCCCGAGCACCTCGCACATGCCGCGCTGGGCCGGCACGAGCAGCCGGGGCGCGCGGTGATGACACGCGACGAGCCCGAACAGCTCTCCCCCGCGGAGGAGCGAGATCGACATGGACGCGGTGACCCCCATGTTGCGGAGGTACTGCACATGCACGGGCGACACGCTGCGCAGCCACGCGTCGCTCAAGTCGAGCGGGCGGCCCGTCCGCGGGTTCTCCGGCGGCACGAGGGGCGAAGAAGCCGCCTCCACGTCCCGGATGCACCGCACCAGGTTTTTCGCGTACAGACGCCGCGCCTGGGCGGGAATGTCCGAGGCCGGATAATGCAAGCCGAGGTACGGCTCGAGCTCCGGCTCGCGCGCCTCCGCGATCACCTCGCCGTGCAGGTCGTCGTGGAACCGGTAGATCATCACCCGGTCGTAGCCCGTGAGCGTCTTGATCTCGGTGGCCATGCTCCGCAGCAAGTCGAGGACCGTCCGCGCCCCGGACAGACGCGCGAGGACGAACTGCAGTGTGCCCGAGGTCCGGCTCTCCTCGGGCGGACCCGCCGTCTCGAGCTCGAGCACGACGAGCCCCTCGGAGCGGTGGAGCATCACGGTGAACGCGAGCCCCGCGAAGCGCAAAAAGAGCGGGCTCTCCTTGCGGAGCGAGGATTGCCGAAGGGCGCGCTCGAAGAGATCCCACGACCCCGGATCGAGGAACGCCCGGAGGGGCTGACCGAGGAGCGCGCGCGCGTCCACGCCGACGAGGGCGCGGGTGTTCTCGCTCGCCTGCACCACCCGCAAATCGTCCTCGCGCACCGCGAGAAGCGCGCCGTGCGGCTGCACGGCGCCCGGAACGTGGATGGCTTCCCGCGCGCACTCCTCGAGCGCGGAGGCCCCCATGTCGAGCGCCTCGGCCCCGATGTCGACCTCGCCCGTCGTCACGATTCAAGCCTCCCGTTGGCGAAGAAGCAACACCGGGGCCCGCCCCTACGCGCGGGCGTGCCCGGCCATGTTTTTCGGACACGAACATTCTCGCGGCGGCTCCGGCCATGTCATACCGTGGGCCCATGAGCCGGGTCGTCCTGCACGTCGACATGGATGCGTTCTACGCCTCCGTCGAGCAGCGGGACGACCCACGCCTGCGTGGCCGCCCCGTCATCGTCGGCGGACATCCGCGCCGCGGCGTCGTCTGCGCCGCCTCCTACGAGGTCCGTCGCTTCGGCGTCCGCAGCGCCATGCCCATGGCCCGCGCGCTCGTCCTCGCCCCCTCCGCGATCGTGGTCCCCCCGCGCTTCTCCGCGTACGTCGAGGCGAGCGAGCAGATCCACGCCATCTTCGAATCCGTCACCCCCCTCGTCGAGCCCCTCTCGCTCGACGAGGCCTTCCTCGACGTCACCGCCTCCCGCGCGCTCTTCGGCACCGGCGAGGCCATCGCCACGCACATTCGCGCGCGCATCGCGGACGAGCTTTCCCTCCCGGCCTCGGCCGGCGTCGCCTCCTCGAAGCTCGTCGCCAAGATCGCCTCCGACCTCGCCAAGCCGAACGGTCAGCGGATCGTCGCGCACGAGGACACCACGCGATTCCTTGCGCCTCTGCCCGTCTCGCGCCTTTGGGGCGTCGGGCCGAAGACCGAGGAGATCCTGCGCGCGCAGGGCTTGCACACCATCGGGGACGTCGCAGCGCGGGACCCCGTCTCGCTCGGAGTCCTGCTCGGCAAGCTCGGCCCGCACATTCATGCCCTCGCGACCGGCCACGGCGACGATCGCCCCGTCGTCCCAGACCGCGAACAAAAATCCCTCGGAGCCGAGGACACCTTCGAGGAGGATCTCCAGGGCATCGCAGCCCTCACCCCGCACATCCACGCGCAGGCCTTGCGTGTCGGCCGTCGCTTGCGCCGCGCGGGGCTCGTCGCGCGGGTAGTGGTCCTCAAGATCAAGCTCTCGGACCACACCCTCGTCACGCGCCGGACCACGCTCGACGAGCCCACCGACGACGGCCAGATCCTCCACCGCGCAGCCCTCGCGCTCCTCGACGGCCTGCCCATGTCGCGCCGCGTCCGCCTCACAGGCGTCGCAGCCCACGAGCTCAGCCGCGGCGGGGGCCAGCTCGCGCTCTTCGACCAGGGCGCGCAGCGCTCGAAACGCCTCAACCAGGTCCTCGACCGCATCGCCGACCGCTTCGGCTCGGCCGCCGTCGTCCCGGCCGACGTCGCAGGCCTCGGGCAGGGCGGCGCGGACGACGAGGCCCGCCGGAAGGTCGGCGCAGCGCAGTTCGACGCACCCTCACGCCTCCCCCGGAGGGAGCGGGGCTGAGCCGCCGCGCCGGGGCGCCGCCCCGGACCCCGCGGGGGCTATCCGCCCCTCGACCCGGACCAGGCACGGCCTGGACCGAGGGTGGAAGAACTGCGCGGTGCGCAGTTCTTCCAACGGGCCCGTTGGACCGCCTTGCCGGCTGAAACGTCAGCGCCGCTGTCTCGGCAGGCAGGGCGCCGCCGGTCTTGAACCCCGGCTCGTTCGATGAACTGCGCATCGCGCAGTTCATCGACCCCGAGTCCAGCGCTTGCGCTGGTCCGGGTCCAGGGGCGGATAGCCCCTGGTGGGGTCTGGGGCAACGCCCCAGCGAAGCGCCTCCTGGATGAGACCTCCTCTTGTCATTCCTGCCCAAAGCTACTAAGGCGACCGCATGTCGGCCGAGACCCTCGATGCTTCTCGCGGCGCGCGTAGGACGTTCGTCGCCTCGCGCCTCGGATCGCTCCTCGCCTTGGCGCCGCTCGGCGTTTGGACCGTGAACCACGTATGGGACAACCTCGCGGCCTTCCAGGGCGCCGAGGCGTGGCAAACGTCCGTCACCCAGCACGCGCACCCCGTCGCGCATGGGATCACGCTCCTCGTCGTCCTCCTGCCCCTCGTGATCCACACGATCTGGGGCCTTGGCCGGCTCAAGAGCATGCGCCCGAACAACGAGCGGTATGGCTACTTCGCCAACCTCCGCTACATCCTCCAGCGCGCGAGCGCCATCGGCGTGCTCTTCTTCCTCGGCGCGCACATCTGGCTCGCGATGCTCCGCCCGCGGCTCCTGCTCGGCCATGCCGAGGCCTTCTCGGACATCGCGCACGAGATGCACCACCACATGCCGACGCTCGTGGTCTACATCCTCGGCACCCTCGGCGTCGCGTATCACCTTGCGAATGGCATCGGCACCTTCGCGATGGGCTGGGGCCTCGCTGCGAGCCGCAAGTCGGTCCGCACGATCGAGCGCCTCTCCTACCTCGTCTTCGTCGTTCTGCTCGCCATGTCCTGGGGCGCCATCTACGCGCTCTGGCGCGCCGGTACCTGACGCATTGGTCTCTTCTTGGGGCCGCCGCGCCGGGGCGCCGCCCCGGGCCCCGCGGGGGCTATCCGCCCCTCGACCCGGACCAGGGCAAGCCCTGGACCATTTGGGAAGAACTGCGCGATGCGCAGTTCTTCCCACAGGCCGGTGGCAAGACCAGGCACCGCGTTGCCGGTCGAAGCCGTCTCGCTTGGCAGGGTCGCCGCCGGTCTTGCCTCGACCTGTTCGATGAACTGCGCATCGCGCAGTTCATCGACCCCGGGTCCAGCGCTTGCGCTGGTCCGGGTCCAGGGGTGGACAACCCCTGGTCGGGGTCCGGGGTGAAACCCCGGCGCTACGCTGCGGAACACCCTCTGAGATCGTTGTCACGAGCCTGGCCGCTCCGTTAAGGTGGCCGGGCCATGTCCTTGAAATACCTGGGCGCCCGTGTGCCGCGCCCCCTCCTTGCCTACACCTTCGCCCACGCCCTCCTCCTCGCCGGTTGCGGCGGCGAAGACGCGCCCGTCTTCACCGCGCCCGATCGCGCCGAGGGCGCACGCGCGCCCCTCACGGCCCCCTGTGGCGACCCGGACGACCTCCGGTGCCTCTTGCCTTGGCCCTCCAGCGCCTTCCTCGCCGCGGACCCGGCCACCGCCACTGGCGTCCGCCTCCACGTCGAGGCCACGAGCCTCCCGGTCGAGGACGATCCCCGCTCCCTCGCCCTCGCCGACGGTTTTTCCCGCGTATCGCCGCTCGCCATTGGCTTCGCCGGCCCCGTCGCCGTCCCCGCGGCGGCCTCCTTCACCGAGGGCCCGGTGCGCCTGCTCCTCGCGCAGCACGACCATGCGCGCCGCGGCGAATCCGTCCCCGTGCGCCTCTCCACGATTCCGGGCGAGGATCCGGCCACCGAAACGCTCGTCCTCGGCTATCCCATGCGCCCGCTCGAACCCGGCGCCGATTACGTGGCCGTCGTGCTCGACGACCTCAAAATGGAAGACGGCGCCGCCATCGAGCCGACCCACCAAACCCGCGTCGCGCTCGGCCTCGCGACCCCGGCCTCGCAAGCCGAAGCCGATCTGCGCGGCTACCACGCCCCGACCCGAAAACTCCTCGCGGAGGCGGGCATCGATCCGGCCCGCGTCGTGCGCGTCTTCGATTTCACGACCCGCTCCGGCGACGACCCCACGAAGCGGCTCACGGCCATGCGCAAGGCCGCGATCGACGCCGTCGCCCAGGGCACCGTCACCGTCGAAGTCGACTCCGTCGCCTGGGACCCGAACCCGTCCGTCGCGGCCGTCGTGATGGGCCGCCTCGTCGGGCTCCCGTCGTTCCTCGAAGACGACCTCGACCTTTCGGTCGACGCGGCCGGCGATGTCGTCGCCAAAGGCACGCACGAGGCGCCTTTCCGCGTCATGGTCCCGGCCGGCAGCGGCAATTACCGATTCGTCATGTACGGCCACGGCATGGGCGGCGATGTCGACGACAGCTCCTTCGACCAGGAGCTCGGCCAGAATGGCATCGGCAAGGTCGGCATTCGTTTCGACGGCTGGACGGGCGACGACGTCATCGAGACGTTCGTCAACATGAAGCGCATGGCCGAGGCCACGCACCGCTCCACGGCGCGGCTCATGCAAGCGATCGCCGACGGCGCGGGCGTGCAGGCGGCGATGAACACGACGCTCCGCGAGCTGCTCTCGGGCCCCACCTTCGACGGCGGCGCGAATCCGCTCATCGGCCGCGAGCCCGACGGCAGCATCCCGGTCTGGGCAGGCGGCTCCCTCGGCGGCACGCTCGGCCTCGTGTATGCCTCCGTGGACCCCGACATGCATTACGGCGTCCTCAACGTCCCCGGCGCCGGCTGGACCCATTTCATTCCCGGCTCGAACGTCTACTCCACGGTCCGCGGCCTCCTCCGCCCGAGTTATGGCGGCAACCTCGACGTCGGACATGCGCTCGCGCTGAGCCAATCGAACTGGGACGACGTCGACGGCTCGATCTGGGCGGATCGATCGCCGGACGAGCCCACGGCCTATCTGATCCAGGAGAGCATGGGCGACCCCATCCTCCCGAACGAGGGCACGGCATTGCTTTCGGTCGCGGTCGGCGCGGGCCAGGTGGGCGAGGTCTTGAGCCCGATCCTGGGCGTCGAGACGGCCGCCGAGATCGTCGGCAAGAGCGGGCTGACGCAATTCCGCACGACGGACATGGATGCGTACGGCATCCACGGATTCGCCGCGGAGGGCGGCCCCGCCGGGGACGCGGCGCGCCAGCAGATCACGACGTATCTAAAATCGGTCTGGGCGGGTCAGCCCAAGATCACGGTGCCGGAGGGCTGCACCGGCGGAAGCTGCGACTTCACGAAGAAGTGATCACTTCAAGACGAGTTTCCCCGCCTTCGTGAGACAACTGAACGTCTCATTGTTCGGCGGGGTACCGTCGTCGTCGCAGGGCGGGGGTACGTCGAACGCACCGCCGACCGGCGCTTTCGGATACCAACAGACGCCGTCGAGGTGACGAACGAGATACTTTTCGTCGCCCTCCGAGGCGTTCTCGATCTCCCAGTCGGTCGAATCGTACACGATGATCGAGCCGCTCTCGCAGATCTCCTCGGCCCCCTTCACGTGCTCCTTTTTCCAGATGGGAGCGGGCTTGTTACCCTTGGCAGGCATGCGGTCACAGGGGACGATCTGGCGGGCGCCGTCCAATCGCTGCGCGGACATGCTGCCGAGGTTCCGGAGGGGCATGACAGTCGTGGTCCACTCCGTCCCCGGGCGCTGCTCGCCGGCCCTCACGTAGAGCGAGGCATACCCACACGCCTCCTCGGTCGAGCCCTTCTTACGGATGGCGTCCCGCATCTGCCCGCATTTCCGCTCGGCATCCTCGACCTTCATGGGACCCTCGACAGTCTCGACGGTCCACGCGTCCTCGAAGGTCCCGTGGGTGGCATCAGAGCAAGCCTGCGCCTGGACGATGGCATTGAAGTAAGCCTCCATCGAGGCAAAGTCCGTCTTCGATGCCTCGACGGTGGCATTGTATTTCTTCGCAAAGTCCGCGAGCCAAGCCTTGCCTTCCTCTGTCGCCGCGCCTCCATCGGACGTCGCAGCAGCGATCAGCGCCTCGCAGCCGAGCGGCCCCGCACACGCGAGCAAGAGGAACAGCGGCCCCAGAATCCCGCTCCACCGCGTCGAGATGGTACGTTTCATTATATCACCCAAATTTCCGTTCGATTGTACGAGATACCCGTCAGCTCGTTGACACCGTGGGCGTCTATCACGCCCCCCGGCTTTATGGAAGAACTGCGCAACGCGCAGTTCTTCCACCCCGCGTCCAGGGCTTGCCCTGGTTCGGGTCGAGGGGCGAACAGCCCCCGCGGGGCCCGGGGCAGCGCCCCGGCGCGGCGGCCCCAAGCAAGGCAACTTGACCACCCCGCCCCCCGCTCGATCGCACCTCGACAGGAAGCTCATCCCTCTGAAGCACGCTCGATCGGGCATCCACCATGAACCCGATCCCGCGGCCCCCCGACCGCTCGCACACCGGCGTGACCTCGTTCCCCCCGACGTGCGATCCGTCGCACATGCACCATGAAGGCGACTACCCCGACGCGCGATCGATCGCACGCCGGGGTAGTCCCGATGCCCCCCGATGCCCGCTCGCTCGTCCTTCGAGGTGATCGTCTTCCCTCCGAAGCGCGATCGAGCGGACCCGGGGGGTGATCGTCAGTCCGTGCCCGCCTCGGAACCCTTGGGCGCGGGGGCTGCCTTGCTCGCGATCGCGTCCGCGCGCATCTGGGCGAGCTGGTCGAACAAACCGAACACCCGCGCGTCGAGGTCCCTCGGCAGGGCCGCGTTCACGGCGATCTCGTCGCCGAGCGCCCCGCGGAAGCGGCCCAGGACCGCCAGCGTCGACGTGCGAATCCGACCCGCATCGCGGCGCGTTCCCGTGTCAGCATCCGCCCGCTGGCTCAGAAGCGCGCCGATCTGCTCGGCCGCGCCCACGTACCCCTCGGCCCAATCGAGGAGCGTGAGCCCCTCCGCGATGGGAATGAGCTGCAAATCGGCCTTCAAGTCATCGATCTTCTTCCGATGCTCGATCGCCGCGTGGACCTCTTGCACGTAGGTCGCCTGCAAGTCGTCGAGCTGCGGAATGAACGCCGCCCGCACCCGCCCGACCGCCGCCCGCACATGCGCCGGCACCTTGGGGCACCGTTCATACGCCTCCGTCATGTGCCAGATCGCCGAGCCGAACCCATCGTGCACGTCGTCGGCCTCCGCCATCGACTCGGCGAGCGGCTTGCCCCCCGTGAGCGCCCCCGGGAGCGCGTCGATCTGCTGCTTCTTCGCAAGGAGAATCGACTCGTACGTCTTGCCCGCACCAGACAGGACCAGCGCCGCATGACGCTCACTGAACAGGTCCGCCAGCGCAACCTTGAGAGCCGCCAAGGACAGATATCTCATGCCAACGGACGTTACAGGCAGTGAGCCGGAAAACGCAAGAAGGAGTGCAAACTGGGGCGCCGCGCTGGGGCGTTGCCCCAGGCCCCACCAGGGGCTGTCCGCCCCTGGACCCGGACCAGCCAGGGGCTGGACCCGGGGTCGATGAACTGCGCGATGCGCAGTTCATCGAACAGGTCAGACCCCGCCAGCCAAGACAGCCGCGCTGCCGTTTCGACGGGCAAGGCTGTCTTACCGGCCCGTTGGAAGAACTGCGCGGAGCGCAGTTCTTCCACCAAAGGTCCAGGGCTTGCCCTGGTCCGGGTCGAGGGGCGGATAGCCCCCGCGGGGCCCGGGGCAGAGCCCCGGCGCGACGGCCCCAAGAAGAGACGCATGCTCAGGGCGCGTACGTGTAGAATGCTGCGCCATGACGAGCCAAGGCAGAGCCCCCAATGCGACGGCGCGTGCGTGCCTCGACAAGGCTGCGCGTGAGATTGCGGCGAATCGGCCGCGTGAGGCTTATGCGCTTGCGGACCAGGCGATCGAGGCGGATGGGGATTGCGCGGCGACCCTTGGCGAGGCTGGGCGGTGGATGCTCGAGGCGGCTTTGTTTTTTGACGAGACGTGGGTCGCGCGTATGGTTGGGCGGGCCGAGTTGGTTGTGCTCGAGGCGCTTGGGCTCGACTGGAGCTTGCCTGTGGCGCGCGAGACGATCGGGAAGATCTCCGCGGTCCTCTGCAGGGTGGACCGGCCGCACCGCCCTGAGGTGCTCGAGCTCTTGAACCTCGGCAACGAGTGTTTCATGGCGAGCCGGTTTGCTGAGGCTGAGCCTTATTTTGTGCGGGCGACGAAGCTTGATCCCACGGATGCGACTGCGCACAAGTACCTCGGCAACACCTACTACAACCAGAAGCGCCTTCCCGAGGCTGTGTTTTGCTTCCGCCGCGCGACGGAGCTCGATCCGCTCGATCCCCAGGCGTTCAAGTTCCTTGCCGACGCGCATTTCATGCGCGAGGAGCATAAGCTCGGGTGGCATGCGCTGTATGGCGCGATCGCGGCGAACCCGCGGTACTGGTCGGCGTGGCTTATGCTCGATCGGCTGCTCGCTCAAAGTGGCGTCAAGATGCGCCGCTTTTTCCCGCGCCCGGCGGCGTTGCCGGACTTCAAGACGAAGACCATCATGGTCTACCCGTCGGCGCACCCTGCCACGGCCGAGGCGTGGAAGCACCATGCGGCCGCTTGGCTCGGGGGGGCTGCGTCGAACGCGTCACGGTATGCGTGCGCGCTCGATGCGATTACGCGGATGACCGAGTTCGTCACCTGGCTTCGCCAGAACGATGAAGCCTCGTTTCGCGAGCTCGACTTCGAGCTCATGCTCTTGCCCGAGCTCGCCAAACGGGGTGATCTCCGGCATGTCGTCCTCGTGCTTTGTTATGAAGAGTCGTTCCGGCCCGAGCTCGAGGCGTATAAGCAGCAATGGGCGAAAGCGACGGGGGATCCGATCGAGGCGGTGCAGAATTTTCTCGTGCGCACGCGCCTGCGGCCGTTGTAAGGCGGGCCCAAGAAGCGTTAACAATCGCTAACGAGAACACAACAATAAGTTCACCGGATTGGCGCACTGTCGTCACATGACGACGCTTACGCCTGGCTTGCCTCGAAATGTCCGGAAGAATCCCCGCGCGCGGCACGCTGCCGCTGCTTTCGCCGGACTGTTTTGCTTGCCGCTCCTCGCCTGCTCCACCTCTGAGGGCGGGAACGCGTCCGGGTCTGGCGGCAATGGTGGCGCGGGCGGCGGCCCGCCGGATGCCGAGCCTGGCGACTCTTCCATTCTCGTCGGCTCGTTCCAGGTGCGCCTCGTCGCGCCCGTTCCTGCGTCTGGGAATACGCCGGCGACGCCGGGGAGCACGGCGGTGCTCGGCAAGGTTTACGACGGCCCCACGCCCTCGCAGATCATCTGGGAGGAAGCCGCGAAGGAAGGCGCTTGCAAGCTTTCTACCCCGCGCGTCCCTTTTTGCAGCCAGCCTTGTGGCGGCAGCGCTGCCTGCGTGGAGGACGATCAATGCCAGAATTATCCGCTCGCGCACGGCGCCGGCAAGGTCACGGTCAAGGGCCTGCACACCGAATCAGGTGAGGATGGCTTCAGCATGGATCCCGTGGTGAACGCCTATCAGCCGCCTGCAAGCGTAAAACTCCCCTACCCCGCGTTCGCCGAGGGAGACGTGATCTCCTTCCAGGCGGCTGGCGACTACTTCAGCGCCTTCACGCTCGAAGCCGCCGGCATCGCTCCCCTTGATCTCACCAGCGAGACGCTCACGCTCGAATCCGGCAAACCGGTTTCGCTCGCCTGGGCTCCGCCGACGAAGACCGGGAGCTCTCGCATCTACGTAAAACTCGACATCAGCCATCACGGCGGCACGAAGGGTATGATCGAGTGCGATGCCGACGACACCGGATCGCTCGAGATTCCGGCCGCGCTCCTCACAAAACTCCTCGACCTTGGGGTCGCGGGGTACCCTTCCATCGTCGTCGCTCGGAAATCGACGGGTTCCGCGACCATCAAAGAGGGCCGCGTCGACCTCGTCGTCACCTCGTCGATTGAAGAGGCCGTGCAGATCCCCGGGCTCACGTCGTGCACGGTCGACGAGGATTGCCCGAGCGGTCAGATTTGCCAGGCCGATCTCACCTGCAAATGAATTTCCTCCGGATGCGGTGCATCCGAAAAATACGCTGGAACGAATCCAGCGAGCTCTAGAAAGGAGCTTGTCATGAACGCACACCGATGGGCGTTGCCCCTCTTGGGCAGCGCGGCGCTCTCGTTTGTCGTGGGTTGCGGCAGCAGCAGTGGTGATGATCTCAACCTCGGAAACGGCGGCTCCGGGAGCAGCGCGTCCTCCGCGTCCGGCGGCAATGGCGGCACGGGCGGCGCGGGCGGCACGGGCGGCGAAGGCACCGGCGGAAGTGGTGGAGGCAATGGCGGCAGCGGCGGCGACGCGGGGGCCGGCGGCGGCGTCCCGACCGAAAAATTCAGCTTTTTCGTGACGAGCTTGCGCGCCTTGCAGGAGCTCTCGGGCAGTTCCGAGGGGTTCGGCGGCGATCTCCGCTTCGGCGAGACGGGCGCCGGCGCCGGGCTCCGCGGCGCCGACAAGATCTGCGCGACGATCGCCGAAAAGAGCATGCCGGGCGCGGGACAGAAGCCGTGGCGCGCGTTCCTGAGCGCCACCGCGGGCGAGGACGGGCAGCAGGTCGACGCCAAGGATCGAATTGGCGAGGGGCCCTGGTACGACCGGCTCGGGCGATTGCTCGCGGCGAACAAGACCGATCTTCTGCAGGAGCGCCCGGCGGGGGCCGACGCGGCGATCATCAATGATTTCCCGAACGAGGACGGCGTCCCGAACCACCAGCCCGATCCGAATCAGGGGCAGGTCGACAACCACGACATGCTCACCGGGACGAACGCAGAAGGCACGCTCTTCAGCGCGACCGCGACGTGCAAGGACTGGACGAGCAACCTCGGCGACCTGGCGAGCGAAGGCCGGCCGCGCGTGGGGCATTCGTGGCCGCGGTTCGGCGGCGGCGGCGGCCCGGGGCCGGGCGGCGGGGATGGCAGCATGGCGAACTGGATGTCCTCGCTCAACGAGTCCGGCTGCGCGCCGGGCGTGAACCTCATCGAAATGGGCGGGCCCCTGCCGGGCGCGGTCACCGTGGGCTCGGGCGGCGGATACGGCGGCTTCTATTGCTTCTCGCTGGTCCCCTGAGGCTCGCGGCTCGACTTCAGCTTTCTTCGGGAGGAAAACCATGTCTTTGCACAAACGCGCCGCCACGGCGCTGGGTCTCGTCTTGTTCGTCGCCGCGCTGCCGCTTGCGTGCAGCGACACCGCCGCGCCTGCGGGCCCCGTGTTCGAATGTAAGCTCGCGAGCGGCAGCGAATCCCCGGAGTTCTTGCAGGTGATCGGCTGCAACGGGGATTTCCAGGCGCTCGCCTCGGAGCCCCTCCGCGCCGACCTGCCGGGCGCGCGCTCGGTCAAGGTCGTCCTGGATCAGGCCGACGAGAATGCGCTCTACTTCCAGAACAGCGTCCTCTACAAGATCCACTACGAGTTCGCCTCGAAGCACCTCTCGGGCAATGACCTTCCGCTCGTGCCCGAGCTGTCGAGCTTCAACGCGACCGAGTATTACACGCCCGATCGCCGCTTCCTGCTCGGCGCGGTGACGTACTACGAGGGCCCGAAGGTCTGGGCGCTCGAAATCGCCCCCTACGACACCGCCTCGGCGGCCATGATCACGACGCTGTACAAGACGGTCGCGAAATCGGCCTACTTCGGCGGAAACCTCTTCTTCCACCCCACGTCGGACGCCGTGGCGGTGGAGGCGGACAAGCTTGGCGCCGACGTCCCCGTGAAGACCACGGACGAGCTTTATGCGGCGATCGATTACCAGCCGCTCTCGCTCGGCTCGGCCATGGGCCGGCTCCGCTTCCTGAAGGCCGCGGACCTCGATACCGAGTACGTCTCCCACGAGGACATCGTGGTGCTCGACGAGGCGCCGAACGACATCTCCGTCATCCAGGGTCTCGTCACGGAGGAGTTCCAGACGCCGCTCTCTCACGTCAATGTGCTCTCCCAGAACCGAGGCACGCCGAACATGGGGCTGCGTCATGCCATGACGAACCTCACGCTGCGGGGGCTCGAAGGCAAATTGGTCGAGCTCACGGTGGGCGCCTCCACGTGGACCGTCCGCGAGGTCACGCTCGAAGAGGCCCAGGCCTTCTGGGACGCGCACAAGCCCGAGCCCGTCGTGCTCCCGACGCTGGATCTCTCGGTCACGGGCCTGTGGGACCTCGAGGACGTGACGCCCGAGCCGGCGGCGGGCGCGTCCTTGCGGGACGCGATCAAGAAATCGGTGCTCGCGTTCGGCGGAAAGGCCGCGCATTACTCGATCCTCGTCCGGACCGAGAACGTCCCGATCCAGAAGGCCTTCGCGATCCCGGTCTATTACTACGACCAGTTCATGAAGCAGAACGGGTTCTACGATCAGATCGACGCGCTGCTCGCGGATCCCACGTTCCAGGCGGACGCGGCCGTCCGCGATCTGAAGCTTTCGGACCTGCGCAAGGCCATGGAGGAGGCTCCCATCGACGCCGCATTCCAGACGCTCCTCCAGGAGAAGATCGCGGCCGAATACGGGACGCACAAGATGCGCTTCCGCACCAGCACGAACAGCGAAGATCTCGAGGGCTTCCCCTGCGCCGGTTGCTACGAGTCGCATACGGGCGACCCGACCGACTGGCCGGACGTGCTCGACGCCATCCGCGAGACCTACGCGAGCGCCTGGCTCTTCCGCACGTTCGAGGAGCGCAGCTATTACGGCATCGATCACAAATCGATCGGCATGGCCCTGCTCGTGCACCACAACTTCCCGGACGAGGAGGCGAACGGCGTGGCCGTCACGGCGAATCCGTTCGACGAGGCGGGGGTCGATCCCGCATTTTACGTGAACGTCCAGTATGGCGGCGACGTGGAGGTCGTGGCCCCGCCGCCCGGCGTGACCAGCGATCAGTTCCTCTACTACTTCACGCAGCCGAACCAGCCGATCACGTACCTCACGCATTCGAGCTTGCTGCCCGGGGGCGAGCGTGTCCTCACGACGGCGCAGATCCATCAGCTCGGCGTGGCCCTCGACGCCATCCACGCGCGCTTCTCCCCCGCGTATGGGCCGGCCGCGGGGAACAACGGCTGGTACGCGATGGACATCGAATTCAAGTTCGACGACGAGGCCGCCCCGGGCGAGACGCCCACGCTCTACATCAAGCAAGCACGCCCCTACCCCGGCCGCGGGAACGAGTGAGCGCGACGTTCCCGACGCCGCGAGATTCGCCTGCTTAACAATCGCACACGATCCTGTAACATCAGCGCCGCAGTCCCGACATACAGTCGACTCGAACCTTGAACTTGGGGAGTGACTGATGAAAATGCGGTTCCTGCATGTTGTGCTGCCGTTCGCTTCGCTTTTGACCTTGGCGATCCAGGGCTGCGGTTCCTCCGATCCCAGCGCCGAGACGGGCGCGGGCGCGGGGGGAAGCGGCGGATCGGGCGGCAGCGCCGGCGAGGGCGGCGGCGGAAACGGCGGAAGCGGCGGCGAGGGCGGCAGCGGTTCGGAGGATCCCGATTACGCGGCCGCCTTCCCGCAGGATCGGGTTCCTCGCATCGACATCACCATTTCGCCTGAGAACTGGCAGGCGATGGTCGCCGACATGACCGACATGCTCGGCACGTTCGGCGAAGGCATGGGCGGCCCGGGTGGGCCGGGCGGGCCCGGCGGCGGCGGACCGCCGCCGGAGCTCGCCGAGGCTTGTAATGGCCTCGCGGCCGGCGATGCTTGCACGGTCACGCTCAATGGCGTCGAGTCCCAGGGGACGTGCACGGATGCCATGGGCACCCTGCTCTGCTTCCCGGAGGGCGGCCCCGGCGGCCCCGGCGGCCCGGGCGGGCCGGGTGGCGAAGGCGGTGTCGATCTGCTCCCCCGCACGCCCATCTATGTCGAGTGTGACGTCAAGACCGAGGATCGGAGCTGGCAGCACGTCGGCATTCGCTTCAAGGGCAATTCGAGCCTGGCCATGACCTGGAGCCAGGGCATCTGGAAGCTGCCGCTGCGCTTCAACTGGGACAAGTACGAGGACACGTACCCGGAGACGAAGAACCAGCGGTTCTACGGGTTCGATGCGCTGAGCTTCTCGAACTCCGCGAGCGATTCCTCGCTCCTGCGCGACAAGATCGGCACCGAGGTCTTCGTGAACGCGGGGATCCCGGCGCCCGCGACCGCGTTTTACCGCGTGTTCATCGATCACGGCGAGGGCCTGAAATACTTCGGGCTGTATACGGGAATCGAGCTGCCCTCGGACGAATCGTTCATGGACACGCATTTCGGCGGCCACAAGGGCAACATGTACAAGCCCGACGGCGCAGGCGCGCGGTGGCAGACCTGGGACCCCGACACGCTCGGCAAGGAAAACAACGAGGACGAGGCCGATTTTTCGGACGCGCAGGCGCTCTTCGACGCGCTGCACGCCGACAAGACCGACGCCGCGGCCTTTCGCGCCGGCCTCGAAGCCCGGCTCGACGTCGATGGTTTCTTGCATTGGCTCGCGCTGAACGCGGTGATCGAGGACTGGGATCAGTACGGCCGCATGCCGCACAATTATTACATGTACGCGGATCCCGAGAAGGACGCGCAGTTCACGTGGATCCCCTGGGACCACAGCTTCGCGTTCCCCGCCGCGTCGGGCGGAGGGTTCGGCGGGCAGGCCATGTCGCTCGGGATGGCCGAGATCACCGATCAATGGCCGCTCATCCGGTACCTCCTCGACGATCCGGTGTACCTCGAGAAGTATCGCGGCTACGTCGCGCTCGCGGTCGAGAAGGATTACGAGGCCGCGAGCATGGAGACGCGATTCAAGGCCGCCCACGATCTCATCGCGCCGTACGTCGTCGGCGCGGAGGGCGAGCAGCCGGGGTATACGTTCCTCGCGTCGCCCGCCGCGTTCGACGAGGGCCTCGCCGGCGTGATCGCCCACGCGAAGGAGCGGCCGGTCGACGTGGCCGCGTACCTCGGACCGTGACCACCTGAAACCTCTCGCCCACGATTGCCACGAGGAACACGCCGCATCATGGAATGGCTCGAACCGCTCACTCAGGGGGATGCATTCGAATGGCGCAAGGCACTCGTCTCCCTCCTGCTCGCCTTCGGGCTGGGCCAGGCCATCGCGGTCGTGTACATGGCGACCTTCCGCGGCCTCTCGTATTCGCGGTCCACGGTGCACGGAATGGCCATGGGCAGCGTGATCACGTGCATGCTGATGCTCGCCGTGGGCAGCAGCATCGCCGCGGGGATCGGCATGGCGGGGGGGCTCTCGGCGGTCCGGTTCCGCACCTCGCTGCGTGATCCGCGCGATATCATCTTCATCTTCGCGGCCCTGGGCGTCGGGATGGCGACCGGCGCCCAGGCGCACGGCGCGGCGATCCTGGGCACGATCATCTTCGCGATCGGATTCGTGCTGCTTCATTTCACCGGGTATGGCGCACGCCATCAGCCGGATGGGCTCCTCCGCTTCGCGGCGCCTTCGGGGCCGGAGGCGGAGGAGGCCATCATGAAGATCCTGAGGACACATTGCAGGTCCTTCGCGCTCGTCACGCTGCGCGAGGCAGCGCAAGGGACGATCATGGAGCATGCGTACCAGATCAGCGTCCGTACGCCGGATCTGCGCTCGCCGCTCGTCTCGAACCTGAAGTCCATTCCGGGGGTGCAGGACGTCGCCTTGCTGCTGCAGGAGCCGACGCTGGATCTGTAGCCATGAAATCGACGAAGACCCTCCATCGAATGCAAGCGGCCCTCCAGCGTTTCGCGCCCGGGATTTGCCTCGTGGGCACGCTCGGCGCCGCGGCGGGGCTGCACTTTGGCGGCGGCGCGCACGGGCACGTCGTGGGGTTCGCCGAAGCGACACCAGAGGCCATCGCGCCGACGGAGATCGCCAAGGTCGCGGCGGTTCACGTGCGTGTCGGCGACGAGGTCACGCCGGGGCAGATCGTCGCGGAGCTCGACACGTCCGCGATCGACGCGGAGATCGCCGTCGCGGAGGCGGAGAAGACGCGGCTCGAGGCGGACGTGCGCGCCGCGGAAGCCGAGATGTTGCAGAAGCTCGACGCGGACCTCGCGTCCCTCGAGCGCGAGGCGGCAAAGCAACGCGAGGAACACCTCCAGGTGACCGCCGAGGCGAAGGTGCTGGACGGCGAAATGGCGCGGGTGAAGCAGCTCGTGGAGGACCGACAGGTGGTCTTCGAGGAGCTCGCCAAGGTCGACCTGCAACGCGCCGCAGCCGCGGCGCTCGCCGCGGAGAAGCCGCGGACCTTGAAGCTTTTGGCGAAGCAGATCCAGACGGCCGAAGCGCGGCGCAAGGCGGCAAAGCAGGAGGACTCCGCGACCGCGGAGAAGCTCGCCGCGGACGTGCGTTTCGCCGAGCGAACCATCGAGCTCTTGAAGCAAAGGCGCGCGGGGTACGCGCTCCGCGCGACGCGGCGCGGGCGCGTGGCGACGGTCCTGAAGCAGCCCGGCGAGGTCGCCGTGGCCGGGGATCCGGTCCTCAATATCGTGAGCGGCGGCGCGCGCGTGGTCACGTGCGTCCCGGAGCGCGTCTCCCTCGGCTTGCGCGAAGGCGACGGCGCGAAACTATGGATTCGAGGGCAAGCGAGCGGCCCGCTGCAGGGAAAAACCATCGCGCTCGGCCCGCTCGTGGCGGAGCTCCCCATGCGCTGCTGGAACTCGCCCAAGGTCCCGATGTGGGGACGCGAAATCACGGTCGAGCTCGACGCCCCTCTCGACGTCGTCGCGGGTCAAGCCTTCGATGTCGTATTCGAGCCATCCTCGGCGCCGCCCGCATCCGGTGCACCTCCGGCGATCACGAATTCCCTCCCGGCGAGCGTGCTCCCGATCAAGCTTCCGGACGTGCTGGCGAAACGGACGCGATTCGAGCCGTCCGGGGTCCTCTCGCGTGAGGCCGAAGGTCGTTATCTCGTCGTCAGTGACGATACGGGCCAGAAGGACACGGAGGGCGTGCCCTGGGTCTTTGGAATGTCCAAGGACGGCGCAATCGAGCCGGAGCCTTTGCAGGTGGACGGCATCGACGAGCTCTCGGACGTCGAGGCGATTGCCGTCGGCGATGCGGGCGAGATTTACCTCTTGTCGTCGCAGAGCTACAGCAAGCGGGGAAAACGGAAGCCCGCGCGGACGGCACTCTTGCGCCTCCGGAAGGAGGGACGAGGCTTCCGTGTCGACGGGGAGGCCCATATCGCAGAATTGCTCGACGCGGACCCCGCGCAGGCCGCGGCGCTCGGGCTTCCGAATGGAACACGAGCGCTCGACATCGAGGGGCTCGCCTACCGAGGAGGCTCTCTTTACTTCGGCCTCAAGGCTCCTCTCGATGCGCAAGGCAATGCCATGATCTGGCAGGTCACCGCGCCGAGCGCGCTTTTCGCGTCGAAGCCCCTGGCGAACGCCGGCGCCTCGCTCTGGGCGCGCGTCCGCGTCGACGTGGAGTTCGCGGGCAAACCCACGCCGGGCGGCATTTCCGATCTTTTGTTCCTGCCCGACGGCAGCCTCGCCATTTCGTCGACGCCCTCGACGGCGGACGGCGACGCCGGGGCGCTCTGGCGTATCGAGGCGCCGGCGTCCGGCGCGCTCACGCCGGTCCTCGTGAAGCGGTTTCCGGGGCTCAAACCGGAGGGCATCACGCCGTCGCTCTCCGCGGGCAAACTCATGGTCGTCTTCGATACGGGCAGTTCCGTCCCGTCATTCGAGGAGGTGCCGTGGGCACGGTGAAAACGTTCGCAGCCCTGCTCCCCGCAGCGCTGCTCCCGGCGCTCGCAGGTTGCTCCGTTCCGCTGCAAATGTCGGGCTCCGAGCGCGCGATCGCCATGTATCGCGAGAGCCTCGGGCCCCGGGGGTCGCTCTCCGTCCGCCACGACGAATCCACGCGCCGAGATGCGGCGCGGCACCAAACGAGCACGCCCGACGCGGCACCCCGCGTGCTCACCGTCGAGGACGCGGTCGTGCTGGCCAAGAAAAACAGCGCGCAACTCTCGGCACTCGAAGCGGGCGCTGCCACGGCCGAGGCGGGCATCGCCGCGGCGAACAAGCACACGAATCCGGAGCTCCGGATCTCGCAGATCCGTCTCAATCAATTCGTCGAGGGCGAGCCGCAGATCCGCACGGCGGTTCGTTTTTCGCCCGATCGGCCAGGAGACGTGGACGCGGAGGTCGCGGAGGCGCGCGCCGAGCAGGCCGAGGCGCAGGCCGAGGCGCGCGCCGAGGAGATCACAATCGAGGCCGATGTCCGCTGGCTCTTCGACGACGTCGCGCTGATTGACGCGGAGATCGCCGCAGCGCGTGCGGTCGCCGAGGCAAGAAGGGCCCTCGCGGCGCAAATGAAAAACCGTCTCGCCGCAGCGGAAGCGACGTCGATCGACGAGGCCATGGCCGAGCTCGCAGCGGTCGAGGCCGAATCGGATCTGGCCGAGCAACAGGCGCACCGGCGCGAGGTGCTCGGCGAATTGCTCGATCGGATCGGCCTCGAACCCGGGGCATCCGTGGAGGTCGTCGGCGAGCCGCCACTCGCGTGGCCTCCCCCGGATCTCCCTTCGGAGCAGGCCCTCATCGAAGAAGCGCTCCGGCGCAGGCCCGAGGTCGCCATTGCAGCCGCGCGGATCGACGCGGCCGACGCCCGCGCATACGCCGAGCGCGCGCGGCGTTTTCCATGGTTTTCGTTCGTCGAGCTCGGATATCAATTCACGCCGGGCACGCCGGCCACGCCAGGCACGCTGACGGGCCTCGCCTGGACGTTCCAGGCCGGCGTGGAGCTGCCCATTTTCGACACGAATCGCGCAGGCGCCGCCGCCGCCGGCGCGGCGAAGACCTCGTCCGAGCGCGCCCTCGCCGGCGAGGTCGAGCAGGTCGCCCGCGAGGTGCGCGCGCGCCTGCGCGAAGCCGAGGCCTCACGCGCACTCGTCACCGAATTCCGCACCCGCGCCCTCCCCGCGGCCGCGCAAGCCGGGACCGCGTCGAAACGAGCACTCGAAGGCCGCAACGTCGACGTCGTCGAGGCACTCTCCGTCGACGCGCAACGCGTCAAAGTCGAGCTCCGCCTCCTCGCACTCGTGCGCCGTTATCGCACCGCCGTCTCCGAGCTCCGGCGCGCCGTCGGCGGCCACTTCCCGGCCGCCGCCTCCCGCGGCGCCAGGTGACGCTGAGCTGGGGCGTTGCCCCAGGCCCCACCCGGGGTTGTCCACCCCGGGACCCGGACCAGCGCAAGCGCTGGACTCGTGGTCGATGAACTGCGCGATGCGCAGTTCATCGAACAGGCCGAGTCAAGACTGGCGGCGAGCCTGCCAGCCAAAACAGCAGCGCTGACGTCTCGACCCATGACGCCGACAGCGCGAAACGAACCTTCACGGTCTTGCCACTGGCCCTTGGAAGAACTGCGCACCGCGCAGTTCTTCCACCAAAGGTCCAGGGCTTGCCCTGGTTCGGGTCGAGGGGCGAACAGCCCCCGCGGGGCCCGGGGCAGCGCCCCGGCGCAACGGTTGCCCGACGAGCCCCCTGCGCGGCGCCAGGTAACGTCAGCCGGGAATGCGCGCATCTGGGAGCGTCAGCTCCGCGGTCACTCCATAACAATACTTCGAGAAGGAATAGCGGATCAGGTCGAGCCGCTGGACGAGCGAGACCATCCACCGGGGCGGGCGCCGCTCGAATTTGAGCTCGAGGACGCACACGGGCTCCTCGGTCCGCGTCTGTGCCCGGTGATCGATCGACCGCCACCGCCCCGGGATGGCTTCGAGATCGAGTGATTCTTGCGGCTGCACCGCGATCTTTCGATCGAACGTGAGCCGCGCGTACGTGTCGATCTCGCTGATGTAGGCCTCGCGCTCGTATTCGACGAGCAGCACCGGGTGAATGTGGTGCCGGTGATATGGCGCGAGGAACCGCATCGCCCCCGACCGCGCGCCGGGCGAGAGCGCGGCGAGCGCGGATTCCTTGCCGGCGAGCACGTCCCGCCACGCGGCTGCGGGCATGGCGGCGCGCGTCTTGACGATGACGTCGAGCACGCGCCGCTTCACCTCCAGAAAAACTGGGCTCTCCTTGCTCGCGGGGTAACAGCGGGCCCGCAGCTTGAATCGATCGGGCTGCTCCCGCTCGTTGGCCCAGAAGAGGTCGTAGCGGTCCGTATCGAAGTACAGCGATCGAATGCGGTACGTCCCGTCGGGCCCGGCGTACTTGTCGATCTTCGACGTCGCGCGCGCCGTCGCGCGGACGGCCGGGACGAGACCTTCCGGGACCAGGTATTTGTACTCGTAACGCTCGATGATGTTGTCCACGGCGCGCCTCGTTTCAGGGCGTGGGGGCGATCTTGTCGCTGCGCACGGTCACGATGTTGCGGAGTTCGGGGATGCTCGCGTCGAAATCGGCGAGATCCTTCTTCGTCTGTTCCCCCGAACTGGCCGTGTGCAGCACCGCGGCTGCCTGATTGATGGCCGCCTGCATGGAGTTCTCGTCCCACGCGGTGCGAGCGAGCTCGGTGAGCTCTGCGTGAAACTCCATGTCGAGTGCCTCGATCGCGCGGATCCGGAGCGGCAGCTTGGTCACGGGCGTGGTCTCGGGGTCGAATGCCGGATCGTCGAGGATGCGATCCATTCCATGGGGCATGAACACGAGGAGCCCGGTGGCGGGGGTGTTGTAGATGTAATGGTTGTTCGCCCGGAACGCGAAGCCGTCCCAGTGGCCGAGCAGCGCTTCGAGCGCGTAGCTCTTCATGAACCGGCCGAGATCGAGCCGCTTTTCGAGCGCGTCGGCGAACTCCGCGTCGGGCGTGTCCTGGATGATCTGGGCGAGTGCGACGAGATCGTCCCGGGTCCTGCCGTCCTTTTTTTCGTCCTCGAGCTCCATGTGATCGATGTCGTCGACGAAATCGCCGCAGCAGGGGCCCTCGTACAGGTTGCCCTCGGCATACTCTTCGCCGAAGTGGCTCCGGAGGAAATCCTTGTCGATGGCCTCGACCACCACGTAGATCCCCTTGTCCACGCCGTTCAGCGTCACCTGCGCGTGCGCGACGCGCGCGGCGGGGATGCCGGCGCGCAGGTGCACGTCCGAGCCGAGCCGGCTGCGCAGAAAGCTGGGATCCTGCTTCGAGCTGTTCAGCAGGAGCTTGTTCAGCCCGTAGAGCTTCGCCTGCTCGTCGAACTCGTCGAACTTTACGGAAAAGCTCGGCTTGTCGTCGAGATCCACGAGCGTATTGCCCTTCTGTCGGATGCCGGACCCCGCGACGAGCTCGCCGTCGTAGACGATGTCGCAAGGCACGCGCTCGTCGAGATTGTTCCCGAGCGTGTCGAGGTGCGTCGAAGCGACCGTGATCTCGACCTTGTGGAGCTTGGCCGGGTCGAAGATCGACGCCACGGGATCCTCGGCGGTGCACCCCGTGAAAGCCGATGTGAAGAGGAGGATCGAAGCGAGACGGAATCGCATGCCTGCGAGCGTACGAGATTCGTGTTAACGGAGTGTTAAGCCGACGGAAGATGTGCAATCGGGAGCCGCACGCATGCGCGGGTGCCCTCGTTCGGCGCGCTCACGAGCTCGATCTTGCCGCCGTGGGCGTCGATGATCCGCTTCGCGAGCGGGAGCCCGAGGCCGAGGCCCCCGGTCGCGCGGGTGCGGCTCTTGTCGACCCGGAAGAACGGTCGAAACACGCGCGAGAGGTCCGCCGCCGCAATCCCGATGCCCTTGTCGATCACCTCGACCGTGATGTCCTCGCCGGCGCGCGCGACGAGCTCGACCGGCTCCGAGGCCTTGTCCGTGTACTTGTGGGCATTCTCGAGCAGGTTGTCGAAGACCCGCCGCAAGAGCACGGGATCCGCGTCCACCGAGGGCAAATCCGCGGGCACGTCGACCCTGAGCGACCGCTGGGGGTGCGCCGTGCGGAAACGCGACGCGGCATGCGTGAGCAATTCATGGACGTCGACGCGCTCGCGACGCAGCGGAGGAATGCCGGCGTGTGATTCCACATCCTCGAGATCGAGCCGCGCGGCCGTGAGGACGTCCGAGATGAGCCGCTCGAGCTCGTCGAGATCCCCGGCAATCTCGCCGAGCATCTCCCGCGCGACGGCGACGTCGCCCTCCGCCTCGGAGACGAGCGCGAGGGCCATTCGAATGCGCGAGAGCGGCGTGCGCAGCTCGTGCGAGACGTTCGCGAGCAGCTCCCGTTCGGCCCGCAAAAGCTCGGTCACGCGCTCGGCCATCTCGTCGAACGCGCGCGAGACGTCGCCGAGCTCGTCGCGGTTCGGCAGTGCGGCGCGGGCCTTCAGATCACCGCCGCCGAACGCGCGCGCCGCGGAAGACAGGCGGCGCAGCGGCCGCGTGAGCGTGCGCGCGAGCAGCCACGACGAGATCCCCACGACCACGAGGACCATCGCGACCAGGCGGGGCCCGGTGATGGGTGGTCCCGGCGGCGGTCGAAATGGGGCGAGTTGCTCGATGCGCCCTTCGCGGCCATCGGGAAAACGCACGAGCTTCACGTGACAAGGCGGAGGCCGATCCTCGAGGAATTTTCCCGGCCTCGGCGGCATACAGCGGGGCGGCGCGCCGGGCGCGTTCGTCGCGAAGACGGCGCCGTCCGGATCCATCACGGTGACCGTGGCGTGCAGCTCGGTCTGCATGAGATCGAGCACGCCCTGGAGCTCGCGCGGGTTATCCATCTCCCGCGTGATCATCGCGTGAAAGAAGCGAACCTGGTGCTCGTGGGGGAACCCCTTGGGCCGGTTGAGCTCGAGGATGGCGATGAAGCCCGCCGCGACCACCGCGAATTGCGCGAGGCCCACGAGGTAGATGCGGAGGGCCAGGCGCGTGCGCAGGACGTCACGGAGGGCCATGGCTCACATCCGGTCGATCGCGAACACGTATCCGATGCCGCGCACGGTCTTGATGATCCGGGGGTTTTTCGGGTCGTCGCCGAGCTTCTTCCGGAGGTGCGAGACGTGCACGTCGATCGAACGATCAAAGGCCTCGTCCGCGCTGCCGCGCACGAGATCCACGAGCTGCTCGCGCGTGAGCACGCGCCCAGCCCGCTCGGCGAGGGCGTGCAGGAGGTCGAACTCGTAGGTCGTGAGCGCGAGCTCCATCCCGCCGAAGATGGCCCGGCGAGCGCAAGGGTCGATGGTGAGGGAGCCGGCGACGATCTGGCGCTCGGCCGGAGGACCCGCGAGGCCGCGGGCGCGGCGCGCGTGCGCTCGGATGCGCGCAAGGAGCTCGCGCGCGGAAAAGGGTTTGGGCAGGTAGTCGTCTGCGCCGCCTTCGAGGCCCATCACGCGATCGGCCTCTTCGCCGCGCGCGGTGACCATGATGATCGGGGTGTGGACGCGGGCCCGGAGGCGCTGGCAGACCTCGAAGCCGTCGATCTCGGGGAGCATGAGGTCGAGGAGGACGACGTCGGGGTGCTCGCGCAGGACAGCGGCGATCCCTTCGCGGGGATCGGTCGCCAGCGTGACGCGGACGTTGTGGGACTCCAGGTATCGCGCCGTGAGTCGCGCGAGCTTCTCGTCGTCCTCGATGAACACGATCGAGGTCGAGGTCCTCTCCACGGGCATCATCGGCGCAGACTACCACCCGCGCCGCGGGCGGAGTGCGTCGCTAACAGTTGCTTAACATGAGGCGGACGAACGGGCGGGAGCCCGTCCCGCGCAATCCCTGCTGATCGCGGAAGCACCATGGTGCTCGTCCGTACCGACGTGTAGCATCGTGAAAGTCTGGCGTGATGCGGCTCGGCCGCGTCACGCCCATTTCCTTGCAAGCCCACCGTAGGGCCTTCGGACACGCCCGATGACCGCACGCTCGACGAGAAAGGAAGAAGTCTTGATGAACGATTGCTCTGGGATGCATCGGCCGATGAGGCCTCCACGCGCCGCACGGCTCGCTTACGGCGCGTTGCTTCTCCTCGGCGCCGCCGCCGCCCTCGCCGTCGGGGCGACGTCGGCGCGCGCGCCCTCGCCCGCCGCGCTGGGTTCGCCGTCGCCGCTCCTCCCCGCCTTCCGCGGCGGCGAGGGCGTATGGACCGCAGGGGGTGACCGTTATGCCGTGCGCGCCTCCACGGAAGCATTCGAGCTCGCGCCCCTCGCCGACGGAAGGGCAAACACCCCCGCCGCGCGCCCGTCGCCGCTCCGTATCGAAACGACGGACGTCACGCGCGGCAGCCGCTCGCTCGGCCAGGCCGCGTCCGCCTCAAAATCGGCCGTCGACGCGGGCGGCGAGCTGGTCATCGACCGGGGAGAGGTCGCGCAACACCTACGGCCCATGCCGGAGGGCGTGGAGCTGAGTTACACGTTCCCCGCGCGCCCCGAGGGCGAAGGAGACGTCACCGTTCGCCTCCGGGTCTCCGGCCAGGCGTATGCGGGCGAAGGCGCGGCAGGGCATCGCTTCGCGGATCGCGAAACCGGGCTCGGCGCCCGGGTCGGGCATGCGACCTGGATCGACGCCCGCGGCGCCCGCGCCGACGTGCCCGTGCGCGCCGTGCCCGGGGGCCTCGAAATGCGCGTCGCGGCGAACCTCGTGGAGACGTCCGCCTACCCGGCCGTGCTCGACCCGCTCATTTCACCCGAGACGGGCACGGATACCCCCCTCTTTGGCCCGGCCGGCTTCGCCGAGGATTCGACCTCGGTGGCCTTCGACGGCACGCAGCACCTCGCCGTCTGGTACGACGGCCGCGGCGCGCCGGCGAGGATTTACGGCGCGCGTATCATGCCCGACGGCACGGTTCTCGATCCGTACGGGCTCGGTCTCGCGACGGGGAGCGAGCCACGCGTCGCGGTGGGCGGAGGCGTGTTTCTCGTCGCTTTCCTGAACGGCAGCGAGCTCCAGGCCGTGCGGGTGGATCCGAGCGGCGCTGTGCTCGACCCGACCCCGATCACGATTGGCGGCGTCGGCTCCGCAGGCCGGGGATTTTCCGTTGCCTATGCGGCGGGGCAGTTCGTCGTGGCCTGGTCGAGCACCGATGCCCCGGCCGGCCTCCGCCACGCGCGAATCACACCCGCCGGCGCCGTCCTCGATCCGGGCGGCATCGCCTCCATCGCGGGCCCGTCCTGGAGTTTCAGCGGGCTCGGGCTCGCTTCTGCGGGCGCCGACACGCTGATGGTCTGGCATTCGAACGGCAATCTCCGCGGCGCGCGTATCGACGCCCAGGGGGCCGTGCTCGACCCGGGCGGCGTCGACCTCGCGCCCACGCTGGCCGATTACACGGGCGACGAGTTCATCAGCGCGCCGGCCGTGGTCTTCGATGGGACGAACTATCTCGTCGCGTGGGAGACGGCCTGGACCCAGAGGACATTTCATACGGTCCGCGTGTCGGCCGCGGCCGTGCCGCTCGGGGCACCGGCCACGCTCGCGAGCGCCGATGTCGGCTACGAAGAGCTCATTCGTGTCGCCCTCCTGAAGACGAGCGCCGGGTTCCTCATGGCGTCGAGCAACAGGTGGGAGGTGGAGCTCGTCGAATCGGGCGGAACGCTGAGGCTCCTTCGGCTGGACGCGCAGGGAGGCTTTTTGGATCCGGCGCCGAGCATCCTCACGACGGCGGGCAGGGACGTGGCCATTACGTCCGATGGAACGAACGCGTTTCTCGCCTGGTCCGCGTTTGCGGGGAACGACTATGGCGCGCCCGACTCCGCCGACGTCGTGGGGGCGCGCTACGGGATGGATGGAACGCAGATCGATGCGACGCCGATCCTGATCTCGGCGAGCGCAAACAGCCAGACGGACGTATCGCTTGCCTGGAATGGGCAGAATTACCTCGTCGCCTGGGAAGACGATCGCGACTACGCGGCGCCTGGCTCCATGGACATCCTTGCGACGCGTATTTCTCCCGCTGGGCAGGCGCTCGACATGTCGGGGCTGCCGCTGGCCATAGGCCCGCTCCATCAGCGTGATCCACGCGTGATCTCGGACGGGCAGTCGACCCTTCTCGTGTGGTCTGCGTTCGACCGCCAGGCGGGGGCTCTGGAGGAGCAGAACTCGCTTCGAGCGGCGCGCGTGGACGGCCAGGGGATGTTGCTCGACAACCCGCCCATTCAACTCGGAGAATACCAGGTCGTCGCGGCGACGAAGGTCGCGGGCGACACGCTGCTCGTGCTTCAATATGCATTCGGCGGTCTCTACAGCGCCCGGATCCCCTTCCGCATCGATGCGCAAGGGAACGTCACCGAGCTCTCGGACCTGCCCTGGGGCTTCAGCGGCGCCCTCGCCTCCGACGGCACGAATGCCTTGTACGTCTGGGGTTCGGACCCGAATGGCACCGGATTCGGCAATGCGACGATCCTGCGCGCATCGCGCCTCGACGCGAACGCGACGATGATCGATCCGAGCGGCCTCACGGTCGCGAACCAGAACGAGATGCTTTGTGGTTTGAGCGTCGCGTTCGGCGGAGGCGTCTACCTGGTCACGTGGAGGGCCTTCGATCTCGCGACGAAGGTCACCCGCGAGCGCGCGGCGCGCGTCACGCCGGATGGAATGATCCTCGATTACCAGGGGCTTTTGCTCGACGAGCACCCGGACCCGTACGGCTACAATGGATGTGCCTTCAGTCACTGGGACCAGCGTCCGGCCGTGGCGTTCGACGGCAGCCTGTTCGTCGTCGCGCGGTTCGCGCCCGGGGCTTCCCCGCGGAATGACATCCTCCGGGGCGTGACCGTCGCTCCGGACGGGACGGTCAGCGCGCCGTTCGACATCTCGACCGAGCCTGGCATCGTCCAGCCCGTCGAGCTCGCCTCGCGCGGCGACGGGGAGACGCTGGCTGCATTCTCGCGGTTCGTGGAGGGCGCCCCCTACGATTCGATTCGCGTGCGGCTTTCGCGTATCACGACCTGCGGCGTTTGCCCGAGCGGCTTTTGCTCGGACGGCGTTTGCTGCGACACGGCATGCGGCGGCGGCGACACGACCGATTGCATGGCGTGCAGCGTGGCGGCCGGCGCGCCGGTCGATGGGGTCTGCGCCCCGCTCGACGGCACGACGTGCGGCGATGGGACGAACGTGTGCTCGGCGGGAACGTGCATGGAGCCGGTCGAGCCAGAGGACGCTGGGACGGACGGCGGCGAGGTGCCCGACGCGGGAATGGATGCCGGCGAGGTGCTCGACGCTGGGACGGATGCCGGCGAGGAGCCCGACGCGGGAACGGATGCCGGCGAGGTGCTCGACGCGGGAACCGGCTCCGATGCGGGTGAGGGCGGCGGCGGCCCGATCCCTGGCGGCGGCGGCGGGCCCATCCCTGACGGCGGCTGCAGCTACAGCGTAGAGGACGCGGAACGCTCGCCCTCTTCGCCGCTGCTTCTCCTGGGCGCGCTCGGGATCCTCTTGTCGGTCAAGCGGCGCGCGGGCGGCGCGCGGCGGTCCCACCCCACGAACTGAGCCTACACGGACGAGGCCCCGGGGAGCGCGCCCCGGGGCCGGAGCCGCGGGCTCCGTCAGAGAACGAAGCCGCAGGCCTTCAATGCGTCGCAGTCGCCGGCGCAAACCGCGCTCACGAGGCATTGCACGTCGGCTTCCTTGTAGCACTTGATGGTGGTGCCCATCTCGCAGTTGATGTTGCACTGCCCTTCATCGGTCGAGGCCATGCAGCTCACGGCGAGCTTGCAGGTGCTCCCGTCGGACGGGAACCCGCAGAGCGCGGCCGCGCCCGTGTACGTGAGGCACCCCATGTCGTTGTATTCGACGCCCGCCGGGATGGCGCAGGCGCTGCCGCCGCCGCTCCCGCCGGCGGCCGACCCGCCGCCGGTCGACGACCCGCCGCCCTGACCACCGGTGCCGCCGCCGCCATCGCTGCCGCCGCCGGAACCGCCACTCCCACCAGAACCGCCGGGGCCGGCGCCGCCGTCGCCACCGGTGTTGTCGTCGCTACACGCGGCCAACGAGACCGCACTAACCAGAAAGAGCAAGAAGAATGTACGCATTCCGTCCCCCTCGCATGAAGTGCCGGCGATGACAAGACCCAAAACGACCGCATGACGCGGAAAACACTACGGAAAGCGCGCGGGGGCCCTCGCCTCGGGACCGGATCGTGCGTGGTCAGCGCTGCCACATCCGGGTGATCCACGCTACGGCTCGCGTGGCAGTTTCTGGACGTCATTGGGGTCCGGAGAGGACCTGAGCTCCAGGGTATCCCCGAGGACGCGCATGCGAATCTGGTCGAGGTGAATCGTACCGCAGGCAGTCGGATCGATCGTGCAGATGTCAGCAATCCCCTCGCTTTCAGGTTCGCTCGCGCCGGCATCCGGCTCTTTCGGAGCAGGAACACCCGACACGCCGAGCTCCCCATTGCCCAATGGATGCCATCGGGCTCGCACCCTCTGGGTACCCCCGCAGGTCCACCACTCCAGCACGAACGTGTGGTCCGGCTTCAGCACCACGCGCGTTCCGACGTACTCGCCGTGCAAGGAATAGGAGCCCACGATCTCGTGCAGGGGCAAGTCACGCTTCACGCAATGCAACTGCATGGCCCCGGCCAGAGCCGACATGACGATCAGAAAACGGTTGGCCGTCCGCGCGTGCATGCGGCGAGGGTATCACGAAGAGGCGTCACGTGCGCATGACAGCGGGCTGTTACGGCCGCGTGACACCGTCACGGCCGCGTGACACCGACCCCTCCGTGTGAAGGAATTCGAGCCCTTGCGTCCGCGTCACGCCTCGGATTCGGATTGGCACGGCGCCTGCAATCTTCCCTGCGCAACGCTTCATCACGCGCACGAATTCGCTTCCGAGGACAAATATCATGAGAAAGAACCGGTCCGCCCTCGTCGCTTCGGGGTTGGGTAGCCTCGCGCTGCTCGTCGCCTCGAGCAGCCATGCCGCGCCGCCTCAGGTGCATCCCAACGCCATCGATCTCACGCCTCTCCTCGAAGACCACACGGTCGTCTCGCCGGGCACCCCCGGGACGGCGAACACCCCGGGGATGATCGCCGCGGTGATCGCGGGCAAGCACATCATCGCGAAGGGCAACGCTGGCTGGGCGAGGCTCGGCGCGGTCAATCCGGTCGCGATGCCTCACGACGCGGTCTTCAACATCGGATCCATCAGCAAGAGCATCACGGCGCTCGCGCTGTCGAAGCTCATCGAGTCCGGGGTCGTCATCTCGACCAACCCCACCGTGTACCTGTCCTGGGACACCCCGCTGTCGGACGCGCTGGACCTCGCGCCGGAATATTTTTACCGCTTCTTCGCGGACAACACCGACCGCGCGTACGTCACGCTCGGAGAGGTGGCCGCCCACCTCTCCGGGTACAATTGTCAGAGCACGCAGCTCTACGCGCACGACTTCCCGAACAACTGGCAGACCAAGACGCGCCCGCAGATCGTGCGAGAGTTCCTCATGGGCACCGTCACCCCCAATATCGGTGCGAGCCAGTACCCGAACGGCATGCTGGCCGATTGCGACGGGGACCCCGGCGAACCCGGCCAAGAGGACTACGAGAACCTGAACTTCTTGATCCTGCAGGCCGTCATCAACAGGTGGCTGCCCGCCGGCGTCCACGATTACACGGAGTACGTGAAGGAATATGTCGTCGAGCCGCACGGGATGGACGTCGGCTGGGCGTGGGGGAGGAGCGATATGCTGGCGGCTTCGGGGCTCGATTATTCGTCCGGCAACGCCTCCATCGACAATTACTGGAACGCCCACTTCTTCCCCGACCCCGTCTGGGCCTCCGGGCACCACTACCCCAGGTATTACAAATCGAATTGGGATGTGATTCCAGTCACCGCGGCCACGTACGGGGACGGTGATTCTCTGTACGACAACGCGAACGACAGCATCTCGACGGGAGCGGGTGGGCTCGCCTTCACGGTCTACGATTTCGCGCGGTATGCGACGCTCCTCCTTCGCGACCGATCTCCGGCCGTCCAGAGGGTGCTCCGGCGGGACTACGAAGATTACAACTACGGGTGGGGGTCGGTGTACATCTCGACCAGCCCACAGATCGTCGCCAAGCGCTACACCCACAACGGCGCGATTGGCCAGGGTTCCGTCATCTTCTCCTTCGCGCGGATCTGGTTCTCTCCGGAGCTCGATCTCGCCTACATCTCGTTCGCGAACGGAGGCGCACACCCCGGCACGGCCGTCGAGGACATCCAGGACGTCATGAAGAATGCGGTCGTCCCCGTGGACACGGGCGGGTGCGCGGATACCAACGACGTCAAGCACGTGCAGCGGTTCTACAACCAGAAGATGTTCGGCTGCGCGGGCTCGGTCACCTATTCCGAGGCGAGCACCCTGTGCAAGGCCGGCTATCACGTGTGCACGGCCGCCGAGTACGCGTCCTACAACCAGTATGGCACGGCCAGCGTGGAGAATGCCGAGGCTCCCATGGACCACTACTGGACCTCGACCAACCTGAAATACTCGGGCAGCGCGAGCGGCAACTGCTCCGCGTCGACCACGGCGACGTATGCCTGTCCGACGAACGAGCCGATGCGCGTCTGCTCGCCGACCGCCACGTATGACCTGACCGAGTCCGCCTACAGGGACACGCAGGGGAACTACTGCAACTGGATCAACTGCGGCTATGGCGGGAGCACCACGAACCGCTATTTCGGCGGCTGCAACGGCAACACCACGGCGGGCACCCTGTGCTGCGAGAACCAGATCAGCGCGCCGCAGTGAGCCCCTGCCCGGCGGCGTGACACCAGGATCAGCGGATCTCGAACGGCTCCGCGGTGCACACCATGGTGCCGTCGCCCAACTGCCCATACTCGTTGCTGCCGGCGCAAACGACGCCACCTGCCCGTGTGCGCCCGCAAAGCATCTTGTCCCCCCGCACGAGCTCCGTGATGTTGCTCATCCCGGCAACATCCTCCAGCTGATTGCGGCCGCCCAACTGGGGTTCTTCGCAGGCCACGCTGCCATTTCGGCGGAGCACACACACATGGCTGATCTTGTCCACGACCGCCACGACATCCGACCCGAAGCTCGTGACCTTGGTGGGAACGAAGGGGCGTTTGTCGTCGGCGTTTCTCGTCGCGCCCCAGGCAAAGACGGTCCCCTCCGGGGTCACGTCGTACATGGCGAACGGTCCAGCCGCGAGGGTGCCGCGCGTTCCGAGGTTCGGAACCGTGAGCGGCGTGTACGAGACCGTTCCCATGGCCGGCGAGCTTATCACCCCGCCGTAGTTCCAGCCCCAGCAACGCACGCGTCCGGCGCGGTCACGCATGCACGCGTGATTCCCTCCCACGACGAGTTGCGTTGCGTCACGCGCGGCTGTCCGCCGTGGCTCGCCTCCGTATTCCGGTGAAATGGGATAAAGATGCGACGAGCGCCAACAAGAAATCGCACCATCTTCGTGCTGGAAGCAGTAGGAGATGGAGCCGCCCACGATATCCACGACGTTGGTGAGCGAGGGAATCGGGCGGGGCTCCCGCACGGCGTTCAAGTTGCTCGTGCCGTCGAGCAATCCCCAGCAGGAGACCGTCTTGTCGGGTAGCAAAGCGCAGCACCGACGCCCCGCGCACGCGACATCCTGCGCGTTCGAGAGGCCACGCACCGGTACCGGCAGCGCGCGATCCGCCTGCGTCCCGTCGCCGAGCTGGCCGCTCGCGTTATCACCCCAGCAGAGCACGGCCCCATCGTCGCGGAGGGCACATAAAGAATGGTTGTCGGCCGTGAGTTGCCGGACGTTCGTGAGCCCTTTCACCGGCTGGGCGCTCTTGCCACGCCACGGCGAGTAGGCCGAGGTCAGATCGTACGTGCGCCGCTCCGGCTGACCGCCCCAGCAAACGAGCTTTCCGTCGCGGGTCACGGCGCACGCTCGGTCGAGCTCCACCGAGAGCGAGACCACGTCACGCAGCCCCGGAACCTCGATCGGTTGATCGGAGGCTCGCTCGGTTTGTTTCGTCGAGGAGGGTTGACCAAGCTGGTTGCAGTAGTTCAGGCCCCAGCAGCGTACACGCCCGTCCTCCCCGAGAGAGCATCCGTTCTGCCGCGCCAGCTCGATCTGCTTGGACCCTCGAAAAGAGCCCTCCTGCTTCTCGGCCTCCATCATCCACGAGGTCGCCCCGACCGGAGCACAACGCCAGTCGCCGCCCTGCCGGAGCTTCGCGCAGGCCCGCGTGCCTTCTTGATTCATGCGAATGTCATCCACGGCGCCCCAAGCTGCCGGCAAGGGCCAAGGCTCGGAGCGGTCGCGTCCCCAGGTGGCGCAGTCGGCCGTACCGGCTTCGGTGAGAAGGCAGCGCGTCAGGTCTCCGACGCGGATCTTGGGCACGGCGCCAAGCTTCTCGCGGTCCCGGTGAAGTCGTATCGTGCTATGACTTTCCTGCCCCCAGCACTCGACGGGCCCCTGCTCGGTGCGCACGCACGCGCGTGATGTTTCGATCTCGAGCGAGGTGACGCCGGTGAGCCCGTACAGCGCGACCGGCGTGCGCTGACAGAGGCGCGCCGGCTCCGGGGATTTGCCGCAGGTCTCCCGGACCCCTTGCACCGTCGAGAGGGACACGGACCAGTCGCCCCAGCACCATACGGTGCCGTCACGCTTGACCGCGCAGGTGCTGTCGCCGAAGGCGTGGAGCTCGCGCACGTCCCGCACGCCCTCGACGTCGCGGAGGGTGCTGGAGGGGGCGTCATCGCCGGTGCCGAGCTGGCCACGCGTGTTTTTGCCCCAGCAGCGGACACGGCCGTCGGTCATCCGCACGCACCCGTGCTCCTTGCCGAGCGTGACGTCGGCGATGATCGAGGGCGGCGTGGGAGCGGATGAATGCTCCGTGCCTGGCGGCAGGTTCGATGTCGCGGGGGTCGGCGCTGGAGAGCACGCCCAGACGGTCGGGAGGAGGAACGCGAGGACCCAAAAGCGCCCTGAATGCGTGGGGATCATCTTGAAGGGGCGGATGCCTAGCACGCTTGCCGAGCGCCGTACATCCGGCCGCCGTGGACGCGGGAGCGGTCCTACATGGCTCGCGGTCAGCGTCGCATACGGCGACGGCCTCGCGCGAGGGCGAGGAGGATTCCGGCCATGGGAAGGGCCACGGATTCCATGCCCGTGGAGGTGGAATCACCTGCCGCCGAGCACGTGCAGCCGCCCTCTTCGGTGGGGCCCGGCGTCGAAGGCGAACCACCGCCGCCGCCCGCGCCGCCGCTGCCACCCGCGCCGCCGCTGCCGCCCGCGCCGCCGCTACCGCCCGCGCCGCCGCTTCCGCCTGCGCCGCCGCTGCCGCCTGCGCCGCCGCTGCCGCCTGCGCCGCCGCTTCCGCCTGCGCCGCCGCTGCCGC
>NZ_JAGTJK010000040.1:34614-97901 GCF_028435265.1 Polyangium jinanense | reverse complement strand
CATGCGGGCAGGGGACATCATCGACGATCGATTCGTGATCGAGCGGGTCGCCGGCTCGGGGGGAATGGGCTCGGTCTTCCGGGCGCACGATCGCCTTTCCGGCGAGCTGGTGGCCGTCAAGGTGCTCCATGACCGGGAGCCGCGCGACATCGCGCGTTTCGATATGGAGGCGCGTGTGCTCGCCGGGCTCGATCATCCGGGGATCGTCCGGTATGTCACGCACGGCGTGACCAGCACGGGCGAGCCCTTCCTCGCCATGGAATGGCTCGCCGGTGAGGATCTCGGCGCGCGGTTATCACGCGGGAAGCTGACGGTCGCGGAAAGTGTCGCCGTCCTCAGCGCGGCGGCCTCGGCCCTCGCGACGGCGCACGCGCGCCTCGTGGTGCATCGTGATATCAAGCCGAGCAACGTTTTCCTGGTGGATGGCGCGCTCGAACGCGTCAAATTGCTTGATTTTGGTCTCGCCCGCATTCCGCTTTCGCCACGATTCACGCGGACGGGTGTGGTTCTGGGGACGCCGAGCTACATGGCGCCCGAGCAGGCGCGTGGCGCGCCGTCGCTCGACGCGCGTGTCGATGTGTTCGCGCTCGGCGCCGTGCTGTTCGAGTGCTTGACCGGGCAGCCCGCATTCCAGGGCGAGCACGTGATGGCCATCCTGGCGAAGGTCTTGCTGGAAGATCCACCGCCATTGCGAAAGCTCCGGCCCGAGGTGTCGGTGCAGCTCGAAGCGCTGGTCGCGTGTATGCTCGCGAAGGATCCGGCCGATCGGCTCGTCGATGCGGGGGAGGTCGCCGAGGCGCTTGCCTGTCTCGATGCGCGTGATGCTTGCTCGTCGCTCTCCGACGCTCCGTCCGCGGAGGCCATGACGAGGAGCGAGCTGCGATTGCTGAGTATCGTCGCCGTGGGCGCGCCGGTCGAAGACATCGACGCCGAGCACACGATCGCGCGCCAAGAGCTTCTGGAATCGGCCGCGGAGACGTTCGGCGCGCGTGTCGAATGGCTGGCGGACGGCTCGATGCTCGCCGTCTTCATGAATGCAACGAGCGCGTCGGATGTGGCGGCGCGGGCGGCGCGATGCGCGCTCCAGATGCGCCTGCGCGCGCCGGACGTGCCCGTTGCGATCGCGACCGGCCTCGGCGAGGTCGCGGAGGCTTTGCCGATCGGACAGGTCCTCGATCGGGCCGCCGCGCTCCTGCGCGCAGCGGGGCGCTGGGTGCTCGTCGACGAGGTGACCGCGGGGCTCTTCGACGCGCGCTTCGTGGTGGTGCGTGGGCCGGGCGGGCTTACGCTCCACCGCGAAGAGGAGATCAGCGCGACGGCACGCACACTGCTCGGCAAACCGAGTCCCTTCGTGGGGCGCGGACGGGAAAAGCGCATTCTGCTCGACCTGCTCGACGAATCCGTCGGCGAGGGTATTGCGCGTGCGGTGCTCGTGACCGGGCCGCCTGGAATTGGAAAGTCCCGCCTTCGCCAGGAGTTCGTTCATGCGGCCTTCCCGCGCCATCCCGCGGTCGACGTGTGGATTGGGCGCGGCGACGCAATGAGCAAAGGGGCGGCGTTTTCCCTCGTGGGCTCGGCGTTGCGTCATGCGTTCGCGGTCGCAGGCCACGAGCCGACCGAGGAGCGAAGGCGGAAGCTCACCGAGCGGGTCGCGCGCCACGTGGCCGAGCCCGAGGTCCGCCACGTGGCTGCGTTTCTCGGCGAGATGATGGGCACGCCCTTCCCCGACACCGAGAGTGCCAAGCTTCGCGCCGCGCGTCTCGACGCGCGGCTCATGGCCGATCAGATTCAAAACTCCTTTCGGCAGTTCATGGCGGCCGAGTGCCGTGCGCACCCGGTGTTGCTCGTCCTCGAGGACCTGCACTGGGGCGATCTTCCCTCGGTGAAGCTCATCGACGCGGCGTTGCGGGACCTCGCGGGTAAGCCGCTCGTCGTGGCAGCGTTCGGTCGGCCCGAGGTGCACGACGTGTTTCCCAAGGTATGGGCCGAGCGGGGGTTGTCCGAGATTCGCCTGGGCGAGCTGACCCCACGTGCCGCGGAGGAGCTCGCTCGAAGTGCGCTCGGGACGACGGCCGAACCTCGGACGATCGCGCAAATCGTGAAGCGCGCCGCGGGCCATCCGTTTTTTCTGGAGGAGCTCATCCGAGCGGTGGCCGAGGGGCGCGGAGATCAATTGCCAGAGACCGTGCTGGCGATGGTCGAGGCGCGCCTTGCCGCCCTCCCCGCAGGTGCGCGGCGTGTGCTGCGCGCGGCCAGCGTATTCGGGGATGTCTTCTGGTGCGGCGGCTTGGAGCACCTGCTCGGCGGGGGGGACGAGGCGCGGTGTGCGCACGAGTGGCTCGACATGCTGGCCGCGCGCGAGGTCGTGCAGCGCAGCGAGACGAGCCGGTTTCCGGGAGAGGAGCAGTATTCGTTCCGGCATTCGCTCTTGCGGGAGGGCGCGTATGCGATGCTGACGGAGCCCGACCGCACGCTCGGGCATCGGCTCGCGGGGGAGTGGCTCTTGCAATGGGGCGAGGCCGACGCGATGCGCTTGGCCGAGCATTTCGAGCGTGGAAAGAGCCCTGAGCGCGCGGCGGAGTGGTATCTCGCGGTGGCCAGGCAGATGCTCAAGGCCATGGACACGCGCGGTGCGATCGCGTGCGCCACGAGGGGCCTCGATTGCGGCGTATCTGGGAGGCTACGCACGGAGCTCTTGCTCGTCCGCAGCGAAGCCCGCACGTGGACCGGGGAATGGGCGCTGATCGGACCGGACATCGACGAGGCCCTGCAAGGGCTGACGCCGCGCCAGCCGCTCTGGTACACCGCGATGGCATTCAAGGTCATGACCGCCGCGCTGTTCGACGATCCCAGCGTGTCCGCCGACGACGTCGTGGCGCAGTTCGATAGGGAGCCGAGCCCCGAGTGCCTGAGATCGTTCGTGGTCGCTCTCGGGCTCGTCTACAAATCCCTGATCCTGCTTGGCAGGCGCGCCCTCGCCCGGCGGTGCATGGCCCGGATGCAGCATGTGGGCAGCCGGATCGCGGAGGACGAGCCCTGGGTTCGAGGCAAGCTGCAGGAACACCAGAGTTTGGTGTACTTTGACGAGGGGGATTTCTGGGCAGGCCTCACGGCCGCAAAGGCCGCCCTGGCGAGCTACGAGCAAGCCGATGATCGGCGGCATGCGGCCGCGATCCGTTTGACCATCCATGCGTTGTACCTGTACCTGGGGGCGTACGCGCGCGTGGAAGAGGAGCTGCGCGCTTTGCCCCAGGACGACCAGGAGTCTGCCGTGTATACCGTCGGGGTGAGGGGCATTCTCGCCTTTATGCTCGCGGAGCGCGGGGCCCTCGGCGAGGCGCGCGCGCTGGCGGAGAGCGTCCGAGACGCGGCGGTCACGCTGGGCAGCCCCTATTTCGAATGCGTCACCCGAGAGAGGCTTGCTTCCATCCTCCTGCGCACCGGTGATCTCGACGCGGCGGAGCGCGAGGCGCGCGCGGCCAAGGAGCTCGCGGGCACGACGCCCTGGCGCACGGCGGCGGAGGCGAGGCTCGCGGCCATCCTCCTTCGGCAGCAGCGTGCGGACGAGGCGCTCCGCCTCACCGAGGATGCGGTCACGCAGTACGACGCGAGCGGCGGAATCGGACTTCATGACATGTATCTGCGCCTCACCCATGCCGAGGCGCTGCACGCGACGGGCCATCACGCCCGCGCGCGGACCGTGCTGCTCGAGGTCCGCGACCTTTTGCTGTCGCGCGCGGCCAAGGTCCAGGATCCGGAGCTGCGCCGGAGCTTCCTCGAGAACGTCCCCGAAAACGCGCGCATCCTCGCCCTCGCTGCCGCCTGGGAGCGGGACGCCGCCGCTTAGCTTTGGGACCGGAAGAAGCGGACAGCGAAGGAACGCAAGAGCCTCCTCATATGCCATCCCCCGCGCGTAGCTTTAGGTTCCTCCGCACAGGGAACACATGCGGGCAGGGGACATCATCGACGATCGATTCGTGATCGAGCGGGTCGCCGGCTCGGGGGGAATGGGCTCGGTCTTCCGGGCGCACGATCGCCTTTCCGGCGAGCTGGTGGCCGTCAAGGTGCTCCATGACCGGGAGCCGCGCGACATCGCGCGTTTCGATATGGAGGCGCGTGTGCTCGCCGGGCTCGATCATCCGGGGATCGTCCGGTATGTCACGCACGGCGTGACCAGCACGGGCGAGCCCTTCCTCGCCATGGAATGGCTCGCCGGTGAGGATCTCGGCGCGCGGTTATCACGCGGGAAGCTGACGGTCGCGGAAAGTGTCGCCGTCCTCAGCGCGGCGGCCTCGGCCCTCGCGACGGCGCACGCGCGCCTCGTGGTGCATCGTGATATCAAGCCGAGCAACGTTTTCCTGGTGGATGGCGCGCTCGAACGCGTCAAATTGCTTGATTTTGGTCTCGCCCGCATTCCGCTTTCGCCACGATTCACGCGGACGGGTGTGGTTCTGGGGACGCCGAGCTACATGGCGCCCGAGCAGGCGCGTGGCGCGCCGTCGCTCGACGCGCGTGTCGATGTGTTCGCGCTCGGCGCCGTGCTGTTCGAGTGCTTGACCGGGCAGCCCGCATTCCAGGGCGAGCACGTGATGGCCATCCTGGCGAAGGTCTTGCTGGAAGATCCACCGCCATTGCGAAAGCTCCGGCCCGAGGTGTCGGTGCAGCTCGAAGCGCTGGTCGCGTGTATGCTCGCGAAGGATCCGGCCGATCGGCTCGTCGATGCGGGGGAGGTCGCCGAGGCGCTTGCCTGTCTCGATGCGCGTGATGCTTGCTCGTCGCTCTCCGACGCGCCGCCCGCGGAGGCCATGACGAGGAGCGAGCTGCGATTGCTGAGTATCGTCGCCGTGGGCGCGCCGGTCGAAGACATTGACGCCGAGCACACGATCGCGCGCCAAGAGGTCCTGGAATCGGCCGCGGATCCGTTCGGCGCGCGTGTCGAATGGCTGGCGGACGGCTCGATGCTGGCCGTCTTCATGCATGCAGCAAGCGCCTCCGATGTGGCGGCGCGCGCCGCTCGTTGTGCCCTCCGGCTGCGCCTCTGCGCCCCGGAAGCGGCCATCGCGGTCGCGACAGGGCTCGGCGAGGTCGAGGAGGCGCTGCCGGTCGGACAGGTCCTCGAGCGGGCCGCCGCGCTCCTGCGCGCGGCGGGGCGCTGGGTGCGCGTCGACGAGGTGACCGCGGGGCTCTTCGACGCGCGTTTCGTGGTGGTGCGTAGGCCGAGCGGGATCGAGCTTCACCGCGAGGAGGAGGTCAGCAGGGCGGCGCGCACGCTGCTCGGCAAACCGAGTCCGTTCGTGGGGCGCGGACGAGAAAAGCGCATCCTGCTCGACCTGCTCGACGAATCCGTCGGCGAGGGCATCGCGCGCGCCGTGCTCGTGACCGGGCCGCCTGGAATTGGAAAGTCCCGTCTTCGCCAGGAGTTCGTTCACGCGGCCTTCCAGCGCCATCCAAAGGTCGAGGTGTGGATCGGGCGCGGCGACGCGATCAGCAAAGGATCGGCGTTTTCCCTCGCTGGTTCGGCGCTGCGTCATGCATTCGCGATCGTGGGCCACGAGCCGATCGAGGAGCGAAGGCGGAAGCTCACCGAGCGGGTCGCGCGTCACGTGGCCGAGCCCGAGGTCCGCCACGTGGCCGGGTTTCTCGGCGAAATGACGGGCACGCCCTTCCCCGACGAGGAGAGCGCCAAACTCTGCGCCGCGCGCCTCGATGCGCGGCTCATGGCCGACCAGATCCAATTCTCCTTCCGGCAATTCATGGCCGCCGCGTGTGGCGCGCATCCGGTCTTGCTCGTCCTCGAAGACCTGCACTGGGGCGATCTTCCCTCGGTGAAGCTCGTCGATGCGGCGTTGCGGGACATCGCCGGCAAGCCGCTCGTCGTGGCGGCGTTCGGTCGGCCCGAGGTGCACGACGTTTTTCCGAAGGTATGGGCCGAGCGTGGGTTGTCCGAGATTCGCCTGGGCGAGCTGACCCCACGGGCCGCGGCGGAGCTCGCCCGGAGCGCGCTCGGAGATACGGAACCTCGTACGATCGCGCAAATCGTGAAGCGCGCCGCGGGGCATCCATTTTTCCTGGAGGAGCTCATCCGGGCGGTGGCCGAGGGGCGCGGGGAGCAATTGCCGGAGACGGTGCTGGCGATGGTCGAGGCGCGCCTCGCCGCCCTCCCCGCAGGTGCGCGGCGCGTGCTGCGGGCGGCCAGCGTCTTCGGGGATGTCTTCTGGTGCGGCGGCGTGGGGCACCTGCTCGGTGGTAGGGACGAGGCGCTGCGTGCGCACGATTGGCTGGACCTGCTGGCCGCGCGCGAGGTCCTGCAGCGCAGCGAGACGAGCCGGTTTCCGGGAGAGGAGCAGTATTCGTTCCGGCATTCGCTCCTGCGGGAGGGCGCGTATGCGATGCTGACGGAGCCCGACCGCGTCCTCGGGCATCGGCTCGCCGGGGAGTGGCTCGTGCAATGGGGCGAAAGCGACGCGTTGCGCCTGGCCGAGCATTTCGAGCGGGGCAAGAGGCCCGAGCGCGCGGCGGAGTGGTATCTCGCGGCGGCAAGGCAGATGCTTCAGGGGGCGGATCTGCGTGGTGCCATCGATTGCGCAGAGCGAGGCCTCGGCTGCGGAGCCTCAGGGGAGCTGCGCGCATGGCTCTTGTACGTCCGCAGCGGGGCGTATGCGTGGAGATGGGACTGGACGTATGTCGCGACGAGTATGGCGGAGATCCTGCGCTTGGCCACGCCACGCACGCCGCTCTGGATGATGGCCATGGCAGGCAAGCTCGCGAGCGCGCTGATGCTCCCAGCGTCCATCGTGCGCAGAGACGACGTGCAGGCGCTCGTCGACCTCGAGCCGGGTCCGGAGAGCGTGCGGCAATTCGTCTTCGTCCTCGGGCTCGCCTGGGAAACCTTGATGCAGCAAGGCAGGCGTGACCTGGCCCAGCTTTGCGCGGCGCGAATGGAGCAGATCGGAAGCCCCATCTCGGCGGACGATCCCGCGGTCCGGGGCAGGCTGTACGCGTCGCGAAGCGTGACACTTTTCCAGGAGGGTGATTTCTGGGGAAGCTTGGAGGCTGCAAGAACCGCCATCGCGAGTTCCGAGGAGGCCGGCGAGCGGCAGCATGTGGCGGGGGTCCGCGCGCTCCTCGCCCTGGATTACCTGTACCTCGGGGCGTACGCGCGCGCGGAGCAGGAAGCACGCGACCTGCTCCAGATGGGCGAGGCGTCCACGATCTATGCGGTAAACGGGCGGTGTGTCTTGGCCAGTGCGCTCGCGGAGCGCGGGGCCCTGGAGGAGGCGCGCCAGCTGGCAGAGAGCGTCCGGGATTCCCTGGTCACGCGGGGCAGCAGCCATTACGAATGCGTCGCCCGGGTGACGCTGGCCGTCGTGCTTCTTCGCTCCGGTGATCTCGACGCGGCGGAGCGCGAGGCGCGCGCGGCCGCCGAGGTTCTCTCGAGCACCGCTCCCTGGCGCACGGCGGTGGACGCGACGCTCGCGGCCATTCTCCTCCTGCAGCGACGCGCAGACGAGGCACTGCACCTCCTCGAGGCGGCCGTGCAGCATGACGCGAGCGGCGGCGGACCTTTTGAAGTGGCATTGCGCCTCGCCCACGCCGAGGCGCTGCACGCGACGGGCGACCACGCCCGCGCACGGGCCCTGCTGCTCGAGACCCGCGACCTTTTGTTCTCGCGCGCGGCAAAGATCGAGGACCCCGAGCTACGCCGGAGCTTCCTCGAAAATGTCACCAAGAACGCCCGCATCCTCGCCCTGGCTGCCGCCTGGGAGCGAGACGCCGCTTAGCTTTGGGACCTGAAGAAGCGAGCTGCGAAGGAGTGCAAGCGCCTCTTCGTATGCCATCTCCCGCGCGTGACCTTAGGTTGCTCCGCACAGGAGAGCGCATGCAGGCGGGGGACGTCATCGACGATCGATTCGTCATCGAGCGGGTCGCCGGCTCGGGGGGAATGGGCTCGGTGTTCCGGGCGCACGACCGCCTGTCCGGCGGGCCGGTGGCCGTCAAGGTGCTCCATGACCGGGAGCCCCGCGATATCGCGCGTTTCGATATGGAGGCGCGTGTGCTCGCCGGGCTCGATCATCCGGGCATCGTCCGGTATGTCACGCACGGTGTGACCCGTGCGGGCGAGCCCTTCCTCGCCATGGAATGGCTCGCGGGAGAGGAGCTCGGCGCGCGACTCTCGCGCGGGAGGCTCACGATCGAGGAGAGCGTCGCCGTCCTCGGCGCGGCGGCCTCGGCCCTCGCGACGGCGCATTCGCGTGGCGTGGTACACCGCGATATCAAGCCGAGCAACGTCTTCCTCGTGGATGGCGCGCTGGATCGGGTGAAGTTGCTCGATTTTGGTCTCGCGCGTTTCCCGCTTTCGCCACGGTTCACGCGGACGGGCGTCGTGCTGGGGACGCCGAGCTACATGGCGCCCGAGCAGGCGCGAGGCGCGCCGTCGCTCGACGCGCGCGTCGATGTGTTCGCGCTCGGCGCTGTGCTGTTCGAGTGCTTGACCGGGCAGCCCGCATTTCAGGGCGAGCACGTCATGGCCATCCTGGCGAAGGTCTTGCTCGAGGATCCACCGCCCTTGCGAAAGCTCCGGCCCGAGGCATCGGTGCGGCTCGAAGCGCTGGTCGCGTGTATGCTCGCGAAAGATCCGGCCGATCGGCTCGCCGATGCGGGGGAGGTCGCGGAGGCGCTTGCCTGTCTCGATGCGCGTCATGCTTGGTCGTGGCTCTCCGAGGTGCCGCCCGCGGAGGCGCTGACGAGGAGCGAGCAACGATTGCTGAGTATCGTCGCCGTCGGCGCGCTGGCCGAGGAGGACGTCGAATCCACGCGCACCCGCCGAGAGGCGTTGGAGTCGGCCGCGAAGACGTTCGGCGCGCGTGTCGAATGGCTGGCGGACGGCTCGATGCTGGCGGTCTTCATGAATGCTGCGAGCGCGTCGGATGTGGCGGCGCGGGCGGCACGATGCGCGCTCCAGATGCGCCTGCGCGTGCCGGACGCGCCCGTTGCGATCGCGACCGGCCTCGGCGAGGTCGCGGAGGCTTTGCCGATCGGACAGGTCCTCGATCGGGCCGCCGTGCTCCTGCGCGCGGCGGGGCGCTGGGTGCTCGTCGACGAGGTGACCGCGGGGCTCTTCGACGCGCGTTTCGTGGTGGTGCGTGGGCCGAGCGGGATCGAGCTTCACCGCGAGGAGGAGATCAGCGCGGCGGCACGCACGCTGCTCGGCAAACCGAGCCCGTTCGTGGGGCGCACGCGAGAACTGCGCATTCTGCTCGATCTCCTCGACGAATCCGTCGGCGAGAGCGTCGCGCGCGCGGTACTCGTGACCGGGCCGCCTGGAATCGGAAAGTCCCGTCTTCGCCAGGAATTCGTTTACGCGGCCTTCCAGCACCATCCAGAGGTCAATGTGTGGATCGGGCGCGGCGACGCGATGAGCAAAGGATCGGCGTTTGCCCTCGCTGGCTCGGCGTTGCGTCATGCGTTCGCGGTCGCGGGCCACGAGTCCATCGACGAGCGCAGGCGCAAGCTTGCCGAGCGGGTCGCGCGCCACGTGGCCGAGCCCGAGGTCCGCCACGTGGCTGCGTTTCTCGGTGAGATGACGGGCACGCCCTTCCCCGACGACGACAGCGCCAAGCTCCGCGCCGCGCGTCTCGACGCGCGGCTCATGGCCGATCAGATTCAAAACTCCTTTCGGCAGTTCATGGCGGCCGAGTGCCGTGCGCACCCGGTGTTGCTCGTCCTCGAGGATCTGCACTGGGGCGATCTTCCCTCGGTGAAGCTCGTCGACGCGGCGTTGCGGGACCTCGCAGGCAAGCCGCTCGTCGTGGCAGCGTTCGGTCGGCCCGAGGTGCACGACGTGTTTCCCAAGGTATGGGCCGAGCGTGGGTTGTCCGAGATTCGCCTGGGCGAGCTGACCCCACGTGCCGCGGAGGAGCTCGCTCGAAGTGCGCTCGGGACGACGGCCGAGCCTCGGACGATCGCGCGGATCGTGAAGCGCGCCGCGGGCCATCCGTTTTTCCTGGAGGAGCTCATCCGAGCGGTGGCCGAGGGGCGCGGAGAGCAATTGCCGGAGACCGTGCTGGCGATGGTCGAGGCGCGCCTTGCCGCCCTCTCCTCCGATGCGCGGCGTGTGCTGCGCGCGGCCAGCGTATTCGGAGATGTCTTCTGGTGCGGCGGCGTGGAGCACCTGCTCGGCGGGGGGGACGAGGCGCGGTGCGCGCACGATTGGCTCGAGATGCTGGCCACGCGCGAGGTGTTGCAGCGGAGCGAGGCGAGCAGGTTTCCGGGGGAGGAAGAGTATTCGTTCCGGCATTCGCTCTTGCGGGAGGGCGCCTATGGTATGCTGACGGAGCCCGATCGAACCCTCGGACATCGGCTCGTGGGGGAGTGGCTCGTGCAATGGGGCGAGGGCGACGCGTTGCGCCTGGCGGAGCATTTCGAGCGGGGAAAGAGTCAGGAGCGCGCGGCGGAGTGGTATCTCGCGGCGGCCAGGCAGATGCTCCAGGCCAATGACCTGCATGGAGCGGTTACCTGCACCGAGCGTGGCCTCGGCTGCGGCGCATCTGGGAGGCTGCGCACGGAGCTCTTTCTCGTCCGGGGCGAAGCTCAAGGGACGAGCGGCGATTGGGCGGCGTTAGGGTCGAGCATGGCCGCGCTCGACCTGTGCGAGATTGCTCCAGGCGATTCGCTCTGGGCCCTGGCAATCGCAGGAAAGGTCATTTGGGCCGTGGTGAGCGGGAGATCCAGGGAGCTCTCCGAGGACATCCGAGCCCTCCTCGAGGTGGAGGCGAGCCCTGAGAGCGTGCGCACCCTCGTGGACGCCATCGCGTATGTCCATGAAGCCTTGATGATCGTCAGCAGCAGGCATGACCACGCAAGGCTCTGCGCGGCGCGGATGGAGCAGCTCGGTAGCCCCATCGCGGTGCACGATCCCGTGGTTCGGGGCAGGCTCTACGAGGTGCGCAGCTCGGAGCTTTTCTTCGAGGGGAATTCCTGGGGAAGCCTGGAAGCTGCACGAGCTGCCATTGCGAGCTACGAAGAGGCCGGCGACCGGCGGCACGCGGCGAGGACCCGTCTGCGCGTCGCGAGAAATTTGTTGTGCATGGGGGCGTACGCCCGCGCTGAAGAGGAGTTGCGTAGCGTGCTGGTGGACAACGAGGGGGCCGTTGCTTTCGAGGGGAGGTGTTCTCTGGCCCTGGCGCTCGCGGCGCAGGGGGCCCTGGAGGAGGCACGCGCGACGCTGGCCGATGTCGGGGGACTCGATCTCGTGCGCAACAATCCCTATTATGAAGGCATCACCAGAGTGACACTGGCCAGCGTTCTCCGTGGGTCCGGTGAGCTCGACGCGGCGGAGCGCGAGGTGCGCGCGGGCATGGAGATCCTCTCGCGCTTGGGTACTTCTCGGTGGTACTTCGAGACGAGGGCGACGCTCGCGGCCGTCCTCGTCAGGCAGCAGCGCGCGGACGAAGCGTTGCGCCTCTTCGAGGATGCGGCCGAGAAGTACGACGCGAGCGGCGGGGGAAGACCTTTTGAAATGGCCCTGTGCCTCACCCGCGCCGAGGCGCTGCACGCGACAGGCAACCACGCCCGCGCGCGGGCCCTGCTACTCGACACCCGAGACCTCTTGCTATCACGCGCGGCGACGATCGACGACCCCGAGCTGCGCCGGAGCTTCCTCGAAAACGTCCCCGAGAACGCGCGCATCCTCGCCCTCGCTGCCGCCTGGGAGAAAGACGCCGCTTAGCTCGTCCGCGGAAGACATCCGCGGGTGAGAGCGAGCCGCATCACCAAATTTCCCATCCGCGACCCCCGCGAAGCCGTCCCGCGCCCAAAAATCCGCCTCCCGCCCCCCGCGCCGCCGCCCTCTCCCGAACGGAACGCCCGATCGACCCCCGCGCCCCCGCCGTGCCGGAACGGAACGCCCGATCGACCCCCGCGCAGCCGCCGTTTCGCCGACGGAACACCCGATCGACCCCCGCGAAGCCGATTTTTCGCCGACGGAACCCCTGATCGACCCCCGCGAAGCCGACTTTCCGTTGACGGAACGCCTCCGCGAGCGTCGGGATCGTGCCTCCCATCCCGCGGAACACCTTCGCGAGGCGTCCGAGCTGGACAGTTTGGGACCTGGACTCGTAAGCTGCCCCCCTCGAAGCCCGGCTCTGGAAGCTCGGGCGCGTTCCGTGAGGGAGGTTGTTCGTGGCGAAGAAGTCGAGGCAGGTCGATAACCGCATTCAATCGAGCGGGCACGTCATCAACGCGGCAAAGACGCACGCCGAGCAGGCCGCCGAGAAGCTCGCGGCGCGCGCGATTTCCGTGCAAGGGGCGAATACGAAAGCAACGAAGGAGGTGTTTCACATCCTCCTCGCGTTCTTGACGGATACCCTCGGCGCCTCGGCCCGGTCCCTCGATCAAGCGGAGCTGCGTGTCCTCGCGGAACGCGCCGACGACGTCGGCGTGCGCGAGGGACGCGACACGGCCGCCGCGGACCTCCTCCGCGCCGCCGTGCGCGTCAAATCGATGGTCTCGGACGCGCTCGGCACCGGTGGGCTCCACACCTATGGTCTCGCGGGAGAGACGCCGCGCGCGCCCCGCGAGCTCGCGAGCCACGCGCGGAGCGTGTCGGACCTGATGACGAACAAGCCCTTTCTGGTCACCGTCGAGGGCGTGACCTTCGACAGCGCCGCCATGGCCGCGACGCTGGACGCCAAGGCCAATGTCCTCGATCAAGCCCTCGCGACCATGCTGCGCGAGGAGCAGGAGCTCGCCGATCAGCTCGGCCGTCGCGATAGCCAGGTGCTCGCGTGGATCGAGGACCACCAGGGCACCGCCGACACCCTCGTCGGTCTTTTCCGCCTGGCCGGTCGTAAAGACCTTTCCGAGCGGGTGCGCCCGACGAACCGCGCGCTCGCTGGCGAGGAGATCACGCCGTCCGCCGAGACGACGACGAGCGAGGATCCGTCGGGCGGCGGACCGGTGCAGGGGTAGTGCACGCGGCGGCGGCTGGCACGAAATGACAAAACTTGTGGGGCGATCCGCCGTATTGGGCAAAGCTCTGGGGCAAAGCCCCGCTCCCCATCTTCTTACGCCTTCGGATCACGAGGACCGCGAATGAACAAGCTCGTCGGAAGTGTCTGGGTGGTGCGCTTTCTTCTATGTTTCGCCGTGCTCTGCACGGCCTGCTCGGACCCGCCATCGAGTGGGACGCCTGGCGGCAGCGGCAGCGGCGGCAGCGGCGGCGGCAGCGGCGGCGGCGGCGGCGGCGGCGGAGACGCTGGTGCCGGCGGCGGCGAGGCTGGTGCCGGCGGTGGGACAGAGCCCATCTGCACCAAGCTGGAAGATCTCGGCAACGCGAATATCGACGTCCCCGCGATCACGCTGAACGGCGCCATCACGGTGAACGGCAGCGTGCCGGCGGCGGGGAACCAGACCAGCGCCGTGCGGCTCCGCGACCTGAAGACCGGAGACAGCTTGCTGCTGGGGAGGCCTGGCGACGCAAGTTATACGGCCAAGTCGATCGTGCCCGGGACCTACGACCTCTATTATCACTGGGACATCACGGACTCGCAGGAGCTGCCGCGGAACGAGGGCGTCCGGCTCAAGAGCGGTGTCGAGCTCACGAGCTCGCAAACGTTCAACGTCGACATCTCCACGATCACGCTGAACGGCGCCATCACGGTGAACGGGAGCGTGCCTGTGGCGGGGAACAAGACCAGCGCGGTGCGGCTCCGGAACCTCGGGACTGGAGACAGCATGCTGCTGGGGAGGCCTGGCGACGCAAGTTATGCGGCCAAGTCGATCGTGCCCGGGACCTACGACGTCTATTATTACTGGGACATCACGGATTCGCAGGGGCTGCCGCGGAACGAGAGCGTCCGGCTCAAGAGCGGTGTCGAGCTCACGAGCTCGCAAACGTTCAACGTCGACATCAAAACGATCACGCTGAGCGGGGCCATCACGGTGAACGGCAGCGTGCCTGTGGCGGGGAACAAGACCAGCGCGGTGCGGCTCCGGAACGTGGAGACCGGAGACAGCGTGCTGCTGGGGAGGCCTGGCGACGCAAGTTATACGGCCAAGCAGATCGTGGCCGGGACCTACGACGTCTATTATCACTGGGACATCACGGATTCGCAGGGGCTGCCGCGAAACGAGGGCGTCCGGCTCAAGAGCGGTGTCTCGCTGACGAGCTCGCAAACGTTCAACGTCGACATCCCCACGATCACGCTGAGCGGGGCCATCACGGTGAACGGCAGCGTGCCGGCGGCGGGGAACAAGACCAGCGCGGTGCGGCTCCGGAACGTGGCGACCGGCGACAGTGTGCTGCTGGGGAGGCCTGGCGACGCAAGTTATACGGCCAAGCAGATCGTGGCCGGGACCTACGACGTCTATTATCACTGGGACCTCACGGATTCGCAGGAGCTGCCGCGAAACGAGGGTGTCCGGCTGAAGAGCGGTGTCGCGCTGACGAGCTCGCAAACGTTCAATGTCGACATTTCCACGATCTCGCTGAGCGGGGCCATCACGATCAACGGGAGCGTGCCTGCGGCGGGGAACAAGAGCAGCGCGGTGCGGCTCCGGAACGTGGCTACCGGCGACAGCTTGCTTCTGGGGAGGCCCGGGGACGCAAGCTACGTGGCGAAGCTGATCGTGGCCGGGACCTACGACGTCTATTATCACTGGGACACGACAGATTCGCAGGAGCTGCCGCGAAACGAGGGTGTCCGGCTCAAGAGCGGTGTCGCGCTGACGAGCTCGCAAACGTTCAACGTCGACGTCCCCGCGGTCACGCTGAGCGGGGCCATCACGATCAACGGCAGCGTGCCGGCGGCGGGCGACAAGAGCAGCGCGGTGCGGTTCCGGAACCTGGAGACAGGAGACAGCTTGCTCCTGGGGAGGCCTGGGGACGCAACCTACGTGGCGAAGCAGATCGTGCCCGGGACCTACGACGTCTATTATCACTGGGCCACCACGGATTCGCAGGAGCTGCCGCGGAACGAATCAGCCCGCCTGGGCTGCGTGGTCATCGCGCCCTGAGGAAGCGCCGCGCTGGGGCGTTGCCCCAGGCCCCACCAGGGGTTGTCCACCCCTGGACCCGGACCAGCGCAAGCGCTGGACCTTTGGTGGAAGAACTGCGCGATGCGCAGTTCTTCCAGCAGGATCACGTTGCCCGTTGAGGGGTCCGTGCTGCTGTCCTGGTTGGCTAGGTCGCTTGCGGTCTTGACCCGGCCTGTGCGATGAACTGCGCTTCGCGCAGTTCATCGTCCTGGGTCCAGCCCCTGGCTGGTCCGGGTCCAGGGGCGGACAGCCCCTGGTGGGGCCTGGGGCAACGCCCCAGCGCAGCGCCTTCAACTCAAAATGACCCACATGGCATTCGTCGAGGAGCTGAAACAGGGACGGCGCGGCGTTCGGTTTGCCGTCCCGCGGGGGTTCGAGGTTTCGGAGGAGACTGAGCGCTCCGCGATGCTCGTCGACAAGGCCCGCGGCTTTTCTCTTTCGCTCGGGGCTTTCACGCATCGGCTCGACCTCTTGCCTGCGCACGATGCGCTCCTCCGCCGCGATGTCGAGCGGCATGCGCGTGACCTCTTCGAGACGTGCTTCCGGTCGACCTCGCCTGCGGATTCGAAGATGCGCCCGCGTACGGATGATAAGGCCTGGTCGCCGGTCGTCGAGGTCGCTCCCGTGAACCTGGGCGCGGCGCGCGTGCTCCGCGTCGTGCATCGCCTTTGGTACGAGCCGGGCCGCGAGACCTTGATGGGCCATCTCCTCGTGCCGCTTGCGCAGGGGCTCTTCGAAGTGCGGGTTCTTCCGCCGACGTCGCGGCTTTCGGGCGTGCGCGAGGCGGCTGTGGCGGATCGCGCGACTGCCGCCCTTGCTGGCACGGATCCCGCGGCTTTTTTGCGGGGTATCGATCAACGCGCGTCCGACGATCCCGCGCTCGACGCCTCGTTCCCGCGGCATCCGCTCAGCGTGGCCCGGAAAGGACTTCGATTTCTGCTGGAAGATGCTGGCCTCGAGGTCCTCGATCCCGACGTGGAGACGCGGCCCGGCGAGGTCGAGATTACGGCTGCCGGGTTTGCCGTCACTCCGCCGCCGCGGTATCGGCTCGTGGAGAAGAATCCGCCTTCGCCGAAGCTTGCGTCGTGGAGCCGGGTTTCTTTCTCGGGGACCGATGGGATCCAGCTCCTCACGGTCTCGCGGACGGGGACGCGCCTCGCGGAGCGCAATGGGCGAAAGCTCGCGCGGATTGCGGAGGATCTGACCCGCGCGTCCGTGCCTGCGGGCGCCGAGGGCGTGCGCGTGAGTGCCGTCGCGCTGCCGGACGAACGCGGACGCTCGCATGCGGAGACGTATCATGCCTACGCGAAGGGCGCGTCGCGGCAGCAATCGCTCTTTCGCTGGTTCACGGAGCCGGACGGGGAGGTCGTGATGGTCGCGTTTGGCGCGGCGATGTGCGTGCCCGTGGACGAGCTCGCGGACGATGCGGAGGCCGTGGTGCGATCGTTCCGACGGCTCGGGGCGAAGAAATGGTGGCAGATTTCTTGAGCGATTGGGCCGGAGACCCGCATGCGCCGCACATTCGATTCCACCTGCTGCACCGTCGACTGGTCCCTCGCCGTGCTCCTCGTCGTGGGGTGTGGGGGGCGGCCCCTTCGGCACGACATACCGATCCACCGGCGGCGGATGCGCGTGTCACGTCGGAGCCTTCTCCGAGGCGCCGCGTGGGCTCGTCCTGCTCGGGCTCGTGCCGCTCCTTGCATCTCGGCGGCGCAGGCGCGCGTGAACGCCCTCGGGACAATGGTTCTTTGCTGCAAACCCGCGTCCCATGGCCTAGGATTCGCCGTCCTCGCCCTGGAGCGTTTCCCATGACGTACGATCTCAAGACCGCCAATGCCCCCCGGATGACCGGCCTCGCGCTCGAAGCCGCGGCGCTCGCCCTCGAAAATCCGGCCACGGGGCATCTCATCGGGCAGAAGCTCCTGAAGGACCTCGGTATTCTGGATCTCCGGTACTCGGACCTCCGCGACGCGCCCTCCGTCGTCCCGAGCCTGCCGCGTCCCGCGAGCTTCACGGCCTCGGCCGCGCCGCCCGTCGACCTCGAAGGCCTCGCGCGTTCGGCCCAAAAAACCAAAGGATTTGCCTTCGAGTCGGCCGCGGACTTCGTCGCCGCGTACCGCGAGGGGCGCGCGGACCCGGTGAAGGTCGCCGAGCGATTCCTGGAGGCCGCGCAGCGCCTCGACACGGGCGAGCGCCCGCTCCGGGTGTTCATCGAGCGAAACACCGATCGCCTGCTCGCCGCGGCCCGCGAGAGCCGCGAGCGATATCGCAAAGGCGCGCCCAAAGGCCCGCTCGACGGCGTGCCCGTGTCGGTCAAGGACGAGCTCGACGTGGAAGGGTATCACACCACCGTCGGGACGCGATTCTTGAAGCTCCGTCCCTCCGAGGACGCCACCACGGTCCGCCGTTTGCGCTCTGCCGGCGCCTTGATCCTCGGCAAGGTCAACATGCACGAGATCGGCATCGATACCTCGGGGTTCAATGCCCACCACGGCACCCCGACGAACCCGTATGCGCCGGGGCATTACACGGGCGGCTCGTCGAGCGGATCGGCCGCCAGCGTCGCGGCCGGGTTCTGCCCGATCTCGATCGGCGCGGACGGCGGCGGCTCGATCCGCATTCCCGCCGCGCTCTGCGGCATCGTCGGGCTCAAGGCGACGTGGAGCCGCATCAGCGAGCACGGCGCCTTTCCGCTCTGCGCGAGCGTCGGCCACGTCGGCCCGCTCGGCGCGACGATCCGGGACGTCGCGCTCGCCTATGCCCTCATGGCCGGCCCCGATGCGAAAGATCCGAATTCGCTCCACCAGCCGCCGCACCACCTCGACGGCCTCGGCCGGGAGGATCTCGAAGGCGTGCGCATCGGCGTGTACCGGCCCTGGTTCGAGCACGCGACGCCCGAGATCGTCCGCGCCGCGGAAGGGGCGCTCGACATCTTCCGCGCCCGGGGCGCGCGGATCGTCGAGATCGAGATTCCCGAGCTCGAGCGTGCGCGTGTGGCGCAGGGCGTGACGATTCTTTGCGAAATGGCCTCGTGCATGGCGCGGCACGACGCCGAGCACCGGCGAGCGTTCGGGCTCGGCGTGCGGATCAACCTGGCGATGGGGCGGGCGCTGGCTGGTATCGATTACGTGCAGGCCCAGAAGGTGCGCACGCGTTTTTCCGAGCACCTTGCCCGGGTGCTGCAGGCGGTCGACGTGATCGTCACGCCGACGACCGCGCTCACGGCGCCGCGCATCGCGGACGACGTGTTTCCGCGCGGCGAGAGCAACCTGGAGGTCACGAGTGGGCTCATGCGGTTCGTCTATCCGGCGAACCTCACGGGCAACCCCGCGCTCTCCGTGCCCGGCGGATACGACACGAGCGGGCATCCGATCGGCATTCAGATCCTCGGGCGTCCCTGGGAAGAGCACCTCCTTTTGCGCATGGGCGAGGTGCTGGAGCGCGAGGTCCCGCGGAAGGCGCCGGCCATTCACGTGCGTCTGCTCGACGGGGCCTGACGCGGATGGAGCCCGCCCCGCTCCCGCGTTCGCGCCCTAGCCTCGGGCCGCTCCTCTTGCTCGCCCGAAAGAGCCTGCTCGGGAGCCGCTTCACGTTCGCGTTGCTCGTCCTTTCGGTCGCCGCGGGCGCGGGTTTCCAGATCCCCAATACGTCGAACCTCGCCGGCTTCTCCGAGGCCCTGCTCGAAGAGGAGCTGCGCCACGGGGCCGGCGACGTGCGCGTCGAGCCGCGGGATAAACGGCACTTCGACGACGGCGCTGCCGCAGCCGCGAAGGTCTCCGAGGCCGCGGACACGCCCGTCCGCGCCGCCGTCCCCGTCCTCGTCCTGCCCGGCGCCGTCGGCAAAGGCGGGCGATTCCAGAATGCGCTCGTCTACGGCTACGATTTTTCCGGCGATCCCGCGCTCCGGCCGTTCCACCTCACGGACGGCGCGCTCCCCGCGCGCGGCGATTCGAACGGCGTGCTCATCGGCACCTCGCTCGCGAATCGAATCGGCGTGAAGGTCGGCGACGTCGTCGATCTGCGGGTCATCCTCGGCGCGCCGCCCGGCGCCGCCGGCGAGCCCGTGGGCGCGTCCGTCATGACCGTGCGTGGCCTCGTCGCGGGCAGCGCCGGCGCTTATCGCAGCGTCTTCCTCGACCGCGCTTCCCTCGCCGAGAAGACCGGCGCCCCGGCCGCCGCCTCCGCTATCCACGTCCACCTCGACGACCACTTCGCCGCCTCGGCCCTCGCCACGCGCCTCGAAGCCCGCCTCCCCGAGGCCCGCGCCGTCGGCTGGCGCGAGGACGACCCGTACGTGACGAACTATCTCGCCGCGAACCGCACCGTGAACGCCGTCTCCTACGCGATGGTCGTCGCGGCGATCAGCATCCCCGTCTGGGCCCTCTTCCACATCCACGTCCTCGGCCGCCGCCGCGAGATCGGCATCCTCGCCGCGCTCGGCTTCTCACGCCGCGAGATCTTCGGCCTCTTCTTGCTCCAGACCCTCGTCGTCGCGCTCGTCGGGCTCGTCGCCGGCGCGGCGCTTGGCTACGGGATGCTGCTCTACTTCCAGGCTCACCCCATCTTTTCGTGGGAGGCGCTCGTGGTTCGTCCCGTCATCACGGCCGCGGTCCTCGCGGGGCCGTGCCTCGCCGTCCTCGCCACCACCCTGCTCGCCGGCAGCGTCCCCGCCTGGCGCGCGGCCCGAACCGACCCGGCGCGGGTCCTGCGCAGGATCGACTGATGCCGACGGTGCTCCGCTGCGAGAGCCTCGTGCGCCGCCTCGGCGAGCGTGACGTCGTGCGCGGCGCCTCGCTCGACCTCGACGAGGCCGAGTCCATCGCGCTCGTGGGCCCGAGCGGCTGCGGCAAGACCACGCTGCTCCAGATGATCGGTCTGCTCGACCGTCCCACCGCGGGCCGCGTCGTGCTCGCTGGTCACGACGCCTGGTCACTCTCCGATGCCGTGCGCGCCGAGCTGCGCCTCGCCTGGATTGGCTTCGTGTTTCAACAGAACAACCTCGTCGAGACGCTGAGCGCGCGGGAGAACGTGGCGCTGCCGGCATGGCGTCTCGGGGCCTCGCGCCGGGAAGCCGAGCGCTCGGCGGATGCGCTCCTCGACCGGTTCGGCCTCACCGCGCGCCGTGACGCGCCGGCTGCCGAGCTCTCCGTGGGCGAGGCGCAACGCGTGGCCATCGCCCGCGCGCTCGTGAACCGCCCGCGCCTCGTGCTCGCCGACGAGCCGACGGGCAGCCTCGACAGCGCCTCGGCGGACGTCGTGATGGAGGCGCTCACCGCGGCTGCGGCGCTCGGCGCGGCGCTGCTCGTGGTCACGCACGATCCGCGGATCGCGGCGCGAGCGGGGAGGACCGTTTCGATCCACGACGGGCGGCTCTGAGGAGCAGGAACACGCCGAGACAAACGACCGCCGCGATCGAGACGACGCCCGCGTACTTCAAGGGCCCCGGCCACGCGAGGCGCGACGCGGTGAGCTGGAGGAAGACCACGATCGGCAGGTGTGTGACGTACACGAAGTACGACGCGTCGGCGAGCAAGCGGACGAGCGGCCGCTCGCGGGTCACGAGCCGCCCGCACGTGCCCAGAAAAACCGCGACGGCGAGGCACGAGAACGCCGCGCTCGTGACGAGCGCCCACGCGGGCGCGCGCGCCGGTGCGCCCGCCGCCGTGCTCGCGACGAGCGCGGGGACGAGCGCGGCGAGCAGCACGAGCGCGAGCCCCGCGAGCCACGGGAGCCGCCGCGCATACGCCGCGAGGTCCGCGGGATCGAGCAGCCACCCCCACGCGAAAAATACCGCGAAGTAGGCTGCGATGAGGGGTTCGACGAGGAACGAGAGCGGCGTGTCGAGCTGGAGTTTTCCCGCGACGAGGAGCAGCGCCGACACCGGGGCGATCGCGATCGCGGGCAAGGCGAGGGGCGAACGGAAAGGTCGCCGCGGCAGGACGGCGGCGAGCGTCGAGAGCAGGAGCAGGTAGTAAAGGAACCAGAGATGCGCGAGCGTGACGGGGAGCTCGGATGCGCGCAGCGCGGGGACCTGGCTGCCCACCGCGGCGCGACCTTCGAGCGTGCGCCCGTGGTCCCAGAGCGCGTTCATGGCTGCGGAGACGGGTACGAGCGCCACGAGCAGCGGCACGAGCACACGCGTGGCCCGCTCGCGTGCAAAGCCTCGAAGGCCCCGGCGCAGGACGATGCCATGCGAGACGATCCCGGAGAGCAGGAAAAATACGGGCATCAGGAACGCGCGGCCCACCCACACCACGAAGTCCGCGGCGAGATGCGTCGCGCGATCCTTGATCGCCCATCCGATCGGCGTCTCCAGGAACGAAAGCAGGCCGTGCAAGAGGAGGACGAGCGCCGTGGCGAAGGCCCGCGCGCCGTCGAGCGCGTGGATGCGCGTCCCCTCGCGCTCCATCTCCATCAGCCGTGTGTCCCCGCGGGCCGCTCGGCGTGCTCGCAGAGCAGCCCTCCGAGCAGGTGGAACTCGAGGTAGGCCCGCGCGACGTCGATCGCGCCATCCATCCGCGCGCTCTTCTCGCCGAGCCCGATCTCGCCCTCGCCCTTCTGGAAGCGAAACGCGAGCGTCTCGCCCGCGCCGAGCCCGCGCGTCATCACGGGTTCGAGCAGCGGCTCCCGATCGAGCCCGAACAAGAACAGATCCCGCTGCACGATCGACGAGAGTTTGTCCGAGAGCGCCGTGAGCGAGAGCTCCCACGCACCCTCGCGCAGCATCGCGGCGACGGATCCTTGACGGATGAGCTCGGCGTTCGCCCCGTCGAGCGATCGCAGCTCCGCGCGCACGAGCATCCACGCGAGCCCGAGCGCGCCGAAGCCGAGCGAGAGATCCGCCACGCGATAGCCTTTCCGAAAGGGATCCCGAAACGAGCCGCGCGTGTTGTCGCGCATGGCCATGAACGCCTTCACCACGCGGTGCATGAACGACGGCTCTTGCACGAGCGCGAGCGCGCGTTCTTTCGTGTAGACCGTCTCGGGCCGCGGCCCTCCTTCGACGATCACGTCGAACGGCTCGAAATCGGCGGTCGCGAGCGGCTCCTGCGTGCGCAGGTGCCGGTGCAGATCGAGCGAGAGCGCGTCGCCTTTCTTGAAGATCTCGAGGTGGATCGCGATCGGCGTTCGCGCGCCCGTCATCGTCGTCCCGTCGGCGAGGAACTCGAGATCCGCGATGAGCGTCTTTTCCGGGTAGCAGCGCGTGTTCGTCACCGTGATCCGCCGCGCGCGCCGATCGATCGTCACTTCGGTGTCGTCGTTCTCCAGCGCGAGCCGGTTGCTCTCGTTCGCGCCGCGGCGGCCGACGCCGGCGAGCGGGCAAACGATGCGGCCGGGAAAATATCGTACGCCGCGTTTCCGATGGGTCTCGATGTCAGGAAACATCACGATGGTCCGGCTGGAATCATGCCGCGAGCGTGGTGGATGAGCGGGTCGAAAAGCATAACGCACCTTGTCGAAACGGCGTTGTGTAAGTCAACCAACGAAGAAATGAGAGGAAGAAGAACGCGAGCGGCTTGTGGGCCGGCTAAGATCGCTTGTACCCTTTTCCGGTTCCGTTCCGTGGCGCCATGTAGCGCCACCACAAACTCGAGAGAGGAGCCCTTCATGGCGTATCGCACGAACACCCCGGAGCTTTACGAAGGCAGGCATTACGGCGAGAGCGAGCAGTGCGTCGCGCTCGTCAAGTACGCCTGCGGCGCGCCGCATACGTCGGCGTGGAAGAAGGGCGCCCAAGTGATCGGCAACGCGGCGATCACGGCGGGCACGGCGATCGCGTGCGGCTGGGAGGGCGAGCGGTACATGAGCCGCGCCCGCGGCAACCACGCGGCGATCTACCTCGGCCAGTTCGGCAATCAGATCGAGGTGGTGGATCAGTGGTCGGGTACGCCGGCCGGGCGCCGCTACAAGACGCACAAGCCCGAGAAGGCCTACTACGTCATCGAAGGCTGATCCCCGAGCCCTCTCGGACACGAAAGCCCGCCCGTGCCTCCTGGCGCGAGCGGGCTTTCTGTTTTCTGGCCGAACGATCAGCTCTTCTTCACGATCTCGTCCACGGCGCGCTTGGCGCTCTCGATGGCGCCCTGCATCCAGCCAGCCCAGATCGAGGTGTGCTCGCCGGCGAAATGGATCCGGCCCTCGGGCCGCGGGAGGACGGCCAGCATCCACCACTGATTCGGCAGGATCTCCGTCCACGCGCCCTGCGCCCACGGATCCTCGGCCCAGACCTTCATGTGGAACGAGAGCTTCTCGGCCTCGATGTCCGGGAAGAACTTCGCCAACTCGGCCTGGATGTACGCCTCGCGCTCGGGCGCGGCGATGGCCGCGAAGTCGTCGGCATTCTTGTCCTGCAGGTACGCGAGCAGGATGCCCGTGTCGCCGGTCTGGGTCGCGGTCAGATCCCAGACGCGCTCGGCCTTCGTGTCGGTCTTCGCGAGCTTGAGCCCGCCGAGCTCGCCGAGCGGATCGTTCTTCCAGAATCGCGTCTTCGTCTGGAACATGGCGCGCGACGAGGTCATCATGTGGACCTCGTCCATCGCCTTCTGCTTGTCGTCCGGCAGCGCGGGCGAGAACGCGACGTCGCGCAGCGGCTTGAGCGGGATCGTGCAGACGAGGTAATCGGCCTCGTAGGTCTCCGACGTGCCCTTCGCGTCGACGGTGACCGTGACCTTCGTCTCGTCCTGCGTGATCGATTTCACAACCCGCTCGAAGAACACCTTGCCGTCGAGCTTCTCCGCGAGCTTCTGTGCGATGAGGTCGTTGCCGCCCTGGACGTGGTAGGTGAGGCTCCAGTCCTGGTCCGCGGTCTCGAGCGCCATCCACGCGAGGACGCCGATCTTGTAGATCTCCGTGCCGTTGTCCGACGCATAGAGCGGGAGCCACGCATCCGTCGCGCCCTTGCTCTTGAGGTAATCGGTCCAGACCATTCCGTCGTATTTCTCGACGATGCCCGGGAGCGGGAAGCTCCCGTCCCGGGGATTGCCGAATTCCGCGAAATTGGCCGCGATGTACGTCGACCACATGCCGAGGCCTTCCGTGGCCTCCTCGGGCGACAGGCCCGGGATCGGCCACGGCGTGCCCTCCGTGTGGACGAATCGATTGCCCCCCAGGTAATAGAGCGGCGTCCCGTCCGGGAACTCTTCGAGCTTCAGGCCGAGCTCCTCGACGTAGCCGATCGTGTGGTCGTGCACGTCGGGGATGCGCGTCGCCCCGAGCTCGGCATACTGGCCGTTCTCGAAGCCCTCGTGCTGGGTGTGGACCCGGCCGCCGACGCGCGTCTGCGCCTCGAGCACGGTGACGTCCCACCCCTTCTTCATGAGCTCGTAGGCCGCCGAGAGCCCGGCGAGACCTCCGCCGAGAACGAGCACCTTTTTCGTCGATGCAGGCGGATTCGTCGGCGGGTTCCCATCATCCGGCCCGCAGCCCGGCAGGTACACGGCGACGCCGGCGACAGATAGGAGCTCGAGGAAGCGACGGCGATCGAACCTGGTCTTGCTTTTCATGAGGACCTCTTTGCGCTGCGCCTCATCCGCGCCGGGAGCAGCGCTCCCCCCCCATGCCCCAATCCCGTCCCTGCGGCAATCGGGCTCGCACGGTATCCGCGTATCCTTCCTCTCCCCTATGTGTTCAAATTTACTAGGTTATTGTACTGCGCCAAACGAATGACGCGAGAATGGTTCTCCCTCTCACGTCGTTGCGAAAAGATTGACGCGGACGTGCGTCTCGGCCTACGCCCTTCGTATGCCGACCTTCATCGAGAAGCCGAGCCGCATCGAGGCGGCCGGGAACAAGCCGAAGCTCATCGACGAGTACGTGGGGCGCGTCAACACGGGCACCGAGAGCGCGAGCGTGGCGCACATGCGGAGCCCCGGAGGCTGGGTCGAGCCGGGCCAGCGGCCGGCGTTCGACGAGTTCACGGTCGTGCTGCGCGGGACGCTGCACGTCGAATACGAGGGGGGAGCGGTCGACGTGCGCGCAGGTCAGGCGATCATCACGCACAAGGGAGAATGGGTCCGCTACAGCACGCCCGGCGAGGAGGGCGCGGAGTACATTGCGGTCTGCCTGCCGGCGTTCTCACCCGCGACGGTGAACCGCGACGCCTGACGCTCCACCTTGGGGCCGCCACGCCGGGGCGCCGCCCCGGACCCCGCGGGGGCTGTTCGCCCCTCGACCCGAACCAGGCACGGCCTGGACCGAGGGTGGAAGAACTGCGCGATGCGCAGTTCTTCCAACGGCCGGTGGCAAGACCATGGCCAACGTTGCCTGTCGAAATGTCAGCGCGGCTGTCTTGGTTGGCAGGGGTCGTTCCTCGGCCTGTTCGATGAACTGCGCATCGCGCAGTTCTTCGACCCCGGGTCCAGCGCTTGCGCTGGTCCAGGTCCAGGGGCGGATAGCCCCTGGTGGGGCCTGGGGCAACGCCCCAGCGCAGCGGCTCCCACATGAGACCAATGCTCAGACCTGACGCTCAGGGGGAGGGCGGCGGAGTCAGCACGAGATCCGCCGTCCCGCGCGGGGCAATCTCGTACCGATCGAGGTATTGCTGCGCGAACCCCGTGATCTCCACGGCGGTGCCCTTCGTGAGCTTCGTCGTGTCGATGAGGGGCTTGTCGCCTTTAAAGCACACGTAAATCTCGACCTCGCCGGAGCCGTCGTCCACGTACGCTTTGATGCCATAAGGTTTGTCCTCGACGATGGCCTTCGAAACGAGGCCCTTGACGCGGACGAGCTGCCCTTCGGTCGACTCGTCGACGTCGCCGGTCGCGACGTCTTTCGGCGTGACCGCCTCGACGCCTTGCAGGATCTCGGGGCCGGAGGCGTTCGTGACGAGCACGGTCTGCTTGGAGACCTGCTGGATTTGTCCGATGACGCGGACCTTGGCGCCGATGAGGATCTTGAGTTCGTCGTAGAGGCTGACATAAATGCCGCCGGTGTCGTCCTGGACCGCGAATCCGAAATCGCCGGTGGCGGTGACGAAGGTGCCCGGCGTGACGGAGACGAAGCCCTCGATCTGCGTGTATTCGTTGGTGGTCAGGGCGCGCGCTTCGGCGATGCTGACGACGTCCGGAGGGGGGAGCTCCTGTGGTTGCGGGAGCTCGTCGGAGCAGCCGGTGAGGAGCGCGGCGAGAGGTAACACGAGGAAGAGTGCGCGGTGATCCATGCGCTTTCTGTACCGCGCTGGGGTCGGGCCGCGCAAGGCGGAGGCGGGGCGGGATATCAGGTCAACGCGGGACCCGGCGCACGGTGCCGTCGGAGTACGTTCCGTAGATGTAACCTCCGTCGATCACGAAGAACATGCCCCCGGCGGCGGCCACGGGCTCGCTCGACCCACACTTGAGGGATTTGCGGCCGCCGTAATAAGAATAGGCGTCGTCCACCTCGAGGTCGTCGTAGACGCCGTTCAGATCCCCGACGTAGTACGAGAGCTCCTTCATCGACAGCGACGCCTTGTCGAACGCGACGACGTTGATGCCCATGTCGTACATTCCGTCGAAATAGACGCGCTTCGCGTCGAGGGCGATCCCGCCTTCGCCCGTGGTGAGCTTTTCGACGGGCCCGGAGCCGTCGCGCGGTGCGCGCTTCACCCAGGTCTGGAAACTCGGCCCCGAAGAGAGGGACGGCGCCGCGGCGTACACGTGGGTCTCGTCCACGCGGAGGCCGATGATCCGATCGTCGTCGATCCAGAGCGTGACCGCAGGACCGGAGCCGTCCTTGGGCGCCTTCATGACGGCCTTGTTCGACTTGTTCACCCAGAAGACCTCGCTCCCGGAGACGGCGATCGACTGCGGCTCGGACGCGGCGCTGACGAGCTCGATCGCGCCGCCGCCGCTGGGAATCCGCACGACGCTGCCGCCGAGCTCGTTGGTCCAGTAGACGTGGGTGTCGTCCACCGCGAGGCGATATGGTTTCGGCTGGGCTGCGGCGAGGGTCTCCTTGGGCCCGCCCCACTTGTTCGCCTTGATGATCGAGTTCGTGCCGGATTCGATGAAATAGACGCTCGTCGCGTCGATCTGGATGTCCGTGGGTTTGTCCGCGTTTGCGAGGATCGAGCTCATCCCCGGATTGCAGGTGCCCGCGATACACGTCCCGGCGCACGTCACGCCGCACGCGCCGCAATGCTGGGTCGAGGTCTGGAGATCGGCGCAGACGTCGTTGCAAAGCGTGAACCCCCCCGGGCAGGAGGGGACGCATTGGCCGCCGTCGCAGTGCGTAAAGCCGCCCTTGGGCACGACGCAGGTGGTGCACGAGGCGCCGCAGGCGCTCGCGTCCGTATTCGCGTCGACGCATTTGTTGCCGCATTTCGTGAAGCCGGGGAGGCACTCGAAGTCGCAGGTCGCGGCCGTGCAGGTGGCCTTGCCGTGGAGCGGGGTGATGCATGGTTTGGAGCAGCCGCCGCAATGCTGGGGCGAGGAGAACAGGTCCACGCAGGCGCCGTTGCAGTTCGTCGCCGGCGGGGCGCAGGAGGGCGCGCAGCCCGCGCTCGTGCAGACCTCGCCGGGGGCGCAGGCATTGCCGCAGGCGCCGCAGTTTGCGGGGGTGAGGAGCGAGGTCTCGCAGCCGGCCTGCGCGGTGCAATCGGCGAAGCCTTCGTGGCAGCTCCCGAGCGGCTGGCAGGCGCCGCCCACGCACGCCGAATGGGCGTTCGGGGCTGCGCTGCACGGCGTGGCCGAAGAGGAGGTGCCGCACTGGTAGAGCGGCTCGTCGAGGCCGAGGCAGCGGCCGAAGTAGAGGAACGTTCCGGCGGGGCAACATACGTAGCCGTCACCGTTGCTCCCGCCGCCCACGCCGCCGGCACCACCCGCGCCGCCGCCGGCACCACCTGTGCCACCGATGCCGCCCGAGCCGCCGCCGGCACCACCTGTGCCACCGATGCCGCCCGAGCCGCCTCCAGCACCACCTGTGCCACCGATGCCGCCCGAGCCGCCGCCAGCACCACCGATGCCTCCGGCGCCGGTACCACCTGTGCCACCGACGCCGCCGGCGCCGCCGCTACCCTCGGATCCTCCGTGGCATCCTACCCAGACCATGAGTCCCGCCAGAACGATGGTTCGTCGCATGACCTCTTGGTTGTGAGGTCCGCTGCGTCATTCACGTTCTGGCGGATTTCGTTCCAGGACCGACCGATTCAGGGAGCGACGGGGCAACGCGGCGCGATGTATTCGCCGTTGGCCTTCTCGCCCCAGTATTCGGCGTCGATCCGGAAATGAACCTCGTTCTCGTCGATCGAGAGGATCTCCAGCGTGCCCGCGCCGATCGTGCCGCCGCCAAAGGAGCAATCATCGGGCGCCGGCGAATAGGGCTCACCGGTCTCGGAGAAGTGGCTGTACGCGAGCAGCTCCGGGCTGTCGAGGTTGTAGACGCCCACCTGTTGCAGTGCCGGGGGAAGCGCGATGCTGAGCTGCCAATGACCGCAGCCGAGGTCCGTGGTGGGCGAATTGCAGGAGGCGCCGAGGTCCGAGATGCGAAGGAAGAGGTCGTCCGGGTTCAGCTCCGGGACGCCGCCCGCGCTGCTGCTGCTGCCGCTCGGATCGTGGTTGGCCCAGTATTCGTCCCAGAGGACGTCGAGCTGCGCGCGGGTGAGCGCGACGGCGAGGGAATCCGGGCCGTCGCTGTCGCCGCCGGTGCCATTGCCACCGGTGCCGCCATTGCCGCCGCTGCCACTGGTGCCGTTGGCGTTCTGGTTTTTGGCGTTGTCGTCGCTGCCCCCCTCGACGACGTAGTTGCCGCAGGCGGCGAGGAGGACGGGGAGGACCAGGAAAGAAAGGCGCTTGAGGTTCATGCCTATCCTTGAAACACGTTCCGTGCCAAGCGGAAGAGCCCGCGATTTCGTGGGTTTATTGAAAATTGTGCCAGATGTGCCGGCAAGGTGTGCCTGCGTGTGCCGGATGCGAGGGGAAGGCACACAAGGGCGAGCCTGTGATAAGCTCGGCTTTGCCATGTCGCTGACGCGGCTCCACATCGCTCGTTTTCCCGGCCTCGCGCCCGGGACCGAGCTCCGCCTCGTCGACCCGAAGACCGTGCTGCGTGGACCTCGCACCGCGGAGACGAGGGCGCTCCTGCGCCTCGCGGCGATGGCGACGGCCTTCGATTTCACCGGCCTCGAGGGCGAGGCGTTCGAGCTCGGTTACGAGCTCACACTCGGTCGCGCGGACATGCGGGTGCGGCTCCAGAATGCGCCCGGCACGAGCGCCGATTGGTGCTGCGAGGTGACGACCGAGCTGCGCACCGACGCGCTCGTGTATCGACTCGAATGCATCGCCGACCCGCGCGGCGCTCGCGCCTTCGGCGCCGAGGGCGTCTTCTATTCGAGCAAATCCCCGCCCTTTTCACCTTTCGAAGGGAGCTTCCTCGAGCCGCTCGTCCGCGCGCTCCGGGGGCGAGGGACGCCCGCGGCGCAAGACGGCCGTGTCCTCGGCGGGATGATCACGCTCCTCAACTTCCCCTTGTACGGCGGCGTGGGCTGGCTCGACGAGGGGCTCGGCGCGTTCGACGTCCTGACCGGCGCCGCTCGGTCCCCGCGCACCGGCGATGCAATGGAGCCGCCGCGCCTCGCCTTCGACGAACGCCCGGACGGCTCCCGCGCCTTTCGCCTCCGCGGCCTGCCGATCACGAGCCACCCCGTGAGCGAGGCGCTCTTGGACCTCGCGCGCAAGGAGACCTATTTCAACGACGAAGGCTTGTGGATCGAGCGCGGCTCGATCCCGCTGTTCCTGCGCAGGTTCGTCGCGCTCACCGGCTTCGACGAGGCGGCCATGCTGGTCCGGCGCGATCCGACGAACGAGCGAACGTTCGGCCCGCTCGCCTTCCGGTTCCGGCGGGGAAGCGCGTCCGTGGGGCACGAGGCGCTTTCCTTCGGCGAGAAGCGGCTGCTCGCGATCATGCATTACCTGGAGCTGCCGCGACTGCTCGTGATCGCGGAGAATCTCGGCCATGGGCTCACGCCGGCGTGGCGGGAGGCCTGCAAGGAGGCGCTCGGGTCGCGGCGAGCGCTTTTGTGGGAGCCTTAGCGACCTACCTTTTACCGGGGCACGAAATCGAGCGAGGCCGAGTTGATGCAATACCGCATGCCGGTCGGGGGTGGGCCGTCCGGGAAGACGTGGCCGAGGTGGGCGTCGCATTTTCCACAGCGGACCTCGGTGCGGTGCATGCCGTGGCTCGTGTCCTCGATCTCCTTGACGATGTCCTTCGAGAGCGGGGCCCAGTAGCTCGGCCAGCCGCTGCCGGAGTCGTACTTCGTGGACGAATCGAAGAGCGGCTCGCCGCAGCAGACGCAGGTGTAGCGCCCGTCGGCCTTGTGGTTCCAGTACTTGCCCGTGAAGGCCCGCTCGGTGCCGCCGCATCGGCTGACGCGGTATTGCTCGGGGGAGAGGCGCTCGCGGTAGGGATCCTCGCGTTCGGGTTGACTCGACATGAAAGGTCCTCCGCCGCGCATCCTAGCGCGCCGCGCGGCGCCTTTCGAGCCCCGGCGCACAAGCGCGGCGGTCGGGCGCTTGACGGGCCTCGGGGGAGGCTGTAGCGGCTAGGAGGCCCCTACCGATGGAGGAGCGACGTCGTGGCTGCCAAGATGCCCCTCGTGACCGAGGACGAGTACATCGAGCTCGAGCGCAAGAGCCTGGACAAGCACGAATTCTGCCGCGGCGTGATCACGGCGATGGCCGGCGCATCGGCGCGGCACAACGCGCTCTGTGCGAACATGATCGTTTCACTCGGCGTCGCCCTTCGTGGAGGTCCGTGCGCCGTCCTGACCAGTGATCAACGCGTCTACGTCGAGGCGACGGGCCTCTACACCTACCCCGACGTGGTCGTCGTCTGCGGCGCGCCGCAGTTTCACCCGAAGTACCGCGAGAACCTCCTGAACCCTCGGGTCATCGTGGAGGTCCTTTCGCCAACGACGGCGCGGCACGACCAGACGTCCAAGTTCGCCCATTACCGCATGATCCCCTCGCTCGACGAGTACGTGCTCGTGTACCAGGACGAACGGCGGATCGAGCACTACAGGAAGCTGCCCACGGGGCAATGGTTGCTCACCGAGTGCACGGGGGACGAGGGGAGCGTGGAGCTGCCCGCGCTCGGCTGCACGATCCGGCTCGCCGACGTGTATGAAGGCGTCGATCGGTTCGCGCCGGAGCCGGAGGGGCAGGGAAGCGAGCCCGAAGCGGCTCAGCCCCCGATAAAGCTGTCCTGATAGCCCGGATCCTCGGCGCCGAGCGCGGCCTCGGTCGGGAGGAGGGGATCGAACGTGTCGAGCATGACTGCGAGCTCGCTCGTCTCCTTCGTGCCGATGCTGGCCTCGTAGGAGCCCGGGTGCGGGCCGTGCGGGATGCCCGCCGGGTGGTGGGAGATGCTGCCCGGACCGACGCCGCGACGCGACGTGAAGTTGCCGCGGCAATAAAAGATGAACTCGTCGCAGTCGTACGACGAATGCGGGTACGGGCAGGGAATCGCTTGCGGGTGGAAATCGACCACGCGCGGGACGAAGCTGCAGACGAGCGCGCCGCGCGCCGCGAAGGTGCCGTGCCAGTCGGGCGGGAGGTGCACGAGGCCCGCGCGCGGCTGGAAGTTCAGGATCGGGAAAACGAACGGATAGACCGTGCCGTCCCAGCCGACCACGTCGAGCGGCGAATGCTCCATCGAGAAGCCGTGGAAGCCGCCGTCACGCTTGACGACGAGCTTGCGGATCCCCTCGTCCATGGGCCCGACGAACGTCGGCTTCTTGAAATCGCGGTGACTGTACGGCGCGTCCATGCGGAGCTGCCCGACGTCGTTGCGCCACTGGCGAGGGATGTGGATCCCGCCCATCGCCTCGATGCAGAGCCACGATTGCAGCCCCGCGTCGGGGATGAAGCGATAGAAGAGACCCCGCGGCACGTAGATGTAATCGTCCTTCTCGTACCGCAGATCGCCGAGCATCGTGCGCAAAAGGCCGCTGCCCTCGAACACGTAGAAGAGCTCGTCGGCGTCGGCGTTCGAGAAATAGACGGGATCGGGCGCGTCCGGGCGGGCGATGCCGAGGACGACGTCGCCGTTGTAGAGCAAGGGGACGCGCCCATCGATCTGCGGGCCGCTCGGGGTCGGGACCGAGGTCGATCGATAATGGCGCTTCGCCAGGGGGCGCTGCGGAGCGGGCGTCGGGAGCGCAAACCCGTGCTCGGCGGACGCGACGCGGTGCTCGTGCGGGCGCCGCTCGTGATACGCGATGGTGTAAGGCCCGTCGAACCCGCGACGCGTCAGGCACTCCTCCCAGCGGAGGTTGCCCTTCGCGTCGCGGAGCACCGTATGGTGCTTCGGCGCGAGCTCCCCGAAGGCGAGGCGCTCGATCATGCGACCTTGCCTTCCGTCTTCTGCTGCCGCTCGATGCTCTCGAAGAGCGCGCGGAAATTGCCGCCGCCGAAGCCCCGATCGCCCTTGCGCTGGATGATCTCGTAGAAGAACGGCCCGGCGTTCGGATCCCCGTGCGTCCCGGCCGACTCCTTGAGGAAGATCTGGAGCAGGTATTTGCCCTCGGCCTCGCCGTCGACGAGGATTTCGAGGTCGCGCAGCACGTTCTGATCCTCGTCGATCTGCTGGACGCCGAGCGACTTCAGGCGCGCCGGGAGCGCGTCGTAATACGAGCCCGGCGTGGGCATGAACTGGATGCCACGCTCGCGCATGTGCTTCACGGAGGTGAGGATGTCCTTCACCGCGATCGCCGCGTGCTGCACGCCGTCGCCGCGGTGCTCCTCGTTGAAGATGTTGATCTGCGAGCTCTTGAAATACGGTCGGTACGGCTCGTTGTTCGCGAACTTCACGCCCGAGCCCGGATCCCACATGACGGCCGAACGCAGCCCCGAGCCGTGATCGCCGCCCTTCTTGACGTCCTCGGTGTGGAACTGGATCTCCCAGAACCGCTCGAAGCCGAGCACGTGCTCCATCCAGAGCAGCGCGGGCGCCATCGTCTGGAAGTTCGTCGTGATGTGATCGAAATGCGTGAAGCCGAGCGAGTTCTTGCCGCCGCGCGGGATGTCGTAATGCACCGCGCCCGGGAAGAGCTTGCGATAGCCCTTGCGCTCGACGAAGCGGAACGTCGTGTCGCCGAAAGGCGACGTGACCGAGAACGAGGCGAACTCACCGCCGTCCTCCTTCACGCGCGTGATCTCGTCGATCGGGGTGCCGCCACGCCCGTCGAGCAGACGGAACGCGCGCTCGATGTCCTCGACCTCGAAGATCAGCGTGCCGACGCCGTCCGGGTGCTTGCGGAGGTACCGCCATGCCCGCCCGCCCTCGCCGAGCGGCTGCGAGCACATGACGATGCATTCGCCGGCGCGGAAGACGACCGAGCGCTGCTTGGCCGCCTCCTCGAGCTCGGGGCTCGAATGGGCGATCTCCTCGAAATCGAGCTTCTCCGTGTAGAACTTGCGGCTCCGCTCGAGGTCGCGGACGTAGTAGTGAAGCGCCTCGATGCGCTTGATCCCGATGGATTCCACCTTCGACATGATCTCGATCACTCCTTCAATCTTTCAACGCTCGGGGGTTACGCTCGGACGAGCCGAGCTACACCCCCGAACCCCCGGCCACGGCGTCGATTTGCCGATCCGGATGAGCGGCCTGGAAGGCCGGTAGCGACGCGCATTGCTCTTCGATGCGCACGAGCGAGGGGAACGGGCCGAGGTCCACGCCGAAGCGCCGTGCAGCATAAAGCTGGGGCACGAGGAACACGTCGGCCACCGTGGGCGCGTCGCCCACGGAGAATCGACCCTGGACGGGTCCGGCGAGCGTCTGGTACGCGGAAAGGCCCTTCTCGATGAAGCGGCGCGCGAACGCCTGCTCGTCGCCGCCGAGCTCGGTCTTCACGAGCTTGAGCACCGAAAGGTTCTGGAAGGGCTGGATGCCGGCGTTGATCGTCTCGGCGAGCTGCCGCGTCCGCGCCCGGAGGAACGAATCGGCCGGCAGAAGCGGCCGCTCCGGATATCGCTCCTCCAGCCATTCGATGATCGCGACCGATTGCCCGAGCTCGTGGACGACGCCGCCCTCCTCGACCTCGAGCGTCGGCACCTGGGCCATCGGGTTCTTTTCGCGGTAATCGTCCCGGAACTGCTCGCCGCCGTCCTTGACGAGGTGGACGGGGATGTTCTCGAAGGGAATGCCTTTGAGGTGCAGCGCGATCCGCACGCGATAGCTGCACGAGCTGCGCCAGTATCCGTAAAGCTTCATGGAGAGACCACCTTTTGCTCGATGCGCCCGAAAAGATCCTGCCCGTCCTCGCCCCGCATCTCGATGGCGATGGTGTCGCCGGGCTTCATGAAAGGCGTCTTCGGCGCGCCCTCGTCAATGGTCTCGATCATGCGGCGCTCGGCGAGACAACTCACGCCGCGCGCGCGATCGACGTTGGAGACGGTGCCGCTGCCGAGGATCGTCCCGGCGCCGAAGGCGCGGGTCTTCGAGATGTGCTCGAGGAGATCGAAGAACGAAAAGTGCATCTCCGGCCCGGCCTCGGGATCCCCGATGAGCGCGCCATTGTAGGTCGAGACGAGGCGGAGATGGACGCGGCCGTCCCGGAACGCGCCGCCGAGCTCGTCGGGCGTGATCGCGAAGGGCGAAAACGCGGTCGCCGGCTTCGATTGGAAGAAGCCGAATCCCTTGGCGAGCTCGGCAGGGACGAGATTGCGCAGGGTGATGTCGTTCGCAAGGCAAAGGAGGCGCACGTAGCGGTGCGCGTCTTCCTTTTTGGTGCCGAGGGGGACGTCGCCGAGGAGGACGCAAACTTCGGCCTCGAAATCGAGGCCCCAGCGCGCGTCGTGGAGGACGATGTCCTCGCGCGGGCCGAGGAGCACGGACGAACCGCCCTGGTAGACGAGCGGATCGGTGCGCAGCGTCTCGGGCGGCTCGGCGCCGCGGGCCTTGCGGACGAGGACGATGTGATTGATGTACGCCGAGCCGTCGACCCACTCGTACGCGCGCGGCAAGGGCGGCGCGAGCTTCGTGGGATCGAGGGGCTCGCCCGGGATCTCGCCACGCTCGAGGCGGGCAGCGAGGTCGCAGAGGCGCCCCACGACTTCGTCCCAGCGATCGAGCGCGGCCTGCATCGTGGGGATGTCGGCCGGCGCCGGGGTGAACACCGCGCCGTCGCGCCGGACGACGACGAGCGTGCCGTCCCTTCCCGGTCCTCGTAAGCTCGCGAGCTTCATACGTGCCTCTCCGCGCCGTGCTTGGCGTGGCGTCCGGTAGCACGAAGCGGCAGGGAGGTTCAACCCCAGAGGCAGCGCAGGCACGGTTGGGGCCGCCGCCGCGCCGGGGCGCCGCCCCGGACCCCGCGGGGGCTATTCGCCCCTCGACCCGAACCAGCGCAAGCGCTGGACTCGAGGTGGAAGAACTGCGCGATGCGCAGTTCTTCCAACGGGCCCGTGAGACTGCTTTGCCGATCGAAAGGGCAGCGCGGCTGTCTTGATTGGCGGGGCCTTCGCTGGTCTTGCCTCGGCCTGTTCGATGAACTGCGCATCGCGCAGTTCATCGACCCCGGGTCCAGCGCTTGCGCTGGTCCGGGTCCAGGGGTGGACAACCCCTGGTGGGGCCTGGGGCAACGCCCCAGCGCAACGGCCCAAGACAAGCCATTTGCCTTTTCCGACTGTGTCCGGTAGGCGTCGGCCGCATCCGCCCGAGGGGAGGTCCCCGAGGTGAGGGATCAGGAAAGACCTACGGACATGAAGAAGCTCGTTTTCGTATTCGCGGCGATCGCGCTTTTTGGTTGTGCCAAGGAGGAGGCGGCCCCGAGCCCCGCCGGCGGTTCGTCCGCGAAGGCCGCCCCCGCTGGCTCCACGGTGCCCGCGACGGCGGAGGCGAAGCCCGAAGCCAAGCCCGAAGCCAAGGCCGAGGCGAAGCCCGCCGCGCAGAAGGGCCTCGAGGCGGGGAACGTCATCATCGGCTACCTCCGCAACCCGAAGGACGAGGGGCAGTGTGCCGCCCTCGTGGCGCCCGAGGCCGAGAAGGCGAAGTTCGACGAAGCCAAGATCGCCGACCTCGCCAAGATGCTCAAGCTCGACGCCGTCAAGTCCTGCCCGAGCGAGGGCGTCGTGGGCGTGTGCGACGCGATGGGGATGCTCGTGAATTACAGCGGGCCGAAGTACACGAAGGAGTCGGCCCAGGCGGACTGCACGAAGGGCCGCGGCAAGTTCATCGAGTGAAAGCTGTGCCGACGTGAGCCGCCCGAAGCCTCCTTCGGGCGGCCACGTCAGGGCTCGGGGGCGGCGGGTCTCTCAGCGGGACACAAGATCCGTCATCCACGGCACGTCGGCGGGCGTCGCGGCCGTGAGGTCCTGCGCCCATTCCTCGTCGGTCATTCGCTCGAAGTTCGACGTGATCTGCTCGAAATAGGACGAGGCCAGGCCCACGAAGGCCCGCGGCGTGCCGCACGGATCCGCCGTCACGACCATGAGGCGCGGCAGGCCCGTCCCCACGTGCAGGACGCGGCCGACCATGTTGCCGACCTCGTCGGTCGGCTGCGTGTGCACGTCGGCGATCGTCGGATCCTCCTGGACGCTCTGGTAGTTGTCGAAGAACAGGTTCGCGTACCAGCCCGTCGCGCCCTCCGGATCGCCACAGCCCATCTGCACCTTCACGGCCTGGTTGATGAAATCGAGGTGCTCCTGCGTGAGCGGGATGCCTTCGCGCTCGTTCTTCGCCATCTCGCCGAGCTTCTGGGCCACGTCGCGCAGCGTGGCGAAGTAGGCCGGGATCTGCGCTGCGAGGGACGCGTTGCCCGAGAGATCGAGGGTCCCGACCAGGGTGGAGCCGTGCTCGGCGAGCTCGGCGACGCGGGTATAGAAGGCCGGGTACGGGTCCACGAACGCGTCCGGGAACTGGCACGACGCGCCGCCCGTGTACGATTGCTTCGCGTAGAGCAGCGTATCGTGCCGGAGCTCGGCCCAGGACGCGAGCTGCGTGTTCATGAGCCTGCGGCCCCAGGCTTCCGTCTTCGCGACGCCGGGCAGGCTCGCGAGGTCGCCGGCGAGCGTCTTGCTTGGCGAGAGCTCGCGCAGCGAGACGAGCCAGCGGTTGTAGAGGTTGTCGTTCCAGAACGATTCGGGGTGCGCGTCGACGAGGACGCGCATCATGTGCAGGTCCGGCGCGTACTGGAACTGTTCGAGCTCGGGGAGCATGAGCTGCCCGGCCTGATCGTTTCCGAGCGCGGCGAAGCCGACATCGAGCGGATTCGGCATCATGCGATAGACCTCGCCCTTCTTCACGCGGTCGTAGACCACGTTCGAGAAGACGTGCGAGTCGACGACGTACCGCTGGCCGAAGAGCGCGAAGCTCGACGAGAGCGGCAGCGTGCCCCGCCCGAGGCCGTTGATCATGATGTGGCTCGAGATCCGCTGTGTGCCGTAGCCCTTTTGCAGCACGACCTCGGCGATCTTCTCGTCCGCGAGCCCCGCGAGCCCCGAGGCATCGGCGACGCCGAGGTCTCCGAGCAGGCCGTCGAGCTCGGGCAGGGTCATGTAATCGCTTTCGCCCACGAATCCGCGGATCGCGTTGTCGATGCGGGTGTACCGCTTCTGCTGCTCGCCTTGCGCGAGGGCGTGGAGGACGTAGGCGCCTTCGAGTTGCCTGCGCTGGAAGACCTGCCCGCCGTCGCTTTGCGTCTCGATGATGCGGAAATCGATGCGGCCGAGCCACATCATCGAGCGGAAGTAACGCTCGAGCTCGGGTGAGTCGGTGTAGTGGCCGCGCGGCTCGAACTGCGAGAAGTCGACGATACGATCGCTGCCGAAGAGGCGCGTCTCACCCGTTCCCTGGTGGGCCTTGGCGCCGTCGACGAGCGCGACGATGTCGGCCTCCTGCGCGCCCGCGACGGGTGAGACCGCCTGGTCTTTGAGCAGCGAGAGCGCGACGGCCGTGAAGAGATCCGCGTCCGCGCGTGCCTCGGCGCCGAGCGCGGAGCCGCCGCCGGCCGCGAGCTCGGCGCGCATGGATTGGAGCAACGTTTCGAGCTCGGGCGCGAGGGACGCGATCTCGACGGCTTTGAGGATGGAGTCGTAGGAGCGGTGGACGGCGTAGAGGATCGAGTCGGCCGACACGTAGAGCGGTAGATCGAGGGCATAAATGCTCTCGTAGCCGTACACGAACGTCGGGAAACGTTTCTTCTCCGAGATGACGAAGCCATTTTTCTGGAGCTTGTCCATCTCGTCGGCGTCGAGGCCGAGCGAGGAGGCCTGGATCAGCGGGAGGCCGTCGGCCTGCGCGGGATCGTAGGAGAGGCCGTTCGCGAAGGAGACCTGATACTGGTTCGCGAAATCGCCGGCGGTCATGTTCGCCGATTTTTGCGCCTCGGCGAGAAGCGAGTCGAGCTCGGCCTGTTGATCCGGCGCCATGGGGGTGGGCGGCAGGGCCGTTCCATCAGGCTTTTTGGGCTGATCTTCCAATGTCGTGAAACAGGCGGTGGCGAGGACCGCGAGGAGCGGGACGGAGCACAAGCGAAGCAGCGGTGTGCGCATGTTGGATTCCCCTTCCGCGGCGGCTCGAATCGCCGCGCGCGCGATTGCGCTTAGCAAGGTGCGTGCCCCGTGCGGTCGGCCGGCGCTACGTTCAGGTCGAGCCCATCTCCGCCTTGAGCCGCGCGATCTCCTGCGCCGCCTCGGCGGCTCGTTTCTCGGCGGCGGCGAGCTTCGCCTGTTTCTCGGTGAGCTCGGCCTCCTGCTTGGCCTTCCGCAGCTTGGCCTCCTTCTCCTTCATGGATGCGAGGAGCGCCTTCTGCCGCTCCAGCTTGGCTTCGAGGCGCGTGATCGATTGGGAGAGCTCGGCGAGGGTCGGGGTCCTCGAGCCGCCGCTCGACAGGAAGAATCGGTCGACGAAATCGCGCGGCACCTTGCCTTCGAGGCTCGCGTGCACGAGCTCGCCGATCTGACCGGCCGTGAGCTTGCGGAGGGCGTTCACGCCGTTGATCAGCTCCGTCCGCGGGCCGGCGACGAAGGTGTCCATGGCCTGCTCCGCGAGCGAGGTCTTGGTGACGGCGTCGTCGGCCTTGACGATGGCGTGCGAGAGCTTTTGCGCGATGGCCCCGAGCGTGGGCACGTTCGCGGCGCCGAGCGGTCCCACCCATGCGCGCATGGTCTCGAGCTGGGCTCCGAGAATGGGCCGCTTGAGGTCACTCGGGCTCTGCCCCTCGAAGAGCTGCCGATAAAGCGGGGCCTTGAAGTCCTGATTGTACGCCGCGAGCACGGCCTTCTTCGTCTCGTCGACGAGGACATTGAGGACATCGTCGGCGGCGACCATGAGTGCCTTGGCGAAGGCGATTGCATCGAGGAGGGCGTCTTCCTCGGCCTTGCGCTTGCGGAGCTCGGCGCGCAGGACCGCGAAGGGCTCGGCGAGCGGAGCGGTCTCCGGGTACGCCTTCGCGGTCAACTCGGTGTGGCGAAGCTCCTCGTCGACGTCGTCGAAGGGCTCGTCGATGGCGATGGTGTGGGGGCCTGTCATGGGTTCGCGACCCTACAAGGTGAGCGGGGAAGGTGTAAAGGGAAACGTCGGAGCGCGCAGAATCGTGGCGGGAGGCTTCGGAGAGGAGCGCGTCTTCGCCCGGAAGGGCGCGGGGAGGGTTCGACGGGAGGTTTTTGGCGAGGCTTGCCGCGCGGGGAGGGGTCTCCGCGGGAATTTCCCGGCGGGGAGGTCGGGGGGAGAGGCCCTCCCCGCGAGATTTTGCCGCCGAGGGGCGGGCGGGGGAGGGGTCCCCGCGGAGAATTGCAGCGCGGATTTTTGGCGGGGAGGGGTCGCCGGTGTGAGCGAGGAGCGGGAAATGGTCGCGGGGAGGCTTCCCCGGGGTGGGCGCGTTCGGGTTCAGTCTGGTGCGGAGGGGTGGCCGTTGACAGGGGTCGCCGCTGTGACCTGTCATCGTGGGCCTGGTCATGACCTCTCATCGCGTGCTCTCACCCTCGTGGAACCCTCGCCTTTGGGTCACCGGTGCCGCCCTGATGCTCGTGGGTGCTGCTCTGCGGTTTCTTCGGCTTGGGATGCCGGTGCTCTTCGCTTTTTGCGTCTCGGTATGGCTCCTCGGGTGCGGCGCTGCGGGCGTGCCCGCGGTGGGATGGGCGCAGGAGCTGCACGGAAAGAGCGTGTTTCGCGTCTGCCGACGTCATCCCCGCGTCGGCCCGCATGCGCGCTACTGGTACGAGCTCGGGGACGGAGTGCATCGACCGGCGTTCGAACCGCTCGAAAAGCTCCTGGAAAACCCTTCGGTCAAGGCCGTTTTCGTTCATGACCCCCACGCGCCGTCCGAGAGCCGGAAGCTCCTGGGGCTCGCGTATCAGGATTTGCCCTGCGACAAGCCGCCGCCGCCTCCGCCGCCGCCTCCGCCGGAGAAGATGGCGGCGAAGGAGCCGGAAGCCGGGCCGGCCAAGGGCACCACGGTCCGAACCGAGACGCGGACGTCGGCGATAAAGCCCTGCGACAGGCCGCGAAACAGGCCACCGGATCAGCGTTTCCTCGGGCAGACGGCTCCCACGCCGGCCCCCGCGCCTGGGACGAGCGTGCCGTGTCCGCCGCCTCCTCCCGGGAATACATATGAGGAACAGAAAGTCAACCTGGCGCGGAGGGAGGCCGAGGAGGAGGCGAGGCGCACGGGTGAGCGGATCGGGCGCGAGTGGGGAGCGACGCTCGGCAAGGCGGCTGGAGTGAAGGACTCCATCGACGTCACGTATCTAGGAAACTTCGATTATGACATTCGGGACAAACCTGATGCCGAAGTCTTCGAAGTCATCCGGACCAATCTTGCCAAACAACTCGATGCAATCCCTGACCTGCCGACATACGACGACGAGCGGCTCGCCACGATCGCCTGGGAGGGCTTCCTCAAGGGGTATGGGCGAGGCTGGGCGGACGCCGAGCTGAAATTCGCGATCGTGAACGCCCTGGCGGACACCTTGTTGATGGTCGCCTCCGGGGGAGCGGCGGCCCTGGAGACCGTGGGGGCGAGGGTGCTGCGGGTCGCCCAGCAGAGGCTACGAAGTATGCCGGTGTTCCTGCCGAGCGCGGCGGGCGGACCGGGCGGGTTCTTGCGGCGGCCGAAGCTGCCGAGCGCGCCGGCTCCGAGCCCGCCGCCTGCGGCGCAGCCGAAGCCGCCCAGCGGGACGACGGTCACCACGACGACGAAGCCCGTGTCAAGTCCAAACGGCGGGGCGGGGCAGGCGGGGAGAAAGGCGCGGCTTCCACCCAAGGGCACGCCGGAGAGGCGGGCGATTGAGACGGCACGCAGCAAGGGTGTAGATGCCAAGAAGGCCCAAGAGCTTGCAGATATTCGAAAGGGAGGCCGAGGGAGTGGTGTATGGACGGACAAGGAGCTGGAAGATATCCGTAAGACTGGCGAGTTTCCGTTGGATGCCCGCTGGCACCATGACCCTACCGTCGCCAACCGGCCTGACCTTGCGGCCGACCCCTCTGTCGTGCGACCGGTACGAGGAGGAACGCAGGGACATCTCAAAGCGCATGGCGGAGATTTCAGAAAACCATGAGTAACAACGACCTCGGAATTCTAGAGCGAGTGCTCATCCGCCGCTACGGACAGCCAGACGAGACGTACAAGGAGGGCATGCGTGCAAAGATATGGGCAAGCGGCACGGCATTCGTCTCGGTACTGTACTATTCGACCGATTGGACGAGACCGCCCGCGTCGGAGTTTCGCATGCATCAGCAGATTTACGGCGCGTGTCGTGGGGGAACGCTCGTGGATAGCTCCCTGAAAGTAGCCATGCCGGCGTGGGAGACGCCGTTTTACCTCTATGGTCTCCACGGATTGGGAGAGCAGGTGGAGGTCAAGCGTGCCCTGGAGCTGGACCCAGAGCTTTCGTTCTTCATGGATGCATCCAACGTGTGGTACTTCGGGCACAAACAGGGAAAGTTGTTCGTCTACGATGCTCCGTTCGACGAGCTCGACGAGCTCGGTCCCATCGAATCCGCGCTGGAGGAAATCATCGCACAGTGGGAGGAGGCCAAGCCCAGCGAGTCGTCGCTCCAGAGGACGGGGGCGGTGATTGTTGACCCCGACAAACCGTTCGCGTAGGATGCCGGGCAGGGACATGGACGACAAACTCGACCTCGGCCAAGCGTACGCGCCGCCCGTCGCGTCGCCGCCCGCCGCGCCCCTCCCCGGCGTGGTCTCGCCCTACGACAAGATCGTGAGGTTCTCTTTCCCGGTCGGCGCCGCGGTCGGGTTGGTCATGGGCAGTGTGGACTATCTCCGGAGCGCCTACGCGCTGAGCTTCTTCCATGCGCAGAAGTCCACCCCGGGAATCCTGTGCGTCGCCCTGCTCCGCGGGTGGGGCGCCGCCTGCGCCGTGCTCGCCGCATCCCTCACGGCGGTCATCCTCCTCCATCGCGCGGGGCGCAGGGCGAGCGGACCCATCAAGGTCGATCACGCGCGCGTGTACCTCGTCCTGGCGACGCTCCCCCTCCTCAGCGTCTTCACGGCTCCGTTCTGCCTCCTCGGCGCCCTGCTTCTGTGGCTGGCAGAACCCGCGGGGACGACGAGCGAGTTTTTGGCATCCCTGTCCGATTTCGTGAGACGGGCCGATTTCAAGTACCTCCCGGCCAATGGCGCGCTCGTCGGGCTTTGGCTCACGTGCCTGCTCCGCATCGGGGCAAACTGGCTCACCACGAAGAAGCACGGCCTCGCCCTGAAGCTCTTCGTCGCGTACGCCGCGCTCGCCATACCCAATGCTTTGCTACGAGCGATCTTCTCGATCGTGGATCCGGTTTGAGTCGCGCCGCTCCATGACGACCGGCATTCCGCGGGAAGGCGCGATCGTCACCCCGCGACGAACCTCGTGCACCTTGCCGAAGAGCGGCAGACGTAGCTCCGCGCGCGCGAGGATCGTGGCGAGGATCATCTTCATCTCGTAGAGCGCGAAGGCCAGCCCGATGCAGCGCCGGATGCCGCCGCCGAAGGGGAGCCACTCGTGGGGCGCGAATCGCTGGCGCAAGAAGCGGTCCGGATCGAAACGCGTCGGATCCGGGTAGAGATCGGGCCTCCTGTGAATGAGGTAAATCGAGACGAGGGCGGGCGTGCCCTGGTCGAGGTCGTAGCCGCCGATCCGCATCGGCCGCTGGAGGACGCGGCCGACCATCATGACCACGGGCTGCAGGCGCAAGATCTCCCGCGTCGTCGCGTCGAGCAGCGCGCAGCGGGCGATACGCTCCGGCGCGAGAGCCGGCAGCGCGCCCTCCGTTTCGAGCTCGCGGAGGAGGCGCGCCCGCAGGCTCGTCGAGGCGAGGATCCATCGGAGCCCCCAGGAGAGCGCGGTCGCGGTGGTCTCGTGGCCCGCGGCGAGCAGGGTCACGAGCTCGTCGCGCAATTCGCCGTCGGTCATGGGCTCGCCTTGCTCGTCGCGCGCGTCGAGCAGGAGCGAGAGAATATCGTCCCCGCGCTCGCCCGAGGCCCTTCGGCGCCGGATCTCCGCGTAAAGCATCTCGTCGGCCTCGTGGAGCGCCCGGGCCAGGCGGTTCCAGCGCGTGAGCGGGCCGCGGTCCTTCTGGAACCACGGCAAGAGGAAGAGCGGGCTCGTCGCGAGATCGAGGATGCCCACGAGCCGCTCGCGCAATCGATCGAAGAGCTCGCCCTCGCCGATGCCGAAGACGACCCGCAGAATGACGTCGAGCGTGATCGCCTGCAGGCGCTCGTGCACCGGGAAGCGCTCGCGCTCGGGCCAGGCGGCGATCGAGGCCTCGGTGAGGGCGACCATGCGGGCGCCGTACGAGGACATGCGCTCGCCGTGCAGCGGCGGCATGAGCAGCTTTCGCTGGCGCAGGTGCTCTTTTCCGTCGAGCAGGAGGAGCGAGGCATTGCCGAGCAGTGGCCTGAGCACGGCGTTGGCCTGGCCGGCGTGGGCGTCGTCCGGGCCGAGGGCAAAAATCTCCTTGGCGGCGTCGGGGTGGTGGAAGATCACGGCCGGCTTGGGCATGGCCGGAAAGCGCATGGTGAAGGCGTCCGGGTACCGCTTCGCCATGGCGTCGAGGAAGGGGAACGGGCGGTATAGAAAAGGCAGGAGGGTGACGGCCGGGTGCAGGGGGAGTCCGGGGACGCGGGACATGGGCGCAGCATAGGGGGGATCGCGGCGGAGGGAAGGGGGGGCGCGCGGGCCGTTGCTCGGGGCGCGCCGGACGGATAGGGTGCGCCGCGAGAGGAGCAGACGATGACCGAAGTGAACCGTTCCTGGCGTCTCGCCGCGCGGCCCCAGGGCATGATCAAGGACAGCGATTTCACGTGGCACGAGGAGCCCTTGCCGGCGGAGCTCGGGCCGGGGCAGATCCTCGTCGAGACGCTGTATCTCTCGGTGGATCCGACGCAGCGGATCTGGATGGAGCGCGACTCGTACCTGCCGGCCGTCGGGATCGGCGAGGTCATGCGGGCGGGCGGCGTCGGGCGTGTGGTCCGTTCGAGTCTCCCGGGTTTCTCGCCGGGGGACCTCGTGTACGGGATGACGGGGTGGCAAACACACGCCGTGATCGAGCCCTCGATCCGCGGGCCGCGGAAGCTGCCGGACGGCGTGCCGCCGACGATGGCGGTTTCGCTCCTCGGGCTCACGGGGCTCACCGCGTATTTCGGGCTGCTCGACGTGGGGAGCTTGAAGGACGGGGAGACGGTCGTGGTCTCGGGCGCCGCGGGCGCGACGGGCAATGCGGTCGGGCAGATCGCCAAGATCAAGGGTTGTCGGGTCGTGGGTATCGCGGGCGGCCCAGAGAAATGCGCGTGGATCAAGGACGAGCTCGGGTTCGACGCGGCGATCGATTACAAGGCCGAGGACGTCTACAAGCGGCTGGGCGAGCTCTGCCCGAACGGGATCGACGTGTATTTCGACAACGTCGGCGGCTTGATCCTCGAGGCCGCGCTCTCGTACATCGCCTTGCGTGGACGCGTCGTGCTTTGCGGCTCGATCGGCGATTACAATAACGCCGAGGCTGCGTACGGGCCGAACAACCTCATGAACCTGGTGCTCAAGCGCGGCCGCATGGAGGGGTTCATCGTGACCGACTACGCGGCTCGTTTCGGCGACGCCATCGGCGACCTCGCGCGGTGGGCGGCCGAGGGGCGCATCAAGGATCGCGTCGACGTCGTGGAGGGCCTTTCGAACGCGCCCGCCGCGCTCCGGCGGCTCTTCACCGGGGCGAACACCGGCAAGCAGCTCGTCAAGGTGGCGGCGGGCTGACGCCTCTCCCGCGGGGGGGCGCGCGTCGACCTCCGACGATCGGCCACGTCCCCGCGTAGGGAGCCCGCCTCGGCAACCGTCCAAGGGGAACGATCATGACATCTCCTCGAACCATCGAGCCGACCGCCGGGGATCCCGAGGTCCTCCGGGTCGTCGCGCGGGGCAAACGGCGGCGGCTGCCGTGGGTGCTGCTCGCCGCTGTCCTCGTCGCCGGCGGCGGCGGCGGCTTCTACGCCTGGAAGAAGAAGACCACCGCCGCCGCGGAGAGCACGAAGTACCAGTCGCAGAAGGTCGAGCGCGGCGACCTCCGGGTGACCGTCACGGCCACCGGCACCTTGAAGGCGCGCAACACCGTCGAGGTCGGCGCCGAGATCACGGGCCGGGTCCTCGAGGTCCACGTCAACTTCAACGACAAGGTCACGAAGGGCCAGATCCTCGCCGAGATCGACACCGAGCAATACACGGCCCGGATCGAGGAGGCGACGGCGCAGCTCGCCTCGGCGAGCGCCTCGCTCGTGAACGCGCGCACCACGGCGAGCGAGAACAAGCAAAAGCTCACGCGGGCCGAGGCCATGCTGGCGCAGGGGCTCGCGCCGGCGCAGGACGTCGAGACCGCGCAGGCGAACTACAAGCGCTCCGAGGCGCAGGTGTCGTCGGCCTCCTCGCAGGTGACGCTCGCGCAGGCGTCGCTCAAGGTCGCGAAGACGAACCTTTCGAAGGCGGTCATTCGTTCGCCGATCGATGGAATCGTGCTGAACCGCGCGGTCGAGCCGGGCCAGACGGTGACCTCGGGCATGCAGACGCCGGTGCTCTTCGTGCTCGCCGCGGATCTCGGTCAGCTCCAGCTCAACGTGCAGGTCGACGAGGCCGACGTGGGCGCGGTGAAGGAGGCGCAGGAGGCGAGCTTCACGGTCGACGCGTATGCGCAGCAATCGTTCGCGTCGAAGGTGCTGGCCGTGAAGAACATGCCGACGACGGGGACGACGGTCGTCACGTACGAGGCATGGCTCTCGGTCGACAATTCGAAGGGATTGCTCCGGCCGGGCATGACGGCGACGGCGACGGTCGTGGTCGACGAGCGGAAGAACGTGCTGCTCGTGTCGAATGCGGCATTGCGGTTCAACCCGAACCGGAAGTCGAGCTCGCAGCAGCAGCAGGGCATTTCGGTGAACCAGTTCTTGCCCATGGGCCGGCCGGGGGGGATGGGGCAGCAGCAAAAGCGTCCGGGTGGCACGGGCGCGCCGCGCGAGCCCGTCCTTTGGCTGCCGACGGGCGGCGAGCCCCGCCGCGTGAAGGTGGAGGTCGGCGCGACGGACGGCATTCGCACGGAGATTCGCTCGGAGGAGATCACCGAGGGGACCGACGTCGTGGTCAGCATGATCGAGGCGCCGCGTGGCTGAGCTGCCTCGCCCGGACGGCGGCGCCACGGTGGCCCCGGGTCATCCCTTGGGGGCTGCGCTCGGACAAGCCGAGCTACGCCCCCAAACCCCCATCGTCGAGTTCCGGCGCGTCGAGAAGATCTACGGCGAGGGCGAGTCGGAGGTGCGCGCGCTCGACGGCGTCGACATGCGCATCGATCCGGGGGAGTTTGTCAGCATCATGGGGTCGAGCGGCTCGGGCAAGTCGACCGCCATGAACATGATCGGTTGTCTCGACGTTCCCACGTCCGGCGCTTACCTCTTTCGTGGCGTCAACGTCTGCAATCTCGATCAGGACCAGCGCGCGCTGCTCCGGCGCCATTTCATCGGGTTCGTCTTCCAGGGGTTCAATCTGCTCGCGCGGACGACGGCGCTCGAGAACGTGGAATTGCCGCTCATCTACCGGCGCGTGCCGGCCGAGGAGCGGCGTCAGCGCGCGCTCAAGGCGCTCGATCTCGTGGGCCTCTCGTCGCGCGCGGGGCACACGAGCGCCAAGCTCTCGGGCGGCCAGCAGCAGCGCGTCGCCATTGCGCGGGCGCTCGTGACGGAGCCGTCGCTCCTCCTCGCGGACGAGCCGACCGGTAATCTCGATACCGCGCGGAAGGCCGAGATCATGGAGCTCATGGTGCAGCTGAACCGCGAGCACGGCATTACCGTCGTGATGGTCACGCACGAGCCGGACATGGCCGAGTACGGGACGCGGACCATCGTGTTTCGCGACGGCAAAATCATCTCGGGGAATCGCTGATGCTCTGGGCCACCTTGATCATGTCGTTACGCGAGGTGCGGAAAAACGCGCTTCGTTCGTTCTTGACGATGCTCGGCATCATGATTGGCGTCGGCGCGGTCATCGCGATGGTGACGATCGGCGAGGGCGCGACGCAGAAAGTGCGCAGCGACGTCGGCGCGCTCGGCGAGAACATGCTCGTCGTCTCGCCCGGCGCGGCGCGGCGCGGGCCGGAGCGTACGGCGGGCAATCCGTTCCAGAAGGACGACGTCGAGGCGATCGAGCGCGAGGTGACCGGGATCAAGGCCCTGTCGCCGACGGCGCAATCGAACACGACGGTGGTCGTCGGCAACCAGAACTGGCCGACGAGCGTGATCGGCGTCGACGAGGGATATTTCGAGGTCCGCGGCTACAAGGTCGAAATGGGCCGCAGTTTCTCGGAGGCCGAGGCGGCTTCCGGCACCCCCGTGTGCATCATCGGCAAGACCGTGCGGGACAACCTGTTTCCCGGGGCGATGCCGATGGGCCAGCGCATTCGCGTGAAGCAGGTATCCTGCCTCATCGTCGGCTTGCTCGCCTCGAAGGGCCAGGCCGCGATGGGCGGCGATCAGGACGACGTGGTTTTGATGCCGCTCCGCGCCTTCCAGCGGCGCATCGCGGGCAACAACAACATCAGCTCGGTGTATTTGCAGGTCGAGCAGGCGGAGCTGACGTCGTCGGTGCAGGCGCAGGTGGAGGACCTCTTGCGCGAGCGGCGCCGCATCCAGCCCGGCGCGGTCGACGATTTCAACGTGCGTAACATGCAGGAGATCGCCGACACGATGAGCAGCGTCACCGCGTCGATGACGGGCCTGCTCGGCGGCATCGCGGCCGTGAGCCTGCTCGTCGGCGGCATCGGCATCATGAACATCATGCTCGTCAGCGTCACCGAGCGGACGCGCGAGGTCGGGACGCGGCTCGCGATCGGGGCGCTCGCGAGCGAGGTGCTCCTGCAGTTCCTCGTGGAGGCGGTGGTGCTCGCGCTTCTCGGCGGGATCCTCGGGATCCTGTTCGGGCTCTCGCTCTCGTACGCGGCGACGCAGAGTTTGTCGCTGCCATTCGTCATCTCGCCGGGCACGGTGGCCGGGGCCTTCGCGTTCTCCGCGGCCGTCGGGGTCATCTTCGGGTATCTGCCGGCGCGCAAGGCGGCGCGCCTCAACCCCATCGAGGCATTGCGTCATGAATAGAACGTCGAAATGGTGCGTCGCCGTGTGTTCGCTCGCGCTCGCCCTCTCCTCCGCGGACGCGTCCGCTCAGCAGGTCCCGGCGAGCGGGGCCACGCGAGGCTCCTCGCCCGTGGTCCACGAGATCACGGAGAACGACGTGGTCACGCTCGTGCTCCGTCACAACCCCGACGTCGCTTCGGCGATTCTCTCGGAGAAGCAGGCGGCGGCCTTGGTGCGGGCGCAGGAGGTGCGGTATCCATTCGTGCTCACGGCGAACGGGGGATATACGCACAGCGCGTCGCCCACGCTCCAGCGCGATGGTTCGGTGAGCGTCGGTGAGCGCGACGTCTTCGCGCTGAACGCTGCGCTGCGGAAGGATTTCGCGACCGGCACGGTGGTGTCGTTCTCCGTGCAGAGCAGCCGCAGCTCGACGTCGAACCCCGTCGGTGAGCTCGTCACGGCGGGCGCGGCGGGCACGGGGTATTCGGTGTCGACGCGGCTCTCGCTTACGCAGCCGATTCTCCGCGGCGCGGGGACACGTATGGGCGAGGCGGGGCTGCGGGCCGCGGAGCTCGATCGGACGGCCGCGCACGAGGGGCGCGAGCGGGTGGCGAGCGAGGTCGTGCGCGACGCGCTCACGTCGTACTGGGAGCTCTGGTACGCGTCGCGCGCGCTCGCGATCGAGCAGGCTGCGAATGCTCTCGCGAAGGTCGAGCGCGACGCGGCCGATCAACGGCGCGAGAAGGGCGCGGCCGCGGCCGTGGATGTCCTTTCGTACGAGACGCGCATCGCGACGCTCGGCGAGTCGGTCACGTCGGCCGAGCTCACCGAGATCCAGCGTGGTCTCGAGCTCGCCCAGCTCCTCGCCGTCATCGATCCGAACGCGCGCCTGCGCGCGTCGGGGGATCCCGTGGACCCGCCCGTGCCGACCGTGGCGGAGGTCGAGAAGGCGCTCGCCTCGCTTTCGCCGGAGCTCAAGGAGCTCGAGGCGCGCGTCGCCTCGGCCGAATCCCGCGCGCAGGTGGCGGGGGATCAGTATCGACCGCGCTTCGACGTGGAAGGGTACGTGGAGCTCCGCGGCCTCGGCAATGGCAGCATCGCGCCGGCGTTCGCGCAGATCGGGACGTTCGGCGCCGTCAACGGATATGTGGGGTTTCTCTTCGAGGCGCCGCTCACGACGGCGCGGGAGTCGGCCGAGGTCGAGAATGCGCGCATCAACGCGCAGATCTCGAAAAACCAGCTCGAAGCCGCGCGCAGCCGGATCCGCATCGTCGCGCTTCGTCTCGTCGCGCAGCTCGAATCCGCGGAGGCGCGGCGCAGGGCGGCGGCGCAGACCGTGGCCATTGCCGAGAAGCAGCTCGAAGCCGAGCGCGCGCGTTTCGCGCTTGGCACGTCGACGCCGCTCCAGGTGCAGCAAGCCGAGGACACCGTGCGCACCTCGCGCCTGCGCGTCGCGCGGGCGACGGTGGATCGGATCCAGGCGATGCTCCAGCTGGATCACTCGATGGGCCGCATCGCGGCGCGCGTCGGCGGCGGATCCACGCCGGAGAAATGAGGGTCAGCCGAGCGGCCGCGATGCGAACGGGCGCCGCGGCCGCACGCGGCCGGTGAGCGCGAGCCACTCGGCGGCGCTGATGGGCTCTTCGAAGAGCGAGGCGTCGCTCCCATGCAGCCGGAAGAGCTCCACGATGAAGCGCATGCGATCGGCGAGCGAATCCCAGCGCTCGGCGCGGCTGCCGCAGGTCGACTGGATGTCGGCGTCGAAGCGCAGGACGAACGTGACGAGCTCCGGATCTTCGAGCGCTTCGAGGTACTCGCCGAAGGGCCCATCGGGCAGATCCGCGCCGAGTTTGTGGATGGCCGTACCGCCGCCGAGCTCGAGCTCCAGCATCGCCTTCGTGACGAGCGCGCGCGTGGTCGGGCCGCCGGGCATCGCGGCCGCGATCCGGCCTTGCAGGCGCGTCTGCTCCTGCAGCGCGACGTACAGGTTCGCCGCGTAAAGCAGCTCCGCTTTGCGTTTGCCCGCGTGCGTCCGGGCCGCTTCGAGGTAGCATTCGAAGGCGCGGCGCAGGATGTCCTGTCCGCCTCGATCGGGCGAGCCTTTCGTGAACGAGGCGAAGAACGCGGCGAGGGCCTCGTCGCCTTCGCGGTAGGCGCGCGCGAATCCGGCGAAGGCCGGGGCGACTTCCATGAAGACCTCGCGATTGCCCTCGCCGACCTCCCGCGAGACGTCGCGCAGGGTATCGAGCAAAAACCGCGCGCCCGGGACACGCGCCGCGGCGCGGGCGACGTATTGTTGTCCCGGCAGATCCTCGCCACGAATGGATTGTCCGGCGCGGCGCGAGGCCCAGGCGGCCATCGTGCACCAATTGATGCCGGCGCCGCTGCCGAGGAGATCCGCGACTTCGAGCGAAAGATCCCCGTAGGCCTGGGTGATGAGCAGGTTGCGCGCAGCGGCGTCCTTCATCGCCACGACCCGCGCGATGTAGTCCTCCGTCACGCGGCGCTCGATGCGGACGCCCGCCTCGACGAGGCGCGGGGATTCCTGGAGAACGGGCCGACGGGGAAGGACGTCCCATGCAAAGCTGAGGAGGAGCGCGATCATGCCGATTGTTCAAAGCACGCGGCGGGCCAGTCCCGCTGGGCTCGCCGGCGCGTCGTTTTTTCCGCGGATCCGCCGGGCGTCATGATTTTCGGCGCGGGAAACGTGCTCGGGTGCGGGCCCGAGCCTGCAGCATTGCGGGCTCCGGCGAGCAGGCAGGATTTCGGCAAATGGCGGGCATTCGACAGGGAAATGCCGTTTCGGCATCTTCCCATCTCTCCAAGGTTCGCCCCCGCTCCAGGATCCTCGTTTGCCGATCCGGCGCCCAAGCTCCGCGCTTGCCATGCCGTCCAAGCCCGGCCATGACAAGAGGAACCACGTGAAGCGCGCGCCCGAGACGGCCCTCCTCCTCGCCTTGATGCTGCTCGCCGGCTGCAGCCGTTCGATCTCGCATCACCTGCTCGACGCCAGCATGTCGAGCGCGCACCGGCCGGCGCCGCCCGTCGCTCCCGCGGCGGTCCTCCCGGAGGCGACGAGCCCGTATCAGCTCCTCGGCGGGGACATGCATTGCCACGTGAGCCCGCCCGACTCGCCCCGGCACGTGAGCCGCGGCATGGAGGAGACCGTGGAGCTCGTGCGCGCGGAGGGGCTCGACTTCGTCGTCCTCACGCCGCACGTGCCGTCACAGTTTTTCCAGAGCGAGTCCATGCGGCAGAGGGTGCAGGCCGAGCTCGCGGCGCTCGAACGGGCCGTGCCGCGAGGGGAGGGGGAGCCGATCTTCGTCGTGGGGTTCGAGTACACCGATTACCATTACGGCCACGTCGGGGCGGCGTTCGCGGATCTCGGCGCCGTGTACGCGGACGTCTCGGCGCGCGCGGCCCTCACCGATCCGGCGAAGTTTTTCCATGCATTCGTGCAGCATGGGGGGCTGCTCGTGATCAATCATCCGCTGCTCACGCCAATCGATTCGATCATCCCCATGGCACGGGCGAACCTCTCGTGGCGCCCGTTCACGGCGCCGGGGCCCTATCCGGAGGAGATCGTCGCGGCCGATCGGATCGCGCAGGCGTTCGAGGTGTACAACCTCGCGGTGACGGAGCTCCGGGATCGCTTTCTGCTCGGCGACACGGCTTCCACGCTGGAGGCGACGCTCGCGCGGCTCGATCGGGAGGTCCCGCTGCGCGCGCGGCCGCTCGTGCCGGTCGGGGGGTCGGACAGCCATAGTGGCCATCTGCGGGCGACGACGTTCGTGCTCGCGGAGGAGCGCTCGGCGAAGGGCGTGCGGGACGGCATCGTCGCGGGGCGCGTTTGCGTGCGGGATCCGGCGGCGTGCTCGTTCGAGGTGCGCGCTTCGGGCGGAACGTGGTTGCCGCCCGGGAGCGTGATTCGTGATGCGACGATGGTGGAGGTGCGGGCCCGGGGCGAGGAGGTCCGTTTCTGGGCGAATGGCACGGTCCTCGCGCCGGAGGAGCCCGGACACAGCGTGTTCGTCCCGGTCGCGCCGGGGAAATGCAGCGTCCTCCGGGCGCGGGTCGACGCGGGGTATTCGGGGCCGGTGTACGTGAATTGCCCCTTCTAGACGTCCTTCACGCTCGCTCGCGCGGCACGTGCCGATCGGGCACGAGTTTCGGCGAAAGCTCGTGGGCGGCCGCGCGAAACGCTTCGTGTCGTCGCCGCCAGAAAGGCGCCTCGGGCCAGCGTCGCTCCGCATCGTAGGTTTTTCCCCGCGTTCGCAAGTATTCTGCAAAATGAACGTGCGCCGCGCGCGCATGGGCGGCCATCGCCTCTCTCCCTGACAGGAGCGCGTTCGCCGCGGAGAGGCCCGCCGAGAGCCCCTCGAGGAGACCTCTGCCGCTCAAGGGGTCGAGCGCGCACGCAGCGTCGCCCACGGCGATCCAGCCGTCGCCCGTCACCTCGTCCCAGCATGCGCTCTCCGCAGGGGCCGCCTTCGGCGAGCCGGTGAGACGGCCTCTGCCCGCCCGCAGGCGCGTCCGCGGCGCATCCGCGAGCGCTCCTTGCCACGCTTCTGCGACCCCGCGTCCCCCCCGCGGCAGGAGGTCGGCGTCGGTCATGAAGGCGGCAACGAGGGTTCGTCCAGGCAATCGCGCCGAATACCAGAAGCCGGAAGGAGTCGCTTCGATCAACGTGCGCGCGTCCTCTTCGTTCGTGCCCTCGACGTAGCCCACCAGGGCGACCAGGCGATCGAACCTGATCCGGCGCGCGCTGGGCGCGGCGAGGCGGCGCCCAGCCCTGCCCGCGGCCTCGATCACGGCCTCCGCGTATAATACCTCAACGCGACCGTCCACGTCGACGGTGAGTCGACAGCCTCCCCGGGACGGCTCGCAGGCCTGGACATGGGCGCCGGTGCGCAGCGTCGCGCCCGACCGTATGGCTTCCGCGGCGAGGAATCGATCGAACCGCAATCGATCGAGGTGCCATCCGTGCCCGTAGGGGCTCCAGATGAACTCGTTCTCGTGCAGCTCTTCGCTCCCCCACGCGGACACGGTGCCCGGCGAGGGAAGGTGCCCTTCTTCGACGAACCTCTCCCATATCCCCAGTTGCTGCAAGGGCAAGAGCGCCTCGGGGGACAGGGTTTCGCCTGCGCGCAGGCGTTCGTATCGCCCGCGCTCCAGCACGAGCACTCTCTGGCCTGCGCGCGAGAGCGTGATGGCAGCGGAGCACCCGGCCGGCCCGCCGCCGATGACGGCCACGTCGAAGAAGGGAACCATTGGCGTTTTCCTGATGCGTTTTTCCGCCTCAGATCTCGCTGCGCTCGGCCTCGAGGAGGACCTCCTCGCCTGCCGCATTGCGGCGCGGCACGATGATTCCGAGCCGCCCGAACTTCTCGACCAGCTCCGTGTGATCATCGATGTCGCGCGTCCAGCCTGCGCTCGGCGTGGCGTCGTCCGGCCGGCGCATCACCATCGAGGGCCGCTGCGACGGCCACCACCCGACGCCGCACTTGAGAAAATCGGCCTGCCACGGCACGGCCATGCGCGCGGTGAGCGCGCCGGGCACGAGCGTCTCTTGTTCGCCTTCGGCGTTCACGAACGGGGCGGTCGTGAGGCGGCAGCGCTCGGCGTACATCGCCGCGGTTTTCATCTTCTCGCCGGCCTCGATACCCGGGTAGAAACCGCCGCCCACACAGGCGTCGAGCGCCGCGCGGTCGAGGCCGCCCGGGGTTACGCCGATGGGCTCCTCGGGCGCGGATGCATCGTCGACGAAGTTCTCCGCCAGCCACGCGTCGAGCGCCGCGAGCTGGACCTCGGTGAACATGAAATCGTTCAGGATGCCCGAATCTTGCGCATCCTTGACGAGCGCATATGCCGTCTGGCGTAGGGCGCTGGCCGCGGGGTCGCCTTTTCGAGACAGCGTCGTCCAATCGCGCGGGATGCTGTTCCACTGGGCCCATTGCTCCACCCAGCGCAGGCGGCTCGCGCGATTCAGGATGGGCAGGATGTCCCGCTTGAACGAGGGCGTCGCCGGCGGCGCCTCGAAGCCACGCGTGACCGACGCCTGGACCGCGATATCGTAGAGGGTGGTGATCCCACCGATGGCGGGCGCGTAATCGGGCGGCGCCACGATGACCCAGCTCGGCGCGTCGACCTCCCGTGTCTCGCCGTTCGGCAGCCGGATCGTCGCCGTCACCGGGCCGTCCGATACGTCGTCGTGCCAGCCCGGGTTGTTGGCGAAACTGTTGATGGGCTTTCCTGTCGGCACGGAGGCCGAATGGCCGTGCCCGCCGAGGACGAGCAGCCGGCCTGCTGCGTCCGTGCGCAGCTCGCCCAGATAGACCTCGGTCCCCATGAAGCGCGCCGCTCGGCTGGCCACGGCCGTCTGGTTTGCGCCGACGATCGGGTCGAAGACGGGCGCGATCACGAGCTCTTCCTCGGGCACGTCCGGGTTTCGAGGCATCTCCGAGGCGAAACCCTTCGAGGCTGCCTTGCGGTTGGCGAGACGAACGTGCCAGGTGATCTCCGCGTCGGCCGCGGTGATCTCCCGCAGGAGCCGCAGCGCTCCCTTGTCGGTCCTCTCGTATTCGTAGACGCGGAACCGTGCGGCCTGCCGCAGAATCCGGCCCGACGCGTCCTTGTATCGCTCCACGGGCTGCTCACCTTTCGGCGTAGGCACGACGCCCCGCTCGCCGGGGATCTCCGGACCGATGAAGAATGCGTCGCTGCTGTCGCCGACGCGCGCGACGCCGATTCCTGGGTGAATCTTGTAAACCTTCGCCATGGGTTCGTTCCTTCGTCTTCTCGATATCGTGAGTTCAAATGGCCATGGATCATCAAGCGACGGGTAAAATGGAAAGGAGGGGGCGGTCTTCGCGGCGCGCGGAGTCGAGCATTTGAAGGCTCGCGATCAGTGCCCTGGCCGAGGGGCTTGGGTCGATTTCGTTGAGCCGCGCGAGCAGGCGCTCCGAGCGCGCGGTGAGCTCCCTCAAAAGTTGCAAGCCTTCGTTTCTCCCGGAGGGCAGGGCGGCGGGCGCGCTCCACGCGGGGGCTGCGCGGTCGCCGTCCAGCGCACCGCCTTCTTTGCGCGGGAGCTGCAAGAGGCGCCGGGTCACGCGCGTTATGCCCGTCTTCATCTCGTCCAGCGACCCATCCACGTACCTCGCGCGCGCCTCGTCCGACGCAGGCGTGGAGAGTGCAAGGTCGATGAGGAGCAAAAGCAGGTGATAGCGGACATCGAATAGCTCCGCCCACATGCGCGCGAGGGGGTTGGTGATACGGTTCTGCTCGCGCTCGGCGTCGGTGTGCGGCTCCGTCGAGAGGCTTGGATTCGTCGGGACCGGGAGAATCCGCGGGGGGGGTCCGACGAGGCTGCGATACCCCTCGAGGAAGGCGTGGAAATGCGAGTCGTCGTCGTCGAGCAAGCCCTCCCCTTGGGCCATGATTCGGTAGAGCGCCTTGAACGCATCCGCGCGGTCGCCGACGGGGTCGACGTAGAAATGGGGCACGCTGCCGCTCCACTCGGCCGCGTTCGTCTGGAAGGGCAGGACCTCGTCCCTGGGCCTGAGCGCGCGGATGTGCCAGCCAGCCGGCATGCCCGTCTCCGGCGTGAGCGTGAGCGGGCCCTCGGGACCATCCCCCTCCTGGAAGAGCCAGTAGATCTTCATATAAATGGCGCCCACCCGTTGCACGTCTCCGGGGACGGCGCCGTTTGCCTCGGCGAGGATCGCCTGCACCTCGCTGCGCAGCTCGGGCGGGACCAGATCGAGCGTAGGCATCTCGAGCGCGACGTATTTGGCGAGGGCGACGCGGCTCGCGGGCTCGAGGCGGAACGGGATGGGATCGAGCTCGCTCGGGGGCCCATCGTCGCGGCGCCCAAGGAACGGCTCGGCCCCGAGGACACGCAGCAGGTTCTGCACCGTGGCGAAATGCGCCATCTCCTGTTCGGCGATGGTGCGAATCGTCTTCGCGAGAGGATTTCGTATATCGTCGAACGAAAACGCGGCGTAGAGGTACTGGACCATCAGCGCGTGCTCGACGCCAGCCGCGATTCGTAAGAGCTCGATGGCTTCTTCCTCCGGGGTCGCGACATTCTCGATGGTGGGGATCCCCGTGGCCTGGAGGACGCGATTCATGGCCTCCTCGCGGAGGCCGCGCGGCGTTCGCACGGCCGCGAGGCCCTGGATCGATAGCCGTTTCGCACCCACCCAGGACAACCGTTTGATTAGGGTCATGCTGGCTCCTTGCGTGTGCTCGATGGAGATCGAGCCTCCGCGGGCACCTGTTTGCACGGCGCATGCCACGATGATTCCCTTGCCTTACGAGGAGGAAATACGTGCGTCAGGGCAGACGTGGCGCCGAAGGGGGGGCGCGCCGCAGCATGCCCTTGCGTGGTCGCGCAATATCTTGCAGCCCGGCTCATCCGTCGCGGAGCGCGCGAGCCCAGGCTCCCCAACATCGGAGGGGCGAACTTCCGAGGCGAAAGGACGCTATCCCCGGGCCGAGATCCGTGGTCTACTTGCGGGGGAGAGGAGCCTGGGGGGGCACGTTGAGCGGCACGGTCAGCCTGTTGGGTCTCGACTTCGGCAGCACGACCAGCAGTGCGATGGTCGCGTCCGCCACGATGGTACGCAATTGCGTCACCGGTCGGGTGGAGCTCCGCCGGCTCACCGAGGAATATCGGTCCGTCCCGGTCTTCACGCCCCTCCGTGAGGGACGTATCGATGAGGGCGCGGTCGTGGCGCTCCTCGATCGTTGGCTCGCCGAAGGGGATTTGCAGGGGAAAGAGATCTTCGGCGGCGGCGCGCTCATCACGGGGCTTTCGGCCCAGCGGGACAATGCGGCGGCGCTCTCGTCGCTGCTCCGTGCGCGCCTCGGTGACGCCATCCTCGTGGCCTCCGGCGACGCGAACCTCGAGTCCTGGATGGCGTTTCTCGGGAGCGCGGCGCGGCTCTCGCGACACCATCCCGAGGTCGAGATCGTGAACCTCGACATCGGCGGCGGGACGACGAACCTCGCGCTCGGAATCGACGGAGAGGTCCGCCGCACGGGCTGTCTGTTCGTGGGGGCGAGGCATCTCCAGGTCGAGCCTGGGAGTCATCGGATCGTCGCGATGTCGAGGTATGCCCGGGCGCTCTTCGATCACCTGGGAATTGCACGCGGGCCCGGGGATACGTTGTCTCCCGGCGACGTCGACGCGGTGCTCTCGTTTTACGTCGCGCTCCTCGAATCCGCGGTCACCGGGCGCGCTGAGCCGTTCACGACGCCCGTCGCGCGCCTGCATTTGCACACGGACCTCGGGCTCGAACCACCCGCGCCGCACGTGCCCCGCGTCGTCACGCTCTCGGGTGGCGTAGGCGCGCTCGTCTACGACAAACTACAGGGCGCGCCGTGGCCGCAGACGACGTGTTTCGGGGATCTCGGCATTGATCTCGCCCAGCGTATCCTCGCGTCCGAGGTCCTCGCGCGTGACCTCGCGGCATGGATCCCCGACCATTTCGGCCGCACGACGGTCTTCGGAATGATGCGGCACAGTATGGACATCTCCGGCGCGACCGTTTTTCTCTCGTCGCCCGGCGTCCTACCCCTGCGCGACTTGCCCATCCTCGGCCGCCTGGGAAGCGATGCGGATGCCGCGCGCGTGCACGCGCTGCTTCGCCTCGTGCGCGAGAGCCCGTCCGGCGGCTGTTTGCGGGTCGAATGGCACGGTCCTCCGCTCGTGGCCATCCGCCGGCTCGGCGCTTTGCTCGGCGACGAATTGAAGGCGCGTCCCCTCGGGCCCGACCAGGCGCTCGTCTTGTTCGTGGCTGAAAACGTGGGCAAAACCCTCGGCCAGTACGTCAGCGACTGGGGCCAAAGCCCGGTCCGCCTCGTCGTCATCGACGAGGTCGTCGTCAAGGACGCCCGCTTCGCGCAGATCGGGCGCATGAAGGATCACGTCGTTCCTGTCTGGTATTACGGGCTGGATTGAGAAACGAGGAAACGATGCAGCAGGTTCCAGAGGCGCTCGTGCCATTGTCCGACATCGTCGTCCCGCGGCCGCGGCCGCCTGAGTTCTATCGGACGACCGTCCTCGACGAGGAGATCTCGTTCCTCGGCCTGAAAGCGCTCCTCGGCGCTGCCGACGAGAACAAGGCGGGCGATCGAAACGCGGGGCTCGCGGCAAAGAGCGCCCGGCACCGCGAGGCCGCTCGGACGATTCTGTCATCGCTCACGCTGCGGCACCTCTACGACCATCCGCTCACCGACGACGACGGGAACGTCGATTCCGTCATGCGGGTCAATTACACGATCGATCACGCCGTCTTTGCCGAGATCGAATCGATGACCGTGGGCGGGCTGAAAAACCATCTCCTGCGCTCGCCGGGCGCGGAGAGCGCGCGCGTGGGCAAGGCCTTGACTGGCGTGATGGCGGCCGCGCTGGCCAAGATCTGCGACGTGCACGAGCTCATCTTTCTCGCTCGACGCATCCCGCGACCCACGAAAGCGCGGACGACCCTCGGTTTGCCCGGGACCTTGTCTTCGCGCCTGCAGCCGAACCATCCCACCGATGATCTGCGTGGGATCACGCTGCTCTTGTATTGGGGGCTCTCGATGGGCGCGGGGGATGCGCTGCTGGGCATCAATCCTGCCATCGATACCGTCGAGAACATTTCCGGGCTTCTCCGTCACCTCGACAAAGTCCGCCGGCAGACGGGCGTGCCCACGCAGATCTGCGTCCTCGGGCACATCAAAACGCAGCTCGCTTGCCTCGAACGAGGTGCGCCGGTCGAGATCCTCTTTCAGAGCCTGGCCGGCACCGAGAAGACGCTCACGGCCGAGTTCGACGTGACCGTCGAGTTGCTCGACCAGGGCTATCGGACCATGCGCGAAAAGGGAGCGCTCGGGCCGGACGCGCGTCAATTCATGTATTTCGAGACCGGTCAGGGGAGCGAATTCACCTACGGCAAGCACCACGGCATCGACATGACGACGACGGAGGCCCTCTGTTACGGCCTCGCCCGCCGCTACGATCCCTTCATGGTGAACAACGTCACGGGCTTCATCGGGCCGGAGACGCACCTCGACAATTTCGAGATGATCGTGTCGAACCTGCAGGACCACTTCATGGGCAAGCTGCTCGGTTTGCCCATGGGCATGGCGCCGTGCTTCACGCTCCACTCGCACATCACGCTCGAAGGCCAGCAGATGGCCACGCAGATGCTGACCGCGGCGGGCGCGAATTACTACATGGATGTCGCGCTGAATACGGATCGAATGCTCGCGTATTTCGATACCAGCGGCCACGACGACCAGACCTTGCGCGAGCTGTACGGGAAGCGGGTGACGCCCGAGTACGAGGCGTGGGCGATCGAGCGGGGGATTTTCCGCAAAGAGGAGGACGGTAGCCTCGCCCGCGGCCCGCACTGGGGAGATTTGCGCCGGTTCCTTTCGTCGGACGCGGAGCTTTCGGGGCTGCTCGCGACCACGCCGGCCCTGCATGGATTCGAATCCGCCGGTCCGCGGCCCGCCGACGAGGTCAGCCGCCGCGTTCGGCTTCATCAGGCCGTCGGCCGCGAGGCGACGCAGAGCGTGCTCTGCGTCGATGCGTTGCAAGAGGTCGTCGATTTCCGGGTGGTCGCCACGGACGCCCATTCCAAGGAAGCGCACCTCCATTCACCCTCCCTGGGTGCGCGGGTCGCCGCAAACCACCGCGCCGCGCTCCTTCCCGAGCGCCGCCAGGTGCAGATCCTCGTCTCCGACGGGCTCAGCGCCGAGGCCGTCCACCACAATGCCAGCGAGCTGCTCCCCGTCCTCCTCGACGGCTTGAATGCTCGCGGCATCACCATGGGCAAACCCATCCTGGCCCCGAACGGGCGGGTGAAGCTCTCCGAGGATGTCGCGGAGCTCGTGCAATGTGATCTCGTGATCTGCTTGATCGGCGAGCGCCCCGGCGGCGACGCCCTCGCGTCGCGTAGCCTCTCGGCCTACCTGGTGTATTGCCTGCGCGACGACGAAACGAGGCGGAAAGCCGCTGCGTTCAGCGGCAATCCCGAGGCACGTTTCGAGTATACGGTGCTCTCGAACATCTATGCCGGTGGGCTGCCGCCGCTCGAAGCGGGCGGCGTCATTGCCGAGAAGGTGTTCGAGGTGCTGGAGCGCCGGGCGGCCGGCAATCGCCTGGAGGCGTTGCTCTCGTCTTGAGGCAGGAAAGAGGGGCTCGCGGGGGGGTTCGTCCCGTCAGGGCACGCGCTTCGCCGTGGCCTTCGCCGTGATCGGGCCGGCGCCAGGCGTGGGGCACCCGCACTTCGAGTACACGAGCGTGCCCGTCGCGTCGTCGCCCGCGAGCACGAGCGTGATCTCGCGCTTCTCGCATTGATCCTCGCCCGAGAAGCAATACGACGTGTCGCTCTTCAGGGTGAGTGTACATCCGTCCGCCGAGACCGATCCGGTCGCCGTATACGAGGCGGGCATCGGAGGCTCAGGGTTGCAGCTATGCATGGGCGCCGTGTCATCGCCCTCGAAGGTGACGCTGATCGAGACGTCGGACGCGTTTGGCGTGACCGTCAAGAGATCGCCCGCGGGGACGCAGCCGTCCGCGTCTTGCTCGTAGGTGATCTGCCACTTGCCCGCGGCGGAGCAGGCATCGGGATTTCCGCCGCCCGAGCCGCCGGTTCCGCCGGTCCCACCCGAGCCGCCGGAGCCGCCGGAGCCACCCGCGCCGCCATTGCCGGCGCTGCCGCCACCGTCACTGCAGGCAGGGAACACGGAAAGCGCGAGGGTCGCTGCAAGGAATGCTGAAGAGAACGCAAGAGAAGGTCGCATGGGCCGAGGATAGCCGCCGTGAGCGGACCTCGCCAGGCCACAAAACTGCTCTTGCGCGGGAGGGGAAGGGGCTTTTCGTTTACTGCGCGAGGCGACGAATCTCGCCGAGCACGCGGTAGAACCCGCCGCCCGCGGCCTCCCGCACCTCGTCGACGACGTAACGCGCGCCCTCGACGCGGATGTTGCGCGGGAACTGGCAGTTGTACGACGACTTGAAGCCCGGCGAGACGACATGCACGCGGAGCTTGCCGCCTTGCTTGACGCATTCGACGATCACGCCCTTCGTCGTATCGCGCGTGGTCTCGAGCTGCGTCGAGGGGATCTCCTCGACCTTCGCCGGAGCCTTGATGTCGCGCGCGACCGGAACCTCGCCCGCCTGCGCCTTCTGGATCGCCTCCTCGCTCGCGTCGATGCAAGCGAGCGAGCCGTCGGTCGTGACGATGTAGAGCCGCTCGTCGCGGTATTGCATCGAGTACGCCGAGCCGCACCCCGTCGCGAGCTTCCACAGGCGCTTGCCGGCCGCGTCGAAGCAATAAATGGTGGAGCTCGAGTCGCCGCCGAAGATGTACTTGCCGCCGGGCGAGGCCGCGCAGGAGTAGACCGTGTCGTCGCAATCGCAGACGACGCCGGGTTTGCCGTCCTTCGAGAAGACGTACACCTTGTCGTCCATCGTGCCGGCATAAACGTCCGAGGCCTCCTGCCAGCCGAAGAGCACCGAGCCGCGCGTCTTCGCCTCCCAGACCGCCTTGCCGTCCTTCCAGGCGTACTTCGTCACGCCCGCGGAATGGCCGTGATAGACGCCCTTCTCGTCGGCGCGCACCATCCAGCCGCTAGAACCCTTGCTCTTCTTGCGCCAGTTCGTCTCGTTTTCGTGATCGAAGATCGCAATGTTGCCGTCGGCGTCGGAGACGCAGAGCTTGCCGCGGTAGATGTCGAGCCAGAAGATGTCGACGTTCTCCTCGACCTCGTACGCGAGGCGCGGGACATGGCCGCCGAGGTCGTAGACGTTGCCATCGTCGCAGCCGGCATAACGCCAATCGTCGTCGGCGATGATGCATTTCACGCCGTCGGGGAGCTTATATTGCTGCTCGATCGTGCCGTCCGCGGTCACAGCGAACACGGCGCCGCTCTGGTTGCCGACCCAGAAGAGCTTCGTGTCGATGTAAATGCCGAGCGCCGCGTCGCCAGAGGAGAACTTCCACAAAACGGGCGCGCGCTTCGCCGTCGAGGGCTTGCTCTGGATCGTCCGGCGGGTGACGGCGCGCTTCTGCCGCACACCCATCACGGCCGACTCGTAGCCCTTCTTCTTCTTCTCGTTGATCTTCTTCTGCGCAAACGCGACCGCCTCAGCCGCCGTGCGGAACTTCTGCTCCTGCTTCTGGCCGCCATCGCCGATCCGGCCGTACCGAATCGAGACCTTCGTCCCGTCGATCACCACTTCGTAAAACTTGTGCGAACCCCCGCCGTCCTCGGAGAGCTCGAGGTACGTGCGGTTCGAGTCCGCAGCAGCGGCAGCGGGAGCAGGAGCAGGCGCAGGCGCGGCAGCGGCGGCCGTCGTGGCCCGGCCGGAGGAGGAAGCGGCGCGGCTGCGTTTGGCAGCGGGGGCGGGGGCGCGCGCGGCGCTCGTCCGCGGGGCCGAGGTGGTGCGGGTCGACGCAGCGCTCGGAGACGCTTTGCGCGCGCTCTTTTTCGTGGTGCTCGGTGTACGTTTGGTGGCCATGGCGTGCTCTCCTCCGGTTTTCCGGGAAGCCGATGAGAGCACGACGCGCAGGCGCCCGTCACCACCTCATCTGGGAGGCGCCGCGCTGGGGCTTTGCCCCAGGCCCCACCGGGGCTATCCGCCCCTGGACCCGGACCAGCGCAAGCGCTGGACCCGGGGTCGATGAACTGCGCATCGCGCAGTTCATCGAACAGGCCAGGTCAAGACCAACGACGACCGACC
>NZ_JAGTJK010000040.1:0-34604 GCF_028435265.1 Polyangium jinanense | reverse complement strand
CGGCCCGTTGGAAGAACTGCGCGCAGCGCAGTTCTTCCACCAAAGGTCCAGGGCTTGCCCTGGTTCGGGTCGAGGGGCGAACAGCCCCCGCGGGGTCCGGGGCAGGGCCCCGGCGAGGCGCGTCAGGCCATGAACGAGCGTTCTTCCGCCGCGTAATCGACCTCGACGTCGAGCCGGGCCAGGACTGAATAGAACCCGAACTGGAGGCGGTTCATGAAGAGCATGCCCTCGGGCATGGGCACGAAGGAGGTGTCCCCGGTCTTGAGCGTCTCCTTGCCTGCCTCCTTCATGTGGTGGACGAGGCTCGCCACGTAGTCGCGCGTGATCCGGAACGGCGAGGAGAACTGCGGCTCGAACGCGCGGCGAATGTACGAGAGCACGCGCTTCTCGTGGTCGCCGCCCTGGGTCTCCAGCATGATCTTCGCGGCCTCGGTAAACGTGGCCTCGTCGCGTTCGACGGCCGCGCGGTGGAGCCTGCGCGCGACGCCGCGCCGCTTCTCGGGGATGGGCTGCACGCAGCCGAAATCGAGGAACGCCACGCGCCCGTCGTCCTGGAAGAAATAATTGCCCGGGTGCGGGTCGGCGTTGAACATCTCGCCGAGGAGCGTGCCCTTGTAAACGAACCGCCAGAGCGTGCGGCAAAGCGCGACGCGATCCCGCTCGGGCAGGCCGGCCGCCTCGTCGAGATTCCGGCCGCGAACGAACTGCGTCGTGAGCACACGGCGCGACGAACGATCGAGATCGACCCAGGGGATCAAAATCTTCGGGTCGCCCTCATGGACGCGCGCGAACTCGATCTGGCGGCGCGCCTCGATCGTGTAATCGAGCTCCTCGCGGAAGCGGGCGCGGACCTCCTCGAGCATTTTCGCGGAGCCGACCTTACGCGTGCCCATCATCGAGAGCGCGCCTTCAAGCAAGCCCGCATTTTTCAGGTCCGCCTCGACAGCCTCGGCCACGCCGGGGTGCTGGACCTTGACCGCGACCTCATCCCCTTCGAGGGTGCGGGCGCGATGCACCTGGCCGATCGAGGCACTCGCGACGGCCTTTTCATCCCATTCAGCAAAGAGGCGATCGAGCGGGGCGCCGAGCTCTTCCTCGACGAGGAGGCGAATGGCCTCCGGCGAGGAGCGAGGCGCCGCAGCGAGCAAGCTCTTCATCGAGCGCTGGTAAGCGTCACGATGCTCCTCAGGGACGAGTCCATCGATGTAGCCAGCCATCTGGCCGACCTTGGCAGCGACGCCGCGGAGGTTGCCAAGGACCTCGGCCGCGCGCTTGGCAGCCGCGTCATCGCCCTCGCGGCGAAGGAGCAGGCTCGTCCCCGTGCGCGCGCCGATCTCGGCGAGCCGGACGAGGCGGCCGAGGCGGCCCGAAGGAAGCTTGGTTTCGTCCGACATCTCGCCGCGGACGTAGCAGACGGACGCAGGATGGTAAAGACCTCCCCCCTTCGGCAGCGTAGCGCCGGGGTTTCACCCCGGGCCCGACCAGGGGTTGTCCACCCCTGGACCCGGACCAGCGCAAGCGCTGGACCCGGGGTCGATGAACTGCGCGATGCGCAGTTCATCGAACAGGCCGAGGCAAGACCGGCGACGACCCTGCCAGTCAAAACCTCAGCGCTGGCAACGCCGCTCGTGGTCTTGCCCCGGGCCCGTCGGAGAAACTGCGCATCGCGCAGTTTCTCCGCCTTCGGTCCAGGCCGTGCCTGGTCCGGGGTGCAGGGGGCGGACAGCCCCCGCTGGGGTGCGGGGCAACGCCCCGCGCTCTCAGTCTTCGCCTTCGCCGGCTCGCCCTGCCATCTCGATGAGGGCTTTGCGTGCCTCCTCGCGGGTCCGGATTTCCGTGTCGAATGCGAGCCGTACGCGACGCTCGCCTGAGGGGGTCTCGACGGCCATTTCGATGCCGTATCGGTCCACGGCGGTCATCTGCGCGCTCGTGGCTTCGGCGATTCCGGCGAGCTTGCGCGCGTAGGCGAGGATCGACGAGGCGTGGTCGTCGTTCATGTGCCCGAGGATGCGGGGCGCGAATTCGGCGAGTGGATCGGGCTCGGCGCGGGTGTATGCGGCGACGTCGACCCAGGACATGCGGCCGAACCCGCCGACGTAACGGAGGGAGCGCGGCTCGATGCGGTAATGCGAAAAATCCGCGAAATCGGCGTAGGTCGCGGCGTCCGGGTGCGCGGCGAGGAACAACGCGCGGCATTCGGACACCTCCTCCGGCGGCACGGCTGTGCAGGGGCCGATGAGCGTCACGCGTCCTTTTTCGAGCAATTTGTCCCCGACGATGGGCGATTCGAGGAGGAGGACGGAGGCCTCGGGACGGGCGAGCAGGTTTTGGGTGTGCTCGGCGAGGCGCGAGAGCAAGAAGAGGGCGCGGCCGCGCGCGTCCGTGGCGAGCGCCACGAGCGAGGCATAAGGGAAACCCTCGGGATCACGCGCCATCGTGGCGAGGGATCCGAATCGGGCGGCGCGGGCGAGTGTGCGCGCGCGTTCGGCGTGGCTCGGCGCGTGTGGGGAGGCCCCGGACGGACCTGTCCCTGCGACTGTGGACCGAGTGTCCACGCCTTTCCCTTGGCTCTCGTTCCCGGCGGCATTCTGTTCGCGGCCCTTCGTCATGATAGGGCCGTCATAACACGGCGCGCCGGTTTTATCGATGCGGGACGACCGAACGATCGAATCAGGGCGCGGCCTTTTTCTCCTCCGCCTCTTCCGGTGGGCACTCCTCTTCCCGGCGGAGCTCGATGTTCACCCGCCGCCCCTCACCCTTTCCGTCCCCTTGCACGTCGACCTTCACCTGACCCTCGAAGCCCTGCGCGGCGAGCTGCTCGAGGATCTTCTGCCGTACCACCTCGACGTCCTGGTCGTCGGTGATGTCGAGGTTGAAGAGATCGTGGCCAATCTTCTTGCCGAGCGTGCTATCGACCTTGCCGGAGAGCGGCTTCTCCGTGATCTTCGCCGAGGCGAGCGCGGGCATGGCTTCTCGCAGCTTGTCGGCGAGCGGCTCGTCGCCGAGGTCCTCGCCCCATGCCTCGATCTGCAGGGTCACCTCGCCGTTCTGGTGGCGACCGCGGACCTTCACGTTGTCGAGCTTCACCGAGCCTTCCAGGGCCTTCATGACCTCGGGCGGCTTGGGCATCGCTTCGGCCTCGGCGTACGTGACCGTCAGGCTCCGGCCGACCTCGACGTCGACCTCCATGGGGGCCGCGCAAGCCGCGACGCCGATCACTGCGGCGATTGCCGCGCCGAAAGCCATTTTCCGCAACACGTGTTTCTTCTCCATGGGTTTCCTCCTTTGTTCCGGGGGCATTGCGTCGAACGTGGCGAGGAGCGACGCTTCGAGCGCCGTGCGGTGCTCGGGGCGAGGCGCGCTCGCGGGCTCGAAGACCTTTTCGAGCTCTTTTTCTCGATCAGAACCGAACATCGACGACCTCACCTTCCTGGAGCACCTCGCGGAGCGACCGCTGCGCGCGCGAGAGCCGCTGCTTCACGGCGGCCGTGGACTCCCCGAGCAGCGCCGCGATCTCGGCATGCTCGAGGCCATCGCCATATCGAAGCGCGAGCAGCTCCTGCACGTGATCGGGCAGCGCCGCGACGGCCGCGCGAAGGGCGCGGATGCGCTCTTGTTGAACGAGCGAGTCGAGCGGCGTGCCGCGATCGTCGGCGAGGATCGGCGCGACGTCCTCGATGGGCGTGCCCTCGCGGCGCGCGCGGGCATGGTCGATGACGGCGTTCCGCGCGATGGAGAGGACGTACATGCGCACGGAGCCGCGGCGGAGATCGATGTCGCCGAGGTGCTCGAGCAGCTTGTGAAAGACGCGGCCGACGAGGTCCTCGACGTCTTCCCGTCTGCGGACGCGCCGGCCGACGAAGCGGCTGACCGGGTCGTAAAGGTCCTGGTAAAGGGCCCGGAACGCCTCGCGGTCGCCCGCTTGGGCGCGGGTGAGGAGAGCGCGATGGCGATCGTCAGGGTCCGCCCAGGGCCAGGGGAAGAGGCGCATGAGGTGCTCGCCCATGCTCTACGGGGCGGGCGGGGAGAGGTGACAGAAAAGATGCGGAGGGAGGGGAAGTGTGAGCTGGCGCGCTGGATGGCGTGGACAGAGGGGGTTGATGCGGATCAACCGCGGATGGACGCGATGGCCAGCGGGTGTTTGACGAGCGTCAACCCCCTCTGTCCACGATGACACCGAGGGTGTTGACGAGGATCAACCCCCTCTGTCCACGAGGACCGGCGGGGGTTGACGAGGATCAACCCCTGCTGCTCACGATGATCAGAGAGGGGGTTGATGCGGATCAACCCCCTCGGATCACGATGACCGGCGGGTATCGACGAGCGTCAACCGACGCTATCCACGATGATCCGCGCGGGTTGACGCGAAGCGAGGAGCGACGGTCACGCCCGCGGCTTCCACGACAGCACGAAATCACACGCGCCCCGCTCCAGATCGAGCCTCTCGACCTCGACCTTCCCGTCCACCCCGGCGAAGTCGAGCGCGGATTCCCAGCAACCCGACAGGAGCTCGACCATCGTCCCGTTCCGGAAATGCGCAGCCGGAAACCCTCGCAGTCGGAGCATGCATTCGTGCTCGCCGAGGTTTTCGTAGACCAGCCGGCCCGCATTCTCGGCGACGAGCTCACGGCCGCGCGGGACGAAGCGCAGCAAGGATTGCGGCGTGAATCCGGCCCGGCGCAGGAAGCTTTCGACGACCGCCCGGAGGAGCGGATTCTCGAAGTAACGGTTCATGCAGCGCCGGAAGAGCGCACGTGTGCCGGGAGCACCGAGCTCCGCGCGCAGCGCTTCGACCATGTCGTAATAAGGCTCGGGCGGGAGCCATTGTATGCCGATGGCGCCGCGGATCGTCGCGAGGGACGCGGGAGCCATGCGCGCAAGGATGCGAGCTCGCACGGTCGGGTCGAGCGTCTCGACCTCGCGGAGCACGGCCTGGGCGAAGCTTGCGCGGGTTCGTTGCGGGGCGGCGCGACTCATCGCAGCCCACACCCCACCGTGACCGCCTGATCCACCGTTGCGCGCTCGATCTTCCTCGTATCCGCGTCCACCGTGACCCGCACCTTCACGCTGCCGCCGAGACCCACGCGGGCCACGCCCTTCAGCAGGTCGCCGATCAGCCCGTCCACGTGCGCGCCGACCGCCGAGGCGCCGAGCTCCGAGCAGGGCACCGCGCCGTCGAGCGTCATCTTCACCCGCGCCGAAAGGCCCTCGCGTTTCACCGTCCCGGGGCCGGCCAGCTTGAAGGCGCCCGCGTCCACCGTCGCCTTCGAGATGCGCATGTCCACGAGGTTCGGCGTGATCTCGAACGTCGCCCCGAGCTTCGTCTTGTTCCCGAAGACGATCCCGTCGAGCTCCTTCGGATGCGGCGGCACCCAGCCCTTCACCTCGAGCGACGCCGTGCCCGCGTACATCCCTTTCGATTCGGGACCGCCGAACGTCACCGCCACCGTCCCCTCCACCGAGGCCCCGCGCAGATCCGCGGGGACCGACAACGAGCGCGCGCGGGCGAGGTCGTCGACCTTTGTCGGCGGCAGCGTCGCCGAAAGCCGCATCGGCTTCGCCTTCGTGTCGAGCGCGAGCCGCAGCGGCGCCGCCTCGGGCGTCTTTGCGCCGAGCCATATCGAAGCCGGATCCTTGCCGTTCCAGCGCGCGCCGACGAGGCCCAGGTTCGTCCCCTCGAACGCCACCGTCCCCTCGAACGCCCCTTCGTCGCCGCGCCCCTTCGTCGCTTGGCCGGCGAGCACGATCCACGGCGATTCCTTCGAGCCCCAGTACACCGTCGCGTTCGCGGTCGCCGGCAGATCCAGGGCGCCCGGGTGGCGGCGATCGAACGCGGCCAGGGCTTCGAGGCGCTCGTCGAGCGGGGTGGCGAGCGTGACCACCACGTTGCGGGCCTCGAGCCGCGTCGGGGAGAGGCCCGCGAGGTCCACGGCGACCCACGGGGCCTCGACCGCGAGGCCCGTGACGCCTTCGAGCTTGGCCTTGGCGCCCGTGAGCACGACACGGCCCCACTTGGGGTTGAAGTCGTCGAACGTGAGCTCGATGCCCCGGGCCCGCGCTTCCTTCTCGATCCAGAACCGGACGAGCGGGCGGTGGCCGAGGCCTACCCCGAGGCCGAGGGCCGCGGCGAAGAGGAGCACGAAAGCCACGATCCGCCGCCCTCGCGGGCTCTTCTTCGGGGGCTCCTTCGGGGGCTCCGGCGCCGTGTCGGGCAGCGTGTCCATGTCGATCCCTGCTAGCACGTCGGGGACGACAAGAGCGTGCCTCTCGTTTCGCAGGGTGGTGGAACGGCGCGCCTCGGACGTATACTGCGCGGCATCATCATGGCGGAAGGGACGCTGGCCCAGCCTGGCGACGTGATCGCCCGCAGATATCGGGTCGAATCCTGGCTCGGCCAGGGCAACATGGCCATCGTCTATCAGGCCAAGCACGTGAACACGGGCAAGGCGTGCGCGCTCAAGCTCGTGCACCCGCACCTGGTCACGCGCAAAGAGTTCGTCGACCTCTTCGTGAAAGAGGCCCAGCTCGGCGCGCGGATCGGCGAAAACCCGCACATCGTCGACGTCTTCGACGCAGGCGTGGACGAGGCGCGCAAGGTCCCGTACCTCGCGATGGAGCTGCTCCAAGGCGACACGCTGGAGAGCTACCTCAAGAAGCACGGACGGCTGCCCGCGCGGCTCGCGCACACGATCTTCGAGCACCTCGCCGACGCGCTCGATCAAGCCCACGGCGCAGGCGTCATCCACCGCGATCTCAAGCCCGGCAACCTGTTCATCGCCCGCGATCGGAAAGGCCAGATCCTCCTCAAGGTGATGGACTTCGGCATCGCGAAGGTGCTGGAGAGTCACGAGCAACGCACCGCGACGCAGATCGGATCACCCGCGTACGCCGCGCCCGAGCAGCTCGGCGCAACGCTGCGTAGCCTCGCCGCGACACAAGGGATCTCGATCTCGCAGACCGTGCAGGCGTCGACCGACGTGTGGGCGCTCGGGCTCGTTGCGTACGAGGCGCTCACGGGCGTTCAGCCCGGTCAATACTGGGGCGTCGACACGTACGCGGATCTCATGATCTGCATCGCGCTCGAGGAGCATCCGACGGCGACGCATCGAGCCGGCGACTACGCGAAGTACCTGCCGCCAGGCTTCGACCCGTGGTTCTCGAAGTGCATCCAGCGCGACGCATCCGCGCGCTGGCAGTCGGCCGGCGAAGCCGTGCGCGAGCTGATGCGGCTCATCGACGCGTGGTCGTCGGATCCGATGACGGGAGACGTCAAGATCACGCCGTTCGAATCGCCGGTCTCGTCGAAGTCGGCGAAGAGCGCGAAGCCGCTTCCGAAGCCGATGCCGAAGCCCGCCGCAGCAGGGCCGCTGCGCCCGTCGGTGACAGGGCTCCCGCTGAAGCTGCAGGTCTCGAAGTCCTCGCCCGCCGCAGCCGAGCCGGCGAAGGCCGTCATTCCGGAGCCGAAGACGGGTCCCGTCTCGAAGGCCGGGCTCGCCGCGCCGGTGGTCGCGCCGAAGGCGGGGCCCGCGGCCACGCCCACGCCGGCTCTCGCCGTGCCGAAGACGGGGCCCGTGGTGCCGCCGAAGCCCACGACCACGCCGACCCCGGCGCCCGCGCCCGTGGCAGCGACGCCCGCGCCTGCGCCCGTGGCAGCGACGCCCGCGCCCGCGCCCGCTGCCGCCGCCGCGCCCGCCGCCGCTTCCGAAGGCCCTTCGTTGCTCGACTCCGCGCTGGTGTCGCTGGTCGACTCCGCGCCGGTGTCCCTGCCGCTCTTGACGGACTCCGCGCCCGCGCTGACGGACTCTTCGCTCACGGAGTCCGCGCCGGTGCTGACGGACTCCGCGCCCAAGCTGACCGACTCCGGGCCGAAGCTCTCGGACTCGGGGGGGACGCCGAACGACGGCTCGCGGGCGAGCCAGCGGCCCACGAAGCCAGTGCCCGCGACCGTGCCCGCGACCGCGCCCGCGCCGCCGCCGAAGCCGCCGCAGGGGCCGCCGCCGCGCAAGCCCGCCGCGCCTCCGCCCGTCCCCGTGCGGCGCGAGCCTCCGCCCAAGGCCGCGGCGCCGCCGATGCCGCCCAAGGAGCGCGCGCGCTTGCAAGAGCTGGCGATGCAGCTCGAGCTCGACAGCAAGTGGGCCGAGCTCTGCGACGTGCTCCGCAAGCTCGAAGCCGCCGAGCCCACGGCCGAGCGCAAAGCGCGCTACCTCTACCAGCTCGCGCTCGTCCACCAGGATCGTCTCGACCAAACCGATCGCGCGCTCGAGCTGCTCGACGAGGCGCTCGACAAGAACCCGAGCCTCGTCGAGGCCTTCGATCTGGTCGTGGCGATCCACGAGGGCCGCGCCGACTGGAAGAAGATCGAGCGCGCCTACCGGAAGATGCTGCACCGGCACGCAGGCACCGAGGACACCTCGTTCAAGCACCGGCTGTGGTTCAAGCTCGGCGAGATCTACCGCGACCTCTTCGACAACCCCGGCGCCGCGGTCGAGGCCTTCCGCATGGCGCTGCGCAACGCCTCGCGCGAGGAGGTCATCCCCGATCACCTCACGCTCGCCGCCCTCTGCGCGCACATCGGGCAGATCGACGACGCGATCGCGTCGTACCAGGCCATCCTGCGCGCCGATCCCGGGTACGTCGACGCCTACCGGGCGATCTACCGGCTCAGCGTGGATCGTGGCGCCTACGATCCGGCCTGGTGCGCCGCGGCCGCGCTCGCGTTCCTGCGCGAGGCGGACGAGGAGCAGGTGACCTACTTCCAGGACTACCGCCCCGACGGCCGCATCCAGGTGAAGAGCCGCTTCGACAACGAGCTCTGGGCGCGCCACGTCTTCCACGAGGATCAAAGCCTGCTCGTCGGGAAGATCTTCGAGATGATGGCGCGCGCGGCCATGAAGGCGAAGGTCGAGGCGCTGCGGCAACGCAAGGAGCTGCTCTCGCTCGATCCCTTCCTGCGGCAGGACCCGACGACGTCGAGCGTGCCGTTCGTGCGAACGATGGGCTGGGCGTCGCGCGTCATCGGCGTGACGTGCCCGGCGCTCTTCGTGCGCAGCGACGTGCCGGGCGGCATCGTCGCGGTGCCGACGGAGCCGCCCGCGTCGGTCGTGGGGCAGACGCTGCTCGGCGGTTTTTCCCAGGAGGAGCTCGCGTTCATCGCGGGCAAACACCTCGCGATGTACCGCGGCGAGCACTACATCAAGCTGCTCTTCCCGAGCGCGGAGGAGCTGCGCGTCATCTTCCACGCGGCCGTGAAGATGGTGATGCCCGACGCGAACACGCCGCGCGACGTGGACACGCGCGCCGAGACGACAGCGAAGGTGCTGCGCTCGTTCATGGGGCCACGCGAGCAGGACGGTCTCCGTGTGCTCGTGCGGAAGTTCGTCTCCGAGCGGGAGGAGGCGGACATCGCCCGGTACTTCCGCGCGGTCGAGTTCACGGCGACGCGCGCCGGCTTCGTCCTGTGCGGGGATCTCGGGGTGGCGAAGAAGATCATCGCCGCGGAGCCGACGCTCTCGGACGATCCGTTGCCCACGGACAAACTAAAGGATCTGCTCGCGTACTCGGTGTCGGAGAGCTACCTCGCGGTGCGCCAGTTGCTGGGGATCGCGATCGGGCAGGAGTAACCCGCCGCGAAGGCGCGCGTCATTCACCGTGCGTGGCGAAGCGCGCGGGGGTCTTCGGATCCAGCAAGTATCCCTTGGGGTGACTCGAAAGGAGCGCGCCCAGCCCCTCCTTGCGCAAGCTGCTCAGCGCGACCCGGAGGCGCGCGACCGCCGCGCCGGACAAGATCCGCTCGCTCGGCCATCCCCTGGCCACGAGATCCTTCACCGACATCGGCGCGCCGGGTCGCGCGAGGCGCTGCTCCGTCAAGGCGACGAGGAGGCGGCCGAGCAGGCGCCGGCGAGAGCAGTCCACACGCCTCCCCGAGGGCAGGCGGAACCACTCGCCCTCGGGATGGACGAGCAGCGCCGCGTCCTCGGAAGCCCGTCCATGGGTGAGGAGCGCGTGCTCGAGCGAGCGGCGCGCGCGGGTGACCTCGAGGCGCGGCGGAGCGAGGGGCGCCGCCGCGAGCCGTCGCGCCGCGGAGGCGACGTGCTCTGCCGCGCCCACGAGATCGCTGCCGGCCGCAGCTTCGCGGGCGAGCGCGAGATCGAGGTGCCCGCGTAGATAGTGGATGACCGCGGCATTCGTGGGCCGCTCCCGTGCCCAGCTCGGCCGCTCCGCCTCGGCGAACGCCTCGCGCGCGGCGTCGACGCGCCCGGCCGTCGCCTCGACGCTGCCGAGCCACGCGTGGATCGCGACCTCCATCGAGTGCTGGTCGCGCAGGCTGGCGAGCGCGCGCTTGCAGCTCTCGCGGGCCTCGCGGAGTCGCTGCGCCATGAAGAGATGGCTTCCTTGGTGCCCGAGCACCACGCCCAGCGTGTAGCGATCTCCGATCTCACCCGCGATGCGGATCGATTGCTCGAAGTACGTCGCCGCTTCGTCGGGACGGCCGAGCTCGTCGGCGATCGACGCGAGGCTGCTGAAGCAATTGGCCAGGTTCCGCCGGTTGCCGAGGGCGCGGTGAAGGGCGACCGCGCGCTCGCCATGCTCGCGCGCCTCCTCGAGTCGCCCGAAATGGATCTGCGTGATGCAGAGGTTGCCCTCCGCCATTCCCTCGAAATGGATGTCGCCCGCCTCGCGGTGGAGGGGCAACGCCTTGAGGAACGACTCCCGCGCCTCGTCCTGCGCTCCCTCGAAGACCCGGATCACGCCAAGCACGGTCAGGATGCGCCCTTTTTGGCGGCGATCGTCGGGGTGGATCAGCCCGCGTGCACGCTCGAGCTCGGCATGCGCCTCGAGCAGGCGACCTTGAAAGAGGTGGACGAGCGTCTTCGTGAAGAGCGCTCGCACGAGCGCGTCGTGGTCTCGGATCTGGGCCCCGAGGGAGCGCACCTCGTCCGCATCCGCGATGGCGCGCGCATAATCCCCCATGAGCCGGTGCACCTCGGCGCGCGCAGCGAGCGCCCGCGCGCGGAGGTCCGCGTCGAGCCCAGCCGCGCCCGAGGCGCCGAGGACCGCGTCGTGCAGGGCCGCCGCCAAGCTGAGCGGTCCATGCACCGTGAGCGCCGGCTGGAGCGCGAGCGCGACACGCGCCGCCGTGCGCACGTCCTCGGCGCGCGCCGGCCCGATCCGCTCGAACGCGCGGTGGTGCACCGCGAGCAAGTTCTCCTTCTCGGCCAGGAGCCAGCGCCGGGCAAGGGCGCCCTCGGGCCCGTCGGCCTTCGCGGACCAGAAGCACGCCTCCGCTTCGTAGTAGGCCGCATGCCGCGTGATGGCGGCCTCGTCCGCGCCGCGCTCGCGCAGCCGGTCCCACGCATAGTCGCGGATGCTGAGGTAGAGCGTGAAGCGCGCATCGCCGGGCCCCTCGCGCGGCGTCTCGCGCACAAGCAGGGATCGATCGCGGAGCGACTGGAGCACGTCAGCCACGCAAGGGGCGCCCTCGCCGAGGTCGATGACCCGCTCGGCCGCGTCGAGATCGAAGCTGCCACGAAAGACGGCGCAGTGCGCGAGCACGGCCTGCTCCCAGGGGTCGAGCGCCCTCCACGAGGCGTCGATCGCGTCCCTGAGCGAGCCATGCCGTGGCCCGCCACTCGAAGCCCCTCGCACGAGGACGTCGAACCGGCGGCGCAGATGTTCGAGCAGCGTGGCCGTGGAGAAGACGCGCATCCGCGCAGCAGCAAGCTCGAGCGCCAGCGGCAAGCCATCGAGCTCGCGCACGAGCGCCGCCGCGCGGGGCGCCTCGTCCATCGTGAGGGCATAGTCGTGCACGACGAGCCCCGCGCGATCCACGAAGAGGCGGACCGCCTCGGAGTCTGCAACATCCGCACTCCCCCGCGGGAGAGGCAGCGGACCAAGATCGAGGATCGCTTCGCCCTCGACATCGGTTCGCGTCCGCGAGGTGACGAGAAACCGTGCCTCCGGCGCCCGCTCACGCAAGACCGGGAGCGTCGCCTGCGCATGCGCAACGAGGTGCTCGAAGTTGTCGAGGACGACGAGGACCCGGCCCCGCGCAGCAATCGCATCCGCAAGCTGCGCAAGCATGCCCGCGCCGCTCCCCGCCATGAGGGGGACATCCAGCGTCGCGCCAATCGCCCCACAGATGCCATCGACATCAGAAGCGTAGGTCAAGTCACACATCCAAGCGCCCCCCGGATAAGCCTCGGCATGCCGGAGGGCGTACTCATGGGCGAGCCGGGTCTTGCCCATGCCCGGAGCCCCAAGGACGCTCACCAGGGCCTCGGTGGAGAGCCGCGCGCGGAGGGCCGAGAGCTCGAGCTCCCGTCCAATGAACCGCGTCGAGCGAGCCTTGACGTTGGTCCGCGGCGATGGAGACGAGCGCGGCACGTTTCGCACGATCGTGGCCCGGGACTTTAGGGGACGACCAGGGGGGTGTCGACGACGCGCGGGAGCACGTAGCGCCGGGGCGCTGCCCCGGACCCCGCGGGGGCTATTCGCCCCTCGACCCGAACCAGGGCAAGCCCTGGACTCGGGGTGGAAGAACTGCGCGATGCGCAGTTCTTCCAAGGAGGCCGGTGGCAAGACCGTGGAGGTGCGTGGGGTGGAATCGAGGGGCCATTTTATCGAGATATTATCGACATCTTATGCCTCGGCGCGGGCGCTTCGATCTACGAAGGGTCGCCGGCACAATCGTGGACGATGGGAACGATGGACCCCGCTCTGCCGAAGGATAAGGAGACGTCATGATATTGGGTTTGGGTGGTCGCGTGACGACCGTGGTGTTGTTGAGCGCAGCAGTCGCCGCGCTCGGATGCGGTGACAGCGATTCGTCGACGTCGACAGGCTCGGGCGGCAGCTCGTCGACGACGGTAGGATCAGGCGGTGGGATGGCGGGAGCAGGGGGAGCAGGCGGCGACATGCCCACGGGCTCGGGCGGCTCGGCGTCGAGTGGTGGTTCGATATGTGGCAGCGGCACGACCGACTGTGACGGCACCTGCGTCGACACAGCGCTCGACCCGAAGAACTGCGGCGCATGCGGAAATGCGTGCCCCGCCGGCGAGCTCTGCTCGATGAGCGCCTGCGGTGTCGTCTGTCTGGGCGGAACCACGCAGTGCGGCGATGCCTGCAAAGATACCTCGATCGATCCGGCGAACTGCGGCACGTGCGGGAATGCCTGCCCGGCGGGGAGCTCCTGCGAAAGCGGCGCATGCCAGCCGGCCGCGGCAGGCTGCGGACCGGGGCAAACCACCTGCAGCGTCGGAGCAAACCAATACTGCGCGAACCTCGGCACCGATTCCCAGAACTGCGGCGGTTGTGGCTTCGTGTGCCCCACGGGCCAGGTCTGTTCCGGCGGGCAATGCGGGGCGACCTGCACCGGCAAGACGTCCACCCTCTGCGACGGAAGCTGCGTGGACACGGCCTCCGACAACCTCAATTGCGGCGGTTGCGGCCACGCGTGCCCCGCCGGCCAGGTCTGCTCGGGAGGCACGTGCGCCGCGACCTGCGCGCCCGAGTACGCCACGTGCGGATCGGGGGCGGCCGCTCACTGCGCCGACGTGCACGACGACCCGCAGAACTGCGGCGCATGCGGCGTCGTCTGCCCCGCGGAAAAGCTCTGCTCGAACGGGAGCTGCGTCTCGCATTGCGGCGGGTTCTTCGATACGAGCTGCAATGGTCTCTGCGTCGACACGGACGCCGACGAGCAGAACTGCGGCGCCTGTGGCAACGTCTGCGCGGGCGAGCTGGTCTGCTCCGGCGAGCAATGCGGCCCCACGTGCGGGGCAGGGTACACGACCTGCGGGAGCGGCGAAGGCGCGTACTGCGCAAAGCTCCAGAACGACCCGGAAAACTGCGGCGCCTGCGGACAAGCGTGCCCGGTGGGAGAGGCCTGCTCGCAAGGCGTCTGCGCCCCGGCCTGCAATGGCATCAACGGCACGTTGTGCGGCGGTCTCTGCACGAACCTCATCAACGACCCCAAGAACTGCGGGAGCTGCGGTTTTGCCTGCGCTGCGGGGGACGTCTGCACGGGCGGCCTCTGCGCGAAGACCTGCGCGGAGGGCTCGTCCGCTTGCACCGTGGGCGCAACCACGCTTTGCATCGACGTGTCGGTCGATCCGCAGAACTGCGGGAGCTGCGGCCACGCGTGCCCGCAGGGCGAGGTCTGCTCGAATGGGACGTGCGGGAATTCGTGCCAGATGGGCTACGACACGTGCGGCGTCGGTTCGTCCGCCTTCTGCACGTATACCGACAACGATCCGAACAACTGCGGCGCCTGCGGCTATAGCTGCGAGCCGCCCCCCCACGGGAGCGCCACGTCGTGCACCTTCGGCGCGTGCGGCTTCACCTGCCAGCCGGGATACGCAAAGGTCAACAACGGCAACACCTGTCTCCCCCTGAAGAGCATCGTGGCGGGCTCCCACCATACCTGCGGGATCACCGAGAGCGGCGGCGTCATGTGCTGGGGGTACAACAGTTATGGTCAGCTTGGGGACGGCACGGCGACGAACCGCATGTCTCCGGTCGCCGTCCTCAACCTGAGCGGACCTGCGGTCAAGGTATCGGTGGGGTCGCTCAGCACCTGCGCGGCGCTCGCCAATGGCAAGGTGCAGTGCTGGGGGTACAACGGCAACGGCGAGCTCGGAAACAACACGAATCTGAACAGCCTCACCCCCGTCGACGTCCAGGACCTCACGGACATCGTCGACATCCAGTCCGGGCTCCTGTTCACGTGCGTGCTGACCAGCGCGGGGGCGGTCGCGTGCTGGGGCTACAATGCCTATGGCCAGCTCGGGAACGGGACCAACAGCAATGCCATCGTCCCCGGGATCGTCTCGGGCCTCGACGCCGGCGTCAAGGCAATCGCCGTCAGCCGGGCGACCGGCAATCAGGATGGCACGGGCGTGCACGCGTGCGCCCTCACCACCGCGGGTACGGTGAAGTGCTGGGGATACAACAGCCACGGCGAGGTCGGTGACAACAGCACGACGACCCGTTACACGCCCGTCGACGTCCTCGGATTGAGCGGCGTCGCCGGCATCACGGCGGGTGGGCTCCACACCTGCGCGCGCACGAATGCGGGCGCGGTCAACTGCTGGGGGTACAACGGCCATGGGCAGGTCGGCACCGGGACGGCCGGTGACCAGTTCCCGACGTACGTGCCCGTGGTCGGCCTGAGCACGGGTGTCGTGGCCATCGCGGCCGGCGGGGCCCACACCTGCGCCCTGACCCAGGCGAAAAAGACGCTCTGCTGGGGCTACAACGGCTGGGGCGGGCTCGGAGACGGGACCACCACCGACAGGCCGGCGCCTACGGCCGTCCAGGGCCTTCCCGCGGGCGGCCTGCCCGGTATCGTGAGCATGGGGCATTACTACACCCTTGCGGAGACGGCCGACGGCCGCGTCCTCGGGTGGGGCCTCAACGATTACGGGCAGCTCGGGGACGGCACCAACGCGACCCGGTACCTTCCGACGCCGATTCACTGACCGGCGCGCCGGCGATCGGCGCGCGACAAATCCACCCCGACCCCCGCCTCCGCGCGACCTCCCCCGACCCGAGCCCCCGAAGGGCGCCTGCGCTGAGCGCACTACGTCGTGCATCGCCCTCCGACAGCCCCGGCGCTGGGCGCACGCGCCCGTCATCGGGCCCTCGACCCCCCCGTGCATGACCTCCGCCTCTCGGCGTTCCGGCGCGCGGACCTCCTCGAGCCCCGGGGGCCCGCACCGCCCCCCGTTCGCCTTGTACCGCTCAGCTCCCGAGCTTCGACACCGCCGGAGGCGGCGGCGTCGCCGATCGCGCCTCCTCCGGCAGGAGCTGACGCAGGTGCCACGCCTGCATCGCCGAGCGCATCTCGGCTTCCCGCAGCGCGAGCTGCACGCGGCCCATGATCACACTCGGGGCCACGATCAGGAACACGTTCCCGACCGTGAGCGACACCAGCGTCGGCAGCTCGGGCAGCGACACGCCTTGTGGCAGGACCACCATGTTCCCGTTCTGGAACGCGTACGAGCGCTCGATGACCCCGAGGAGCTCGAGGCCGAGCGGCACGAGCATCCCGCATACGCCCGTCACGATGACCGCCGCGCGGAACCGGCCCGAGTGCGTCATCGAGAACGAGAACGTGAAGATGAGCAGCACCATCGGCACGAAGAACAGCGGGCCGAACGCGCGCGCCACGAAGCCGAGCGCGAGGATGTTGAACAGGAACGCGCCGTAACTGAAGACGTAGAGCCGGCGCACCTCCTCGGACTGCGCCGCGAGGAGCTTCAGCGCCGACGAGATCGCCGAAAGGCCCACGATCGCGAGCAGGTGCGCCGTGCTCCGCACGCCCATCCAGAAGGCGAGCGGAATCAAGAGCAAGAGGCTCGCCACGTCGAAGCGCACGCCGTCCCGCAGCGCGAGCCGCAGCCGGCCAAAGCCCCGCGCCCGCACCTCGGCCCGCGCCTCGGGCAGGATGTCGCTCGATGGCGTGGTGATGATCCGGGCGAGGAGGCGCAGGGCCTCGCGGTTCGTCGGGTCGAGCGCGAGGGCGCGACCGACCTCCTGCATCGCCTCGCGCCGGGCTTCCGCGGCCTCCGGGCCGGGACGGTCGGCACGCCGGGCGGCGGCCTCGGCGATGCGGGCGTGACGGCTCGACATGTCGCGGCGCACCGAGACGTCCGTGTCGCCGGCGAGGAACCGCTCGATCACGTCGTGCAGATCGCGGGCCGAGGCGTACCGGGCATCCGGGTCGAGCGCGGTGGCTTTGACGCAGATGGCGTCGAGCTCCGGGGGCAGGTCGAGCGTCGGGACGCGGCTCGAGGCGCGCGCGTCGGCGCCCTGGAGCGTCGCGAGCATCATCGCGTTCCAGGTGTCCTTCGTGTGCAAAGGCTCGAGCGTCAGGATCTCGAACAGGATCGCGCCGAGCGAGTAGACGTCGCTGCGCGCGTCGAGCGCGCTCACCTTGCCCATCGCCTGCTCGGGCGACATGTACCCGAACGTGCCGAGGATCTTGCCGGCGGCCGTCTTCACGTCGTCCGAGGAGTCGTCGAGCGAAAGCGCGGCCTCGGACGTGTCCTTGCGCAGCTTCGCGAGGCCCCAGTCGAGCACGTAGACCTCGCCGAAATCGCCGAGCATCACGTTCGACGGTTTGAGGTCCCGGTGGAGCACGCCGCGGGAATGGGCGAAGTCGACGGCGAGGCAGGCGGCGGAGAACGCGCGGAGCAGCTTGGGACGGCTGTAGGCCTCCACGATGGCCGGGTCTTTCTTGCGCAGACCCTTCACGATCTGCGCGAGCGTCAGGCCCCGCAGGCATTTCATCGTGAAGTAAGTCGATCCCTCGATGTCGACGCCGAGGTCGTAGACCGGGACGATCGAGGGGTGCTCGAGCTGCCCTTGCACCCGGGCTTCGCGCAGGAAACGGGCGCGGACCTGCGGATCGGACTGGTAGATCGGCAGGATCACCTTGCGCGCCACGTCGCGGCCGATGCGCGTGTCTTTGCAGAGCGCGACCTCGCCCATCGCGCCGTGCCCGAGCTTTCGTTTCTCCACGTAACGATCGAGCGGCTCGATGCCGAAGGTCTCGCCTTCGGCGGCATCGACCGGCGGGGGCACGGAGAAGATCCGCGCGGGCGGAGGGATCGAGGTGCGCCCCTCTTCCTCCGCGGCCTTCGTCGGCTCCTCCACGGAGTCGTCGAAGAGATCGGGCTCGGAGGTCCGATGGCGCTTCATGGATTCAAAGCAAGCTGAAACCGCAAAAGCGGTCAAGCGCTGGGCGGCGCGTCCCTCATTTTCGTGTCCTCGGTCGGAGCCGAGGGCGCCGTGAGGCGGCTCGCCGGTGCTGGATACGCGTCATGACGCGTCCAGGCATGGAAAGGCATTTTCGGGAAGGAAGATCCTGTTACCACTGTGCACGCGAGGAGCGTGCATGCAGCGGGTCATCGACGCATTCCGGGAAGGGCTCGACGCGTACGTGGCGGAGGCGTGTGATCGCGCCCTCGCTGAAAGGAACCCGTTTTACAGTCGCTTATCTCGCGAGCTCTTGTGCGTCTCGGTCACCCGCGTGTTCGAGGCCGTCTTGGAGGATCTCGAGGCCGGCACGCCCAGGACGCTGACCGCGCTCCTGGGCGCCGTCGGGGCGCAGCGGAGCGCGCAGGGAGCGAAGATCTCGGACATGCTTCGCGGGTTCGAGGTGGGCTTCGAGGTGCTCACGGAGCGCTTCGCCGAGCGATTTCGTGACGACCCCGAAGCGCGCCTCTTCTGGGAGATGGCGCGGAGTCGCTTCAGTTATGCCGGCGCGGCCGCGCTCGCGGACGCGTTCCTCGAGGCGCGCGAGGCGATCACGCAGGCGCAGGCCGAGGAGATCTTCGAGCTCTCCGCGCGGGTCCTGCCGCTTGCGCGTGGCGTCCTCCTCTTGCCGCTCGTCGGCCGGATCGACGGCGCGCGGGCCGAGTGCATCCTGGAGGTCTTGCTCGCGGCCGTCTCCGAGCACGGGGCGAAGGTGGTGCTGCTCGACGTGACGGGGCTGCCGGTCGTGGACGAGGTGGTAGCGCCACACCTCGTGCGGACGGCTTCTGCGGTGCGGCTCCTCGGGGCCACGCCGGCGCTCGTGGGGGTGCGGCCGAACCTGGCGCGGACGATGGTGGCGGGCGGGGTCGATCTGGGCGGGCTCGTGACGCTCGCGCGGCTCGAAGATGGGTTACACTGGGCGCTGGGTCTGCTCGGGCGGTCCCAGGGGCGTTGACGAGGGCGAGGGCGCGCGGAGGGAGGAGCGGCGGTGCGCGGGGCGTGGGGGCGACGGATGATCCTGGTGGGAGCGTGCCTTCTCGGGGCCGCGGGGTGCAGGCCCGCGCCGCGCCCGCCGAAGGGGCCGGCGGTGACCGTCGAGGATCTCGTCCGCGAGGCGCATGCCGAGGGGTTCGGCGTCGAGGATCCGCTCGTGATCGACGCGGAGATGAAGGCGGACGTCGAGCGGGTGGTGGGACGCATGGGCACGCCGGAGGAGCGGCTGCGGCGGCTCTCGCGATACCTGCGGGACGACCTTGCGTTCCGGTATGCGCCGAGCCAATCGCTCACGGCGCGCGCGGGGTTCCGGGCGCGGCAGGGCGATTGCGTCTCGTATACGCACCTCTTCGCGGCGCTCGCGCGGCACCTCGGCGTGCCGGTGTATTTCGTGTACGTGCGGAAGGTGGAGGGGCATTACGAGAAAAACGGCTCGTTTTTCCTCTCGTCGCACGTGGCCGTCGGCTATGGCAGCGGGCCGATGGCGATCGTGATGGATTTCGCCAAGGAAGCGCCCGACTGGACGCTTTCGCTCTACAACAGCATCGACGACGGCACGGCCCTCGCGCTTTACCAGAACAACCTCGCGGTCGACGCGATGCAGGCCGGGCGGCTCGACGAGGCGGAGGCGTCGATGCGGTTCTGGCTCTCGCGCCGGCCGAACGTGGCGGAGATCCACAACAACCTCGGCGTCCTTCTGAACCGCGCGGGGCGGTACGAGGAGGCGCTTTCCGTGCTGCGGCGCGGGATCGAGCTGTTTCCGCGGTACGAACCGCTTTACACGAATGCGATCCGGGCGGCGCGCGCGGCGGGCAAGCAGGACGAGGCGCTCGCGCTCGTGGGCCGGGCCGAGGCGCTCGAAGAGGGCGATCCGCTGCTCCTGCTCGCGTCGGGGCTCAGCTTGTACCAGGCCGGCGATTATGGCGCCGCGGCGGAGCGGCTCGAGCGCGCGGGGCTCGCGCTGCCCGACAATGCGGTCATCGCGGCGTGGCTCGTCCGGGTCTACCTCACGGCCGGGCGGCGCGAGGATGGGCGCGGGGCATTCGATCGTGTGCGCAAGCTCGCGCCTTCGGGCGCGCTGGAGCAGGACTTGCGGCGCGAGTTTCCGGAGCTCGGGCAGCTCTGAACGTGCGCGCGGCCCCTTGACGCGTTCTGGGCGCGGATGTCCAATCGCGCCATGCGCAAGGGGAAGGGGAAGCGCCGTCGTGCGATCTTGGCGGCCCTCTCGGTTTCGGTCGCGGCGGCGTTCGCGGGGTGTCTCGAGCCCACGCAGGTCACGATCGAGATCAAGACCGACGTGCCCTGCGGCCAGGTGTCCAGCACGGCGATCGCGGTGGCCAACGACTACCAGTCGCTCGAGGCGAACCCGCCGCCGGGCACCGAGGCGCTCACGTGCATCGGCGATCGTATCGGATCGCTTGTGCTCATTCCGAAGAGCGCGAAAGACGAGCTGCTCGCCATCAAGGTCGCAACGGGCGTGGGCGTGAGCGGCATCGACTGCCTCGATCCGAACGCGACGCAGGCGACGAAGGATCGCTGCATCATCGCGCGGCGCAGGCTCCGGTTCATCCCGAGCACGCCGCTCGATCTGCCGATTTTCATGTGGAACGAGTGCATCGGCAAGCCGTGTGATCCGGATTCGACGTGCGTCGCCAAGTTTGGCTGCGTCGATTCGGAGATCTCCGGCGACGAATGCGCGAAGAACACGTCCGCGTGTGACGTGGGCGAGGGCCAGGGCGGCGCCGGCGGCGTCGGCGGCGGGGGTCCCGTGGGACCGGGCGGAAACGGCGGCACGGGCGGCGTGGGCCCCGGCAGCGGCGGGAGCGGCGGCCTCGGCGGAAGCATCGGGAACGGCGGAAGCGGCGGCCTCGGCGGAAGCGGCGGCCTCGGCGGAAGCATCGGGAACGGCGGAAGCGGTGGCTTCGGCGGAAGCATCGGGAACGGCGGAAGCGGCGGCCTCGGCGGACCCGTGGAGGTGGACGCTGGCCCTCCGGGCACGGGCGGTGGTACGTCGAGCAGCAGCTCGTCGAGCAGCAGCAGCTCTTCCAGCAGCTCGTCGAGCAGCAGCACGTCTGGAGTTGGCGGAGGTGGTGGCGCTGCCGGTTCCACGACCGGCGCCGGTGGGATGGGCGGCGGTGGAGGCTTCTGGGGGACCGGCGGCGGCGGTGCCGGCGGCGGCGGCGGCGCAGGCGGCGTCGGCGGCCCGAAGGAAAACTGCCCCGACGGCGGCGTCGCGGGACAGGGCGGGATCAAGAACTGCGAGGTCATCGAGCCGGTCGCGCCCCCACCCGAGCCCAAGACCACGACCCTCCGCCGCGTTCGCCTCTTCACACAGGACGCGCTCACGCGTATGCTGCGCCCGTGACCGAGCCCGCTCCCCGGGATCCGGCCTCCCCCGATGGCGCGCCCGCGCCGGGCACGGTGCTCGCCGGCAAGTACGTCGTCGAGTCCGTCCTCGGTCAGGGCGGCATGGGGATCGTCCTGCAAGCGCGGCACCAGCGCACCGAGCAGGCCGTGGCCATCAAGCTCTTGCGCCCCGACGCGCGCGTGCTGCCCGACGTGACGGCGCGATTCGAGCGCGAGGCGCGCGCGGCGGCCCGGATCCAGGGGCCGCACGTGGTGCGCGTCTACGACGTCGACAACCTCCCGGACGGCAGCCCCATGATGGTGATGGAGCTGCTTCAGGGCTGGGATCTCGGTCAGGAGCTCGCGATCCGCGGCCCGCTGCCGTATCCGGAGGCCGTCGGTTACGTCCTCGCGGCGTGCGAGGCGCTTTCGCAGGCGCATCGCATGGGCGTCGTGCATCGCGACATCAAGCCGGGCAATCTGTTCCTGTGCCAGGAGGGGCAGCGGCGCATCGTCAAGGTGCTCGATTTCGGCATTTCCAAGGTCCTCGACAAACGGGACAACGCCGCGCAGACGGCCACGACGGCGGCGTTCGGCACGCCGCAATACATGTCGCCGGAGCAGGTGCGGTCCGCAAAAAACGTCGACGGGCGGGCGGACATCTGGTCGCTCGGCGTGGTCCTCTACGAATTGCTCGGCGGCCGCGGGCCCTTCGACGAGGTGAGCGCGACGGCCGCGCTCGCGGCGATCATCGCGGACGATCCCAGGCCTTTGCGTGAGGTCCGGCCGGATCTGCCGCAGAAGCTCGCGGACGTGGTCATGAAGGCGCTCGAAAAGCGCGCCGACGAAAGGTGGCCCGACATCGATACGTTCATGGCCGCGCTCATGCCGTTTGGCCCGGCCGGCGCCGCGCCGCAGACGTTGCTCAATGCGAAGACGCCGCAGCTCGCCGCCCCCCGCGAGCCGATGTCGACCCGGCGATTGATGATCGTGTCGGCGGGCATTGCAGCGGTGGTCGTGGGGGTTTTTCTGTTCGTGCTGGCCTCGCAGACGAAAAAGCCCGCGGAGCCGGCCGTGGATACGGCCGTGACGACCGCGACGACGCTCCCACCCGCGGCGACGCCCGCGCCCTCGCCGACGATGACGCCGACGCCCGCCGCCACGCCTGCGGCCGCGATCGAGACGGCGACCGCGCCCCCGACCGCGCCCGTCGCCGTGGGGCTGTCGCCGAAACAAGCGCCGACGCCCGCCTCGCCGCCGGTCACCGCGACGGCCACGGCCGCGCCCACGCCGAAGCCGACGCCTCCCAAGCCGCCCCCGCCCCCGGCGGAGGATCCGACCCACCTCTAAAGATCGCGCCATGAGCCGAAATCGCCTTCGTGCTGGCCTTTCCCACGTCCTCCTCGTCGCGCTAATCACGACGATCGCCCCGTCTGCCCGCGCCGACGCGCCGCAAGCAGCCCCGCAGGCGCCTGCCGGGCAGGATCCCGCGCTCGTGGCGCGCGCCAAGGAGCGCAAGGCCGAGGGCGACAAGGCCATGGACAAGCTCCGGCCGCTCGACGCGCTCGCGGCCTATACCGAGGCGTACGCGCTGAACCCGGAGCCGGCGCTTTTGTACAACATGGGCCGGGCCCTCGAAGCGCTCGACCGGCTGCCCGAGGCGCTCGAAAAACTCACGGTATTCCGCGCGCAGGCGCCCGCCGAGCTCCTCGCCAAGGTGCCGGGGCTGAACGATCGCATCGCGAACATCGAAAAACGTCTGTCGCGGCTCACCGTGAAGGTGAACGTCGACGGGGCGCGGATCCTCGTGCGCGACGTCGTCGCGGGAATGTCGCCCCTCGACAAACCCCTCGTGCTCAAGGCCGGTCCGGCCGACGTCCTCGTCGAGGCCGAGGGGTATTTCCCTTATCGCACGCGCGTCGATTTGCCGGGTGCCGGTGCGTACGTCCTCGATGCCCAGCTCCAGAGCAAGGCCAGGGTCGGCAAGCTCCTCGTGACCGCGCCGAAGACCGGGGTCACGGTCCTCGTCGACGGCAAGAACGCGGGGCAAGCGCCGCTCGAGACGCTCGTCGAGCCGGGGACGCACAAGGTCGCATCGAGGCACCCCGAATACGTCGATTACGAGACCAGCGTCATCGTGACGGCCGGCGGCGAGCGCACGGTCGCGCTCGTCCTCCAGCGCCCGCCGCCCATTTACGCGCGCTGGTGGTTCTGGACCACGATCGGCGTGGTCGTCGCGGGCGGCGCGGCCGGCGGCGCGGCGTATGCCCTCACGACCGAAAAAGATCCGGGGCGGGGGGACATCCCTCCGGGCCAGCTCTCGCCGGCCTTTTTCGTGACGACGCCCCCGCTCCCGTTCTGATCGGCGTTCTTGATCAGGCTGCCTGTTGCAACTTCCCTTCCGCGTCCTGCATCGCGTGGTTCGCGACCCATTGCCGCACGTGCGCGAGGTGTTTTTCCTCGGCGCGCATCGCGTCGCGGAAATCGTCCGCCATCGCCTCGTGCCCCAGGCTCGTCGCGAGCTCGATCAGCATGTCCCAGCCCTCGCTGTCGGCGAGCTCGGCCACGAGGATCGCGTGCAATGTCTGCGGCAGCGTCGTGCGCGGATCATTGAGGACCTGCAAGAGGCCCGACGCCTCCACCGCCGCGATGTCCGCCGAGGGCGTGAGCGCCGTCGGATCCGCGCCCATGCTCTCGAGGGCGCTCCGGAGCACGTGGAAGTGCCTGAGCTCTTCGTCGTGGAACTCGAGGAGCGTCTCGCGCGTCGGCCCGCCGTCGTAGCTCCCGAGCGCGTCGAACTTCGCGAGCACGCTCTGGTACATGCGTGTCCCGGTCCGCTCGAATTGCAGGCGCTCGGCGAGTTTGTCCAGGAACACGGCCGGGTTCTTGGCCGTGAGGCCTTCGAGCACCGATTTCACCGCGCCCTTCACGCTCGACGGCGGCGGCATCGTGCCCACGATGCCGGACTCGCTGGTGTACGAGATCCGCAGGCTCGCGATCCCCGACGCGTCGCCCTCGCTGCTCGGCACCGTGGCCTCGGCGGCCTCGATGAGCTCCTTCGAATCGATCGGGCTCGTCCCGATCCCCGTCCGATTCATCCCCATGTCGGTCGGCTCTTTCATCGTTTCCTCCTTTGAGCTCTTTTCAGGCCGCCTGCTTCACGAGCTCGCTTCCGGGGGTGTAGACGTAGCCCGCCGCCACGGTTTGGCTGGGCGAACCATCAGAATTGATCTGCCGGTTGTAGGCGATCGAGGGCGCATCCGGAGGCACCTCTGCCACCGGGACGAACTGGGTCCCCACGCTGCGCAGGTGCACCTCGTTCTTCAACACCTGCCGCACGTAATCGCGGTGGCTCATGTACTTGATGCGCTCCGGCAGGCTCGTCGGGATGATCTCGAACGGATCGCGATTTTCCACGCGCCGGAAGAGATCCATCACGTGGTTCAGGTGGCCGAGCTCGTAGGCCACCATGCGCTCCCAGATGGCCTTGAGCCGCGCATTCGACTCCTGTTCCATGCACGCGAGGTAGTTCCAGACCTCCGTACACTCGTGCAGGAGCCATTTCTCCATCCACGTCTCGTGTGGGTCGATGATCGCCTCGTATTGCGTGACGTGTTGCTCCTCGATGTGCGCGATCTCCGCGTAGAGCAGGCGCGCCGCCGGGTCTGCGAAGAGCGGCCCGATGTTCTGGTAGTAGTTCTGCGTCTGCTGCTCGCCCGACATGATCGTCAACGACACGAGTTTCGTGATCGGCGAGGCCGTGGTGCGATCGTAGTGCTCGCGCAGATCGTCGAGCGGATGCCGGTGCTCGACCACCGTGGGCCGGCCCGGCATGACGTCGGTGTACGATTGCAGAATGGCGTTCGCGTCCTTGCCCTCCATGCGGTCCATGAGCGCCGAGTATCGATACAGGTGATCGAAATCTTCGAGGAGCCCGAAGCGGAGCACCTGCGCGATGTACGGATCGGGCTCGAGCAGCGCGAGGCTCGCGGTCACCTCGATGGCGACCTGCTCGTAGGCGATCGTGGTCTCGAGCGGCGATTGATCCGCCGGCAGGAGCCAGTTCACGAGCACCTGCTGGTGCGTCTCGATGCGCCGCACCTTCGCGAGCTCGGCGCGCATCGGGTGGTTCATGCGGGCGAACATGTGCTGGAAGCGGTTCGCCTCCATCTCGATGCCATTCATGAGGATGATACGCAGGCGCGTGAACGCGTCGTCGTTCAGCTTGCTGATCGGCTCGCGCACCATGTCGCGCCAGGTGAAATCTTCCTGGGCGTCGAGGGCCACGCCTTTTTCCTTCGTGAGGTCGAGTGCCACGATAATCCTCCCCGTTCGGTTCCTCCGCGATGGGCTCACGGATCGGGCGCCGCAGGGTCGCCGTCCGATCCCCCTCGCTTGCAAGAAGCTTGCGAGGTTTCGTCCGGGACCGAATGGGTTTGTCCGGCGAGCAGACTCTGCACGTTGCGGGCGAAAGGTTCCCGCGACGGGGCTCGACGTCGCGCACATTCGTCCCCCATGGACATGCCGAGCCTGGAAGGGCCCCGAGGAGGCAGTTTTCCATGGATAACCGCGAAGTGGTTGATAAGCTGAACAAACTGATCAAGCTCGACGTGGACGCGGTGCATGCGTACAAGCAGGCGATCGACGCCTGCACGATGGAGGACATCCGGAGCAACCTGGACCGGTTCCAGAAAGACCATCAGCAGCACATTCGGGATCTCTCGCAGCAGGTACGGGCCTGCGGCGGCGAGCCCGAAGTGGAGACGTCCTGGGCCGGGTTCCTGATCGAGGGCTTCACGGCCATCACGGCCCAGGGCGATCACAGCGCGCTGCTCGCGATGCGGGGGAATGAGGAGCTGACGAACCGCACTTACGAGGCGGCGCTCAACGTGGCCGACCTGCCGACGGAGGTGCGCTCGCTCCTCGAGAGGAACTTCTCGGACGAGCAGCGTCACCTCGCATGGATCAAGGATCAGCTCAACATGCGGGTCTGGGAGAGGAAGGCGGCTTAGAGAAGCAGCTCTCCGTCGTCCAAGGACGACCCTCATGGCCCCGCCTGCACGTCGCGTGTGTGGCGGGGTGTCGTTTTGTTGTATGATCTCCCGGCCGATGGAGCCGAAGACGCAGCGGGGGTTCGGGGCGCAGGGCGCCGAAGGCGATCCGGAGCCCCGAGCGTTGATCGAAATACAACTCGGCCATATGTGCAACAACCGTTGCGTGTTCTGCGTCAGCGGCCAGGAGACGGCGCTTGGCCGCGCGAGGCCGCTCCCGCTCGCGCCGATCCTCGAGCAGATCCGGGCCGCGCGCGCGGCCGGGCACAGGAAGATCACGCTGCTCGGCGGCGAGCCCACGCTGCAGCCTGCGTTCCTCGACGTGGTGCGCGAGAGCGTCGCGCTCGGCTTCGAGGAGATCGTGATCTTCACGAACGGCGTGAAGACCGCTCGCGCCGCGTTCGTGGACGAGATCCTCGCGACCGGCGGGAATTTCACGTTCCGCTTCTCGATCCAGGGCGCGACCGAGGAGGCGCACGAGCGCACGACGCGCAAAGATGGGTCGTTCGCCCGCATTGTGCAGTCGATGCATCACGTGCGGGCGCGGGGGCAGCGGCTCACCGTGAACATGTGTGTCGTCCAGTCGAACCACGAATCCGTGGACGCGTTCCCGGATCTGCTCCTGCCACTCGGGGTCTCGCAGCTCCACCTCGACATGGTGCGGCCGCTCGACGCGGGCGTGCGCACGGAGGCGGAGTTCGCGGCGATGATCCCGCGTTACCGGAGCCTCGTCGGCCCGCTGGAACGTATGGTTTCGGGCTTCCCCGAGGGGTTCGACGTCAACATCGGAAACCTCCCGTATTGCGTCGCGCCGCACCTCGCGCCGTTCATTCATCACGACGGCGAAAAGACGATGACGATCGCCGTCGACGGCGAGAAGACGCTCAGCAAGCCCTGGGACAAATACCTCGTCAAGCGGCGGGACAAGTCGAAGCCCGCGGGCTGCGCGACGTGCGTCTTCGACGCGCGTTGCAATGGCGTTTTCGAAACGTACCGGGAGATGTACGGCGACGAGGAGTTCGTCCCCGTGACGCCCGAGCGCCTCGTCGAGGCCGATCCCAGTCGAAAACTCTTTTCGGTGCACGCGCGGGCGCTCGTCGCGCAGGCGTTCGCCGGGTTCGTCCCGCCAAATCCGTTTTCCCGCGTCACCCTCACGGAGCTCGGCGAGCGGGCGGTCGAGGTGCGGCTCGAAGGCGAGGAGAGCCTCGTGGTCACGCTGAGGCCACGGTCGGAAGGCGAGGGGATCGCGGCAACAGACTGGTTTTCCGTGGGGATCGTCGCCGCGCCGGCGGATCGGGCGGCGTCGCGGGCGGGCATCCTCGCGATCGGAGAGAGGTTGTCCGGGCACGTCACGTTCGTGCATCCGATCGGGGAGGACGCGGCGCTGCCGCTCGTGCGATCCGTGGCAGCGCGGACGCAGCTCTTGCGGCGGCGCGCGCCGTTCGGCGCCCTCGCGTGGAAGGACGTGCGCGTCTTGTCGGAAGGGCGGCGCGCCGAGCTCGGGTTCGAGGCGCCGTCGGGGGAGCGCGCCTGGGTTTGGCTGGGTGAAACGAACGGTAAACCCGTGGGCGGGTATCGGGTCGGGGAGGGGCAGCCCTCGGCCGAGGTCATCGAGGGGCTCCGGGCCGTGCTGGGCGCGCTCTCGCCCGGCGGCTCGGGTCCGCGGGCCGCGCCTCCGTAACGGGCTTGACGTTCCTATGGGGCGGACGGCTTTCGTTTCGTCCGCGCCGGCCCCATGGGGAAGCCCTGGAGGGCATCATGGCGAAGGAGCAACCCTGGCCTTTTGATCGGGGTGACGCCGGGGCCGGGCAGCCTCGGACGCAAGAGAGCGTGCCCGGCGTGCGGGGCGGCGAGCCGGTTTCGCGCGGGCCTTTGGGAGACGAGGGCGGCGCGGGGTCGTATCCCGGCGGCCCGACGTATTCCGAGGGGACCACGCTGGAGGACGGCCCGAACCCCGAGACGTGGGTGCCCCCGACCGAGGAGATCAGCGGGCCGCCCATGGAGCCGACCGATTAACGGGAGCCCTTGCACCCTTCCATGCGCAAGGCCGTGACTTCTCCGGCGATTTCGAGCTTCACCGACTCGTAATCGATCGCGGCCACGCGCTCCTCCGCGTTGCAGCCCTTCCGCCCCTCCAGCACGAGCGTGTAGGTGACGGATCTGCCTCCGTTGTCGGGGATTCGCTCCTCGACTTCGAGAGTATCGCCACGCTTTTCGTCCGCCTTTCCTTCGCTGTCCTCGGCCCTGCACGCGACGATCACCGCGGCGCTCGCACGCGCTGTCACGGTCTCGCCGCTCTTGTTGCGCAGGCGGAGCGAGACGACCGCGTTTTCGCCCGTGCACCGGGCGACGGGCTCTCCGACGACCTCGACGCTGGCCTCCTCTCCGGCCACGGCGTCCGTTGTGACGAGCGCGAGCGGGGCGAGGAGGAGCCACAGCGTGCTCCGAAGCATCGTGTTCACGGGGGTGGACTCCTTTTCGAATGGGTCGGGCCGCGCGGGTAGGGTAGGTGCGCGGCGTTATGCCGAGGGCGCGTGGCCGGGTGGGAAAGAAATGCCCGGAGCGCGCGCGCTGGATCTCGTATGCAAAGGAGTGGCCGAAGAACCTGGAGAGTGCGCGCGAGGACCACGAATGCCCCGGGCGCGATCCCGCCGGCACAGGGAAAAACCTCGTTATCCGAAGGGAGCGCTCGACGCGGATACCCGCCATTCCGGGCGCGCTTTGCATGGGTTTTCACGGGCCATGTGAGGTGGCGGGGTCCGGGGGGGCGGACCAAGCTCCGAGGACGGCACTGGAGCCGCGGGGGGAAACGGAATGCAAGAGCTCGAGCTGCGGCCGAAGCCTTCCACGAGCGCGGACGAAATGCGCCGCGCGGCGCTCTCCACCCAGCGACTCGCCGGGGCTTCGGCGCTGTCACAGATAGGAGAGACCTGGGCCGCGCTCGATGCGCTGCAGGACACCCCGATGCAGCAAAGCCTCTGGACGGAGAGCTGGCTCTCGGCGAGCGGCGCGGGGGATCGATTGCGGGTCCTCGTCGCGACGTCGCCGCTCGAATCCCCCTCGATTGCGGCGCTCGTCCATCACGGGGGCCTTTCGCCTTCGCTCCTGCCCGCCGGGGCGATCGAGCTCGGCGAGCCCGTCGATCTGTCCCGCGGCGGCCCCGGGTCGCTCCGGGCGCTTTGCCAGGCGCTCGCCCGCGACCGGCATCCGGTGCACCTGCCGCGCGTGCTCGCGACCTCACCCACGATTCCGGCCCTGCGCGAGGCCTACCGCCGCCGCGGCGTCGTCCGCGTCGGGCCCGCGAAGCCTTGCCCATTCGTCCCGCTCGATACCTCGTGGAGCGAGCCCGAGCGCCACCTCTCGCCCCGTCGGCGCCAGGATCTGCGCCGCGCCGAGCGGCACGCCGAGCGCCAGGGCAAGCTCTCGTATTCGTTCCTCTCGCCCGCGCCCGAGGAAGCGGAAGGCGTGCTCGACGAGGCTTTCCGTGTCGAAGCCGCCTGCTGGAAGGGCCGCGAGGGCACGGCAATGTCGTCCGATCTGGTCATCGGCACGTTTTTCCGGACGTACGCCCTCGCCGCCGCGCGCCGCGGGATCCTGCGCGTCGCGTTCCTTCGTATCGGCGGCCTCGCCGCGGCGATGCAGCTCGCGGTCGAGCACGCCGGACGCTACTGGCTGCTCAAGATCGGCTATGACGAGGCGTTTCGACAGGCCTCGCCGGGCATTCTGCTCCTCCGCGAGAGCCTGCGCCGCGCGGCCGAGCAGGGGCTCTCGACGTACGAATTTCTCGGCGGCGTCGCGCCGTGGATCAAGCCCTGGACGAACGAGGAGCGCGCCACGGTTTCGCTCGGTGCGTATCCGGTGAGCCTCGCGAGCGCGTCCGCGCTGTCGAGCCAGGCTGCCGCGCGCGTGCTCCGGACATTGAGGAGGCAATTTCGATGGATGACACGATCCGAGGTCTGAAGCAGGCCGCGCTCGCGGCATGGGAGCCGATCGCGAAGCGCGCCGGACGCGCCTACGTCGCCGGGCCGCGGATCACCGACGCCCTCACGCTCAGCCGGCAATTCTGGGACGCGGGCATGGGCGTCGTCGTTTGTTTCTGGAACGGCGAGAACACGTCCCCGCGGATCGTGGCGAACCGCGCGCTCGCCACACTCGAGTCCTTCGCGGAGGCGGACGGAGACCATTACCTCGCGATCAAGGCCCCCGCGCTCGGGTTTTCGCGGGATCTCGTCAGGGAGATCGTGACGCGCGCAACGCTCTCGTCCGCGCGGGTGCATTTCGACGCGCAGCGGCCCGAGGCCGTGGAGAAGACGCGGGCGCTCGCGGAGAGCGTCATGGGCGGGGGGACGACGATCGGATTCACCTTGCCCGGACGTTTTTCGCGGAGCGTGCGGGACGCGGCCTGGGCGATCCGGCGGAACGTGCCCGTGCGCGTGGTGAAAGGGCAGGTGCCGGATCCGGCGGCGCCCGAGCTCGATCCGCGGGCAGGTTTTCTCGCGGTGATCGACGCGCTCGCGGGCAGGGCGCGGCACGTGGGGGTGGCCTCGCACGACGCGCCGCTCGTGCGACAGGCGCTCCAGCGGCTCGTCTCGAACGGGACGCCGTGCGAGCTCGAATTGCTGCTCGGCTTGCCGTTCGGGCCGGCATTGCGGGAGGCGCGCACGTTCGGCGTACCGGTGCGCGTGTACGTGCCGTTCGGCGAGGGCCGATTGCCGTACCATTTCACGGAAGTGCGGCACAATCCACGCGTGCTCGCCTGGCTCGCCCGGGACCTCTGGCGCGCGGAGCGGGCGCCGCGGGCGAAGGTGCCGGGCTGGACTAGCGCCCCTGCTTGATTCGTTCCTGGGCCTTTCGTCCCTTTTTCGTGAGGAGCGGCTCGAGCCAGCGCGAAGCGGCCGGCGCCGTGTTCGCCGTGCGCGCCAGAATGCCTCGGCCGAGCGGCAAGGTGATTTCGAGCGGGCGCTTCGGTAACACCTCGTTCACGAGCGCGTGCTCGACGTCCTCGACGGTGAGCGGGCGCGGGCCGGAGAAGGTCATCGCGGCCTCCTCGTGATCGACCTGCAAATCGAGCATCGGCGTCTGCACGGCGTCGGGCATGACGAGCGTCACGGCGATGGCGTGGCGGGCGAGCTCCATCGCGGCGGCGAGCGTGAATCCCCGCACGGCGAATTTCGACGCCGCATAAAGGGAGAGCCCCGGCACGGGCGCGAGCGACGCGAGCGAGCCGATGTTCACGATGTGCCCGCCCCGTCCCCGCGCGATCATCCGCGCCGCGGCCGCGCGCGTGCCGAGCACCGTGCCTTTCACGTTCACGTCGAGGTGGAAATCCACGTCGGCGGCCGCGAGATCCGGGACCCAGCCGGGCTTGAGCACGCCCGCGATGTTCATGACGACGTCGAGCCCAGAGCCCTCGTGCTCGGCCCGATCGAGCGCCGCTTCCCAATCCGCGGCCTCGCGCACGTCCAGTTTGACGAGACGAACGTTCGTCCCCCACGCGCCCTCCGCCGCGCGTTTCTCCAGGGCGGCGAGGTTCACGTCCGTCGCGATGACCGTGTCCCCGCGACGCGCAAAAACCCCCGTCATGTGCGCGCCGATCCCACTCGCGGCGCCGGTCAAGACCAGGACGGCCATTGTCGCCTCCTAGGCCGAAAGAGCCGCGCCGGTGGCGCGGGTTTTGGTGTTGTCGCGCGCGGGGCGCGCGGGTTTGCCCAGCGTGAGATCGCCGAACGAGAACGTCGGCGTGACGCCGGGGAACAGAGCGTAGGCGCTGAGCTCCGAGGAGCTGACCATCGCCGGGAAATCCGGGTTTTGCCGGGACGCACCCGCGACCTCTTTCTCCTGCACCATCGAGATGTACTGGTCGAGCCCGCGCTCGAGCGTGTTGCCGTTGAGCACGACCTCCATCCCGGTGTCCTCGGCGTATCGGCGGAGTCCCGGGATCCGCGAAGCGCGCGGGGCATACGCGTCGGGGCCGACGCCGTTCTCGCTCGTCACGAAGATCCCCTCGCTCGTCCGCACCACGATCGAATGGTTGCCCTCGGTATGGCCGGGCGTCGCCATGAGCACGACGCTCTCGCCGAGCTTCGTGTCGCCGTCGAGCAGGACGATCCGCGAGGAATCGACACCGTCGATCCCGTCCGGGCAATACCAGTCGCGCTGCGGCGGCGCGAGCGCGAGCGTGCTCTCCCATTCCTGGCGCATGACGAGGAGTTTTGCGCGTGGAAAGTAGCCGGGACGCTCGTGCGCGCCGAGCCAGCGGCGCACGTCCTGCGTGTGCAGGTGATCGTACGTGATGTAATCGATGTCCTCGGGCAAGAGCCCCGCCTCGGCGAGGCACGATTCCACGGTGCCGAGCTCGGGCGCGATGAGGCGCTGGCCGAGGTCCTTGAAGGGGCCGAACATGCCGCCGAGGCGCTTGAAGAACGGCGTCTCGGCATTGGCGCGGATGTCGGAGGGCGAGGCGAGCAGGGTGCGGAGCCTGCCTTCGGCCTCGAATTGCACGAGGAAGACGCGGTTCAGGATGTGCACGAACGGCGTCGGGCCGCGGAAGGCATCGCGCAGCGCATACCGCGTCGGATAGGGGACACGCACGAGCCCGCGGGATCGATAACAAGGCACCGGCGGCGCCGAGAGCAGCTCTTCGCGCAGGCGCGCCGCGCGTTTTCGGACCTCGCGCAGGCGATCCTCGGGGCGCGACGCGTCACGGGCGCCCGCGAAAACGTCGATCGGTCGGAGCACGGGATCCAAAGGTTCGCGCATGACAATCTCGCTCCTCGTTCGGGCCCCTCCCTACCACGAAGGCGCGTCGCCGAGAACCTCCGTGCAATCGTGTCAACGTGTGCCCCGATGTGCCCGAAAGAGCCGCAGCGCAGACTCCGGGATCATGAAACGGCCGAAGAATCGGAGAGGCACGCGGCATGCCTTCCGGCAGCTTCGCTGCCCGGAGGTTGCCAAGCATGAAGCTCATCCACGCTCTCTTCCTTTCGCTCCCGCTCGTCACCGCCGTCGTGACCAACACCCACGACGCCGCCGCCTGCGGCGGCTGCGTCCCGCCGCAGGACGAGTCGACGCAAGTCACCGGCCACCGGATGATCTTTTCGGTCTCGCAAACCTCGACGACCCTCTGGGACCAGATCGAATACTCCGGCGAGCCCACGTCGTTCGCCTGGATCCTGCCCATCAAAGGCCAGGTCGAGGTCGGTTTGTCCTCGGACGCAGTCTTCGCAGTCCTCAGTGAGCGCACGGCGACGTCCGTCGCGGCACCTCCCTTGAACTGCCCGCCGCCGCCCTCCTGCTGGGGCGGATGGGAAGGAAGCGGCTCGGTAGGTGGTGCCGGCGGCGCAGGCGGCGACTCGGCCGGCGGCGGCGTCGACGTGATCTCGCAGGAGGTCGTCGGCCCCTACGAAACCGTGCAACTCGCGTCGTCGGACCCGAACGCCCTGAAGGACTGGCTCACGACGAACGGCTACAACATCAGCGCCGACGTCGGTCCGATCATCGACGCCTACGTCGGCGAGGGCTTCGACTTCCTCGCACTGAAGCTCGTCCCCGGCCAGGGCGTGAGCTCGATGCGTCCCGTACGCATCACCACGCTCGGCGCGAGCAACACGCTGCCCCTACGCATGGTCGCCGCGGGCACAGGCGCAGTCGCCCCGATGACGCTCTGGGTCTTCGCCGAGGGTCGCTACGAAACGAAGAACTTCTCGTCGTTCGAGATCAACGCGGCCGACATCGTGTGGAACTGGGACGAGGTCAATTCGAACTACGCGACGCTGAAGGACGACGCCTTCAAGGCCGCAAACAATTCGAACTGGCTGAACCAGTACGCGCAGCCGACGTCGTCGTGGGACATCCGCGGCCGGCTCGAACAGCTCGTGAGCTTCCTGCCGGATCAGAGCGGCTACGGCGATCCAAGCGACGGATACGTGACCGCAAACGAGGAGCTCCAAGCCGACCTCGAAAAGATGTTCGGCGGGATCAACGAGAACGAGCTCTGGCTGACGCGCATCAACACGGAGCTCGCACGAGCCTCCCTGAACAAGGATCTCGCACTCGGCGCGGCAACGGAGCAGGTGCCCGTCTCAAACTTCTTCCAAGCCACGAAGGCCATCGGCACGCCGCCCACGTGCCCCGAGTACCCGCCCTGCGATCCAGGCTCAGAAATCCCCGGTGACCCAAACGGCGGCGGCTGGTGGAACAACCTCGGCGACGGCAAAGGCAACGGGAGCGCCAGCAGCGCAAGCTGCGCCGTGTCGAGCAGCAGCGAGACCACAGCCGCACTCGGGCTCCTCAGCGTCGCACTCGGTCTGTCCGTGGCACGCCGCCGCCGTAGGTGATGCGCCGCGGGGCGTTGCCCCGCACCCCAGCAGGGGGCTGTCCGCCCCCTGCACCCCGGACCAGGCACGGCCTGGACCGAAGGCGGAAAAACCGCGCGATGCGCGGTTTTTCCGACGG
>NZ_JAGTJK010000004.1:0-515279 GCF_028435265.1 Polyangium jinanense | reverse complement strand
GGAGCTTCCGCGACATCACCGCGCGCGTGCGCGCCGAAGAGCAGCGCGATCAGCTCCTCCTCGACGAGCGGCGCGCGCGCACGGCAGCGGAGGAGGCCGTGCACCTGCGGGACGATTTCCTTTCGATTGCCTCGCACGAGCTCCGCACCCCGCTCACCAGCCTACAGCTCGCCATTCAATCGCTGGGGCAAAGGCTCGCGCGGGGCATGGACGTCGAGCGCGTGCGCTCCGCGGTCGCCCTCTCGGGCCGTCAGGTCAAGCGCCTCGGCGACCTCGTCGATATGCTCCTCGACGTCTCCCGGATCCAGGCGGGGAGGCTCGAGCTGCACACAACGCCCGTCGAGCTGCGCGCGCTCGTCGACGAGGTTGTCGCCCACCTCGGCGATCAGATCGCGCAATCAGGCTGCGCGCTCGCCGTGCGCGCGGAGCAGGCGGTCATCGGCCGGTGGGACCCGCACCGCCTGGAGCAGGTCGTGACCAACCTCCTCACCAACGCGATCAAGTTCGGGGAACGCCAGCCGATCGACATCGCCATCACCCGGGAAGATCGGGTGGCGCGGCTGTCGGTGACGGACCGCGGGATCGGGATCCCGGCCGAAGTGCAGGCGCAGCTCTTCGAACGATTTCGCCGCGGCGTGTCGTCGAAGCATTACGGGGGGCTCGGGCTCGGCCTCTACATCACCCGCACCATCGTCGAGGCGCACGGGGGCCGAATTCGCTTGTCGAGCGAGGTCGGCCGGGGGTCGACCTTCTGCGTCGAGCTGCCGCTCTCGACCGAGTGCCCGGGGGATTTGTCGTCGTAGCGGTTGCCTCGAGCGGTCTCGACATGCTCGCCGCGCTCGTCGGCAACGAGGAGGGGCTTTGTCGACGTGCTTGCCGCGCTCGTCGGCAACGGCTGGGGGCTCCGTCGACATGCTCGCCGCGCTTGTCGGCAACGAGGAGGGGCTTTGTCGACGTGCTCGCCGGGCTCGTCGGCAACGAGGAGGGGCTTTGTCGACGTGCTCGCCGGGCTCGTCGGCAACGAGGAGGGGCTTCGTCGACATGCTCGCTTGCGGTTGTCAGCAACGGCCGGGGGCTTCGTCGACATGCTCGCTGCGCTCGTCGGCAACGGTCGGGGGCTTCGTCGACATGCTCGCCGCGCTCGTCGGCAACGGCCGGGGGCTTCGTCGACATGCTCGCCGCGCTCGTCGGCAACGGTCGGGGGCTTCGTCGACATGCTCGCCGGGCTCGTCGGCAACGGCCGGGGGCTTCGTCGACATGCTCGCTGCGCTTGTCGGCAACGGCCGGGGGCTCCGTCGACACGGAGCCGTGACCATTCGCCTGTACAGAAACGGCAGCGGACTGTCCATGAAACGCAAGATAAGCAGGCGGATGCATTCTTCGCGGTTGCATCCTCGCCTGAAGCGATGGAGGATGACGACGGATTGACGCTCCGTGAGCGATCTCGGCAGAATCGCCGCGATCGCTCACGGGGGTGAGTCGCGCCCTTCGCGATTGAGGCATTCAGCAGCAGCGAAGCGCGGAGCGCGACGGAACCTGGTCCCAGGAGAGCGGTTTCCTACCCGCGAATGGAACGTCGAGCGCTGCGCGCTCGATGAAAGGAGCCTATGGCGACGAACGCTGATTTGGACTTCGAGACGGCATACGAGATCGGCTGCGAGGGATATACATATCTCTATCCCCTCGTGTTGATGGACGTGACGCGCCGGCAGATGACGAACGTCAAGGAGATCGACCTCGCCGCCTGGCGAGCCCCGGCCAACGTGTTCATGAATAACCCGCGCTTCCCGGGGGCGGCAGACCGCACCGTGGTGCGACCCAACTTCGACACGCTCTATTCGAGCGCATGGCTCGATCTCGTGCGCGAGCCCATGGTCATCAAGGTCCCTGCGTCCGGTGGACGCTACTACCTCTTGCCCATGCTCGACATGTGGACGGATGTCTTCGCCTGCCCCGGCCCCCGCACGACGGGGACAGCGGCCCAGCAGCTCGTCATCGTCGGCCCGGGGTGGAAGGGGACGATCAACCCGGCCCTGAACCTGCAACGGATCGACGCGTCGACGCCGTATGTCTGGATCATCGGACGAACGCAGTGCAATGGTGAATCCGACTATGCCAGCGTGCACGAGTTCCAGAATGGCCTCCAGATCATCCCTCTCTCCGCCTACGAAGCCGGGCAGCCGCCGCCGCCGCCCGAGGGGTCAGACGGCGATGACATCAGCCTCGACGAGCCGATGGACATCGTGGAGGAGATGACGCCCGCGGCGTTCTTCGCCTATGGCGCGGACCTGATGCGCCGGATTCCGGCGCACTTCAACGACTACCCCATCCTCGCGCGCTTGGCGCGGGCAGGCTTCGTGGCGGGCCAGCCGTTCGACCTCAACGCAGCCCCGGCGGCGGTGCAAGACGCCTTCAAGAAAGCGGCCCCCGACGCCCTCGCCCAGATGAAGGCGAAGCAGGTCTCCATCACGCCGATGACGGATGGCTGGACCTACGCGAACGAGTTGATGGGGACCTACGGGACGAGCTACCTCCGCCGCGCAATCATTGCCCTGATCGGTCTGGGCGCCAATCTCCCGGAGGACGCGATCTATCCGGTCGGCTACGAGGATTCCACGAGCACCGCGCTGGACAGCGCCATGCATTACACGCTGCGCTTCGAGGCCGACAAACTGCCACCGGTGAACGCCTTCTGGTCCGTGACGATGTACGACGAGCAGGGATACCAGGTCCCGAACGCCATCGACCGCTTCTCGCTGGGCACGCGAAACAACCTGGCCAAGGGCCCCGATGGCTCCGTGACGCTGTACGTCCAGCGCTCCATGGACGAGGCCGATCCGAGGCGGTCGAACTGGCTGCCGGCACCACAGCAAGGCGCGTTCAACCTCACCATGCGGCTGTACTGGCCGAAGCTGCCGGCGGTCAATGCAGATTGGCACCCACCCGCGATCTCGCGAGCGACCTGAATCTCGACAGGCGGGCGCGGGAGTGGAGGCGGAGTCGAATTCCGCTCCGGTAGCTCTGCGTCCGTCAAATCCTCGGAACCACGGCCTTTGTAGACGGAAGGGCGCCTCGGGTCGCGCTCCCCTGGTGCCTTTTCTTCGGCGTAGCCCGCCAACTCGGGGATCACCTCGACCATGGCGGCACCTCGGGGGCCGGCGGATGCGGTGGAGCAGCAGGAGGACCTTAACCGAAGGACCGGCGGGAGCTTGGATTGCGCTTCCTTGGGTCGCCTGCACCGACGGGTGCTACCTCGGCGCGTGGCCACCGTCATCGCGTCGAGGAGCTTCCCTACCGCGCTACCCGCCAACCGCCGTCTGATACGACACGACCACAAGATCCCTCGTTTCCCCAACCTTCGGCGCCACGAACGGCACGAATCGGGTTTTCTCCCAGACAACCCACACGATCGACGGATCGTCCAGCGACCGATCGAAATGGAAATCGACTCGCGAAGGCAACTTGCCATCCTCGGTCACGGACACGATCTCCGCCACCATCGCCCCGACCGGGACGCGGTCTCCCATGCGCAGCGGGGCCTTCTGCATGTCCCGGAACACGGTCGCCATCGGATCACGGAAAAAGCCGTCCGAGAGGGTCACCGACAGTGTGCGATCGTCCGCGCGGCCGACCTTCAGCGTCCCGCCGACCGCCGTCGAGAGCACGCGGAGCGCCGAAGGCAACGGCGCAGTCTCGTTGACCCACGCCGCCATCACCGTATTCACGATCATGCTATCGGGCGCGCTCACCACCACGAGCGTCCGTCCTTCGGCGCCATCGATCCCCGCGAAGAGCAAGAGCCGATCGCTCGGCCAAACCGCGCAAGCTGGCAGCAGAGAGAGCACCATCCCCAGCGCGAAGAACGCGGCATTGCGATCACGGCGCAGCACGGCGAAGATCCCGCCCCCCACGACGAGCAAGACGAGCAGGCAAATCGACACGAGGCTGCGTGTCTCATTCGGCGGCCAGAGTATCCACACGTCGGCGCGCGGCGCCGCCATCTGCCCGGCGAGGAGCACCGGCAGACGCACACCCACCGCGCGGATGAACGCCCCCGTTTGTCGCAGCGGATCGATGTAGAACGCGCCGCCGGCGGCGCCATAGCGGCCAAGCTTGTATGCCGCGAACCAGACCAGAGCAACCCCGACGTGCGGGAGGAGCGCGACCGCGCGGGAGCGCAGGGGTGCGCGATCGAGGAAGAGGGCGTAGGCGAAGAGATACGCGAGGGCGCTGAGCCCGCTCTCTCCAGAGAACACAGCCCCGAGGAGCGCGAGCGGCGCGAGGAAGACGCCCGGCTTCCAGCCGTCCCGGCGGGCACGATCGTGCGCGACGAGCGCGAGCACGCCGAACAGCGTCGAGAGGACCGCGTGCCTGTTCGCAACCCAGCCGATGTCCGTCGAATGGGCGTCGTCGACCGCGAAGATCAGCGCGGCGATCCCTGCGGCGACCGTGGCGCCGAGCAGCCTTCGATAAAGGAGGGCCGCGAAGAAGGCCGTCGCTGCGAAGACAAGAATGCTCTCGGCGTGCATGAACCAGTGCGCGTTCGGCCAGACGCGGTAATCAAGCGCGTGCCACAGCGAATCGAGGGGGCGGAAGAGCGCGAGCTTGAATCCGTCGACGGTCCACCACGGCCATAGCCCCTGATCGCGGAGGGACTTCAACGCGCCAGGATCGTCTCCAAGGAAGCGGAAAAGATCCCAGTCGCCGCGGGGCCCCCGGGCTGCGTGAACGTCGGATGATACGCCATCCGGTGCACGTGATCGTCCATGAACGCCCCCGCCCCGAGCGTAGGCAGAAGCAGGAGAATCGCGAGAAGCGCGACGAGCAGCGGGACACGCCTGTCTGTAAGCCATCCCTTGACACGGGTCAGCATGGCCACCCTGTAAGAATCCCCCGGCAAAGCCGGGGGGCTGTCGCTCCGCCTGTCCTGATTTCGGCGCGAATCACGTCTCATGTGGACTCTTCGCTCTTCTTGCGAAGCTGAACCAAGTCCTTCAGCGGATCCGTGCGCGGCTTGACCACGCCGGGGCGGGGTAGAAGCCGCCCGAGCTGGCGCAAGTGCCAAACGCGAGGACGTACTTCGGCTCCGGCATTTGCTCGTAGATCCGACGGAGCGCCGGCGCCTGACGCTGGCTGATGGTTCCGACAACCCAAAGGAGGTCCGCCTGACGCGGCGAGAAGCGCGGTATTTCCGCGCCGAAGCGTGCATGATCGAAGCGCGGGCTGGAAAGCGCCATGAACTCCATGCCGCAGCACGCAGTCACGAACGGATAGCAGAAGAGCGAGTACTTGCGCGCCCACCCAAGCATCGCTTCGAGGCGCGTGGTGGCGAAGCCACCGTCGCCGTCGTGGAAGGTCACAGTGCGATTCGTGTTTACCATTGGAGGGGTCCCACGTGTCCAGCAAGCGCACGGGCCGAGCATTCCCCGCATTGAAGGGTCGTTCCACGACGGCTGGCGCGCCGTTCGTTGGGCACATGGTCCACCTCGAGCAGGGCCGCTTCGATGTGTCGAAGAACGTACGACCTCGCGTTCGATACGACCATGACATTGATCGCAACGGTTCCAGACCCTATAGGTCTGAATCATGGGAGCTACGTCATCTGCGGTACTTTGTCGCTGTCGCTGAAACGGAGCACTTCGGAAGGGCCGCCGAGCGGCTTCACATTTCGCAGTCGCCGTTGAGCCGGCAGATCGCCCAGCTCGAGGAGGAGATCGGCGCCAAGCTTTTCATCGCCAAAGGACGCGGGGTAAAGCTGTCCCCCGCCGGCCGTAGCTTCCTGGAAGGTGCGCGCGCCACGCTGGCACGCGCCACGCGCGCGGTCGAGGACGCCCTCGAGGCGGCGCAGGGCCGCATCGGAACGGTCGTGGTCGGATTCGAGGGCGGCATGGCCTACAGCGGCCTGCTGCCCAGGGTCGTGCAGATGTTCCGCGCACGTCATCCGCGCGTCGAGGTGCGCCTCGTGCCGCTACCGAGTGAGGAGCAGGTCGCCGCTCTGCGCGATGGCAAAATCTCGCTAGGGTACGGCTATCATCCGCCGGTAGAAAACCCGCTCGTCCACTTCCGCGTGCTGTTTCGCGATCGTCTCAGCGTGGGAATGTCGAAGAGCCATCGACTCGCCACACGACGCACACTGCGGATCGCCGACCTGAAGAACGAGCGCTTCCTATGGATCCCGCGCAAGCGGAGTCCGCGGCTCTATGATGACGTCATCGCCGCGTTCCGAGCGCATGGCCAAACGCTCGAGATCGCCCACGAGGAGGCGGACAACGAAGCCCTCGTCACGCTCGTCGCGAGCGGCGAGGGCCTCAGCTTCTTTACGGAGAGCGCCGCACCCTTCATCCGAGTTGGAGCGGTCCTCAAGCGGGTTCGTGGCCTGGACGTCGTCATCCTTGGTCGCTCCGTATGGCGCGCCGCTGACGAAGAGGATCCGCTCGTACGCTCATTCCTCGAGATCACGAATTCTGAGCACAGTGCCCGGGAGGTCTCGGATGATCGCCAATAAATGCTCCCCAGCTACAGCAAGACATCATCCCCCGTGGATGTCGCGCTGAACGTCGAGTTTTCTTGCACCAGCTCACGCAAGAACGACAGGACTACCTCTCCCAGGCGCTCGGGTTGTTCAAACGGAAGGCCGTGGCCGGCGTCCTGTACCTGTTCGATTCGTACACGTGGGTTGAGACTCCGCAGTTCCGTTGCCATCTCGAGCGTGACGACGGGGCTACAGTCACCCATGACGAGCAGGCTCGGGACGTCAATCGCGCTCACCACGTCGCGATACGCGGGGTTGGGCGGCGTGAGTACGTCGAACGCGCCCATGCAAGTCTTCAATCTCGCCTCGGCTTGAAGCTCGACGATCTCGGGCGAGCGACGCGGGTGTCGGGCTCGGGCCTGCGCAACGAGGTCCGACTTCTGTAAGCCGAGGGCCTGGCGGTGTTGATCGGCGACGTCGCTGTCGCGCACCTCGCGTTGGCGCTCGGGGCTCAAGAACGTCGGGTCGACCAGGATGAGGCCGCGGATGATCCCCGCCCCTCGACTCGCCACCACCGCGGCGGTCATGCCGCCCATCGAGTGGCCAAGCAGAACCGGACGAGAGAGCGAAAGGCCGCGGATGAGGCCTACGACGTCGCTCGCGTGATCGTCGTACCGGTATCCGTGGTGCGGCGCGCTCGAACCGCCGTGCCCTCTGGCGTCGGGCATGACGACGTCGAATTCACCTTCGAGCGCCCGCGCCAGGGGAGTCCAGCAGGCGCCGCTCCCCATCAATCCATGGAGCAGAACGACGGGATCCTTGGCGCCTCCAGTTCGGAGGTAGTGGATGTTGATGCCGTTCGTTTCGCAGACTTCACGGATCCAGGTCGTCATGGAACTGTCCCTGCCTGCCGCAGCTTCGCAAGTGTGATGAAGTGGTTCAGGTCTAAGTACGCGAAAAATACCGGCATCAATGCTCCCCGCAGTCCGCTCGGCGCGTTGAGTGAACAAACTGGCCATCGTAGATGACGGATGACGACTTCGAGCCCAGGCCGGATCTCAATCAGCCGGTCGGTGGCTTGCCGGTGTTGATCGCCGCTTGAGCATCGAAAGCCCGCTTGTAGGCGGGCCGCGCTTCGCCGCGGGCGACATAGGCGGCCAGGTTCGGAAATTCGTTCAGAATGCCCGATGATTTCAGCCTGAGTAGCACCGACACCATCATCAGGTCGCCCGCGCTGAATGCACCGTCGAGCCATTCGGCATCGCCCAGGCGAGCGGAAAGTTGTTTCAGCCGGTTGCGGACGCGATCCTCGACGAGAGGCAGGCGCTCGTTACTCCAGGGCTTATCGCTCTCCAGGATCCTGGCGTTTCCGAGTTCAAGGATCGGCGGCTCCACCGTGTTGAGCGCGGCAAACATCCACGTGATCGCACGCGCCCGGGCATTGGCATCCTCTGGCAGCAGGCCCGCATGGCGCTCGGCGATATGGAACACGATCGCTCCTGTCTCGAACAGGCCGAGATCGCCTTCCTCATAGGTCGGAATCTGGCCAAAAGGATGAAGCGCCAGATGCGCGGGTTCCTTCATCGCACGGAACGAAACAAGCCGAACCTCGTAAGGCTGGCCCACTTCTTCAAGCGCCCAGCGAACGCGCGTATCACGCGCCAGTCCCTTGCCGCCATCGGGCGATCGTTCAAAGGCGGTAATGGTGATGGTCATTTCGAAGCTCCTCTTGGCGAAAATCATTGGCTGCGGGGCTGGCACGCTGTACATGCCAAAGTCTGCCTAACGTCTGAATGAAGCCGCGCCGCGAAGCGGCGTCGGCCTGAATGAATCGTTAGCCGTCATTCCATTGGCTGACGGATGATTGTCTTCCATTTTTCAGGTGCCGCCTTTCGAATGTCGCTCAGATAGATCTCATGGTGCTTGCCCCTAAGGGCAGAACGGCTTGATATGTAGTCATGCACCCGCTGGATTGTCGGACCTTCCGCCGAGAAGGGGCCTACATGCAATGTTTGCGCACACCGACCTTCTCTAAATGTTTCAAAGCGAATGCCTTCAAGGCCGGGCAGTCCCTTCTTGTCTTGAACGCTGGCAATCGCCGACTGGACGATCTGCTTTGCAGCTTCCGGCGGCAGCATGATCATCATTGTCCATTTCCAGCTTTCCTTTTCATCGCGGTTGAAGCTAGTCAAGTCGTCCGCCCACCACAGGCCTTCAAGTGGCATGACCACGTAGTCGAGTCCCTTCTCCTTCTTCAGTGCAAACTTTAGCCTCTTTGTAACTCTTGGATGTGTTGGGATTCCCTTCGCCATCGACCATCAGAAAGTTGAACGCAGGAACGTCAATTTCGACCACCTCCTTTGCGGAAGGCTTGTACAGGTCTTTCAACTCGCTCTTGAGATCAATCTTGCCCACGAGCCCTCCAATGACGGCGAACGGCCTGCGGGTGAGCCGCGAAACCCGCCGAGGTCGAGGTTGCAGCGTGCCCATGACATTCCTGTTATTCGCAAGACTTCAGTCCTCCACGCGGCGGGCGTCGTTGGATCCAGCTGCTCGTTATGCCGGACATCGGTAGTTGAACCCGACATATACGACTGCCTGACGTAGAGGTGACGCAAGCTCATCAAGCCACACGATGCATCCTTCTGGATTTACCTGTACGCCCGCGTCTGCAAGCGGGATGAACGCATCGGGCACCCACGACAGCAGAATCGAGCGAGAAGACGCCTCAGCGTCGTTGTCCTCGAAATAGGCGACCCAGCTTCCATACGGAGGCGCGTTGTTTACATCGAAGAAGCCGTTTGAAGCGACCTCCGCTGCACCGTCTGCGAGGTCCAGATCCGGGAAGTACACGAGCAGTCTTCCTTCGTGCGCTGAAGGAAGCGCAATTCGGCGCCCTTCGAGCGCGCGGCGCCGATTGTAGGCGATATCTCTAACGCAGTCCCAGCGGTCACGGGGTAAAACTCGCGGGCGGACAGTTTCCTGGCGGAAGCAGTCCTTCGGCGACAAGTGGTCGATGCGCATGGCGCACCAAGTTGCAGCTTCCTTGAGCAGGAGTTGCAGATATTCAAGCCATGATGATGTGTGCGAGAGCTTGAACCCGAACTCGGCTCCGGCTTGTGTCGCGCGAAGGAACCGCTCAGCGTCTGCCTGCGAGGTTATTCGCATCACTCATCCTCTCGGCATAACGCACTGTTCAGCCGCGGGATACACTGCCGAGCGGAGCGAGGCGGCGTGCTCCGTCGGTCTGCAACACGTCGTTGGGCGGTTCTGCCTTCCGATGCGGGTGGAGCTCACCGCTCTCGCAGCGATTTGAGCGCGCGCACCACCGCTGGGAAGCGCGCGGCGAGGGTGCGCTCGATCCATCGATTCCCCCAGATGATCGCGAGCATCAGAGGACCCAGGAGGCAAACGGCTTCGATCGACGTGCGTGCGGCTGGGTAGAGAGCGTAGGCGAGGGCGAGGGCGAGCACGCCGGCGAGCAGCACCACGCCGGCGTGCCACAGCGACCAGCGTGGCCTCGTCGACAGATGCGGCACATAGGGCGTGACCTCGAGGAGTCCGCGCTCCACCGCGGACTTGCAGGCCAGAGGCGGCAGCGCCACGAATAGGTGGTCGTCTCCGTGGGTTTCGACGGAGAACAGGCGCAGCTCGCACCCCAGCGCATGGGCGCGGGCGTTGCAGAGGTCGACGAAATCGAACACATCCATGGTCTCTTCGCTCTCCCTCCAGGCTTGGAGCTCGGCGTCGAAGTCCTCGTCCTCTGGCACGCCGATCATCTTCGGCAGCTCTTCCCAGGCGTCCCCGTCCCGGTGGTCGAAGGTGTGAACCCAGCGCTTCCCCTTGTGAGTGGCGAGGTCGTCTTCGCAGCCGATGGCGGAGAGCAGCCACCGCACCTCCGCGGAGCCGCTCTCGTGGAACTGCCATCGGCCCTCTATCTTGTCGTACTCGGCCCAGGGATCCAGGCCCTCGCCGACCGCGTCCACGAAATCGTCAGGGGAGACTTTGCGGAGCCGTCCCGTCACCGCCGCGAAGTCGGTGAGCCAGGTGGAAAGCCGGTACTGCCGCGCCGCCGGGCGCGCCCCGAAGACCTCGAGCAAGGGGCCGAGGTGGGGGGCCCGGGCCACGAGCGCCTGCTCCACGCCGGCCCGTAGCGAAGCGAGCCTTGCAACCTCGACGACGTTGAGCGCCACGCTCGGGTTGCGCCGGGTGAGCGAGGGGATGGCTTCGCCTGCAAGCGACGTCAGCCCGTGGAGGAGCGCGCTCACCTCGCCGTCCGGCAGGACGCGCCCGTCCACCATCCCGGCGATCCGGAGCTGCCGGAAGCGCTCCGATAGCTCGAAGGCGAAGGCCTCGGGCGCACGCGTGTAAAGGGTGAGGCGCAGTTGAAGCAGGATCCGGTGAACCACGGCGGGCAAACCTAGCAGGTCTCTGCACCCTTTTGCGACTGGCGAGACGCGAGCGCGACGCTTCTGCCGATGGCCCTCTCGCGGCCCCTCGGCTCAGCCCGAGCCGGAACGAAGCTGCCGTCTAGAGGGTGGCTGCCCGCCCAACGCTTCGCGAGAACCCGTCGGGGCAGCCGGTCGGTGTTCATCGCGTGGTCACTTGAGATTTCGAGGACGGTATTTGAGTTGGTCTTCTTCGACCAGTGTTGCGAGATGAGTATCCTTGGCGACACGAAAGAAGTCCAGACATCCGGGTTCAAGGTTGCTTGCCGCCACAACGAAGTAGTCATTTTCGTCGGCAACAATGGAAAACGACACGGGTGGATTCATGCGTTCGGGGAATGATTCGCGATAGCAACGGGCCACCGCGACCTGCACGGCAGGCTCGACCTGAGGCAACTCTGCCCGTGAAGAGAAGGCTTTTCGCCAAGCATTTCGCAACCACTCCAACATGTGCCTGATCACTCCGTTTTTCTTGCGAGGTCAACGCCTCTGTTGATTACGTTCCACCGACGAAGCCTGCCTGGCATGGCCTTATGCTCCGGTTGGTCGGTTTCCGCCAAACGTTTGAGTTCACCCGCGGGCAGAAGCAGGCGAAGCCTGCTTTAGCACGTCGGGTGCAACGAAGGGTCAGGCCTCGGGTTCGTGGCAAACCACTTCGATGTTGTGCCCGTCCGGACCAATGACGAAAGCTGCATAGTAGTTCGCGTGGTATTGCGGGCGCAGACCAGGCGCACCGTTGTCTTTGCCACCCGCCTCCAGAGCCGCGCGATAGAAAGCTTCGACTTGCTGGCGATTCTCGGCCGTGAACGCCAAGTGAAGATGCGCCGGCTTCTCCTCGGTTTGGTACAGGCACAATGAAGCCTTACCACCCTTTGGGCTAAGTTCGACACCGTACGTCGGCGGCCCCTCCGAGACAACAGCTACGCCGAGCGGTTCGAGTGCCTTGAGGAAGAACGCTTTGCTCGCTGCATAGTCGCTGACTCCGAATTTGACGTGGTCAAACATGAGTTCTCCTGAAGTGTGTGGGCCTGCGCGAGGCCTACCGTCTGAATTAAGCCACGCCACAAAGTGGCGTCGACTCAATTGAATCATTAGCCGTCATTCCATTGGCTGACGGATGATTGTCTTCCATTTTTCAGGTGCCGCTTTTCGAATGTCGCTCAGATAGATCTCATGGTGCTTGCCCCTAAGGGCAGAACGGCTTGATATGTAGTCATGCACCCGCTGGATTGTCGGACCTTCCGCCGAGAACGGGCCTACATGCAATGTTTGCGCACACCGACCTTCTCTAAATTTTTCAAAACGAATGCCTTGAAGCCCGGGCAGTCCCTTCTTGTCTTGAACGCTTGCAATCGCCGACTCGACTATCTGCTTTGCAGCTTCCGGCGGCTGCATGATCATCATTGTCCATTTCCAACTTTCCTTTTCACCGTGGTTGAAGCTAGTCAAGTCGTCCGCCCACCACAGACCTTCAAGTGGCATTACCACGTAGTCGAGTCCCTTCTCCCTCTTTAGTGCAAACTTTATGGTGTATGAAACGGAATAGAGAGCCTCTACCGCCTCTTTGTAACTCTTGGATGTGTTGGGATTCCCTTCGCCATCGACCATCAGAAAGTTGAACGCAGGAACGTCAATTTCGACCACCTCCTTTGCGGAAGGCTTGTACAGGTCTTTCAACTCGCTCTTGAGATCAATCTTGCCCACGAGCCCTCCAATGACGGCTAACGCGCGGGTGTGCTGCGGTGCGCCGTGCCGAGCAAAGCGAAGCTCGGCGCACCGTCAGCACCAGCCGCTTGTTAGCCGGCCCTTTCGGTCCCTCCGGAAGTGGTTCGGGCATCGTGACTGCACTCCACCGCATCTCGCCGATGGTAGCAGAAGCCGCGCCCGGGGATCTCCCGAACCACGAAGCCACGCCTTTCGAGAATGGGGCGCACTCTTGGATTCGGGCGCGCGCAACTCGTCGCGAAGACGAGCCACTCGATCTCAGCAGCGCCTCGGCGCTGGGCCAGCCGCACGAAAGCCGGAATCAAAGCCGGCAGCACACCCTCACCCCCGCCGTCAACATGGGCGAGCTCCGTCCGAAGGACACTGCCCTCGGTGGCGAGCGAGAGGAGCACGTCGGCTGTCCCGACTCGTACCACGAGCGGGCGACCGCTCACGGCCTCTGCTTCGAGCTCTGGACCAAGCGCTTCAGGAAGCTCACCGGGATGGAACCCCTCGATCAGAAGTTGTCCGGAACCCGTCATCGTGCGTCGTCCTTTGCGCGGCTAACGGCCTGGCGCTGAGCCGCGGGCGCGAAGCGCTCGTCAGATCCAGCGCCTTGTTAGCCGGGTTATGTACGAACGAGCGCAACAAATTCCGCAACCGACAAAATTTTCGCCTCGCGGAGAACCTGATTGGCAGCCCGCGGCTGGAACTGGAGCAACGCCTCGCGCAATGGCTCATCCTCGGAGACGAAGCAGTTGAGCGTTGGATGGAAGTCGAGCGCCGCGGTATCGCATCCAAAAATCCACGAAACCAGGTGCCGCGCGTCTCCTTTGGAGATGCCTTTGATCTGTTCGAGCTCGCCTTCGAGCGTGTTTGCCTCGTTCCACTCGAACCCAGCGCATCGAAAAGAGATGTCGAGCAGGGTGTACTCGTCGTTCGTCTTTGCACACGGATACGCGAGCCAGCGCACGCCCATGTCGGTAGCGATCGTAATTTTGCGTGCGTCGTTCGCTTCCGCGCGCGTGCGCTTCTCCGGCGTCAGCCGCGGGTTCTGCTGCCCGTGGGCCATTTCCACCTGTACGATCTCGGACATCCAGAGCGATATTTCTGCGGCCCGAGCACGACTTCGCAACTCAAGCAGAGCTGCCTGGTGCTTCCCCAAGTAGCGGCCATCGTCGATGCGAAGCAGGTGATCGATGACAGGATAATCTAGAAAGGCTGCAGGCTTCATCGTACGATTTTCCTCCGGCTAACTGTGGAATTAGCCCGCAGCCGCATAACCACCTCTCCGCGCTGATGATCTACACCCACATCATCGATCGCGACCCCCTGGGCATCGTGAGCCCACTTGATTGATGAGAGGCGAAGGGGCGCTGCGCTGCGGATCGACGCTACAGCCCGCCCCCCCGCGGCGCAAACGTGGCTCGTTGACCAGAAGCTCCCGGCAGCACCCAGGCCCACGGAAGTATGGGTCTCACGACACGGTCCCAATCTGCAAGACAAATCCAGAACCCTTCGACACCACACATCATGCCCTTCTGGGCCCTGCCGATGCTTCGCGCCCGTTCGCGCACCGCTCAAGGACGGGCGTGGCGAGCTTCCTCCGGTCCGGCGAGCCGGGGGCAGCTCCTTGGTCTCGGCGTCGATTGCGTTGAGCTTTCCGACGAACCCGAGCGCGGCGAACGCGCGCAGGCACTCTGGAACCCGGGCGCGGCTTCCCCTTTCAAGCCCTGCGACGTGCGCGCCCCCCACCTCCGCCCGCGCCCGTCTGTCGCGCACTTTGACGGCAGGCACCATCCGCGCCTACCATCGCTCCCCGAGCATGCCGCTCCTGCGCTCCCAAGACGTCGATCTCCGCGACCTCGCGCGCGGCGCGCCCCCGCTTGCAGACGCGTGGGGCAGCCCCACCGGCGCACGCCTCGCCAGGCTGCTCGGCGTGGGCGGCATGTCGAGCGTGTTCCTCGCCGAGGTCGATCCGACAAGACGTTCGAGCGCGCTCTCGCCGCTCTGTCCGCCCCGCATCGCCGTGAAGGTCATGAAGCCGGCCATGGTGTCGGACCTCATGCAAGAGGGGATCTTCGCAGGGCAGCTCGCGCAGCGCGAAGCCACGGCCCTCAGCCGCATCATGGACCGCACGCCGCCCACCGAGTTCGTCGTGGGCTTCTACGGGATGGGCGAGGCGCCCGTCGACGTGCGCGGGCGGACCGTAAAACTGCCTTGGCTCGCGCTCGAGTACGTCGACGGCGGGCCCGATGGATCGTCGCTCGCCGATCGCATCACGCGCGCGCCCGACGGATGTGATCCGATCCGCGCGCTGCGCCTCTGCCGCGGCATCGTCGAGGGCGTGCTCGCGCTCCACGACGAGGGCATCATCCACCGCGATCTCAAGCCCGACAACGTGCTCATCGTCGGGCCCGTCGGCGACGAGACGCCGAAGATCGCCGACTGCGGCATCGCCCGTGTCGCCGACGCGACGTACACGATCGCCGCGCTCACGCGCGAGTACGCAGGCTCCGAGCAGTGGCTCTCGCGCCCCGGCGAGAAGAATCCGCTCATCGGCCCGTGGACCGATGTGCACGCGCTCGCCGCCGTCGTGTGGTTCGTCCTCGGAGGCGAGCACTGGTGCCGCGGGCCCTGGGACAACGGCTTTCTCGTGACCGGCGAGCGCCGATCGCTCGTGACCGCGCCGCGCTTGCATCCGGGCTTCGCCGCCGATCGCGCGACGCTCGCCGAGCTCGATCGTGTGCTCGGCAAAGCCGCCTCGCCGGCCTTGCCCGATCCCTTGCGAAACGAGGAGGCCGCGCGCGCGCTCGCCCCGCGTGAGGCGCCTTCGCGGTTCGACTCCGCACGCGCCTTCGCCGATGCGCTCTTGCCCCTGCTCGAAGCGGCCGCCGCGCGCTGGAAGGCCCGCGCCGCGCGCGAGGACCGCGCGACGACCGCGTTCCGCACGACGCAGGCGCTCGCGAGCCCCGCCGTGACGCTCGAGCCGACCGCGGAGATCGTCGAGCTTCTGCCCGTCGAGATCAAAGGCGTGATGCTGCCGCCGCTCAGGCCCGGCAACGTCGCGTTCCAGCCCGACGGCCGCGCGCTCGTGCGCTTCGGTGGGCGGCTGATGTACCTCTGGGGCCCACGCGCGTTGCCCATCCCCATCGGGCCCAAGGACGCGTCGGTCGTCGCGGCGACGACGTTCGTGGTGCGCGGCCCGCACGCGGGCTTTGCGCTCGTCGGCCCGTCGCATGTGCGGCTCGTGCGGCCGGGTCAGATCGTCCCGCTCGTGCTCCCTCCGCGCGAGACGCCGATCGAAGCGGCACTCGGGGATGGGCAGACGTTCGCCGTCGTCACGGCAGCCGTGGAGGGCGACGAGGACAGCTTGCCCGAGCTCTGGCTCTGGAACGACGAGGGCTGGTCCGCGCCCGTCGCGCTCCCGCTGTCGGGTCACGTGCTCGCTCTGTCCTCGGGTCCTTACGGCATGCTCGTCGTGGGCGCGAACGCGAGGGGCACGCGCGGGCGCGCGCTGTTCGCGAGTTACGACGGACAGACGACGGTGTACGCGACGGGCGTGCAGGACAAACCCGCGCTGTACACGGCGCTCTGCAGCGGCGAGCGGCTCTCGTGGGCCGCGGGCGAGGGCTTCGTGCTCGGCCTGGATCGAGGCGCGGTGATCCCCGAGGAGGTCGAGGCCAAGGATCGGCCCGTGGCGATGGCGCTCGATCCGGTGGGCCTGCCGTGGATCGTGACGATGTCCTCGGTGATGCGTCGGCAAGCAGGCTCGACGTCGCCGGTGTGGCGGACGTACTACGAAAAGGACCCGGGGGCGCCGCCCCTCGTCGGCATCACGTTCACGCACGAAGGGGCGCGTGTCATGGACGCGCGTGGTGGCGGGGCGAACCTCGTGCCGCGGGACATCGGCAGCTGGCAAAGCACGTCCGCGGTGCTCGATCAGAGCTAGGCGCGCCCGATCGCTTGACCACCAACGAAACCTGTGGCTCGACTGCAGGGCATGAAGCGCGCCCTCGCCGTCCCTGCCGCCCTCCTCGCGCTCTGCCTCGCGTCCGAGGCGCACGCTGATTACGAAGTCTGGCTCTGGTCCGAGAACCGCGTGCCGATCGTCCGCGCGGACAAGCCGACGTTCCCCCGCATCGACCTCCGCGTGTACGCCGAGTCGCGCCTGAACGGTCGAAGCGGCGGCCTGCACCAGTCGTTCCTGCGGACGGGCCCCCTGTTTTTCCTGACCGACTTCCTGTTCATCGGCGTCCAGGGGACGATCTACGCCGATCGCCTGGCCACGGGCGCATTCGCGCAGGAGGCGCGTTTCGAGTTCGAGCCGAACTTTTTTGGTCGTATCGGCGATTTCACGTGGAACGACCGGAACCGGTTCGAGGCGAGGTTCCGCGATACGGAGACGAGGTACCGGTATCGCAATCAGCTCCGGATCAACTACGCGCCGAAGGGCGCGAAATGGCTGCCGTTCGTCTGGGACGAGGTGCTCGTGGATCTCTCGGGGCTCGGTCTGAACCAAAACCGCGCGCTGATCGGCCTCGCGCGAATGCTCTCGCCCCAAACGCGCCTCGACGCAGGCTTCATGCTCCGGAGCCGGGAGGATGCTTCGGGGTGGACCCACGACCGGGTCTTTTTCATGTCGCTTTTCTTCGACGTGCCGCCGCCGGCGAAGTGACGCCCGCAATTCCAGCTTTGACGCGATTCTCTCGGAATCGTTCGGCCCGCTAACCGCCGGTCTGCCTCTTGCATTCGTGTACCTCGGGAGAGGTATCACGTATGCTGGCACTCACGTACCATGGTCCAAAGCGGGTTCGCGTCGAGGAAAATCCCGAGCCGCGGATCGAGCATCCGAACGACATCGTTCTTCGGGTGACACGCGCGACGATCTGCGGCTCCGATTTGCACCTGTACAACGGCTACATCCCCGACACGCGCGTCGGCACGATCTTCGGCCATGAGTTCACCGGCGTCGTCGAGGAGGTCGGCCCCTCGGTCGCGAGCCTCTCGCGCGGCGATCGTGTGGTCGTGCCCTTCAACATCGCCTGCGGCACGTGTTTCTTCTGCCAGCGCGAGCGGACCTCGCTTTGCGACAACACGAATCCGCTGACGAAGGTCGTGGGCGGCGTGTTCGGGTATTCCCACACGACCGGCGGCTACCAGGGCGGACAGGCCGAACTCGTGCGGGTCCCGTTCGCCGACGTCGGGCCGATGAAGATCCCGAACGACCTCTCCGACGAGGATGTGCTGTTTCTTTCGGATATCCTCCCCACCGGATACCAGGCTGCGGAAATGGGCGACATCACGCCCGAGGACACCGTGGCCGTCTTCGGCTGCGGGCCCGTTGGGCTCTTCACGCAAAGGAGCGCGTGGATCCTTGGCGCGCGCAGGGTCATCGCCATCGACTCCATCGATGACCGCCTCGCGTTCGCCCGGACGTACAATGCGGTGGAGACCATCAATTTCAAGGAGCACCCCGACGTCGTTTCGCGGCTGCTCGAAATGACGGAGGGTCGTGGCCCGGACGTGTGCATCGAAGCCGTCGGCCTCGAAGCCAAAGGGTCCCTTTTGCACGGCGTCCTGGGCAAAGCGCTCCGCGTCCAGGCCGGATCGCCCGTGGCCCTGAACTGGGCGATCCAGGCGGTGCGGCGCGGCGGCAGGGTCTCCATCATCGGCGTCTACGGGCCGCCGTGGAACCTCGTGGACGTGGGCAGCGCGATGAACAAAGGCCTGACGATCAAAGCAGGTCAATGCGACGTCAAGCGCTACATGCCCCGCCTCGTCGAGCACATCCGGCAGGGCCGCATCGACCCGAAGGCGCTCATCAGCCATCGCGTGCCGCTCGAGGAGGCCGCCGAGATGTATCGCCTCTTCAATGCCCGCAAGGACGGGGTCCTCAAGGTGGCGCTCATTCCGCCAGGGACCAAGTGACTTTCCAGAAGGGAGGCGAAGATGCAAAGGAAGGAACATCGACCGAATGACCTGCCCTTTTGGGGCGCCGACCGCGACCTGATGGACAGGCCGGGCGTACCGCGCGAGACGTCACCGCGCCCGATGGGCAACGCGCACTGGATCCAGCCCGAACAGCAGCCTCTCGACGAGGCGGCGCGGACGCGGCCGGAGATGGAGACGACCCGCACGACGCCCGTCTTCAGCACGGCGCTGCCGCCGCGTGGTCTCTCGGGCAGGCTGCGCCTCATTGCGTATGCGATTCCCGACCATCGCGTGAGCCACTGGATGCTCCGCATCGCCGCCGATCGGGTGGACGTGGTGCAGGACCTCTTCCGGCGCACGCGCACCTAGCTCGATCCCGCGTCAGCTCCATTTGACACGCCGCCCTGGCCTCGTGACAATGTCCGCCCTGGCATGTCGAGCGCCCTGCCCGAAGCCGTCCGTCGGCTGACCGATCTCCCCGATGCCGAGCGGCGCATCGGGGCGTTCTGGCTCGTACGGCAACTCGGTCGCGGCGGCTTCGCGCCGGTTTGGCTGGCCGAAGAGACCGCGGGCACGACGAAGCTAAGGCTCTCGGCGGTCAAGCTCTTTTCGCTCGACGCGGGCGGCGAGGCGGGCCGGCAAGCGATCATCGACGAGGCCGCCCGGCTCTGCCGCGTCGAGCACCCGAACGTCGTGCGCTTCTACCAGCTCCCCGTCGACGAGACGCGCGGCGTGATCGGCCTCGCGATGGAGTACGTCGCGGGCGAGTCGCTCGGCGAGCGGCTGCGCGACAAGCAGACGCTGTCCGTGCGCGAGACGATCGACGCCGGCATCGCGATCGCCTCGGCGCTCGTCGCGGTCCACGGCGCCGGGCTCGTGCACCGCGACATCTCGCCCGCGAACGTGGTCGTCGACGCCGCCCTGCTCGGCACGCCCGCGGCGTACAAGCTGATCGATTTCGGCATCTCGGCCGCGTCGACCGCCACGCCAGGACAAACCATTCCCTCGATGCGATCGAAGATCCCGAGCGCGCCGAGTACGCCGCGAGATCGCCCGAGTGATCGAGGCTTTCGCTCGCCGCTCGAAGCGATCGGGGGAAAACGCGGGTTCGTCGATCCAGTCTGCTGGCGTGCTCTCTCGCCCGCGACGAGCGCGAGTGATCTCTATGCGCTCGGCGCGGTGCTCTTCGTTTGCCTCGTCGGTCGGACGCCCGCGGCGGGCCGGGGCTCGCTCGACGAGGACGTCCTCCACGGGCGAAAAGAGCCGCCGCGCCTCGCCGAGCTCGTGTCGGAACTCCCGGCCTCGCTCGGCGATCTCGTCGACGCGCTGCTCGCCCCCGAGCCGGAGGGGCGGCCTCGATCCGCCGAGATCGTGGCCATCGAGCTCGAACGCATTCGCAGCGCGCTCGTCGGGCGAAGGCGCGCGCTGCCGCCGGAAGAGGACGGCCCATTCCGTGGCCTCGAGCGGTTCGAGAAGGAGCACCGCGACGTGTTCTTCGGCCGCAGGGTCGAGGTCGCGGCGGCGCTCGAAGTCTTGCGCACGCGTGGCCTCGCGGCGCTGCTCGGCCCGAGCGGGAGCGGCAAATCGAGCCTCGCGCGCGCCGGCATCCTGCCCGCGATCGCCGACGGCGCGCTCGGCGGTCCGCGGCAATGGGAGACCGTTTTGATCTCGCCCGGCACCGATCCGCGGCAGGTCCTCACGACGGCGCTCTTTCACATGGGCCTCGATCCGAAGCGCTCGCCCGAAGAGGCGGCCGCGCGCGTCGAGGCGTGGCTCTCGCAGAGCAAGCGCGGGCTCGTGCTGCTCGTCGATCAGCTCGAAGAGATCGCCACGCTCGCGCAGGGCCCCGGCGGAAAGAGCCAGACGTGGACGCTCGATCTGCTCGCGCGGCTCGGCGAGCGTCCCTGGCCGGGGCTTCGCGTCGTGGTGACTGCGCGGCGCGATTTGCTCGATCCGATCCTCGCGCACGAGCAGGTGGGCCGCGTGATCACGCGCGGCGCGGTGCTCGTCTCGCCGCTCGGATCGGCCGCGTGGGGCGAGGTCATCGACGCGGCGTTCGAGAGCTACGGCTACACGTTCGAGGATCCGCGGCTGCGCAAGGAGCTGCTCGAAGCGCTGGAGACGACGGCCGGATCGATGCCGCTCGTCGAGTTCGCGCTGCGCGAGCTCTGGCACAGCCGCGATCGCGCGAGGAAGCTCATCACGCGATCGTCGCTCCGCGCGATCGAGTTCTCCGGGGCGCTCTCGCGGCACGCGAACGAGACCATGGATCGCGCGGTGAAGGAGGCGGGCACCGAGCGCATGGTGCAGCGCATCCTGCTCTCGCTGACGACGCCCGCAGGAGCGCGCATGACGCGGCGGATCGGAGAGCTCGTGCGCGAGCTCGGCCCCGCAGCGCGCGCGGTCGTGCAGGTCTTCGCGGAGGCGCGGCTCGTCCTGCGCGAGACCGAGCGGCGCAAGGACGGCGAGGTCGAGCTCGTGACGCTCGCCCACGAGGCGCTGCTCGTGCACTGGGGGAAGCTCCGGGACTGGGTCGCGAGCGAGCGAGAGGAGCGCCTCGTCATCGAGGATTTCGAGGAGGCCGCGAAGGTTTGGGAGGAAAAACCCGACCCCGAGCTCCTCTGGCGAAGGCGCCGCCTGCTTCTGCTCGAAGAGATCCTGCGGGCGCGGCAGATGCGCCTCGAAGGCGCGGCAAAACGGTTTTACGCGGCCAGCGTCGCGGCGGCGCAGCGGAGCCGGATCATCGGGGGCGTGGTGGGGATCCTGGCCGGCGCCATCGCGCTCGGGGCGGGGACGGTGTACGTCGACCTCGAGGCCCAGCGCGCGCAGGCCGAGGCGGACACGGCCATGGCGAAGGCCGAGGCGGCGCTCGCGCTCGCGCGCGAGGCGAAGGCGCAGGCCGACCGGGAGCGCGCCGTCTCGGGGCAAAAGGAGGCCGAGAAGCGCGAGGCCGAGGCGAAGGCGGCGCTGACGGCGCTGAAGCTCGTGCAGGGCTCGCTCACGCCCCAGACGAAGGCGTCGCCCTCCGAGCCGAAGGAGCCCACGGCGCTCGATTCGAGCGTCGTCCGCCAGCTCGACGAGTACCTCGTCAAGCAGGAGCGCGACAACGCGAAGCTGCCCGAGCCGCTCGAAGACCTCCTGCGCGAGACCGAGCACATCCCGCCGCCCGTCGTCGAACCCGGGCTCACGGGGCCGGTGACGGCATTGCCGCAGCCGCGCGGCGGGCCCGTGGCGCGGTCCGTGGTGCTCGGCGAGGCGTACTCCAAGCTCTCGCAGGCGAAGGTGGTCGCGGCCTCCTGCAAGCGCGAGGACGAGGAGCAGCCGAAGGGCAACGGCAAGGTCGCGCTCGTCCTCGATCCGAAGGGGACGGTCTCGGCCGTCTCGCTCGACGAGCGTTTCGTGGGGACGAAGGTCGGGGCGTGCGTGGATCGCGCGTTCCGGCAGGTAATCGTACAGCCATTCGAGGGAAAGCCGCTCACGGTCATATGGTCGTTCGCCATTCCGTGATACGATCGATGGCATGAATCATCGACTTGCTTTTGTTTCGATCGCGACCGTTTCCCTGGTGTTCACCGCGTGTGGTCTCGGGAGTTATCAGCCGCCCACGGGGAACGGGGGCGAAGGGGGAGAGGGCACGAGCGTGGGGGGCGCCGGCGGCACCGGCGGCGAGGGAGGCGGGGCGGTCACCTCGAGCAGCGTCGGCGGTGGTGCGGGGAGCGGCGGCCACGGCGGCGGCGGCACGGGCGGCAATGGGGGGTCGGGGGGGAATTGCAACGATCAGACGCCGCCCGTCTGCTTGAAAGACTGCATGCCTAACATGCTGACGAACGCCGAATGCATCGGCGGCGCGTGGGTGTGCCCCCCGGGCTCGGCCGAGGCGAGCACATGCCCGATGCAGTCCGGTTGCTGCACGACGCCGTCGGAATGCCCGGCGATGTTCACCTGCGTCAACAAGGTGTGCAAGGAGCCGGTGCTCCCCGGGCAATGCTGGACCAACGGGGAATGCACGGAAGCAGAGGTTTGCGAAGGCGCCATCGTCTGCGCCTGCGGGGACACGTGCTTCACGCCGGATACGCCGGGCAAGTGTGTGCCGGCTTGACAACCATGGCCCCGACGCTCACGTGACCGCGCGGTCCCGGAGCCACGCGGCGATCAGATCTTCGAGCCCGCTCGGCCGGCGCATATCGCGGGTCGGTCCCGCAACGCAATTTCATGGTATCATCGGGGGCATGAACCATCGACTTGGCTTCGTTTCGATCGCGTTCGTTTCCTTGATGTTCACGGCTTGCGGGCTCGGGGGTTATCGGCCGCCCTCGGGGAACGGGGGTGAAGGGGGTGACGGGGAAGGCGGCAGTGCGGGGAGCGGCGGGAGCGGCGGGGGTGGCGGTCACGGCGGCGTGGGTGGCGTCGGCGGCGGCCACGCCAGCGGCGGCATGGGCGGTTTCGGGGGCGGGAGCGGCGGAGACGGCGGCACGGGCGGCGTGTCCGTCCCGTGTGGCGCCATTGGGCCGACGTGCAGACCAACCTGCCAATCCGCGGAGACCGTGCCCGCCGTCTGCATGAGCGGGACGTGGGAGTGCCCCGAGGGCTCGGTTGATGCTGCGACATGCCCGGGCTTGGACGAATGCTGCGAGTCGTTTTCGGATTGCCCGCTCACGACCACGTGCGTCATGAACCGCTGCAAGGAGAAGCTGGTGCTGCCGAAGTGCTGGTCCGACGCGGATTGCCTGGGGGGCACATGCGACGGCGCGAGTGTCTGCCCGTGCAACCAGATGTGCTTCAACCCGGACACGCCGGGAACGTGCGTCCCCAAATGAACCGAAGGGCCCCGCGTCAAGCCCCCGCGCGATCACGGAGCCACGCGACGACCTGATCTTCGAGCCCGCCCGACCCGGGAAAACCGAGGTCGACGCGGGCCGGAAAACCGACGTGCCCGCCGCGATCGATCCACCGCACCTCGAGCGGCGGGCGGGCGCCGGAGAGAATGGGCAGGAGCGTGTGGGCCGGGACCATGGGGTCGTGCGCGGCGGCCACGACGAGCGAGGGGACGGCGAGCGTCGCGAGGCGCGGCGCGACGCTCGACTCCCCGTAATAATGGTCCGCGCCGCGGAAGCCGAAGCGCGGGGCCACGATGTGCTCGTCCCAGTCACGGATCGTGGCAATGCGGCGCGCCTCCGCGAGCGGCAAAGGCACGGGGCGGCGGCCGGCGACCTCGGCGTAAATCTCCTTGATGGCCGAGAGGACGTGGCGTCGATACACGAGCCGCGCGGGCTCGTCGATGGCGCGCGCGCCGACGAAGAGGTCGAGCGGAGGGCATACCGCGGCGACGGCGCGGACGCGGGGGTCGAGTGATTCGGTGGCGGCGCGGAGGACGATGTGCCCGCCGAGCGAGTATCCGAGGAGGAGAATGCGCGAATAGCGGCCGAGCTCCGGGCTCGCGAGGGTCGCGTGGAGGTCCTGGGTGATGGCCGCGTGATAGATGTCCTCGCCCGTGCGGTCGGAGCCACGCAGGTTGACGCGCAGGCTCGCGATTCCGGCGGCCTCGGCGGCGGCGGCGGCCGAGAGTACGTAATGGCTGCGGACGTCCCCCCCGAGGCCGTGGACGACGACGAGCAGCGTATCCGACGCCGCGTGGTGCAATCGGCCCGAGAGGCGGACCTCGCCGTATTTCGTGTCCGGGACCGTCAGCCGAAAGGGAACGGAAGCCGAAATGCGGCGCGGCGCGACCGTGTGCCGCGCGACCGGCGCGACGGTGAACCAGTGGCCGAGGAACGAAAATACCCGGTTTTTCCCGTCAACCATACCATTCACGAGATCGCGACCTCCTCGCCGGCGCGATGGCAGCGCTTCCTCCCGTCGGGGCCGAAGACGTAGACGCCGTCCCCCGCGCCGACGCTCACGGCCCGGCGTGGCGAGAGGTCGAGCAGGAGGAGCGAGCGCTGGTTCAGGCCGACGCACGCGTGGTGGCGGAACCTTCGCGCGAGGTAGGCGAGGTTGTCGCGGTCGTCCGTTTGAATGCGCTCCATGCAATGGGGGAAGATCTGGATGTCCTGCACGATGCCGAGGCCGCGGTCGTAGAGCTGGAAATCGCGTGGGGTCTCGGCGAAATCGTCGTACACGATGACGCGCTCGCAGAGGACCATGGCGCCCGCGGAGACGGCGACGATCTGCGCGCCGCGGCGCAGAGCCTCGACGAAGACGTCGCGCAGGCGGAAGAAGCGGAGCGCGCCGAGCAAAAGATCGAGGCGGCCGCCGAAGAGGAAGATGTTGCTCGAGGAGAGGATGCGCGCTTCGAGCCGCTCTTTCGCGGCGCGGAACGCCGGGTGGTAGAGGGCGCCGGCGGCGTCGAAGGCGCGGCGCTCGATATCACCGAAGAGCTCGAAGAGGTGGTCGTCGTTCGATTCGAGCGTGTGGAAGGCGCGCCGGAGCTCGCGCGCGAGGGCGTGGCGGGCGAGCGCGCGCGGGCCCGTGGGATGCGTCATGTCGGCGAGCAGGCTCTGGAGATCGGTATCGGGCGCCTCGGATTTCGCCTCGCGCAGGGTGCGGCGGAAGAGGTCGATCGTGTGCGCGTTGTGCTCGAGGTAAAACCTGCGCGCGGTGGCCTCGGCGCGGCGCAGCTCGCGGAACGCCTCGGCGAGCTCGGGCGCCTCGGCGAGGACTCCGTCGAGCTCGGTCAGCAAGGAGAGGTTCTCGTGGGCGCGATCGAAGCCGTCCTCGAAGACGGAGGGAAAGCCCGCGGCGTTGAGGGCCCGCTTGACGTGCGCCTCGTCGTACTCGTGCTCGGCCCAGCCGGCCGTGACGAGCAGGGTGCGGCGCGCGGCGGCGACCGCCGGATCCTTGTGCCGCGACGTCGCGAGGAATGGAGCCGCGGCCCGGACGAGCCATTCGTCGGACTCGGCATTGCCGTTGAAGAGGATGGCGCCGCGCATGCGGGGCGGAGTGTACACGAAGGCGGCGGCAAGGCGAAGGAGGTCGCGACCGCGCGCGGAGCGGGATGGATGGGCGGCGCCCGGCCCGGTCGCCCGCGTGTTCGAGCGCGGCCGGGTCACGCTCCTTGCAGGCCGTCTGGGTGCCGGAAAGAAGGGAATGACCATGCGAACTCTGCTCACGTTGTTGCTCGTCGTCCTGCTCGTTCCTCCCCCATTCCAAACGGCCGCCTGCCCAGCTCCACCACCCGCGCGCGCCGAGGCTGTCGCGGGCGAGGTGCTGTCCGCGGTCCGCTCGAAATACCCGGCTTCGAGCGCCCTCTGCTACTGGCGCGACGCGACGCTCCTGTGGGGCGTGGAGAAGGTGTATGCGACGAATCCGGCGGCCCGGGGGGCGTGGCTCGAATATCTGCAGTCGAGCCTGGATACGGCCATCGGCGAGGATGGGTCGTTCGAGCCGCTCTTGCCAGACGTCGATTTCATCGCCTGCGGGCTCAACTTGCTCTTCCTGTACGAGGAGACCGGCGAAGCCCGGTATCTCGCGGCGGCGAAGAGCATCCACGACTACATGCAGCGGACCTTTCGGCGGGCCGAGGACGGGAGCATTTCACATATTTCTTCCTTACTGGAAGGGTACCAGGGCTCGGTGGAGCTCTGGGTCGACTCGGATTTCCTGCTCCTCACGTTCCTCGCGCGGCTCGGGGAGGCCACGGGTGACGAAGCCATCATCAACGAGGCCGCGCGACAAACGGTCCTGCATATCCAGCACCTCATGGATCCTCGGACCGGCCTGCACGCACACGGCTGGGCGGAGCGGAGCGCCGAGGGAACACTGCCCGCGTGGGCCGATCCGAGCACCGGGCGGAGCCCTGTCTTCTGGGGACGCGGCCATGGCTGGGTCATGGCCGGGCTCTCCGAGGTGCTCCTTCACCTGCCAGAGAGCCACCCTTCCTATTCCTTCATTCTGGAGAGCTACCGGCGAACGGCCGCGGCGCTGCTCGCCGAACGAAGACCCTCCGGCCTCTGGATGACGGTCCTCGGGGCGGAGGGGCTCGAAGGGAATGTCGAAGAGACGTCGGCCTCCTCGCTCATCGCCTATGGAATGGGCGTGGGCGCTCGCATGGGTTGGCTTCCCGAATCACAATATGCGTGCGTCGCGACGGAGACGCTCTCCGCGCTCCTGCCGCGCTGGCAAAACCCCGATCTCTCGCTCGTGAGCACTGGCACCGTCGTGGCCGCGGACCCGGCGAGGTACGTGGTGCGGTTCGATCCGAGGACGAAATACGGCGAGGGAGCATTCCTCGCGTTGCTCTCGTTGTCCCTCGGCCCGCGCTGACGTAATCATCGTATCGACCTACGCGCCGGGGCGCTCAAGGCCCGACCCATACGCCGTTCAGCATGACGCGGCGGACGTCGCGCATGGCGGCGAGGTCCTCGCCGGGATTGCCGCCGACGAGGATCAAATCGGCGATTTTGCCGGGTTCGAGGCTCCCCAGCCGGTCCTGGACACGAAAGAATCTCGCGTTCTCCAGGGTGGCGGCCGAGAGGACCTCGCCCCGCGAGAGGCCGGCCTCGTGCAGGAGCTCCAATTCGCGGACGTACGCGTCTCCGCGCTCGGCGTGAGGCACGTCGGAATGGGAGCCGACCACGATCCGGACGCCGGCGCCGTGCGCGCGGCGGACGAAGCCGAGCATGTTGGTGAAGGCGCGGACCTCGGCGTCATTGCTGCCCCGATCGCCCGGTCGGCGCTCGAAAATGGCGAGCGTAGGCGTGAAGAACGTGCCCTCGGAGACGAGCAGGTCGAGGATCGCCCGGACGCTCGGGGAATCCAGGTCGACGTTGCTCCAGAGCGCATAACGAGCCGGGCCGCGGGCGGCGTTGTCCGCGAGGACAGCCTGCCGGAAAGCCTCGGCCTCGCGGAGCGGCACGATCGCGGTGCCGAACGAAGTGACGTGCTCGACGCCGTCGAGCCCGGCGCGCACGGCGTCCCCCGCGTCCACGATTTCGAGGTGCGCCGTCGTGATGAGGCCCCGCTCGTGGGCAGCCTCGTTGACGGCACGGATGCTGCCGAGGGGCAATCGATAATAGATTTTGATGGCCGACGCGCCCTGATCCGCGAGGCGATGGACGGCCGCGCGCGCCTCGGCCGGATCGAGGACGAGGAGCGCGTCCTTCGGGTGCGCGGGCGGCGGCGCGTCGAGGTGGGGTCCGGTCAAAAAGAGACGCGGAATCGGGGCGGAGGAAGAGCGCACCGGATCATACGCCTCGATCCATGCGCCTGGGTCGCGCAGGGACGTCACGCCGCGCTGGAGGAAGAGGGACGGCAGGGGGATGTCGCCGTCGAGGTGGAAATGGGCGTCGATGAGGCCGGGCAAAACGGATTGTCCCGTCGCATCGACGATCTCCGCGCCCGCAGGGATTTCCACGGCGCCGCGCGGACCGACGGCGAGGATTCGTCCTTCGCGGACGACGACCACCGCGTCGGGCACGGGCGGCGCGCCGCGTCCATCGAAGAGCGTCGCGCCCGTGATGGCCAGGGTTCGGCCACGAGGGGCCTCGGTGAAGCGATTCACTTCCCGCGCGGGCGGCAGGAAATCCATCCGTCCACCGATATCGTGTTGCGCGATCGCCGGGGTTCCGACGCAACCGCCCGCGACGGCGGTGATGCACAACATCCTGGCAATCCGGGGCATCGTGGACCTCCTGGGCAAACGCGCCACGATAGCGCGCCCGCCCAGGAAATCTAAGCCCGCACGGCGGCCCCGCGAGCCCACCGTCCGCGCTTTACGCTGCGAGCGCGAGCACGGCTTCCTTGAAATGCCGAGCGAGCCGCTCGCCGGCAGGAGCATCGGGGAGGCCCAGGGTCGAGACGAGCTCGGGGTCATTTCCAGCCCGCGCCTCGGCCGCCACGATTTCGAGCGTATTCCGCCGCGCGGCTTCCACCCTCTCCCGCGCGGCGGCGTCGAGCCGCGGGCGAATCCATTCGTCGATGGCCCACGCGAGCGAGGCGTGCCGGGCCTCGTCGAGCGCGATGCGGTGCATGGCGCGACGGACGGCAGGATCCTTGGCGGCGCGCGCTTGCCACATGCCGACGAGCACGCCGAAGGTCTCGCGCACGCAGCCCTCGACGGCATTGTCGAGCGCGATGGCCTCGAGCGAGCGCGGGGCTTGCTTTGCGACACTCGGGGCACGGAATTGCCCGCCGTGACGCGACGCGAGCCTGCGCATCACCCGCGCGTGCCGGACCTCGTCGCGTCGCGCGATATCGGCGCGCTCGATGAGCGCGCGCGGCGCGCCGTGATGGACGAGCTCCGCGGCGAGGGCCTCGAACGCGTCGACGCTCGCGGCTTCGAGACGCGCCACGCTCGCGAGATACGCGCCCACGCGCGTCGAGCCGCGGGCCTTGCGGCGCGCGAGCCCCGCGGGACGCCGGCCAATGCAGGCGCCGGACTCCGATTCGATGACCTCGGAGTCGATTTCCTGGACGTTCCCGTCGGCATTGATGTCGAGGAGGTACAGCTCGCGCTCGATCGGATCGCAGATCTCGGTGTATCGCGTGCCGAGCACGTCGAAGCCGGAGCCCGAGGCCCGGACGCCGCCCTCGTCCGTGTTGTTGCAGATGATTTGATACTCCGCGAGCTCAGCGGCGAGCACGGCCTCGCCGGCCGTATCGATGGGTCGGATCAAGGCGAGGACGGCCTCCTTCGTATCGAGGACCTTCACCTCGTCGCCCTTGTTCGTGACCAGGATGTGGCGCGGGCAAAAATCGACGCACTGGCCGATGCGAAAACCTTGGGCCGACGTGGCGGCGGCGATCGCGGCCTCGCACATGGCGACGTTGCTCGCGGAGCCGCACTTGTCCCCGAAGGTCGTGACCACGCGCGGCTCATCCGACCCTCCCTCGCCGATGTTGATGAGCTCCATGTAATCGAGCTCCTCGGCGGTCCGCAAATCGGAGAGGTGACGATCGTTGCCGCACGTGATCGCGGTGAAGCCGTCGGTGTCGATCCCGCAAGCGACGGCGGCGGGCGCGATCGAAAGAGAAAGGACGTGACGCAGAATTCTGCCGACTCGATTGGACCTGGCCATGAGCACCTCGACCCCCGGCACGGCAAGGGCCGTTCCAGCCGGAGAAACGCGGCTTTTCGCGAGGGCGGCCGAAAACTCCCTGGCACCCTTGCCGCTCCATGGCGCGCATCCCTGGCACAGAATGGCAACAGGGACAAAATCGTGCTCACGGGACGAAAATTCGCCGCAAGCACGGGGCGATATCGGTTCGAGCGCGAGGACTCGACGGCCCGATCGTCGGGACGAAAGGCCGGACACGTGCAAAAATTACCAATGTTCGTGTGAGGACGCCATGATGACGCCTCGGGTTGTGCCTTTCTCCTGTCTCTGTTAAAGCCGATCCCATGATCGGGGACATACACCGTCATCTCGGTGGGGTGTTCGAGGGGTGCCCGGATCCACTGTTGCTCGTCGAGGGCGACGTGGTGGTGGCGCAAAATGAAGCGGCCCGCGCAGAGCTTGGCGAGGCATCGTCGCTGCTCGCGCTCTTCGACGCGGCGGATCGGAGCGTCGTGTCGTCGGCCTGCGCGGCCGTGGCGGGCGGGCAATCGACAAAATCGACGTTTTCGGCGCGCTCCGCGGCGGGCACGGCGAAACGCTGGACCGCATGGTCGGTCGGGAACGGTGGGGTATGCGTCCGGATGGACGGCCCCGCGGAGCCCCGCACGGACATTCCAGCGCCGCTCGCTCCCCTCCTCACGAAAGACGAGCCTGTCCCGCTTCGGAGCGTGCTCCTCGGCAAGATCTTCGATCGATTCGAGGGGATCCTCTGGGCGATCGCCAAGGATGGGACGATCCTGGTCTCGGAAGGCAAGGGGCTGGCCCACTTCGGAATCGCGCCGGGCGCGCTCGTCGGTATGAATGCGCTCCAGATCTATCCACCCGGATCGACTGCCCGGGAGGAGACCGAGCGCGCCCTCGCAGGGGAGGAGCTCTACTCGGACAGCATCGAGGGCATGTCCTACTGGATACGTCGTCTCACGCCCGTGCGAGACGCAGCCGGCGACATCACCTCGATCGTTGGATTCTCGCTTCGCGCCAACGAGAACACGGAAGAGACCTTCCAGGCCAAGGCCTTGATCCGCGCGCTCTCGGAGCTGCCCCTCGCGATCTGGGCCATGGACGCGGACGGGACGTGCAAGATGTCCCTGGGAAATGGCCTCAAGGATCTCGGCCTCAAGCCCGGCGAGCTCGTCGGGAAAAACCTCTATGAGCTCTACAGCGGCCGCGAGGATTTCCAGGCGGACATGAAGCGGGCGTTCTCCGGGGAGCAGTTCGTCTCCGAGATATCGCATGTCACGTCGCACTGGCGCAACACGATCATCCCGGTGCGTGACACGTTCGGCGACCGCGTGGTGCGTATCTACTCGGTGGCCGAGAACGTGACCGACCGCGTGGAGTACCAGCGGCGGCTCGAAGAGCATCTCGCGCTGATCCAATCGCAAAAGCAGGCCATCGTCGGTTTGTCGAGCCCGATCATCGAGGTCTGGCAGGGCGTGCTCGTGGTGCCGCTCATCGGCTCGATCGATCAGGCCCGCGCGAGCATCCTGCTCGAACGGCTGCTCACGGAGGTCGTCAGCCGGCAATCGAGCGCGGTGATTCTGGACCTGACGGGCGTGGACACGGTCGACGCGGAGGCGGCGCAGCACCTCTCGAACGTGATGCGCAGCGTGGAGCTCGTCGGCGCGACCGGGCTGCTCTCGGGGATCCGGCCGAGCGTGGCGAAGACGATGGTGGACCTCGGCGTCGACATGCAATCACGCCGCACCTACCCGACGCTGGCTGAGGCCCTGCGAAAGTTGATCGGCGCGCGCAAGCGCTGACGGTTTCTCAGCGGCCCTCGCCATGCATCTCCAGCACGGCTCTCTCATGTAATTTCTTCATGAATGCATTTCGGTCCGGCGCGAGGACGAGCTCCCGGAGGTCGGCCTTTCCGACGAGCAGAACGAGGTAATCGTCCCGGCGCTCGCCGTGCAGATCGCTGCGCAGGGGCGCGGAAAAACCGCCCGGCGCAATGAAAAGGCCGAGGCGCGAGCGATTGAACTTGCGCGAGAGCTTCCACAAGAAGCTCCGGATCTCCGTGGCGCCGGCGGGCCGCGTCCAGTTCTTGCATTCGGCGAGGATGTACGAGGTGCGTTCGTTCACCCAGAAGGGATCGGTGGATTCGTTGCGAATGACGAGGTCGATCTCCTCCTCCTCGTTGCGGCGCCGAGCCGAGGCGTGGCGAAAGCCAGGGATCGTCTTGAAGACGAGGACCATCAGGTCTTCGAGCAGCTTGCCCTTGCGGTTCGGATCCGTCTCGCTCTCGGCCGCGGCCCAGGTGTCGCGAATCGCCGCCTCGGCCTCGTCCGAGGAAAGCTCGCCGAAATGGTGCGCCCGCACGGCCTCGAGCGCATTGCGAAGTTTTGCGAGCAAGAGGACGCGAAAGATCGGGCCTTTTTCGAGGTAATCGTAGGCGCCGTCCTGAAAGGCCCGCGTGACCGCGGCCTCCGTGGCATACCCCGTGACGAGGATGGTCTTCGCGAGCGGCGCGCGTCGGGAAACCTCGGAGACGAGGTCGAGGCCGGTGTCCGGGCCCGTCTTGCCGTCGAGCTTCTGATCGACGAGCACGACGTCCCAGCCGCCCTGATCGAGCCGCACGAGCGCTTTTTCGATCTCGTCCGCAGTCTCGACGAGATATCCCTCGGCGCCGAGCCGCGCGCGATAGAGCTGCAAAAAGCTCGGATCGTCGTCGATGATCAAGATGCGGCCCATCGGTCTCACGCGGCGCTCCTTCCGGCATCCACGGGCAGGCGGAGGACGAATCGAGCGCCGCCGAGCGGGCTCTCCTCGCAATGCGCCTCGCCGCCGAGCTCCGCGCGCGCGACCTCGCGCACGAGCGCAAGCCCCTGCCCCGTCCCCCCGGGACGCAAGGAAAACCCGGGCGCAAAAATCGCCTTGCGATACTCGGGCGGGACGCCCGGGCCGTCGTCGTCGACGGTGACGACGATGGCGCCGCCTCCGTCGAGCGCGGCGGCCACACGAATCTCGGCCGGACGGTCGTCGCGGGCGCGCGCCGCATTGCGGAGCAAATCGACGATGGCCAGGACGAACCGATCGCGGCGGCCACGAACATGCGGGAGGAAGCGGGGCCGGTCGAAAAAAGCCACGCGGCCGAGCTCCTCGGCGAGGGCGGCGAGCGCGTCCTCGATGGCCGCCGCGATGTCGAAAGGTTCGGGCGGAGGGCCGGCGCGCTCGACGACCTGCGCCATTTCGGTCATGAACCGGAAGATGCGATCGACGCCGCCCGTGATGGTGGCGCCGTGCCGATCGACGAGCGTGCCGCGGCCGTCGCGCTGGAGCGAGGCGAAGAGGTCATCGATGGCCTCGCGCACGGGGACCAGGGCATTGCGAATCTCGTGCGCGACCATGCGCGCGTGTCGGGTCATGGCGAATGCAGCGCTCTCGCGCTGGATCAATGCGGTGGCGGCGCGAATGCGGCCGAGGACGGCGGCCGTCTCATCTTGAATGAGCGCGCCCGCGAGGAGGACCATCGGCGTATCGCCCGAGGCGACCTCTGCAAGCAGCTCGGCGCCATTTTCGGTGAGCTCGTAGGTGGTGAGCGCCTCCTCGGCCTCGTCCTCGAACGAAAGGAGGCCGAGCGCGGCGAGGCGATCGAGCGATTGCGGATGCGCGGCCACTTCGCTGCCATACCAGAAGACGCGGAGCCTGCGGGCCGCGACGAGGCGCGCCGCGGCCCCGCGCGACAATCGCCAAGGATCCGAAGGCCCGCGCGATTGCGCGACCTCGACGGCGAGCAGCCAGCGGACGGCATCACGCTCGGGCAAGCCGAGGACGAGCCGGCCAATGGGCGTGAGGAGCGTCTCGCTCTCGGCGCGCCGCAATGCGCGCACTTCGAGCGCATACCGCTCGGGCCAGAGGTTCGGGGTGCGCTCGGGGCGCTGGATGGAAAAAAGGACCTCGCTGGAGAGGCGATCGAGCTCGCGATCGCGGATGCGCGAGCCGGCCGAGTCGGACAAACCGAGCCGGCGGCGGAGGGCGACATCGACGAGCGCATGCAGCTCCGTAGCATTCGCGCCGAACGCGAGGCCGCCTTCCAGCAATCGCTGCATTTCCTGGACGAACGCCCCGAGCTTGTCGGACCAGACGTCGTGCAAACGCTCGATTTTCTCCTCGGGCTCGCCGCGCGCTTCCAGGGCTTCGAGCGCGTCGAGCAGCGTCTTTCGATGCGCGCCGAGGCCCGAGAGCGCCCACGAGGAGCCCTCCGGGCGGTCGAGACAGCGGCGCACGTCGTCGAGGAAAGACACGCCGGAAGGTGATGCCGGGCGCCCGGGTTTGTCAAGTCCGATGCGGGGTTTGTCCGCGGCCCGCGTTTGTCCCCGGCGTTTGTCCCCGGCGCGAGGCGTTATCGCGAGAGAAGCACCACGCCGCCGAGCACCGCCGCGCATACCGTCTCGGCGCGGAGCGTGAGCGGGCCGAACGAGACGCGCGAGAGGCCGGCCGAGGTGCACGCCTCGATCTCGGCCGGCGACAAACCCCCCTCGGGGCCCACGACGAACGCGAGCTCGACCTCCTGGCCGAGGCGCCGAATCGCCGGACCGAGCGGCGCGTCGGCCACGGGATCCAGGCAAAAGCCATGGACGCCCTCGCCCGAGGCGAAGAGCTGCACGGCCTCGATGAGCTCCATCGGCGACGAGATCGCCGGCGCGTCGCCACGGCCACATTGCCGCGCGGCCTCGACCGCGATGCGGCGCCACCGCGCCGCGCGACCGTCTGCGGGGCGGCCCACGGATCGCTCGGCGACGATCGGAACCACGCGGCTCGCGCCGAGCTCGGTCGCATCACGGACGATCGCGTCGAACTTGTCGCTCTTGCACGTGGCCTGGAGGAGCGTCACGCGGCGCGCGGGCAGGAACGTGGCCGCGCGGGGCTCCTCGACGACGACGGAGACGCTTGCACGATCGATCGCGGTGATCTCGGCGTCGGCCTCGATCGCGCGATCGGGATCGAAGAGCACCACGCGATCGCCGAGGCGCTTGCGATGGACGCGCGCGACGTAGCGGGAGGCGTCCTCGTCGAGGATCGAAGACCCCGCCTCGACGCGGGCGACGGGGACACGCAGCGGGCCCCTCATGACGCAGCGAACGCGATCGCGACCCAGTCGTCGCCCGTGCCGTCACCGCGGCGTCGCGTCTCGAGGTAGCGCAGCGGGCGCGCGAGCGAGGTGTACCGCGCGACGATCTCGTCGTGCTCGGCCGCGAGGATGCCCGAGAGGATCAGAAGCCCCGAAGGAGCAACCGCGCGCGTCAAATCCTCCGCGATCGGACGCAGCACGCGCGTCTCGATGTTCGCGAGCACCACGGGGAACGTTTCCGTCACGTGCTCGATCGTCTGCTCGCGAACGACGACGCGATCGGCGAGGCCGTTGCGCTCGGCGTTCTCGCGCACGACGTCGATGACCTCGGGGTCGTTGTCGATCGCGAGCGCGCTCGCGGCGCCGTAGATCAGCGCGACGAGCGCGAGAATCCCGCTGCCCGTGCCGACGTCGAGCACACGCACGCCGGGCAACGAGCTCTTACGATCGTGAAGCATCTCGGCGACGAGCGCGGTCGTCGCATGCAGGCCCGTGCCGAAGGCGCGGCCCGGTTCGAGCTCGAGCACGTGCTCGTCCGCGCGCTTCTTCTCGTAGGCGACCCACGGCGGCACGACGACGATGTCGGACGTGAACTGGAACGGCTCGAAGTGCTGCTTCCAGGCGTCGCGCCAGGCGTCGCCCACGATCTCCTCGATGCGCGGCGCGAGCGAGGGGTCCTCCTCGACGAGCGCCGCGATCGCCTGGTCGGCTTCTTCGCGCGTGGAGAAACTCGCGACGAGGGTCACCTTCCCGGAGCCCGCGCCTTTCGCGAGCGTCTGCTCGTCGCGCTCCTCGACGCCCATGGCGCCGAGATCGAAGAGGTGTGCGCCGAGCTCTTCGGCTCGATCGCGAGGGACGTCGACGGCGACGAACGGATAAACGGGCTCGGTCATTTTGAAGACGAGGTTTTGGCGCGGATCGGGCCTTCGGGCCACCCGAGATCGGCTACTCCGTCACGCGAATCGTCACGGTCGAGGTCCGCTGGTTGAGGAGGAAGTACGTCGCGGCCACGCCGCCGCCCACGACCGCGAGGCCGACGGGCACCCAGAACCACGGGCTCGACAAGACGCCGCCCTTCTGCGCCGCAGGCACGGCGATGCGCAGCGGCGTCGCGGCATCACCACGCGAGGTGAGCGGCAACCCGCCCTTGTCGATCGCTTGCAGGTAGTACTCGACGAGCGGGGGTTTGACCGCGTCGCTCGGGATCTGCGCGCGGAACTCGCCGAGCGTGTAGCTCGCGGGCACGAGGACGAACTTGCCATCGGCGCCCGTGCGATACGCGAGCTGCATCGCACGCACGCGGCCGTCCGGATCCTCGACGCGACCCGTGAGCTTGATCAAGGTCCCCGGCGGCACCTGCGCGGGCGAGGTGTGCATGATGCGGATCGGCTTTTCGGCCGCGGGCGAGTCGATCGTCTCGCGGCCCGGCTTGCCCTCGGCTTCCCACTTCTCGCGCGTCGTCTTGAAGAAGTCCTTGAAGCGCGGCGATTCGGTCGGCGGCAAGGTGTACGTCTCGTCGAGCACGAGCAGCCCGCGCACGGCGGCGTCCGCCTCGTCGACGCGCTTGAGCACGATGTAGTTGTAGGCGAGCAGGCGGTAGATCTCGATCTTCTCCTGCTTGCTCGTGCCGGGGCGGAGGAGCGCGGCGGAGAGCGTCTGGATCGACTCTTCGTACTCGGCGTCGTCGAAGAGCGCGCTGCCGCGCTGGATGAGCGAGGTGACGCTGGCCTTGTCGCCCTTGGGAGCAGCTTGCGCGAACGCAAGGGAGGGCGTCGCGACGACGAACGCAGAATGGCAAGCAGCCGTGAGGGCGAGCGTCGCGGCGAGGCGAGGCCAGACGGAGCGCATGGGCCTGAGGGTAGCCGGAAACGCGCGTCGTTGGCGAGAGCCGTGCGATCACTCGTTCAGCGCGGGTAGTAGGTCCTTCGCGCCTTCACGCTCACGAGGACGCTCATCCGATCCTCGGGCGGAGGCGGGTGTTCACCCGCGCGCAGCACCATCGCGGTGAGGCGGCCGCCGTACACGCAGCCCGTGTCGATGCCCGTCGCGTCACGGTGGATCTGCGGGAGCTCGAGAGCGTTGTGCCCGAAGACGAGATGCGGCGGTCCCACGTACCGCTCGCCCCACAGGGTCGAGCCGCGCCGCTCCTCGGGCACGCCGCTCACGTTGAGCGAACGCACGTACATGAGCGTACGCGGGCTCTGGCGCTCGATCGGCAGCGCGGGATCGACGCCCGCGTGCACGACGCGCAGGCCGTGCTCCGGCAGGTCGAGCCAGAGCGGCAGCGAGGCGAGGAACTCCCAGTGCTTGCGGCGCAGGGCGCGCACGACCTCGCGCTGCAGGCTTCCGAGTTGCGGCACGATGCTCGGAGGCATCTGCCGGTAGCGCAGGAGCCGATCCTCGTGGTTGCCACGCACGACGCGCGCCTGGAGCTTGCGCAGCAGATCGATCGTGCCCGCGGGATCGGGACCACGCACGACGAGGTCCCCCACGGAGACCAGCTGATCGCCCGCGCCGAACCCGATGTGGCCTAGCAGATCCTCGAGCTCGTACCTGCATCCGTGCAGGTCGCCGACCACGACCGTTCGACCCATCACTCCCGCTCAGCCGATCTTGGCGCGCTTGGGGATGACGACGATGCCGCCCTCGCTCACGTACCAGCGCTTCCTGTCTTCCTCGAGGTTGTAGCCGATCTCGGCCCCCGAGGGGACCTCGACGTCCTTGTCGATGATCGCGCGGCGGATCTTGGCATGCCTCCCGATCACGACATTCTCGAAAAGCACGCTCTCCTCGACATGGCTGAAGGAGTTCACGCGGCAGCGGTTCGAAAGGACGCTCCGATGGATGCGGCCGCCGGAGATGATGCAGCCGAGCGAGACGAGGCTCTCGGTCGCGATGCCGACGCGCGCGTTCCACTCGTCGCGGAAGACGAACTTGGCCGGCGGATCGTGGCTCATCGCGGTGCGGATCGGCCAGCGCTGGTTGTAGAGGTTGAAGGCGGGCTGCACGCTGATGAGATCCATCTGCGCGGCCCAGTAGGCGTCGATCGTGCCGATGTCGCGCCAGTAGGCGTTCGAGCCCTCGTCCTCGCCGGGAACGCGGTTCGTCTGGAAATCGTAGACGAACGCGCGCCTGCCGTTCTTGACCATGTACGGGATGATGTCGCGGCCGAAGTCGTGCGCGCTCTGCTCGTTCTTCGCGTCCTGTTCGAGCGCGTCGAGCAGGTGGCCCGTGTTGAAGATGTAGTTGCCCATCGAGGCGAGGGCGAGATCGGGGTGGCCGGGCATCGGCGGCGGATCGGGGACCTTCTCGTGGAAGGCGATGATGCGGCCGCTCGCGTCGGCCTCGATCACGCCGAACTGCGTGGCCTCCTTGCGCGGGACGGGGATGGCCGCGACCGTGACCTCGGCAGAGCGCTCGAGGTGCTCGTCGAGCATCTGGCGCATGTCCATCTTGTAGACGTGGTCGCCGCCGAAGATGCAGACGTGCGTGGGCGACTCGTCCGTGATGACGTGCTGGGTCTGGTAGACGGCGTCGGCCGAGCCCTTGAACCAGCTCTTGCCGGTGCGCTGCTGCGCCGGGATCGTCTCGATGAAGTTGTCGAGCATCGGCGACAAGCGCCACGCACGCGCGATGTGTTCGTCGAGCGACGCGCTCTTGTACTGCGTCAGGATCTTGATCTTGTGCAGCCCCGAGTTGACGAAGTTCGAGAGGACGATGTCGATGATCCGGTAGCGCCCGCCGAACGGAACCGCCGGCTTGGCACGATCCGAGGTGAGAGGACCGAGCCTCCGGCCCTCTCCACCCGCCAGGATCATGACGAGGACACGTGAAGTCTCGAACGGGGCGCGCAGCTTCGTCTCGCGCATGGTTCGTGGAGACTACCCTACCTTCGTGGCCCAGGCGACGCTCGACGACGGGGACGAGTTTGGACGGGCCTGTCGGCCTGCTCGAGCGCCTCATTATGAGGGACCGAGGCGCGTCGGTTCCCCTCCTTCGGCGAATCTCTTTACGCGCCGTGCGCCATCGTGTTAGCCCTTTCCAGCCCAATCCCCCTGCCCCAGGGCGGCAGCCTGTCCCCGAGGGCGTACCCTCGAGCGGCCCGGAGAGACTCATGAACGTCCGACATGCACTCGTTTTCGCCCTCGCCTCCGTGACAGGCTCGGCCGTGCTCGGCTGCGGACCGTCGGAGGAGCCGTACAAGGCCAAGCCCGCCGTGAGCGGCAAAAAGGCCGCGCTCCCCGCCGTGCCGACGCTCCCGCAGAAGCAGAAGAAGACGCCGGACGGCGCGTACACGATCTGGGGCATCACGCACGATCTCCGCAGCCGCGTGCACTTCGAGGACGTCAACGCGAAGCAGGTCTCGATCGTCGGCTACATCGTCAAGACGAACTACGCCGACGCGCCGGCGTGCTCGATCCACAAGACGGGCAAAGGCGATCCGCCGGACTGCAAGGCGCCGATCCCGACCTTCGCGATCGCCGACGAGAAGGGCGAGACGAAGGACATGATCGACGTCATGGGCTGGGCCTCGAACTTCGCCCAGGTCTTCACGCTGATCGAAGCGATCGACAAACAGCCGAAGGGCAAGGAAGGCGAGGCGAAGCTCGCCGACGAGTTCTGGGGCGCGGACCTGCCGAACCCGATCCCCAATGTCGGGGCGAAGGTCAAGGTGACGGGCACCTACGCGGTGACGTTCACGAAGGCGAGCTCCGGCGCCGCCGCGAACCCGAAGTACGGGATCATGACGGCCGAGAAGATCGAGTTCCTCGAGCAGGCGCCGGAGAAGGCCTACCTGCCCGGCATGAAGAAGAAGCCCTGAGCTTCGTCTCCCGTGCGCTCCCCGCGCCCCAGGATCCGGCGGCGAAGGTGGGGGGGGCGAGACCCGAAATACTTGCGGACGCCGGTCGGCATCTGACACGCTCGGATTTGCGCATGGTCTACCGCACCTTCAAAGCAATCGCTCCCCTCGCTCTGCTTCTCGTGGCCGCGGCCTGCGGCGGGAAGACACCCGAACCCGAGACGCCGGTCGACGAGGGCGCCTCGAAAACCGTCGAGACGCCGCCCCCGCCGCCGAAGTGCGAGTCGCTCGACGAGAAGTGCGCCGCGACGAAGGAAACGAGCGCCAAGGTCAAGAGCGCCAAAATCGCCTTCCAACCCGCAGAGAAGTGGACGTACGCGCAGGGCGAGGCGCAGACGATCGCGCAGGCCTCGGAGGAGGGTGCGATCGTCGTGTTCGGCTCGTACACGCCGGACAAGGACGCGAAGAAGGACGCTGCGGCGCGTGAAGCGGCGCTCGCGGAGCTCATCAAGACGACCGCCGTCACCCTGCCGAAGGGCTACAAGGTCAACTGGAAGAAGCCGGACAACACGCAAGAGGTCAACGGCGTCAAGCTCAACGTCTGGACCGCGGCAGGCTCGGAGCGCGCGAAGAAGAAGGGCACACTGCTCGTCTTGCAGGCGCCGCTCAAGGACGGCGAACCCGCGCTGCTCGGCCTGGGCTTCGCGGCCGACGATGACGAGGCCGGCATGGGCGCGGTGAGCAAGGCGATCGAGTCCATCAAGGCCGAATAAGGAACGTCGTGACCGCGCCCCAGCTCTCCCCCGGCTACGTCATCGCGGGAAAATACTCGGTCCAGGCCCTCCTGGGCCACGGCGGCTCCTCGGCCACCTACCGCGTCATCGACGCGACAGGGCGCGCGATGGCGGTGCGTATCTACTCGCCGAACATCGCGCAACGCCCCGAAGTGATGACGATGATCGAGCAGATCTACACGGCGACGAACGGGCTGCCGCCCGACGCCGTGCTGCCGGTCCTCGACGCGGGCTACGATCCGCAGACCGCCGCGCCCTTCACGGTGACGGAGTTGTCACCAACGCCGTCGATCGCGCAGCTCGTCTCGCAGCGCCCGCTCTCGCCGCAGGAGGTCGCGCAGATCGCGCAGAACATGGCGCGCACGCTGGACAACGCCCACGTGCGGCAGCTCATGCACCACGCGCTCAAGCCGACGAACGTGTTCGTCGCGCCGCAAGGCTTCGCCGTGCGCGTCATGGACTTCGGCGCGGGCCTCGCGCGGAGCTACGTCCAGACGAACGAGGGCTACGCGATCGCCGCGCCCTGGGTCGCGCCCGAGCAGATGCAAGGCGGCGCGCCCGCGGGCCCCGCAGCCGACGTGTTCGCGATGGGCCTCGTGCTCTTCTACGCGCTCACGGGCCGGCCGTACTGGCGCTCCTGCCAGGGCGCGCAGCCCGACCTCGCCTCGTGGCAACACGAGCTCGTCGGCCCTCGCCAGCCCGCGTCGCAGCGCGCGCAGGAGCTCGGCGCGATGGTCTCGCCCGTGCTCGATGCGGTCTTCAACCGCGCGCTCGCGCTCGATCCGAACGAGCGCTTCCGCCAGGCCAGCGAGCTCGCCGTGGCCTTCTCCGCCGCGGCGAACATGCCCGAGATGGCCACGAGCGCGACCATCGCGTTCCCCGCGATCGGCGGCGCCGATCCGATGGGCCCGACGGCCGCGGTGCCGGTGTACCAGCCCGTCGGCTCGAATGATGGCTCGGGCTACCCGCCGCCGCCTCCGCCCGGAGGGGGCATGGGCGGCCCCGGCATGGGTGGTCCCGGCATGGGTCCGGGCGGGCCGGCGAACGCGGATATGGGCATGGGCATGGGCATGGGCATGGGCCCGGGCCCCGGCCCGGCGGCGCCGACGACGGCGGCGCCGCGCCTGCCGATGGATGCCGGCGGCGGCTCGAAGAAGCTGCCAATCATCATCGGCGTCGCGGCGGTCCTCTTGATCGGCGGCGCGGTGGGCGCGTTCATCATCGCGGGTGGCAAGGACAAGAAAGAGGGCGAGGACCCGAACGCGCCGATCGCCATCACGCCGACGGGCGCGCCGACCACGACCGGTGACAGCACGGCGGCGCCCCCGAGCACAGGCGAGACGCCGCCGCCCACGCCGCCGCCCGCGGCCGAGGAGGTCGAGGTCGCGATCAAGTGCAGCCCGGGCTGCGACACGATCAAGGTCGACGACAAGGCGATCGAGGATCCGTCGACGCTCAAGCTCGCGCCGGGCGCGCACAAGGTCGAGCTCTCGAAGGCCGGGTACGTCACGCAGAACGACGACATCACGATCGAGGCCGGCAAGAAGTTCGAGAAGGAATACAAGCTCGCCGAGGCCCCGAAAGAGACGGCGCAGGCCGCGAACACCGCGAAGTCGAGCGGCAGCGGCGGCGGCAGCACGACGAAGACGAACCCCACGCCGACGACGAAGCCGACGAGCACGGCGAAGACCGGCACGAAATGCACGGGGGTCGGTCTCTTCAAGAAGTGCAAGTAATCGTTCGACGCTGCATTTCCCCCGAGGCGGCCCGCTACGTTTTCCCTTCGTAGCGGGCCGTTTCGATTTCGGAGCGACGTCCGTCCGTCCCATCTGGTCAAAGCCCGGCTCGGGCCCCACGCTCGCCCTGGATGCACGCGGCGGCTCGTCCGCCGTCGGGGGAATTGCGCGCGGAGAGGCCTCTCCGCGCCGTGAAAGGGGGACATCATGGCAATGGCGAAACGACTTCGGATCGGCTCGCGGCGGCTCGCGGGCCTGGCGCTCGGACTCCTGTCGTTCGTTTTCCCGGCCGCTTCCTCGCAGGCCAAGACCGCGGAGAAGAGCAGCGGCGCCGGGGCGCAGGAGGGCGACAAGGCGCAGGCGAACATCGTCCTGCAAGAGCAGCTCACGGAGTTCATCACGACGAGCGGCGAGGGCAAGATCGTGGCGAAGCCGGACGCGATGCGCGCCGAGCTCGGGGTCGAGGTCCAGGCGAAGACGCTGGATCAGGCGCAGAGCGAGCTCGCGCGCAAGATGGCGCTCGTGACGAGCGCGATCGAGAAGCTCGGCCTCGAGGGCCTCACGTTGCAGACCGAGACGCTGGAGATCCATCCGGTCCAGAGCAAGCCCGAGGCCGGCCGCGCGCCGAAGATCGTCGGCTATCGCGCGCAGAACACGCTGTCGGTCACGCTGCGGCTCGCGGAGGCGCAGGCGCTCGGGACGCAGGCCGCGAAGGTCATCGACGCGGCCGTCGGCGCGGGCGCGAACGTGGTGGAGGGGATCTCGTTCTTCCTCGCGCGCCCGGAGGAGGCGCAGGCCAAGGCGTTGCACCTCGCGGTCGTGGACGCGGAGCGGAACGCGAAGATCCTCGCGGCTTCGTCGGGCGTTCGGTTGCTCGGGCTGCACAGCCTGGATGGCTCGCAGGGCCGGCTGACGCCGATCTGGCGCGACGCGGGCATCGCGAAGGCGTCGCGCGAGCTGAGGACGACGATCGAGCCGGGTGAGCTCACGATCACGGCGACCGTGGCGGCGCGGTACCACTTCGCGAACCAGTAACCGATCGTGCAGCCGCGCGAGGCGCCGTGCAGGCTTCGGCCGGTCGGCCCTCGCGCGGCGCTTCTTTGATGGCGTTCGCCTTGCCAAGCGCGGCGCGGGTCACGAGAATGCGCCGCCCGTGGCCGTCTCGATCCATCCGCTCGCGCACGTCGATCCCGGGGCGAAGCTCGGCGCGGACGTCGTCGTGGGCCCGTTCGCCGTGATCGAGGGCGACTGCGAGATCGGCGACGGCTGCCGCATCGACGCGCACGCGGTGATCGCGGCGGGCAGCAGGATCGGGCGTCGCAACGTGGTCCATTCGTTCGCGGTGCTCGGCGGCGCGCCGCAGGATCGAAGGTACGCGGGCGAGCCGACCACGCTCGTCGTGGGCGACGACAACGTCTTTCGCGAGCACGTGACAGCGCACCGCGGCACCGGGCATGGCGGCGGCGTGACACGCATCGGAAGCGCGGGTCTCTTCATGGTGGGCGTGCACGTCGCGCACGATGCGATCGTGGGGGATCGCGTGACGCTTGCGAACGGGACATTGCTCGCGGGGCACGTCGTGCTCGAGGACTACGTGGTGACCGGTGGTCACGTAGCCGTCGCGCCGTTCGTCCGCGTGGGCGCGCGCTCGTTCCTCGCGGGTGGATCGATGGTCGAGCGCGACGTGCCGCCGTTCGTCATCGCCGAGGGAAACCGGGCGCGTGTGCGCGCTTTGAACCGCGTCGGGCTCGAACGAACGGGCGTGCCGCTCGAATCACGTGTCGCGCTGAAGCGGGCCTTTCGTGCGCTCTTCGTGGGGGATCTTCCGCGCGCCGAGGCCCTCGCGCGGATCGAATCCGATCCGGATCCGTTCGTCCGCGAGCTCGTCGCGTTCCTTCGCGCGCCGCCCCGTCGTTAGGGTGAACGGCGGTTTGTCGAAACGAGCGCGCAGCCGGTTGCACGCACGAAAGACCGCTGGCACCGCGATGATCCGCCGCTCGATCGCGCGTTTGCCCGGAACATCCATGAGCACGAGCCCGATGAAGAGCGTGAGCAGCCCTTGTCCTGGCACGCCGGGCAGGGAGAGCACGATCCCCAGAATGACCAGGAAAAACCCGAGCAAGTTCTTTCCGGCGATCCCGAGGGCGCGCTGCCAGGCCGGACGATCGGCGAGGAACCGACCCGGGCCGCGCGTCTCCTCGAAATGATCCGGCTCCAGCCGGACGATCACGAGCGCCACCACGGCCAGGCTGAGCGCGAGGCTCACGCCGAAGACCCCCACGCCCACGAAGATCTGCGATGCGTGGATTTCTAGCGTATGGAGCAAATTCATCCGGCCCGCGCACCCCACCCGACCAACAACCGCGCCTCGCCTAGATTCCCTGTCATGTAGCGCACGCCGTCACGCGGGCAAGGTGCGGGAGGGCTCGTCAATCCGGGCGTTTTGGACGAAGCTCCACGTATGATCGAGGCAGCGAAAGCGCGCCTCCGCGCGCGAGAAGAAGCAGCACTCGCGTTGCTCGAAGCGCTGGTCGAGGTGAACTCGTTCACGGACAACGTGCCGGGCGGGACGCGTGTGGGCGAGATGCTCGCGGCGGAGCTCCGCGGGCTCGAAGGCGTGAGCTCGGTGCGGTCCCACGCGAGCGCAAGGTACGCGCCGCACTGGGTCGCGAGGACGGAGGCAGCGGAGGAATCGGCCGCGGGGTGCGTGGCGATCGTGGGGCACCTCGATACGGTGTTTCCGCCCGGGACCTTCGAGGGATTCCGGCGCGAGGGACCGATCGCGCGGGGCCCTGGAGTGCTCGACATGAAGGGCGGGCTCGTGGTGGTGCTCGAAGCGCTGCGCGCGCTCGCGCACGTGGGCCTACTCGCGCGCGTGCCGATCCGCGTGGTGATCGTGTCGGACGAAGAGGTCGGTTCGCCCGAGGGGCAACGTGTGATCGCCGAGGAGGTCGCGGGCGCGCGCGCGGCGCTCGTGTTCGAAGCGGGGCGCGCGAAGGATCTCGTGATCACGTCGCGCAAGGGAACGGGCAGCGCGCACATCGTCGCGACGGGCAAAGCGGCGCACGCGGGCAACGCGCATGCGGACGGCGCGAATGCGATCTGGGCGCTCGCGCGGTTCATCGATCACGCGCAAAAGCTCACCAACTACACGCGCGGCGTGACCGTGAACGTGGGGACGATCCGCGGCGGACACTCGAAGAACACGGTGCCCGATCGTGCCGAGGCCGAGCTCGATTTCCGCTACGAGCGGCGCGCCGATGGAGACGCGCTCCTCGTCGCGCTCGCCGAGGCCGCGAAGGAAGTGGCGGTTCCTGGGACGACGATCACGGTGACGGGCGGCATCGCTCGATCGTCGCTCGAGCGCACCGCGGCTTCTGTTGCGCTCTACGAGGCATACGCTGCGTGCGCGCGGGCCGCGGGGCTCGGAGACGGCGAAGCACCGCTCGTGGGTGGAGGCTCGGATGCGGCGACGACGGCGGCGTTCGGCATCCCTTCGATCGACGGACTCGGGCCGCGCGGCACGGGATTTCACACGCTCGACGAGCGCATCGAGGTGGCTACGCTCGTGCCGAAGGCGGAAGCGATCGTGCGGTTTTTGCTGGGCTGCATGCAGAAGTTCGACACGGACGGCTTGTTGCGATCTTCTTGAGGCGCGACCGTCCTTCTGCGATCCTGACGGACGACAACCGTGCAGGGTCCGGCGAGGTATGAGCTGCGAGACCGGGCGAGGTGCTCGGGCGGCCTCGTTTTGTGCACGTGCGGGGCTTTGAGGGGGGACGCATGAGCTCGCTCGGGGACGTAGGGGCGGGACACACGCTAGGGCGGTACGAATTGCTCGTGCCGATCGCACAGGGCGGCATGGCCGTCGTGTGGGCCGCGCGCATGAAGGGCACGCGCGGCTTCCAGAAAATCGTCGCGGTCAAGACGATGTTGCCCGAGCTGTCGCAGGATCCGCAGTTCGAGGACATGTTCCTCGCGGAAGCGGGCCTCGCGTCGCGCATCCGGCATCCGCACGTCTGCGAGATCCTCGATCTCGGCGAGCAGGATGGACTGATCTACATCGTGATGGAGTGGATCGACGGCGAGCCGCTCAGTCAGCTCGCGCGCGCGGCGCGGCAAAAGGGCGGGGTCCCGATGCTCATCGCGATGCGCCTCTGCCTCAACGCCGCGCTCGGGCTGCACGCCGCGCACGAGCTGCAGGATGAGCTCGGCACGCTCGTGGGGCTCGTGCACCGCGATGTCTCGCCGCAGAACATCCTCGTCACGTACGACGGCGTCGTGAAGATCGTGGACTTCGGCGTCGCCAAGGCCACGGCCGTCTCGGACACGGGCGCGACGAAGGACGGGCAGCTCAAGGGCAAGGTGCCGTTCATGTCGCCCGAGCAGGCGCTCGGAAAGGCCGTGGATCGCCGCACGGATGTCTTCGCGCTCGGCATCGTGCTCTACCAGCTCCTCGCCTCGAAGCACCCGTTCCGTGGAGACAACGACATGATCACGCTGCGCCGGATCTGCGACAAAGATCCGGCGCCCTCACTCGCCTCGGCGATGCAGGACTGCCCCGAGCTTTTGAACGGCATCGTCATGAAGGCGCTCGAGAAGGACGCCGACAAGCGCTACCCGTCGATGGCGGAGTTCGCGCGCGCGATCGATCGCGGGATCGCGGAGCTCAAGCTCGCGGGGCAGCCCGACGAGGACGTGGTCGCGTTCGTGAAGGCCATGCTCGGCGAGCGCGCCGAGAAGCGACGCACCGCGATCAAAGAAGGCCTCAAGGTCGCCGACGAACGCGCCGAGCAACGCGAGCAGCTCAAGGCGCAGCGCGCCGCGCTGCTCGCGCAGGCGCGGGCAAACGGAGGGACGATCCCGCCGGGCCTGCTCGGCAATCGCATGCCCACGATCCCGCCGGGGCTGCAGTCGATCCCGCCGCCGCCCGGAACGATGACCGACGTCGCCACGATCGCGCACGGCCGCGCGAGCCTGATGCCGGGCGCGCTCACCGCGACGCAAGGCGCGCCCTCGTCGCCGACGGCCGCCGCGATCGTCGCCGATGTCGACGCCGCAGCCTTCACAGGAGGCGGCAAGAAGAAGCTCGCCGTGGTGTTCGCCGCGATCGGCGCGCTCGCGATCGGCGGCGCGGTCATCGCGTTCTCCCAAGGATCGACGCAGCAGGAAGCCGCGACGCAGCCCGCAGCCACGCAGGTGTCCGCGGCGCCCACGCCCGCGCCCACGCCGACCCCCCTCCCCCCGCCCGTCGCGAGCGCCGCGCCTGCGACGAGCGCGACGACGCAGCCCACGACGCACAACCCCGGCGCGGGGACGACGAAGACCACGACGACACCCACCGGCGCCACGAAGACGCCGAGCACGAAGAGCACCGGCACCACGAAGTCGGGCAGCCAGGACAACCTGCCCAAGGTGCGTGATCCGGGGTTCTGAGCAGCGCGCCTGATCGTTTCACGTCCAACGGGTTCGCCAGGACGAACCGTCAGGCGAGGACCGCGAACTTCAGGTACCGGCCTTCGAACCACGCGGGCAGCGTGGGGTGATCGGGCGGCTGACCGTGCATGGCCACGAGCGAGAGGTCGTCCCGGCCGAGCGCGGCGTCGTCGAGCGTGCCGAGAAAATCCTCGGCCGAGACGTGGCTCGAACAAGAGGCCGCGCAGAGCAGCCCGCCGGGCGCCAAGACCTTGGCGAGCGCGCCGTGGAGCTTGCGGTACGCGGCGAGCGCGCGTGGCTTCGTTCGCTCGTTTGGCGCGAAGCTCGGCGGATCCGAGACGATGAGGTCGAACTTCTCCCCACGACGCGCCGCGGCTTCGAGGAAGGCGAAGGCATCGGCCGTGACGAACGCGTGTTTCGCCGGGTCGAGCCCGTTCGCGCGGAACGAGCGTTGCGCGGTCGCGTGCGCGGCGGCGGCGACGTCGACCGAGGTCACGTGCGCGGCGCCGCCGAGCGCGGCCGCGACGGAGAAGCCGCCTGCGTAGCTGTAGAGGTTGAGCGCGCGGGCGCGACGGGCGCCGAACGAGCGCACGCGGGCGCGGTTGTCGCGCTGATCGAGGAACGCGCCCGTCTTCTGCCCGTGCGCGAGGTCGACCTCCATCGCCATGCCGTTCTCGCGGACGATCACACGGTCCTCGGGCTCGTCGCCGGCGAGCGGGCGAATGCGACGATCGCCGGCCTCGTCGCGGGCGCGGCGGAGCGCGACGCTGCGCACGCCGCGCCGCGCGAGCGAGCGCTCGAGCTTCGGCGCGAGCTTCTCGATCCACGGATCGAGGTGATCGCCGTCGAGGCGAACGATCGCAACGTGCGCGTACCTGTCGATCACGAGCCCGGGCACGTGGTCGCCTTCGCCGTTGCAGAGCCGGTAGGCGTCGGTGTCGGGCCCGACGAACGCCTCACGACGCGCGAAGGCGCGCTCGATCCGCTCGACGAGCGCGCGCTCGTCGAGGCGCCCGCTCTGGCCGAAGACACGCACGGCGATGGGGGATTCTGCGTCCCAGAGGCCCACGCCGAGCGGCTCGCCCTCCTCGCTCGTGAGGGAGACGGCCGTGCCCGAGTCGAGCTTCGGCGGCCGTGCGAGGCCTTCGCGGTACACCCAGGGATGACCACGACGAACGGAGGCGGCGGCGGATCGGGTGAGGCGGAGCGTCTTCGAATCGCGTGCGGTCACGGGGCTTTGGGAAGCCTACTTCCGGGCTCCTCGTGATAGAAGGGCGCATGCGTTTTTCCTGGCCTCGCCTCGCATTTCCGCTCGTCCTCGCGCTCTCTGCCTCGTGTGGCGGTGCACCGCCGGCCGTCTCGGCGGATGGGGTCTGGCTTGCCACGTTCGATGCGGTCCCTCGCGCGGACTTCAATCGCGCCGCGGTCGCCCTCGATCTGCCGCTCTTCTGGGCCGCGGACGTGGATCAGGACAAGACCCTCGATCCGAACGAGCTCGCGGTGCTCTGGGGCCCGACGCAGACGGAGGAGACCCACTGGGTCTCGGCCGGCGGCTTCAACCCGACGTTCGGCCAGGCGTACGCCTCGATCGTGTCCTTCGTGAAGAACGGCCCGAGCTTCCAGGGCATCTCGCCGGGCGAGGTCGAGCGCCGCAAGGCCGTCCTGCGCGAGCTCGAAGCGGGCCGCCCGACGCTCGTCGCCTCGAACTTTCAAGCGGGCGCCGCGACCGAGGAGGATCGGGCGATCGTGCATCACGTGCTCGCGGCGGCGCGGCTCGTCGAGAAGATCTACCAGAAGCAGACGGGCACGCTCTCGCTCGCGTCGAGGGTCCCCGCGGACGATCCGGCGAGCCGGCGGCTCTTCTACCGGAACCAGGGCCCGCAATGCGAGGCGCCAGCGACGAAGGGCGACGTCAATTGTTACGCGATCCCGCGGACGCCGGGCGAGCAGAAGCGCGTCCCGTCGGGGCTCTATCCCGCGGAGCTGCAATCGAACCCCGATTTCTGCAAGGTGCTCGCCGCGCGCCCGGATGCTCGCGCGCTCATGAATCCGTTCGTCGTGGTGACGGGCGAGGGCGACGCGCTCAAGGCCGTGCCGTATCATCGCGCCTACGAGAACGACATGCAGGCCGTGGCGCGCGAGCTCGACGCGGCGGCCGAGGCGATCACGAATCCGGACGAGGCCTCGTTCCAGTCGTATCTGCGGGCGGCCGCGAAGGCGTTCCGGGACGGCAGCTGGTTCGAGGCGGACGAGGCCTGGGCGCGGATGAGCACGTTCAACTCGAAATGGTATCTGCGCATCGGCCCGGACGAGACGTATTTCGAGCCGTGCAGCGAGAAGGCGGGCTTTCACGTGAGCTTCGCGCGGATCGACCAAGGCTCGCTCGAATGGAAGGAGAAGCTCGACCCGCTCAAGCAGGACATGGAGCAGGCGCTCGCGGCCCTCGCCGGTCCGCCGTACACGGCGCAGAAAGTATCCTTCAAGCTGCCCGATTTCATCACGGTCATCTTGAACGCGGGCGACTCGCGGGACGCGTTTGGCGCGACGATCGGGCAGAGCCTGCCGAACTTCGGTCCCGTGGGCAACGAGGGGCGCGGCCGCACGGTCGCGATGACGAATTTTTATACCGACCCGGACAGCATTGCCTCGCACCACGGGCTCGCTGCGTCCTTGTTCTGCGCAGAGGCCATGGCGTCGTACACGGACGATCCGGGGCCGCAGCTCATGAGCACGGTCCTGCACGAGGCGGCGCACAACCTCGGGCCTTCGCATCAATATGCGGTGAATGGCAAGATCGACAGCGAGATCTTCGGCGGACCGCTCGCGAGCACGCTGGAGGAGCTCAAGGCCCAGTCGGCCGCGCTTTATTTCACGGATTGGCTCGTCGAGCGTGGCGTCATCGACAAGACGAAGGCGAACTTCGCGCACGTGCGAGACATCGCCTGGGCCTTCGGCCACATCTCGCGCGGCATGTACGACGACGCCAAGCACCCGCTCAACTACAGCCAGCTCGCGGCGATCCAGGTGGGCTTCCTGCTCGACGAGGGCGTGCTCGCCTGGAACGCGAACGAAAAAGCGCAGAATGGCACGGATGCGGGCTGCTTCTCGGTGAAGCTCGACGCGTTCCCGGCGGCGAGCAAGAAGCTCATGGGGATCGTGGCGAAGATCAAGGGCAGCGGCGACAAACCCGGTGCCGAGGCGCTCGTCGCGAAATACGTCGATGCACCCGGCGCGTACGCGGATCTGAAGAAGACGATCACCGATCGATGGCTCCGGCAGCCCAAGGCGAGCTTCGTCTACTCGATCCGACGCTGAGCTTGCGGCCGCCGAGCGGCCGTAGTATTGGTCACCAATGACCGATACCGCCGCTTCTGCCATTCCTCCTCATCTTCACATCATTCAGTTGAGCTTGGGGTACCTTTATCCGGCCGCGCTCAACGCGGTCGTCGAGCTGGGCGTTGCCGATCGCCTGGAGCGCGGGCCGAGGTCCGCCGCGTCGCTCGCCGAGGAGCTCGGGGTCGCGGCGCAGCCGCTCTATCGCGTGCTCCGGCTCCTCGCCACGGTTTCGGTGTTCTCCGAGGACGAAAGCGGCCTCTTCCACCTCACGCCGAGCGCCGACATCCTCCGAGCCAACGCGAAAGGCTCGATGCGCGACGCGGTCCTGATGCTGGTCCACGAGACGTTCTGGGCGCCCGCGGGCCAACTCTCGACCACGATCCGCACCGGAAAGACACCGTTCACCGAGATCTTCGGGGCGCCCTTCTTCGAGTTCTTCGAGAAAAACCCGGAGGTCACCGGGATCTTCCACCGCGGCATGGCGGGCTTCTCCGACACCGAAAACGGTCCCATCGCCGCCTCGTTCGATTTCGGACGATTCCGCAATATCGTCGACGTCGGCGGCGGGCACGGCGGCTTCCTGGTCGAGGTGCTCAGGAAAAACCCGGAGGCGCGGGGCGTGCTCTTCGACGCCGAGCACGTACTCCGCGAGGCGCGTATTGCCGCCGCAGGCCTCGCGGACCGCTGCGAGCTCGTGTCCGGCGACTTCTTCACGTCCGCTCCGGGCGGCGACTGCCTGATCCTCAAGCGCATTCTCCACGACTGGACGGACGAAACGTCGATCAACATCCTCCGCATCTGCCGGGGCGCGCTCGCCGAGGGCGGACGTGTGCTCATCATCGACGCCGTCATTCCTCGCGGAAATACCCCGCACCCGGGCAAGGAGCTCGACGTGCTGATGATGGCCTCGCTCCCCGGACGCGAGCGCACCGAGGAGGAGTTTCGCCGGATTCTCGCGGCCGCGGGCCTCACGCTCGAGCGTGTCGTCCCGACGCCCTCCGCGCTCAGCATCGTCGAAGCTTCTGCCGCGCCCTCGCGGTAAACTCGGGCATGGTTCGCTCTGCCCACCCGCTCTTCCTCACCATTTCCGCATTCTTCATCGCCCTCGAAAGTGGCTGCGCCGAGGGCACGGACGCCCCGCAAAACCCCTCGACGAGCGCTTCTTCGAGCTCGTCGTCGTCGAGCGGCACGGGCGGTGGCGGGGGCGCGGGCGGAGGCGGCGAGGTCGTGCCCGAGCCCGACGGGCCGCCCGTGCTCACGATCGTCAATGGCGTGAACGATCACGAGGCGATCCGGCTCTGCTTCGTCCCCTACCCCGACGGCGGCGATCCCGCGCCGTATCCCGCCGATCCGTCGGGGCTCGCATTCGCCGCGGCGTCGCGGGTCGATCCGGCGAGCCTCTTGCCCGCGGACAAGGACGTGTATTTGCACGTCATCGCCGGCGACCTCACGAAAACCAAGGACCTCGGCTGCGCCACGCTCACCGAGGGCAATGCGCCGGCGGACGTCGTGGTGGCGCCGGTCGCGGTGATTCCGGCCTCGGCGTTCGTCGCCAAGCGAAGCCTTTTGCTCGTGCCGACGGGCTGCGTCGGCGGGCCCGGTCATACCGATCCGCTCGAAAAGGAAGCGTGTGGCCCGACATATTCGGCGGACACGCCCAATCCGGGGCTGCTCGCGGCGGCCATGTCGCGCGTGACGGCCGAGGGAAAACTCTCGCTCCAGGCCGCACACGCGGCGCAGCCGATGCCCTCGGTCGACGTGCGGCTCGTGCCCGGGACCGAGGGCGGAATGCCGCAGCAGGTCGCGCCCTCGCTCACGGCAGGCGCGGTCGGGCCGTTTCCGCCGTTCCGGCAGCTCGCGCGGTTCGAATGGGGGTCGATCGCGCAGGCGGAGATCCTCACGTTCGTGCCGGGGCAACTCGTGAAAACCTCGGCGTCGCCGCTCGATGCGGCCCTTTCGCGGGGCGGGCTCACGCAGGCGGATTTCGAGGACGGGCGGGCGTTCACGCTCGTCGCGGTGGGCGCGCAGCCGGGCATTGCGCCGGGCGCGTTCTGGCATGCGCTCACGTGGACCGTGGTGCGTTCGGATCCCTAGAATGGGCAGGGTGAGGGAATCATGGCCGTATCGCTGAACGTGGACCTCGGCGAGCTACCGGGCGAACCCGAGGAGCTTTATTCGATCGCGACGATGGTCAACGTCGCGTGCGGCGGGCACGCGGGCGACGAGGCCACGATGGAACGTGCGTGCGAGCTCGCGCGCCGCGCGGGCGCCCGGCTTGCCGCGCATCCTTCGTACCCGGATCGGGCCGGGTTTGGCCGGACGAGCGTCGTGATGACGAGCGCAGAGCTCGCGTCGTCCGTGCGGTCGCAGGTCGAGGCGCTCGCCCGGGTGGCGCTTCGGGTGGGCATTTCGATCGAGGCCGTGAAGCCGCACGGCGCGCTTTATCACGATGCGGCGCGGGATCCGGCGATCGCCACGGCCGTGGTCGAGGGAATCGAAGCGGGGCTCGGTTTTCCGGTGGCGCTCGTGGGTCCGCCCGAGGGCGCGCTCGCCCGGCTCGCGACGATAGAGAGGCGCGCGTATTTGCGGGAGGGATTTGCCGATCGGGCGTATGGGCCTGACGGGAAACTCGTGCCACGCACGCAGGCGGGCGCATTGATCACGGATCCGGCGGCGGCCCGGGCGCAGGCGTTGCGGCTCGCGGGCGCGGGCACGTTCGAGACGCTTTGCGTGCACGGGGATACGCCCGGCGCGCTCACGATTGCGCGAGCCGTGCGGGAAGGGCTCGAATCGGCGGGGCTCCTGGAAACGCGGGGGCGAGCGTGAGCGACGGCGGAACGAGCGTCCTTTCGTACGGGGAATCGGCCGTGTACGTCGCTCTCGGCATGGAGAGCGCGCCGGATCGGGCCGCGCGAACGCATGCAGCGGCCTCCGCATTGCGCGAGGTGTTTCCGGGGAGCGACGTGGTGGTCGGCGGCGGGGTGGTCGTCTTGGCAAACGTCGTGTGTTCGGACGAGGTTGTCCGGACGATCAAGGCCGCGGTCTCCGGCGCGGCACGGGCACATGTGTCCGGACGAACGCACGTGATCCCCGTGGTATACGATGGGCCGGATCTCGAAGCGGTCGCAGGCACGCTCGGCGTCTCGACGGAGGCGGTCGTGCGCCTGCACGCCGAGCGTGAGGTCACGGTCGAGCTCGTCGGGTTTCTGCCGGGTTTCGGGTATTGCGGGCCGATCGACCCCAGGCTGGTTTTGCCGCGCCGGAGCTCGCCGCGGCCACGCGTGGCGGCGGGCAGCGTGGGCATCGCGGGGACGTTTACCGGCATCTATCCTTTCGATTCGCCCGGGGGCTGGAACCTGCTCGGCCGCGCGCCCGGGGCCGCGCTTTTTGATCCAGGCCGCAATCCGCCGATTCTGTTCTCGCCGGGAGATCGGGTGCGGTTCGAGCCGGTGAGCGAGGCGGAGGCGATGCCGGCGCGGAAGGAGGTTGTCCCCAATGAACAATCCACCCGCGCCCTCGTCGTGGAGGCCGCGCCCGCGTGCGCGACGGTGCAGGATGGAGGACGCGCGGGGCAACTCGCACGGGGGCTTCCGCCGTCGGGGCCGCTCGATCCGGAGACGCACGCGGCCGCGAACGAGGCCGTGGGCAATACGCCCGATGCGGCCGCGATCGAGGTGCCGCTCGGCGCGCTGACCGTGCGGGCCCGGGGAGAGCTCATCCTTTCGGTGGACGGCGCGGCGCCGATTCGTCTCGCGGATGGAGAATCGTTCCGCGTGGAGGAAGGCCCCCGCGCCGTGCGTTATCTCGCGGCGCGCGGCGGGATCGACGTACCCATGGCGCTCGGCGCGCGAGCGACCTTGCTCGTCGCGCGGCTCGGCGGCGCGGCGGGACGCGCGCTCCGTCGGCGAGACGTTGTGGCCGTGGGTGATCCGGAAACCGCCGCCACGCGGCCTTCGCGCCATTCCACGCCGGCCGTCGAAAACGAAATCGCGACGATCGTGATCGACGAAGGCCCGCACCGGAGCCGTTTTCCCGCGGACGCGCTCGACGTGCTCCTCGCGTCCACGTTCACCGTCTCGCGTCTCGGCGACCGGGTGGGGCAAAGGCTCGAAGGCGCGAAAATCCCGCGCGATCGGCCCGATCTCGCCCTGCCCGTGCCAATGCTCCGCGGCGCCGTGCAGGTCACGACGGACGGCACGCCTATCGTGCTCGGGCCGGATCATCCGACGACGGGCGGGTATCCGGTCCTCGCCGTCGTGCGGCGCGCGTCGCTCGGCGCGCTCGCGCGGCTTCGGCCGGGAGAACGATTGCGTTTCGTGCGCGGCGCCTGACGGCTCGTCATTGCATTTGTCGCCCGGGTCGGGTAAACGCTCCTCCTTCGATGGCGGGCCCCTGCCAGACACACCCCGGGACGAACGCGACGCACGAATGCACGCAATGCGGCGCGCTTCATTGCACGCCGTGCCTCAAGCGCCTCGTCACGGAGCAAAACGCGAGGCCTTTGACGATATGCCCGCGCTGCGGCGCCCTCGCGCGGCCCCTGCCCGAGCCCGAGCGCCCCGAACGCGATGACTTCGCCCTCGCCTTGCGCCGCCCGTTCGACGAAGAGGGCCTGTTCCTCGTCGCCGCGCTCTCCGTGCCTTACTGGCTCACCGCCATCCCGGTGGCCTCCGTCTCCACGTTTTTCAACGTGATTTACCTCGGCACGCTCTCCGCCGTCTATTTCCAGATTGTGGAGCATGTGGGCCGCGACGCGCCGGGCCTCCCTTTTTCGGCGAGTTTTACCTCGCGCTGGGATCTTTTCCTTTCGTTCCTGCGCGGCCTCGTATGTGTGCTCGGCGGCTTCTGGCCGGCGATCCTCTCGGAGATCCTCCTGCCTGGAAATGTATATCTCACGCTCGCCCTCGCCCTCGTGGGGATCGCGGTGACGCCCGCGGTGATCCTCGCGATCGCGATGACCGGGCACACCATCAATGGCCTCTGGCCGGTCGCCTGGGTTGCGATCGTCTCGCATTCGCCCGGGGCCTATGGAAAGCTGTTGGGGCTCTTCGTCGCGTCGACCGCGGCAGGCATGGCGGCCATCCTGCTCGCGGCCTACACGGTGGGGCTCATCCCGTTTTTCGGGCCGTATCTCGTGGGAGTCGTGATCACGATCGCGGCGGTCGTGCAAGCGACGCTCGTGGGCACGTGGGTCCGACGCCACGCGTGGGCGCCGCCGGAGGATTGAATCCGCTCATTCCGGCGGCTTGACCTGCGTCTCGCAGCCGAAGAGCACCTCGACCTTCCCGCCCGCGTCGCCCTGGAGCGCGGCGCAGGTGTTCTGGCACATCGTGATCTTCGTGGGCGCCCCGGGCACGTCGTAATACCAGCCGCCCGTGTTCCCGCAATCGGCCTGGCCCGTGGGGACGTTGTAAATGGTGGTCTTCGTGCCATTGCTGTTCGTGTAGACCACGTTGACCTTCGTCGGGTCGATCGTCGTGCCGTCGGGCGGAACCGGGATCGGGTAATCGCAGGAGATCTTCACCTCCGAGACGACCGCGGTCGCCATGCTGTTGAAGACCGGATCGAAGTTCTGGGTGCAGAGGTCGCCGATCACGCCGCCCGTCTGCTGCACGAGCTCCTTGTAAACCTTGCCCTCGGCCGCCGAGAGCGGCTCGCAGACGGGCGAGACCTTGTTGCAGCAGGGGTTCGCGCAATTCGGACAGGCGAAGAAGCCGCACTCGAGCGGACAGAGGTCGCCCGACGTGAACGAGACGATCGCGTCGAACTTGAAGCCCGAAAACGTCGGATCGAGCGCGATCATCTGATTCTTGAAATTCGTGGCGCTCATGTCCGAGTCGTCGTCCGACACGACGGCGATCGTCTTCACCGCGTTCGGCCGCAACACGTCCTTCCATTGCGGATACGTGTTCAGGATCTGCTGGAACGCGTCCGTGCTGGCGACGGTCTGCACGACGTGCCGGTAGCCCGGGAGTTTCTCGTCCATTCCATTGCAGCTCCCGCTTCCGAGCGGCGCGGGGATGCACATCGTCGCGTCCGCGATCATCACGACGTGCACATCGATCCCGCTCGCCGTGATGAGCTGCGCGAACTTGTTCAGGTTCGCCTGCACCTCGGCGATCTCCTCGTCCATGCTGCCCGACGTGTCGACCGCGATGATGATATCCGCCGGCTGCTTGCCCGCCGTCGCCTCGGACGAGACGCTCGCACACGTATCGGCGTCCGGGAGCCCGCCGCCCGTGCCGCTGCCCGACCCGACGAAAATGTCGCCGCCGCTGCCGCCCGTGCCGGGCCCATTGCCGCCCGACGCGCCCGCGCCGCCTTGCCCCGAAGCGCCGGAAGCGCCCGCGCCATCCGTCGCGCCGCTCCCGCTCCCGCCCGACGCCGAACACGCCCCTACGAGCGCAAGCCCGAGCGACAAACCGCCCACGATCATCCCAAGCCAATTCGTTTTCCGTACTCGCATGGCTCCCTTCCTATCACGAGTCCGGAAATTCGTATAGCAGGCCACGGAATCAAACTTCACCCGAGGTCGATTTTTGCGCTATCGTCCCTGCCCGCGGACTTCATGAGCGACGCACCGGAGAACTTGCGCGAGGGTCGATACGCGGTCGTGCGCCTCCTCGGCGAGGGCGGGCAAGGCGCGACGTTCGAGGCCGTCGACAAGAAGGAAGGCCAGCCCGTCGCGATCAAGCGATTCCGCGTGCGCGGCGCGAAGAGCTGGAAAGAGGTGGAGCTCGCCGAGCGCGAGGCGCGTGTGCTCGCGAACCTGTCGCACCCAGGCCTGCCCCGCTACGTCGAGCACTTCGAAGAGGGCGGCGAGCTCTTCCTCGTCACCCAGAAAATCGAGGGCGAGAGCCTCGCCGCGATGCAGAAGCGCGGCGCGACGCTCGGCGAGGCCGACGTGATCCGCTTGCTCCGCGACGCCTCGGCGATCCTCGACTACCTGCACGGCCGCGCGCCGCCCGTGGTGCACCGCGACATCAAGCCGAGCAACGTGCTCCGGAGGCCCGACGGATCGTTTGCCCTGATCGATTTCGGCGCCGTGCGCGACAAGATGAAGCCCGAAGGCGGCAGCACCGTGGTCGGCACGTTCGGGTTCATGGCGCCCGAGCAGTTCCAGGGCCGCGCGATGCCCGCCTCCGACGTCTACGCGATCGGCGCGACGGCCGTCTCGATGCTCACGGGTATGCAACCCGAGGATTTGCCGCACAAAGGCCTCGCCATCGACGTCGAAGCCGCGCTCGGTCGTTCGGCGCGTCCCGCGCTCGTGGCCGCGCTCGTGGCCATGCTCGAGCCCGACCCGGACAAACGCGCGCACCGGCTCGCGCCGCTCCTCGAAAAGCTCGGCGAGGCGCCGTCGAAGAAGGCGGACAAACACGCGGCGAAGGGCGAGGAGAAGGCCGAGCGCAAAGCGGAGAAGCGAGAGCGAAAAGCCGAGCGAAGAGCCGAGCGCTGGGAACAGCGGCGCGAGCGCTGGGAGCAGCGGCAAGAACGCTGGGCGCGAGAGTATGAGAAGAACGCAGGCTCGGAGCTGATCCCCGGTCCGATCGCGGGCTTTCTGCTGTTCGGGCTCACGGTCGCACAGCTCGCGGTCCTGCTCGGCGTGCGCGTGATCGCGCCGTTCGTGCTGAACATGCTGTCGCTCCTCTTCGGCAAGGCGCTCCGCGAGGCGGCCGTCGCGGTGAACGAGGCGGGCAAGATGGCGCACGGATCGCTCGAACGCGCGAAGGGCATCATCCGCCGTCGCGCGCAGGATCTGAAGAACGAAGGCCCCCGGATCGAGGTGCAAGAGGTGAACGATCCGAGTGGGGAAAAACGGGTTCGCGTCGATGTGAAGGACCAGGCCGACGTATCCGAGGACGAGCGCCTCGCTGAGGAAGAAGCCGCGGAAGCGGAGCGCGAGGGACGCAAAACACGGCGCCGCTGACACCGTCGCGGCCGTTGCCTTCGCGGAGCCACACGCACACACTCCGCTCCTCGTTCGCTACTTCGGGAGGCGGTACGTCATGACGAACCCTCGTTCCTCGGGTGCTCGTGTCTGCGGGTCGTGGAGGCTCTTCCCTGCGCTCGTCGCGCTCGCGGCGATGATCGTCGGCTGCGGGGACGGCGGGAGCGGCGGAGGCGCGGGAGGAACCGGGCAAGGCGGCGGCGGCCTCGGAGGCGCGGGCGGAACAGGTGGAACGGGCGGCGTGGGGCAAGGCGGTTCGACCGCGACGAGCCTCGACGGCCTGCTCGCCGAGCTCCGCGCGGACCTCGAAGGCACGATGGACAAGTACGCCGCGAGCGACGGATGGCCCGTGTGGGTGGAGGGCGGGCATCTGTTCGTCTCGACGAACCCGAGCCTGGATCTCGTCGCGGGTGATCACGACGGCTGGGTGGGCAGCCCGATGAAGATCGACAACGCGGGCTTTCGTTTTCTGCACCTGAAGGACGTCGCGGCGGGCAGCCGCTACAAGTTCACGAACAAGACGATCTGGGAGGCCGACCCGTGGGCGCGCTCGTACACGTACGACGACAACGGGGAAATGAGCCTGGTCGCGCCGAACGTGGCGCACCTCGATCGATTCTTCGGGATCGGCGACGCGCAAATGCCGGAGCGCACGGTGAACGTGTGGGTGCCGGAGGGCACGGCGACGCACGTGCTTTACGTGCACGACGGGCAAAACCTGTTCGATCCGGCGGCGGTGTGGGGCGGCTGGATGCTGCAAAGCAGCGTGCCTGTGGGGATGATGCTCGTGGGAATCGACAACACGGGCATCGGTCGAATGGATGAATATACGCACGTGCCCGACATCATCGATCTCGACGAAGACGGCATGGTCGAGCCCTGGGGCGGCAAGGGCGACGCGTATGCGGATTTCGTGAACGGCACGGTCCGCAAGCTCGTCGCGGATCGCTACGGCGAGCCGCCGAAGGTGGGCACGATGGGCTCGTCGCTCGGCGGGCTCATTTCATTCCACATCGCGGACCGTTTCCCGGACGAATACGAGTACGCGGCGAGCCTCTCGGGCACGATGGGCTGGGGCAAGATGGGCGAGACGTCGAAGAACGAGACGCTGATCGAGCGGTATGCGATGCACGGTCATCGCGCGACGGTGCTTTACCTCGATTCGGGTGGCGGGGATCCGGCGCTCGGCCAGGCCGAAAATGAGGCCAAATGCAAGGACACGGACGGCGACGGGATCGAGGACGACGTGGGGATCGGCGACAACGCCTGCGAGAACGCGCAGATGCGGGATGTGCTGGTTTCGGTGGGTTACACGCTGCAGACGGACGTGTACCACTGGTGGGAAGCTGGGGCGCCGCACAACGAGGCGGCGTGGCGGGCGCGGGTATTTCGACCGATGGATCTGTTCAAGGGGTTGTGAAATGAAGATGCGAACGATGGTTGGAGTGATCGGCGTCGCGTTCGTCGCCGCGATGAGTCTCCCCGGGTGCAGCGACGATCCGCAGGAGACGGAGAACAATGATCAGAAGCCGGCGGATGATTCGAAACACTGCCAGGCGCTTTTCGATCGGGACACGGCGTGCGGCAAGATGCCCGAGCCGAACCAGGTCGAGGAATGCATCGCGCAATGGGTTTGCTACAGGAATCTCTACCGCGCCGAGGCGGTCGCCCCCACCCAGACCTGCTTGGTCGAGCGCGATTGCATGACGTCGACCGATTCTTGTGTCTCGACCGTCGCCCCGACGATGCCCGAAACGGCGTCGACGAAGGCCTTCGACGCGGCCTGCCTCCCGCGGCTCGCGGAGTGCAACATGGAGGGGAACCCGTTTTTGGATGATTACTGCTACGGCTTCGAGCTCGCGCAGGACAGCGTGGTCGACAAATTAACGGCCTGCCTGTCCCAGCCGTGCTCGATGATCTCGGACTGCCTCTCCGGCACCTTCGAAGCCATCCTGGCGCCCTGCGGCGGCAAGTGAACATGCGCCGGGCACCGACCCGGTGATCGTTTCTGCTCCAACGATCCCGCCCTCAGTGTTTGAGCGAAATGTCCGCGAGCTCCATCCGCGCGTCGTTCAGGAACGGGCTGTCGGGGAAGCGGCGGATGAAGGCGCGCAGCGTGGTCTTCGCGTCGTTCCAGGCCTGGATGTCGACGAGGCACTCGCAGAGCAGGAACATCGCGTCGTCGGTGATCTCCTTGTCCGGCGAGGCCTCCGAGAGCTGCATCAGCATCGGGATCGCGTCGCGCTGCCGGTTCAGCTTGCGGTAGGCGCGCGCCAGGTTGAGCCGCGCCGACGGCGTGTGCGCCGCGTTCTCCTTCATGCGGATCGCGTCCTCGAACGCGACGGCCGCCTCGTGCCAGCGGCCCGTGCGCAGGTGATCGAGCCCGAGCTGGTAGCTCTTGATGCCGAGCTCGGCCCGCGCCGTGTCCACCGCGTCCGTGAAGAAGGCGAGCTCGGCCCGCGAAAGCGGCTCCTTCCGGAGCGCTTCGAACCCATCGATGATCTCCTGCCGCCGGCCCGCTCGTACGAGCTCGTAGAATGCCGCCGCCGCAGACTCCGCCCGCGTCCGGTCGTCCGCGCGCCGCTGCATCTCCTTCACGTCGGACTCGAGCTTTCCGATCTTGTCCTTCGCTTGCTTGGTTTCGGCTTGAACGGAGTCGATGCGCGCATCCCAGGCGAGCTTGACGACGCCGATCACCACCAGAACGAACAGCAGGTTCGCGCTGGCGCTGTTCCAGAAAGCCCGCCGTTCGAAGCCGAGCTGGCGCTTGGAGATCGTCTTGAGGTCGGCCGCTAACGCGTTCGTCAGGTTGTTCGTCTTGATGATGAGCCCGCGAGACTCGACGATCTCACGCTTGATCTCCCGCAACTCGTCGTCGAATTGATCCATGATCTTCGTCGGAAGGGTGGGGTAGTCGCCTCGCCCCTTGTGCGCCACCCCCTTGCCTGTGCTAAGGGGGGCGCCCAAGTCAAGCTACCAGGAAGCGCCCCGCATGGACACGAGCGACATCCGTAAAGGCCTCAAGATGATGCTCGATGGGAGCAAGGACCCCTTCTCCGTCATCGAGTTCCAGTTCGTTAAGCCCGGCAAAGGCCAGGCCTTCACCCGGGTGAAGCTGAAGAACATGGCAAACGGCAACGTGCTGGAGCGGACGTTCAAGTCGGGCGAGAAGCTCGAGCCGGCGAACGTCGAGACGCGCACGTTCCAGTACATCTACCCGGAAGGCTCCGACTACGTGTTCATGGACCAGAACACGGGCGAGCAGATCACCGTCCCCGGCGACAAGGTCGGCGACGACGCCCAGTGGCTGTCCGACGGCATGAACGTCGACGTGACGCTCTTCAACGAGCAGCCGATCGGCGTCGACATTCCGCCGAGCGTCGTCCTGCAGATCACGACCTGCGAGCCGGGCGTGAAGGGCGACACCGCGAGCGGCGCCACCAAGCCCGCCACGCTCTCGACCGGCGCGGTGATCAACGTCCCGCTCTTCGTGAAGGAAGGCGAGTGGGTCAAGGTCGACACGACCGAGGGCAAGTACCTCGAGCGCGTGAACCGCTGAAGTCGTCCCTCCCCGCGCGAGAGTCACGATTTTCGACAGAGCTACCGTGACGTCCTCGTTCGTGCTTTGATCGAACGAGCGACGTGGACCCGTGAGGCGGTAGCTTTGTCGAAAGCGCTTCCCAAGTTCAGCCAGCTTCTCGAAGGCGTGGACTTCTACAAGGAAGACCACAAGGTCGTCTTCACGTCGGTCTACCACCTGAAGCGCGGTTACTGTTGCCACTCGAAGTGCCGGCACTGCCCGTACGGGCTCGGCGTGGCGCAGAAGGTCTCCATCGAAATCCAGGGCCTCGACTGCCTCGTGTGCACGCCCGAAGGCTCTTCGGACACGGGAAAGACCAAACCTTAGGCCCGCGTTTTCCGGGTTTCACCGCACGAACGCGACGCTGCAACGGTTCGTCCCGCAAGGAAAGGCCGGAGCCAACGACATCCGCTTCGCTCCCACGGCGATTTCGGATATAGGGCGAACGAGTGGCGTACGCTCCGGTCGTCTGCCGACCACGCGTTTGCCAGGCCCGCACTCGGGGCCAACCCCAGGTCTCTCGTGACCCGGCGACGTCGGTTGTCGGTGAAGTAGGAGCTTTTCGGATGCGAACGATTGGATTCCTCGTGATGGCGGGCTTCGGCGCCCTGTCGATGTGGGCCTGTACCGTCGAGACGAACCCCGGGGGGAACACCGGCGGGAACGGGGGCGAGGGCGGCGCGGGTCCCACGGCGTCGTCGAGCTCGTCGAGCTCCGTCGCGCAGAGCTCGTCGTCGGGCGGGATGTGCGATCCGACGTTCGACCCGACCTGCACGGGCCTGCTCAACCCGAACGAGTGCGGCACGTGCGCCGAGGCGAACTGCTGTGAGCAGCTCGCCGAGTGCGCCAACAGCGAGTGCGCGTTCGGCTGCTTCGACTGCCTCACGGGCGCGGACCAAGCCGCCTGCGAGGAGATGGACCCGCAGTACTACAACAACCTGATCCAGTGCCTCCAGGGCTCGTGCGAGACGGAGTGCTTCCCGCCGCCGCCGGACTGGACGTGCAACGCGCCCGCCGAGGCGGCCTCGGGCGGGTCCTGCGTCACGCTCGACGCGACGATCAAGTGCAACCCGGTCACGAACGCGCCCTGCAACACGGCCGCGGGCGAGGCGTGCGACATCAACAGCGGCGGCGGCTACCAGTGCTGGCCGGCGCCGAACACCGCCAAGCTCTGCGATGAGTGCGACGCCTCGAATGGTCCGTTCTGCGAGGGCGGCAAGACCTGCAACGGCGACAAGTGCGCGCGCTACTGCTGCACCGACGCGGACTGCGGCGGCGACGGCGCGAAGTGCGACACGTCGGTTGAGTACCCCGGCGGCGTCGGCCTCTGCCTCGGCCAGGTCGGCAGCAGCGGCCAGGGCGGCATGGGCGGCATGGGCGGTGCCGGTGGCGCCGGTGGCGCCGGTGGCACGGGCGGCATGATGGGTACCGGCGGCGCGGGTGGCATGATGGGCACCGGCGGCGCGGGCGGCATGATGGGCACCGGCGGCGCGGGCGGCATGATGGGCACCGGCGGCGCCGGTGGTACCGGCGGCGCGGCCACGGGCGGCACGGGCGGCACGGGCGGCATGCCCTGATTCGCCGGAAAAACCCGAGCTGATCGGTTCATCGGCCTCCGGGCGCCTCGTGCGTTCGGAGGCCGATGCGTTTTTCCAGCAGCACGAACCGCGCTAGGCTGCCCTCGTGATGACATTGCGCGCGGGCGTGCTCGCCTTCGTGCTCGGGCTCGCCTCCGTGGCCTCCGCCGAGCCGGCCGCGCCCGACCCGCGCGCGAAGGCGAAGGCCACGTACGAGCAAGCCGAACGAGCGGCGGCCGAGCTCAGGTTCGGCGAGGCGCTCGCGGGGTACGACGCGGTCCTTTCGCTCGATCCCTCCGCGCCGTTCGCCCGGATGGCCCGCGCGCGCGCCGCCGACCTCCGCGCCCACGCCGAGGGGGACTTCGCGCCCCTCGCGCGCCTCGAAGCCGTACGCCGGACCCCGGCCCCGGACCGCGCCACGATCGAGGCGCTCGAGCGTGACGCCGCGACCTTCCCGCCCGGCCGCGTGCGCGCCGAGGCGCGGCTCATCGTGGCCGAGGCGTTCTGGCATCGGTTCGACGATCCGAGCCGCGCCCGAGCCGCGCTCGGCCAGGCGATCGAGGATCCCTCGGCGGACAAGCTCACGCGCGCGCTCGCGCTGAACGAGGTCGCGGCGCTCGAACGGGAGCGGGGGGATCTCGCGGCGGCCTACCGCGCGGTCTCGCAGTATCCGGAGCTGGTTCCGAGCCTGTACGCCGAGATCGGCCGGCTCGTGCGTCGCGAAAGGATCGCGCGGGTCGCGGCGGGCGTGCTCGGCGCGCTCGGGCTCGTCTTCGCCGTGTCGATCGTGCGGCTCTTCCGGAAGCCGGGCCGTGATCCCGAGGCGATCGTGCGTGCCGTGATCCGCCCCTCGTCCGTGGCGTTCGCGCTCTACCTCGGGGGCGCGGCGGCGATCCTGGTCCGGCATCACGGCGAGGGCGACGTGCGGCCGTTTTTGTGGCTCGGGTTCGGCGTGCTCGGCGTGGACGTCGTGGCACGAGCGTGGCGGCTCGGATCACGCGACGGGCGCGCCGTCGCGCGGGTGGGTCGCGCGATCGTGTGCATGATCGGCGTGCTCGCCGCGGCGTTCCTGTCGCTCGAGGGCGCGAACGCGGGCTACCTGGAGAGTTTTGGGTTGTGAGGGACGAGCGGGACGACGGGAACGAGGCGCGCCGCGATCCGGAAGGCGCGGTGGAGATCGGGCCGGGGCCGATCACGGCGGACGAGATCCTCGCCGTGCGGAGAGGCCCAGGGGCGAACTGCTCGTCGGTGGGGAGCGCGCTCGATCTCTTGTTTCTCTCGGCCGCGGCCGCGGGCGTGGTGATGGCGGGGATCGCGGCGGCGTTCGGGAGCGGCGCGGAGGAGCGCAAGGAGAAGGGACGCGGCGAACGCGATGGAAAGCGCGACGAGGGGGGCGATGCGGGCGCGCGTTGAACCCTTCGGCGCGTGGGTGCGGCTCGACGACGGCACGCTCGTGGCGATCGGTCGCGGCGCGGCGGAGCGGCTCGGGCTCGCGGGCGGCGTGGTCTGGCAGGACGCGGAGACGACACGCCGGGCGAGGCCCCTCGAAGCGCACGTCGCGGTGACGTCGCGGTGCGGGGCCGGGTGCAAAGGGTGTTACCTCGACGCGCGGCCCGACGGCGAGAGCCCGCCGTTCGAGGTGATCACGGCGCGGCTCTCGGCGCTCGCGGCGGCGGGCGTGTTCACGGTGGCGTTCGGGGGCGGCGAACCGCTCGCGCGTCCCGATCTCGGCGAGCTCGGCCGCGCGGCGCGGCGTTTCGGGCTCGTGCCGGTGCTGACCACGAGTGGCATCGGCATGACGAGCGAGCGCGCGCAGGAGCTCGAAAGCTTCGCGCAGGTGAACGTGAGCTACGACGGCGAGGGCGCGGCGTACGGCGAGGTGCGCGGCTGGGAAGGCGCGCGGGTCGCGGAGCGGGCGATGCGGCTGCTCGCGGAGGCGGGCGTGCCGTTCGGGATCAACGTGGTGCTGACGCGAAAGACGTTCGACGCGCTCCCCGAGACGGCGAGACGGGCCGCGTCGCTCGGCGCGCGCGAGCTTCAGCTCCTCCGGTACAAACCCGCCGGACGCGCGGCGGACGTCTCGTACCTCGCGACGCGGCTCTCGCCCGCGCAGGTGGATGCCCTCGGACCCACGCTCGAAGCGCTCTTCGCCGCGACGAACCTCCCGATCCGCGTCGACTGCTCGCTCGTACCGCTCCTCTCGGGCCACGTCCGCGACGCGGCGGCGCTCGAGCGGTTCGGCGTGCTCGGCTGCGAGGCGGGGCGTTACCTCGCGGCCGTGCGGATCGACGGCGCCCTCGCGCCGTGCAGCTTCGCGCCGGCCGCGGACGCCCAGGCCGAGGACGCGTGGCAAGGCGGCGCGGGCGCGGCCTGGGCGACGGACGCGACGCTCGAAGCCTGGCGCGCGCCACACGACGCCGAGCCTTGCCGTTCCTGCGAGATCCGCTCGGTGTGCCGGGGCGGATGCCGCGTCGTCGCGACGCACCTCGGCGGCGCGCTCGGCCCCGATCCCGAGTGCCCGCGCGTCCGCGCGCACCACGCGCGAGAGCAAAACCCAAACGTGAAGGAGCCGCGTGCCGACGGCGCCTAGGCGACTCCTGGTCGCGCTCGCGTTTGGCTTCGCGGGGGCGGCGCTCGCCTATGTCGCGCTTCGCCTGATCGAGTCCGTGTGGTTCCCCGAGCCCGACCCGGCGATCGTCATCTGGTCGGATCGCAGCCGCTTCGTGTGGCGCGCGCTCCTCGCGGCGTATGCCGGCGGCGCTGCGATCTTCGGCGGCCACGCGCTCGCGACACGATCGATCGAGGCTGCCGCCGTCTGGCTCGGCCGCGTCTCCGTCGCCGCCGCGCTCGCGCTTGCCCTTCAAGGAGCACTCGTCCCGTGACGCACGAGCTCCTCCGCCGCGTCGCGCTCGTCCATGGCGTCCTCGCCTGGATCTCGGCCGTCGCCCTCGTCGCGCTCGCCGTCATCCTCGTACGCCTCCGCAACGATGCGCGCATCTCCCGCTGGATCCACCTCGCGTCCGCGGCGACGACCTCCCTCGCCGTGGCCACGTTCGCGACGGGCGTCTGGCTCGACCTCCCCTACCGCACCCATCTCCGCCAGCGCCTTTTCCTCGCCTCTCGCTCGCTCGGCTGGCTCTTCGAGCGCAAGCTGCACCTCTCCTTCGGCGCGCTCGTCTTCGCCGGCCTCGCGCTCGCGGCCCTCTTCGCTGCCGGCGCAGACGGCCACGACGCACCCTCGCGCGCCCTGCGCCGCGCCTCGCGCACGGGCTACGTGGCCTCGGCTTTTTTCGCGCTCGCCGCGTGCGTCATCGGCACCCTCGTGGCTACGCGCGCCCGGTTCTGATCAGTTGAGCTTCAACAAACTGAGCAGGATCTCGAACACGATGAGCGCCACGATCGAGCCTTCGAGGAACAGCATCCGCCGCGTCTGGCTGAACTCGATCAGCGTCCCGAGCGTCTCGCGGATCGTCGACAGCTTGATCTCCAGCGCCTTGTGCCGCTCCTGGATCTCGAGGTTGTTCCGCAGCTTGTCGTGCAGCCGATCGGCGGCCTCGTTCTCCCAGGTGAGGTCGGGTTTGTCGAGGAGCGAGATCGCCGTGATGATCTCGACCTGCGACGCCATCGCCGTGCCCACGAACCGCACGAAGTCCCGCGTCCTGCCGAGCGTTCGGCCTTCCCGCGCGACCTCGCCGGCCACCGCGCCCACGCGATCCAGGATCGCCTGCACGTCCTCGTCGTAGTAGTCGATGGCCACGGACTGCGCGATCACGGTAGCGATGACGTCGAGCGTGATCGGGTCGACGTCGGGCACGACGACCCGATCGAAGCGGACCTCGACGGCCGCGCTGGGGCGCACCTCGATGAGGAAGCTCTCGCGCAGCGGCGGATGTGGCTCCTGCGGCAGCTTCTTGTTGAAGGTCTCGACGATACGCTCGCGCTCGGCGTCGGGAACGTTCACGAACACGATCGCGCCGAAGTCGAAGAGGTAGGCGAGCCGGTCGCCGTCGAGCGACACGACGAGCTGCGTCTTCGTCGAGCGGATGCCGCAATCGGGCGGCAACCAGGCCTCGACCTCACGCAGGTTGAAGCGCGACGCGTACGAGTAGGCTTCGACCGGATAGATGCGGGACATGGCGATTTCGGGCCCGCGCCGCGCGCGCCCGCCTGCCTCAGTGTCCCCGCCTCGACGCTCCCGCGCAACGTGCCGTCGAGACACGTCCGAGGCGCTCCGCCGTTTTCAGAAGCTCGCCTGAAAGACCGGGATTTTCACCTCGCGCGCCTGCGCGATCCCGAACTTCGCGATCTCCTCGGGCGTGTACACCGGGCGGATCTCCACCGCGGGCACGCCGAGCGCGAGTCGCCCTTCGTGCATGTCCACGAACGACATCGGCACATGCATCGGCCGCTTGCTCGTCCTCGGCAGCGCTGGCTCTCCCGCGGGCTGGTTCTGCACCGGCTCGTTCGGGTAGTTCTCCGGCGCTTTGTAGAGCGTGGCGTTCAGCGTCACGATGATCGTCGGGATCACGAGCGCCATTCCGCCGGCAAGCATGTAAAGCGGCACCTCGGCTGGTGGGGCTGCCTGCTCGATGAAGTATCCGCCGATCCCGCCGCCCACCGCGGCGAGCGGGGGAAACACGAGGTACGGCCAGCCCTTGCTCACGCCGACGGCACCCATGGTGATCGCGACGATCTCGCCGCCGAGCAAGGCGCCGCCCACGATCCCCTTCCCGGTCCCGACGACCGGCTCGGCTCGGGCTTCGCTCGGCTGCCCCGTGAGCGTCGCGACGCCCAGCGCCGCCGCGCAGGCCCACGCACCGATTCTGGTCCGACCGTGGGACAGAGGCCCCACACCCATTCGTGCCGTTCGACCCAAAGCCATGCTCTCCCGCGCCCGTCCGCCGGAGGCCGGGCAGCTAGCTCATCCGGTGCGCGAGCCTAGCATGGTATTCGAAACGCTCGTGCGCTCGTCACCGAGGGGTACGCCTCGCGTCCCCCTCTCGGCCAGGCAGAGCCCGGCCGATTCACCCCCCGAGGGAAGATCGCTTCGCGATCTTCCGAGCATCGCTCGATGCTCTCGTTAGTTGAGCAGCTTTCGCGACAACTGGCGCACGGCCTCCCGCGCTGCCCTGTGCATCGCGCGCTCGACCTGCTTCGACGTCGCGTCCCCTCGCACGACGATCGCGCAGGAATCGCCCTCCATCTCGAACCTTGCGGCTGGCTCAGCCGAGGACGCCTCCCCAGCCGCGCGGATCGGGACCTCGACCTTGAGCGAGCCCACCTGGAGCTCGACGTATCCCATCAGAGCTTTGTCCATGAGCGACTGCATGGCCGGAACGTGCGTCCATGCCCCGCGCTTGGCAAGGTCGCGTCCGCGCCCCGAGCGAGAGTCCGGTCCAGCGCGTCGGCGCGCGAGGCCTCGAAACCCTCGCCCCTCGCGTGCTCGATCCGGCGCGTGATCCTTCGCCGAAGCCGCTTCCTTGCCCGCGTTTTCTCCTCGTTCCTCCGTCCGTCCTCGTCGCGACGTGCGGCCCGGGCCGCGGAAACTTGACGTGCCTCGCGAAGCCATCCAAGGTCGCGCGCTGATGCAAGCCCTCACGTTCTCAGGCACGTTTACCGCGCTCGTCACGCCGTTCACCGCCGATGGCGACGCCGTCGATCTCGCCGCGCTCGACGCGCTCGTGGAGGCGCAGATCGAGGGAGGCGTCTCGGGCCTCGTGCCTTGTGGCACCACCGGGGAGTCGCCCACGCTCTCGGACGAGGAGCAGGTCCTCGTGATCAAGCGTGTCGTCGAGGTCGCGAAGGGACGCGTGCCCGTCGTGGCCGGGACGGGAACGTTCTCCACGAAGAAGACGATCAGCGCGTCGAAGGCGGCCCTCGCCGCGGGCGCCGATGCCGTGATGATCGTGATGCCGTACTACAACAAGCCCTCGCAGGACGGCATGCGCGAGCACGTGCTCGCGGTCGCGCGCGAGGTCTCCTCCCCCGTCGTGCTCTACAACATCCCGGGCCGGTGCGTGGTCGACCTCTCGGCGGAGACGACGGCGCAGATCTGCGAACGCGCGCCGAACGTGGTCGCGCTGAAGGACGCGACGGGCAACGTGCTCCGCTGCCAGGAGCTCAAGCGCAAGCTCGGCGACAGGCTCACGGTGCTCTCGGGCGACGACGCGCTCACGCTGGCCTTCGGCGCCGTCGGCGCGAGCGGGGTCATCAGCGTGAGCTCGAACGTGAGGCCGCGTGAGGTCAGCGAAGTGACCCGCGCGCTTCTGGCGAACGATTTCGTGCGCGCGCAGGCCTGCCATTTCGCGCTCGTCGAGCTCCACAATGCGATGTTCATCGAGCCGAACCCGGCGCCGGCGAAGGCGGCGCTCGCGGCGATGGGGCGCATGACGCCCGCGGTAAGGCAGCCGCTCCTGCCGGCGAGCGAGGCGACGCAGCGCAAAGTGGCCGAGGCGCTCGCGCACCTCGACGCGTCTTTCCCGAAGGCCGCGTCGTGAAGCTCGCGATTGCGGGCGCCACGGGGCGCATGGGGCAAAGCATCGTACGCCTCGCCGCGCAGGAGGGTTTTTCCATCGTCGGTGCCATTGCCTCGCCGCAATCGCCCCACCTCGGGCGCGACATCGGCGAGGTGGCCGGCGCGGGAACCCTCGGCGTGGCGCTCAGCGCCGACGTCGCGGCGGGGCTCCTCGGCGCGGACGTGGTGATTGATTTTTCCCGCCCCGAGGCCCTGAACCGCGTGCTCACGGCCGCGCGACGACAAAAGATTGCGGTCGTGAGCGGCACGACGCGGCTCGACGCGGACACCGAAAAGAAGCTCGACGAGGTGTCCACGACGATCCCCGTGCTCTGGGCCCCGAATACGAGCCTCGGCGTGCAGGTACTCGCCGAGATCGTGGCGGAGGCGGTGCGCCGGCTCGGGCCGGGGTTCGACGTGGAGATTGTCGAGACGCACCACAAGGCGAAAGTGGATTCGCCGAGCGGGACGGCGACGCGGCTCGCGGACGCGGTGCGTGACGCCCGAAAAGGATTGCGGACCGTGACCGGGCGCGAGGGCAACGTGGGGCCACGCGCGGCGGACGAGATCGGCATCTTCGCGGTGCGGGGCGGCGACGTGATCGGGGATCACACGGTGCACATCCTCGGCCCTGGGGAGCGGCTCGAATTGACGCATCGGGCGACGAACCGGGACCTGTTTGCCCGAGGAGCGCTACGCGCGGCGCGGTATCTGTTCGGAAAGCCGGCGGGGCGGTATTCGATGGCGGACGTGCTCGGCTGATCATTCCCTCGCGCGGAGCATCCGCATCACGAACACGGTCAGGTCGTCGAGCAGGGCCCTGCGGGAAAAACCCTCCGGTGGTTCGAGCAGCATCGCGAGGTACGCCCCGCGGAGCATGTTCGTCAGCAGGAAAAAGGCCGAAGGGAGATCGTCGAGCGCGATCTCCTCGCGCCGATGGCTCCCCCCTCGGGCCGCGATGGCGACGAGGCGCGCCGGAAACTCCGAAGCGATCGGAAGCCGACCCACGAACGGCACGCTCTTCAGCAGCACGGCCACGAGGGCCCGGCGTGATTCGAGCTCCGCGAACATGGCCTCGAGCCAGATCCGCATCGCCGCTTCGAGCGGCATGTCGTGGAGCGAGGCCATGCTCGCCTCCAGCGCCGCGAGCACCCGACGCGCTTCGCGTTCGACGAGGACGGCGACCAGCGTCTCGCGGTCGGGGAAATACTCGTAGAGCGTCCCGATGCTCGCGCCGGCGCGCTGCGCGACCGCGTTCGTCGTCAGCTCCTCGTAGCCGTGGTCTTCGAGAATCCGAGCGGTCGCATCGAGGAGCGCGTCGAACGTGGCCCGTGACCGCCCCTGCCGGGGCCACTTCCGAGGCTGTGGATCAAAGGCTTTCGAGGTCATTCGCGCGCGCCGCGGATGCGTGATCGTAGAATCCGAGCGGATCCGAATGATTGCTCGGATCATGATCTTCGGCAACCACGAGCTGGAGACGATCCGCATGACGACCGCCCTCGCGAGCGCCCGCGACGTACCGACCCGATTCCAGGACCCTCGCGTGAAGGAGAGCCTGCGCTTCGCGCTCTTCCGCAAAGCGTTCCGGCTCCCGCCGCCGAGCGAGGAGCACATCGCGCGCTTCCGGGACACCCTGCTCGACGGCGATCCCCTCGCGGACGACGTGGTTCGGTTCTTCGCCACGCTCCCGCGTGGCGAGGGTCATCGGCTGCTTTCGCGCGCCGTCGATCACGGCATCGACAGCATCCCGGAAGCGCCCGCGCCGCTCGTCGCCCTCTTCGCCGAGCTCGACGTCAGGCCGGAATGGGTCGACGACGACAAGCTCGCGCTCGCGGCGCGCACGGCGGATCGCGTGGGCACGAGCGGCGAGCGGGTGCTGAGCTGCGTCTGCCTGACCGGCGGCTATCGCTCGTCGGCCGCGAACAAGCCAATCGCGCTCACGGGTGCCCTGGAATCGATGGCGTACCGGCGGCTCGCCGAAACCTCGAAGTTCGTCTTCGACCTGTACGATTCACGAACACTCGCGCGCGACTCGGCCGGGTTTCGTGGCGTGGTTCTGGTCCGTCTCATGCACGCCATGGTCCGCGTGCGGCTCGCGGACGATCCGCGCTGGCGCATGGAGGCGTGGGGCCTGCCGATCAACCAGGCCGACCTGCTCGCCACGAACCTCCTCTTTTCGGCGGTGTTCGTCATTGGCCTCCGCGCATTGGGGCACATCATCACGCGGCGCGAGGCCGACGCGCTCGTGCACTTCTGGCGTTACGTCGGGTATCTCATGGGCATACGCCTCGACATGCTCCCGCGCGATTTCGAGGAGGCGTGCAAGCTCGTTTACCTGTCGGGCAGCACGCAACCCCCGGGGGACGAGGACAGCCGAAAGCTCGCCGCCGCGCTGCTCGCCGTGCCGGTGACCCCGGACCTGCCGCGTCCCCTCGTCTACCTCGACGCGCAATGGCGCGCGGGATTCTCGCGCCTGGTGCTCGGCAACGACGAGGGAGACGAGCTCGGATTGCCGAACAATCTGTGGAAATTCTTGGTCTTCGTGAGCGCGGCCTGGAACTTTGCGACCGAGCTCGTCCGACTGCTGCCCGGGGGCGAGGCGCTCCTCATCCGCATCCGCCGAGCCAAGGTCCGGCGCAACGTCGAGCGCGCGCTCGAAGGCAAGCCCCCCGCATATCGACCTTACCCGCCTCGAAGCGAGGCGTAGACAGCCGACGACGGGTTTGGCACGCCAGCATGGGACATTGTGCGTCATCCCGGGAACGAGACTGCCTTGACGCCAAGGGGGGATTCCATATCCTCCCCCAAAACGACGCGACGAAGGAGTCTCGCATGAACGATGTTCGAATGGTCGCTGCCTGCCTCACGGCCTTCCTCCTCGCCGGCTGCGGCGCCGATGGCGCAAAGGAGCAAACGCAGGAGGAGGACCTCGCCGAGTTCGAGTCGATGCGCGAAGAGCTCGAGTCGAAACGTGCGGTCTTCATCGAGACGCCGGCGCAGGACTTCCTCGCCACCGGCAATACCCTCTACTGGGTCGAGGTGGGGAGCGGAAACCCGCTCCTCCGCAGCTTCGACGATGGCAAGAAGCAGCGCACCGATTACACGTTCAAGGTCTACCTCACGGGCGCCTCGAATCCGAACCCGGTGGACAACATCAATTTCGCTGCGTCGAGCACCATGGTCGCCTCGATGAACGTGCTCGACGGCGCGAACACCTACGCGGCCGGGACGCCCGAAATGTCGCGCGGAAAGCTCGTGCTGCCCGCCCCGCCCTTCGGCCAGAAATGGTGGGCCTACTCGGTCACGGGCGACGATCTCTACGTCACCGTGATCAACGGCGACACCGGCAAGTTCGTCCTTCAAAAGTGGACGCCCGGTCAGGCGAACCCCACGGACGTGCTCGTGCTCGACGATCTCATCGCGCCCAACGTGATGGGCGAATTCACCAATTTCGCCGTCAACGGCACGACGCTCATGTTCGCAGAGGGTGGCCGCCTCTGGCTCGCGGAGCTCACCGATACCAAGGCGAAATGGGTGCAGAACGACAAGCGCGCCGGCGGCGCGGATTTTTATCCTGGCGGGGCCGTCTACTCGCAGGACCGCGAATTCTTCCGCTACGACAAGGCCACGGATACGCGCGAGAACATCACGGAGAAGATCAAGGCCAGCTACTCGATGAACAAGACGTTCACCGAGGCGCATCATCCGGGCCACGACATGACGTGGTGCAAATTCAAGAACAAGATCGTCTACGAGGGCAACTTCGGGATCTTCGCCTACGACCTCGAAAGCGAGACGGTGACGCCGCTCTTGCTCGACGCGCGCGACAACAGCGTCGTCTACAAGTACCCCGTGGCGGTCGGCACCGGGACGCTCTTCGTCAAAGGGCTGGAGAGCCAGAGCGGAGCGACCGGCGCGGACGGCCCGATGTTCTCGCTCGCGGCGGCGAATCTGCTCTGAGGAACGTCGCATTTCCGCGATCGCCGTTCGCGCGAATGCATCGTTGACGCCCGGAGCCACGGGTGGTTCGGTGACGTATGACGATCACGCCCGCTGGCTCCGCCCAGGCCCTCGCCGCTGCCCTTCGTCATGATGATCCGAGCGCCCTCGGCGCGCTCCTCGACGACCTCCCCGCAGACAGCCCGCCGCTCGTGCCGATGGCCGTGTTGGCGAAGGCCCACCGGTCGCTCGATTTGCTCCTTTCACGGGGCTTTTCGGCCAACGAGACCCGCGTCGATCGTTTGGCTGGGCTCCACCTCGTGAACGACGCGAAAATGGTCCGGACGCTCGTGGCCGCGGGCGGCGACGTGAACCTCGCGTCGCCGAGCGGCACGCCGCTCCACCTCGCCGCGGCGAACGCAAGCCCGCCCGTCATCAAGGCGCTGCTCGACGCCGGGGCCGATCCCAACGCCACCCACGAACGCCACCCCACGATCGTCACCCCGCTCGAGGTCGCCTGCGAGCTCGGCCGCACCATGGCGGTGAAGGCGTTGCTCGCCCGACCCCCCGCGCACGCCACCTGCTTCTTCCTGACGGCCGGATTCGTCACGCGAAAAGGCAAAAAAGCCCTCGCCGTCCTCGACCTCCTCCTCGCTGCATTCGGCGCCGACATCGAGCCGCCCGCCGGCTACGATTTTCTGCTGCACATCGCCTCGAAGGCGGGATGTCTCGACGGAGTCGAGCGCTTGCTCGCGCATGGCGCGACGGTCGATCGCCCGGATCGTGAGGGGCGAACGGCCGCCCTCCTCGCGATTCACACGGCATTCGCTGGACTCTTCCCGCGGCCCGAGCACGTCGAGGTCTTCCGACGCCTCGCGGCCGCGGGAGCGAACCTCGATCAGCGCTTCGGCAATGTCACGCCGCGCCAGCTTGCCCGGCAGCACGGCATCACGCTGCCGTGAGGGGCCCTCATTCTCTCGCGGAGAGCACGTCGAATCCACGCCCGTAAAATGGGCCATATCGAGCCCATTCGTCGCCGACGTGATCGGCCCCGGAGGAGGGCGAGGCCGAAGCGCACCGGGGGAACGCTGCGAACGCGCTCCAGGGGTGTCAAGGCATGCCACGCCGTGCACTTCGGGTGTTCGGACGCTTCTTCTGCATGCGGGGAACGACACGAACGCCCCTCGGTGCACGCCCCTGCACGCCACGGCGTGCACCGAACCCCCTTCGTGCACGTCCCCGCACGCCACGATGGGCGCGAAGGGCCTTCGGTGCACGTCCCTGCACGCTCCGATCGACACGGAGCGCCTTCGGCGTCGACCTCTGCACGCAGGGACGGCGCCCGAACACCCTCTGCGTCCTCCGCGTCGTGCGGTTCGTTAGTAGCCTTGCCATCACAGGTGGAACGGACGTACGCTGCGCCGATGGACAACCCCCGTGAGGACACACCCACTGATCAATACCGCACACGCGGCGCATTCACGCTCTCGGCCATCCGGGCGGACGCCGAGACCCAGGGAATGGAGGCCGCCTTCGCGGTGGTGCAGGTCGAGCTGAAGGCCAGGCACCGCGAGCAAGAGGATCTGGAAGAGGCGGTCGAGGAGCACGAGGCCGTGATCTCCGGCTGCGACCGTATCGTCGATCGGATCGTCCGCTCCTTCGAGCTGCGCCTTCTCGATCTGTGCGACAAGAACCGGGACGACCTGCGATATCGTCGTTATTTCGCCGAAGGTCTACGCTCGGTGACGGAGGCCGACGCGCGCGAGGTCGAGCCCAAGATGGTCCGCGATATCCTCAAGGCCCTCGACGAGGACAAGGGCAAGCCCGGCATGAAGCCGCTCCACGAGGAATACTTCGCCAAGCTGCTCGGCGCCGTGGAGGCGGTCGAATTGGCGGACGCCGCGTGCACGAAGGTCGAGGAGGAGCTCGCGTTCCTGAAGGAAAAGACGATCCCCGAGGTGAAGCGCCGCTGGGTGGAGGAGCGAATCAAGCTGCACGCGGACCTGACGAAGAAATTCCCGAATGATGCGGCGCGAGTGGAGTCGTATTTCCGCCGGTTCGCGAAGCCGCGGAAGAAGAAGGGCGGGCCGGGCGAGGGTTGATGCCCGTGACGAGGAGCCGCGGGGAGCGCTTCGTTCTGTCGCTCGTCGCGGCTCTTTTGCACCCTTCTCCAAGCGCCCGTTGACACCGAATCAGAGGGCAGCACAACCGGAAATCGCGCAGTCGGGCGCAACTGTGGTCGGGAAGGGCAAACCGGGGACAACCAAAGTGGAAGTAAGGCGGCCATGACCATCGAACAAAGCAGAGTCGTGGATTGGCTTGGGATCGAGAAGGGCACAGGTCATGTAAGACTCACCGTCATCGACGATCTCGATTGGGTAGACGAACGGCGACACCTTCTGTTGCTGCAAGAAAAACTGAACACGTCTCTCGCGTTCATCGAGAGTGGGGAGGTGTTCCAGCGCCTCGCCGAGGACGTCGGGCGCGAAGTGGAGCATTCCACACCCATCAAGGTGTACATTCTTGCCAAATTTGCGGTCACACGCGAAGGCGAGGATTTTCTTGACTATGCCAAATCCATGTTCAAGGCCGCGGGGATCGACCTCATCTTCAAGCTGGTTGAGGTCCCGGGCTAGAAGCTTCAAGGAATCCCTGGAGCGTGCCAAGGCGCCGGCGGCGGCGTAGGGTGTACGCGTGGATGTCCTTGCGAGCACTCGATGAAAGCACCGTTCATTCATGTACAAAACCCGGCGCCCGAGGTCGGCCATGACGCGCTCCTTGACCTCGCCGCGTAGCTTGCCGCCGACCCGATCGGCCCCCGAAAAATAGACCCGGACGCGAATATTTGCCCGGAGAACGTAGGCGCCGAAGCTCGCTGGGAATGGGCTCCGGGCCGAATCTCAGGGCACGAGCCGCACGAATCCGAAATCGGTACCCGTTTCAGCGGAAAAACCTCGTCCGCCGAGCACGATCTTCCCGTCCGGCTGGAGGCCAATCCCATACGCCGCGAAATTGCCGGGGCGCCGCGGCACGATCGCCATGCCCGCATCGCCAAAGCCCGTGTCGAGCGCGCCGCTCGGGAGGAGCCGCGCGGCGAACATCTGCGCGTTCGTCCCGACGACCGTCCCGCCGCCAACGAGGATCGACCCGTCCGCGAGCACGACGACCGCCGGCCCCTCGAGCGCCGAGCTGATGACGGGGGCATTCGGGCCCGTCTTCACCGTGACGTACCCGGTGCCGCCGAAGGCCGAATCGAGCGCGCCACTTGGAAGAAGCCGCGCGACGCCGATCTCCTGAGAGTACTGGCGGTATCCGGTCACGACGACCTTCCCATCGGGCGCGACGGCCATCCGGTCGACCCACACGTTCATCCCTGGCGGCGCCGCAATGCCACCCTGGCCGAATGTCGTATCGAGCGCGCCCATCGCGTCGTACCGCAAGAACCTCGGACCGCCGTCAGCCGCGCCTCCGGCAAATCCGCCGACCAGGATCTTGCCGTCCGGAAGCTCGACGATCGCGCGAATCCCGCAATTGTAACCTTCTCCGAAATCGGCCACGACCCGCCCATCGCCGTCGAACGTCGTATCGAGCTGCCCCGCGGGTGTGTACCGGACAAGCCCCAGCTTGCACGTCTGAAAACCGCCCACGCTCCCGCCGACGAGGACGCGGTCCGCGGCGTCGACCGCGACCGTCCAGGCCGTCCAGCCGCTGCCCTGCTCGGCCGTCTCGTTCGCCACCCCGTTCGTCCCGAAGCTCGGATCGACCTGTCCCGTCGGATCGAGTCCAATCACCTGACTCGTCGTCGAAAGGTCCAGGCCCATCACGAAATGGTGCCCATTCGACGCACGGGCGAGGCCTCGCACGATCGACATGTCGTCGAGCAGGAGCCTCCCACCATTGCCGAAGCTCGTATCGAGCTCGCCGTCCGGCATCTGGCGCGAAAGCACCGCGCGGCGCGTGTTCGCTCGGATCATGGTGCCCGCCGCGACGATCTTCCCGTCGGGCTCGAGCACCATCTGCCCCGCGGCCTCCTTCGTCGCGCCCGAGTTCGCTTTCGCGATCCCGTTCGTCCCGAAAGACATGTCCTGCGCCCCGGACGACGACATGCGGCGCGCCGCCACGTCGACGAAATCCTCGGCATAGTTCGGCACGTTCGTCGCGAGCGCGATCGAGCCATCGGGCAGGAGCGCTTGCGCGACGATATCGAAAAAATTCTTGGAAACCCCGCCGTCCCCGAAGGTCGCGTCGAGGACGCCGTTCGCGGAGAAGCGCATCACGGCCCCCGTCGCTTCGTCGTGCCAGCCGCTCGCGACGATCCGGCTCGTCCCATCGACGTCGATCCGCGCGAAGCGGCCATTGGATTTACCTTTGAGCCGAACGAAGCCCGCGTTGCCGAAGCCCGCATCGATCGTGCCACTCGCGGCGAGGCGCGCCATGACGGCCTCGGTTTCGAACAATCCCGGCACCTCGGCGGATCCGGCGACGAGGATCCCGCCATCGTCGGTCGCCGCGAGCGCGAGCGCCGATTCGAACACGGGACCGAGCGGCACGACCTTCTCGCCGCCCGCGCCGAAGCTCGGATCGATCGCGCCGCTCTCCAGGAACCGGACGATCACGGTGTCGCGCGTCGCGTCGCTGCCCGTGAACCCGGCCGCGAGGATCTTGCCGTCCTTTTGCACGGCGATCTGCCGGTAATCGGTCGCCGTGGGGCCGAGCGTCTTCTGGATGCCTCCCATTCCGAACGCCGGATCCGGGCTGCCGTCGGCCCGAAGTCGCAGGAGGTACGGCGTGCCCTGCGGGGATTCGACGCCGTGAACGACGATCTTGCCGTCCGGCGCGAAGGCCACGCTGTTCATCGTCCGCGCCGGGGCGTGGAAGCTCGCGATGCCGCCCGCGCCGAAGGTCGGATCGAGCGCGCCGTCTTGCGTGTACCGAGCGGCGAAGAAGGTCGCGATGCCGAGGTCCGAGAACGCCTTCCCCACGATCACAATGCGCCCGTCCGGTTGCTCCGCGACCGCGTGCGCCTCGCCGCGGATGCCCACGCTCGCGAGCACCTTGCCGCCTACGCCGAAGCTCGTATCGAGCGCGCCGTCGGCGCCGAAGCGCACGAGGAGCGCCTCACCGGCGGTCGTCGAGTTCGGGTCGGAGAACTCGCACGTCGTCCCCGCGAGCAAGATCTTTCCGTCGGCCTGCCGAGCCGCGGCGTAGACCCTGTCGCCGTTTCCGCCGACGAACCCGACCGTCGCGACGCCGTCCTTTCCAAACGTCTCGTCGAGGATCGCCGGCGGCGCCCCGCCGAAGCCGCCCGAGCCCGCGCCGCCGCCCGCCCCGCCGGCACCACTTCCGCCGACACCACCGCTTCCGCCGACACCGCCGCTGCCGCCAACACCGCCGCTTCCGCCGACACCGCCGCTGCCGCCAACACCGCCGCTGCCGCCGCTTCCTGAGGAGGACGACGAGGACGCACCCGCAGCGCCCGGGTCATCCCCGCCGCAATGCATGGAGAGGAGCAACGACGCCACGAGGGCGCCGAGGAGAGGCACAGAGCGTCGGAAGGAAGGCATGGTGCGAGCGTACCCGAGGGCCGGCACGGGGCGGGAGGGGGGACGCGACGGAAGTCGCGCGAGGACTGCCCCAAGCCGTCCGTTTGCGCTACCTTGCGCGCCCCATGTCCCAGACCCGCGACCTCCTGCTCGAAATCGGCTGCGAGGAGCTGCCCGCTTCGTTCGTCGACGCCGCGCTCCGCGCGCTCCCCGATCTCCTGAAGAAACGCCTCTCGGATCTGCGCATCGCGCACGGCGCGATCCGCGCGCTCGGTACGCCGCGCAGGCTTGCCGTGCTCGTCTCCGGCGTCGCCGAGCGCCAGCCCGATCTCGAAGAAGAGGTCACGGGTCCGCCCGTCAAAGCCGCGTTCAAGGACGGCGTGCCCACGAAGGCGGCCGAGGCGTTCGCCTCGAAGATCGGCGGCTCCGTGGCCGACCTGCGCCGCGTCGAGACGCCGAAAGGCGAGTACCTCGTCGGCACGCGCCGCGAAGCCGGCAAGCTCGCCTCCGCGCTCCTGCCCGAGGCGCTCGCCCAGATCGCGACCGCGATCCCCTTCCGCAAATCGATGCGCTGGGGCGCGGGCGATTACGCATTCGGCCGGCCGATCCACTGGATCATCGCGCTCTTCGGCGAGGACGTGCTCGATGTCGAGATCGCCGGCGCCAAGAGCGGCCGCACCACCTACGGCCATCGCTTCCTCGCGCCGGGCGCGATCACCATCACCTCGGCCGCGATGTACGTCGACGCGCTCCGCGCCGCGCACGTGCTCGTCGATCCCGAAGAGCGCGCGCGGGTGATGCGCGAGCGGCTCCTCGAGGCCGCCGCGTCCGCGGGCGGCACGCTCATCGAGGACGACTTCCTCATCGAGGAGAACCTCTCGCTCGTCGAGGAGCCGCACGTGATCGTGGGCGGCTTCGGCAACGAGTTTTTGGAGCTGCCCGAGCGCGTGATCCTCGCGGTCGCCAAGGGCCACCAGCGCTACTTCGGCATGCGCGCTGCCGACGGCAAGCTCCTGCCGAAATACCTCTCGGTCGTGAACACCGCCGAGAACCCCGCGAACATCCGGCGCGGCAACGACAACGTCATGCGGGCGCGCCTCTCGGACGCGCGCTTCTTCTACCGCGAGGACGTCAAGATCCCCCTCGCCGATCGGCGCACGAAGCTCGCCGGCATCGTCTTCCAGAAGCGGCTCGGCACCATGCTCGGCAAGGCCGAGCGCGTCGAGCGGCTCGCGCGGGAGCTCGGGCTTTTGCTCCAGCTTCCCGAGCCGGCGATCATGGCCGCGGCGAGCGGCGCGCATGTCGCCAAGAGTGATCTCGTCTCGCTCATGGTCGGCGAGTTCCCCGAGCTCGAAGGCGAGATGGGGCGCGCGTACGCACTCGCGCAAGGCACGAGCCCCGAGGTCGCCGACGTGATCCGCGAGCACTACCAGCCGAAGGGCGCGCAGGACGCGACGCCGCCCTCGGACGCGGGCGCGCTCGTGTCGATCGCGGATCGGCTCGACACCATCGTCGGCTGCTTCGCCATCGGCCTCACGCCGACGGGCGCGGCCGATCCGTACGGCCTGCGCCGCGCGTGCCTCGGCATCCTGCGCACCGTGCTCGATCGCGGCTTCGACCTGCGCCTCTCGGACGCGTTCCGCGCGGCGTACGACGGCTACGGCGGCGTCTCGCTCGACCTCGGGCCGGGCGAGCTCACGGACAAACTCGGCGACTTCTTCACCGAGCGCCTGCGCGGCCTACTCGAGGCGAAGCTCCCGAGCGACGCGGTAGCGGCTGCGCTGCCCGTCGCGGCTGATCGCCCGCTCGACGCGCGGGCCCGGGCGACGGCGCTCGCGGGCCTCGACGCGGACACCCGCGCGCGGGTAGGGGAAGTCTTCAAGCGCGCCACGAACATCGCGAGCGGCGCGCCTGCGGGCGAGCCGACCCCGCCGCGGGCCGAGGATCATGCGAGCGAGAAGGCCGTGCACGACGGCTACCTCGCGCTTGCGGCGAAGCTCGTCGATCTGCGCCGCGCGGGCGACTACGCCGGCGCGCTGCGCGAGGTCGCGAGCTTCGCGCCGCTGCTTCACCGCTACTTCCTCGACGTGTACGTCATGACGGACGACATCCCCGTCCGCGAGAATCGCCTGCGCCTCATGCGGGCGATCAGCGAGACGTGCGCGACGCTCGCGCGGCTGGAGCTGCTCGGCGAACGGAAAGAAGCCTGACGGAAGGCCGTCCTTTCCTCTGCTATGGTTCGCGGAAGGCGACCGCTCCCGCATGAACCCCGACCTCGTCCGACTCGGATTCACCCCCCATTTCGCCGGCCATTTCGCCGCGCACGCCGCCGAGCATTCGGCCTCGCGGCTGCCTGCCCGCGTCGTCACCGAACACCGGGGCGCCTATCGCGTACACGACGGGACGAACGAGCGCTGGGCCGTGATCGCGGGCCGGCTCCGCCACGAGGCCGAGAGCCCGCTCGACATGCCCGCGGTCGGCGACTGGGTCGTCCTCGACGAGACGCCCGATACCGAAGGGCGCGCCGTCATCCAGGCGATCTTGCAACGCCGCACGGCCTTCGTTCGCCGCGCGGCGGGCCTCGACAAGAAGCCGCAGGTCGTCGCGGCGAACGTCGATCGGGTCTTCCTCGTGAGCTCGCTCAACCGTGATTTCAGCCCGCGCCGGCTCGAGCGTTACCTCGCGCTCGCCCGCGAGAGCGGCGCCGAGCCCGTCATCCTGCTCAGCAAAGCCGACCTCGCCGATCCCGGCCCCGCGATCGAGGCGGCCTCGGCCATTGCGCGTGGCGTGCCCATTCATGCGTCGAGCTCCCAGACGGGCGAGGGCATCGAGATCGTGCGTGACTACCTGCGCGACAACAGGACGGGCATCCTGCTCGGCTCCTCCGGGGTCGGCAAATCCACGCTGATCAACCATTTGCTCGGCGAAACGCGGTTCGCCACCTCGCCCATCCGCGACGACGACGACACGGGCCGCCACACCACGGTGCGGCGCGAGCTCGTGGTGCTGCCGACGGGCGGCATCGTGATCGACACGCCGGGCATGCGCGAGATCGGCCTCTGGGAAGCGAGCGCGGGCCTGGACGAGGCCTTCGACGACGTCGCGATGCTCGCGGCGAGCTGCCGGTTCTCCGATTGCCGGCACGAAAAAGAGCCTGGATGCGCCGTGCAGAAGGCCATCACCGAGGGCGCGCTCTCGGCGGAGCGGCTCGCGAGTTATAAAAATCTTCAAAAAGAGGGCGATCGGATCGAAATGGCCAGCAACCCGCGCGCGCGCTCCGAGGAAATGCGCAAAAACCGCGTGCAGGCGCGCGCATTGCGATCGCATCTCCAGAAGAAGCGCGGCTGAGCCTCATTCACTGCCCCTTGCGCTCGCCCCACGATCGAGGCGACCATACCGCCCATGCACGTTGCCTTCGTGGTGCACATGGTGAAGGGCTCCGACGCCGACACGCTCCTCTCGGAAGAGACCAAGCGCGATACGCAGGCCGTCGTGATGTCGCTCGAGGACGCCGGCAAGATGGGCTTCTCCACATCCGGGATCACGACGAAGCCCGGCCAGGAGGTGAACATCATCGTGGTCGCCCGCCGTGACGCGCAGTGGGTCCGCCGTCAGATCGAGGCCCACGATCACGTCGCGGGTTTCCACGAGGTCGACGTCAACCTCGCCTGAAGCGCTCCTACGCGAGGAACGACGACAAGAGCTCGGTGACACGCGCCGCGCCCTCGATGTGCGGCGTGTGCCCGAGCCCCGGCAACATCACGAGCCGCGCGCGTGGCATCACCGCCGCGGCCCCGATCGCGATCGGCGCGGGCAGCACGGGATCACGCTCGCCCCAGATTAGCAGCGTCTCCGCATCGATCCGTTTCAGATCCAACGAGCGCTCGTACGCAGGACCGACGAGCGGCAAGAGCGCGTCGAACGCCCGCACCGGCGGCGCCTTTCCTCCGAGCACGGCGAAGAGCTCGGCTTCGAGGCGCGCGAGGCGCTCTTCCCACGCATCCCCACGCGCATCCCGCGGCAAACCCAGCGCGACGAGCGTCCGGGCGATCCGCTCCGGCCCGAGCCGAAACAACGCGCGCGACCGCAAGCTCGCCCAGGGACCGAGCCCCATCGAAGCGACGAGCGCGAGCTTCGGCGGCCGCACATGCCCCCCGAGCACGAGCTCCAGCGCGACGAGCCCGCCCAGCGAATGCCCCACGATCGAAGCCTCCGCGAGGCCGAGCTCACGCACGAGCGCGGCGATCGGTTCGACGAAGAAACGCGCCGCCGCGTCGCGATCGTCGCCCTGAAACGGCGGCGACGACGAGTGACCAAACCCCGGCAGATCCACCGCGATCACGCGACGTGTTCGCGCGACCTCCGCGAGCACCGGCGCCCAGATCGTCCCCGCATACCCCCGCCCATGCAGGAACAGCACCGGCGCCCCCTGCCCGCCTTCCAGCGTCCGCAGCGTCACCGGCGGCAGCGCTCTTCGATTGACCTCAAACGAATCGCCGAGCGCCGCGAGGATCTCCGACTCGACCGGCCCCGGCCGCGACACCACCGCGTGGATGTCCGTCACCGCTCGTCCCTCTTCCGCGCGAGCACACGCGTGTAGAGCTCGCGCCGCGGCCGGCCCGACACGAGCGCGAGCTCGTCGGCGATGTCCTTCGGACGCCGCCCGCGCGCGAGGTGCTCGTCGATGAGCCGATCGAGCTCCTCCTCGCCGACGAGCGGACCCTTCGGCGCCTCGCCCGGCCCGATCACGATCGTCACCTCGCCGAGCGTCTCGCGCTCCGCCGCGATACGCGCGAGCTCCGGCAACGTCCCGCGCAGGATCTCCTCGTGCACCTTCGTCAGCTCGCGCGCGACCGCGCCGGATCGGTTCGGCATGCTCGTCGCGAGATCGGCGAGCGTCTCGGCCGTGCGCTCCGGCGACTCGAAGAGCACCACCGACTCGGGCGTCGCGCGCACGAGCTCGAGCGCATCGCGCCGCTCGGGACCTTTCCGCGGCAGAAAGCCGAGGAACCGAAACGCGCCCGTACAAAGCCCCGACGCCGAGAGCGCCGCCATCACCGCGCTCGGCCCCGGGATCGGCACGACACGCACGCCGGCCTCGGCCGCCGCGCGCACGAGGTCCGTGCCCGGATCACTCACGACGGGCGTGCCCGCATCGGTCACGAGCGCGACGTCTTCTCCCGCGAGGAGCCGATCGACCACCCGCGCGACGTCGTGCGCCGACGCATGCGCATCGAGCCTGTCGATCGGCTTTCCCGTGATCCCGAGGTGCGTGAGCAGCCCGCGTGTCCGCCGCGTATCCTCGGCGGCGACGCGCGCCGCATTCCGGAGCGTCTCCGCCGCACGTGGAGACAGATCGCCGAGGTGGCCGATCGGCGTCGCCACCACGTAGAGCACCCCTCGCTCGGGCGCGTCGCTCACGGCCTAGCTCGCGCCGCCGACGGCGTCGCCGAGCTCCTCGCGCAGGTACTCGCGCAGCCTCGTGGTCAGCCGCGCTTCGAGCTGCCGCACGCGCTCGCGCGAGATGCCGAACTCGTCGCCGAGCTCCTGGAGCGTGAGCGGATCCTCGGCCGCCATGCGTTTGTCGAAGATGATGACGTCCTTGCCCTTCAGCGTCTCGCGGAACTTCGCGAGCCGCTCGCGCACCATCTCGTCCATCTCGTGCGACTCGAACGCGGCGTCCGGGCCGGTCGTGTACGAGGGCATGAGATCGATCCGCGACACCGAGCGACCTTCGCTGTCGCCAACGGGCGCATCGAGCGACGCCTCGCCGCTCGACAGCCGCCGATCCATGTCGACGACCTCGCTCTCGTCCACGGAGAGCCGCCGCGCGATCTCGCCGGCCGTGGGCTCGATGCCCATCGCCGAGAGCCGCGCCTTCTCCTTGTTCAGGTTGAAGAAGAGCTTGCGCTGGGCCTGCGTCGTGCCGAGCTTCACGAGCCGCCAGTTGTTCAGGATGAACCGCAGGATGTACGCGCGGATCCACCACGCCGCGTACGAAGAGAGCTTCACGCCGCGATACGGATCGTAGCGCTTCACGGCCTGCATCAGGCCGATGTTGCCCTCCTGGATGAGGTCCATGATGTTCTTGTAGGCGCGGCGATACTCGTACGCGAGCTTCACCACGAGCCGGAGGTTCGCCGTCACCAGGCGCGCGGCCGTCTTCACGTCCTGCGTCTCGGCGTAGTGCCGCGTGAGCTTCTGCTCCTCCTCGGGCGTGAGCAGCGGATGACGCTGCACCTCGCGCAGGTAGGCCTGCAGCGGATCGGTGCGCGAGATCGCGCTGTCGCCGCCGCCCTTCGACGCGCCCTTGCGCTCCACGAGGGGGAGTTTGTCCAGGGATCCCGCGTCCGCGTCCTCGTCGACGACCTCGAAGTCGGCGTCGACCACCTCGCCATCCGCGCCCTCGGGCTCGGCCGCGTGGTCCTCGTCCTCCGCGGCGCCGTCCGCGCCCTCGGCCGGCTCGGCGCTCGTCGCAGACGCCTGCCGCTCGGCTTTCGACGCAGCGGACGCCTCGCCCTGCTTGCCTCGCTTGGTCGCCCCGCCTGCCGAAGCTTTCGTCGTCTTTTTACCCGGCTCGGTCTTCTTGGTGGCCACCCGGTACCTCTTGCGGGCAATTTCTTAGTACACGTGGCCTGCCTCGCGCCACCTGTGGTTCGCCGCCCCGCAGGAACGTGCTAGAGCCCCCCTTGCGTGAGCACTTCCGCGCCGCCTCCGCCCCCGTCCGCGCGCAAGCGCACGCTTCGGCCCTGGTACCTCGTCGCCGCGATGATCCTCGCATGGCTCATCGGCGTGCAGGGCCTCTCCGAGGCGTTCGCGACGCTCGTGTACCTGCGCGAGGGCAACTTGCCCGACGTCGCGACCTTGACCTCGTCCATGAAGGACGCCGCCGAGCCGATCGAGGCGCTCATGGCCCTCCAGGAAGCCGCGCGTTTGCGCACGCTCGGCGAGATGGGCTACCTCGCCTTCCCGCTCTTCGCGGGCCGCTTCTTGCTGTCCGTGCTCCTCGTCATCGCGAGCGGCATGGCCATGAGCGGCAGGCCCGGAGCGCGCGCGCTCGCCATCCAGGCCCTGCTCGCGAACGCCGCGCTCGCGACCTTGACGTTCTGGCTCTTGCGTGACGCGCGGTACGCGTGGGTCGACGCCGTCGTGCGCGTCAGGGACGTCCTGCCGGCGCTGCCCGAGACCACGCCCGCGGATCAACGCGAGGCCTGGCCGCTGCTCCTCGACCGGCGCCTCTGGCTCTGGCTGCCGCGCGTCCGGCTCATCCTGTTCGACGTAGGGGCGCTCGTGCTCGCGACGATCACGCTCACGAGCCCGCGCACGAAGGCCTTCTTCGAAGCGGTCGCGGCCGCCCAAGAGCAGACCGAGGACTCGTGACCGAGCCGCCCGGGCGTGTCCACGTTCTTCCGGACGACCTCGCCAACCAGATCGCCGCCGGCGAGGTCGTCGAGCGTCCCGCGAGCGTGGTGAAGGAGCTCGTCGAGAACGCGCTCGACGCCCGCGCGCGGAGGATCCGCGTCGACATCGAGGGCGGCGGCGTCGTGCTCGTGCGCGTCACCGACGACGGCAGCGGCATGGATCGCAAAGACGCGACGCTCGCCGTGCTCCGCCACGCCACGAGCAAGATCGGATCGATCGACGACCTGCGCCGCATCCAGAGCTTCGGCTTCCGCGGCGAGGCGCTGCCCTCCATCGCCAGCGTCAGCCGCTTCGCGATGCGCACGCGCAAGCACGAGGACGACGAGGGCACGCTCGTCCGCATCGACGGCGGAAGCCCCGCCGACGTCGGCCCGTGCGGGGTCGCGGCGGGCACGAGCATCGAGGTGCGCGACCTCTTCTTCAACGTCCCCGCGCGGCGCAAGTTCCTGCGCGCCGTGAGCACGGAGAGCGCGCACGTCACCGAGGTCGTCGAGTCCGCGGCGCTCTGCCGCCCCGACGTCACGCTCGTGCTCGCGCGTGATGGGCGCGTCGCGCGCGAGTGGCTGCGCACGCAGAGCCGCGAGGAACGCGCGCGCGACGTGTTCGACGACGAGCCCCTCGCGCCATGCCGGGGCGAGCGCGGCCCCATGACCGTCGAGGCTTTCCTCTCGCGACCCGAGCGAGCGCGCGCGGGCGCGACGCGGCTTTTGTTTTTCGTGAACGGCCGTCCCGTCAAGGACCGCACGCTCGCGCGTATGGTCGCGAATGCCTACGGCAGCGTGCTCGAGCCGGGCCGGTATCCCGTCGGTGTCGTCCACCTCGACCTGCCGCCCGATCTCGTCGACGTGAACGTGCACCCGCAGAAGGCCGAGGTCCGCTTCGCCGACGGCCGTGCGATCCAGGACGCGCTTTACAAGATCATCGCGGCGCCCCTGGCCCGCGCTTTCGGTTTGCCCGCGCCCGGCGCCTCGCCGTGGGCGCATTACCACAAGAATCGCGCCGAAGAGCGCAGCCTCCCGCCCGAACCCTCCACGCCCCCGCCCCCGGCGACGGCCTATTTGCCCGGGCTCTTCGGCAAGGGCCCCGCGCCTGCCGCTGATGCCTCGGCCCCGGCTCCCTTCGGTCAGCGAAAACAAAAGCCGATCGACGAGGCCACGCCGCCGCTCACGACGTGGAATGGCTCCGGGGAGCTGCCTCCGCTGGAACATCGGAATGCTCATTCTGGACAAACCATTCCTTCCGAACCGGAGCCGGACCCGTGGGGGCTCGCCGCGGATACGCCTCCGCCGGCGCCACCACAGCCGATTCCGACGACGCCCGCGCCGCCGCCGATCGCCGCCCCACCACGCCCGATGCCGTATCCGACGGCGGAAGAGCGTACGCAGACGGCCGAGCGACCGGGCGCCTTCAGCGGGCTCTCGTTCGTCGCGCAGGTCCGGCGCACGTTCCTCGTTTGCGAGGGGCAAGACGGGCTCTTCGTCCTCGACCAGCACGCGGCGGCCGAGCGCGTCACCTTCGAACGGCTCCGCCGCGCCTACGAGACCCGCGCCGTCGCCTCGCAGCGGCTTTTGATCCCCGAAATGGTCACGGTCACGGCCGAGGAGGCGGCGATCATCGAGGAAGCGCAGGACGCGATCAGCCGCACGGGCCTCGACGTCTCCATGCGGGGCATGCGCGACGCGGCGATCACGGCCGTCCCGCAGATCCTCGCCGCCCGCGCCACGCCCGCCGACCTTCTGCGCGACTTGCTCGCCGAGCTCTCGCGCGTCGGCGAACGCGCGTTCTCCGGCGCGATCGACCTCGCCCTCGCCACGATGGCCTGCCACGGCTCGATCCGGGCCGGCGACGCCGTCTCCAAGGAAGAAGCCGAAGCGCTCTTCCGCGCGCTCGACGAGGTCGATTTCGCCGGCCATTGCCCGCACGGCCGCCCCGTGGTCATGCGGATCCGATGGTCGGAGCTCGAACAGAAGGTCGGGCGGCGCTGACCGGGCGCGCCTGAACGAAGATCGAAGCACTTCCGCGCATTTAGCGGAGGCCCACGTTTTTTCTGTTGTCCCCGGCCGGGGGCCGTCGCCCATGGAGGGGAGGGCAACCGATGACACACGTGATCGCTGCGGGACGGGTCCACGGGTGGGGGGCGCTCGAAGAAACGCCTCGAAAACTCGGCCCGGACGAACGCGCCAAGGAGGCGCTCTCGTGCGGGGATCGCCGCGCTGCGCTCGTCATCCTCATGCAGGAGTACGGCGCCGCCATCCACCGGTATTGCCACAAGGTGCTCCGGAGCCGCCCCCTCGCCGACGACGTGCACCAGCTCGTCTTCATCCAGGCCTTCGAGGATCTCGACACGTTCTCCGGCTCGAACGGATTCCGCCCGTGGCTTTACGCCATCGCGAACCACCGATGCCTGGACGCCTTGAAGGCGAACCGAAGGTGGTTTTCCCGCTTCGTCTTCGGCGAGGAGCCGCCCGAAGAAATGGACGCATCGCCGTCGGCGGAAACGCAGGTGGCCGCGCGTGACCTGCCCGGGGCGCTCGAAGCTTGTCTCGGCAAACTCAAGCCGCACGTGCGCATCGCCGTCGTGCTCCGTTATCAGGAAGGTTTTTCGTACGAGGAGATGTCGCGCATCTGCCACGAAAGGCCCGCCACGCTCCAGGCGCGCGTCGCCCGCGCCATGCCCTTGCTCCGTCATTGCCTCGAGAACAAAGGGGTCGATCCGCGATGAACACCATGGCTCTCTGCGACCGCTTCGAGCGTGATGGAATCCTCCAGATCGAGCGGGGACAGCCGCTCGACCCGCATTTCGACGATTGCACCGTCTGCACGACCGCGCGTCGCAAATACGAGCGTATCCTCGCGGCGCTGCCCCACGCCGAGCCCGAAGTGCAGCCGCCGATCGGGTGGCAGGCGCGCGTGCTCCGCGCGAGCGACACGCGGGAGAACCCGGCCCGGCAGAAGGCGCCCGCGTCGCGCCCGATCGCGCCGGAGATCGCCTTTTCCTTCGGCGTCGCGGCGCTCGTCATCGCGGGCGGCCTCGGCGTGGGCCGCCGCGACGTGGCCGTGGACGTGACGGGCGAGCCCGTCGTCGAGCCGAAGGTCACGGTGCTCGAAAACGCGCCGGACACCGTTTTGCCCACGCCCGAGCTCCCCGCGCCCGAATCCCGCGCGCTCGCCGTGCCGACGGGCGACGGGAACGAGAACGCGGAGCCTCCGCGCGCGCCGAAGCCCGTCGCGCCCGCGCCGCCGAAGGCGCCGTCGCGGCAAGAAGAGCCCGCTCCGTCGCCCGCGCCCGAAACGCGCGCCGAGCCCGAGACACGCACCGAGGTAAAGGCGCCTTCCCCGAAGCCTGCACCGAACGTCGCGCCGGCCCCGACGCCGAACCCTGCGCGCAGCAGCTACGTCCCGAAGATCGTTCGTCCTGCCAAGCTCAACGGGTTCGATTTGAAGTACCCGCGAATGGCCCTGCTGGCGCGCGTCCAGGGGGAGGTCAGCGTGCAGTGCACGATCCGCTCGGACGGGAGGAACACGAACTGCAGGATCCTGCGGGGCTTGCCTTTCCTGGACGAGGCGATCCTCCAGGCCTTGAGCGCGAGCCGATCCGATCCGATCACGGTCGACGGCAGGCCCGTCGACAACAGCGATCACATCTGGCTCATCTCGATCGTCCTCCGGGACCCTCCCGATCCAGTGACCAACTCCCGCGGCATGCCCATCGTGCGCTTCAAGACCGGCATTTGACGCCCCACGCGCTCCCGAAGCGCGATACCATGGGCGCCATGTCCCTGCGCCTCCTCCTCGCCGTGATCCCCTTCGCCGCCGCCTGCACGGGCGGCTCGTCCGAGCCCGTCAAAACGCCCGAGGCCGGCACGGGCAAGGACACGACGACCGACGCGCCCGCGGGCGCCCGGGTCGCCGCGAATAGCCCCCTCGCGGGCAAGGACGAGCGGTTCGGCACGGTCCGCGCGTTCGCGGGCGACGATCCCGGAAAGACCGTGGCCATTTCGGGAAAACGCGCCTGGACCGTGGGCCCGGGCGAATCCTGGACCATCAGCCTCTACGAATTCGTGCGCGCCGACGGCACGAAAAACGTCTTCAAAAGCCCCACGGGCGAGCCCGATTTCGCGATCCCCGGCGCGTATACGCTCCCCGCGGCGCCGGCGCGCGGCCTCGCGAAGGGCGCGTTGGTGCTCGTACCCGTGGAGCAGTCGACCGCGTGTGGTCGTGTCCTCAGCGCCTCCGAGACCGAAATCAAGGTCGCGCACCTCTTCGACACGAAGAGGACCGAAAAAGCATGGCAACCCGACCAGGTCTTGCCGCTCGATGGCAAACTCGCGTTCGCCGCGCCCGTGGCTTACAAGCAGCAGCCCGATGCGAAGGCCTGGACGCTCGGCACGCTCGTCTACACGGACGGCACGACGGCCTGGCTCCAGGGCGCGACGCGGGTGCCTGCCGCCCAGGTAAAGCCGCTCGACGTCGTCCGCGCATACAAGGCCGGGGACAAGGTTTTTGCGGTTCCCGTGGATTCGGATACCTTCGTGGCCGCGACCGTCACGAAGATCGTCGATGATGGCCTTCAGTACGAGATCAAAACGCAGGACGGCGCGACCAAGCTCGCCGATGTCTGCGCCGTGACCCCGTCGCTCTGACGCTGCCGCTAACGCCGGTTTGGCACGATGAACCCTTGCGGGTCGAGCGAGACCACACGTTGCTTCAAGAGGTGCCCGATGGCCCGCTTGAAGGCCTTCTTGCTGAGCTGAAACAGCGATCGGATCTGGTCCGGGCTCGACCGATCGCCGACACGCGGCGCGCCCGGACGCTCGATCACCGCGAGCACGCGCGCCGCGTCGTTTTCGATTTCCTCGTGCGCGTGCCCGCGGAGCGAAAGCTCGACCTTGCCGTCGGGCAGGATGTTCGCCACGCGGAAACGCGCCGCTTCCCCGCGCGAGAGTCGATGCGGCTCGTATGCCGGGACCAACCCGACGACTCGCCGTTCCAGAATGACGAACAATCCGATGTCGGGGTCGTTCCGCCACGCCTCCCCGTCGATCCATTCGTCGAGATCGTAATCCCCCTGGTCCCGCAAAAGCTCGCTCACGCGCATCGTCCCGGCGAGCCGCCCCCGATCGTCGAGAAACAAACCAATCGGGTGCCGCTCGCCCACGTGCACGTCGCGCGTCTGCTCGGCGTACGGAACGAGCAGCTCCTTTGGCAGGCCCCAATCGAAGAACGCGCCGTACCGATTGACGTCCGTCACCTTCAGGAAGGCGACCTCGTCGAGCGTGACCTTCGGCGTGCGTAACGTCGCGACGGGCCGCCCTTCCGAATCGAGGTAGACGAAAACGTCGAGCTCGTCCCCCTCTTTCGTGCCCTCGGGGACCTCGCCCCGCGGCAGCAGCACGACCTCGGCATTCGGGCGCAGGTCCCTCGAATCGACGGCGAGAAACGCGCCCGGCGGCCCCAGGCGCCGCACGGGCAGGTTCACGAATCGGCCGAGGAGATCGTCGTAGGGCATGCGGTTCGTCGCGAACGGCCTTTACTTGGCCGGCTTCGCCTCCTTCGGGAGCGGCGCCACGGTGCCGAGGTCCCATTCCTCTTTGAACGGCTGGCCGTCCTTGAAGGTCAGCTCATACGCGAGGCCACCTTCGATCACCTTTTTGACCTTGCAGTCCCCCGAACGCGGGTTGTCCTCGGTGAGGCAAGGCGCGCCCACCGCGAGGGGCTTCGAGACGTCGATGGGCCTCATGTTCGACGTCTTGACCTTGTGCACCCTCCGTCCCTCGCGCTCCCCGTATCCATTGCCGAACTGCGTATCGATCTCGACCCAGGCGTCTTCGCCGCTCACCACGAAGACCTGCGCGGGATACCACGTCTCGGTGTCCGGACCGCCCTCGAAGTGCACCATCGCATAACTCCCCATGCCGAGCGGCGCCTCGAACGCGAGCACCTCCTCCAGCGGGAGCTTTTCCTTCCGCAGCTTCTTCATGAACCAGAGCGCGCACGTCGCCGATTTCGCGTCCACGGCCTCGATACGCCCGACCAAGTGGCTTTGCCCGAAATTGCAAATCGCGAACGCGCCCTTCTTGAGCCCCTTCGGCGCCACCGCGGGCCGCGCGAGCGCCGCCGGCACCGCGTACTTGTTCCCTCGCTCCTCGTAGACGACCTCGTTCGCGTCGGCCCGAAGGACGGTGACGAGCTTGAGCCGGACCGCGGCGAACGAATCCTGCGTGCTCCCCAGGCTGCCCATGTTGGGCGCGACGACCCACGCCTTCGGCGTCGTGATGGCCGCGGCCGTCTTCGGCCCATCCCAGAGCGCCCAGCGGCGAATCCCATCGGGGCCGTCCGCATCGTGGACGAGCCCCTTGGGCTTCGCGGGCTCGGCCGGGGCGGCGGGCTTGGCCTCGGGTTTGGCCTCGGGAGCCGCGGTCGGCGTCGCCGTCGGAGCGGCCGAGGGAGCATCACTCGGCGTGGTCGAGGTGTCCTTCACCGGGTCCGCCGGGGGCGGGTTTTCCACGGAGGAGCCGCCACAGGCGGCAACCGTGAGGGCGAGGGTCGCGACAAACGTGGGGGAAACGAGCTTGGCGTAGGACATCTCGCCCGCGGACCCTAGTCGAGGGCAGCGCGCATCGCAATGCCTCCCGAGCGGCCGTCCTCGACCTACACCTTCGGCCAGACGACCCCGCGCGCGCGCAGATCCGCCACCGTATCGGAGAGCGTCTCGATCGCATCCCGCGGCGAGAAACCGAGCTCCCGCGCCGCCTTCTTCGCGTCGAGGTACCAGTAATGCTGGCTCATCTCCGCGCTCACCCGGTCGAGCGGGCTCTCCGTGTTCATCCGCTTGGCGATCCGCTCCATGATCTCGGCGCCCGCTTGCGCCAAGAGCAGGCTCTTCGGCGCCTTCATGGTCGGCCCCTTCACGCCCGTCACGCGCTCGAGCATCCCGAAAAACACCTCGAACGTCAGGTTTTTCGCGCCAAGCAGATATTTTTCGCCCGCCCGGCCCTTCTCCATGGCCGCCAACATCGTCACGGCCACGTCCCGCGCGTCCACGAACGAAAGGCCGCCGCTCGGGATCATCGGCACGCGCTTCTCCATGAACTTCACGACGTCGCCGGTCGACGAGGCGAGCACGTCCCCGGGGCCGAGCAGGAGCGAGGGATTGACCGACACGACCTCGAACCCGGCGCCATTCCGATCGAGCGCCGCCTTCTCGGCATAAAGCTTCGACCGGTAATACGGCCAGCGCGCGATCACGTCCTGCGGCGGCAAGGCCGTCTCGTCGATGACCTTGGCCTCACGGCTCACGGCGATCGTGCCGCTCGTGCTCGCCAGGACGACACGCCGCACGCCCGCGGCCCGCGCCGCGTCGAGCGTGATCTTCGTGCCCTCGACGTGCACCCGGAAGAGCGCCTCCGCGTCCTCCGGCCGCCGCGAGACCCGGCCCGCGCAATGGAAGAGGCCTTCGCAGCCCTCGGCCGCGCGCTTGACGCTCTCCGCGTCGAGCACGTCGCCGCGCGCCACCGAAAAACCCTCTTTTCCGGCGAAGTCCGCAGGGTCCTTGCGGCAAAGCGCCACCACCTGGTGACCGCCCGAGAGCAGCACCGAGACGAGGTGACGTCCGAGAAACCCCGTAGCACCCGTGACGAGATAGCGGCTCATACGAGATCGAATACCTTCTGGAAGGTCAAGAGCAGGGAGATGTCGTTCGATTTCACGGCGCCCGACATGAACTCCATCGGGCTCGGCGTGTAGGCCTCACGCACGATCTTGAGGAAGATCTCGGGCGACGTCTTGAGCACGCAATCGGCCGCGGCGCCCTCGGGCTTGCCCATCTTCGCCTCGCACTTGCTCGGCTCGACGCGCAGCGTCCACTTCGCCTCGTTTTCGTTGCCGAGCGTGAAGTAATACGTGACCGGCGCCGTCACGCGGCCCGGGACGAACTTCGTCTCGAGGTCGCGGAACAGGATGACGAGCGGGTGTTCCTGCTTCGGCGCCGCCTCCTCGATCCGATCGATCTGCCGGATGTCGAGCACCTTGCCCTCCTTGAGGAGGACCACCGCCTGCCGCGTCAATTCCGCGACCTTGCGGCACGCCACGGTCGTCTTCATGCCGGCCGTGAGGCGCTTGAGCTCGCGCACTTCGAGCGGCGGGCCGATTCGCGCCACGAGATCGCGCTTCTTCAGGAAATTCGCGCCCTTGGGCAACGCCTCGTAGGTTCCGCCCAGCCAAACCGGAAGGATGTCCACCTCGTGGTGCAGCGCGAGGTGGCCGATCGCCGCGCCAAACTCGTGAATCTGGCCGTCGGTGCTGCGCGTGCCCTCCGGGAAGATCAGGATCGTGTTGCCCTGATCGATCAGATCCCCCGCCTGGCGGAGCGCCTGCCGGAGCCCGCCCTTGCGATCGAAGGGCGCGAGGTTCGTCAGGTTCTCGAAATACGCGCGGCGCCATTTCCCCGACTCGAAGAAATAGTCCTGCGCCGCGAGCGAGACGAGCTCGTCGCCGTACGCGCCGAGGGCGTACTTGACGAACCCCATGTCGAGGTGGCTCGCGTGGTTCGAGGCGACGATCGTGTTCCGGTTGTGCGGGATGTAGGCCCTTCCGTAGACCTTGGGGTGCATCACCCGGTCGTAGAAGTTCATCTGGGCCTTGCCGAGGAGCTGCTTGGCCATGTCGGCGAACGGCTTCGGGAGCTTGATCGGCTCGTCCTCGCCCTCCTCGACCTTCGCGAGCTCGACCTCGTGCGCCGCCTCGCCGCCGATCTCGACGACGAGCGCCTCCACGTCGCCCACCGTGTCGCAACGCGAGAGCCGGTCGGTGTCGATCGCCCGGCCCGTCTGCGCTTCGAGCGCGGCCGCGAGCTCCATCGCCATGAGCGAGTCGAACCGGAGATCCCCCCGGAGGTTCATCCCCGGCGTGAGATCGGCCGACTTCTTGTTCGCGATCGTAGCAATCGCATGCCGCGCCGACGCGCTCGTCGCTTGCCCGCCCTCGCCCGCGGGCATCGCCGACGCGCTCGCGAGCTTCGCGAGCACGCTCTTCACCTCGCTCCGCTTGACCTTGCGGGTCGCGGTGCGCGGCAGGTCGTGATCCCAGAGGTGCACGACCGACGGCTGCGCGACCTTCGGCAACTTCTGGAACGCCTCGCGCAGCGCCTTCATCGCCTTCTCGTGGCGCTCGGCGCGGGAAGGACGCTTCTCGCCCTCCGCGGGCTCGCCTTCGTCGCGCTCCGGAACGGCGAGGCACGCGACGCGCTCGCCGCCCTGTCCATCGTCGATGCCCACGATCGCGATCTCGCGGACGTGCGGCGTGCCGCCGAGGATGTTCTCGACGTCGTCCGGGTACACGTTCTCGCCGCTCGCCGTGACGATGACGTCCTTCTTGCGGCCGACGATGACGAGGCGGCCCTTCTTGTCGAGCTTGCCGAGATCGCCCGTGTGCAGCCACCCGCCTTCGTCGATCGCAGCGCTCGTGGCCTCCTCGTTGCCCGCGTAGCCGAGCATCACGTTGGGACCGCGCGCGAGCACCTCGCCAACGCCGCCCGCGTCGGGTTTGTCGATCTTGATCTCGACGTTCGGGATGGGCTTGCCGACCGTGCCCGGCTTCAGGCTCGGCGAGGCCTTGGCCACGGTGAGCACGGGCGCCGCCTCGGTCAAACCGTACCCCTCGCTGAGCGGCAAACCGAGGCCGCGGAAGACGTTCGCCGTGTCCTTGGGAAGCGCAGCGCCGCCCGAGATCAGGAAACGAACGTTGCCACCGAGCGCCTTGTGCACCGTGCCGAAGAAGAGGCGGCCGAGGTTCAAGCCGGCCTTCTCGCCGAGCAAACGGTTGAGCTCGAGGGCCCAGTCGAAGGCCGCCGCGGCCGCGGGACCCTGCTCCTTCACGCGCGAGGTCACGCGGCGCTCGAGCATCTGCCAGAGCGCGGGCACGCCGACCATCGCCGTGATGCGACCCTCCTTGAGGCCCTTCGAGACACGCTCGCCGCTGAGCTCGCCGATGTAGATGATGCGCGTGCCACGCGAGATCGGAAGGAGGAGCCCACACGTGAACTCGAACGTGTGGTGCAGCGGCAAGACGCTCAGGATGCGGTCGTGCTGCGCGAGCGGGAAGATCGGCGCGAGCGAGGCGAGCAGCGCCGTGAAGTTGTCATGCGAGAGCATGACGCCCTTCGGATCGCCCGTCGTGCCGCTCGTGTAGATGATGCTCGCGATGTCCTCGCCCTTGACCGTGACCTCGGGCGCCGGGAGTTTTTCGTGCGCATCGGGGTCCGCGAAACTCGCGAGATCGTAGACGCGGAGCTCGGGGAACGAGGTGCGTGCGCCCTTGCCACCCTTGCCCTCGACGACCGGATCCCAGAGCGCGACGCGCGCTCCCGACGAACGGATGATGTTCGCGAGCTGGCGCTCCTCCAGCGCAGGATCGACGGGCACCGCGACCGCGCCGGCCCGCAGGATGCCGAAGTACGCGACGGGCCACGCAGGCTGGTTTTCGCCCGTGAGCAGCACACGATCGCCCGGGCGAACCCCGACCGCCGCGAGGCGCGCGGCCGTGGCGAGCATGCCGTCCCGGAGCTCGCGGAACGTGGTGCGCGTGAGGCCCTCGTCCGTGAGGAGCTGCAGCGCGACGGCATGGTCGTGCCGCTCGGCCATCTCCTCGATGAGGTCGATGAGGTGGTCGTACTTGCGCAGGGCCTTGAGCTGTTTGTTCTGCTTCTCGTCGATGAGCGGGAAGACCCACTTTTCGAGGCCCGGGATGTGGATCTCCCACATGAACCAGCGCCAATCGAGCTTCTCGGGCTCCCAGTAGAACTTCGCGCGCTCGTCCTCGGGCATGCGCGCCATCGCCGCGCGCGTGTTCGCGCAGGAGAACACCCAGTCCGCCTCCGCGACGAACGGGAGGAAGATGTCCATCACGCCGGCCATCTTCTCCTCGGCCTTCGCCGCGCTGAGGAGCATGTCCGACGCAGGCTTGAGCAAAGGCCGCACCGGCCCGCCCGCGAGCTTGCCGAGCACGCCGCCGAGCGTGTTCATCGCCTTCGCGATCTGGTGCGAGCCGTGCTGCTCGTATTGCTTCTTCGTGAGGCCGACGGGCTCGAAGTACGCCTTGACCCAGTCGAAGAGCGCGCTCCGCTTGCCCTCGTACGCGAGCTTGCGCTTGTAGAGGCCCATGAGCTCGTAGTACCGCGTCATGCGGCAGCCGTTCGTGTCCGTCGTGCCGTACTGGTAGACGACCGCGGCCTTGCCTTCGAGCAGCTCGCAGAGCGAGGCGATCATGCCGCTCGTGACCATGTCGCAGGGGATGATGTCGAGGTGGACCCGGTGGTCGCCGGGGATCTGCACCTGGCCCTGCATGGCCATGTAGATGAACGGCGCGCTCGTGTTGATGCCCTCGTTCCAGCCGGGGAACGGATACACGCACGAGGACTCGATGACGGCCGGACGAACGATCGTGTAGGGCACGCCGCTCGCCGCGAGGACCTGCTCGCCGATGCTCTTCGTGTACGTGTAGATGTTCGTCCAGCCCCAGAAATGCGCGCGCTCGGTGCCGGCTTCGATGAGCTGGTTCTCGATGAAGCGGCGCTTCACCTTGGCGAGCTCGGCATCGAGCGCCGTGCCGCGGCAAGGCTCGCCGCGCTCCTGCAGGTTCTCCTTGGCCTCGTCGAGGAACGCGCTCTGCCGGAACGCGTCCTCACAGCGGTGCCGCGCTTGCTTGACGAGGTCGAGGCACTCGTCGATCTCGCGCTGCGGATCCCAGTGCGAGCGATCGAGCGTGCGCTCGGCGATGCCCGCGCCGAACCAGGTCTCGCCCTCGGCACGCGGGAACGGCACCTCGCGCGGATCGACCTCCTCGATGAGGCCGGAGCGATACCCGGCGACGTAACACGTGCTCGTGTGCAGGACCGGCGCCCCGAGGCGTCGAGCGAGCGAGACGAGGTTCGTCACGCCGAACGCGTTGACCTCGAGCGCCTCGTCGAGCGGCGGGTTGAAGTCGACGACACCCGCGACGTTGACGACCGCGTCGATCGTGCCGTCGATGCGCGCGAGCAGGTCCTTGTCGAGGCCACACTCGTGATGGACGATGTCGCCGGCGATCGCGGTGATCTTCGAGGCGATCCACGTCTCGAACTCGGCGCCCGGGTGCGCCTCGCGGATCGGGTCGAAGGAGGCGGAGGTGGCGATCTGCGACCAGAACCGCTCCTCGGCGGACTGGCCCGCCTTGGGCCGGACGAGCAGGTAGAGATGGCCGATCTCGGGGAAGCGATGCAGGAGCATCGAGACCCAGACCTTGCCGAGGAAGCCCGTCCCGCCGACGACCACCAGCCGCTTGCCGGAGAGGACGCGCGAAGGGAGCAGCGGGGTGGATGTAGCGGCTCCGTTCATCTCCGTCTCGCTCATGGAATTCGCCTCGTTCCCCCCCGTGAGAGGGAGAGGATTTCGGGTCCTTGGCCGATCAAGTCAAGCTCGACGTGGCGCGAAGATGGATTCGCAGCCGATCCGCACCACGATCAACGCTTGGGGCTTCGGGTCGCCTGACGGCGCCCTGTGCCCCAAACCCCCATCACGGCTTCTTGATGCCGAGCACGTGAAATAGAAATGTGTAGACGTCCACGGCCTCGAGCACCGCGTGGTCGAGCGGTGTACCGACGCCGCGACCCGTGTCGCCGCTCGAACGCAGGAGGATCGGCGCCTTGGCGCCCGTCGCCGCGAGCAGGCGTGCGGCCATCTTGCGGGCGTGTGAAGGATCGCCGCGCGGGTCGTTTTCACCGGTGAGCAGGAGCGTCGCCGGGTAGGGCTTGCCGTCCTCGACGCGGTGGTACGGCGAGTAGCCGTAGAGCGCCTTGAACTGCTTCTCGTCGGCGATCGAGCCGTACTCGGGGACGTCGTAGGCGCCGTTCGGGGTGCCTTCGAGCCGGAGCATGTCGTAGATGCCGCCGCGCGCGACGACGGCGCGGAACATGTCGGGCCGCTGCGTGAGCGCCGCGCCCATGAGCAGCGGCGCCTGCGGGGCGCCGAGGAGGGCGAGCTTGTCGCTCTTCGTCACTTTGAGCTCGAACAATCGCTCGGCGCAGGCGAAGAAATCGTCGAACACGGTCTGCTTCTGCGTGAGCATGCCGGCCTTGTGCCAGCCGTCGCCGCCCTCGCCGCCGCCGCGCAGGTTCGCCACCGCGACGATGCCGCCGACGTCGAGCCAGGCGCGCCGCGTGGGGTCGTAGTCCGGCGCGACGACCACGCCGAAGCCGCCCTGGCCCGTGAGGATCGTGGGGTTCTGCCCGTCGAACTTCGCGTCCTTCCTGCGCAGGATGCTGAGCGGGATCTTCGTGCCGTCCTTCGACGTGCACGTCTCGCGCACCACGGTCGCGTCGCTGAAATCGGCCGTCGCGGGCTGAGCCATCGCGGTCTTCTCGACCTTGCCGCTCGACGCGCGGAAGCGATACCAGGCCGAGGCCTCGGTAAAACTCTCGTTCTCGAAGTAGAGGTCGTCGTCCTGCAGCAAGACGACCTCGTGCACCCCGGAGACGGGCAGGATCGGCACGACGCCGCCCGGCTTTCCTTTGATGTCGAACCAGCGCATCTCGGTGGGCCCGCCTGCGCTCGAGCGCACGTAGATCCGCTGCAGCGTGGGCAGCACGTCGCGGAGCACCGACTCGCCCTCGGGCACGACGACCGTGGCCTTCGCGAGCTGGGGCTTCCACGCCGAGGTGCGCAGGAGCTTGCCGCGCGGCGCGTCCTTCTTCGAGATGATGTAGAGGTCGCCGTCAGGCCCCGCGACCATGCGCTCGACCTCGTCGACCGCGTCCGCGACCTTGGTAAAACCCCCGCCCTGGCGGAAGACGTGGTGCTCTTTCGGCCCGCCGTAGCCGCTCTCGATTTGCGCCGTGACGAATTTGCCGTCGCCGCTCGTCTCGAGGTCGATCTGCGCGAGGCGCGGCAGTTTGTCGATGGCCGGCGCGTCGTCCTTCACCGGCGTGTAGAGCTTGTGGAAATAGACCTTCTGGTAAAACCCTCGGTCCTCGGGTTTGCCCTCGCCCTCGGCGGGATAACGCGTGTAGAAAAATCCGGTGCCGCCGGCATTCCAGGCAATGCTCTTGCCCTTGTATCGGCCGGCGCCCTGCGGGACGACCTCGGCGATCTCGCGGCCCGAGCCCACGTCGAAGACGCGGATCGAGCCGCCTTCGCTGCCGCCCTTCGACAGCGAGACCGCGATCTTCCCGCCGTCGGGCGAGGCGACGTAATAATCGATCGAGGTATTGCCCGAGGGGTCGATCGTGGTCGGGTCGACGAGGACCTTCTCGGCGTTCGGCTTGTCGACGGGCGTGAGCGTGACCAGGAACGGCTGCTGCTTCGGCGGCCGCCAGCGCATCGAGAAGAGGACGTTGCCCTTGTGCTGGAGCGCGTAAAACGCGGGCGAGCCGTATTCGACGAACTTGCGCACGCTCGTGTAGAGCGCCTGACGGCCCGGCAGGATGTCCAGGAAGGCCCGCGTCCGCCGGTTGTGGTCGCCGACCCAGCTCTTGACATCGGTGCTCGTGCCGTCCTCGAGCCACTGGTAATCGTCGGCAACGCTCTCGCCGTGATATTCCTTGAACACGGCCTTTTTGGGCGTGGGCGGGGGCGGGTCGAGCGTGGGGCCGGGCGCCTCGACGGACGCGGAGGCCGACGTGGAAGGGCCGGCCTTGTCCTTCGGGCCGGTGACCGGCGAGGTGCCGGGGCAGGCGGTGAGGAGGAGCGCGAGGGGCGCGAGCGCCGCAAACGAACGGACCAAGGTCATGTCGGCGGCGAGGTTACGACGGACGAGGCGATCTGTCAGGTGTCGATGTGCGCATACCGCAGCCTCGGGTTGCGCGACGGGGCGCGCGCCGTAAGGACGAGAGGCTCGCCGACCTTTTCTCGCCCTTGCCCGTCTACGCCCACGAGAGCCCTATGCTGCCCCCCGGCCCCGGTTCACGCACGTGGAATACTTGGAGCTACATCACCGATCCGGTCACGGCGCTTTCGCGCTGGCGTGATCGGTACGGCGATACCTTCACGCTGCGGGATTGGTCGGCGACCACGGTCGTCACGAGTGATCCGGCGCTCGTGAAGGCGATCTTCGCGGTGCGCGACGTGGGCGTGTTCGGGGCCGTGGCGCCCGAGAGCTTCGACGTGATCCTCGGGCGGCGATCGCTCCTGCTCCTGTCGGGGCCGGAGCACCAGGCCGAGCGCAAGCTCTTGCTCGGTCCGCTCTGTCGGGCCGCGCTGCCGGCGTGGCTCGGGGCGATCGCGGATGCGACGCGCGGCGCGTTCACAGGGCTCGCAAAGGGACAAACCTTCGTCGCGCTCGAACGCATGCGGGAGGTGACGCTCGCGAGCATCTCGCAGATCCTGTTCGGGCCCGACGATCCGAAAGAGCCCGCGCTGCGCCGCGCGACGCTCGACATGATGGTTCACGTGCGGCCGAGCTTCCTCGTGGCGCGGGCGCTGCAAATCGAGGGCTTCGGCCGCACGCGCTTCGGTCGCTTCATGGCGGCCTCGCGGGCCTTCGACCGGCTGCTGTACGCCCGGATCGCCGAGGGACGAGCGCGCGGCGAGCAGGATGGAAGTCTCCTCGCGCTCTTGCTCGCGGCGTATCCGGAAGGCCAAGCGGGCGACGAGGCGATCCGCGACGAGCTACGCACGTTGCTCGTCGGAGGCCACGAGACGACGTCGTCGGTGCTCGCGTGGGCGCTCTACTATCTGCATCGGGATCCCGCGCTCCTCGCGCGCGCGCAGGCCGAGATCGACGCGATCGCCGAGACGGAGGGGCTCCTGCGCGCGCCCTTGCTCGACGCGATCATCGACGAGGTGATGCGGATCAGGCCGCCGGCGGGCCAGTGCTTCCGGATGCTCGTCGAGCCGCTCGATCTCGGGCCGCTTCGCGTGCCCGCGGGGGTGCTCGTTTCCCCTGCGATCAGCACGATCCACCACCGCGAGGACCTGTGGCCGGAGCCTTCGCGCTTCGATCCAGCGCGTTTTTCGAACGGCTCGCGGCCGAGCCCCTTCGTGTACCTCCCGTTTGGCGGAGGCAGTCATCGTTGCATCGGCGCGAGCCTCTCCAAAGTCGAGAGCGCGATCATCCTCGGGACGATCCTGCGCGAATATCGCCTCGGGCTCGACGAGACGCGCGAGCCCGCGTGGCGGCGCGAGGGAATCGCGCTGTGCCCGAGCCCCGGCGTGCGAATGCACGTAGAAGGGCGGCGCTCATAACTCGACGCTCCGGAGCCCGACCTCCCCGATCCGGAACACCACGGCCGAGGCCGTGCTGACGCTGCCCACGGAAAACCCGAGCACGACGTCCCCGGGCCGGATCCGCTTCTCCGCGAGCGCCGTGTGCAAATTGTTCGGCCAGAGCGTCGGGCCGCAATTCGCATAACGCGGATAGGTATCGACGGTGCGATCCATGCCGAGCCCGAGGGCGGTGGCGCAGAACTCCGCATACCAGGCCGTGGGCGTGTTGCAGATCAGGAAATCCACGTCCTTCAATTCGAGCTTCGCCTCGCGGAGCGCGCCGTCGACACAGGTGCGGAGGTAGCTCTCGGACGCGTCGCGAATGCTCTTGCCGGCGATGTGCTTGTTCGCCTGAATTTGCAGCGCCGGGGCGCCGCCGAGGATCGTCAACTCGTACGCGAATGCGCCGCAGGTCTCGGTCGTGGGCACGGTATGCGCCCCGAGCACGCCCATGCCGGCCGGGGCCGGCTCGACCACGAAGGCCGCGGCGCCGTCGCCGAGAAACCAGGAAAACGAGTCGGCCTGGTCGACGTCGCGGGTGTACGTGCAGCAGACGATGACGAGGATCCGGCGATAACGGCCGGCACGAATCAGATCGCTGGCCAGGTGAAACCCGACGAGCGCCGACGAGCAAGCGGTCTCGAAGCTGATGGCGGGGGCCCGCAGCCCGAGGTCGCGGACCACGTACGCGGCGTCGCCGACCACGTGGCTATCGGGCCGCAGGGCGTGAACCAGAAGGAGATCGACGCTCGCGGGATCGATCGCGCCGGCTTCCAGGGCCGCACGTGCGGCCGCGCGTTCGAGGTCCTGCGCGCGCATGTCCGCGGGCATGACCCGGCGCTCGACCGTGCCGCGGAATGGATCGGCGAGGTATCGAGCGATCGCGCGATCGTAATGGCTCGGCTGCGTGTCCTCGAAATCGGCCCAGACCTTGGCCAGGGTGGCCTCGCGAGCGTTCGTGATCAGCGCCGGATAATGCTCCTCCCACCAGTCGTTCGTCCGGATCTGCCGGGGAAATGCGACGCCGAGGGCGGTGATCGTGCCGGAAGGGTTCGTCATTTGGAGGAGATTCCTTGCGTCTGGTGGTCGATGCTGCGCAGGCGGTCGCCGAAGGGCGCCGGTTCGTCGAGGTCGATGGGCACGTCGAGCACGAACGGGCCGCGGGCCCGCATCGCCATATCGAGCGCTTCGAAAGCTTGCGTCTCGTCCCGCACGCGGACGCCCTCGGCGCCGAGGGAACGGGCAAGCAGGGCGAAGTCGACCTCGGGGAAATCGACCTCCGGCCTTGCATGGCCGAGCGCGCGGAGGCCTTGATCGACCATGCCGTACCGCGCGTCGTTGAGCACGATCCAGGTCACCTCGGCGCCGAGCTTCGCGGCCGTGTTGATTTCGTTCTGCATGAGGAAGGCGCCGTCGCCGACCACCGCGACGGCCCGCTTTCGCGTCGCGAGCGCCGCGCCGATAGCCCCGGCGCTGATGTGTCCCATCGGGCAGAACAGGCCGGACTGGCGATATCGATGCGGCGATGCGAAACGCAGATATCGGGTGGTCCAGGCAAACGCATTGCCCGCCTCGGCCAGGAGCACGCCGGGCGAGCCTTCGATCACCCGATCTTGCAAGCATTGCATGAGATATTGCGGGCGAACCCGCGCGGGCGTCTCGCGTGGATCGAGGCGTGGCGGTCTGGATCGAGGCACAGGAAAAACCCTGCGCGGGCGGGCGTCGATGCGAGCGAGTAGCGCGCGCAAAAATCCCCCAATCTCCGCCTGCACGGCGAGTGTATCGGCCTGGGGAAATGCGCTGCCCGGCACGTCGGGATCGAGGTCGATGTGAATCAATCCGCGCGGGGGAATCAATCCTTCCAGAAAAGCCGTGCTGAACTCGCTGAGCCGGGATCCGAGCACCAGCGTGCGATGGACGTGGCTCGCCTTCAGGCGCTCCACGAGATCGGGATCGCTGCCAACCGCGCCGCTGACCCCGAGGTAATGCGCGTCCTCCTCGGAGACGATCCCCTTGCCGCGCGGCGTGGAGATCACCGGCGCGCCGGTGCGCGCGACGAGCTCCCGCACCTCGGCGGCGGCATGACGCGCTCCATGACCGACCCACAAGGCAAAGGGCTCGCGCAAGCATTCCAGCACCCGCGTCACGATCGCCTCGTTCGCCGCGACATCCGCGGCGGGGACGGTGAGCGGCACGCGCGGAGCTTGTTTGGCCTGCAAAGCAAGGGGCATGGCGACATGGGCGACGAACCCACGCCGGCGCGCAAATCCACGCGCGAGGGTCCGCATCACGCGCGGCAACTCGGCCTCGTGCTCGAGCGCGACGGCATGATCGAAGAGCGTGGAAGGCGTGTAAAGGTCGCCCGGCAACGTCTGCGTATTGCTCTCCTGCAAGGCAAAACGCCCCCGGAGCTCGCCGCCCGTCGCGCCCGACACGAGCAGGATCTTCGCCCCTTCCCAGCGGGCCGTGACCACGCCGGTGATCGCATTCGTGAGCCCCGGGCCGGTCGTCGTGAACGCAATCGCCGGCGCGTCGGTCAAAAGGGAGGCCTCGATCGCCGCATACACCGCGCCGCTCTCGTGACGGCAATGGACGACCTCGAGCGATGACCGCATCAGCGCGCCGTAAAAAGGAACCAGCGCGCCGCCGGCCACGCCGAACGCGAATTGCGCCCCGAGGAGCCGCAGCCCTTCGATCAGCTCGTCAGAAACCGTCGTGACCAGAGGAGCGTCAGGGTGCGGTCGCGCCATCGATGCATCCACACGACGAGCTCACCCGCGATCCCTTCGTCGTGCGGTACCTCGGGGCTCCGTTCCGGGCGGAGATTACGACAAACCGGAGGATCTGTCAGGTCCGGATGGCGCCCCGCACGCGACGCACCCCTGGGCGCGCAGCCACGCCCGGGCGCTCGGCTCGTCGTCGAAAAATGCAAGGTCGAACCCGGTCCGCGCGAGCACGCGCGCAGCGGTCGCGACGAGCTGCGCGAGCACGCGGGAGCCGAAACTCGCGCCAACCACGGCGTTGACGAGGCGAGGGATGCCGCGCATCGCCTCGATGAACGCCTTCCGGCTCGTCGCGCTCATCGCGATCTCGCCCTCGATGAGGCTGAGAATGAAGGCGGTCCCGCCCCGGGTCTGCGCCTTCATGGCCGCGCCGAAGGCCTCCGCATCCGCGGGGAAGATCTCACGGCGGATGCGAAGGATCAGGAGATCCGGCGTTTCTACGTCGATGTCATGCCCCCCCACCCTCACGACGACCTAGCCTTTCATCCGGTGCGGCACCCGGACGCCCTTTTCCTCGGCGACGTGCACAGCCGTCTCGTATCCCGCATCCGCGTGGCGAATCACGCCCATGCCCGGATCGATCGTCAAGACCCGTTCGAGCCGCCGCGCCGCCGCGTCCGTTCCATCCGCGACGATGACCATCCCCGCGTGCAACGAATTGCCGATGCCCACGCCGCCGCCGTGATGGAAGCTCACCCAGGACGCGCCGCCCGCCGTGTTCGCGAGCGCGTTCAAAATCGCCCAGTCCGCAATCGCGTCCGAGCCGTCCTTCATGGCCTCCGTCTCGCGGAACGGGCTCGCCACCGACCCGCAATCGAGGTGGTCACGGCCGATCACGATCGGCGCTTTCACTTTGCCCTGACGAACCAGCTCGTTGAACACGAGGCCGACCTTCGCGCGATCGCCATACCCGAGCCAGCAGATGCGCGCGGGCAACCCCTGGAACTTCACGCGCTCCCCGGCGAGCTTGATCCACCGCGCGAGGTCCGGGTCGTTCGGCACGGCTTCGAGCACCGCGCGGTCCGTGGCGAGGATGTCCTCCGGATCGCCCGAGAGCGCGACCCAGCGGAACGGGCCCTTGCCCTGGCAAAAGAGCTCGCGGATGTACGCCGGCACGAAGCCCGGGATGTCAAAGGCGCGCTCGCAACCGGCCTCCTGCGCACACGTCCGGATGTTGTTGCCGTAGTCGAAGACCTCCGAACCGCATTGCGCCATTTCCAGCATGGCCTCGACTTCGAGCCGCATGGAGCGCTTCGCCCGCGTCACGTACTCCTTCGGGTTCGAGGCCCGGAGCGCGGCCGCCTCCGCGAGCGAGAGGCCCTCGGGGATGTAACCGATGAGCGGATCGTGCGCGGCCGTCTGCTCGGTGACGAGGTCCGGCACCACGCCACGCCGCACGAGCTCGGGGAAGATGTCGGCCGCGTTCCCGCAGATCGCGATCGAGGTGGGCTGGTTCTTCTCGACGGCCGCCTCGATCGCGGCGAGCGCCTTTCCGAGGTCGTCGATGCGCTGATCGACGTAACGCGTCTCCAGGCGGCGCTCGATGCGGTGCGGATCGATCTCGACCGCGAGGCAGGACATGCCGGCCATCGTCGCGGCGAGCGGCTGCGCGCCGCCCATGCCGCCGAGCCCCGCCGTGAGCACCCAGCGCCCGCCCGGGCGGCCCGAACGCGCCTCGTGCGCCTTGCGTGCCGCGACGAACGTCTCGTACGTGCCCTGCAAAATGCCCTGCGTGCCGATGTAGATCCACGAGCCCGCCGTCATCTGGCCGTACATCGTGAGGCCGAGCTGCTCGAGCTTGCGGAACTCGTCCCAGTTCGCCCAGCGACCGACGAGGTTACTGTTCGCGATGAGCACGCGCGGCGCGTCCGGGTGCGTGCGGAACCGGCCCACGGCCTTGCCCGACTGCACGAGCAAGGTTTCATCGTCCGCGAGATCCTGGAGCTCGCGGACGATGACGTCGAACGCCTCCCACGAACGCGCGGCCTTGCCCGTGCCGCCGTAGACGACGAGATCGTCCGGCCGCTCGGCGACCTCGGCGTCGAGGTTGTTGTGGAGCATGCGCAGCGCGGCCTCCTGCACCCAGCCCTTGCAAGAAAGGGTGGAACCGCGGGGCGCGCGGACGGGACGGGGACCAGATTGGCGGGTCGACATGCTCCCGCTTTACCACGACAGCCGGAGAATGGGTGCGGCGAGGCGCTACGGGATCAGGAGGAGCTTGCCCGTCGTCTCCCGGCCTTCGAGGCGGCGGTGGGCCTCGGCGGCGTCCGCGAGCGGGAGCTCGGCGTGGATGCGGACGGAAAGCGCGCCCTCGGCGATCCGCGCGAAGAGCTGCGCGGCGCGGGCGGCGAGTTCCTCGCGCGTGGCCGTGTAGTCGGCGAGGCCCGGTCGCGTCAGGAAGACCGAGCCCGCCGCCGAGAGGCGCTGCGGATCCAAGGGCGCGACGGGGCCGCTCGATTGACCGTACAGCACGAGCATGCCGCGGCGCTTGAGGGCCCCGAGGCTGCGATCGAAGGTGTCTTTCCCGACGGAGTCGTACACGACATCGACGCCCGCGCCGTCCGTGTGGCGCCGGGCCTCGGCGGCGAAATCGACCTCGCGGTAAAGGATCACCTCGTCGGCGCCCGCCGCGCGCGCGAGGGCCGCCTTCTCGGCCGTCGAGACCGTGCCGAACACGAATGCGCCCGCGTGATCGGCGAGCTGGCACAGAAGCAGGCCCACGCCGCCCGCGGCCGCGTGCACGATGCACGTATCGCCCGGGCCGAGCGGGTACGTCGAGGTGGCGAGGTAATGCGCGGTCATGCCTTGCAGCATCACGGCCGCGGCCGTCTTCGTATCGACGCCCTCGGGCACGACGACGAGCTTGTCGACGGACGCGATCACGTGGCTCGCGTACGAGCCGGGCACGGAGGCCCAGGCGACGCGCTGGCCGGGCGCGATCGACGTGACCTCGGGGCCCACCGCCTCGACCACGCCGGCGCCTTCGAGGCCGAGGCGCCCAGGCAGGGCCATCTTGTAGAGACCGGTGCGCTGATAGACGTCGATGTAGTTCACGCCCGCGGCTTCGACGCGAACGAGGGCCTGACCGGGGCCCGGTGTGGGAGTGTCGAACTCGGCGAGGGAGAGAGCCTCCCGACCGCCCGGCGTGGAAACGGCGATGGCGCGCATACAGCGCAATTCGCCGAGGTGGCCCCGAGCGTCAAGAGCTCATGGGTGGACGGGAACGAGCGGCCGCGTTCCAAAGCCGATCGGATTCTGCTATTGCGGGGAGCCATGGCCCTCGATCGCCCGACCCCCGTGAGCTTCCATGCCCCGCTGGTCCTCGCCGTGGGCCTGCCCCCCGACACCTTTTCGCGGGCGGGCGTGGTGCTCGGGCCCTCCGGCGTGGCCCTCCGGGAGTCGAACCTGCTCGATCTGCGCAGCGACTCGGCGAAGTATCGGCCGCTCGTGCTGCTCGTGGACGCCGAGCTCTACGACTTCGACCCCGAGGCATTCGACATGGTGGCGAAGGACGTGGGCGCGAAGCTCGGGGTCGCGGGCAGCCCGCGCGAGGCCGAGGTCACGCTCGGGCAGCTCATCGCCGCCGTCACCCGAAAGAGCGTGTTCCCGCCGCCGCCGAGCAGCGCGGACGCGGCGACCGACAAGTGGGATTTTTCCGAGGTCGTCGCCGCCGTGTCTGCCGCCGAGGGGCGCGAGTAGCAGAGACAATCGTAGCAAGGGACAAACGTGGTTCGTCCGGGCAATGCGATCGGCCCGACGAACCGCGCCTGTCACTTCTTGTCGCGGAACATCGTCACGAGCAGCACGAGCGCGGGTTTGCCCTCGACCTCGTGCACGACGTGGGCGTCGAGCGGCACGACGACGCCCGGCGACATCGGGACGACCTCCTCGCCCACGCGGAGCTCGCCCTGGCCTTCGAGGCAATGGATGGTGATCGGGTGGATCGCGTGGTGCGCCGCGAGCACCGCGCCCTCGCGCAGCGCGATGAGCACGAGCTTGCGGCGCTCGTCGGAAAGGACGGTGCGGACCTCGCGCTCGCCCTCGCCGCGGAGCGCATCCTTGAGCTGGATCGGCGTGATCGTCATCGTTCGCTCATCCATGCGACGGTTCGGGCTCGACGAGCTCGACGAGCACGCCGCCCGTCGCGCGCGGGTGCAGGAACGCCACCTTGTGGCCCCGCGCGCCGACACGCGGGGTCTCGTCGATGAGCGGGACGTGGAGCGATTTCAGGAGCGCGAGCGCAGCTTCGATGCCTTCGACCTCCACGGCGATGTGGTGCAGGCCGGGGCCTTTTTTCTCGAGGAACTTCTGCAGCCCCTCGTTGCCCTTGGGCTCGATCAGCTCGACGTTGCTTTCGCCCACGGGCAGGAGCACGACTTCGGTCTTCTGCGAGGAGACGAGCTCCCGCACGCCGGGCTCGAGGCCGAGCGCCTGTTGCCACTTCACGAGCGCGTGATCAATGTTGTCGACGGCGATGGCGACGTGATCGATGCGCTTGATCTTGATCATGTTGCTCTCCGGACCGGTGGGATGAATGCAATTCACGTGCGACGCCGCACGAGGAGCGTGCGGGTGATCTCGACGGCCTTCTCGGGCACACGGCCGGCCGTCTTGCCGAGCTCGGGCGTGAACAGGTCCGCCCCCCTTTCGAGCAGGACCCGCGCCGGCGTGTTCTTGAGCCCGATCACACGCAGGACCACGATCCCAGCATCTTTGCCGCGCTCTTCCTTGGCGACGACCGACGACGCGGCATAAAGCGTGTCGCCGGCGAGCACGCCGCTCGGATGCGCGCCGTCGTCGAGCCCGAGGTCCCAGACGGCGTTGCCCGCGGTGTCGCGGCTCGACAGCGAGAGCACCCAGGCGAGCACGAGGCCGCCGAAGACGACACGCGTCTTCGCGAACGAGCTCTTCTGGCAATACCGTTCGTCGACGTGCATCGGATGCGAGTTCCGGAAGAGCGTCGTGAGCTGCATGTGCTCGGCCTCGCTCACGGTGCGCCCGGCCTCGTGCGCGTAGACGTCGCCGACCTCGAAATCGTCCCAGAACGTGGGAAACGCGGCGCGGCGCGGGGGCGAGAGGTCCCCGAGGAGCGAGGCCGGCGCGCGGGGCATGGGCGCGGCGGGGCGCTCGTCGACCGGGCTTTGCGGCAAGGCCGCGGCCCGCCCCGAGACGTTGCCCACACGCACGAGCACTTTGCGTTCGAACGAGCAAACGACCTCGCCGTCCTGGTTCGAGACTTCGGTGCGCACGTGCACCACGCCCTTGTCGCCGGTCGAGACGGGACGCGTGCCGATGACCCGCGACGCGGCGACCACGGTATCGCCCGGGTAACACGCGTTCGGGAAGCGCACGTCCATGTATGCGAGGTGGGCGATCGCCTGCTCGCTCACGTCGTGCACGCTGAACGACAGGCCGAGGTTCAGGAGCAAGAGCGGGTGGACGGGCCTGTCGCGAAGGCCGAGCTCCCGCGCGGCGCGCCGGCTCGCGTAGGTCGGGTTCGCGTCCTGGAACGAGGCGGCGAAGAAGGCGAGCATGCCCTCGTCGACCGTCACTTCCCAGGGATGGGCGTAGATCGCCCCGGGAACGAAATCGTCGAAGAGCCTACCGTAGCGGATCGTGTGGATCATTCGGAAAGTTCGCGGCGCCGAGGACGGACGCGAGCATGGCACGAGTCGGGAGCGGATGCGAAGGCAGAGCGCGCTCTGCCGCTTGCTTGACGTCCGGCGGGCCTTCGTGCAGAAGTGCGCGTCGGAGGAGCCTTCGACGCATGTCTCGGCGTGAAACCTGGCTCGCGGTGATCGATCGTTTCGATCCGGAGCTCTCGCCACGAAACCCTGCGTGGCGCGCGCCGCGAAGCCGGAGCCCTGCGGGGACGATCTGCGAGTGGCTGGACATTCCGCGTGGCATCCCGCGGCTCCTCGTGACGGGCACGATCGGGACGGGCAAAACCACGGAGCTCCAGCGCATCGCGGAGGAGCGGGCCGGCAAAGAGTTCGTGGTCTTCGTCGACCTCGAGCGCCATTGCTCCGAGGTCGTGCACGACGCGCAGGCGATCGAGCGCGTGAGCCCCTGGGAGGTGTGTTTCCTCATGGGCGTCGCGCTTCTTCGCGCGGCCGAGGAGCGCCTCGCGTACGTGCTCCCCGAGGAACACCGCAAGGACCTGGAAAAACGATGGGCGGCGCTCGCGGGAAGGACGAACGCGGATGCGCCGCCACAGATCGACATCGCCTCCCTCGCGAAATCAATGGTCGTGCTGGCATCTTCCACCGCCACCGGCGCGCCCGCGGCCGTAGGCACGGGGCTCCAGCTCCTCAAGGCCGGCGCCGAGGCCGTGAAATGGACGGCGCCTTTTGGCAGGACGCAGAAAGCGCTCGCGGATCAGGAGTCCGACGTCCAGGCCCTGCTCGATTGCGTCAACACGCTGATTGGCCTGGTACAACAGCGCGGCTCGCGTGTCCTCTTCATCATCGACGGGCTCGACCGGATCCGCGATTTCAACCGCGCGAAGGCGCTCTTCCTGGACTCGGTGCTCATCTCGCAGCTCGCCTGCCCCATGGTGATCTGCGGGCCGTTCGCGCTCCGGCACCACCCGGCGACGGCGGCGATCCGAGGGTTTCACGACGTCCCGTCGCTCGTCAATGAGCCGGTCCTCCGCAAGGACAAGCCGAGGGAGCTGGGACCAGGCGTGGCGTTCTTCCGGGAGCTCTTCGCGCGACGCGTGGCCGATCTCCCAGGCGGACCCGATCTCTTCACGCCCCAGCAGATCGACAAGCTCGCCTACCATTCCGGCGGTCGAGCGCGGGAGTTCGTGAAATTCGTCTTTCGTATCGCCGGGCTCGCCCATCGTGAAGACCTCGCACAGGCAACGGACGAACTCGTGGAGCGTGTCCTCGAAGAGGCGCGGCGACAGCGGGAGACGGGGCTCAACAAGGGTCACATTCGGACGCTGGAGGAAATCGCAAAGGACCCGGACCATCGGCTGCCCGAAGGAAACCTGGCGCAGGAGCTCCTCACGTACGGCACGCTCTTGCCGTATCCGAACGACTCGGAGTGGTATTTCCCGCATCCGCTCCTCCTCCGCCACATGATCAAATTGTGAGCGACTGGATCGAAGAGATCCGTCTGGGGCTCCGGCTGAGCCCGCGAGGCGTCCTCATCCTGGTGGACGAAGCGGTGCCCGAGCGGCTCGGCGGTCTCGTGCGCGCGCTCCTCGTCGATCACCCCGATCTCGAAGTGCTGGCGAAGCCAAGCGGGCTGATGGATCTCCCCGACGGCTCGGCCGTGGTGCTCGTCCCCGAGGCGGAGGACGCGTTTTGGCTCAACATGAACCGGCCGGTCTTCGCGCGGAAATCGCTGAAGGTCGTCCTCTTCTGCCGGCGCGAGGTCACGGAGGTGCTGGCTCGGGAGGCGCCCGACTTTTACGATTGGATCGCGCAGCGGCACGAGTGCCCGCCCGGCGTCGCAGAGCATGCGGTTTTTGGCATCCGGCAGGCACTCCGGTGTCGGGCGCCGGGGATCTTGTTTGCACACGCGGACAAGCTTTACCGGAAAGACCCGCAAGAGCGCATCGAGCGGTTCGAGCAAGTCTTTCGGGAGGCTCTGCCGGGACGGACGATCCGGTGGATCGATACGATGAAGGCTTATGCCGAGGTCGTGTCGGAGATCCAGAATGCGGGGCGGGCGTGGGTCGCGTGCGACGCCGTGGGATACGAGCATGCCGCGCGGTTCCGGTGGGCGCTCGCGGAGGCGCGGCGCAAGACGCGGGCGATCCTGCTCGTCCCCAATTACTACCAGGATCGCTTCTGGAACATCTCGGACCATGTCTGGGGCCCCCTCGACATGGTGACGAAGCACCTTGCAAACGCAGGCGCGAGACACCCAGGAAGGCTGGCTGCGGTCTCCGGACAGGAGACGGGCGTGATCGGATGCCTGATCGGCCTATTGTCCAGGGGATATGCCGAGGAGGAGCTACTCGCGGCGATGCTCCGCTCCACGGATGCGGCTGCAGGTCTCGGCGAGAGAATCCTGAGCGCCGGCCTCGCGCGGGCGCCCATTCAAGGTTATTTCATCCCTCCACACGTCCAGCGCCACCTCGGCAAACGCATCGGGCTGTGGAGCCTCTCGCGCCGCCCCGCCCGGAAGGTCGAGGGTATTGAAATCTTGGACGGGAACGGCGGGTTTCCTCTCCTCATCGACCGCGCGCCCCGGATCGAATTCCTCCTCTGCCAGGGCGAGCGTACGCCGGAGCGCTGGATCGAGCTCTCGCGGCTCGCGTACGACCATGGCGACTTCGACGCTGCGCAGACGTGGGCGAGCCGAGCGCTGGAGATACAGGAAAGCGCAATCGGATATTTCTTGCAGGGAATCGCCCTGACGGAGCTCTCGCACTTGAACTGGGAAGCAGGTCATCCTGCCGCGGCGACGCTACGTCGGGCGGGCGTGCAGGCGCTCATCCACGCAGAGCCGATGCTCGATGGCGACATGCCGCCCGAGGACCTGCTCACGCTTTATTCGCTGCTGGCCGAGATCGGATTCGAGATCGGCGTCGACCCGAGCCACGTCTGGCAGCTCCAGCGTGCGCTCATGCTCGTGGACGAGCCGCGCACCCGACCGAAAGATCTGCGGCGCATCGCGGGTCTCCTCCGACGTACGGGCGACGTGGAGCGCGCCGAGGCGATCCTGAAGGCGACGCTGGACAAGACGAAGGATCACCAAGAGCGCGCCAAGCTTCGTTTCTCGCTCGCATGGTGCGCGTTCACGCGAAGGAGCTTCGACGAGGCCGATACCATGGCGGAGGGCATCGCCAAAGAGATTGCCGGCCGAGGGGGATCGGCGTACGAGCGATTGCTGCTCGACATCGACAAATTCCGGATGCGACTGCGTCTGGAACGCGGTGAGCCTCGCGAGGCCCTCACCGTCGCAGATGCCTCCTTGAAACGCGAAACTCCTTATGCGTGGTCAATCCGGGGGGAAGGCGGCCATCGCATTCCTCTCGTCGCCATCGCGCTCAACCGCTCGGGACGCGCAGCGGACGCCGAGGTCTTGCTCCGCAAGCTCCTCGCGCTCCCGGTCGAGGTGGACCTCGACGCACGATTCCTCGGTCTCGTGTCCCGCGATGCGCTCGTCGCGTTCGTGCACGACACACGTCTTCTCCTTGGGATGCACCCGGAGGCCCGAAAGGAACTCTGGAACGAGCTCGCCGCCGCCCTCCGCGCCCAGGGTCGCCACCTCGAAGCCGCCGAGGTCGAAGCCCAACGCGACCAGGATCTCGACGAACCCCCGCCCGCCTCGTGACCTTGACACCCCCCCGAGCCCATGCCTCGGCTCCGCCGCACGCACGGCCGTCCCTCGCCGCCTCCCCTGCCCCTCGTGCGTCACGCACGACGGTGCATCGACGTAAGGATCCACCCCCGCGCGCCACGCAAGATGGTCCCTCGGCGCCCCGAGTGACCTCCGTGCGTCACGCACGCCCCTGCCTTCCTCGCGCCCAGCACCCCCCGTGCGCCACGCAAGATCCCTCCTCCCCGCGTCGATCCCCCCTCTTGCGTAACGCACGTCGCTCGCTCCCTCCTTCGAGCGACGCTCTCTCGCCGTCCGTCAGCCCTCGCCGCCCCCCGACCCCTCGTCCTCGCCGTCGTCGTCCTTCCGCTTCCGGCGCGGCTTCGTCGCCGTGAGGAACGACGCGACCCGTTTCGGCTGCCCGGGAAAGAGCTGGAGCAGCGCGCCCTCCAGCTTGTCGATCTCCACGTTGATCTCGCCGATGTAGAGCAGCTCCGACGTCCCTTGCATCGCGAGCGCCGACATCCCCGCCTCGCGCTCCTTGCTGTTCGCCTCCAGCGTGTCCGTCGCGCTCGTCAGCCGAGGCGTCCACTTCTCCGCGAGCGCCGACCCCGGCTCCCGCCCGAGCTCCTCGATCCACGCGCGCCCCTGCTTCACCTCCCGATCGATCCCGAACGCCTGCGCGTCCGACGGGGTCACGCCCACGAAGAACCGCGTGTAGGGCGGCCGATCGCGCCGCCCTTCCGACTCGTTGACGACATATCGACCGAAGCTCGCCGTCTCCGCGTCCCAGCGCGCGTCGGCCACGAAGAGCCGCGCCCTCGCCCGCCCGAGCGTACGCTCCCGCGCGCGGCGCTGCGCGGCGAGCCCGTCCCCCTTCTGCGCCAGCGCATCCCATAACGGCGCGAGCGGCCGCGTGATCGGATCGCTGTCGAGCGCGCTCGTGATCGCGGCGCAGATATCAGCGGCGGTCTGGGCCGCCATGTCTTCGCGGAGATGTGTGGCCATACGCTCCTCTCTGCGCGGCGAAGCTACCATGCACGGGCGCCGCGCCGTCAACCGTCGCCGGAATGTCGACCCCCGGGCCTTCGTTTGGTAACGTGCACATTCCGCCAGGGGATGCGGGGAAGCGCATGTCGAGCACGCACAAGGACCTCAAGGTCCGCATGGTCCAACAGCTCGCCGACGTCTTCGGCCGCGTCGTCGGCTTGAAGCGCGCGGGACGGCTCGACGAGGCGGTGGAGCTCGTCCAAACGACCTCGCTCCATCTGTTCGGCCCCATGTGGGAAACGCTGACGCGGCACGACGCTTCGAGCGCGGCGATGATGCTCGGCAGCCGCGAGAAGGTCTCGGCCTGCGCAATGCTCACCCAGCACCGGGCCGAGCTCGATGATCTGCGCGGCGAGGTGTGGAAGGCGCAGGCGGGCTACAAACGCGCCCTCGAGCTCCACCTCGAAGCGGCGCGGCTCGGCGCCGACGTGGACGTGGCGACGCGCTCGGCGCTGAAGGCGCTCCGGCCGCGCGTCGACGAGTCGAAGCTCTCGAAATCGTACCAGATGCAGCTCGAACGAATCGACGGGCACCGCTGAACCGCCGAGGCGCTTGACAGGGCCGAGGAACTTCCGTGTCCTCGCGTCACTCCTCCACGCCATGCTGAGCGCTCGCCTCCTTCCGCTCCTTTGCCTCGCCACCGTCGCCGCGTGCCGCACGCCCGACAGCGCTTCGCCTCCGCCGCCCGCGACGGCCTCCGCCGCGCCGCCCCCGAGCGCCGCGCCCGCCCCCGCGCCTTCCGCGAGCGCCGCGGCCCCCGTCTCCGCGGCCCCGCCCGAGCCTTGTGGCGAGATGGGCTGCATGCTCTACGACACGCCCAAGGACGCGTTTGCCGCGATCCTCGCGGAAAACCCGCTCATCCTCGGCATCGGCGAGTCGCACGCGCAGAAGGGCAAGGAGGGCATCCCCACGGCCACGAAGCGCTTCACCGAGACGTTTTTGCCCATGGTCGCGGGCAAAGCGAGCGACATCGTGCTCGAGATCTGGGTGTCCGAGGGGAAATGCGGGAAGGAAAAAGAGGCGCAAGTCGCCGAGCAGCAGAAGCCCGTCACGCAGAGCCAAGCCAAGACGAACCAGAACGAGTTCGTCACGCTCGGCGACGCGGCGTACGCGCTCGGCGTGAAGCCCCATATCCTGCGCGCGAGCTGCGCCGATTACGACGCGATCGTGAAGGCGGGGCCGGATTCGGTCCTCGTGATGCTGGAGATGATCGCGCGGCTCATGGATGAAAAGGCCAAGTCCCTCGCCTCGCGCAACGCGAACGCCGGCGCGGGGAAGATGGTCCTCACGTACGGCGGCGCCATTCACAACGACCTCACCGCGCGCCCCGGACGCGAGAAGTGGACGTTCGGGCCGGATCTCGCGGCCGCCACGGCAGACCGGTACGTCGAGCTCGATCTCGTGGTGCCCGAGTTCATTCAAGACAACGACGCGTGGAAGGCGCTGCCCTGGATGCCGCATTTCAAGCGAGACGCGCATCCCACGAAGACCACGGTCTTTCGGCCCGCAAAGGGCTCGTTCGTGCTGATCTTCCCGAAGACGGGACAGTAACACAGGCCACACCCCAACCCTCCGCGCGGGCGCGCATTTCTTGCCTGGCCTATTGTGCGGGAGGCCCTATTTCGTGGATGATGCGCTGCATTTGGCTTGCAGCCACTTCCATTCCGGAGGTTCGTTCCATGTTGCATCGGCGTCACCTTGCTTCGTTCACATTTTCGTCCCTCGCGCTGATCGTCGGCGCGGGCCTCGCGGGCTGCAGCGACGACCCGGCCCCGGGCACCACGAGCACGGGGTCGAGCAGCTCGTCGAGCGGTGCCGGTGGACAGGGCGGCGGCGGCACCGGCGGCGTGGGCGGCGAAGGCGGCACTGGCGGCATGGGTGGCGTGGGCGGCGGCATGGGCGGGACCGGCGGCGTCGGCGGAATCGTGTGTGAGCCCGTGGACGAGGTCTGCGGCGATAACATCGACAACAACTGCGACGGCCAGACGGACGAGGGCTGCTGCACGCCGGGCAGCACGCAGGCCTGTTACACGGGCCCCGATGGCACGATGGGCGTCGGCGCCTGCAAGGCCGGCGTCCAGACGTGCAGCCCCGACGGCCTCTCGTATGGCCCGTGCGTGGGCGAGGTCGTCCCCGGGGTCCAGACGTGCGGCCTGACCGACGAGGACTGCAATGGCGTGGTCGGCGACGGCGCGGGCTGCTTGTGCACGCCGGGCAACACGATGCCCTGCTACACGGGTCCCGCGGGTACGAAGAACGTGGGCATTTGCAAGGAAGGCACCGCGACGTGCGCGCCCGACGGCCTCTCGTACGGCGCGTGCGCGGGGCAGGTCTTGCCGCAGGCCGAGGCCTGCAATGCAGCGGACGACGATTGCGACAGCTTCGTGGACGACGGTGCGAGCTGCGCGTGCGCGCCGAACTCGACGAAGGCCTGCTACACGGGCCCGATGGGCACGTCGGGCGTCGGCCTCTGCAAGTCGGGCGTCGAGACGTGCGCGCCGGACGGCTCCGGATACGGTCCGTGCACGGGCGAGGTCCTTCCGACGCCGGAGAACTGCGCGACCACGGGCGACGACGATTGCAATGGCCAGGCGCCCGCGTGCACCGGCGACACGACCTGGGTGCGTACCTTCGGCAACAACCAGAACCAGATCGGTCTGGCCGTGGCGACCGACGCGCAGGGCAATGGCGTCTTCGTCGGCAGGTTCTCGGGGGCGATCACCCTCCCCGCGCCGATCGGCACGCTGACCGCCACGGGCAACGACAACCTCTTCGTCATCAAGTACAATTCGACGGGCACCGTCGTGTGGGCGAAGAAGTACGGCGATGCGGCCGGGCAGGACGTCACCAGCGTCGCCATCGACAGCGCGGGCGACGTGCTCATCGCGGGCGAGTTCCTCGGCACCATCAATTTCGGCGGAACGGCGCTCACGAGCAACAATGGTTCGCGCGACATCTTCGTGGCGAAGCTCGCCGCCGCCACGGGCGATCACGTCTGGAGCCAGGCGATCGCGAACGCGTACACGCAGGAGGAAGCGAGCGTCGCGGTGGACGCGGCGGACAACGTCTACGTCTCCGGCACGTTCTCGAGCAACCTCACCATCGGCGCGAACGTCATCTCGCCGATCGCGGGGGGCGGCCTCGAGGTGTTCGTCGCGAAGCTGAACAAGAGTGGCACGCCGCTCTGGGCGAAGGCGATCACCGGCCCCGGGACGCAATACGCCTACGACCTCGCGGTCTCGCCCGCGGGCGATATCGCGCTCGCCGGCGCGTTCCAGACCAGCATCGATTTCGGCGGCGGCAAGACGCTCACGAGCGCCGGCGGTTATGACATCTTCGTCGCGAAGCTCGACACGATGGGCAACCCCATCTTCGTGCTCGGCGCGGGCGACGGCGAGCTCCAGCGCGCGAACGCCGTGGCGCTCGACAGCGCGGGCAACGTGCTCGTGACCGGCGAGTACAACGGCTCGATGGACCTCGGCAACGGAACTGTCACGAGCGGCGGCTCGGAGGACGTGTTCATCGCGAAGTACAGCCCCTCGGGCTTCCACATGTGGAGCAAGGCCATGGGCGGCGTGAGCACACAGCGCGGCAAGGACATCGCGGTCGACCCATTCAACAACGTGATCGTCACGGGTCAATTCTGGGCCAGCACCGATTTCGGCAAGGGCAATGTCTCGTCGAACGGCGAGCACGACATCTTCGTCGCGAAGTACAACCCCGCCGGGACGGCGGCCTGGACCAAGAAGTTCGGCGGCGGTCTGAGCGAATCGGGCGAGACCGTCGCCGCGGACGGCAACGCCGCCGTATGGCTCGGCGGCAGCTACCGGAGCACCAACGTGCTCTTCGGCGACGGGAACTTCACGGTGAACAACGGCCAGGAGGACGTGGTTCTCATCAAGATGGCGCAGTGATCGAAGCGTAACGTCCGGACACACCATTCTTCGCACGCCCGCGGCTCGCACAGGGCCGCGGGCGTGCGCGCTTCGATCACCTCGTCACGCGTTCACTCGGGCTCGGCCTCGACGTCCGGGCTCGAGAGCGTCGGCTCCGACGGGCAGTCCCGCACCTCCGTGACGTGGGTGAACACCACGCGCTGCACGGCCTCGGGACGTGGGAAGCTCACGAGCACGTACGGATTCGTGAGCGCCTGCGTCACGAAGCAATGGTGGCCCGGCTCGAAGAGCCGGGTCTCGATCGTGAGCGTGCGCCCGTCCGTCGATCGCCCGATGTACGAGATATCCGCCTCGTAGCCGCCGGTCGGCATCGTGCCGGGCGCGTACAGAAACACCCATTCTCGCTGGAAATCGAGGCCTTCCGGCGGCGGGCTGCCGACGAAAGTCTGATACATCCGCGGCGACGTCAAGAGGGTCCGGTGCTCGCCGCGCCGCCGGCCGAAGGCGCTGACTTCGAGCTTTCGGAAAGGCAGGGCGATCTCGCCCGGGTTCGGAGCCCGCGGCGGACGTCCCGCCCCCTCCCTGGCCAAGGCATCACCGAGGGCCGTGCACGAAACGATCGCCACGAGAGCCCAGCCGAGCACGTTCTTCCGGGAAAACGTCTTCATGATTCCCCCGGGGCGAGGTGCCCGGCAAGACCCGGGCCGACCAGGCGGAGCCACGCATTCCGCTTTTCCAGCGTCGCGGACCCGGAATGTGGAATCATCCCGCCTTCCGAATTCGAAGAAACCCCAGGTTCGGGGCCGCGGGCGCGGCGCAGGGACCGTGGACGGGTCGCGCGCCGCGCGTTAGGCTCAGCCTGCCCGTCGCAAGATCCGGAGGACACGATGTTGACGATTTCTAGAGGCAAGCGCCTTTCCATCGGCCTCCCGGCCGCGCTCCTGGGTCTCTGGCTCGGATGTGGCACCCCCAGCGTCGTGCCCATGAAGAGCGGCCCGGCCCCGGCGCCGACGACGCCCGAGGAGGGCCAGAGCCCCGCGCAGTCGGCCTCGGGCGCCGAGGCACCGCCGCCGGCCTCGTGCGCGCACGGGCTCGAGGAGCGCGCCTCCGTCGATATCGCGGGCGGCGCCGCGGCCTATTTCTACGAGGACCGGCCCTCGCTCGGCCGGCTCGATTCCGGCGCGGGGTACGTGTACCTCGATCACGACACGCAAAAAGCCTTCGTGGCGCGGATCGAATCGTCGGGCGCAGCGAAGAGTGTCCACGAGATCGTGTTCCCCGACAAACACGAGCGTTCGCACGTCGTGGGGGCGTTCCGGGGGAGTGACGTCGTGGTCGCGTCCGTCGTGTATCACGCCCAGCAGGAGGCCGATATCGAGCTCGTGCGGCTCGACGCGCAGGATCGACCGCTTTGGTCGGCCCGGATCGATCCCTCGCCGCTGCTCGACGGCACGCCCGCGCTCGCGTGGGGCCGAGACGACATCGCCGTCGCCTGGACGCGTGGCCCTTACCCGATGCACGAATCGGTGCGCGTCGCGCTCGTCGACACGAAGACGGGCAAGGTCAAGCGCACGTTCGAGCTCTCCGCGGGCGAAAATCCCGGCGTTCCCTCGATCGTGTGGGACGGCGAGGCGTACTGGGTCGGCTGGCATTCGCGCGAGACGCGCGGCAATGTCGAGATCCGGCGGCTCACGGGGGAAGGGCTCACGGGCGTGGGCGCGACGCTCCAGAGCGGGCTCAATCCCGTCCTTTTGCCCACGCCGGCGGGCCTCGCCGTCGCCTGGGATCAGGACCGCAAGATATGGCTCGCAGTCCTCGACGCCGCGGGGAACCCCAAGCTTTCGCCGCGGATCGTCGCGACGCACCCCGATCCCATTGCGACGCCGCGCAAGCCCATCCTCGGCTGGGACGGCGCGCGGTTCGCGGTGGCCTACGAGGCGCATTTCCACGCGTCGGTCCTCGTCGCGCGGGGTCCGGAGGCCCTGATCACGGTCGTGGATCCGAGCGGCGCCGCCGCCCCGCCGCTGACGTTGCACGACGAGGATTCCTCCGGGGAAATGCCGGCCGTCCTGCGGACCGGGAAGGAATGGCTCGTCGTGTACAATCGGGATCGATTGCAGAAAGGGAAAACCCCGGAGATCGTGGCGGCCCGCCTCGCGTGCCGCGAGGCGCCGGCGCCGAGCGAGGTGACCTCGAACGGCCCGTGCGACGCGCGCACACGCCCCGCGCCCGAGGCCTTACGCCTGCCTCCGCGCGCAGTCGAGGCCTCCGTCCTGCAACTCGACGACGGCGCATGGGCCGCGCTCCTCTTCGAGAAGGACGAGGCGGTTTTCGTGCGCGTCGATCGTGACGGAAAAACCATCACGCGCGCTGTCCTTCCCGCGGCGACCGGGCGACGCGAACCCACGCTCGCGCGTGTCCCCGGGGGATTCGCGGCGGCGTGGATCGACGAGAATGGCGCAATCGAAGTCGGGCGGCTCGACGAGGCCGGCGCGATGCGAAAAACGACGCGCCTGCCCGGGGATCCAAAGACGAGCAAGCCCGGGCTCGCCTGGACGAGCAAGGGCCTCGTGGTCGCCTACGCGCGCGGGGGCGCGGTCGTGACGGCGCTGCTCGACGGCGCCGCGCGTATCGTCTCCCAGCCCGCGCCAGCGGCGCGAATGCCCTTCCAGCCCGGCGATTGCGCGCTCGGCCAGGGCCCGAAGGGGCTGCTCCTCGCGTGCGTGACCGGCACCGAGCGGACCGAGACCAGCGTGATCCGCGTGCTGCGCCTCGATGAGACAGGAAAGGCGATCGGCGCGCCCTCGCTCGCGTCGGAGCCCAATGCGCTCCTCCGGAATCCATTCGTGATCGGCACGGCCGAGGGCTTCTTGATTGCTTCGACCGGGCCGTTTGCCCGCGAGGTGATCACGATCGAGCTCGGGCCGAACGGCGAGGTGCGTCGGCCCGAACGGAAGCTCCTGTCGAGTTATGGGTATGGGGCGATCGGCGCTGTCGTGACCGGCAAGGACATCGCGGTCTTCGGGATCGACGGGCAGACGATCGCGGAGCGGACGGTTTGTCCGGAATGACGGTCAGGCCGAAGCGCTGACGCGGAGGGGGAATTTATCCATCGTGCGCATGATCGGGTGTTTCCCCCAGACCGGCTCGCCGGCGAGCTCGATCTTGGGGTACCGCGCGAGGAGGCTCTGGAGCGCGATCTCGGCCTCCATGCGGGCGAGCGAGGCGCCGAGGCAGAAATGGGGGCCGAGGCCGAACCAGTGGGTCCCCGTGTGCTGGCGACGAATGTCGTACACGTTCGCGTCGGGGAGATACTCCGGATCCCGGAATGCGGACATCAGGAACATGAATACGGGCTGGCCGCGCTTGATGGAGACGTTCGCGAATTCGAACGACTCGGTCGCGTACCGAGGGAACGGCACGCGGCCGAACATGTTGTACCGGAGGGTCTCGTCGAATGCGTTGCGCGCGAGGCTCGGCTCCGCGCGCAAGATCGCGAGCTGCTCCGGGTTCTGGAGCAGCGAGAGAAGGGTCTGGTTCGTCCCGTGGTACGTGGTGTCGGTGCCGCCGACCAGAAGCCCCGCGACGAGCGAGACGAGCTCGGGATCGCTCAGCCGATCCTGCTCGTCACACGCGTTGATGAGCTGGGTCATGAGGTCGTCTTCCATTGGATGCGCCCGACGGTCGGCGATGATCTCGCGCACGAGCGCCATGCCGCGCGAGACCGGCGGCATGCAAGCCGCGAATCGCTCGGGGGGGAGCCCCGGGATGATCGTGGAGATGAGGCTCTCCGCGAAGGCGATGAACTCCGGCTCGTGGTTCGGGGGGATGTTGAGGACGCTGGCGATCACGCGAACGGGGTATTGCCGCGTGTAATCCGAGGAGACGTCGATCACCCCCTCGAGAGGAAACTTCTCGAGCAGCCCCTCGATGATGGCCTTCACCTTCGGGCGGTGCACCTCGACCGCGCGCGGGCCGAACGCTGGGTTCAGGAGCCTGCGCAGCCGCGCGTGCGCCTCCGAGGGGACCATGAAGAGGTCATTTTCGCGCAGCGTCGCGAAGTCGGGATAGGCGGCCTTCAATTCTTGCGGGAAGCCGGCCCCGAGGGTGGGATCGTGTCCCAGCCGGGCGTCCCTCATCAGGGCAATGCAATCCTTGTAACGGAAGAAGACCGGCCCGCCTCCCTGCTCCCAGTAGTATACGGGAGCCTCTTCACGAAAGCGGGCGAGCAAGGGGTACGGATCCTTCGCGTAGGAAGGATCCATCGGATCGTAACGCAGAGGAGGGATCGTCGTCGTCATCATGGGCGTATTCATAGCACGCCATGATGCGCATGACTGACGTGGAAAATTACTGCACGAGAATCATCGAGCTGCGTGGAGGGAGGTTTACAGTGGGACCACTCACGGTCTGACCCGTGAGCAAGTTCGTGAGGTTGCCGCTCGGCAGGTTCCCGACGGAGCCCTCCATGTCGCCGCGGTTGATGGCGACGTAGACGGTCTCGGTCGCGTGCACCATCTTGTAGGCCATCGTATCGGCCGAGGCCCAGAGCGACGAGCGCTTGCCACGACGAAGCGCGATGTGATCCTTGCGGATTTGCCCGAGCTTTTCGAGGTGCGTGCGTAGCCAGGTCTGGCCGGTGGAGTAACCGTTCCATTGCATGAAACGCCGGTTGTCCGGGTCACCCGCGCCGGGCAGGCCGATCTCGTCGCCGTAATAGATGAGCGGCACGCCGCGCGTGGTCATGATGAGCGTGAACCCGTTCGCCATGCGCTCGAATGCGTCCGTCCCGGAGGGCAAGCCCGGCTGGTTTTGCCAGTTCATGTTCTTGCCGCCGTCCCAGGCGTCGCTCCAGAGCGGCGTTTGCTGGGCCAGGTGAATGACGCGCGGCAGGTCGTGATTGCCGATGAACGTGCTCATGACGCCATTGCCGTAGGCGTCGTCGTTGCCGTTCAGGAAGCCTTCGAGATCTTGCATCGTGCCCTGGCGCATGAGGACCTTCGAGCAGATCTCGGCGCGGAGCGGGAAGTCGAACTGGCCGTCGAGCATGGTGGACGGATTGACGTATTTCTTGATGAGCGATTTATCGCCGGTGTACGTCTCGCCGACCATGTAGAAATGCTTGCCCGTGACCGCGTCGATCTCGGCCGTCACACGCGAGCGGAGATCGGTGAGCCACGACATGTGCATGTGCTTCAGCGCGTCGAGGCGGAAGCCGTCGATGCCGGTCTGCTGCCACCACCAGACCATGTTGTCGATGCTGTACTTGCGCGCCGCCGCGTTCTCGTAATTGAAATCGGGCAGATACGGCGTGAACCAGCATTTCTCGGTGGTCGCGCCGTCCCAGGAGCAGCCCTCGCCGCAGACGCAGTTGCCGCCGCTGCCGTTCGTGTTCGGCCAGAACCAGCTCGCGTTGTCCTTGTAGACCTGGGCCGAGTCGTGCGCGTGGTTCGCCGCGTAATCGATGAGGACGGTGATGTTCACGTTGTGCGCCTCGTCGACGAGCTCCTTGAGCTTCGCCATCGTGCCAAAACGCTCCTCGGCCTTGTAGAAATCCTTCGGCCAGTAGCCGTGGTAAGCGCTGTAGTTCTTGCCGTCGTTGCCGAAGCCGGCGAGCTCGGTGTTGTCGATCGGGACCGTGAGCCAGAGCGAGTTCACGCCGAGCTTCGTGAAATACCCCTCCTTGATCTTGTTGATCACGCCCTGCCAGTCGCCACCCTGGTAGTTGGACGCCTGCGGGACGTTCGCCACGGGCGCGCCGTTGTTCGAGGCGTCGCCGTCAAGGAAGCGGTCCACGAAGACGAAATAAAGCACTGCATCGCGCCAGGCCTCGACGGGGCTGTTCTCCGGCGGATCGTCGCACGTCCAGGGGTCACAGGTCGTGAGCGAGACGAGGCTGTTTTTCCCGCCGAACCCATCGTCGATCGTGTTCGGATTGCCCGGATCGGTGATCCAGTTGCTGCCGTCGATGACGAACTTGTACTGGACGGGCTGGTTGTACGGGATCGGGACGGTGGCCTCCCATTGCCCGTTCGCCTTCTCCAGGGGTACGCCGACGTCCCAGCCGTCCGCCGCGAAGTTTCCGCGCACGACGACGCTGCTCTGGCCCATGTCGGCGAGCGTGAAGAGGTAATCGCAGCGCTTCAAGCTATCGTCACACATGGGCGGGCCCGGAGGCTCGCCGCCGCCCGCGCCGCCCTGGCCGGGGCCGCCCGCGCCGACGCCGGAGCCGGAGCCGCTGAGCACCGGGGGTTTTTCCCCCGGATCGTAGCCGCCGAATCCATCGGGCGGCTGGTAGCCATTGAGGTCGTCGCTCGAGCACGACGCCGCGCCGAGCAAGGGCGCGACGAGGAGGCCCGAGAGGGCGAGCGCTGTGAACGTGTTCATCGAAGTTTTCATTCGGAGGCCCGTCAGGGTGAGGGGTTACGGCAAGGGCTCCCCGCGCGCACGAGCACGCGGAAGGAGAGGGCTTCGAGCGGGACGGCGCCGCCGGCGGTGATTTCGATCGTCTCGCCGGTCATGACGTCGACGTAGCTGCCGAGCGGCACGGCGCCGGTCGGCACGGAGACGAGCGCCGTCTTGCGCGCGAAAAACACGAGCACTGGATCCCCATCCCCCGCGTCGCGCAGATAAGCATATTCGTCCTTCGTCGCCACGATGGGCCTGCGCGTGCCCGTGCGGAGCGCAGGCGAACAGCGGCGCAATTGGCCGAGCCGGCGGACGAGGTCCCGCACCTCGGATTGCAGCGGCCCGACGCTCGCGGGATCCGGCATCACCCGCCGCGAGTCCGGATCCCCCGCGCCGGCAAGCGCGATCTCGTCGCCGTAATAAAGCACCGGCAGACCATGAAGCGTCAAGATGAACGCGAGCGCCATTTTCGCCCGCGCATACACGACCGGATCCGTGGACTGCGTGGGTTTGTCGTACCAGGGGTCGTTTGCGCCGTCACCCGTGACCTCCGAGACGAACCGCGAGGTGTCGTGGTTGTCGATCATGCGGCCGAGCGCCGCGCCCGAGCCTTCGATTGCCGCGTCGGTCGAGACGAGGATTTCTTCGAGCTCGGAGAGGCTGCCGCGGTCGAGGCCAAAGGCCTCGCGAAGCTTCCACATGAGCGGAAAATCGAATGCGCCGGAGAGGGTATGCGGGCCGAGGAAATAGCGGATGCTCTCGATGCCAATCGCGCCGGGGCCAGTGAAGACCTCGCCGATCGAAAAAAGCGCGTCCTTGCCCGTCTCGAGGCGATTGAATGCGTGCGTGATCCGGCGCGTGGCCGCCCGCGGCATCATGGGGACGGCGTCGATACGCACGCCGTCCGCGTCGAACTCCTTCATCCAGAAGACGGCATCGTCGACCTCGGCGCGCATCGAATCGGGGTGCTCGAATCGCACGTCGGGCATGTACGAGGTGAACCAGCACGTGGGGAGCTTCTCGCTCCAGCCGCAGCCGGGCGAGCCACACACGCATTTGTCGACGCCGTCGTTGAACCAGCCCTTGTTCCGGTTCTGGATGTATCGCTCGTTGTGCTCGTAGACGTGGTTCGGCACGAGGTCGAAGATCACGCGGATCCCGTGCCGATGCGCCTCGTCGACCATGGCGTGGAGGGCGTCCTCGCCGCCGATCCGCGGCTCGACCCCGCGTGATTCGAGCGGCCAGTAGCCGTGATATCCTTCATAAGGCCGGCCATCGCCGCGGCCCTCGCGGACCTCGATCGGATTCGTGTAGACGGGCGAAATCCAGATTGCCGTGACGCCGAGCTCGTCGAACGTGCCGCGCTCGATTTCCGCGCGCACACCGTCGAGCGTGCCGCCCGCGCGCGAGCCGGATTTGTCCGGAGATAGCGGCGCGAGCGGCGCGCCGCCGTCGCCCCGGAATCGGTCGATCATGAGATGATACAAAAGCCCCTCGTGCCACGAGGCCTGGGCCGGATCGACCCATGCGACGGCAATCTCGGGATTCGCCTCTTTGCCGGATTCGTCGGCGCCGCGAAGCGTGAAGGTATGTTTGCCGCGGCCGAGTCCCCGCGCGACAAACGTGAATCGACCGTCGGACGCCTGCGCATTCGAGGGCAAAATCTCGCCGCCGGCGCGGTGCTCGGCCCGCAGCGACGCGGGGTCGAGCGCGGATCCCTCGGGCGCGGCCAGAAAAACCCCGCTCACCGTGACCTCGTCGCCGGAGACCTCGACCGCGTCGACACGAATTTCGGGCGCGCCGCAGCTCTCGGCGATCACGAGCGAAACCTCCTCCTCGCCCTTCCACGTGGTCAACGGATTGAGCCGATCGAGCGAGCTCTCGCCGCCGCGAACGATGCGGTATCCGTACTCACCGGGAGAAAGATTCAATGGGAGCAGAAACCATCCATCGTCGCGCTGCTCCAGAGGCTTCGCCTCGGCCCAGTCGTCCCAGCTCCCCTCGACACGTATGTCGCCTCCCGAACCGGGTTCGGCCCAGATCACGGTCGTGCAATCGCGCCGCGGAACCTCGGGCCCGCCGCAACCCACGGAGGCGAGCCCGAGCGCCAAAACCCATGCGTGAAGGAAGTACGTCGTTCGCATGGCTCCTCGTTATGCATTACCACACCGAGCGGACGTTCGTCATGCGTGGAGCACGCGGAGACGCACGAGCGCAAGGGACGGATCGGCTAAGGTTGGTAAGGGGTCCTGGTTCGAATCGATTTTAGCGTCGGCAGCGGGAGAGGGCATACGCGATCCCCGCCTGGAGCGTGCTCCGCGTGGGGACCTTCGCGCCGAAGTCGATGTCGAGCTTCACAAGCGCCTGCGCGACGTCACCGCGGATACCAGTGATCACGACCTCGGCGCCGAGCAATTCGACGGCTCGCACCGTGTCGAGCAGGCGGCTCGCGACGTGGCTGTCGACCACGCGCACGCCCGTGATGTCGATGATGAGAGCGCGCAAAGCACGCTTGCTCGCGCCTTCGAGCGCGACGCGCAGGAGATCCTCGGCGCGCGCAGCGTCCACCGTGCCGACGAGCGGGATCACCATGACGTTGTCGGTGATCGGCACGAGCGGCGCAGAGAGCTCGGCGAGGCGCGCGCGCTGCATTTCGATCATCGCCTGCTCGAACGAGGCGCGCTCCGCCTCGGCCTTGGCCCGGCGCAAAAGCTCCGCCTGGAGTCCGTCGTTCGCCCGCGCAAGGTCGTCCGTCCGGCGCCGGACGTCAGCGAGGAGAATTGCATTCTCGAGCGCGATCGCCGCCTGCGACGAGAGGAGCGAGAGGAGCTCGACGCGGTCTTCCGAGAATGCGTCCTCGACGAGGCGATTTTCGAGATAAAGGACGCCCGAGAGCGCGTCGCGGTGAACGAGCGGCAATCCGAGGAAGGAGCGGGGCGCGGCGCTCCCGAGGTGCGGATCGGCCTCGAACGGCGTTCCGGCCGCGCCGCGACCGATGACGATAGGCGCGCGCGTGCGGGCGACGTATTGCACGACGCTCGGCGCGACGCCCGTCGCCTCGGCAAGCGGGCGCATGGCGCCGACGTCCGCGCCGTCGACGGTCAACGTGGCGCCGACGAAAAGCTCGCCGCGGCGCACGAGGACGAGCGCGGCGCGATCGGCGCCCGCGACTTCGAGGACCGTGCGGAGAAGGCGTTCGAGCAGGCGATCGAGGTCGATTTCGCCGGCAATGGCCTGCGCCGCGCGCACGATGGCCATGACATCGAGCGACCGGCCGCCGCGCAAGGGACGATCGGTGAGGCGCGTCGGTTTGTCCGCGGGGCCGCTCCCCCCATCTTCGGACGATTTTCCGCCGAAGACGTCGGGGTGCCGCGCTTCGAGGTCGCGCACCTTGGCCGTCGCGCCCCAGCGTGTATACGCGCGCATGGCGGCTTCAAGGTACGGCCGCGCAAGCTCGGGCCTTCCGCGACCGGCGTAATACTGGGCCGCGCGCTCGCATGCGAGCGCCTCGTGATGGGAAAACCCGTTTTTCCGGGCCGCCTCGATCGCTTCGTCGTAAAGCTCGCGGGCCTCGCCGTGATGCCCGTCCGCGACCTGAATTTCCGCAGAAACGAGGCGATGCAGCGGGAGCCAGTGGTCCGGATAAAGCGTGACCCAGGCGCCGAGCTTCGTGTGGTGGGGCGCGAGGCGCTCCCGGAGGCGCGCGCGCTCGACCTCGTCCGCGCCGGAGAGGCGCGCCGCGAATGTGAGGGCGATGGTGAAGGTGGAAAAGGTCTCGAGGTAGAGCCACATGCCCGCGGCCATCTGTCCCTCGGTGCGCTCGGCCCATACGAGCGCGCCATCGAGATCGCCGTGGAGCAAGCAGAGCTGCGTCCGGAGGGCGTGGTGCATGCACGCCGCATATCCGAAATTCGGCTCGATCGTCCGGACGAACGCCGTGTCGTCGAAATCGTCGCCGTCGAACGAAGTTTCCGTCTGCGTGCGCCCTTCGAGGGCGTGGAGCATCCGACCGAGTGCGGTGAGCGTGTGCGTGGCGATCGGGTCCCGCACGTCCGGCAAGATCCCCGTCGCTTTGCTCCACGCCTCCCGCACGGAGGCGAGCGGATCGGCCGACCAGTATCGCAAGGCGACGCCGAGGTGGAGCGAATACGAGACGTACGGGATGTCGCCCATTTGAAGGCTATGGACGAGCCCGCGCTCGACGAACGGGAGCACGCGCCGGACGGGCAAGAACGGCGTGGCACACGCGCCGATGGTCCAGGACGTCCTGCCGCGGAGCGCCGGGTTCTCGATGCGATCTTCGAGCAGCACCGCGAGGTCGAAGAACGCCCGCGAGGCCTTCGCGTCGCCGAGGATCATCGCCAGCATGAGGGCGTAACTCGCATACGCATACGCCGCGACGTCGGCGTGGCCGTGCTCGACGCAGGCGGCGACGAGGCGCACGACGACCACGAGATAAAGGGCTTGATCGGCGATGTACGTGGGCGGGACGAGCGCCGTGAGCAGGTCGAGCTGCGCGACGACGCGCCGATCTTCGATGCGCGGAGCGCGGGCGAGGTCCTCCGGCGAACGCCCGCCGACGAGGCGCGCGATTTCGGCGAGCGCCGCCGGGAGGGACGCGGCCTCGGCCCCTCGCTCGGGCAAAACGGCGGAGAGCTCGGACAAACCCTCGCGCCCGGCGGCGATCGCGTCCATGTATCGGCCGCGCGAGACCCGGAGGGAGAGGCGTTGCCCGTGCACGCGCGCTCGTTCGAGGGGCGTCTGCGCGTGCGAGAGCGCCTCGGAGAAGAGCGCCTCGGCGCGCTCGGCGTGGCCTTCGATGTATGCGCATTCGGCCCGCGAGGAGAAGAGCCCGACGGCGAATGCGGGGTCTACCGCGAGTGCGGGCGCCGAGAGGAGGGCGGCCGAGACGTCGTAGAAATCGACGGCGACGCGAAATGCGGCCTGCGATTGCGCCTTGCGGCCAGCCTCGAAGAGCAGGCGGACGACGGAGCGGCGTTCGTTTTCGTCGTCGAGCAGCGAGGCGCCCTCGCGGAAATGGTGGGCGACCTCGAAGAGCCGATCGCCTTCGGCGCCGGGTTCGGCGCGCATGGCGCGGCCGATGGCGAGGTGCACGCGCGCCCGCTCGTCTCCTTCGAGGAACGACCGGGCCGCCTCGCGCACTTTTTCGTGAACGAAATGGTAGGTGCCGGTCCCCGGGACGATCATCCCGAGATCGATCGCCTCGGCGAGCGCCGCGGAGAAGCCGGCCTCGGGCGCGCCGAGCACGACGTCGAGTTTGTCCTCCTCGAATCCATGGCCCAGCACGGCCGCGGCGCCGAGGACACGGCGCGCCTCGGGGGAGAGCTTGCTCAGACGCTCGGCCACGAAGCGGGCGGCGTCGTCCGGAATGGGCACGTCGAGGATGCGCCGTTCGTCCCAGCGAACAGCGTTTGTCGCTGGGTCCCGATCGACGAGGCCCTCGGAGAAGAGGGCGTCGAGCACGTGCAGGACGAGAAATGGATTGCCGCGCGATTTGCGGTGCAAGAGCCGCGCGAGCGCCGCGACCTCGTGCTCCGGCACGGAGAGGACGTCGGCGACGATGCGCCCCACGTCCTCGGGCTCGAGCGGACCGAGGAGGACCTTTTGAAGGGCGACCCCGCGCGGGACAATGGATTCGAGGAACGCGCCGAGCGGCCGCGTGGGCGCGGTGTCTTCCTCGTGTGCCGCGCCGAGGACGAGCAGATGCGAGAGGCCCTCCTCGGCGAGGGCGTCGCCGAGAATGGAAAGCGTGTCGGAATCGGCGCGATCGAGGTCGTCGAAAAAGACGGCGACGAGCGGCCAATGCTCGCAGAAGACGCGGAGGAAGGCGGACACGGCGCGCCCCACGCGCCTTCGTGATTCTGCGGCGCCGAGCTCCGGGAGCGGCGGCGATTTTCCGAGGACGAGGGCGACGTCCGGCGCGAGGTCTTCGAGCACGGCGCCCTGGCTGTCGAGGGCCTCGAGGAGGCGGGCGCGAATCGCATCGAGGCGCTCTTCCGGCTCGGTGAGGGCGCGGCGTGCGAGGGCCGTCATGACCTCGGCGAGGGGCGCGCGGGGCGCCGCGCCTTCGCCCGGTTTTGTCGCGACGAACAGGCCGCCCTGGTGGATGATTCGCTCGCGCGCCTCGGCGACGAGCGTGGATTTGCCAGAGCCGGCCGGGCCTACGATGAGCACGAGCTCGGGCGCGCCGGACATGGCTCGCCGCGCGGATTCGGCAATCGCGCGCGCCTCGGCCTCGCGGCCGAAGGTTTTGTCCCAGATACGACGATCATCGGGGCCGTCGCCGGTGCCGAGCGGAAAGGGCGCGACCTCGGGGCCTTCACGCAGGAATCGTTCGAGGTCGAGCGCGAGCGCGCGGCCCGTTTGATAACGATCCACGGGCGCCTTCGCGAGGAGCTTCTGCGCGATGTCGGAGAGCACGCGCGGGACGGACGCCATACGCTCGTGCACGGGGACGGGCGCGCGCGCGAGGTGCGCGTGGGCGAGCGCCAAAGGGTCAGCGGAGACGAACGGCGGCGCGCCCGTGAGCATTTCGTAAAGGACGGCGCCGAGCGAATAGAGATCCGCGCGCCCGTCGAATCCGCGGCTCGCGCGTCTCGTGCGCTCCGGGGCCGCATACGCGAGCGAGGCCTCGCGGGAAGGCCCGCGCCCGTCGGCCCCGCTGCGGGGGCCGGAATCCGTGAGGAATGCGTCCTCCGACCCAGGCTCGACGACGATCGTGGCGGGGGACAGATCGCCGTGGACGCGGCCCGCGCGGTGGAGCTCGTCGAGCGTGACGGCGAGCGCGAGCGAAAGCCGCGCGGCCGCGTCGGGGGGTTGCATGGACGACGCGAGGAAGGCGGCGAGGGTCGTTTGCTCACGCTCGTCTCCTTTGCCCAGGCGGCTCATGCCGAATCGTGCCTCCGATGCCGTTCGAGTCGCAGCACGAGGTCCCCGACGAGGCCCGTCCAGCCGGTCTGGTGCGAGGCCCCGAGCCCCTCACCGGTGTCCCCGTGGAAGTATTCGTAAAAGAGAAGGTTGTCCCGGAAATGGGGGTCGAACTGGAAGATGTCGGTGTCACCGTAGACGGGCCGTTTCCCGTCGGGGCCACGCTCGAACAAGGCGACGAGGCGGGCCGCGATCTCGTCGGCGGCCTGGCCGAGCGTGCGCGGCCCGTGCGTGCGCGTGGCCGGGACGCGCAGGATGTCGCCAAAGCCGTGCTCGAGGCGAAGGAGCGAGCGATAAATCATGTACGCCGTGGGCATCCAGACGGGCCCGCGCCAGTTCGAATTCCCGCCTTTCATGCGGCTCTTCGACTCCCCCGGCTCGTAACCAACCTCGAGCCGCCGTTCGCCCTGCCAAACGACGACGGGTCGCTTTTTGTGTTCCTTCGAGAGGGAGCGTGGGCCGAACGGCGAGAGGAACTCGTCCTCGTTGAAGAGGTGGCCGAGCACGCGTTCGAGCTTGCCGGGCGGGACGGCCGTGAGGACGTAGCGGCCGTCGGGGCGCTTGACGAGGGCCTCGGCGAGGTGGGGGTTTTTCCCGAGGAACCACTCCATGCGGCGCCGGAAGTTGTCGAGCTTGCGATAGACCTCGGGGCCGATGACGTGCACGGCGAAGAGCGGAATGAGGCCGACCATGGAGCGCACGGGCAGGTGGTGGGGCTGTCCGTGGATCGTGAGGATGTCGAAGTAAAACCCCTCGGCGTCGTCCCAGAGCGGGATCTCGGGGGGCTCGGCGTGGTGGAAGGTGTAGGCGATGCGGAGGAAATGCTCGAAGAACTTGCTCGCGGCGTCCTCGTACGCGGAGTTTTCCAGGGCGAGCTCGAGCGCGATGCGCATGAGGTCGATGCAATACATCGCCATCCAGGCGGTGGCGTCGGCCTGTTCGAGCTTCATGCCGGGCGGGGGCGGCTCGCTGCGATCGAAGACGGAGATGTTGTCGAGGCCGAGGAAGCCGCCCTCGAAGACGTTGTTCCCCTCGGCGTCGCGCTTGTTCACCCACCAGGCGAAATTGATGAGCAGCTTGTGGAACATGCGCTCGAGGAAGAGGCGGTCGCCCTTGCCGCGCTGCTTGCGCTCGATCTTGTAGAGCTGGTAGGCGGCCCAGGCGAGGATCGGCGGATTGAGGTCGCCGAACTCCCATTCATAGGCGGGGATCTGGCCGTTCGGGTGCTGGTACCACTCCTTGACCATCAGCTTGAGCTGGTTTTTCGCGCGGTCCATGTCGATCGGCGCGAGCGCGAGCGCATGGAAGGCGAGGTCCCAGGCCGCGAACCAGGGGTATTCCCACTTGTCGGGCATGGAGATGACGTCGGCGACCGAGAGGTGGTGGAAATCCTTGTTCCGGCCGCGGAGCCGCGCGGCCGGCGGCGCGATCGCGTCGCCGCGGAGCCAGACGTCGACGTCGTAATGGTAAAACTGCATCGACCAGAGCAAGCCCGCGGAGGCCTGGCGCTGGATCGATCGGCGCTCGTCCGACATGTGCGGGCCTTGAAGGGCCAGGTAAAACTCGTCGGCCTCGGCCTTGCGTTTCGCGAGGAGCTCGTCCGAGCCCTCGAACGGGGCGCGCTCGGGTCCGGGGCAAAGCCGCGCGCGGAGGACGACGCGGCCGCCGGCAGGAACGTTGAAGACGCGCCACGCCGCCGCCTTCGAGCCACGGCCCTCGGGGTTTGTCCTGGATTCGTCGCCGTGGACGACCCGCGCGTGGAAGGCGTCCTTGACGTAGGGCGTGCGCGACGGCGAGCCGAAGAGGCGCTCGGTGTTGGTCTCGTTGTTCGTGAAAAGGAGGGTCGTGTCGTCGCCCTCGATGTAGAGGTAAAAAGAGCCGAGATCATGGTGGCTGGAGCGGAGAGAGACAAACCCCTCGCCGCGCTCGCCTTCTTGAATCTCGGGGGGCGCGACGACGACCTCGTCCCACGACCAGGTGTTGCGGAACCAGAGGTGCGGCAGGAGATGAAGGGGGGCGTCCTCGGGGCCGCGGTTCTCGACGGTGACGACCATCAAGATGTCATGGGGCGTGCGTTTCGCGTATTCGACGCGGACGTCGAAATAACGGCCCTCGTCGTAGAGGCCGAGGTCCCAGGTTTCGAGCTCGGGCTCGTCGCCGCCGCGCATCCGGTTTCCCGCGACGAGCTCCTCGTAGGGATAACGGCGCTGGGGGTATTTGTAGAGGAAACGGAGGTAACTCGACGTCGGGGTCGCGTCTTCGTAATGGTAGACTTCCTTGACGTCCTCGCCGTGATTGCCCTCGGCGTTGGTGACGCCGAAGAGGCGCTCTTTCAGAATGGCATCCCGGCCGTTCCACAGGGCGAGCGCGAGGCAGAGGATCTGCGTGCGATCGCAGATCCCCGCGAGGCCATCCTCGTTCCAGCGATAGGCGCGGCTCCGCGCGTGGTCGTGCGGGAAATACCCCCAGGCATCACCGCTCGCGCTGTAGTCCTCGCGCACCGTGCCCCAGGCGCGCTCCGCGACGTAGGGGCCCCAGTCCTTCCAGCGGAGGACGCGCTCGCGCTCCTGGGCCAGTCGATGGTGCTCCTCCGTCCTCCACGCCTGCATGCCTCAAACATAACAGGATTCGGGGCCCCCCAAGCGCCCGAGGGGAACGATCACTCGGTGCGCTGGATGATGTGGAAACCGTAAGCGGTCTCGACAACCTCACTGATCTCGTTGATCTGGAGCTCGAAGGCCGCGTCCGAAAAGGACTTGACCATGGCGCCGCGCTCGAACTGGCCGAGATCCCCGCCGCGCTCGGCCGCTCCGGGCTCGTCGGAGCACTCGGTGACGACCGACTCCCACGCCGCGCCCGAGCGTAGTGCGCGCAAACACTCCTGCGCCTTTTTCTTCGCTTCTTCGCGGGTGCGGTTCACGTCCTCGGGGCGCTGCTGGGAGCGCTGGTGCATGACGAGGATGTGGCGCGCGCCGATGCGGGTCGGCAGGCGCGCGAGCCGCTGTCGCTCACGCTCCTCGACGGCCTCGCGCTCGGCCGCCCGCGCAGGCCCGATCGTTTCGAGCCCGCCCCCCGTCCAGTCCGGCCCGGTGGCGAGCGAGGTGCACGCGGGACAGACGAACGCGAGCGCGAGGAGAACGGAAACTCGGCCAGCGAGGGCTGCCATGGGGCGGGAACGTGGACCAGGGGCCGCGGGCGCGCAAGGGGGTTTGGGGCGTAGCTCGGCTCGTCCGAGCGTAGCCCCAAGCGTCGAAAGGCTTGGAAGGCGCGTCTGATACGATGGAGGCGTGCCGCTGCTCGACGTGGTCCTCGGCTACGACTGCAACCTCGCGTGTACCTACTGCACGATCACCGAAGCGATGCGGCGTCGCGCGCTGTCCACGGAGCAGGTGGCGCGGGAGATCGATCGGGCCGCCACACGAGGATTTCGCGACGTCGCGTTCACCGGCGGCGAGCCGACGATCCGGAGCGATCTGCCAGCGCTCGTGCGGTACGCGAAAAAGCGCGGATTCGAGCACGTGAAGGTCGCGTCGAACGGCCTCCGATATGCGCACGCGCCGTACCTGGATCTGCTCGTCGAGGCGGGTGTCGATCAGTTCCACGTGTCGATGCACGCGCCGAGCGACGCGGCGTACGAGGAGACGGTGCAACGCGAGGGCACGGCGGAGCTGCGGCGGAAGGCGATCGAGAACCTGGTCGCGCGCAGGCTCGATCCGATCGCGGATCTGATCCTGAAGGAAGATACGTACCGGGACGTGCGCGCCTGGGTCGAAGCACTTTTCACCCAGGGGATCCGGCAGTTTCGGCTCTGGCTCGTGTCGCTGACGGACAACAATCGCGCGAACGTGCATGAGCTCCCGCGGCTCACGGACGTGGCCGCGAAGGCGCGCAGCGCGTTCGAGGCGGCGCGAGAAAAAGGCTACGAGGTGCACGCGCTGCACATCCCGCGCTGCTTTTTGCCGGGATACGAGGAGCACGTGCGGCATCCGGGCGCGGACCTCGTGCGGGTCGTGACGCCGGACGAGGTGTTCGATCTGAAAAACTCGCGCCTCACGGGAGGCGTGAAGCTCGCGGGTTGCGAGGGCTGCCGGTTCTTCGATGCGTGCCCGGGGCTCAGGCCCGACTACGTGGAGCGGTTCGGCGGGGACGAGGTCAACAGCGTGCCGGCGTGAGACGGAGACTCAGCCTTCGGGGCCGCGCCCTCGCCCTCGTCGTGGTGCGGGCCGCCGCCGGGCAGGTCGAGGTCGTCGAGGCCCGCGAGGACGGAGAGCGAGACGGGGTGGTACGGGGGCCGCGGCGTGATGGGCTTGTCGACGTCGCCGCCGCGTTCGTGCACGAGGCGCGCGCAAAGCGCGAGGCACCACTTGCCCTGGCACCAGCCAGTTCCGAAGCCGGTGTATCGCTTGACGGACTCGATGTCGCGGTAGCCACGCTCGAAGGCCGCTTCGAGCTCGTGGAGCGTCACGTCCTCACAGCGGCAAACCAGGGTTTTCATGCGCGAACCTCTCGCGGGATGGTAGCGCCCCCCCGGGGGGATCGGCTATACGGGGGGCATGCCTCAGAAACCGCAGGTTCGTGCCAAAGAGAAGGTCCGCCAGACGCGCAGGCTCGCCCGCTGGCGCGCGAAGAAGGCTGCCGAAGCCCAGACGCAGGCGCAGCAGAGCCCCGCGCCGAAGCCGGCCTCCTGAAGTCGACGTCCGTGCCGTGCGTCTCCGCGCGCACGGCACCGGACGGACGTTCTCGACGCACGAAGAAGCCGAGCGCGCGTGAGCACGCCGCGCGTGGAAGCTTCATTCCATCTCGCCGCTGTCCGCCTCGACCTCGGTCGTTTCGGACGCGTCCGGCGGCACCCTGCCCTTCTTCCGTTCGGCGCGAATCGAGGCCATTTCCGCGCGTGACGGGTTGATCACGAGGAAGCCGTGATCCGCGTCGAGCAGCGCCACGTCGCCGGGAGACGCCCACTGGAAGAGGCCCTCGACCTGCGTGATCGACGGGACGCCGAGGAGCCGCAAGAGCACGGGCGTACGAGGATCCGAGGCGCGCTCGCTGAGCACGACGCCCACGGGACGCGTGCGCGCCGAGACGACGAGGTCGAAGACGGTGAGACGATCGCCGATGAGCACCGCCTTCGTCGGGAGCTCCGCGCGCGCGTCGGGCGTCGCGAGCATGACGAGCGCGTCGCAGAGGTCTTCCATGTCGCGCGCGCGCTCTTGCAGGAAGGGATCGCCGACGATGCCGTTCGCCGCGCGCACGCCCTCGCGCGCCACGAGGCCGAGCGCTTGCGCGACGCCGTGGCCCTCGGCGACGAGCTCGAACGCGCGTTGACGCAAGCGCAGGTCGCCGATCATGAGCTCGTACGTCGAGAGGAACGCCGACTCGCGCGTGAGCCCGAGGTTCTGCGCGCGGGCGACGAGCGAGGAGAGCGCCTTCTCGGCCGCGCCCCAGGCACCTCGCAAGAGCTTCGCATCCTCGGCCGTGGCCTTGCGCTGCGGTGAAGTGGCCGGGCGGCGCAAGGCCGCGACGGCGCCGAGCGAGCGGCCCGGGACCGAAGGAACTCCGGGAAGCGTGACCTTGCGCGTGCCGCCGCCCGTGCGGCGAAGCTTCTTGTCGCGCAGCTCCCGGAGCACCTCGGCATGCCGGATCGCCGAGGCGATCGGCGCGGTGAGCGCGACGAGCAGGCGGACGTCGCTCGGGCGGTACGCCTTGTCGCCCGCGCGCTGCACGACGATCGCGCCGAGCACGCGGTCGAAGCCGAGGATCGGGACGGCGAGGAAGACGGGGTAGCGGTCCTCGTCGATGAACGGAAACGCGCGCCAGCGCTGATCGCCAGGCGCCTTCACGACGGCGACGGGCCGCCGGGTCGCGACGGCCGTGCCCGTGAGGCCCTCACCGACGGACATGCGCACGGTGCCGCGCGCGCCCACGGGAAAACCGACGTTGCCGCGAAGGACGAGCGCGTCGCCGTCGCCTTCGAGCAGGTAGAGCGAGACGATCTCGGCCTGGGCGATGGCGGCGATGCGCTTCGGGGCCTCGTCGAGGAAGACCGAGAGCGGCATCGGTTTGGCCACAAACGAAACGAAGTCGAGGACGCGGTCGAGGCGAGCCTCGCGTCGCGTGGGGTTCAGCGACTCGGGCGGCGGGGGCAAGGTCGAGACGACCGGCGTCACGGCGGGGTCGCTTTCGAGGACTTCGTCGGAGGGACGCGACGGCATTCGGGCCGTACCATACCAGGAGGGGCGGTCTTGGAAAGCGGTCGCGGACGGTCCCGATCAAGCGCGGGACGGGCGCAAGTCCACAGGCCCATCGAGGGGCGGGCGCTGCATCCCACCGAGCGGCGCGCGACGCGCAAACGGTGCGCGATCGAGGACGGCGCGCGCGAGGGCACCGTCATCACAAAGGCCCACGGACGTGACGTACGGGGCCCACGGGGCGAGGAGGTTTGGCGCATCGGTAGGCGCGAGCGCGACGACGTGCACGACGCGCGCAGCCGGAGGCAAGACGAGCGCTCGTGGGGAGGGATCGAAGCCGACGGCATGCGAGGGGCGTGAGAGGAAGAGGCCGACGGCGTCCATGGAGGCGCCATACAGCGCGATTTCCGCGGCGAGCGCAGGGTCGAGGGAGCCGCGGGGGACACGCGCGGCGGCGCGGGAGAGGGCCGCGTCGAGCGCTTGGACAAACTCCTCCGCGTGGTGTTCGCCGCCCTCGACGAGGACGAAGCGCGGGGACAAACAGCCGCGTTGATCGAAGGGGACGACGTCCCACGCGAGGGCCTCGGCTGCGTCCTCGAGCGCGGCGTCCCTGCCGATGATCGCGAGTCCGATGCCGGTACCATGTCCCCGCACGCAGACGCCTGCCGGCAGGCCTCGTGTGACGGCTTCGATCGAGGCGTCCGAGCCGTAGACGTGCAGCTCGTCGCCCGGCGCGGGCGCGATGGAGGAGGCGCGCGTGAGGGAGGCGTGGTGCGTTTGGACGAACGCTTCGTCGGTAGAAAGCGCGCGGACGAGGAGATCGGTGACGACGGGATCGCGGCGCGAAGGACGGACGACGATGTCGGGCGAGGTCGCGGCGGCGAGCGCGAGCGCGCGGAGCGGGGCGGTGCAGACGTTGGCCGCGAGGACGACGTGGCAGCGGGGCGCGCGGCCCGTGCGCGCGAGGAGCGCGTCGATCTCGGCATCGGTCGGATGCGTCTCCAGGTGCGCGGAGAGCGCGAGCTCGACGCCCTTCGGATCGAGCCCGGTGACCTCGGGCAAACGCGCCCGCGCCTCGGCGCCGAGCGGATCGTTCGGATCCTGGATCCGCCGGCCCGCGGCGATCACGCGAAGAACGCGCGCCCGCGCCTCGGTCTCGGCGCTCATGACGAACCGCGCGAGAGGACCTCGTCGATCGCGAGCGAGCATCCTCGCGGCGTGGCGCCGGGCGCGCGGCCGAAGAGCTCGACGCCCTCGTCGGTGACGCGCCCGAGGTCCGACGTCTGGATCGCCACGGACGAGTCGACGTTCGCGAGATCGACGAACCGCAGGATGCCCGTCTCGCCCGGCGAGAGCGGCGCGAGCGTCGTGGGATCACAGGCCGTCACGCGCATCCACGGTGGCGCGACGTAGACGCCGTGCCGCGTCGGGGTTCGAGCGCCGAGCGCGGCCGCGAGCGTGCCTTCGTAGAGCTGGCTCGACAGCTCGGTCATGCCGTACTCGCCCACCACGTGGGCCTCGGGGACGGCGAACAGGGAGGCGATCGCACGCCGCAGCTCGGTCGGCTCGACCTCGCGCGAGCGACCTTTGAAGCCACCGGTCTGCATGACGCGGCTGCCCGGCGGCAGGGAGAGATCTCTCGAACCGGCGCCGTCGAGCAGATGCACGAACGCGAAGGATGCTCCGAGCACGAGCACAGGTTTTCCCGAGGCGCGCGCTTCAGCCGCGGCACGCGCCACGCCTTCGATGTCGAGCACGCCTTCACGCACGTAAAAGCCCCCGAGGCCGCGGTGCTCGCGGGCGAAGAGGTCGAGCATGAAGCCGAGCGACGAGTCGGCGACCTCATCGAGGGACGGCGCGAGCACGAGGACGCCAAGATTTTGACGATCCGGCCAGAGCATCCGCTCGCCCCAGCGCAGCGCGACGAGCTCGTACGTCGCGGTGGTGCGGAACGGATGCTCCCCGCGCGCCTCCTTGCCCTGCGACGTGCCGCTCGTTCGGAACACGCGCATGTCCTCGTCCGGCGCGTGCGCGGCGATGCGCGCGAGGCGGAAGACGTCACAAGGCAGCGCGGGGATCACGGAGGCGTCACGCGCACTCGCGAGGTCGATGCCGCGCGCGCGAACGAGGCGCCCGAGGGCGGGCACGTGTGCGGCCTGGAAGCGCGCGAGGGCGAGCGCGAGCTCGTCGAAGGGCTCGGGCGGCGCGCCGCGCAAGATACCCTCGACGAACCCCCGCACGCGCTCATGCAGCGCTTCGCTCGTGGGCCGTACCGTCACGCGGCGATTCCTAGCAGGAGCGAGGCAAGGCCGCCAAGCGAGCGGCCCTCACCCACACCGTCAACCGAGCGACGCCTTCATCGCGTTTGCCGCGGCCGTGAGTTGCTCCTCGGCGATGGTGAGCGGCGGCGTCCAGGTGATCACCTCGCCCTTCTGTCCGCCCGTGATCACCACGTAACCGGCCTCGAGCATGCGACGCATCGTCTGCAAGGCGAGCGCGCCGCTCTCGAACGCGACGCCGAGCATCAAGCCCTCGCCGCGCACCTCGACGACGCCGGGCGCGCCCGCGAGCACCGCCGCGAGATACTCCTTCGTTCGCGCGCCGATCTCACGCGTCTTGGTGACGAGCTGCCGGAACCTGAGCGAGTCGAGCGTGGCGATCGCCGTTGCGCACGCGAGCGGCGCGCCCGCATGCGTGGACGTGTGCACGACCTCGCCCTCGCGCGCCCACGCCTGCATGACCTCGTCGGCCGCGATGCACGCCGCGATCGGCAAGCCTCCGCCGAGGCCCTTGCCGAGCACGAGTATGTCGATCGGCGCGCCCACGGCTGTCGATCGAAGCATCGAGCCCGAACGACCGAGCCCGGTCCAGATCTCGTCGGCGACCACGAGCGCGCCGTGCCGATGCGCGAGCTCGCAGAGGTCCCGCAAGAACCGCTCGGGCGGCACGATGATGCCGCCACGACCGAGGATCGGCTCGACCAGCACCGCGCCGACGTTGCCCGCCGCGAGCGCCTTCTCCACGGCGCCGAGCGAGCGATCGAGATCGGCCTCCGCCGCGGGATACGGCGCGAACGAGACGTGCGGGTTGAGCTGCAGGTTGAACGGCTCGCGATAACTCTCGCGCAGCCCGAGCACCGCGAGCGGCCCGTACCCGAGGCCGTGATACGCGCCTTCGAACGCGACGACGCCGGGTTTGCCCGTGGCGAGCGTCACCGTCTTCAGCGCGGCCGTGATGGCATCACTTCCGCTCTGGCAGAGCAGCACGCGCGGCGCCGTGCCCGGATGGAGCGAGGCGAGCCGCTCGAGCAGCTGGACCTTGATGTCGGCGGCGTACACGTCACCGAGCGCCTGGATGAGCCGATCGGTCTGCGCCTCGATCGCGCGCGTGACGCTCGTCGCGCCGTGACCGAGCAGGAGCGATCCGAAGCCGGCCACGAGGTCGACGTAGCGGTTGCCGTCGACGTCGAACAGGTTCGCGCCCTTGCCCGAGGCAAGGACGATCGGCGTCATCTCGGCGCCGCTCGACTCCTCGCGTGTCTTTCTCCGCGTCCCGAACGCCGGGCACTCGACGCGTTCGAGCCTGCCGAGGAGGCTGCGCGATGCAGGGCCCGGAGGTGGTACACGGATCTCGGGAAGCTGATCACCCGTCTGTTCCTCTGCGGGGGCGGGAAACTCGCTGAGGGGCATGTCGTTTCAACTAGCACGCACGAGCGTGGCGGGCAGGCGTGGACACAAGCGTCCCCCGGGGGACCGAGGGACCCTGGGGGCTACGAGCACAGCCTGTTTCGGCCGGTCCTCTTCGCCATGTAGAGCTTTTCGTCGGCGCGCTTGATGAGGTCCTGCGCCGAGCGATCGCTCTCCTGCAGGAGGGCGGCGCCCAGGCTGATCGTCACCTTGATGCTGTCGGCTTGAAAAACGAACGCGTTGTCCGCGACCTTCTGCCGGAGCGTCTCGCCGAGCGCGATGGCTCCCTGGAGCGAGGTCTCGGGCAGGACGATCGAGAACTCCTCGCCGCCGTAGCGCGCGAAGACCTCGTCGCGGCGGATGCGCGACTGCACGACGCGCGCGACCTCTTTCAGCACGTAGTCGCCCGCGAGGTGACCGTGCACGTCGTTGATGCGCTTGAAGTGGTCGATGTCGAACATCAGGATCGACAGATCCCGATCGTGGCGGCGGCCGCGGATGATCTCGCGCTCGAGGGCCTCGTAGAGGTAGCGCTTGTTGTAGATCTGCGTGAGACCATCGATGATGGTCATCCGGTAGATCTCTTCGTGGTACTGCGCCTCGACGTCGGCGCCGGAGAGGAACTTGAAGATCGTCGGGCCAATCTTCACGCGGTCGCCGTTCTTCAGGACGACCTCGCGTGAGATCTGCTCATCGTTGCAGTACGTGCCGTTCGTGCTGCCGTCGTCGACGACGACCCAGTAGCCGCCCTGCTGGCGGAACTGCGCGTGGCGGCGCGACACCGAGTCGCCGTCGAGGACCACGTGGTTGTCCGCGCCACGACCGACCCGCGTCGGGTTGTGCTCGAGCACGAAGCGCTTGCCGAGCAACGTCGGCTCCTTCGTGTAAATGACGACGAGGCAGTCGGTCCCGAGCCGAGGCGCCTCACCCCCACCCGGCGGGGGCTGCACCACCGTGGTAACGCGAGTCTTTTCGTCGAAGTCGTTCACGCGGTTTCAGCCCGGTCTGCCTGCTACTTCGGTCTCGTCGACAAGCAATCGAAGCTGGGCCCCTCGAAAGACGCCCTTTCCAAGCTCAATCACCCGGATCCAGCCAGTCTTCCAGCTTCAGCGTATCCATCCCCCCGCGCAGGCGTCAAGGTGAATTCGATTACTGGGTTTCGTCCTCATCACGTCTCGTCGCGGAAGCCCGGTTGCCCAAGTGCTACCACGGCGAGATTTGCATCATTGTTGTGCGACGATTGTACGAATGCAAGGTGCCCGCTCGGGACAGCAGCGACGGACTCGTGCGCTCGGGACGTCGCGAAGTACGTCAAGCCGTGAGGCCTCGCGCCGCGGTCGCGCGTGGCTCCCGGGACGCCCGCGCAGGCCGTCGATCCGGAGCGCCCGACGGTAACGTCGCGAGCAGCCGGCCATGATCGAAGACCCACATCTCGCCGGGTTTGCCCTGCGTCCACGTCTCGTTCTTCGTGAGCGGCGCCGTCGCCACGACGGCCACGCGATCGCGCGGCGTGGTCACGGCCGAAAAGTCGACCGCGAGATCGTCGTCGGCAAGGTGCGCGAGGCCAAAAGGGGCCTGCCGGATGATGTAGCAGAGCCGCGTGCCGCACCGGGCAAACAGGTGCCGTCCGTCACCGAGCAGGAAGTTGAACGTGCCATCTTTCGCGAGACGCGCGCCGACGTTCGCCACGACCTGCCAGAGCTCGCTCGGCCTGCGCGGATAATCGTCGAAGGTGCGTCGGAGCTCTTCGAGCAGGACGCAGAAAGCGTACTCGCTGTCGGTCGTGCCGATCGGAGTGAAGCGGCCAAGCTTGCGCTGCCGCACGCGCGGGAGCGTGCCGTTGTGCGCGAAGACCCAGTGCCGGCCCCAGAGCTCACGCGCGAACGGGTGCGTGTTCGCGAGGCTCGTGGGCCCGCGCGTACGCTTGCGGACGTGGCCGATCGCCAGCATCGTCTTGATCGGGTTTTGCGAGAGGAACCGCGCAAGCGGGCTCTCGGCCGCCGGCGTGGGTTCGAGGAAGACGCGCGCGGCGTACCCCTCGTAAAACGATAGGCCCCAGCCGTCCGCATGCGGGCCCGTCTTGCCGCCTCGCTGGCACAAGCCAGAAAACGAGAAGACGATGTCCGTGGGGACGTTGCACTCCATCCCGAGTAGCTCGCACATCTCCGCGCGCTCCGGAGTATAGGCAAAATTCAGCGGGCCGCGACGGCCTCCGCGGCCTCGTTCGCCTGCCGTACGCAGTCGGGGATGCCGACGCCGTCGAACGCGGCACCCGCAAAGTGCACGCCGGGGAGCCTGCGCGCGATGTCGCGAATGCGCCGCACCCGCGCCGCATGCCCCACGATCGGCTGCGCGTTCGCCTGCTCGTACCGAAAAACACGCGCGAGCATGGGCGCGGCGCGGACGCCGATGAGCGAGCCGAGCTCCTCACGCGCGAGCGAGACGAGGGATTCATCGCTCGTCGCGAGCGCGCCAGGATCCCGATGCCCACCCACGAAGACGCGCACGAGGGCCGCATCCTGCGGGGCGCGACCCGCCCACTTGCTGGAAATGAACGTCGCCGCGAGGATGCGACGCCGCTCATCCTTGGGGATCACGACGCCCACCGCGTCGAGCGGGTGCGGGACGTCAGGCCGCGCGTACGCAAGGACGACGGTGCCCGTCGAGAGGTACGGAATGCCGCGAAGAAGCGCGCCGAGCTCCGCGTCGAGGGGCCCGAGCGCACTCGCGGCGGCGTGCGCGGGCGCCGCCATCACCACGTCGTCGGCCTCGATCGACTCGGTTTGCCCGTCTCGCGCCCCGTACCGCACGACCCAGCGCGCCGGAGCATTCGATTCCGCGCCGCTCGATCGCTCGACCGATACGACGGGCGCGCCCACGCGAATGTCGCCGCCCGCCTTCTCGATGCGCCGGGCGAGCGCTTCGATGAGCTCGCCCATGCCACCGAGCAGCGAATGGAACGGGCTCGGCGGTGGTCCCTTCGTCGCGGGCTTTTTCCGGCGCTCGGCGAGCGCGCCGCGGATCAGGCTGCCGTGGCGATCTTCGAGGTCGGCGAGCTGCGGGAAGGTGCTGCGGATGCTGAGCAGGTCGACATCGCCCGCGTAGATGCCGCCGAGCAGCGGCTCACCGAGCACGTCGAGCGCCTCTGGGCCGAGCCGCCTGCGCAAAAAACTCCCGATCGACTCGTCGCCTTTCTCCTTCGGGCGCTGCGGCAGGACGAGGTCAAGCGCCATGCGGGCCTTGCCCGTCAGGCTGAAGAGCGGCGTCCGCGCGAACGGCAAAAAGCGCGTGGGCACCGCGAGCACGAGGCCCTCGGGCATCGTGTGCAGCGCGCCGCGGCGCGGGATGTAGACGCGGCGATTCTTCGGTGTCGTACCGATCAGCCGCTCGCCGAGCCCGAGCTCCTTGCAGAGATCCGTGGCGAAGGGCTTGGCGACGACGAACGAGTCGGGCCCGCCGTCGATCACGAATCCGCCTTCGCGCTCGGTCTGAATGTTGCCGCCGAGCCGCGCCCGCGATTCGAGCAGCGTGACCTCGAACCGCTGGCCTTTTTGCGCGGCGAGCAAGCGGTAGGCGACGACGAGGCCCGTGATGCCGCCGCCGACCACGACGACGCGGCGAACGCTCACGCCGCGCCCTCGTGCCGATAAGCGTGGATCACGTCGACGAGTGCCTTCACGTTGTCGACGGGCGTCTGCGGCACGATCCCGTGCCCCAGGTTGAAGATGTGTCCCGGCCTGCCGGCGGCCTCCGCGAGCACGATCCGCGCGCGCGCCGCGGCCACGTCGCGCGGGGCACAGAGCAGGAGCGGATCGAGGTTGCCCTGGATCGCGTGATCGTAGCCGATGCGCTTCCACGCCTCGCCGAGCGGCAAACGCCAGTCGACGCCGATCACCGTCCCGCCACAATCGCGCTGCGCTTCGAGCAGCGTCGACGTGTTCGTGCCGAAGTGGATCACCGGCACGCCCGTCTTCTCGATGCTTTGCAGGATGTTCTTCACGTGCGGCGCCACGTGCGTCCGGTAGTCCTCGGGCGAGAGCGCGCCGATCCACGAGTCGAAGAGCTGCACCGCCTGCGCGCCGGCCTCGACCTGCGCATGCAGGTAGCGCCGCACGACCTCGGAGATCTTGCTCATGAGCAGCGAGAACGACTCCGGATCGCCCCACATGAGCTGCTTCGTGCGGAAATAGTCCGACGATTTGCCGCCCTCGACGAGGTAACTCGCCATCGTGAACGGCGCGCCCGCGAAGCCGATGAGCGGCGTCTTGCCGTCGAGCTCGCGCCGGATCAGGCGAATCGCTTCGAGCACGTAGCCGAGCCCTTCTTCCGGCTCGAAGACGCGCATCCGATCGATGTCCGCGCGATCGCGCACCGGCGCGTGGATCACGGGCCCTTCGCCCTTCTCGAACGAGAACGGCGCGCCCATCGGTTCGAGCGGCAGGAGGATGTCCGCGAACAGGATGGCGGCGTCGACGCCGAGCCGCAGCGGCTGCAGCGTGACCTCGAGCGCGAGCTCCGGCGTCTTGCAGATCTCGAGCAGCGTGTGTTTTTCCCGAAGCGCGCGGTACTCCGCCATGTAGCGGCCGGCCTGTCGCATGAACCAGACGGGCGTGACGTCCGTCACCTCGCGGCGGCAGGCGCGCAAAAACCGATCGAACATGGCCCGAACAGTGACCTCGGGCCCCGCCCGTGGCAACGACGAAGCGCCTCTCGCGAAGCTCAGCGCGGCTGCTGCCCCGCGGCCTCGTGCTGTTCGAGTATGACGACGAGCCGCGCCGCGCCGAGGACGCCGGCCGGCAGCACGATGAGCAGCGCGCACGGCAAGAACGAGAGCAGTGCGAGCCCCAGGCCGAAGCCCATCACGGCGCCGATGTTGCGGCGCACGAAATGGATGCGCGCGCCCACGGGTACGCCGCGGATCGAGAGCGGGCAGTCGCAGAGGTCCCACGCCCCCGCGAGCGCCGTGATCGCGAGCTGGAGCGGGAACGCGACGACGCTCACCGGCGCGAAGAAAAAGCTCAGGACGCCGAGCACGATGAGGATCGGCGCGGTGAACGCGAGCGCCACGAGCGACGACTGGAGCGCGCGCCACATGTCCACGAAAAAGGGGACCTCGGGCCACGGCGGCGCGCCGAGATCGGCCGAGGCGCGCCGCACCATCCGCTCGAGCGCAGGCCCGGCGAGCGGCTTCGCGAGCGCGAACGAGGTGGCGAGCGCGGCCACGAGCATCACCACGATCGAGAGGACCTTCAGCAGCACAGTGAGCACGGCCCAGAGCGCGCCCGTCCCGGGCTCCTTCACGATCAACGCGACGAGCGCCGGCGCGAGTTGTACGCCCGCGAAGCCGAGCACGGCCGTGAGCACGAGCGCGATGCCCGTGGGGACGATCGCGAGCGGCCAGATGTCCGGCGTGCGGAAGAGGTAGCCGTAGCCGCCGAGCACGGCCTTGAGTCCCGCGACGAAGCCGGGGCGTTCGAGCGGCGCGAGGGCCGCGGACGGGCTCGGACCGGGAGCGACGGGGACGCCGGGGGACGCATCGGGGGTGATCATTCGGCTACGAACGTTCCAGCGCGCGGGCATCCGGTCAACGTCTTCCGCGCAAGAAGCACGCTAGGATCCCTTCCCTCGCCCATGACCGCCGCCACCACACGCTCGACCTCGATCGTCACCCCTTTTCCCGAAGGTGGGCGCGTCGCGGTCGTCTCCGATCTGCAACGCACGGCCCTCGTCGAGCGTCTCTTCCTGCTCGCCGAGCAAAACGACGCCGAGCGGACGGGCATCATGGCGGCGCTCGCGGCGGCACGCCCCGACGCCCTGCTCCTGCTCGGCGATCACGTCTTCCTCGGCGCCTCGTCCCGGGCCTGGGCCTTTTTCGATCGACTGGTCGAGCCGCTCCGCACCGCGGGCGTCGAGCTCTTGCCGATCCTCGGCAACCACGATTGCTGGTCGATCGGGCCGCGGGGCCTCCGCCATTACTTCGCGCGGTTCCCCCGGCTCGGAGGACGCCGATTCTACACGACGCGCCTCGGGCCGCTCGGCATCGTCGCACTCGATTCGAACCGGTTTTTCCTCCCGTCATCCCAATGGGACGAACAATCCCGTTGGTACCACAAAACCCTCGCCGATCTCGACGCCGATCCGGACGTGCGGGGCATTCTCGTGCTCGTTCACCACCCGCCGTTCACGAACGGCACCGTCACCGGGCCTTCGGCCCTCACCCAGCGCTCGTTCGTCCCCTCGTTTCTACGTTCCCGAAAGACCGTTTTGATGCTCTCGGGGCACGTGCACGCCTACGAGCATTTCGTCCGGGAGGGCCGCCATTTCGTCGTCTGCGGCGGCGGCGGAGGGCCGCGGCATCGGCTCCTCCCGAAGGAGCGGCAGACGTTCCGCGATCTCTTCGACGGCCCCTCGATTCGCGATTTTCACTTCCTGACCCTCGCCCCGGACGAAACCGGCCTCGACGTGCGCGCCCTCGGCCTGGCCAAGGGCGCGCCGCACGTTTCGCCGATGGATCGATTTCGCCTCGATTGGCCCGGCTGATCAGGGCTTCTGCACGTAGATCCGCGGCGCGCCGCCGAGCGTGAGCGTGATCTTTCCGCCCTCGGGGGTGAGCGTCTCCACCGCGCCAGAGTCGCTGAAATCGAGCCCGTACGACTCGTACGCGCCCTCCGCGGCGAGCGAATACGATGCGCTCGCGGACTCACTTCCGCCCGACGTTCGGGCCCAGAGCACGAGCGCGCGACGCATGTCGGGCAAACGGAAGGCGGCGCCGCCGATCGCATCGGACAAACCCAGCGCTGTCGTGCCCGCCTGGTCGAACAGCGCGCCTTCGAGGAGCTTGCCGAGCGTCCGGTACGCGCGGCCGGCCTCGGTGCGCACGGCCTCGCTCGTTTGCCCGAGCTTCGACACGTCCACGTAAAGGCCCATGTAATCGAATGCATTGGTGCTCTCCCCGACGGCCTTTCCATCGGACAGGCAGAACCAATCGATCCGGTCGATCCCCACCGTCTGCGCGGCCGTCATGACCTTGACCAGGTAATTCGGCGCGTATTCGGGCCCGCCCGGGGCGCCGCCCACGGACACGTGCGGCGCGCCGGTCTCGGTCACGATCCAGCCCTTGCCCGTCACGCCCGCGGCCGTGAGTTTCTTTTCGAGCTCCGACTTTAGGTTCAAGAACCCCGTGACGCCCTCGTCCGAGCCGCCGGGCCCGAAGACAGGATAATAATGAAAACTCACGACGTCGAAATACGCGCTGCCCGTCTTCGGATAGTCGTTCGTCACGGCACCACCCGAGGGGTTGTCCGTGTAGCGCAGCACGGCCGAGAGGAAGCTCGGATATCCGATCCCGCCGAGCGCGATCCGCGCCTCGGGATCGGCCTTCTTCGCCGCCTCGAAGCTCACGCGCAGCATGCGCACGTAATCGTAGATCGACCCGCCGAAGCGCACGAGATGCTCCTTCGTCGGCGGTTCCGTCTCCCACGTCTGCGTGACCTGCCAATCGGAGACCCAGTCCGGCTCGTTCCACACCTCCCACACCCGCACCCAGGGCTTGTACGTCGTCACGGTCTGGTACACGTACGCGCCCCAGTAATTGTTCGGGTTGATCGACCCATCCTCGTCGAAGACGGGCTCGTACAGGTTCTTCGGGATGTAATGCTCGAGCTCCCAGCTCGGAATGCCCTCCGGCGCCGTCGAGTGCTCGGCCGTGGGCGCGCCGAGGAACGCCACGTGCTCGCCCATTCCGAGCGACCCGTACCCTTGCATGTCCCCGACCTCGATGTCGTAGCCCCACGTCTCGAGGTGCCCCTCGGAAAGCTTCAGGCGCGCGCTGTTCGCGCCCGCCTCGTGCGAGGGGAAGGCGAGGTCCTGATCGTTCCAGCCAGGGTTCGGAAATCCATAATTGATGCCATACCGGAACGGCCCGCCAAGCGCGCCCCCGCCCCCGGATCCGCCCGTTCCACCGCCGCCCGAGGCCGAGCCCGAGCCGCCCGACGCGCCCGCGCCGCCCGAGCCCCCGGACGCGCCCGAGGCGCCGGAGCCGTCGTCGCCGCTTCCGCCGCCCGAGCAGGCAGCGAGGGTGCAAAAAATGAATGCGGTTGCGAATGCAGGGCGAATGAATCGAAGCATGGAAAGTCCCTCCTTGGATGCGGGAAGGACGCATTGTATACAGATTCGTCCGGCTTGGATCGATTTACGAACGACGTCGCGTCCCGCGCCGACCAAGCGTCTCGTCACGCCTCCAGTGCCGGCAGACTGGCTTGACCCCGCATCCCTCGCACGCATCCGGGTCCCGCTTCGACGGGCACGTCTGGAGCATGCCGAGGTGGCACAAGGAAAAATCGTATTTCACTGGATCGTCGGGGTCGAGCCGCGCGAGCGCGGCCGTGATCTCCTCGGCCGCCCGGAAATCGGCCGACTTGCGTTCCGTGAGCCCGAGGTTTCGCGAGAGCTTGTGGATGTGCGTATCCACGGGGATGATGAGCCGCGACGTCGGCACGTCCCATAACCCGAGATCCACCCCGTCCGCCGGCCGCGCCATCCACCGCACGAGGAGCAGGATCCGCTTCACGGCGCTGCCTTTGCTCGGATCCGGCAAGATATGCTCCGCGCCCCGCCGCCCCCCGGCGCCGGCGCCGAGCTCACCCCGCTCCCGAATTTCGCGGACCCAGGCCCCGAGCGCCTCCCGCAAATTGCCCGTCGCCGCGAGTTTGTCCGTGAGCGCTTTGCCGAGCGAGCCATGGGCGCGCTGCACCGCGCGGGCGCCAATCACGAGCCCCGCGAGATCCTCGTCCCGATACACGCGATGCCGGAACCCCGCGAGCCGCGCGCGCACCGCCACCGGATCGTCGGCAATCGCCGCGACACGCGGGCCGAGCCGCGCGAGCGCATCCTCGATTTTCGCGCAAAGCGCCTTCACGTTGCCGAACGCCAGCGCCGACGCGATCATCGCCACGATCTCCTGATCGTCGCGGCGGGCATACCGGTGCACGAAATGCACCGGATCGGCCGCCTTGCGCGCCTCGACGTCGCAACGCGCGCGCACGTCGTCGAGCGCGCGCCGGAGCGCCTCGTCCACCCCTCGCACAGACGATCCGCCGCGGCTCATGCGCCTACGCCTCGCACGCACGTACCGCCCCGATTGCGCCCGCGATGCCGCCTGGCCCAGACGAACGCGGCCGTATTGACGGTGCCCATGTAGGACCCATACGACATCCCACCCCGGGCGCTCGGACGCGGGCGTTCCGGAGGTATTTCGAGAGGGGGACCATGGAGCCGCTGGAGAACGCGAACGGCGATGCGACGGCCCGCGCGATCACGGACGTGGCCATCATCAGCGGAGCCGCGAGCAGCATCGGCGTCATCGAGGCCTGCCTGCTCGCCGGCCTGTTCGCCACGATGATTCGAACCACGCCCGGCAGCGCCTCCGAGACCCGCCGCCGATTGGCCTCCTCGCTCGAAGACAAACGCCATGGCGGCCGGCTCGACCGGGACGCCGTCGAGCGCGCCCTCGACCTGTTCCGTGCGTCCGGGGACATCAGCGCCGCGGCGAGCGCCGACCTCGTCCTCGAATCCACCGATTCGGCCTGGAAAGCGCGACAAACCCTGCTCGCGCAAGCCGAGCGCGCCACGCACGGTCGCGCCATTCTGGCCACGACGGCCCCGACCGCGCTGCTCCGGACGCTCTCGACGCGCCTCGACGTACGTGAAAACTTCGTGGGACTGCATTTCTTCGCCCCCCCGGTGCTGGCCGGGTTCTGCGAGGTGTCCGTGACGAACCGGACGCAGCCTACCGTGGTCGAGACGGCCGTGCAATTCGTGAAGGCGCTCGGCAAGCACGCGGTGATCGTCCACGACACGCCCGCTTGCCTCCTTCTTCAGTCGCAAGGCGCCCGGCTCGGGGCGATTCAGGCAGGGCTCCTTCGTTCGCAGCGGTCGCGACCCGGCATCTTTTGCGGGCTCTGACGGGCGCCCTTCAGACCTCGAGCACGCGCTCGACGAGCGCCTCGATGACCTCAACCGGCGCGCCGGGCGCGAGCGCGGCCGAGAACGCCGCGTGCGCCGCCAGATCCTCGGCGTGAAGCCAGCGAAAACTCTCCTTGGGCCCGAGGAAATGGCGGCCCCGGAACACGAAATAGAGCTCCAGCAAATCGAAGAGCAGCCACACGCGCCGATAATGCGCCTCCACGTCCGCGGGCCCGCCGCGCCGGATGCGCCCGAGCATCTTCCAGCACCAGGCCCGCCGCGCCTGGATCTCCGCCTCGGGCAAACCTTTCGGCGGCAAAGCGAGCGCTGCCGCAGCGTCCTCGACGAGGCGCGCGCCGAGCCCCCGCGGGTCGAGCACGGCCACGCCCCCGCGCACGTGCAGGAAATTCGCCCCCGCGTCGACGACGTCCTTTTCGGGCACGATGAATGCGTCGAGAAAAACCCCGTCCACGAGCCTCGCGTCCCGCGTCGCCTCGCCCTCCGCGCGGATCCCGAGCATGTCCCAGTCGCTCTCCGGCGCCGCCGCCCCGAGCGCGCGCGAGCCATAAAGAACGACCGTGTGGCAGCCATGGCGCGTGACCAATTCGTTCACGAGCCGGGCAAGGAGGGGATCGTGCGCGAGCACCTCGGAGGAATTCGCCATGGACCGGTAAGGCTACGGACACGCGCGCGGGCCGTCAACACGGCGGGCTTGACCTCCGCGGGCCTTCGTGATGCCTAACGCTCACGAACCCATGGCCGTGACCCCGCCTCCGTCCCCTGCCCTCGTCTGCGTCCCCGGCAAAGAAGCGCCCGCGCTTCGCCTCTTCGTCTTCCCGCATGCGGGGAGCGGCGCATTCCCCTACCGCGCGCTCGCCGTGGGTTTGCCTCCCTGGGTCGAGCTCCACGCCGTGCAGCTCCCCGGCCGCGAGTCGCTCTTCTCGGCGACGCCCTACCAGTCGATGCCCCCGCTCGTGGAGGCGCTCTTCCCCGTGCTCGCGCCGAAGCTCGACCTCCCGTTCGTGTTTTTCGGGCACAGCTTCGGCGGGCACGTCGCATTCGCGATGGCGCGGGCGCTCCGCGCACGAGGGTCCGCAGCGCCCCGGGCCCTCGTCGTCTCCAGCAGCCGCGCGCCGCACCTGCCGATCGGACGTTTGCCCCTGCACGACCTTTCGAGGCCGCGCCTCATCGAGGAGCTCCGTCGTTATGGCGGCACGCCCGAAGCCGTCCTGTCGAACGACGAGCTCATGGATCTCTTCCTGCCGCCGCTCCGCGCCGACTTCAGGATCTACGAGACAAACACGTTCGAGCCCGAAGCGCCGCTCGCGCTCCCGATCACGGCGTTCGGCGCGCGACACGATCGTTCGACGCGCCCCGAGCAAGTCGAGCCGTGGCGCGAGCACACGAGCGCGGCCTTCACCTCGCGGATCTTCGAGGGCGGCCATTTTTATCTGTTCGAGGAGTCGAAGCCGGCGCTCGTGGAGGCGCTGGCCCAGGTGCTCGTGAATGTTCGAGGGGCTCAGGGGACGTCGTAATAGAAATGGACCTCGTCGGTCGTGCCCTGGTGCTCGACCTTCACGTGGACGTCCCAGCGTCCCGGCATGGAGAGCGCGAGGCCTCGCACCGCGTAGGCGCCGTCGCCCGCCTCCTCGATCGCAAGCACGCCCGCCGCCTCGTGCCCCATCGCCGGCATGATCGCCGTCACCTGGATCGAAGCCCCCTCGATCACCTTGCCGGTCGCGGCGTCGTGCAGGGTCAATCGCAGATCGTTTTCGCCTTGTATGATCGGCGCCTCGGGGACGAGCGTGAATTCGAGCGCGCCGCGCAGGCCGATCGACTCCTGGTCCGGGCTCCCCGACGTCCCCTCCGCGCCGCCGCACGCGGCGAGCGACGAGAAGACGATCGCGCAAAGGAGCATCCTCGAAAAACGGGCGCGGGAGATGCGGTTCGTCTCATTCATATCGCGGAAATGATCTCCGTAGGCCGATGGCGAACGCCACGGCCGATGGTTCGTTCTTGCCGAGCGAGGGGACCGGCAGGTCCACCTCAAGCGATGCGAGCGCCGTGAAACGCGTGGAGAGGTCGTAGCCCGCAAAAAGCAGCGCGGCCGTGCGTCGCCGATCCGCATCGGGCGTGGTCACGCCGCCGATGGACGGCGCCGATTCGCGTTCGTGCACGAGCCCCGCCGAGAGCGACCACCCCGAGGAGAACACCGGCCCCGCCGCCGCGACAAACCGCGCCCGCGGGCCGAGCTCGATTCGCTCGCCACGCGCGCCCGTCATCGGCGTGCGAAAGCCGATCGACGCGCTGAAGACGGCCGTGGCCTCGCCCGACCAGTTTTTCTCGACGAACACGCCGGGACGAACCTCGGCCGCGCCGAGGCCTGTCGCGTCCGTGGCGAGCGGGTCCTTCGCGTTTGCCGCGGATCGGCCCGTCGGGAGGCCGACGCCGGCCGTGAGGGCGATCGCGGGCCAGGCGCTCGTCGTGGTGAGCGGGACGAGGTCGAAGCGCGCCGAAAACGCGAGGTCGCCGAAGCCTCCGCCGACAAACGTGTCCTCGCGCGAGCTGCGGACGTTGAGGAGGACCGGCGCGACGAGGCCGAGCTGCAGGCGCGGCACCGGCGCGAACAAAACGCCGAGCTCGGCGCGGCCCTCGGCGTCGAGGGTGCCGGACGGCGCGAGCGTGAAGCCGCCCGCGTATCCGTGCGAGCCGAACCGATCCGAGAAGCGAAACGAGAGCCCGACCGCCGCGCGCTCGAGCGGGCCAAGCCGCTGGCCGAGGCCGTGACCGCTGCCGCAACAAGCGGAGGCCGAGGCATCACGGGAGGCCAGAAGAAGCACACAGCCAAGCAGGGCCGAGGCGAAGGTCTTGCGGGCGCCGAGCACGAGTGCATCCATGGAGCCGCACGGCCCGAAGATCCATGAGACACGTTGTCGCATGACGTCCGAACGGCCCGGTGCGACGATCCGACGCACCCCGCCGCGCCTTGTGGTTGCTACGCTCGCGCCCATGTCAGGCGCTCCCCTCAGCCTGCCCGCGGCCCACGAGGAAGACGACGCGATCGGGATCGTCGAGCGAGGCCTGTCCGGGCTGCGCATCGCGATCTCCGTCCTCCTGCTCGCGACGCTGCCCTTCAGCGAGCACATCCTTGGCTTTCACGTCCGCTACGAGATCGCCGTGCCCGCGACGCTGCTCGTCGCCGCGGCGAATGCGTTCGTCGCGTCGCGCGCGGGAAAAGGCCGCCCGCCGCCGTCGCCCCGCGCGCTCGCGGCCGGGCTCGCGCTCGACCTCGCCGGCATCTTCGTGGTCCTCGCGTGCTCGGGCGGCGCGGCGAATCCGTGGAGCGCGCTCTTCTTGATCCACGTCGCGCTCGCGGCCGCGGTCTTGCCGCTCGGCACGACGCTCGCGCTCTCGGGCTTCGCCGCGTGCCTCTTCCTCGCGCTCTTCAGCGTGCCGTCCGGGGCCTGCTGTCCGAGCCACCCGGAGAACGGGGCCTTCTCGACGCACCTCTACGGGATGTGGTTCGCCTTCGCGATCTCGGCGGGGATCATCGCCACGTTCGTCACGCACGTGCGCGGCGCGCTCGCCGCCCGCGGCCGCGAGATCGCGCGCCTGCGCCGCGAAGCCGAGGCGAACGCTCGATTCCGCGCGCTCGCGACGCTCGCCGCAGGCACCGCGCACGAGCTCAACACGCCGCTCGGGACGATCGCCGTGCTCGCGTACGAGATTGGCGACGGCTGCGAGCCCGACGCGGCGAAGCGGCACGGCGCGGCGATCGGCGCGCAGGTGGAGCGATGCCGGCAGGTGATCACGCGTCTGTCCGCAGGCAGCACGCGCGGGGCCGAGGGCGAACGCGCGAGCATCACGGACGCCGCGACGCGCGCGGTTTCGGCGTGGCGCGCGGCGCACCCGGACGCGAATGTCACGATCACCGCGACGTGTGATCCAGGCGTGCGCGTGGGTTTGTCCGCGGCCGAGGTGGAGGGCGCGCTCGGGGCCTTGCTCGACAATGCGCTCTTCGCGTGCCGGGCCGGGTCGGTGACGGCGCCGATCGGCGTGCACGTGCGGCGCGAAGGCGAGCGGATCCTCGTGGCGGTGGAGGACGAAGGCACGGGCGTGCCCGCGGATCTCTGCGAGCGGCTCGGCGAGCCGTTCTTGACGACGAAGGAGCCCGGCGAGGGAATGGGCCTCGGGCTCTGGCTCGTGCGGCGCGTCGTGGAGATCGCCGGAGGCACGCTCGATATCGGGCCACGAGAGCCGCGGGGGACACGCGTGACGATCCGGCTCGCGGAGGCGCGGGCGTGACGGCGGCCGAGGGAAAACCCACGCTACTCGTGGTGGACGACGACGACGCGTTCCGGTCCGCGCTCGGGGAAGCCCTCGAACGTCGGGGTTTTTCGGTATCGCTCGCCGAAGGCCCCGCGGCGGCGCTCGCGCTCGCCGAGCGGCAGGTCTTCGAATATGCGCTCGTCGACGTGCGAATGCCGGGCGGCAGCGGGATCGACCTCGTGCGCTCGCTAAGAGCCCTCGACGAGGGGACACGAATCGTGGTGCTCACGGGATACGGCACGATCGCGAATGCGGTGGAGGCGATGCGCGCGGGGGCATTCGATTACCTGACGAAGCCCGTGAACGCGGCCGCGTGCGAGCGGGCCCTCGCCGGCCGTCCGTCCGCGGAGGGCGCGCCGGACGACGTGCCCTCGCTCGATCGTGTGGAGTGGGAGTATCTGCACCGGGTGCTCGGCGATTGCGGCGGCAATATCTCCGAGGCCGCGCGGCGTCTGCGGATGCACCGGCGTTCGCTCCAGCGCAAGATTGCGAAAATGCCGCCCGCGCGCTGAGCGAGGGATGTTCGGGGCGGCGCGGACGCGCGCGTGCTTCCAGGTTTGCAAGGCCCTCGCGCTGCAAGTAGACTGATTCGTTACGGATGAGGGAAGGCACGGTCTTCGCCGAGCGGTACGAGATCCTGCATCTTGCAGGGACCGGCGGCATGGCCGAAGTGCACCGGGCGCGGGATCGGCAGACCATGACGCCGGTCGCGCTGAAGCTCGTCACCGAGGCGAGCCCCGTGGACGACGCGCGCTTCGACCGCGAGATCGAGGCGCTCGGATCCCTCGATCACCCGGGCATCGTCCGTTACCTCGGGCACGGCACGCTCGTGAACGGGACGCGCTACCTCGTGATGGAATGGCTCGACGGCGAGGAGCTCGCGCGCACGCTCGCGCGCGAGCGGCTGTCGGTCGAGGACACCATCGCCCTCGCGCGCAAGGTGGCCGAGGCGCTCGCCGCGGCCCACGAAAAACTCATCGTCCACCGCGACCTCAAGCCCGAGAACGTCTTTCTCGTGAACGGCCGGCCCGACCAGCCGAAGCTGCTCGACTTCGGCATCGCCAAGCTCGGGCGGCGCACGCGCATCACCGGGACGGACAGCATCGTCGGCACGCCGGGCTTCATGGCGCCCGAGCAGGTGCGCGGCGAGGCCGAAGTCGACGCGCGGGCCGACGTGTTTGCCCTCGGCTGTCTTCTTTTCGAATGCCTCGCGGGCGCGCCCGTGTTCCCCGGCGATCACCTGCACGCGATCCTCGCGAAGGTGCTCTTCGCCGAGCCGCCGTCGCTCGTGGAGCTCCGGCCGGAAATTCCGTACGAGCTCGAAGCACTCGTGATGCGCATGCTCGCGAAGGACCCGGCGGACAGGCCTCGTGACGGGCGCGCCGTGGTGGAGGAGCTCCAGCTTTTGGAGAGCGGCGCGGCCACGGTACGCGCCGTCGTGCCCCTCTCGCTCCGCCCGCCTTCGCTCACGAGCACCGAGCGCCGGCCCGTCGCAGCGCTGCTCATCGGGCGCTCGAAAAACTCGCTGCCGCCGCCGGCGTTCGGCCGATCGTTCGAGAGCCGCGAGCGTCGCGCCTCGGAGCTCGATCGATTGCTGCAAGCCGAGGCCGAGGCGCGCGGGGTGCCGTGCGAGATCCTCCGGGACGGCTCGCTCGCGCTCTGGACCGCGGGCGCGGGCGCGAAGGACCTCGCGGCGCGGGCGGCGCGCATCGCGATGGAGCTCCGGTCGATCGGCGGCGGGCGGCCGTTTGCCCTCGCGGTCGGATGGGGCTCGCTCGCGGGGCCGAGCCCGCTCGGGGACGCGATCGACAGGGCGGCACACGCGCTCGCGGAGCATCGCGGCGCGAGCTACGAGGAGTGTCCGATCGCGCTCGACGAGCTCACGGCGGGCCTGCTCGACGCGCGCTTCGAGGTGCAAAAGGACGGCACGGGTTTCTCGCTGCACGGCGAGCGTCCGGCGCTGCTCGGCACACGCACGCTGCTCGGCAACCCCACGCCGTGCGTGGGCCGGGATCGCGAGTTGCGCACGCTCGCGGGCCTGTTCGAGGACTGCATCGAGGAGCCGGCCGCGCAGGCCGCGCTCGTGACGGCGGCCGCGGGCCTCGGCAAATCGAGGCTCGCGCAGGAGTTCGTGCAGATCGTGCTGCGCGAGGCGCCGCTCGCGAACGCGTGGGTCTCGGGCGGAGACGCGCGCCGGGCGGGATCTGCGTTCCGGCTCGTGTCGCCGGCGCTCTGCACCGCGCTCGGCATCGCGGCCGGCGATGGGCCGAACGTGCGCCGTGACAAACTCCTCGCGCGGGTGTCGGCGCGCTTCTCGGGCGCGGAGGCGAAACGCGTGGCGCGGTTTCTCGGCGAGATCGTGGACGCGCCGTTCCCGGACGAGGACGACCTGCCGCTCCGCGCCGCGCGCGCGGACGTGCAGCTCATGGTCGACCAGATCCGCGCGGCATTCCTCGATTTCCTCGGGGCCGAGTGCGACGTGGCGCCGGTGCTCCTGGTGCTCGAGGATCTGCAATGGGGCGACCTGCCGAGCGTGCGGCTCGTGGACGCGGCGCTGCGCACGCTTTCCGACAAACCCTTTTTCGTCCTCGCCACGGCGCGGCCCGACGTGCGGGAGCGATTCCCGCGGCTCTGGGAGGGGCGCCGATTGCAGGAGATCAGCCTCACGGAGCTCGGCAAGCGGGCGAGCGAGAAACTCGTGCGGGGGGCGCTCGGCGAGAACGCGCCGCAAGAGGTCGTCGAGCGGATCGTCCAGCGCGCGCAGGGAAATGCGTTTTACCTGGAAGAACTGATCCGCGCCGCGGCGGAGGGGCGGGACGCGGAGCTGCCGGAGACGGTGGTGGCGATGGTGCAATCGCGCCTGGCCTCGCTCGACGACGAGGATCGACGGCTGCTCCGCGCGGCCAGCGTATTCGGGGACGTGTTCTGGGCCGGCGGCGCGCGGGCGCTGCTCGGCGAAAGCGTCGGCAAGAATGCCTTCCGCGAGCGGCTCGTGGCGCTCGAAGAGCGGGAGCTTCTGTCGCTCCGCGGAGAGAGCCGACTCCCCGGGGAGGAAGAGATCGCGTTCCGGCACGCGCTCGTGCGCGAGGGCGCCTATGCCATGCTGACCGAGGAGGACCGCGAGCTCGGGCACAGGCTTGCGGGGGCGTGGCTCGAATCCCACGGCGAGACGGATCCGCTCGTCCTCGCGACCCATTTCGAGCGTGGCCAGAAGCCGAGCCGCGCCGTGCGCCACCTTTTGCGCGCGGCCGAGCAGGCGCATCGCGCCGGCGACGACGAGGACGCCGTCCGCCGCGCCGAGCGCGCCCTTGCCCTCGGCCCCGACCCCGAGACCGAAATCGGGCTGCTCGGCATCGTGTCCGAGGCGCGCATGTGGCAAAACCACCTCGAAGAGGCGGCGACGCACGGCGCGCGGCTCACGCGCAGGGCCCCGCCCGGCAGCGCGCCCTGGGTGCGCGGCGCGCTGGCGCAATTCACGTACGCCCTCCGCATGAAGCACGTCGACGAGTCGATCGCGATTCTCGACGCAATCGCCACGATCGAGCCAGCGCCCGAGGTCCTCGGCACCGTCTCGCTCGCGCTCGCGATGGCCACGGTCCTGCTCCTGACGGAGGGGCGCACCGATATCGTCGAGCCCATTCAACGCAGGCTCGACGTGCTCGTCGAGCCCGTCGCCGATCGCGACCCGATGGCCCGGGCCTTCTGGCACCTCTCGTATCCGCGCTGGGAGGCGTGGATCAAGGAGGACCCCTGGCAGAGTTTGTCTCGGTCGCTCGCGGCGCTCCAGGCCTTCAACGAGGCCGGCTCGCGGCGGGGCGTGGTGCTCGCGCGGGTGTTCGTCGGGATGAACGAGTGGATGCTCGGGGCGAACGCGCGCGCGGCCGAGACGCTCCGGCCGGAGGCGCGGACCGACGAGGATTTTGCGATCGTGGCCTCGCTCCGCGCGCTCTTCCGGGTGCTCGCGCTTTCGGACGGAGGGCGGCTCGACGAGGCGCGCGACGAGGCGATGCGGCTCTTCGCGGCGGCGAAGATGACGGGCAACGAGGCGGACGAGGCGCGCGGGCGCTGGGGGCTCGCCGAGGTGGCGCGTCGCGCGGGCCATCACGAGGAGGCGGCGCGGCACGCGCGGGCGGCGATGGCGCTCGGCGGGGTGCTGCCGCTCGATCGCGCCGCGGCAGGCGCGGTGCTCGCGCGGGCGCTGCTCTCGGAGGGGCGCGTGGACGAGGCGCTCGCGGCGGCGCGGGAGTCCCATGCGCGGTACGAGGCCGTGCACGGATTCGGTTATCGTGGTGGTTTTTTGCGGCTCGTGCTCGCCGAATGCCTCGACGCGGCGGGCGCACGGGACGCGGCGCGGGCGACGCTCGCGGCGGCGCGCGAAAAGCTCCTTCGGATGGCGGATCGGACGCCGGACCCCGCGTATCGGCGGAGCTTCCTCGAAGACGCACCCGAGAATGCGCGGACGCTGGAACTCGCCCGGGCCTGGCTCGGCCCGGGCGCGTAGATCGGCTCAGGTTTTACGGGACAGACGCCCGTTCAGGGCATGACGTCCACGTAGAACACGCCGCGGAGATCCTCGGTGTTCGAGATCGGGCCGGGCGTGCCGCCGGAGGCGCGCCACGCGGTGGCCCGGAACTGGTAATACATGCCGGTCTCGAGCGGGCCGCCGTAAGGCACGGAGACGTTCGGCTCGCCGCTCACGCCGGGGATGCTCGATCCGGCGCAGCCCATCATCTGGTCGGAGAGGCACCAGACGAGCTCGCCGTAGGCATTGTAGACGACGACCGTATAGAAATCTTCGCTGCTGTCGTCGGCCCAGGTGAGCATGGGCGCGGTCGTGACGGCCTCGGCCTTGTCGGCGCCGGGGCTCACGACGGTCAGGGCCTCGGTGATCTTGAACGAATCCGAGAGCGGCATGTCGACGCCCGGGCTCGGCATGTTCACCTCGACGATCTGCGTGCCGGCGATGTTCGGATCCGGATCACGGACGAGTTTGTCGTTCTCGAACGCGGCGAGGACCTTGTAGCGGCCCTCGGGCACGTCCTTGATGCTGAAGGCCGCGGTGACGTTGGGCGGGCCGGAGAGCGGCGTGCGCAGGCCGCGCGGGACCTCGCCGCGGACGAACGTGTCGCTGAACGTGGAGGCGACGACGAGGACGACACTCGTGGCGGAGCCGCCGGGCGCATTGACGATGTTGAGGTTGCCGGACACGACGCCGAGGCCATTGTCCGAGCGCGCGAGGTCGATGCCCGTGAGGTTCGCCATGGCCACGTCGGCCGAGGCGGGCGTGAGCTGCAGGCCCGCGGCATAACCACGCACGGTGTAGGCGCCGGCCGGGACGTTGAAGATCGTGTAGGCGCCGCTCTTGTCGGTGATCGCGGAGAAGCCGCGGTTCATCGCGTCCTCGGCCACGACGAGCACGCCGGCCGACAGGTCGTCGGCGGCGACCTTGCCGGAGATCGAGGGCAAACCCTTCTGATCCGCGGGCACACCGATGAGCGCGATGTCGGTGAGCGTGGACTTGATGTTCCAGCCATCCACGTCCGATTTCGCCTCGCTCGACAGGATGGGCAGCGCCGTGCGCAGGCCGCCCGGGAAGGTCTGGTAATCGGTGGCGCTCGCGCGGAGCGTGAAGGCGACGTCCGGGGCCGGCACGCCGTCGTCCTGCCGCGGCACGGGGACCGCGAGGAGGTAATTGCCTTTGTCGTCGGTGATCGCGACGTCGCTGACGGAGGCGCCCTGATCGTCGAGCGCCATGACCTGCGCATCGACGACGGGGCCTTTCGTCTGCGAGTCGAACACCATGCCTTTGATGAGGACGGGCGGATAACAAGCGTTGCCGCCCGCGGCGAGCTCGGCGCAGGTCAGGCCGCCGGCGCACTGGTTATTCGCCGGGTCGCAGGCGCCGCCCTCGGCGATGCCACACGTGCCCGTGCCGTCGAGGTTCTGGCCGCAGACGTTGTCGCCCTGGCAGTGGTCCGGGCCGGCCGGGTCGCAGGCGCCGCCCACGGGGATCTCGCAAATCTTCGCGTCGGTGCACACGGCGTCGGCGATGCAGTGATCGGGGGTGGCCGACTCGCAGGCCTCGCCGAGAGGGATCGAGCACGTGTTATCGGGGCCGCAGACGGTGCTACCCTGGCAATAGTCGGTGCCGCCCTGTGTGCAGGAGCCGCCCGGAGGGATCTGACAGATGTGGTCCTCGCCGCCGGGAGCGCAGACCGCGCCCGAGGGACACGGATCGCCGTCGGTCTCGCACGCATCGCCGATCTTTTCGGGCGTGGGCCCGCAGCCGATGGCGGCAAAAGCGAGGGAAAACGCAGCGCCCTTCAGCCAAGAAAGCTTTCGGAAGTTCATCAGGAAGGACCTCCCATTGGTTTTCGCAAAGCGACAACGAGACCATAACAAAGGTCCGAAGCCATGTCGCCGGGTCCAGCACGAATTTCGCTATGGAAATTCGTGAAACCAGTGCACAATCGTCTTACCGCATTCGCTTACCGGAGGCGCTTACCGCATTCCGTTACCGGGTGCAGTGACCGCATTCCGTTACCGGATGCAAAGCAGCGCGACGCCACTGACGGCGACGAGCGCGCCGAGGATGGCGCGCAGGCTCACGTACTCCTTGTGGACCAGAATGACGGCCGGAATGAGGAGGACGGGGGTCGTCGCCATGATCGTGGCCGCGACGCCCGTTTCCGTGTGCTGAATGGAGAGGAGTGATAGCGATACGCCGACAAACGGGCCCGCAATCGCGCCGAGCGCCGCGAATCCGAGCGCCGTGCGGTCGCGGACCGCCACGGCCGCACGGCCCCACCATTGGATGAACGTGAACAGGAAGGAAAAACCCACGATGCCCGCGATGATGCGGATTTGCGTCGCGGCGAACGGGTCGTAGGTCTTCATGCCGATCTTGCTCAGCACGAGGCCCACAGCCTGGCCGGTGGCGCCGCCCAAGGCGAGCAGGACGCCCTTGCCCGATTCCCCTTTCGGCCCGGTGCCCGCGGTATTCGTAAGGTCCGTTCGTTCGCGCACGACGATCGCGACCCCCACGAGCGTCACGATCATTCCCGCGATGCCGAGGCTCGAGATCCGCTCGCCGAGGACGAGCCACCCGAGGACGGCCGCCATCGGCGGGGCGAGCGACATGACGAGCATCGCGACGCGCGGGCCAATGAGCAAAAATGCCCGAAAGAGGCACATGTCGCCAAAGACGAATCCCACGAGGCCACTCACGAAGAGCCAGCCCCACGCCTCCGCGGAGGCGTCGAGGGGCAATGGGAGGCCACGACGAGCGAAATTGTACAAGCCGAGAAAAACGAACGCGAGGACGAGGCGAACGAGGTTGAGCGACAAGGAGCCCATGCGGCGGCCGGCGGCCGCGAACGCGAGCGAGCTCGCGGTCCAGCAAAGGGCCGTGCCGAGGGCCGCGATCTCTCCGAGAGGGATGGACATGGGGAAAAGGGGCGCGCAAGATATCCGGTCGCGACAGACCGGGAAAGAAGCAGCGCAACCGAACTGCCTCCTCGAAGCCCACGCCTGACGTGCGATAATGCTGGAGATGCGGGTAGGAGTGTCGGTTGGCGAGCGCTTCGAGCTCGTGCGTCTCGCAGGCCAAGGCGGCATGGGCGCCGTCTTCGAGGCCCGCGACCGCGAGACCGGCGACAAGGTCGCGATCAAGATCATGAACGGCGCGAGCGTCGAGGAGCGCGCGCGGTTCGATCGCGAGGCGCGCGTGCTCGCCACGCTCTCGCACCCGGCCATCGTGCGATACCTCGGCTACGGCGAGCTCGACTCGGGCGAGCCGTACCTCGCGATGGAGTGGCTCTCGGGCGAAGGCCTCGACGCGCGCATCGCACGGGAACGGCTGAGCGTCGAGGAGACGATGGCGCTCGCCGAGCGCATCGCCGGCGCGCTCGCGATCGCGCACCGGCACGGGATCGTCCACCGCGACATCAAGCCGAGCAACATCTTCCTGCTCGACGGCGACGTGCGGCGCGCGATGCTGCTCGACTTCGGGATCGCGCGGCGCGCCTCGGATCCGAACGTCGTCACGAAGACGGGCGTGTTCATGGGGACGCCGGGCTACGTGGCGCCCGAGCAAGCCCGCGGAGATCGCGCGGTGAACGCGCGGGCCGACGTGTTCGCCCTCGGATGCGTGCTCTTCGAGTGCCTCGCAGGCAAGCCCGCGTTCACCGGGCAACACGTGGTGGCCGTGCTGGCGAAGGTGCTCTTCGAGGAAGTGCCAAAGGTTTCGGCACTCCGGCCCGGCGTGCCACCCGCGCTCGACATGCTCATCGCGCGGATGGTCGCGAAGCAGCCGGAAGAGCGGCTCGCCGATGGAGACGCGGTGATGGGCGCGCTCGCGCGCGTGGCGAACGACGAGACCACGAGCGAGCCGCCGCATACGCTGCGATCGAAGGGCGCGCTCGGCAGCGGGGAGCAACGTCTCGTGAGCGTGATCCTGGTGTCCGCGCCGAAGGAGGTCCTGCCCATCGATCCGCTGGGCATGACGATGGATTCGACCGGCATCGCGCCTCTCGCGGCGCTGCGCGCGGTGGCGCGATCGTACGGGGCGCGCGTGGAGGCGCTGGCAGACGGGTCGGCGGCGCTCGTGCTGTCGGGCGCGGGGATGGCGACGGATCAGGCGACACAAGCCGCGCGGTGCGCGCTCGCATTGCAGGCGATGGTGCCGGATGCGCCGATGGTGCTCGTGACGGGACGAGGGGTGCTGTCGCATGCGCTGCCCGTCGGGGAAGGCATCGATCGCGCGGCGAAGCTCTTGCGCGAGGAGGAGCTGCGCAGGGCGAAGAGCGAGGATGCGGAGAGCGGCGCGCGTCGGCCGGTGCGCCTCGACGAGCTGACGGCGGAGCTGCTCGAAGCGCGCTTCGTGATCGAGGGGAGCGAGGAGGTTCGGTCGCTCCTCGGCGAGGCGCAGGCACAGGATGGATCGCGGCTTTTGCTCGGGCGTTTGACGCCGTGCGTAGGCCGCGAGCGTGAGCTCTCGACGCTGCTCGCGCTCTACGAGGAGTGCGCGAGCGAGCCCCAGGCGCGCGCGGTGCTCGTGACGGGCGTGGCCGGCATCGGCAAGTCGCGCATCCGGCACGAGCTCTTGCAGAAGCTCGCCGCCTCCGAGCCGCGGCCCGAGATCTGGCTGGCGCAGGGAGATCCGACGCGTACGGGTGCGCCCTTCGGCATGGCCGCGGAGCTCTTGCGGCGGGCTTCTTCGCTGCACGAGGAGGATCCGATCGAGGTGCGGCGGGAGAAGATCCGCGGCGCGGTGACGCGGCACCTCGGCGTGGACGCGGGGCGCGTGATGGAGCTCTACGGCGAGCTCGTGGGCGCGCCGTGGGCGGCCGAGGAGGCGAGCACGTTCCTGCGCGCGGCACGGAAAGATCCCGTGCTCATGGGTGATCAACTCCGCCGCGGCTTCGAGGACTTCGTGAGCGCGGCGAGCGCGGCGCGGCCCGTGGTGCTGGTGCTCGAGGATCTGCACTGGGCCGACACGCCGAGCGTGCAGCTCCTCGATGCGGCGCTCCGGCTCGCGCGCGAGCGCTCGCTGTTCGTCCTCGCGCTCGCGCGGCCCGACGTGCACGAGAGGTTTCCGGGGCTCTGGGCGGATCGCGGCATGCAGGAGATCCGGCTCGGCGAGCTCTCGCGGCGCGCGAGCGAGCGGCTCGCGCGGCACGTGCTCGGCGACGACGCGCCGCCGTCCTTGCTCGCGCGCGTCGTGGCGCAGGCCGCGGGGAATCCGTTTTACCTGGAGGAACTCTTGCGCGCCGTCGCCGAGGGCCAGGAGACCGCGCTGCCGAAGACGGTGCTCGCGATGCTGCAAGCGCGCCTCGAAGCGTTGCCGAGCGAGGCACGCTGGCTGCTCCGCGCGGGTAGCGTCTTCGGCGAGACGTTCTGGACCGGCGGCGTGCGCGCGCTGCTCGGCGGCGAGAGCAGCGTGGTCGACGCGGGTCGCTGGATCGAGACGCTCGTCCACCGCGAGCTGCTCATGCGTCGCCGCGAGAGCCGTTTTCCCGGCGAGGAGGAGCTCGCGTTCCGGCACGATCTCCTGCGCGACGTCGCGTATGGGGCGTTGACGGAGGTCGATCGCGCGCTCGGCCACAGGCTCGCCGCGGAGTGGCTCGAGGTCGCGGGCGAGCGTGATGCGATGGTCCTCGCCGAGCACTGCGAGCGCGGCGAGGAGCGCGAGAAGGCCGCGGTGTGGTTCGTGCGCGCCTCGACACAGGCCCTCAGCGCGAACGACTTCGAGGCGGTGCTCGAACGGACCGAGCGCGCCGAGGCGTGCGGCGCGGACGGCGGCCTGCTCGGCGAGGTACGACAAGCGCAGGCCGAGGCGCATTTCTACCGCGGCGAGCTCGCGGAGGCGGCGCGGCGCGCGCGCGAGGCGATGCAGCTCCTCTCGCCCGACAGCCCGCTCTGGTTCGGCGCGGCGAGCGCGGCGGCGTGGGCCGAGAGCTCGCGTGGCGAACGAAGGCAGCTCCTCGGGATCGCGGAGTCGATGCTCGAGCGCGCCGATCGCGAGGCCTCGCCGTTCACGCGCAGGCTCGCGGCGATGGGCTGGATCGCGCGGATGCTCCTGCGCTCCGGGCAGCGCAGCGCGGCCGAGACGCTCACCGAGCGGTTCCACCAAGCGCCCGAATCCGCGCGTGGCGAGCCGATCGTGCGGGCCGAGTGGGCGGCCGTCTCGGCGACACGCGCGCTCGTCGAGGGCGACCTCGAACCCTCGTACGAGTTTTTCCTCGAAGCCGCGCGGTGCTTCGAGGAGGCCGAGGTCGACAGGTTCGGCATCTCGATGCGCATCTACGCAGCGCTCGTGCTCTGCGACCTCGGCGATCATGCGCGCGCCGAGGAGGAGCTCGCCACGCTCGTCGCGCGCGCCGAAGCGCAGTGCTTGCCGATGCTCGCGGCGAGCGCGCGCCACGGGCTCGCCGAAGCGCTCGCGGCGCGCGGGGCGCTCGCCGAGGCGCGCGCGCTGCTCGAAGACATCCTGGAGACGCTCACGAACGCGGGCCTCGTGCTCTCCGCGCACGACGTGCGGCAGTTCCTCGCGCTCGTGCTCGTGCGGCAGGGCGATAGCGAGGCCGCCGAGCGCGCCGCGATCGAGGCCGTGGCGCTCGTCGACGCGCCGCCGAACCGTCGCTGCTCGTACCTCGCGACGCTGGCGCGCGTGCTGCTCGCGTGTGGCCGCCCTGCGGAGGCGCTCTCGGCCGCGGAAGAGGCGACGCAGCTCCTCGAGCAGATCGGCGCGCTCCTCTCGGACGAGCCGCTCGTGCGGCTCGTGTATGCCGAGGCGCTCGACGCGAACGGCCAGCACGAACGCGCGAAGGAAGCGCTCTCGGCCGCGCGCGCGCATCTCCTCGGCCGGGCCGAGAAGATCGGCGATCCTGCGCGCCGGACGCGCTTCCTGCGCGCCGTTCCGGACAACGCCCGCACGCTCACGCTCGCGGAGGCGTGGCTCGGTGCGTCACCGGGCGCGGCTTGACGCCTCTATGCAATTGGGCATCCTCACGAAGGAACTTTTCTTCTCCAACGTTCGGGGTGGGCCATGGAACGACGTGATTTCCTGAAGGTGGGCGTGATCGGCGGGGCGGGGACGGCGGCGGTGGGCACGCTCGGTTGCGCGGGTACGACCGGCGCCGCTGCGTCGCCGATCGCGGTGATGAGCCCCGCGGAAATGGACCGGTTCCTCGCGCGCCTCGATGGAGGCCTCGACGCGCTGAAGACCGGCGAAGGCCATCTCACGTCGATGTATCCGAAGCTCGATGTTACGGATCCGAAGTATCCGAAGCAGGAGAAGCTCGTCCGCAAGACGCTCCGCTCGCTGCTCCTCGTGGGCTCGTTCAACGATCTGCCCGAGGAGGCGCGCGTGCATCCAGGCATGCAGGCGCGGATGTGGAACGGGATGGGCGAGATGGACGAAGCGATGCTCGGCATGACAAGCGAGCTCGAAGCTTTGACCCCCACCGAACGCGCGGACATCGGCCTCCGGATGCGCAAGGACCCGGGGCTCGGGATGCGTATCGTCGAGGCGATCGACGAGGACGCGGCCAAGGCCGGCATTTCGATGGAGCGGCGGCTGCATCTGCGCTCGATTGCGGCCGAGGCGTGTGCGCGCATGAAGCAATCGACGCCGCTGCTCATCGACGAATACGTGACCAAGGTGAACAAGGTCGCGGCGCGGCCGGCGACGGCTGCGGAGTTCGAGCGCCGCCTCGTCGCGCAAATGGGCGAGGATGCGTTTTTCCAGCTCCGGGAGCGCACGGAGATGCACGCGCGGCGCTGGAACGTGGCGAGCACCGATCCGACGAACGACGCCAATGGGCCGTATGCACCCAAGTCGGACCCGCATCAACGCAGTAGCACGGTACTCTCGGTGGGCGGCATTCTGCTCGGCGTTGGCGCGCTCGCGCTCCTGATCGGTGGCATCTGCGTCTCGGCCAGCTTGGGCGGCGGCGTGTTCGCGATGACGGCCGGCGCGATCCTCGGCATTGCGGGGCTCATCACGCTCATCGTGGGCTCGATCATGCGGGCGGCCGAGGGCTGATCTCGCCGCGCAGCATGCTCTCGCCAATGCAGAGCCTCCCGGTTGCGATCACGGGAATGGGCGCCGTCTCGGCGCTCGGCGCGACCGCGCCCGCGTTGTGGGCCGCCATCGAGGAGGGCCACGACGGGATTCGCCCGATCGAGCGATTCTCGACCGAAGGTTTTTCCGTGTCGCTCGGCGGGATGGTGCCGGGGGCGGGTTCGGGCGATCTGTGCATCGCATTCGCCACGACCGCCGCGCGTGAGGCCCTCGCGAATGCCGGCTTGCAGATCGGGCCGGGTGGCATTGCGGCGCGCCGTGTGGCCCTGATCCTCGGCACGAGCCTCGGCATGCACGTGGACGGACTGCACCTCGTCGCCGCGGAGGTCGCGCGTGCCCTCGGGATCGAGGGGCCGACGCTCACCGTTTCGACGGCGTGCTCCTCCTCGACCAACGCGCTCGGGCTCGGCCGCGATCTGCTCGAAGCGGGGCTTTGTGATCTGGCCATTGCCGGCGGCACGGACGAGCTCACGCCGGAGATTTTTGCCGGCTTTCACGCGCTCGGGCTGCTTTGCCCCTCGAAATGCGCGCCGTTCAGCGAGCCCGTGGGAACCACGCTGGGCGAGGGCGCCGGGTTTCTGGTGCTCGAACGTGGTGCCGAGGCCCGCGCCCGGGGCGCGCGGGTGCTCGCGACGATGCTCGGGTATGGCCTCTCGGCCGACGCCTATCATCCCACCACGCCCGACCCCACGGGCGCCGGCGTCGCGCGCGCGCTGCGAGGCGCGCTCCTCGATGCGGGGATGGAGGCCGAGGGTATCGATTACGTGAATGCCCACGGCACGGGTACCGCGGCCAACGACGCCGCCGAATACCGCGCCATCGAGCAGGTGTTCGGCGAACGCGTGGCGCGTTTGCCCGTGAGCTCGACGAAGAGTTTTCTCGGCCACGCCCAGGGCGCCGCGGGCGTGCTGGAGCTCATCGCGACCCTGTGCGGCATGGCAGAGGACAAGATCCCTCCCACGTTGCATTACGAAAAACCGCGGCCGCGCTCTCCGGCGGATCCGGTCGCCGGCGACCGGCCCCGCGTGGCCCGCATCGAGCGCGCGCTTTGCAACAACTCCGCGTTCGGGGGAGCGAATGCAGCCGTGATCGTAGGCAGGGCGGAGCATGTTGCTCCGAGACAAACCAAGGCCGAAGTGCTGGTCCTCGGCGCCTCCGCCGTGGGCCCGCACGGGATGGATCTCGACGCGCTCGGGGCCGCGCTCGCCGCGAACGTGCCGCTCCGCCGCCGCGCGCCTACGTTTCGCATCGAAAACCTGATTCCCACCGCGGATGGGCGCGGGATGGATCCTGCCTCGCGGTACCTCTCGGCCGCCGCGGCGCTCGCGCTCGCCGACGCGGGAATCACGCTTCGCGGCGCGAAACGCGACCGGGCGGGGCTCTTCGTCGGCACGACGCGCGCCTCGACGGAGAGCGAGCGCGAATTCAGGGAAAGCATTCGCGAGCGTGGGCTCGTGCGGCTCTCGGCCACGGCGTTCACGCGTATGGTCCTCAATGCGTCCGCGGGGACGTGCACGAAGCTCTGTGCGCTCAAAGGACCGACCACGACGCTCACCACGGGCGAAGGCAGCGGCCTCGTCGCGCTCATCTATGCTGCATTGCACCTCGCGACGCGTTCCGACGTCGATCTGCTTCTCGCGGCCGGCGTCGACGAGCGTGTCTCCGTCGAACCCGACGCGCACGAGGGCGAAGGCGCGGCGTGCCTCGTCCTCGGCAAAACACCGGCGTCCGAGACCTCGAAGACCGTTCGCCTCGCGGGATTCGGGCTCGCTGGTCCGGGCGACGTGGAGGAGGCCACGCGCCTCGCCATTCGAATGGCCGGGGTCGACGCAAAAGACGTTTTCGTGATGCCGGACGTCACGCCCGTGCTCGGCCCCGCGCCGGGGGCCGCAGCCATGTTCGGCTGCGCATTCGCCGTCGCTTCGATCTTGCGGGGGACCTGGGAGCACGTGCTGGTCCCCGACCCGGGCGGCACCGCTGCGACCGCCGTCGTCTTCAGCCGAAAAGGAGCCGCATGAACCCCGAGCTTGCCCGGTACATCCAGCGTCGCGAGCGTATCCTCGACAAGGTGCGCACGATCCTCGTCGAACGTCTGCACGTGAGCCGCGCGCCCGACGAAATTGACCCCGACGCGCCGCTCTTCGGCACGGGGCTCGGCCTGGATTCGGTGGACGCGGTCGAGCTTCTGGTCAGCATGGAATCCGAGCTCGGCGTGAAGCTGCCTCACGAAGGTTTGTCACGACCGGCCATGCGCACCGTGAATACGCTGGTCGACCTGGCCCTCGCCCACGGGAGGACGGACGATGTCGATGGATGACGAGATCCGCGCCTTGCGCACGAGCGTGGCGCTCGCCGCGGGTGATCACGTCACGTGCCTGCGCATCGAGGGCGAAGGCGCGTACGAGGCGCTCGATCACGTGGTCGCCTGCGATCTCTTCTTGCAGGATGGCCAGATGCGCCCGAGCCTCCTGCTCGACGAGGAGGCCCGCCCGTTCGCGGACATCCACGTGGCCCGCGACGACGAATCGTTCTTTTTGCTTGCCGAGGGGCCGTCGCCCGAGGAGCTCGTCGCGTTCCTGGAAAAACGTTTTCCTGAAGGCGTCGAGGCGACCGTCGAGCCATGTGACGGGACGCTCCTCTCCTTGCACGGGCCGTATGCCTGGGAGCTCTGCACGACCGTGCTCGGCCCCGACGTCGGGAGCCTTCCGTACCTCGCGTTTTACCGCGCCGACGACGCGGTGTTTTTCCGGTCGGGGAAAACCGGCGAGTACGGGTATGATTTGCTGATCCCCACGGGCGAAATCGAGACCGTACGCGAATCGCTGCTCAGGGAGGGCGCGGCGTTCGACCTCGCGCTCGCGAGCCTGCCTGCGCTGGATCAATGCGCGCTCGAAAATGGATTCTTCAACATCCGGCGCGAGGGCCGGGCCGGCCTCTCGCCGCTGGAGCTCGGCCTGCAATGGCGCGTCTCGTACCGCAAGGAATACGTGGGTTCCGCGGCGCTGCGTGCGCGGCGCGAGGCGGGCGCGAAGGCGCGGGTCGTGTGGGCCGTCGCCGGCGCGCCCGTGGCCGAGGGGGACGAGGTTTTTCTGGACGATCAGCGGATCGGCCATGTCCTCGTATCCGGATTTTCGGTGATCCGCAGCGAATGGGTGGCATTGTTGCTGCTCGATCGGCCTTATGCGTACGCGGGCATCGACCGCTACGAAGTCCGGAGCGCGGGCGAGCGCCGGCCGATCCGCACCGTCTCGGCGCCGCTCATCAACAACCGCAGCCTGTACGTGAGCCCGCAACGGCATAGCTATCGTGACCGGGACATGTCGAAGATGCCGCCGTTCGTGTTGCCTTTATGAGTGCGCGATTCGAAGACAGCACGGTGATCGTGACCGGCGCCTCCCGGGGCCTCGGCCGGAGCATCGCGACGGCGTTCGGCGCCGAGGGGGCGTTCGTCTTCGTCGGATACCGGTCGCGCGAGGACGAGGCGAAAGAGACGCTCCGCGCGATGGAAGAGGCCGGCGGGCGTGGCGCGTTGCTCGCGATGGACGTCACGAGCGCAGCGTCGATGAACGCGGCCGTGGAGCACGCGCTCGCCGCGCGGGGTGCGATCGACGTGCTCGTCAACAATGCAGGCGTCGCGGCAGACGAGCTCTTCCCGCTCATGGCCGAGGAGAGCTGGGACGAGGTGATGCGCGTCAATGCGGGAGGCGCCTTTCACGGCTGCCGCGCCGTGGTGCGGCCGATGATGGCGAAGCGGCGGGGCGCGATCGTCAACGTCGCCTCGGTCGCGGGCCAGCACGCGAGCCCGGGGCAATCGAATTACGCGGCCTCGAAGGGCGCGATCCTCGCGTTCACGCGCACGCTCGCGGCCGAGCTCGCGCCGCGCGGGATCCGGGTCAATGCCGTGGTGCCGGGGCTGCTCGGCACGGGAATGGCGAAGCGCCTGGACAAACGGATCGCGGAAAAGGCGCGCGTTCAGATTCCGCTCGGGCGTTTCGGGACGGGCGACGAGGTGGCGCGGGCGGTCTTGTTTCTGGCCTCAGAGGAAGCTTCGTACGTAATCGGGCAGGCGCTCGTGGTGGATGGGGGGCTCACGTTGTGACGGTGGCGTTTCTGTTTCCGGGTCAGGGCGCGAAAGACTTGTTCGCCGCTGCGTCATTCGCAGCGAGCGAGCTGCGCGGGAACGAGATGCTCGATCGCGCAGCGGAAGCGGCTGGCATTGCGACGGCCGATCTCCTGGCGAGAGGCGGGCGGGCGCTCGAGCGCACCGAGGTCCAGCAACCGGTGGTCACCGCGATCGGGCTTTTCGTGCACGCAGAGCTCGTGGCCGCGGGGGTCAAGCCCGATGTCGTGGCAGGTCATTCCCTCGGTGAGCTTGCGGCCTGGGCCGCGACGGGCGCGATCACGCCCGAGGATGCGATCACGATTGCGGCGCTCCGCGGACGGCTGATGGCGAAGGAGGCGGCGCGGCACCCGGGTGCAATGTTCGCGTTCTCCGGACTCTCGATGAGCGAGAGAGGGATCCTCCAGCGCGCGCTCGCGCGTTGCGGGCTCGAGGTCGCGGCGTCGAATACACCCGATGAACTGGTCGTGAGCGGCGATGAGAAAACCATCCACGTCTTGCTGAAGACCCTGGAGGATACTCTCGATGCGTTCAAGGTCGACCATCCTGACACACGGTTCCGCGCGAAACGTTTGCCCGTCGCAGGTCCCTGGCACAGCGAATCGATGAAGGACGCGGTCCCCGAGCTCGAAGCGGCGCTCACGCGCGCGCACTGCGGGGCCATGCAGGTGCCCATGGTGCTCAATGCGACCGGAAACCTCGCCGAGGAGGGGCTCGTGCCGCGCCTGCTCGCCGGCCAGCTCGTCCATACCGTGCATTGGACCGACGTCATGGCGACGCTCAAAACCCGCGGCGTCACCGATTTCGTGACCATGGCCCCGGGGGCGGTCTTGCGATCGCTCGTCCGGACGAACCTGGGCACGCAGGTGCGAGTCCACACGACCGAAAACGCGACCGACCTCCGGCGCACCGTGGATGCGCTGCGGTGGAGCCTTTCATGAAAACGAGCGCGCGACTGTCCCTCGGCGCGGACGTCATCAACCTGCTCATCCCGCACCGCCGCCCGTTCTCGATGGTCGACGTCATCGAATCGTACGAGCGAACGCCGCGGCCGACCTTGCGCGCCGCGCGCTGCATCTCGGCAAACGAGCCCGTCTTCGAGGGCCATTTCCCCGGCCTGCACCTCTGGCCCGGCGTGTACACGATCGAGGGGCTCGGTCAAAGCAGTAACCTGCTCGGCATCATCGCCGCGTATCAGGATGCGTGGGAAGCGAAGGGCCACGATCCGAACGAAGTGATCGAGGCCCTGCAAAATCTGGCGCTCGGATATCGGCTGCAACCGGGGTACAAGCCCGAGGTCTCGGCGGCGCTCGTCGAGTCGCTGAAGACGCATTCGAATCTGCACGTGGGAATGAGCGCGTCGGTGGACGTGAAGTTGCTCCAGCCGGTCTTCGCCGGGCAGCGGCTCGAGTACATCGTTTCGCAATCGCATCTCATGGAAAACCTCGCGCGGTACGAGGTCGAGGCCCGCGTGGAGGGGCGCACGGTGGCGAAGGGCGTGATGACGAGCACGCGCAGCATCCCGCCGCTGCCCGCGCCGATTTTCGGATGAAGCCCGTTGCTCTCTCGCTCGCCCTGCTCTTTTTGGCGGGCTGCGGGCCGTCCGTGGTTTGGCTGGGCCATAGCCCGGATCGAAGGCACCACATCGAGGTGCTGGAGAGCTCCGGCAAGCAGCGCGTGCGCGTCGATGGCGTGGACGGCGCGGAGTATCTGGGCATCGGGATCGAATCACTCGTCTGGAGCGCGGACGGTCGCCGTCTCGCCTACCCCGCGCGCCGGGAAAAGGGCTGGTCGCTCGTGGTGGATGGGCGGGCGGGCCCGAGCTTCGACGGATTGGGCGAGGTCGTCCTGAGCCCGGACGGCGCGCACGTGGCGTACGCGGCGCAGCGAAAAGGCGCGTGGTTCGTGGTGCTGGATGAAACACCCGGGCCTGCATTCGATGCCATTCTGGAAGGCACGCTGCTCTTTGGACGCGGCGGCCGCTTCGCTTATGTGGCGCGGCAAGGCGCCTTCGTTCGCGCGATCATCGACGGCACCCCCGGACCACGCTACGACGGCATCGGCGCATTACGATTCAGCGAGGACGGTGCCGCGGTGGCGCACGCGGGGCGTCGCGGCGAGGAGGCGTTTTTCTGGATGAACGGGCGTGAATCGGCGCCCGCGGAGGCGATCGCGTACCACGCGCTCGCGCCGCGCAGGGGTCGATTTGCGTATGTGGCGAAGCGCAACGGGCAATGGCGCGTGACTGTCGACGGCGTCGAATCCGCGCCGTATGCCCGCATCTCGGAAGTGCTCTTCAGCGACGACGGCGCGCACGTGGCGTATGCCGGAAAGCGCGCGGACGGTGAGGTCATCGTCCTCGATGGCGTGGAGGGCCCGCCGTACGAAGAAATCGCGCCCGGGAGCCTGGTCTTCGGCGGCGAGGGCGGGCGCTTGGCGTATGCGGCGCGGCGCGGGCGCGATTGGCACATCGTCGAAAATGGGCAGGAGGGTCCGGCCTATGACGCGGTGGATCGGCCGGTCTTCGCGCGGCGCGGGGCGAAATTCGGATACGTGGCCGCGAGCCGCGGGACGCGATTCGTTGTGATCGACGGGCGCGAGCAGAGGCCCTTCGCATGGGCGGGCGATCTGACGTTCAGCGCCGACGGCCGATATCACGCCTACCTGGCCGACGACGGTGAGCGAATGCGGGTGATGCACGACGGAACGGCAACGCCCTTCGACAGCGTGATCGCCGGAACGCTCGTCCACGCAGAGGAAGGGCCCGGCTGGGCTTGCCTCGTGGTCGACAAGGCGGCGCGGAAGCTGTTCATCGTGATCGACGGCGCGAAAAAGAGGCCCCTCGACGCGGAGGAGCTGGCCGCGGCGATGACCCAGCCGAGGCTCGAAGCGCGGGTCGCGCGGGCAGAGGACGCGGAGATCTTGCGGCGGTGGGTGGCGGCGGAGCTTGCGCTGGCGAGGCCGTCGCCGCCGCGTTGAGGCTGGCCGGCGCTTCGTGCGTCCCTACCGCCTCGTTCTTTCCCGCTTCTCTCGCGCGCCGCGCCTCCGGGCGCCCGCCCGCTGACACACGCGCCGTGTCGGTGCTAATCGTACGGTCGCCATGACGTCCCCCACCGCGAACACGACCTCGCCGAGCACGCCTGCGGACGGCGCTCCGGCCGCGCAGGAGCCAGCTCGTTACGTTCACGCCGAGGCCGAGCCTCGCTGGCAGCGCTTCTGGGAGGAGACCGGCGTCTTCCGCGCCGTTCGCCATGAAGGTCGGCCGAAGCGCTACGTGCTCGACATGTTCCCTTATCCCTCGGGCGCGGGCCTCCACGTCGGGCACCCCGAGGGCTACACGGCCACCGACATCTACTGCCGGTACAGCCGCATGAAGGGGTTCGACGTCCTGCATCCGATGGGCTGGGACGCCTTCGGCTTGCCCGCCGAGCAGTACGCCATCCAGACCGGCACCCACCCCGCCGAGACCACGCGCAAGAACATCGACACCTTCCGGCGCCAGCTCAAGATGCTCGGCTTCAGCTACGACTGGGAGCGCGAGTTCGGCACGATCGACGATAACTACGTCCGCTGGACCCAGTGGATCTTCGTCAAGCTCTTCGAACGCGGCCTCGCCTATCAGGACAAGGTCCTCGTCAACTGGTGCCCCGCCCTCGGCACCGTCCTCGCCAACGAGGAGGTCATCGACGGCAAGAGCGAGCGCGGCGGTCACCCCGTCGTCCGCACCCCGCTGCGCCAGTGGATGCTGCGCATCACCGCGTACGCCGACCGCCTCGCCGAGGACCTCTCGCTCGTCGACTGGCCCGAGGGCACCGTCAGCATGCAGAGGAACTGGGTCGGGCGATCCGAGGGCGCGACCATTTCGTTCGACGTCCAAGGATTCGAGGGCGCGAAGATCGACGTCTTCACCACGCGCCCCGACACGCTGCTCGGGTGTACCTACGTCGTGCTCGCGCCCGAGCACGCGCTCGTCGAGAAGATCACCTCGGCCGAAAAGCTCCCCGCCGTCCGGGCCTACATGCAGGCCGCCGCGAGCAAGAGCGACCTCGACCGCACCTCGGAGAAGACGAAAACCGGCGTGCCCACGGGCGCGATGGCGATCCACCCCCTCACGGGCCAGGCCGTGCCGATCTGGGTTGGGGACTACGTCATCGGTAGCTACGGCACGGGTGCGGTCATGGCCGTCCCGGGCCACGACGAGCGCGACTTCGCGTTCGCCAAGACGTTCGAACTGCCCGTCATCGAGGTCGTGAGCCCCGACGGCAAGCTCCACGATTCGCTCGACGCGGCCTACGTCGACGAGGGCATCCTCGTGCGGAGCGGCAAGTTCGACGGGCTCAAGTCCACCGACGGAAAACGCGCCATCGTGGACGAGCTCGTCGCCTTGGGCAAAGGCGCGCCGAAGATCACGTACAAGCTGCGCGACTGGGTGTTTTCCCGGCAGCGGTACTGGGGCGAGCCGATCCCGGTCTACTTCCCCGTCGACATGAAGGATCCGGCCGGCGACCCGCGCAAGGGCGACGAGCATGTGATCCGCTACGACAAACCCATCGCGGTGCCCGAGAACGAGCTGCCGCTGCGCCTGCCCAATCTCGTCGACTTCCGTCCCGGCGAAGACCCGCAGGGCCCGCTCGCCCGCGCCGTCGATTGGAGGTTCTTCCAGAAAGACGGGCAGTGGTACGCGCGCGAGACGAACACGATGCCGCAATGGGCTGGCTCGTGCTGGTACTACCTGCGTTTCGCCGATCCGAAGAACGACGCCGAGCCGTGGAGCCAGAAGGCCTACGACGATTGGATGCCCGTCGACCTCTACATCGGCGGCGCCGAGCACGGCGTGTTGCACCTGCTTTACGCGCGCTTCTGGCACAAGGTGCTCTTCGACATCGGCAAGGTGAGGCACCCCGAGCCGTTCCTGAAGCTCGTCCACCAGGGCATCATCCTCGGCGAGGACGGCGAGAAGATGTCGAAGGCCCGCGGCAACGTGGTGAACCCCGACGACATCGTGAAGGGCTACGGCGCCGATTGCCTGCGCCTCTACGAGATGTTCATGGGCCCGCTCGAAGCGGTGAAACCCTGGCAATCCGCGCAGATCCAGGGCGTCGTCCGCTTCCGCGACCGCATCTTCTCGATCCTCACGGGCCGGCCGCTCGTGGACGCCATCGACGACGCCACGAAGCGCCTCGTGCACAAGACCATCAAGAAGGTCACCGAGGACATCGAGTCGCTCTCGTTCAACACGGCGATCTCTGCGATGATGGTCCTCCTGAACCACCTCGGCTCGCTGAAGGAGCTGCCGCGCGAGGCTGCGAAGGGCCTTTTGCTCTGCGTCTCGCCATTCGCGCCGCACGTGGCCGAAGAGGTCTGGCGCCTGTGGGGCAACGAGCGTTCGATCGCGCTCGAAGCCTGGCCGACGTTCGATCCGACGCTCTGCGTCGACGACGTCATCGAGATGGCCGTGCAGGTGAACGGCAAGGTCCGCGGCCGCGTGACGCTGCCCGTCAAGGCCAGCGAAGACGAGGCCCGTAACGCCGCGCTCACAGCCGAGGGTGTCTCTGCGTTCACGACCGGCAAGACCCTGAAGAAGTTCATCTACGTACCCGGAAAGATCGTGAATCTCGTGGTTGCCTGAGCGTCACATCACCATGAAAAACGGAAGCTTCCTTCGCCTCGTCCCCGCCGTCGCTTTCCTGCTCGCGCCGCTCGTCGTCGGCTGCGCGAGCGACCCCGTGTTCGTCCGCGGCTCGGAGGTCGAGGGCCTCGATGACCCGCCGATGAGCACGGGCATCGACAAACGCGACATGGAGCAGCTCCTCCACGAGAACATGAAGCACCTCGTGGCCTCGCCACTCGCCAAGGCCTGGGCCGATGCGGGCGACAAGCCCACGCTGGCGATCTTCCCGATGCTGAACGAGACGAGCCAGCACGTGGACAGCCAGCTCCAGGCGGTGCTCTCGGACGCCGAGACGTTCATGGTGAACTCGCAGCTCGTCACGGTCGTGAGCCGCGAACGGCAGAACCAGATGATCGCCGAGGTCGAGCGGCAGCACGGCGGCCAGTTCGATCCGAACCACGCGGCTCAGTACGGCCGTCAGCTCGGCGCGAAGTACTACATGACCGGCAAGGTCTACACCTCGGACGAGCGCACGGCCGGCGGGCGGCGCGTGCAATACTTCATGTTCATGCAGGTCATCGAGACCGAGACGAGCGCGGTCCGCTGGCAAAACAAGGCGGCCTTCACGAAGGCCCTCATCAACCAGGATTGATGTGCGCCCGCTCCTCGGCCTCCGGCGCGCCGCCTGCGTGATCACGTTCGCCCTCGGCGCGCTCGGAAACGCGGGCTGCGCCGGGCACGAGGTGCGCGTCCGCGACTCGCTCGCGGCGCTCGATCGTGGCTCGATGGAACAAGCCGTCGCCGCGCTCGATCGAGAGCTCGGCGTGAAGTCGCCGGGCGAGATCCCGCCCGTCAAGCAGGACGAGGCGCTGCTCTTGCTCGACCGCGGCAGCATCCACCTCGCGATGGGAAAGTACGAGCAGGCCTCGCGCGACCTCGGCGCCGCGGATCAGGCCATCGAGGTGCTCGACCTCTCGACGAGCAAAGCGGCAGACCTCGGCCGCTACGTGTTCTCGGACGACGCGGGGGCGTACAAGGCGCCGGCGTACGAGAAGCTCCTCTTGAACACGCTCAACATGCTGAGCTACCTCGCGCGGCACGACCTCAACGGGGCGCGCGTGGAGGCGCGGCGGCTCGTGGTCATGCAGAAGTACATCGAGAGCCTGGGCGACGAGGGCGCGCTGCTCGGGCTCGGGAGTTACCTCGCCGGTTTTACGTACGAGAAGTCGACGCAACGCGACGAGGCGCTCTTGCATTACGAAGAGGCGCTCGCGTACGCGCGGTACAAGTCGCTGCGCGATCCGCTGCGCGTGCTGACGCGCGGGCAGAAGACGACGATACACGAGGCGGTCGACGCGCTCGTGGAGGGCGCGGAGCCTTTGGCGCCGGTGGAGGAGACGGGCGAGGCGGAGCTCCTGGTCGTCGTGGGGTTCGGGCGGGTGCCGCCGAAGACGCCGGTGCGGATCCCGATCGGGATGGCGATGCAGATCGTGGGGCACGAGCTGTCACCGATGGAGCGTCGCGAGGTCGATTCGCTCGTGCTCCAGGGCGCGGTGGCGTGGATCAACTATCCCACGCTGGGTCAGGGCCGCGGAGGTTACGAGACGCCGAAGGCTTCGATCGGCGAGGAGATCTTGCCGCTGGAGCAAGCGCTCGACGTGGAAGGCGAGGTTCGATCGGCGTGGCACAAGCGCGAGGGAACGCTCGTGCTCGCGGCGATCACGCGGCTGCTCGCGCGTACGGCGGCGAGCGTGGCCGTGGCCGGCGCGACGGCGGCCGGGATCAACGCAGCGCAGGACGATCGGCAGCGGCGCGACGGGAGCGCGGAAGCCGTGGGCATGCTGCTCGGCTTCGCCACGAGCCTGACGATGTCGGCGCTCGACACGCCCGACACGCGGAGCTGGTCGACCCTGCCGGCGCGGATCGCGATCACGAGGACGCGTGTCCCCGCGGGGAAACATGCGGTCACGCTCGAGGTGCGGGGTCAACGCAGAACGTTCGACGTCAAAGTAGACGCGGGCGGTTGGGCACTCGTGCCGTTTTTCGTGCTGCGCTGACTACTCGAAGCGGCGGCCGCTCGCGCAGCCGATGTTGACCGTGAGCTCGAAGGAGCCCTCGGACCAGTACTTCGTGATCGCGTCGCTCACGTAGCGGAAGCCGGCCTCGACGCCGCTCGGGTCGGCTTCGAGCAGTGCGCGCATGTCGGGGAAGACGATCATCTGCGCGATCGGATCCTCCAGGAACTCCTTGCCGCTGTTGAAGGCGACGCCGATGAGCTGCACATCGACGTCGACCTCGCCGAGGCCGACCTTTTCGAGCTCCTCCGAGAGCGATTCGATCGTCGGACGGCTCGCCGCCGCGACCTCCACGGCCTTGCCGAAATCCGCGAGGTCCTGCCGCAGCGCGTACTCGCGCAGCATGTCGTAGATCTCGGGGAACGAGCCGCGCACGGGCAGCGCGACGAGGCCCTGCCCGCCCACGACGAGGATGCGCCGAAGCTCGGCGAGCAGCGCATACCGCGCCTGCGCGCTCACGACCGGATGCACGAGCAGGCCGTGCGTAAAACTCGCATCCGGCAGCGGCAACGGCATGCCCGTCGCGAGCTCGAGGCTCACATTCACACCCGAAAGCTCCGACGCCTTCGAGCGCGCGAGCGTGAGCGCTTCAGGCGAAGGATCGACGCCGACGATGTTCGCGCCCGGCAGCTTCTCCGCGAGCATGGGCTCGACGTACCCCGTGCGGCAGCCGATGTCGGCCACGGACGCCGACGAATACGGGATGACCATCTCCACCGCGGACGTGCCGAAATACGCGAGGTACCGCGGGATGACGGACGTGTCGAAAACCGCGGCCTCCGCTCCCGTGAGCGGGGTCCCGAGGCTCACGAAGCTCTCCCGTTCCCGCCGTTCCCTTCGTCGTCGTCACCCACGGCCTCGAGCATCTCGAGCGCCTCTTCGGCGAGCTCGCCGATCGTGACCTCGGTCGTCGCATCCGAGCCGTCCTCTTCGAGCTCGACAGTGCGCGTGTCGTCGACGAGCGCCTCGATGAGCCGCGCCGAAGCCGGGTCGCCGATCTGCACGAGCGCCTCGATCGCCGCCGCGACCGCATCGGCATCGCCGTGCTTCAAGAACTGGCCGATCACCTTGGTGACGCCAGGCTCGGGGACCTCGGCGAGGATGTACGGGAGCTCGGGCAGCGCCGGCGAGCCGACGGGCAAACGCCTGAGCGCGCGCTCGACGCCCAGCGCGACCTCCTTGAAGCGCTCGAAGCTGAGCTCCTCGAGCTGTTCGCCCGCGGCGCGGCGCGCCTCCGGGTGCTCGGACGAGAGGACGTCGATCATCGCGTCGACGACCCGCGGCCCCTGGAGCTCGCCGAGCAGCGCCGCGGTCCGCACGAGCCGCAGCGCTGACTCGTCCTCGTCGCTCTCTTTGAGAGCAGCCGCGATCGCGTCGGTGAGCACGTCGAGGAGCGTACCTTCGGGTTTGTCGGCGAGCTCGTCGTGCAGGCGGCGAACCGTGCGCTCGGCGTCGAAGAGCGCGTTCAGAGACTTTTCGATCGAAGAGCGGTCTTGCACGAAGACAGGAGCTATCAACAGCGTCGCGCTTTCGCAAGCCGAGCCGCCTACGGACGCGCTGCAGGGGCCCCCTGAACGTTCGTAGGGCGCCGTCCCCAGCGGAGGGGCCGTCCTCGGCTCGAACGGCGCCTCGGACTGGGCTATAGCGAAGGGTGATGCAGCCGCTCGTCCGGGCCGCCGCCTTCGCCGCCCTGCTCGCGGCCCTCGGTGCGCTCGGGAAAACCCCGAGGCCCAAGGCGCCCGAGCCCGCGAAAGCGCCCTCTACGGTCGCCCCGGCCGTGGCCGCATCGTGTGGCCCGCGCACGTTGCCCGAGGGCGACGTGTGCATTCCCCTGCCCCCGCCAGGTCGGGCGCCGCAGCCGGACGGACGCGAAGCGCTACCGGTGGGCCCGGAGACCACGGCCGAGCGGAGCACGCTGGTCCCGCGAAGGCCCGAGCGGCCCGCCGAGGTGAGGGCGTACCGCTTCCCGCTGACGGCCGAGGCAGCGCCGTCGGTGCTCGCGGGGCTCGATCGGCCCTTCGATCTGTCGGTCGAAGCGGGCGACGTCGCGACCGGGCCCGGCGCCGTGCTGCTCGAGGCGTCGAGCGGCGATGCGGTCGTGGCGCTCTCGCTCGAAGGGCAAGAGGGGCCGGCCGAGGTCGCGTTCGTCGGCGAGATGCTCGGCGAGACGGTCGTCATGGCGCACCTCGTGCGCGACGGAGGCCGGCTGCGGCAGGTGCTCCTCGTGCATGGAAACCTCGATCGGCCGAGCGAACGCGCGGTCGTGGGCGCGCCGCTCGAAGCGGGCGACGAGATCGGCTTCGTCGGCGACAGCGCCTTCCGCGGTCGCCCCGGCCTCTACCTCGAAGCGCGTCAGCTCCGCGAAGGCACGAGCCTCGGCGGGCTCGACGCCGCGCGGCTCCGCGAAGACATCGTCAGCGTCCCCGTGGACGTGCGTAACGCACTCCCGCTGCGCTGATCTCAGGGCGCCAGCTTGTAGCCGTGCCCGTACACCGTCAGGATGTGCTGCGGTTTGTCCGGGGACTTCTCGACCTTCTTGCGCAGCTTGACGATGAAGTTGTCGACGGTGCGGTTCGTGGGTGAACCCTCGACGCCCCAGACCTTCTGGAGGATCTCCTCGCGCGAGACGGGCTGGCCCACGCGCTCGTAAAGCAGGCGCAGGAGCTCGACCTCGTAGAACGAGAGCGGGCTCGACTTCGAGCCGCGCGCGACCGTGTGGGTCGTCATGTTGATCTTGGCCTGCCCGATCGTGAAGACCTCGGGCGTCGGATCCCCCGGCCCACGCGTGGTGCGCCGGAAGATCGCGCGCATGCGGGCGATGAGCTCGCCCACGCTGAAGGGCTTCGTGACGTAGTCGTCAGCGCCCGCGTCGAGGCCGCGGATCTTGTCGAGCTCCTGGCCACGTGCCGTGAGGATGATGATCGGGATGAACGCATCCCAGCGGCGCAGCTCCTCGCAGACCTTGAACCCGTTCGTGTCGGGGAGCATGAGGTCGAGCAGGATCGCCTGGGGCTTCTCCTGTCGCGCGAGCTGCACGCCGGCGTTGCCCGTGCCCGCCGAGACGACGGAGAACCCCTCGAACTCGAGCGCGTCGGTCAAGCCGAGGACGATGTGGGGCTCGTCCTCGATGATCAGGATCTTCTTTTTCGACGTCACCTCGGGGCGCGGTCTTACCACAAAACGCGACGAGGCCCGATGCCGGGCCTCGTCACGTTCGTGCGTTATGTCGTCAGGTACGGCCAGGCTCAGTCGCCGGTGTCACCCGTGCAGGTGATGAACAGCGTCGCGCCGCCCTGCGCCTCACCCGCGCCGACGAAGCGGATGATGCGCTGCTCGTTCGCCGGGCAGTCTTTGACGATCTCGACGTTGCCCGTCGGGGGCGTGGTCGTCCCGTCCACGTAGCACCAGCCGTTGACCGGCTGGCCGTTGAGCTCCGGCTGCTCGCTCGCGTCGTCCTGGCAGGCCGTGCGCGCGTCGCCCGTCGTCTGCGTGATCTCGCAGAAGCAGTCCCACTTGGCCTTGTCGTACGCCGGATCCTCCTTCGCGAGCTCGACGGCCTTCGCCTTCGGGCCCTCGCTCGGGATCGGGGCGCGCGCCGCGTTCTCGTCGCAGACGCAAGCACCGCCCTGCATGTTGCGCGCCTCGAGGATGAGGCACGGCACGTCGCCCGTGTTCTCGTCGGGCGTGAGCGTACGGGGCAGGCACTGGCCCTTGAGGGCGCTCTTCAGGCGGTCGATGATCGAGCCGATGGCCGGGCGATACCCGTAGTCCGGCTTCTCGATGTCGGCCGGGTCGATCGTGGAGGGGCACACGGAGGCGACGATGCCCTGATCGCCGAGGTCACGCATGACCTCGAGGGGGCGGATGCCGGGGTACGCCTTCGCGCGGACCTGGAGCGTCGGCGCGTTGTTGTTGTTCGGGTCCTGCTGGCAGAGCGGGTTGTCGTTGGTCGCCTCGAAGCAGTCGCAGGCCGTGAGGTTCGTGTTCGTGCAGTCGCGCTGATCCGTGGGGAGCAGCGGGAAGATGCACGCGAACTGGAGGTCGTCCTTCGCGGTGATCGTCCACTCGTGGCCGTTCAGCGGGTTCGCGTTCGGCGTGGAGGCGTCGACGAGCACATCGCCCGTGATCGGGTTCGTGCCCGTGCGCTTGTCCATCGACTCGATCATGAGCGGATCGAGCGGCTTGCCGCCCGTCTTCTCGCTGCCGAGGATGACGTCCCAGGTCGACTCGCCGCCCGCGCCGATCGGCGCGTTCATCTCGTTCGCGTTCTTGAAGCCCTTCGACAGGTCGGTCTTGTCGCGGGCGATGTCCTGCCAGGGCACGCCGATGATGCCGGCGAAGAACACGAGGCCGGAGTCGCGGATGTTCGTGATGTTGTCCTGCGGGTTCAGGTCCGAGAAGATCGGGTTCGGGACGAGGTCACCCGCGCGGTTCGCGATCTCGGAGGCCGAGAACGCCTGAACGTAGCGGTCCGTCGGGTAGAGGAAGTCGATGCCGAAGCGGCGCTTCTGATCCCAGCAGCGCATGTTGATGTCGTCCTCTTCGACGCCGAGCAGCGCCGGGCCGCCCTGCGGGTTCGTGCAGGTCGGATCGTCGGGGCAGCTCCCCTTGTCCTGACCGCACGACTTGCAGCACGGATCGTTCGGATCCGCCGCGCACTCCTGACGCGCGCGCGGCATGCGGACGTTCGTGTTGCCGATGCGGAGCTGGCCGACGTAGTAGAACTGGCCGTACTCCTTGATGGAGCAGTCGTTCTCGTCGGTGAGCATGACGATCGCGAGCAGCGAGTCGGGCCGCATGAACTCGGCGCGCTGCTGCAGGAGGACGGTGTCCGTGCCGTCGGGCGTGGCGCGGTTGTTGACGACGGAGATCGTCTCGTAGGGCTCGGGGTCCGCGAGGAAGCGGTAGATGCTCTCGAGCTGGGACTCGTAACCGCAGCCGATCTGGCCCGTCCCGATGACCATGTCGCGCAGGTCCTGCTGCAGGCTCGGGATGTCGAGCTCGCCGTTCGGCGAGAGCTTCTTCTTCGGATCCCAGGCGAGGAAGCCCTTGTCCGTGCTGCCCGTGCCGTACGGATAGGTGTCGACCGAGGCGCCGCCGCACTGGTCGAGGCGCGAGAGCAGGTGACCCTTGTCGTTGTTCGTCGTGTTCGGCGCCGGCGAGCACTCCTTGCTGTTCGCGTCGGAGTTCGGGCACGAGTCCGCGCCGTGGCCGCCGATCGAGGAGCTGATGACGCCGATGTGGATGTCGACGATCGGTTCGAATTCGCGCTTGGTGCCGGCCGGGCAGTCGTCGGTCGGGTAGCTCGGCTGCATCATCGCGGACACGGGCACGCCGTTGTCGTCGATGCAGCGCGGGTTCACGAGGCCCGTCACGAGGTCGGGCACCGCGAGCGCGAGGATGTTCTGCTTGTCGGCCATCGAGCGCGAGTTGTCGATGGCGAGAAGGATGTCGATCTTGTCGACCGAGCTCTGGGTGAGCCGCTCGACGATCGTCGCCGTGATGCGGGGCTCGACCGTCTCGACGGGCCGATCGAGGCAGCCAGCGGCGCCAGCCGCCGTGGTCGCTACGACCATCGAGAGGGCCGCTCGGGCCGCGCGCTTCCCCAGGAAGCTTTTCTGACGCTGTAAGCCTTTCATGCTGAGCTCCTTAGCCGACCTTACGCTGGGCTCGTCCCAGAAACGGAGTTGCCGCGACGAACGGGACCCATGCTGCCGGGCCCGTCCGTGATCGATGGCCTCGATGCTAGGGATGTCCCGGGAAGGCTGTCAATTCGAGATCCGGCTCGGGAACGGCCTATTTGCAGGAAACCCCGGGATCCGAGGAGGGGTGACAGCAACAGGCGTGCCGGCATCGGATCCTGACTCGCGCGGAGATCTTGCTCTGTCATCGGCCAACTGAGTTGGCACCATGGACAACGAGCGAGCCGGTCCGGGACCGGGGGCGGAAGGCCGGGAGGGCCATGCCCGCAGGCCTCGCCGCGCCCCGCGATCCTGCTTGCGGGCGAGCGGCTCCTCTGGCTGATTGGCGCCCGATGATGCGAGTCGCCGTCGCGATGCTGCCCGAGGTGCGAGAGCTCCTCGCCGAGGATCCCGCGCAGATCGGCGCCTTGCTCGAGGAGATCCACGACGAGGACCTCGCCGACCTGCTCGGCATGCTCGAAGAGCACGAAGCGGCCCTCATCCTCAAGACGCTGAAGCCCGAGGAGGCCGCGCCGATCTTCGAACGCCTCGACGAGGATCAGCAGGAGGCGCTCGTCGAGGAGCTCGGCGTCGAGAACGCCGCGCCCATCGTCTCCGAGATGGCCGCCGACGAGCGGACCGACCTCATCGAGGCCCTGCCCGAGGAGGTCGGCGACAACCTGCTCGAGTCGCTCGAGAAGGTCGATCCCGAGGCCGCCGCCGAGGTCGAGGAGCTCGCGAAATGGCCCGAGGACAGCGCCGGCGGCCTGATGACCACCGACTACGTCTCGGTGCCGCCCACGATCACCGTCGCCGAGGCGATCGAGCGCATCCGGAAGTCCTCCCAGGACGCCGAGACGATTTATTACGTCTACGTACTAACGGACGACGAGCGCCTGCTCGGCATCCTGTCGCTCCGTGATCTGCTGCTCGCCGCGCCCACGGACCGGATCACGGACGTGATGACGGAGAACATCTTCGCGTTGAGCCCCGAGACCGATCAGGAGGAGGTCGCGCGGAAGATGGCGAAGTACGACTTCGCCGCGATGCCCGTGGTCGGCCCCGATCGAAAGCTGCTCGGCGTGATCACGGTCGACGACGTGATGGACGTGCTCACGCAGGAGCAGACCGAAGACCTGCAGCGCCTCGCGGCCGTCGAGCCGATGGAGGAGGGCTACTTCCAGACGGGATTCTGGACGTTCATCCAGAAGCGCGCGCCATGGCTCGCGGCGCTGCTCGTGAGCGAGTTCATCACGGGCACGGTGCTCAGGCACTACGACGAGATCATCGAGGCGGTCTCGAAGCTCGCCTACTACGTGCCGATGCTCATCTCGACGGGCGGTAACACCGGCTCGCAGTCGTCGTCGCTGATCATCCGCGGCCTCGCCGTGGGCGACGTGAAGCCGACGGACTGGAAGCGCGTCATCGTGCGCGAGATCGGGCAGGGCGTGGTGCTCGGGCTCATGCTCGCGATCATCGGCATGACGCGCATCCACCTCTGGGGCGACGGCTACGCGCTGATGTTCACCGTCGGCATCACGCTGATGGGCATCGTGATCATGGGCTGCACGGTGGGCTCGATGTTGCCGCTCCTTCTGCGCAAGCTCGGTCTCGACCCGGCGACGAGCTCGACGCCGTTCATCGCAACCTTGATCGACGTGCTCGGGATCTTGATTTATCTGAACGTGGCGAAGCTCCTGCTCGCCGAGGTGATCGCGAAAGCTGCGGCAGGCGCGCACTAGTATCGAGACGAACGCAGTTCCCCGAGCAGGCGAACGAGCGCGACGAAAAACCCTCGCCCTTGACGCATCGTCACGAACGGGGGACATCCAGACGAGAGGACGAGAGGAAGGAACGATGGCGGAAGGCTTCAATCGCGTCATGTTGCTCGGAAATCTGGGCGCGGATCCCGAGCTTCGGTTCACCCAGGGTGGCCAGGCCGTGCTCAACCTCCGCCTCGCCACGACCGAGAGTTACCTCGACAAAGACAAGGTCCGCCGCGAGCGCACCGACTGGCACAACGTCGTCGTGTGGGGCAAGCGCGGCGAGGCGCTGGCGAAGATCCTCGGCAAGGGTTCGTCGCTCTTCGTCGAGGGCTCGCTGCGCACGTCGAGCTACGACGATCGCGACGGCAACAAGCGCTACAAGACCGAGGTCATCGCGAACAACGTGATCCTTGCCGGCCGCGGTCGCGGCGCGCCCGCCGGCGACGACATGGGCCCGCCCGCCGACTTCTCCGGTCCGCCCGCACGCGGCGGCGGCGGCGGCGGCGGCGATTACGGCGACTTCAGCGGCGGTGGTGGTGGTGGCGGCGGCGGCCGCGGCGGTGGCGGTGGCGGCTACGGCGGCGGTCGCAGCGGCGGCGGTGGTGGTGGTGGCGGCGGTGGTCGCGGTGGCGGCGGCGGTGGCGGCGGCGGTCGTCCCGCGCCGGATCCCGGGCCTCCGCCGGATGATTTCGGCTACGACGGCGGCGACGACATCCCGTTCTGATCAAGGCGAAGGTCGCGGCCTTCGCGCGAGCAGCACCGCGACGAAGAGCACGCCGATCCCCAGGCCGAGCAAGGCCGCATCTCGCGGCCGCTCGGCTGCCATCAAGATCGTACGCACCAGAAGGCTCGGCGGCGGCGGCGGCACGAGCGACGCGAGCTCGGCGCTCGTCACGAGGTCGGCGCAGCGCTCGCTCGCGCGTGGCTCTTCGCAGACGAACGTGCACAGCACCGCCTCGCTCGCGGCGCCCTCGAAGCCGAGCACGTGCCGGCCGCGAAGCACGACGGGCTTTTCGCCGCGCATGCCCTGCCCATTGAGCGCTTGCTCGAAGCGGCCCTCGTGCCGCGTGATGCCCTCGGCATCCCAGCGCTCGAGCGTGAGGCCGTCGGACACCGCGCCCCGCGCGATCGACGTCGCCATGCCGAGCACGATCTCCTCCACGCCCGGCGCGAAGCGGTCCGACGGCGCCTCCACACACGCAACGCGCAGCCGCAGGCCCGCCTCGTCCACGAAGCCACGCCCGAGGCCCACGCGCGCGCCCTTCAGGCTCGACACCTCGATCCGCGGCAGCGCTTTGGCGCGCTCCTCCGTCGCGCCCGCGGGCACGCCGAAGCGCACGATCGCCCCGCCGGAGAGCGCCTCCTCGCGCCGCTCGCTCATCGCGCGCCGCTCTAGCTCTTCTTGCCCGGTGCCTTGGGCTCGTCGAGCTCACGCATCATCGCGACGAGCTCGGTCCGGATGTCGAGCAACGCCTCGCGCATCCTTCGTGATTGCTCCACGCTCGGATCATCCTCGCCCGGCGGCTCGATGCCGCCTTCGCGCAGCTTGCGGCGCGCGCCTGCGATCGTGAAGCGGTGCGCGTAGAGCAGGTCCTTCACCTTGAGCAGCGTCTCCACGTCGCGACGCGAGTAGACACGCTGCCCTTTGGCGGACTTCTGCGGCCGGATGGAGCGGAACTCGCTCTCCCAGTAACGGAGCACGTGCGGCTCGACGCCGACGATCCCGGCGACCTCTCCGATGCGATAGTAGAGCTTCGCAGGAAGCTCTCGGCGCCCGGACAAGCCGCTCACTCCTCCGCGACGGCGGAAGCCGCGGCGCCGCTCGTCCCAGCGACGCGCGGGTTCAGCGCGTGCTTGAGGATCTGGCTCGCCTTGAAGGAGAGGACGCGGCGCTCGGTGATCACGATCGGATCGCCCGTCTGCGGATTCCGGCCTTGACGCTGGCGTTTGTCGCGCAGAACGAAATTGCCGAAGCCCGAGATCTTGATCTTCTCTCCGCGGCCGAGGGTCTCTTTCATCGTCTCGAAGACGAGATCCACGAGGTCCGCCGACTCCTTCTTCGAGAACCCCCCGAGCCGACCGTAGACGGCTTGTACGATTTCGGCCTTGGTCATAGACGAAGTCCCGCCCTTACGACGCCGAGGATAAGAGCCCGGGCCAGGAATATCCAGGGGGGAGTGATGCGGAAAGGCGAGGAGGGGCGCCGCGGCGGCGCGTGAGGGAGGGAGGGGCGATCAGGCGGCGAGCTTGCCGACAGGCTGCTCGGCAGCCGTGGGCTCGCTGGGGCGCTCGCTCGGCGTGGCGAGGAGCATGGGCGCGGACTCGCGACGGCGCGTCGACTGCTCGTGCGCCACGAGCATCGCCACGTAGCCGTAGCCAATCGTGAAGAGCGCGGCGAACGGCGTGGCGAAGTAGTGGCCCGTCTGGAGCGAGGCGACCGTCGAGCCGAACGAGAGCAGGCAGAGGCCCGTCTCGAGGAGCGGCAGGTCGGCGCGGGCGCGGTAGCGGCCCTTGTTCGTGCCGTGCTTCGGGGTCCGGACGAACTCACCGGCCATGTGGCGCATGCCCTCGAAGACCGCCTTCGAGAGGTGCGGCGCGAGGCCCGTGCCGAGTGCGATGAGCATCGGCAGCCGCGTGAGCACGTTCGCGCGGCTCCGGCCCTGGGCCGCCTCGGCGAACATGTAGAACGCCGCGAGCGAGCCCGTCGTCGCCACGCAGAGCGGCAGGTCGACGATGAGCATCGTGAGCGTGTCCGTGGCCGGCAGGAGCACGAGCGCGGGCAGGAGCAGCACGCTCAGGGTCACCATGAGCGGGTAGGCGAAGTGCGGCGTGAGGTGGAAGAGCGCCTCGAGACGCTGCGCGAAGCTGATGTTCGAGGAGAGCACGCGCTTGAGGAGCTTGCGGGCCGTCTGCACGGTGCCCTTCGCCCAGCGGTACTGCTGCGCGCGGAGCGCCGAGACGTCCTCCGGCAGCTCCGACGGCGAGACCACGTCCTCGCGGTAGACGAACTTCCAGCCCGCGAGCTGCGCGCGATACGAGAGGTCGAGGTCCTCGGTGAGCGTGTCGTGCTGCCAGCCGCCGGCCTCGTGGATCGCGTTCTTGCGCCACATGCCGCCGGTGCCCGAGAAGTTGAAGAGCAGGCCGGCGCCGTAGCGCGCGCGGTTCTCGACGAGGTGGTGGCCGTCGAGCATGAGCGCCTGCACCTTCGTGAGCACCGAGTGCTCGCGGTTCAGGTGGCCCCAGCGCGTCTGGACCATGCCGATCTTCGGGTCCGCGAAGTGACCGACGATGCTGCGGACGAACGAGGGCTGCGGGATGAAGTCCGCGTCGAAGATGGCGACGAGGTCGCCCTTCGCGACCTTGAGGCCCTCGTCGAGCGCGCCCGCCTTGTAGCCGACGCGGTTCGTCCGGTGCAGGTAGACGGCGTCGACACCGCGCTCGCGCAGGCGGTCGACGTGCGCGCGGACGAGCGCTTGCGTCTCGTCGGTGGAGTCGTCGAGGACCTGGATCTCCAGCTTGTCCGCCGGGTAGTCCATGCGCGCGGTCGCATCGAGCAGGCGAGCGGCCACGGTGGACTCGTTGAACAGCGGGAGCTGGATCGTCACGCGAGGCAGGTCTTCTTCGGCCACGTGAGGCATTTGCTTCGCGCGCTCGATCTGGCGGCGATGCCGCACGCACAGGATCACGAGGTGCAGCCGGTGCAGACCGTAGGCGCTGAGAGCGAGGAGGACGGCGAAGTACAGGACGACGAGCATCGTGTGGAGCATCGTGCGCGCCTCCCTCGGGCGCAAAAAAACTGCGGAACGACGAGGGAGTACCAGAGGCCGGCCGTCATAGTTGTCATGGACTTGTAAAATGTTGTCTCGGTTTGTCTCTGCTCGTCACGAGCTGCCGCGACTCCCCGGCCGCCCGTGACAAGTCCTGACGAACCTCGACACTTCGCGAAGGCTCGTGACGACCCGGAGGCAGCCGCCGCCTCGCGCGGCCCAGGCACGCGGGTTACCTTCCGATGGTGAACGAACGATCCGTGCAGACGACCCGCGCCGCGCTCGAGGACCTCAAAACGCGGCACATCGCCTTCCTGAAAGCGCGGCTCACCTCGCCCGCCGCGCGCGCCGAGTGGCAGAAGACCGTGGCCGACGTGCTCGACGAGCTCAGGTTCGCGCCGCTCGGTCGTCTCGTGGAGCCGAGCTCGCTCGCGCGAGCACTCGATTCCGCGATCACGAAGCAGACCGTGGACGGCTCGCTGCGGCCTGCGATCGAGCGGCTCGCGCGCGAGGTGCACGCCGTGCTCGTGAAGGAGCGCGCGACGATCGGATCGTTCGTCTCGGGGCAAGCGCAGAAGGATCTCGCCGCCCTCTTCGCGCGGCCCGACGTGCTGCCGCCGAAGCTCGTGCGCGAGATCGCCGAGAGCGAGGCCGCGCGCGAGGTGATGCGCGAGGTGATGCACGACGCGCTGAAGCAGTTCTCCGAGCGCGTGAACCCGTTCGTCGCGGAGTGGGGTTTGCCCTCGCTCATGAAGAAGCTCGGGCCGTTTGGCCTCGGCGGCGTGGGCAAGTCGATCGACGGGCTGCGCGTGGACTTCGAGAAGCGGCTCGATCCGGAGATCCGGAAGTTCTTGCTCGGCTTCTCGCAAAAAGCCGTGAAAAACGCGGCCGAGTCGATCGTCGCGCGGGCGGGGGACCCGCCGTTCGTGGCGCTCCGGCAGAGGCTCGCAGGGTTTCTCCTGGAGCAACGGTTCGCCGAGGTGCTGCTCGACGTCGAGGCGACGAAGCAAGGCACGCGGATCGGCGTCGACATCGCGGCGCACCTCGCGGCGAACGAGGAGCTCGCCACGCGGCGGCGCGCGTTCGTGCTCGCGTGGGTGAAGGAGAACGAGGCGAAGCCGGTGTCCGAGGTGTTCGCGTCGCTCGGGCTTCCGGACAAACCTCCGCGCGAGATCGTCACGGCGCTCGCGGACGCGACGTTCCCCGCGCTCACGGCGACGATCGGGACGCCGGCCGCGCAAAGCTGGCTCGCCTCGATCGTGGCAGAGTTTTACGACGGGCTCGTGGCTTCGGATGAGCCCCCTCCCACGGGCGCGGGAGAGGGCTAGAGAGGCGGGACGTCAGGCCGCGCGGCGGCGGCGCGTCGCGAAGAGCAGGCCCGCGACGAGGGTGAGCGTGAGGGGCAGCGCGCCGCCCTGCGCAGGCGCGGTGCGGCAGCCGCAACCCTCGGGATTCGTCGGCTCGGGCTGGTTGTCCGGCGGCGGCTCGGCCTGGCACTGGCCCACCGAGTCCGACGTCGACGTGCACACCTGACCGTCGGGGCAGCCGTTGCCGTCCACGCCGCGGCAACCGGCGACGCAGCGCTGATCCTGGCAGATCTTGCCGCTCGACGCGTCGCCGCAGTCCGCGTCCGTCGTGCACTCGGGCTGCGTGAGGTCGTCGCCCGCGAAAAGCGGGTTCGTCTCGCCCGGGTCGACCACGCCGTTCAGGTTCGTGTCCTCGGCGCCGTCGAGCTTCGACCCGCCGTCCGTGTCCGCGACGAGCACGAGCGTCTTCGTCGCGCCATTGTCCGCGTCCGCCGTGCACTTCTGCGCGGCCGCGTCCGTTCCCTCGCCGTCGCACGAGCGGCCCGCCTCCGTGCCGTCCGCGAGACCGTCGTTGTCGGCGTCGGCGTCCTCGAGGTTGATGCCGCCGTCGCCGTCGGTGTCGTCGCTCGGGTTCGGCTCGGCGCCGTCGAGCAGGCCATCGTCATCCGAGTCGGCGTCGTTCACGCCCGTGCCGAGCGCCTTCTCCAGCCCGTCGCTCAGGCCATCGCCGTCGGTGTCGATCACGTCCGCGTCGTCGGACCCGGCCTTCGGATCGAGCTCGCCCGCGTTGATCACGCCGTTCAGGTTCCCGTCCTCGGCGCCGTCGCTCACGCCGCCGCCGTCGGAGTCGCGCGCGACGGGCGAGGTCTTCGTGCCGCCGAGATCGCCGTCGGCGCGGCAGTGGCCGGCCATGGCGTTCGTCGCCGGGTGCTGGCAGCCCTTGCCCGCCTCGGTGCCGTCGAAGAGCGCGTCGTTGTCGCTGTCGACGTCACGCACGTTGACGATCCCGTCGCCGTCCGTGTCGTCGGTCGGGTTCGACTCGTCGCCGTCGAGCAGACCGTCGTCGTCCGAGTCCGCGTCCTTCTCGTTCGTGCCGAGCGCCTTCTCGAGCTCGTCGCCGAGGCCGTCGCCGTCGAAGTCCTTCGTCAGGTTCGCGTCGCCGGGGTTCTCGGGGTTGCCCTCGTTCATGTCGACGACGCCGTTCAGGTTCGGGTCCTCCGAGCCGTCGCTCTTGCCGTCGCCGTCGCTGTCGGGGTTCAGCGGATCGGTCCCCGTCTGGCCCGAGTCGCCGTCGGCCCTGCAGTGGCCGAACTGCGCCTCCGTGGCGGGATCGCTGCAGTCCTTGCCGAGCTCGGTGCCGTCGAACAGGCCGTCGTCGTCGCTGTCGGGGTCGAGCGCGTTGATGAGCCCGTCGCCGTCGGAGTCCTCGTCCCAGAGGGGCTCCTCGCTGTCGATGACGCCGTCGTCGTCGCTGTCCGCGTCGTTCGGGTTCGTGCCGACTTCCTCTTCGAGGCCGTCGTGCAGGCCGTCGCCGTCCTGATCGCCGCAGCCGTTGTCGATCACCTTGTCGCAGTCGTTGTCCTTGCCGTCGCCGCAGACCTCGGCCACCGGCGCGCCGGGCACCGCGTTGCAGACCGCGCCGCCCATGGCGTTGCAGACCAAAACGCCGCTCGCCGTGCACTCGCCGTCGCCGTTCGTGCAGGCATCGCCGAGCCCGAAGTCCTCGTCGGCCACGCCGTCGCAGTCGTTGTCCGCGCCGTCGCACGCCTCCGTCATGGGAACGCTGGGGACGGCGTCGCACATCGTGCCGCCCGCGGCGTCGCAGATGAGCTTGCCGACCGCCTCGCACACGCCGTTGCCCACGATGCACGACGTACCGAGGTTGAAGCCCTCGTCGGTCGTGCCGTCGCAATCGTCGTCGATCGCGTTGCAGGTCTCGGCGACGCTGCCGGGCGCGACGTCGGGGATGCACTCGAGCACGCCGGCGTTGCAGTTCGTCAGGCCCGTGCCGCAGGCCGGAGGAAGGTTCGTCGGGCAGACCGTGCCGGCCTCGGGGTTGTTGTCGTCGATCGTGTCGTTGCAGTCATCGTCGATGCCGTTGCAGATCTCGGGCATCGGATCCTTCGCCACGGCGGTGCATTCGACGTTCGGCCCGACGCACTGCTCGATGCCCGTACCTAGACAGGCGCCGATGCCGGTCGAGCAGGGTGTGCCGTACACGGCGCACTCGGGCACCGTGACGGTGAGCGTGCAGTAGCCGCTGACGTTCAGCTGGTTCGTGTAGATGACCGCGAGGACGCGCGTGCCTTCCTCGCCGAGACCCGGCGACCAGGTGAGGTTCGTCGTGAAGGGGCTCGGCTGGGTCGTGCCGGGGATCGGGTTCAGGACGCCGAACGAGCCGATCGACGTCATCTTGAGGAACGAGTTCGACGTGCCCGTGAAGCTCGTGTTGAACGTCTGCCCCATGTCGACGACGTAGTCGCCGCTGCCCGTGCAGGTGGGCACGGGCGACTGCACGAGCTCGATGATGAAGTCGAGCGCGGCGCTGCTGATGTTGCCGTTGTTAGGGTTCTGCGACTCCAGCATGACCTGGACCGCGAACCTCGATCCGGCCACGCCGCCGTTCGTGTTCCAGGTGAGCGTGCAGCCGGGAGGCGTGTTGCTCACGGCGAGCGTCGGGACCGCCCCTGTCGAGGGGATCTTCGGCGGGTAGTGCGTGACCGCGGGGTAGATGGGGTTCGGGTTCGCCTCGGGGATGGTCGAGAAGCGGCAGGTGACCGGCTGCCCGTCGGGATCGACGGCGGGGATCTGGATGGTCCGGATCCCGTTCACCTGCATCTGGATCATCGCGGGGACGACCGAGACCGGGTTCGCGGTGTTGCCGGGCGTGAGGTCGACCTTGGCCTCGACGCGGAAGTTCTCGTCGTGCGCGTTGATCAGCTCGGAGATGCGGCAGCAGTCGCTGAAGTACGCCGTGTACTGCCCGGGCGCGTTGTACGTGTGCGTCGCGGCGTAGCGATAGAAGTGGTATTCGTCGCCGGTCGCGTCGTAGCCCGAGCCCACGAAGGCGCCCTGCGTATTCGGGTTGAACCCGCCGTCACCGAAGTAGAGGGTCGTCGACCCGATGAACGACTTGACGTGCCACGCCATCGTGACGTCGAAGCGCACGGTGCGTGGAGCCGAGACCGGGTCAGGGACGCTCCAGGTGATGTTGCCGTAACGGAAATGGGTCGCCTCCGCGCGCCCTGCGAACACAAAGACGCAAAGCGCCGCAAGGACGGCGAGGAAGCCCTTGAATTTCGACATCGGTCCTCCGGGAAGGGCGCGAACGAGGCGAAGCCTCGCGAGGGCGCGCCGGCGGAAGGTGGGCGCGCCGCATCCCTTGGTCGGTCCTTCGACCAGGGGGCCGAATCGTCGCCTTTCCCGCTGCGCTGCGCAAGCGCGGCGCGCGGACACACCTACGTGTCCGTCGAGCCACGACGAACACGAGGACCCTTCCGAGGATCGAAGTGATGTGGGTCAGGAAAAGTGCGCTGCAGCTTCGACGGCCGACTCGATGTGGCCCAAGCCGCGCGCGGGGCAGGCAGGGACGGCGGGGGCGAACGCCTCGACGTCGAGCAGGAGCTCCTGGCCCGCCTCCTCCGTCAGGAGCACGAGCGGCAGACGGGGATACACCTTGCGCACCTCCTCGACCTCGGCGTGCGGATGATCCTTCGTCGCGAGCACGAGCACGTGCGGCCTGCGCGACGAGACCGCGCTCCGGGCCCCGTCCAGGGCAGAGCAGGTCGACACGTCGTAATGATGCGCGGAGAGGAACGACGCGAGATCACCGGCGCTCGTGGGGTTCTCGTCGATGACCAGGACGCGTATCGATGCGTTATCCATGATGGTTCGCCCTTAGCAAAAGACGCGCCCGCGGGCCCAAGAACCGGTGAACCCGCGGGAAGTGGGTTCGGCGCGGCGCACGGGGCAGCGCGGTGCGATCGCGATTGCACATCACGTGCCGCGTCATTTCGCAGCGAGGGCGCGATCGGGAGCGCTAGCCGCCGAGATACGCCGCGCGGACCTCTTCGTTCGCCGCGAGCTCCTTCGAATCGCCGGTCATCGCGATCTCGCCGGTGCGGAGCACGTACGCCCGCATGCTGTATTTCAGCGCCAGGCGCGTGTTCTGCTCGACGAGCAGGATGGTCGTGCCGGCCTGCGCCACGCGGGCGATCGCCTCGAAGATGTCCGCGACGAGCCGCGGCGCGATGCCGAGCGAGGGCTCGTCGAGCAGGAGCATGGAAGGCCTGGCCATCAGCGCGCGGCCAATCGCGAGCATCTGCTGCTCACCCCCCGAGAGCGTGCCGCCCTCCTGCTTCATGCGCTCGCCGAGGCGCGGGAAGAGACGCACCACGTCCTCGAGCGTCTCGTCCATCGCTCCCCGGTTCTTGTGGTTCCAGGCGCCGATCTCCAGGTTCTCGCGCACCGTGAGGTTCGGGAAGATCGCGCGCCCCTCGGGGACGAGCGAGATGCCGAGGCCGACGATCTCCTCGGCCGCGACAGCCGCGAGGTCCCTGCCGTCGTAGACGAGCTTGCCCGCCGCGATCGGCAAGAGGCGCACGATCGTCTTCAGCGTCGTCGTCTTGCCCGCGCCGTTCGCGCCGATCATCGCGACGATCTCGCCGCGGCGCACCTCCAGGCTCACGCCCTTCAGCGCCTTGATGCCGCCATACGAGACGGCGAGGTTCTCCACGACGAGCAGCGGCTTGCCCGTCTCGGCCGTCGGGGCCTTTCGCGTCGGGTGCGCGGTCTTCACGTCGCGGCCTCCTCCTGCTTCGCGGCGGCGGACGTGGCCTCGTCCGGGGTCTCTTCGCCGAGGTACGCAGCGAGGACCTTGGGGTTCTTGCGGATCTCCTCGGGCGTGCCGTGGGCGATGGTCTCGCCGTGGTCGAGCACGTGGATCTCCTCGCACACGCCCATGACGACCTGCATGTTGTGCTCGACGAGGATGACCGTCAGGTCGAAGCGATCACGCAGCCAGTGGATCTGCTTCTTCAGGCCCTCGGCCTCGCCGTAGTTCATGCCCGCGGCCGGCTCGTCGAGCAGCAGGATCTTCGGCTCGAGCATCATCGCGCGGGCGATCTCGAGCCGCCGCTGGTTGCCGTAGGAGAGCGAGGTCGAGGTTTCGTCGGCGAGCTTGTCGAGGTCGAAGATCGCGAGCAGCTCGATCGCGCGGCGCTGCATCTCGGCCTCGTCCCGGAAGAACGAGGGCGAACGGAGCAGCGCCGAAAAGAGGCCCGAGCGCCGGCGGTTCTCGCAGGCGACGAGCACGTTCTCGAGGACGGTGAGCTGGCCGAAGAGGCGGATGTTCTGGAAGGTGCGGGCGACACCGCGGCGCGCGATCTGCGCGGGCTTGAGCAGCGAGAGCTCCTCGCCGGCGAAGCGGATCGAACCGGAGTCCGGCTTGTAGACGCCGGTCACGAGGTTGAAGACCGTCGTCTTGCCTGCGCCGTTCGGACCGATGAGGCCAAAGATCGAGCGCTCGGGCACCTTGAAGGTCACGCCCCCGACGGCGCGCAGGCCGCCGAAGGTCTTGGTCACGCCCTGGAGCTCGAGCGCGCTCACTTGTCCGCCTTTCCCGTGAGGGGACCCGTCTCGCTCTTGGGATTCGCCTCCACCTCGGTGCGCGCAGGCAAGGGCTCGGGCGGAGCGTGGCTCGTGCGCTTTCGAGGCTTGCGCCGGAGGAGCTCGCGCTCGCCGAAGATGCCCTCGGGGCGCAGGATCATGAGGCCGATCAGCACGGAGGCGTAGACGACCATGCGCAGCGCGTTGAGGTCGAGCGAGGGGTAGGCCGCCTGGAGCGCCTGCACCGACTCGAAGCGCTGGAGCTGCTCGATCATCTTCACGGTGAACGTGACGAACACGCCGCCCACGATCGCGCCCGACACGCTGCCCGAGCCGCCGAGGATCACCATCGTGATCGCGTCGAACGAGTAGGCGAAGGTGAACTGATCGGGCTGCACGGTGGGGTTGCCGTTGCGCATCGACGCGAGCATCGCGCCCGCGATGCCGGCCCCCGTCGCGGCGATGACGAACGACGTCACCTTGTACCGCGTCGGATCGACGCCCACGCTCGCCGTCGCGATCTCGTCCTCGCGCAGCGCCCGGAGCGCGCGCCCCCAGCCCGAGAACTTGAGCCGCCACGCGATGATCACCGCGACCACGGCCGCGCCGAAGATCCAGAACGGGCCGGCGTACTGAGGCACGCCGTTGCGATCGGGCCCCGCGTAGCCGTTCTGCCCGCCGAGGTAGGCGAGGAACTGCGCGATCGGCCCCTCGACGTCGCCGCCCGTCTGCGCCGTGGCGATGACGAGCCGGAAGATCTCCGCGAAGCCGAGCGTGACGATCGCGAGGTAATCGCCGCGGAGGCGGAGGCTCGGAAGCCCTACGACGAACCCGAAGATCGCGGCCACGCCGCCCGCCGCGAGGATCGCTGCGGGCATGACGAGGAACGAGTTCGAGAAGAGGATGTCGTCGACGCCGAGCGCCTTGTGGATGTGCCCCGCGACGATCGCGGCCGTGTACGCGCCGATTCCGACGAAGCCCGCGTGGCCGATGGAGAACTGACCCGCCATCCCGTTGATGACGTTCAGCGAGAGGGCCACGACGACGTTGACCAGGGCGAACAGCACGAGCTGTTGCAGAGCCGCGTCGGGCACGAGCGTGTCGAACGCGAACTCGAGCCCCACGACGGCGCCGAGAAGGGCCAGCGTGACCAGGATGCGGCGCAGGAGGGGGTTGGGCGACGCGGCTCGGCTCGTCCGAGCACCGTCTGCCACCGTCGAGGGGGACATGGGCGGGTGAAAACTCGCGCGGTCAGCTCCCACGGTCAAGCAGGAGCGACGCGGCTTCTTACTTCACCACCCGCAGGTAGGGCGGCAGCTCGCGGCGCGGCTTGCGACCCGGACCGGGCGCGGGCGCCGCCTGCGGACGCGGAGACTCCGTTGCTTCCACGGTCTTCGGCTCTTCGGCGTTGCTCGCCGCCGCCGTTTCGCCCGACGAATCTTCCTTTGCGGCAGCTTCCTCGTCGGACGTGGTCTGCGCCGGGGCGGGATCCTCGGCGAGCGGCTTGCGCTCGGGCGAAGGCTCCGTATCCGAGACCGCGGCGAGCTTGCGCGGCTTCTTCTGCGCGGCCTTCTGCGCGTCTTTCGCCTGCTGCGGGGCCTGCATCTGCGCCACCACCTCGGGCGGGATGTCGGTCGGCCACATCATCCCCCGGCCGTCTTCGCCGACGAGCGCGTAGATCGCGTTCCAGGGCATGCGGCACCAGAAGGGGGCCCGATCGAACGAGAGCGTGCAGGTGACGCCCTCGTCGTCGACCTTCAGATCGGGGATCGGGATGATCATGTTCATCCCGATCTGCAGAACGAGCTGCGGCTTGTCGAGGAAGCGCTTCGGCACCAGCACGCCCGAACGTCGCGGGTCGAGGTGCACGTACATGCTCGGCCCCTCGAGCAGGGCGAGCGCGACCTCCTTCTTGGGCGGGAGCTTCTGGTGACCGTCGGACATCCCCTCTCCGATACCCTGTAAGCGCGCATCTCGCCAAGCCCGGAATGCGCGAGCCGCAAGCCGCGCGCGCCCGCTCGGAGGCCGGCGCGCGGGCTTGGCAAGGGCAAAACGCCTCAGGCGAGGCGCAGGACCTCGGCGTACAGGGTCTCGTAGGCGGAGATCATCTTCCCCATGCCGTAGCGCGCCTCCACGAGCGCGCGGCCGGCTTGGCCCATGCGCGCGCGATCGCGCCGCGCCCACAGGCTCCCGATCGCGTCGGAGAGCGCGACGGGCTCACCGGCGGGGACGAGGAGACCGGTCTCGCCGTCCGTCACGATCTCGGGATTTCCGCCGACCCGCGTGGCCACGATCGGCAGGCCCGCGGCTGCGGCTTCGAGGAGCGTGAGGCTCGTGCCCTCGGTGCGCGACGCGAGCGCGAAGAGGTCGAAGCCGGGCAGGAGCGCGGCCACGTCGTCGCGATGGCCGAGGAAATGCGCTGCGCCTTGCAGGCCGAACTTCTTGACCAGCGCTTCGAGGGAAGCACGCTCGGGCCCCTCGCCGACGAGCGTGAGCCGTGCTCCGGGGTGACTCGTGCGCACGCGTGCAAACGCCTGGATCAGCGTGGCGTGGTCCTTCTCGGCCGAGAGGCGCGCCACGCAGCCCACGTGGAGCACGCCCGTGGGCACGTCGAGCGCTTGCCTCGCGCGCTCGACGTCGCCGGGCTTGTAGGCGCGCGTGTCCACGCCGTTGCGGATCGTCACGAGCCGCCGCGCGCTGCCGCGCTCGATCTCGAGGGCCACCCGCCGCGCGTCGTCGCTCACGGCCACGATCCGGTCCGAGAGGGCCGAGGCCATGCGGTTCGCGAGCACGCGCCCGAGGTCGCCCGGGTAGTTGCGCCCGTGCTTCGTGTGCACCACGCGCGGCCGCTTGCCCGTCACGCGCCGCGCGGCGAGGGCCGCGAGCGCGCCGTGCACGTGCGGACGAGGGTTGTGCGTGTGCACGAGGTCGATTCCTTCACGACCGAACAGATCCGCGAGCTCGCCGATCACGGACGGATCGAGCCCCTGCCCGCGCGGGAGCAGCCGCAGCGGCACGTCGATCGGCGCGAGGCGCGACGCGAGCTCGCCCGGCTCGTCGAGCGCGATCACCATGGAATCGAAGCGCGAGCGGTCCATGCCTTGCACGAGATCGAGCACCACGCGCTCGAGCCCGCCTGCTCGAAGACCGAGCACCACGTGCGCGACGCGCGTGCGGGGCCTCGGCGTGGCGGCGCGGGGCGCGGGCTTGTCCTGCGACTTCTTGATCGACACGCTGCCGAGATCGACAGGCACCTCGGAGACCGTGACCCGATGTTTGCCCGCGGCGGTGAGCGGGATGTCGCGCACGATCTCCACCGTGAGCGGCGCGCTTTGGCCGAGCACGAGCCGCAGACGCTCGTCGACGAGCTTCGTCACCTCGGGCCCGTAGGTCGGGCCGGGCACGATGCGCAGCGTCACGGTGCGATCGGCGCGCTGGTGGACCTGGTAGCGCTCGACCGGCAGGTCCTTGAACAGGAACGGGATCATCTCGCCGGCCACGATGCGGCTGTCCTCGCCGACGAGCAGATCGAGCACGCGGCCCTCGACCGAGGCGAGCCGCGGCAGCCCTCGACCACACGCGCAACTGCCGACCTTGGCGACGGCGACGTCGTCGTTGCGGTAGCGGATGAACGGCATCGCGCGGTTGTAGAGGTCGGTGAGGATCACCTCGCCGGGCGTGCCCACCGGGGCGGGGCGACCTCCGCCATAGAGCTCGACGAACACGCCCTCGGCGTGCAGGTGCAGGCCCTCGTGCCGCTCGCACTCGGCGCCGATCAGCATCACCTCGCGGCAGCCGTACCGTTCGAAGACCGGCGCCCCGAACGCGCGCTCGATCACCTCGCGCTGATGATCGAAGAGTTTTTCTGCGGCCGTGATGATGCCTCGGGGCGGCGGGATCTCGATGCCGTGCTCGAGCGCGGCGCGCGCGAGGAGAAAGAGCGGCGTCGTGTAACCGACCACCACGCGCGGCGCGTAGTCGACGATCTCGCGGACCGTCTCGCCGAGCCGATCGGCGCGCAGGTGGAACGTGGAGATGTATTTGCGCCGCCAGAGCGTCTCCTGCACCGTGCGTTTCGTCGTACCAAGCCCCTTCTTCTCGCCGGGTGGACGACCCCAGACGTGGAGCTCCTTCTCGCCCATCTCCGCGCCGGCCCAGCCGTCGGCGCGTAGCGCGGCCGCGACGCGACGCTCGTACGTCGGATGATCGTAGGCGAAGCGCATCGGCTCTCCGGTCGAGCCACCGGTCGAGCTCGGGTGGAGCCGGCCCACGTGTGTCTCGGCGACGAGCTCGCTTCCGTGCTGGCGCACGTCTTCCTTCGTGAGGATCGGGAAGGCCGCGAGGTCCTCGGGCGCCTTCACCTGGCTTGCGCGCACGCCGTACTCCGCGAAGCGACGGCGGTAGAACGGCACGTTCGTCTCGGCGTGGCGGAGCGCTTCGAGGAGCCGTCGGAACGAGTCTTCGGCGACCTCTTCGGGCGTGCGCCACTGCGACTGTTCGAGCTCGGCGAGCGCGCGCAAGGTGTCGCGTTTGCGGAGGTGGGTCTCGTACAGCGGGAAAAGCACGGACTGGAACAGGCTCGCGTACATCGCAGCGAGCGTCCTCTCCGAGAGGCCCGTGTCAAGCGCGCGGATGTGCTCGATCCAGCGGGAAATCAGCCTCGATCACGCCCGGGTCGACCCGCGTGCGTCCGGGGCTTTCGCGTCCTCTTGCCCGTCCGTCCTGGGCTCAGGTCCGACGATCGCGACGAGCACGCCGGCGAGGATGATGGCCGCGCCGAGTAGCTCCATCCCCGTGGGTTTGGCGCCGAGGAACAGCGCGCCGATCACGAGCCCGCCGAGCGTCTCGCCCGGCGACACGAGCGCCACGATCGCAGGCGGGAGCGTGCGCGCCGCGGCCTGCACCGAGGTGTGTCCGATGATCGTGGGGACGACGGCGATCGCCGCGAGTGCGACGAACGACCTCGCGGGCAAACTCGTCACGCCGTCGAGCGCGCCGAGCGGCGGCAGGACCACGAAGATCACGATCGCGGCGACGCCGTAGATCAACGAGCCCGCATGCCGCGCTGGGAGCGCGTCCTTGATCGCGCGCGCGGCCGCCACGTAGAGCCCGTACAGCGAGACCGCGCCGAGCACGAACAGATCCCCCGCGAGCTTGTGCTCTCCTGTTCCCGCCGCTCGCCCGATCACCACGGCCCCCGCGGTCGCGAGGAGCACGCCCGCCTGCTCGCGGCGCGTCGGGCGCACGCCGTGCACGAGGAACGCGAAGATGACCACGCTGAGTGGTTCGAGCGAGACGAGCGAGACGGCCGCGGGCAGCGAGGTCGCGAAGAGGCCGACCTGAAAGAGCGCGAAGTGCGCGCCGAGCAGCGCCCCGCACGCGAGGATCCGAAGGCGCACCGCGGGCGGCAGCGCGAGCGCGTGACGCACGACGCCCGCAGGATCGAACGCGAAGAGCAGGAGCGAGGCGAGCAGGACGCGGCCGAACGCGAGGAACAGCGGGTGCGCGGGCTTCGCCACCACGGCCATCGGCGCGCTCACGGCGAAGGACAAACTCGCGAGCGTCACGAACAGCGCCGCGCGGCCACGCCCCTCGAGCCTCGAACGCGCGCCGCTCACAGGCTGATCTCGCCGGCCCACGACGCGGTGAACGCCGCGCGCACCGCCGACGTGCGGCCCTCGCTCACGCCCTCCGCGCGACCGAGCACGATCATGAGCTTCGTCAACGCGGCCTCCGTCGTCATGTCCCCGGCGCCGATCGCCCCTGCCCGCGCGGCCGCGACGCCGCCGTGATACCGCGTCAGATCCACGGCCCCGCGCATCGACTGGCTGACGATCACCACGGGTACGTCCGCCGCGCGCGCCGCCTCGATCACGGGCACGAGCGAGTTCTCGAGGCGCGGCACGTTCCCCGCGCCGAACGCCTCGATCACCATGCCCTTCACGCCCACCGCGAGCGCTCCGTGGAGCAGCCGCGGATCGAGCCCCGGGAACGTGCGCACCGCGAGCACGTGGGGTTCGAGCCGGCCATCGAACGGCGCCCAGGGTCGCGGCGCGAGCACGTGCGGCGCGTGGTTCACGCCGAGGCCGAGCTCCGCGAGCGGCGGGCACGCGGGCGAACCGAAGGCCTTCATCCCCCACGCGTCGAGCTTCGTCGCGCGACAGCCGCGGAGGAGCTCCGAGTGGAACGCGATGCCCACCTCGGGGATACGCGTCGTCGCCAGATGACACGCGTCGACGAGGTTCGTCCGCGCGTCGGTGCGCACGTCCGCGAGCGGCTTCTGCGCGCCCGTGAGGATCACCGGACGATCGAGTCCGGGGAGCAGGAACGCGAGTGCGCTCGCGGTGTAGGCCATCGTGTCCGTGCCGTGCACGATGACGAAGCCGTCGTATCGATCGAGCGAGCCGTGGACGGTCTTGGCGAGCTCGACCCAGTGGTGAGGCTGGAAGTCGGCCGAGTCGAGGTTGTAGAGGATCTTCGTCTCGATCTCGGCGAGCTTGCGAAGGACGGGCAGCTCCGCGACGAGGTCGCGGGTGTACACGTCGGGTTCGAGCGGCGTCGGATCGCCGCCGCGCATCATGAGCGTCCCCCCCGTGTGGATCAGCAAAAGACGCACGGGCGCGAGACTAGCAAAGGTTCGGCGTTTGGCTCATCCGCCCGGCGAGAACATGATGGGGTAGACCACCGTCACGATGCCGCCCTCGGGCCTCGGAAAGCTCAGGCGTTCGAAGGAGCGCACGATGCATGACACGACGCCGCCGTCGGGCATGTCGGAGCCGCCGTTGCCGACGTTCGACACCGCGCCGTCGGCGCCGATCACGAACCGCACGGAGACGCGCCCCTGCAGGTTCGGGTTGTTCCGCAGACCGTTCTCGTAACAGAGGCGGAAGCGCCCGAAGTTTTGCCGGATGATCCGCCGCACCACCTCGGGAGGTAGTCGACCGCTCAGAGACATGGCGCCCGGGCGCGACTGCGTTGCACCACGTCCTTTGGGCTCGGGGTGTTCTGGGTAAGGAACGATCGAAGCCGTGGTCGGGGCCGGCCGCGGAGGGCGATCGTACAGCAGGCCGATCAAGCCGGTCTCGCGGGCGTCCTCGGGCTCACCGGTGCGCGCGCGTGCGGACTCTTCCGCGCTCCAGCGCTCGCCAGCCTCCTGGAGCGAGCGCATCCACGCCGCTTCGAGATCCATCTCCGCGCGGTTCTTGCGTTGCCGCCGCCGCGCCCGGTACTCGAGGCCCGCGATCTCGTCGGCGTAAAGCCCCTCCATCTCCCGCTCGTCGCTGCGGCGGAGCATCTGCTGGATGAAGAACTTCTGATCGTCCGTGACGCCGTCGAAGTCGTCGTCCTCGATGGGCTGGAACCGCGAGGCAAGGGCCGCGAAGACGAGCAGATGGAGCAGCACCGACGCGAGGTGCGAAAGCCCGGTGCGACGCTCCAGCACGGGCTGCCTCGACACGCGGGGAGCACCGACGCTGCCGGTGATCTCGATCGTGATCGGCCCCATGCGCACGGCGATCGTCCTGCCAGACCCGAGCGGAATCTCCGCCGCATCGCGATACGCGCGCGAGCTCTCCGCAAGGCCACGCGCGATGGCGCGCGCCGGGGTCATCGCTTTGCCCTCGCCATCGAACACGACACGCGCGCCCTTCGGCACGACGGCGCGCACGTCGCCGTCCCAGCGCGCGAGCAGCACGGGCACGCGCGAGCCGCCCGCGATCTCTGCGGGCAACACGACGTCGCAGCCTTCTTCTTCCCCGACGAAGAACGGACGCGGCGGCGAGAGCTCCACGGCTCGAAGCACGCAGTCGCTCCCCCACCGCACGACGACGTCCACGGCGCGCGCCGCGGCCGCGCTCACCCTTGCATCCAGAACCGGCGGATCGGAGGCCACGGACACACCGACCACGTCACCCTCCCGATCGTTCCAGCCGGACCCTCGATGAGGCTACATGAGGCCCGGCATCGCGGGAAGCGGATCACACACGTGCAAGACGGCGCTCCCGTCCTCGCACGAGGATGCACACACGTGGCACCCGACGAAGGAGACCCCCCGAGCCCACCTGCCACATGTGGAGATCCTCCGAGGAGGTCGGCGCGGACGAGTGACACACGTGGCACTCGCCCCGGCAGCTCGGCGAAGGCGAGTGACACACGTGGTCCTCGCCCCAGACGCGCGGCGAAGACGAGTGACACACGTGGCACGCGCCCCGGGCGCTCGGCGAAGGCGACGCACGCACGTGAGACCCACAAAACGAGACCGCCGAGGCCACCTTCCACATGTGGGAGGTGGCCCCGGCGCTTCGTTCACCGCAGCTGGTTCGGGATCAGCTGCCGGGCTGGAACATGATCGGGTACGTCACGGTGACGATGCCGTCCTCCGGGGCCGGGAAGCTCATCCCGTAGAACGAGCGGACCACGCAGGAGACCGCGTTCTGGTCGGGCAGATCCGACCCGCCGTTCGACACCTGCGAGACGCTGCCGTCGCGACCGATCACGAACCGCACGGCCACACGGCCCTGGAGGTTCGGGTTCGTCCGCAGGCCCTGCTCGTAGCAGAACCGGAAGCGACCGAAGTTCTGCCGCACGGTCCGCTGGATGATCTCGGCCGGGAGACGGCCACTCGACGAGACGCCCTGCGGACGCATGATGGGCGCGCTCGTCTTGTGGTCCTTCGGCTTGAGCTGGCGGTTGAAGCCGCCAGGCCCGCCGAGGTTCACGCCGATCGTGTTGATGCGATCGAGCCCGATGCCCTCACCCTTGCCACCACCACCCTCCTCGTGACCCGTCAGACCGAGGCCACCCGAGCCCGCCGCGTCGTCGATCGACGAACCCCACATGTTGCCGAGCGCGCTGCGCTCGTCGCTGCCGAACGAGGTCTCGCCGCCCCACTTCGCCGTGATGGCGTTCGGGTCGCCGCCGTTCATCACGTTGAGCATCCCGATCATGCCGAAGGTGCGCGCCTCGTCGATCGCGGCCTGCCGCGCGATCTGCGGGTCCGTGTTGTTCTTGTCCCCGGCAAGCGCGAACCGACCGTCGCTCTTCCGGCTCGTCGTGCTGCCCATCTTGCCCTCGCTGTCCTGCGCACGCGCGCCGGAGCTGCCGCCGGGGGACTTCTCGGTGTTCTCGGCGAGCTCGGGCGTCTCCTTCTTCTCCTCCTCGCGCTCCGCGCTCACGTCGAGCGCGTGCTGAATGAAGTACCTGTCCTCCTCCGAGATCGCGTCCTCGTCCGTCACGCCGAGGGGCGGAAGGAAGAACGCGGCCGCCGCGAGCAACCCTGCGTGCACCGCGAGGGACACGCCGTGCCAGGACAGACCCTTGCCCTGCATCGCCACGGCGCCGCCCTTGACCTTCCGGCCCGCCTTCACGCTCGCGACCTGAATCACAAGGCCGCTGATCTCCACCTTCACCCGCGCGCCGAGCGAGAGCGCGACCTCGACGCTGCCCGCGAGCGCCGCACACGGCATCGCGTTCGTCGCGTCGACCGAAGCACGGCGGCCCTCGGTCTCGAGCGAGGCCTTCGCCGTCGCGGGCACCACGACACGCGCCTTGCCATCCGCGCCCACGAGCACGACCGGGAGCCGCGAGGCGCCGAGCGTGGCCGCAGGGATCACGAAGTCCGCGTTCTCCTCGCCGACGTGGAACGGACGAACCGGCGAGAGGTGCGCGACGTGCAGAACCGAGTCGCCCCAGAGGATCATGATCTCGATCGCCTCGTCCGCGCGCTCGCACTCCTCGGCCGGGACCTCGGGGCCGCTCTTGAGGAGCGCGTACGTGTACGAACCCTCGGGCGCGTCGGCAGCCACAATCTCGGGCTCGCTCGCCTTGTCGGCGAAGAGAGCGCGGGGATCGAAGGGGCGCGCCTGGGTCGCGCCGAAAAGATCCACGGGCGCCTTGGCGACGAACGGGTTGTTCGAGTCGAGTGCCGGCTTCTTCTCGTTGCGATGATCCATGACAAACCTCTCCTGATTTCCTCCGCGCATCGGCGGGGATCGCTCTTGCCGTGTTTCCGTGAAGCGCGGATACGCGGGCGACTCGTCGGGCGCCCTCTCCAGGGCGGCCGCGCGTCTCATCCGTCGTTCAGCATCGCGTCCACGTACCTAACGACAGCGAGATCCGGGGCGGGTTCCAGAAAAGCGACATGGACCCGAAACAGCGGGGATTGCAGGGGAATTGGCAGCGCCGGGGCTCAGCTGGCTCGCGTCTCGGCCGGCGCGGGCGTCCGGCCGAGGAGCGCCCGGGACGACTCGACGAGGAGCGCGATCGCGAGGCCAACGAGCAGGACGCCGACGACGCCGTTCATCGTCGCCGTGTTCAGGGAGAAGCCGCCCTCGCGGATGGCGCCGAAGGCGTGGCGAATCTGGGCGATGAGCGCCCAGAGGGTCACGGTCATGACGAAGACCATGGGCACGGCCGTGTACCAAACGCGGCGCTTCTCGCGGTGGAGCCACACGGTGACGGCGAGCAGCGTGAGCGCGGCGAGGAGCTGGTTGCTCGTGCCGAAGAGCGTCCAGAAATCGAGGTAGGCGGGCCGCACGCCGGGCGCGGGCGGGCGCGCGGTGGCGACGAAGTACGCGGGCGGGAGCAAGGTCAGCGCCGTGGCGATCGCGCCCGCCTTGCGCTTCTTGCTCCAACCGAAGAGCTCCTCGAGGACGTAACGGCCGAGGCGCGTGGAGACGTCGAGCGTGTCGAAGACGAAGGTGGAGAAGGCCATCGCGCCGAACGTGGCGGCGAAGAGGAAGTGCTCCTTGCCGAGGATGACGGTCATGAAGCGGCCGACGCCGTCGCCGTAGATCTTGCCGGGGCCGGGGAGCTTTCCTTCAGGCGCAAGCGTGATGACCGTCGTCAGCGCGATGATGGCGACGAAGGCTTCGAGCAGCATCGCGCCGTAGCCGACGGGGTGCGTGTGCGACTCCTTGGCGATCTGCTTCGAGGTCGTGCCCGAGCAGACGAGGCCATGGAAGCCCGAGCAGGCGCCACACGCGATGGTCACGAAGAGGAACGGGAAGAGCGCGCCGAAGGGGCCGCCGGCGTCGAAGGTCTTGAAGGCCGGCATGCGGATGTCGAACTCGCCCGGATAACGCAGGCCGCCGAAGAAGAGGCCAATCGTGCCGACGGCGAGCGCGAGGTAGAGGACGAATCCGCCGAGGTAGCCACGCGGCTGCAGGAGCAGCCACACGGGCAGGAGCGAGGCGACGAAGCAGTAGACGAGGATGCCGAGGCCCCACGCGCGCTGCGGGTTCTCGAAGGGGAGCACGAACGAGGTGGAGATCTTGGTGCCGAGCCAGACGACGACGAGCGTCGCGGGCACGAAGAGGATGGTGGTGAGCCAGAGCGGGGGCTTCAGGCGCCGGTCGATGAGGCCCATCAGGACCGAGAGGCCGAGGTACATCGTGCTCGCCGCCGCGACGGCGCCGCCCGGGTTGAAGCTGTATTTGCCGCCCTCGAACTCCTCGGTCTTGCCGACGAACGTGCTCGCCGTGATGTCGGCGAAGGCCACGATCACGTAGATGAGCGCGAGCCAGATGAACGTGAGGATGAGCAGCCACGCGCGACGGCCGAGCTGCCGCCGGACGATCTCGGCCACGCTCTCGCCCTCGTGACGCACGCTCGCCACGAGCGCGGAAAAGTCGTGCACGGCGCCGATGAAGATCACGCCGAAGCCGATCCAGAGGACACACGGGACCCAGCCGAACATCTGCGCCGCGAGGATCGGGCCGGCGATGGGGCCGGCCGCGGCGATGGCGCTGAAGTGCTGGCCGAGCAGGTAGAAGGGCTTCGTCGGCACGAAGTCCTCGCCGTCCGCGCGGCGCACCGCGGGCGTCTCGGCGCTGTCGTCGAGCGCGTAGTTCCTCGCGATGAGGCGACCGTAGGAGAAGTAGCCGACGGTGAGGACGACGATGACGCCGAGCGCGAGCAGGGGCAGCACGCGGCGAGTATAAGGCCACGCCGCGTTCGTCGAAGCGCGTTACGCGCATTGCGCGAGGCTCGCGAGCGCTCGCTCCGCAGCGCGCCTCCGCGTCTCGGCCTCGTCCCGGAGCCTGCGCATCTCCGTCTCCATCGGGCCGATGCGCTGCTGCATGGCGTCGAGCTCGCTCACGTACCGCGCGCGCAGCGCCCCCTCCGGGCCCGCGTCACGCAGCACCGCGAGCTGCTCGGCGATCTTTCCGTGCCGGGTGTAGACCTCGACGAGCTCACGATCGAGCCGCATCCGCTCGGCCTCGAGCTGCGTCGCTTCCTCGACGTTGCGGGAAAGCTCGGAGAGCACGTCGAGCCGCGAAGCGGCAACCCGCCCGGAGGCGCGCCAGGTCTCGATCTGCCCGGGCTCGACCGACTCGTAGGCGAGGCGCGTCGACTCGGTCCACACCTCGCGCACCTCGATCGTCGCCTCGCCGCGCGGCGGGACCTCGACGCGGAAGCGCGTGACGCGCGGCGTCTCGGCGAGGGGCGTGAGGCCCTCGGCCGTGAGCGTGCGGCCGTCTTTGCGCGGAATCTCGATCACGACGTCCACGACCGTCGAGTGATCGCTGCGGACGCAGTAGGCGTGACGCTCCTCGACGCGCCGCTGCTCGATGAGGCCGCCCGCCTCGAAGACGACGCCCGCGAAGGTCGTGTCCTTGCGGCTCGTGCGGTGGCAACGAACGCCCGGGTCCTTCGTGAACGAGACACGCACGAGCGCGCCGCGCGTCGCGGCTCCGATCGCGGATTCGCCGACGTAGCGGCCCTCGTCGTAGACCGCGCATCGGCCCTCGTCGAGGCGCACGCCGGTGTCGTTGTCGAAGCAGAGCACGAGGTCGGGGCTGGGTCCTGCGCCCTCGCGGAAGAGGCGCTCCTTGCGCACGCGGACGCTCGTGGCGAGCACGGGGATCATCGCGGCGCCGCGGCGCGGGATGGAGACGGGTCCTTCGGCGACCCACTCCCTCGGCTCGGCGGCGGCCACGGCGGCGAGCTCGGCGGCCGCTTGCTCGGTGTCCATCGTGTCGGCATCGTCGATGCGCTCCGGCGCGCGCCCCGCGAGCGCGACGAGGGTGCCGAGCGGCGCGGCCGCGCGGATCGTGGCGGGCTGGCCGTGCGCCCTGCGCGTGCGTTCGAGCTTGGTCGCGTTCTCGGTTTCGTCGTCGATCCGTCGATCGCCGCGCCCGTACGAATCACTCGACGCCGCGGCCGCCTGCGCGGACGACAGCACGAGCTCCACGTCTTCGAGATCCTCGTCGAGCGGGTTCTGCACGAGCGCGAACGCGAAGAGCCGCGCCTCCGCGCCCGCGAGCGCGAGCCTGTACGAGAGCTGAAACGGCGCCGCGGGCACGACGTAGAGCACGCGCACGTCCTCCACACGACCCGCGAGGCCGACGCGCACGGCGCGACCATCTCCACCTGCCGAGGCCCGCCCGCGACTCACGAGCACGTCGAGGCTCCCTTGCAGCGCGGGATCGGCGAGCTCGATCTGCCGCACGGACGCCATGTCGACGACCTCGATCTGCCCGGCTCCCGTGCGCAGGAGTAGCCACCTGCGTGGCCCTTGCCCGCTCGTCGATTCTTCGAAGCCGAGCACCTCGCCCTCGATCGGCCCGTCGCTCCCGAAGGTCCGCACGCGCCGACCCCGCGCGGCGTGCACGATGCCGCGCAGCGTCGTCCCTGGCTCGAAGCGCAGTTTTCGTTCGGCGAGCGCGGCGTCCGGGTCTTCGGGCGCGTCGAAGGCGAGCGCCGTCGTTCGACCCTCGCCGCGCTCGACCCAGACCACGAGCGACCGGAGAACCTCGCCGAGCTCGGCGCGGCCGAAGGGGAGCTCGAAGCTACCGTCCGCGCTGCCGCGTCGCTCGACGTGGGCGAGGCCTTCCTTGGAGAGGACCACGCGCCGGATGCGGGGTCCGAGGTTTCGTCCCATGCGAAACGAGAGGCTATCGCCGAAGCGCACCCCGAGAAAAGCGCGGGCGCTTGACCTGCCGCATCGGCTCGGAAACGATGGCAGCCATGCGCCACTTCCTCCTTGCTCTCGTCGCGCTCTCGGCCCTCCTCGCAGGCTGCTCCTCGCACCGGGCGCCGCCTCCCGCAGCCGATCCGGGCTGCGGCTGCGCGGCGCGGCAAAACAATCAGCAATCGCAGTGGTCGCGCTGAGGACCGAGGGATGAACGCGCCGCGGCGTCGCCCATTTTGACGCGCGGCGAGGACGCGGCCGATACGAATGCTGCGTCCAGGCGGCCGGGGACCATTACGAGGAGACGAACTCGGTCGGGCCGAGATCCAGCAACCGAGGATGGACCTCGCCAAGGCTCCCTGATCCGACTACATCTCCCCGCCGGAGCCATGCACATCCTGCCCGATGTTTCGGCGCGCCTCGCGCGCTTCGTGCCCACGCCCATCGACGCCGACCTCGACGTGCTCACGCCGGACGAGCGCGAGGTTCTTTTGCACCTCGTCCGCGCGTCGCTGCCGATCGACGCGATCTTCCTGCGGCAATCATTCGCGGAGGCGCCGGAGATGCGCGCGGAGCTGGCGAAGGAGACGTCGCCGCTCGCAAAGGACGCGCTCGCGTATTTCGATCTCTCGGCCGGACCCTGGGATCGGCTCGATCAGGAGCCGTTCGTGGGCGAAATGCTCCGGCCGCCGGGCGCGGGGTATTACCCGGTCGACATGACGAAGGACGAGTTCGAGGCATGGATCGCCGCGCATCCAGCCGAGGCCGACGCGCTGCGGAGCCTCTACACGCTCGTCCAGCGCGGGGAAAAAGGGCTCGTCACGATTCCGTATTCGACGGCGTTCCGGTCGCTGCTCGCGCCCGTCGTCGCGGAGCTCGGAAAGGCCGCGGCGGCGACGAAGGACGCGGGGCTCGCGCGGTATCTCGGCGCGGTGGTGAAGGCGCTCGGGGCGGACGAGTATTACGAGAGCGACCTCGCCTGGATGGACATGGAGAGCCGCGTGGAGGTCACGATCGGTCCGTACGAGACGTATGAAGATCGGCTCTTCGGGTACAAGGCCGCGTTCACCTCGTTCGTGACCGTGATCGACCCGTCGGCGAGCGGCACGCTCGCGCGATTGAAGTCCGAGCTTCCGGCGATGGAGCAAAACCTCCCGATCCCGGACGAGCACAAGAACCCGAACCGCGGCACCGATTCGCCGATTCGCGTGGCCGACCTCGTGTATTCGGCCGGCGATACGAGGGCGGGCGTGCAGACGCTCGCGTTCAACCTGCCCAATGACGAGCGGGTGCGCGAGGCGAAGGGCAGCAAGAATGTCCTGCTCCGCAACGTGATGAAGGCAAAATTCGAGGGGATCCTGAAGCCGATCGCGGCGCGGGTCCTCGCGGCCGAGGAGCTCTCGCGCCTCTCGGCGGACGCCTTCTTCCATCACACGCTCTTGCACGAGCTCTCGCACGGCCTCGGACCGGGCCGAATCGTCGTGGACGGCACCTCGACGGAGGTGCGGCTGCGGCTCGAGGAGCTGCATTCGCCGTTCGAGGAGGCGAAGGCGGACGTGATGGGGATCTACAACATCCTCTTTTTGATGGATCGTGGCGTCCTGGCCGCCGAGGGGCGCTCCGCGCTCTTCTCCACGTTCCTCGCCGGCATGTTCCGCGCGACGCGCTTCGGCATCGAGGAGGCGCACGGCAAAGGGACGGCGCTCCAGCTCCACTGGCTGATGGAGAAAGGCGTGATCCGTGAAGATACGTCGAGCGGGCTCTTCTCGATCGATCACGAAAAGGTGCCCGGCGCGATCCGCGCGCTGCTCGGCGAAATCCTCCTCGTGCAGGCCCGCGGCGACAAGGAAGGCGCGCGGGCCATGCTGTCGAAATACGGCGTGATGAGCGAGCCGCTCGCGCGCGCGCTCGGCAAGCTCGGCGATATCCCCGTGGATATCCGTCCGATCTATCCGGCGGCCGAACGCCTTGTCGGCGTCACGTCATAGTTCGAGCGAAGAGATGCGGGACGCCGTCGCCTTGCGGGGCGGCGGCGGGATCTCCGGGTCGAGCGCGGCCGGATCCGCCTCCGCGGGGGGCGGCGGGATCGAGAACGGCGCATTCACGAGCGAACGCGTCCGCTCATAAAGCGCGCGGCAAAGCGCGAGCGACGGCGGCGTGCGGTTCGCGGCGAGCGCGTGCACCTCGGCCTGGATGGCCGCATTGATGGGCGTCGCGATGCCGAGCGAGAGGCCACGGCTCGTGATTTCCCCGTTCAAGAAATCCACGGCGGGCGGCCGGCCCCGCTCGATGGCGGCGAGCATCGACGAGCGCATCTTGCGGAAGCGCGTGCCCACCGCGAGCAAAATGGCGTGCTTCGCGAAGAGCGAGGGCGACGCGACGGCCATCCGATCGGCGTCGGAGAGCGCGATCCAGTCGAGATCGAGCGTGCCCGAGACCTTTTGCAGCTTCACGCCCGAGGCGCGCGCCACGAGCACGACCTCGGTCATGATTTCCAGCGTGAGCCGTCGAATGAAGCGATGGCGCAAAAGCGCGCCGAGCCTGTCGCCGCCAAGCGCGCCGAGCGAGCTGATCGCGCAGTTGATCGCGAGCTTCGACCAGCGCGCGCCGGCGAGGTTGTCCGTGATGATCGTCTCGCCGATCGAGCCGAGCGCCTTCGCCAGCGGATACAACCTGTCGTCCGGCTGCCCGTCCATGCGGCCCAGGACAAACCCCCCGGGGGACGTGCGTTCGTACACGCCGGGCTCGATCATCGACGCGCCCCACGCGACGACGCCGCCGAGCACCCGCTCCGGGCCCGCGATCTGCGCGAGGCGCGGCTCGCAGAGGCCGTTCTGGAACGTCACCATCGCGCCCGTCTCCGCGAGGAACGGCAAGACGCCACGAGCGGCTTCTTCCACCTGTGGCGGCTGCGTGGCGAGCAGGATGTAATCGAACGGCTCGGTGCCCGGCAGAAGCTCGGTGAGGGCCCGACCGCGCACGGCGCCGGGGCTGTTCTCGCCGAGGACACGCAGGCCTTTCGTATTGATCGCGTCCGCGATCCGTGTATTCGTGGTCAGCGCCGTGACGTCGTGCCCACCTGCGAACAGGTGCGCGGCCACGAGGCCACCGATTCCGCCACATCCAACGACCAGAAAGCGCGGTCCAGAGGAGCGCGCGCCGCTCGAGACGCCGTCTTGGCTCATGGGACGTTCGATTCTACATCGAATGGCGGGCGACGCGAGCCCATTCCGCAATGCCGCAACGCATTATTGCTTGGGGACGAGGACCTCGATGGCGCCGGGCACCATCTCGATCTCCAAAGGCAAGCGGCCGAGCGGCTCGCCGTCGACGTCGAGCAGGAAACGATCCGCGACGTCCTCGTTCAAAAGTTCCAATTGGATGCGCTCGCAGCGGTAGTGCTTCACATCGAGCGAGTGCACGTGCGTGCCGGTGTACATGCGCGACGAGACCATGAAAAAGCGCAGGCGCGAGGCGGCGCCGAGGTCGACGACGTCGAAGAGCCCGTCGTCCGGGTGCGCCATCGGCGCGACCTGCATGCCGCTGCCGAAGTACCGGCCGTTGCAGATCGCCATGCAACGGGTCTCGATCGTCTCCTCGCGCGAGCCGTCCTCCCGCCATATCGTGCATTTGACGCGGCCCACGACGCTCCGCGCGAGGCCTTTCACCGAGGACGTGAAATACGCCATCGTGCCGCCGAGCGTGCGCGTCGACTCGGCCACGAGCTGATCGACGAGGCCGCTCATGCCGACGGAGAGGATGTTCACGAAGTAAGAACTTTTCCGCTCGCCCGTGTGCGTCGCGTAGGAGAATCGTCCGATGTCCACCGCGCGCGTCTTGCCCTCGGCGATGGCCTCGCAATAACGATCGAGGCGGTTCTCGAAGCCGAGCGTGCGCCGGTAGTCGCCGCCCGTGCCGGCGCCGATGATGCCGAACTTCGGGAGCTTCTTGCCCGCGTCGCGCGCCTCCATGAGCCCGCAGACGACCTCGTGGATCGAGCCGTCGCCGCCGACGGAGACCACCATCTCCCGCCCCTCGTTCGCCGCCTCGCGCGCGATGTCGACCGCGTGCCGAGAACGTTCGGTGAACACGACGTCGACGTGCCCGAGGTGACGCTCGATCGGCCCGCGCATCTTCTCGAAGAGCGCGCCCGTCTTTCCTCCCGCCGACTGGGGGTTCACGATGAGAAGCGGCTTCATCGACCTAACCCTTGCCACGACATGACCGCGCGCCACAAGATCGAACCGGCCTCGTTCTCCACTCTCAGGCGCGCCGCGAAATGTTTTTCGCGCCTGCCGCAGGGGGACGATGACGCGACGAAGACCGAAGCCCCCACGAACGAACAATGGTCGAAAAGCGAAAAACCGTAGCCGAAGATGTCGTGCTCGCGGGACGAGGCCTGCACACGGGGGCGCACGTGGAAGCGCGAATCCGCCCCGTCGCGGCAGGCGAAGGGCGCTTTTTCGTGCGGAAGGATCTGCCTTTCGAGCCGGTGGTCCGGGCACGCGCGGCGTTCGTCGTCGATACGACGCGGTCGACGACGCTCGCGAATGGCGAGGCGCAGGTACGAACGCCGGAGCATTTGCTGGCCGCGCTCGCGGGGATGGGCGTGGACGACGCGTGTATCGAGATCACGGGGCCCGAGGTGCCGATCCTCGACGGCTCGGCGCTGCCATGGGCCGAGGCGATCGCGCGCGTCGGGCTCTCGGCGGCATATGCGCCGCGGCTGCAAACGGTCCTGGAGGCGCCGATCTGGGTGCCTTCGAGCGGTGACGCGTTCGTCGCGGCGATCCCCTCCCCGGAATTACGTTTTTCCTGTGGAATCGCGTTCGACGCGGCGCCGATCGGCGAGCAATGGGCGTCGTTCGTGGCCTCGCCCGAGCGATTTTTGGCGCAGGTGGCACCGGCGCGGACGTTCGGGGTGGTTTCCGACGTCGAGGCGATGCGGGCGCGGGGCCTGCTCGCGGGGGCGAGCCTCGATACGGCCATCGTCTGCGACGAGGAGAAATGGCTGAACGGGCCGCTGCGCTTTCCGGATGAGCCCGCGCGCCACAAGCTGCTGGATTTCGTGGGAGATCTTTCGCTCCTGGATCCGCTGCCGCGAGCGCATTACCTCGCGTTCAAGGCAGGGCACGCGCTCCACGTGCGGCTGGCGAGGCGGCTCTCCGAAGGAGGCTAACCGAACGCCGCGTTCGGGACGGTCCGCGAATTCGTCATTTCCCGATGGATTCGCCCTCGTGGCCGTGTTCTCCTCGACGCCATGCGTCACACGAATCTCGCTCTTCTTCTTGCGGCCACGCTCCTCGGCTGCTCGCTCGATTCGCAGCCGACCCCTCCCACCACGAATCCGGACGCGGGTGGCGGCGGAAACGACGCCGGGCCCGAACCGATGGACGGGGGGACCGACGCCGAGCCGCCGCCCGATCCGGTGCCGCCCACGATGTTCGTGCCGACCGCCGCCGGGAAGGGCGGCGCCGCGGCCACGGTGGACCACCGCGGGACGTGGGCCGCGATCGAGGCGCTCAAGGCCGGCGGCAATGCGATCGACGCGGCCGTCGCCGCAGCCGCGACGCTCGGCGTGACCGATCCATTTTCGTGCGGCATCGGCGGCGGTGGGTTCATGCTCGTATGGCTCGCCGACAAGAAGCAGGCCGTGGTGATCGACCACCGCGAGACGACGCCGCAAGGAATGAAGCACACGGCGTATTACGAGAACGGCGCGCCCATTGTATTCAACGATCTGCTCACGAGCGGCCTCTCGGTCGGCGTGCCGGGCACGCTGCGCGGCTGGGACGAGGCGCTGCGTCGTTATGGAAAACTCCCGCTCGCCGACGCGCTGAAGCTCGCCATTTTCGTGGCCAAGAAGGGGTTCGACGTCGACGCGACGTTCTTCGATCAGACGACACGCAACATCGATCGATTCCGGCAGATCCAGAGCACACGCGCGCTCTTCTTGAACGCGGCCGGCGATCCCTTCCCGGTCGGCTCGATCTTCACGAACCCGGACCTCGCCGCGACGTACGAGCTCATCGCGAAGAACGGCCCGGCCGTGTTTTACGACGGCGACATCGGCAAGGACATCGTCTCGACCGTGACGAACCCGCCGTTCACGGCCGACGCGACGATCGTCTCTCGGCCGGGCTTCATGGCCCTGTCGGACCTCTCGGCGTACGAGGCGCGCGTGCGCCCCGCCGTGCAAACGACCTATCGCGGGCTCACGATCCTCGGGGTCGGATTGCCTTCGAGCGGCGGGCTCACCGCGGGCATGACGCTGAACCTGCTCGAAGGATTCGATCCGGCCTCGGTGAGCAAAGCGGATTTTTTGCATTTGTGGCTCGAAGCCTCCCGTCTCACGTATGCGGATCGAAATACCTTCATGGGCGATCCCGAGTACGTGAACGTGCCCGTGGAAGGAATGCTTTCCGCTGCATACACGGCCGAGCGGCGGGCGCTCATCGATGCGACGACGGCCTCCACCGAGGCCAAGCCCGCGGGCAATCCGTTCGCGCACCAGGTGGATCCGAGCGGCGCGAAAGCAAAGCCGCCGGCCTGGGTTCATGCCGGGGAGTCGCCCGCCGATCTCGATCCGGAGACCACGCACATCACGGTGGCGGATTCGTTCGGGAACTGGGTTTCGTACACCTGCACGATCGAATACGAGGGTGGCAATGGCATGGTCGTGCCGGGGCGCGGGTTCTTGCTGAACAACGAGCTCACCGATTTCAACATCCCGGCCACGCCGGACACGCCGCACCCGAACGTGCTCGAGCCAGGCAAGCGGCCACGCAGCAGCATGAGCCCGACGATCGTGCTCTCGAACGGCGCGCCCGTGCTCGCGATCGGCTCGCCCGGCGGCGCGACGATCATCACGACGGTGATGCAGATCCTCGTGAACCACCTCGATTTCAAGATGCCGATCGACGAGGCGCTGGCCGCGCCGCGCGTGTCGCAACGAAACGCGCCGAACGCCACGAGCAACGCCGAGCCGCTGTTCATGAGCTCGCCCGAGGCGACGGCGCTAGAGGCCAAGGGCCACGCGTTTTCGGATGCGGGCCTCATCGGCGCGGCGACGGCGATTCGTTTGAACGACGATGGCACGATGACCGCCGTCGCGGAGCCGGTGCGCCGCAATGGCGGGAGCGCGATGGTGGTGGAGCCGAAATAGGAAAACCCTCATCCCTGCCCCTCTCCCGCGCTGCGGGAGAGGGAGATGGGAATCAGGCTTCGGGGTCCTGCAAGAGATACCCCGCCATTTCATCGATCATCGGGATCACGTCCGGCTCGTGCGCCTCGGCGACCTTGCGGGCCGCTTCGAGCGCGCGTTTCGCCGTTTTCACGTCGTCTGTCGCCACGCAGAGCTGCGTCGTCGCCAGCAGGACGGGCAGGAGCGCGGCCGGATCCTCGGCCTGCTCGGCGGCCACGCGGGCGCGCGGCAGGAGCTCGCGCGCGCCTTCGATGTCGCCCACGGCGAGCGACGCCACGATCTTGTTCGAATAAAGCACGGCGCGCTGGGCCGGATCGTCGGTTTGTCGTTCCAGATCCTCGGCCGACATCGCCGCGAGCTGCTCCATCTCGAACGCCTGCGCGAGCCCGGCCCGCAGCCGCCCGAGGCCCTCGACGTGCGCGGGCAGGTTCGCCGCCTCGGCGTCCTTCTGCCCTTGATCGAGCACCGCGAGCGCCTCCTCCCCGCGCCCGAGGCTCGCGAGGGCCCGCGCTTCGAGCGCGCGCGACGGCGCGAGCAGGTCGGGCGTGGCCGAAAGCGACGGCTGGAGCGCTTTCACACGCGCGAGCGCAGCCTCGAATTGCCCCGCGCCGAGCTCGTTCGCGGCGAGCGACAGGACGCTCCGCGGATCGTCGATCCCTTCCTCGGACATGACAAACCTTTCTCGCGCCTTCAGCGCTCTTCCTTGGGCCGCTTTTCCGGCGGCAGGTAATGGGCCCCGAACCCCTTTTTTTCGAGCCAGGCCGAGAGCAACTCGCGCCGCTTCGGCTCCTCGAGCCCCGACTCTTCGAGGCCGAGATCGACGGCGATGCTCGCCACGAGCGAGCAACGATGCTCCCCGGGCGAAAGCTTCGCCTTCTCCGTCTCCTCCTTGCATACCCGGAACACCGCCTCGTACTTTTCGAGCGTGCCCTTGGCCTTCGCTTCCTTCGAGCAGCCGAGGGCGACGAGGGGCAAGGCGAGGACGAGCGCGGCAAACGCGCGCAGGGAGGGGTTTTTCATGAGGCCGGTGGTCCTGCCGTTCGGGCGGCAGGGCACCGTACACGAGGGCGAGGACGAACGGAAGGCGGGATCTAGAGCGCCGAACGGTTCGGCGCTCTGCGAGATCGCGAAGCGAGATCGCCTCGGGGGGTGAATCGGACGGGCTTTGCCCGGACGAGAGGGGGACGCGAGGCGTCCCCCTCGGGACGAAAGAAGGCTAGAGCATCGAGCGGTTGTCAAACCGATCGATGTTCTAGCCGCGGCGCAGGACGACGGCCGCCTGCGGCTCGAGGACGCGGAACGTGAACGACTCGGTCAGGAAGAGCTCGACCTTCTGTTTTTCGTGGTACGCGTATCCGATCGAGAGGTCCTGCCCGACCGTGAGCTCGAAATCGCCGCCGCGCACGGAGAGCAGCACCGCGCCGGAGAGCGCAGGCGCCCACACGACGGGGTGATCGATGATCTGCCGCTCGATACGCTTCAAGATCGGATACCCGTCGTCCGAGCCCGCCGCGAGCTCGTCGTATTCACGCGAGCCCGCCACGAGCACGTACGGACCCGTGACGCCGGCCGATCGGAGAACCTCCTTCGCCTGCACGACCGCGGCCGGGAACGCCGTGACCGTCGGAATACGCACGGGCGCGTGCGGGCTCTTCTGCACGATGCCGTGAATGTCGCCCTCGGCATAACCATGAAAAATGGCGCCGTCCTCGACCCGCGCAATCCGCTCGGCCGCCTCCACCACCGGAGACAGGTCGAGGTCGATCGCGCCGCGCGACGCAGCGTCGAGGTCCGCGAGGTCGAACACGATGGGCGTGCGCACCTCGAGGAGCGGCTGCGACTGGCGCTGGCCAATGGAGACGCCGGGCACGGGGCCCTCGCCGAGCGGACGGAGTCGGCCCGTATTGACCGAGGCGTACCCCCAGCCGAACGGCCCGCGGAAATCGACGAGCTTGCGCGCCGCGAGGCTCAACTGGAGCACGCGCCGCGCCTCCGCGTCGATGAGCGCGAGCGCCTCGGGCAGGACCGGAGCGAGGTCACGACGAAGCAGATCCAGGGCCACGATTCACCTCCCCCTCAAGCTGCCAATGCCGAGCCCACGACCCGAGCCACCTCGCTCGGGCAGCGATGCACCCGCGCCTTCGCTTTCGCCTCCGCCCCCTTCTTTTCCTTCCTCGCGCTCCTCGATCTCGGTGATCGGGACGTCCTTCAACAAATAGGTGCGGATATTCTTGTCAAATAACGAATCCTGCCGGCGGATCCATTCGAGGTTCATCATCGCGTGCTCGATCTCCTCGGCACGGTTGTGCAGGAGGACGGCCCGAAGCTCCGCGTCGTTCGTGACCTCGGCGCGTTGCGCGTACCAATCGATGGCCTCGAGCTCCTCGATGAGGGACCAGAGCGCTCGGTGCATGTCGCGAGCCGCTGGCGACAAGACGTCGTACGGCTCGTGGTAGGTCTCACTGCCCATGCCCTTCGGATGCCGGAGCCGGGCGCGAGTTGCGGAGCGTCGAGGGTGAAGGCCGTGCAGGCAGGCGCGGCCGGAGATCAGTAGTGGATGCGCGGTCCCTGCGCCTGGACCTGCCCGGCCCCCTGCTTCACCGCGTTCGCGAGCAGGAAGATCGAGACCGGCAGGAGCACGGCCGCGAGGATGTGCATGCCCATCGTGAGGATCTGCGAGAGCGTGAAGAGCGTCCCGAACCCCATGCCCGCGAAGCTCAGCGCAAAACTCATGAGCTGACGCAAGACCGAGGCGACCGTCATGAGCCCCCCCGCGCCCGCGAGGCAAAACCCCGCGAGGTCATGCACCTTCTTCACGGTGCCGAGCCCCACGACGACGAGGGCGACCCCGAGCAGCGTGAGCACGCCCGCGCTCGCGAGGCCGAGCAGGCTCATCCCGAGTCCGCTCATCCCGCCCATGCCCCACCGCCCTTCTGCTGCCGCGTTTCCGCGAGCTTGTACGACCCGAACGCGATCCCGCCGAAGAAGACCGTGCCCGTACCGAGCCAGATCACGGTGCCGATGGCGTGCATGGTCATGATCGCGTCGGGCGTCACCGTCATCGCGTCGAGGATGAGATCAAGCCCGAGGCCGAAGAGCCGCACGCCGCCAGCACCCGCGAAGATCAAACCCGCGTTCTGGTTCACCGGCCGCACGAGGACGAGCCCCAGCACGAGCACCGCGATGGCCACCAGGACGTGCACCCCGGTGGCGACGCCCCCGAGCACTGACAAAAGACCGCGTTCTGCAGGGTTCATCCATCCTCCCTCGCGCCGCTTGGCGCTCCCTCGACGAACGGGCCCGACAGTACACTTGTCCGGGACACACCGCGAGGGAAGAAGGCTCTCGACCGGACCGGCCCGAATTCATGCTACGACGCGCGCCGTGTCCCTCCCCGCCGGGCTCGCCGTCCTCGCGCTCGCCGTCCTGCTCGGCGGGATCGCCGCGATCTGGCGCGACCACGGGCAACGCGTCATGCCCGGCCTCGGGACGTTCGCGATGGTCGGCTCGGCCGCGATCGCGCTCCTGCACCTCTTGCCCGAGGCGATCGCCGATGCCGGTTGGTTGGCCCTCGCGGCCGCGGCGGCCGGCTTCCTCGTGCCGTTCCTGATCGAACGGCTCGTGCCGCAACGGAATGCGCACGCGCACGCGGACGGTCCCACGCTCGTGATGGGGTACGTCGCGGTGCTGCTGCACCAGGCCGGCGAGGGGACGGCCGTCGCGTCGCTCGCGCGCGCGGCCGAGCTTCACCCGACGATCGTGCTCGCGATCGCGGGGCACACGGTGCCGCTCGCGATGGTGGTTGCGATCCAGGCGCTCGACCACGTGTCAGGGCCGAAGAGCAAGGTCATCGCGGCGCTCACGCTCGCCGGCTGCGCGCTCTCGACCGTGGGCGGCGCGCTCTCGCTCGACCTCGTGGGCGAGGCGCGGATCACCTCGATCCGGCCGTGGCTCATCGCCGCGGTGGCGGGGCTGCTCCTGCACGCGCTCTCGCACACGCCGAAGAAGACGGGCGAGGAGACCACGCGGAGCCGGGTGACGGAGGTCGTGGCGGGGCTCGTGGGGCTCTCGCTCGCGCTCGTGAGCCTGGAGCACGACGGCTGGGTGCTCTACCTCGACTGGCCGCTCAAGGTCCTCGGCATCGTGGTGCTCGTCGCGGCCGTGGTCGCGAAGGGGCTCCTCAGTGGCGCGCGAACGGTCGCGGAACATCCGCTGCGATCGGACGGACGAGATCCTCGGGCTGGATGAGCCACGTCGGCTCGGGGACGTCCTCGAGCTCGTAAAAACCGCCGCAGAAGACCTCGTGCGGGCACGTCGCGCAGACGGGCTTTTTCACGCGCCGCTCGCGCAGGTACTCGAAGAGGTTCACCTCCTCGTTGTTCACGAAGAGCATGTGTCGCTCGAGCTTGAGCATGTCGCCGAGGAGGAACTCTTCGTAGCCGGGCATGAAGCAAAAGGGCAGATTGATGACCTGGATCTTCATGCGATCGCGGAAGTCGTCGATGACGCGCATCGTCTCCTTCGCCGCGACGCTCGTGTCCGGACAGACCGAGCTCGTCGCGCGGCCGAAGGGCGTGAGGAACTGGATGTTGAACCAGCGCAGGCCGAGATCGAAGACGAGCGCGGCGACGTCGTGCAGCTTCTTGTGGTTCGACTTCGTGATCGTGATGTTCGCGCCGAGCTCGACGCCGGGCGGCGCAAGGCGGACGAAGTTTTTCACGCCCGCGATGGTCTGATCGAAGGCCTCGGCGACGCCCACGTTCTGCGCGTGCGTCTGCGCGTCGGGGCCGTGGATGCTCGTGAGGATCGAGGTGACGCCGGAGTGGACGAGCTTCTTCGCGAACTCCTCGTAGCTCGACATGCGTGCGTTCGTGGTGACGTTGACGCGCTCGTAGCCGATGCGGCGGGCGAACTGCACGAGGCGGACGAGGTTCGGATTGAGCGTGGGCTCGCCGCCGTCGAAGTCGAGCAGCGTGACGCCGAGCTTTCGGTACTTCACGAGCAGCTCGCGTTGCCGATCGACGTCGCCGTCGAACTGCGTGCGCGTGCCGGTCGCGCAGAACGTGCAGCGGTTGTTGCACTTGTAGGTGACGTTCATGATCACCTTCTTCGGCCCCTGCGAGGCGCCGATGCGTTGATCGAACGTCCACTTGAAGCGGCGGAGGTCCTCCGCGGTGAAGGCGTCGGTCTCGATCGTGGGCGTTTGCTGGAAACGCGGGCCCCAGTCGTTCACGACGGGCAGCGCGCGACCCTTCTTCTTGGCCTCGGCGCCGAGGCGCGTGCCGGGCAGCGGCGTGGCGAACTGCACGCTTGGAAACGCGCCCGTCTCCTCGAAGAGGTCGAGCGCGAAGGCGAGCGTGCCGTTGATGTCGCGCTTCGTCTCGCCGGGCAAACCGATCATGAAGTGCACGAGCATCGGGAGCGAGACCTCGTGCGCGCGCTTCGCCGCTTCCTTGATGGCGCCGAGGTCGAGCTGCTTGTCCACGACCTCGTCGACGACGCGCTGCACGCCGCTCTCCGCGCTCACGCTGAGCGTGGTCATGCGGCCCTTCATGGCCTCGACGTGGCGCGGAAGGACGTAGTCGGCACGCACGCCGTTCGGGATCTCGAAGCGTAGATCGTGCTTTTCGAGGAGATCGAGCACCACGTCGAAGTGCCGCTCGTTCACGTTCACGAGCTCGTCGAGCAGGTGGACGCGACGCACGCCGCGCGCGGCGAGGTCGCCCAGGAGGCGGTCGAGGTAGGCGGGGCCGTAGCGGCGCTGGGTCTTCGGCCGGACGAGCTCGCCATCCTTGCGGGCCGTGGGGTTCGAGGAGCAGTGCACGCAGCGGTAGGGGCAGCCGCGGCTCGTGAGGATCGGCGCGCTCCTCCCGTCGATCGGGAAGGCCCAGTGAGGCCGGCCGAGGCCGCGGATCGTGGCCTCGTGGAAGGCGAAGTAGGCCGGCAGATCGACGAGGTCCCACGCGGGCAAGGGCAGGTCGTCGAGGCGCGGCGGCTCCTCGGGGACCAGGGCGAACGGTTCTTTCGGCCGGCCTTGTCGTACGAGATCGGAAAAAACCCGTGCGAGCACGCCTTCGGCCTCGTAGCGGATCAGGGCGGAGACCTCCGGATAGGCGGCGAGGATCTCGCTCGACGGGACGTCGACGACGTGCTGGCCGCTCTGGTAGAGGTCTGCCAAGACAAGGGGACGATCCGGACGATGCGCGGCGAGACCAGCGAGGAGCTTCCCAAGCAGATCGTCGCGCGAGGGCGGCCTGTGAAACGGCGTGTACGCGACGAGGACGGCGTCGCTCTCGTCGGAGACACGCGCGAGGACCTTGTCGAGCGGCGCGCCGAGCTGCACGTAGCCCGGGTCATCGTCGTGGCTCGCGAGCGTCGCGCCCTCCATCGCGAGCGCGTCGACGAGGTCGACCTCGAAGCCCGACGCGCGCAAGACGGCGGCGGCCTGGAGGGCGCCGAGGTCGGCGAAGTACGGGTAGTCGATGAAGTCGCGCGAGACGCGGATCGGAGGGAAGACGATCGCGATGCGGGACATCGGCCGTATCGTATAAGGGAAGGGCTCCGCATGGCGAAGGTTGTTTCCCCGAAAAAAGTGGCCGCTCTGTCCATCGCCCTCACCGCGGCGATCACGTCGTGGACCTCGCCTTCGAGCGCGCAACAAGGCCCGCGCGGCGGCCGGAGCACGACGGAGGCGGCGGCCGAGGCAAAGAAGGAAGAGGCCGGCGTGCGGACGCTCGGAACGAGCGGCCTCGAAGATCCGAACGACCCGACGTTACGCGTGGTGACGCCGGAGCGGCGAAGCAGTTTTACGTTTGGTCTCGCGATCGGCGCGTCGCTCGGCAGCACGGCGGGGTTCCCGAACGATCCGACGAAGATCGGCCTGCTCCGCTACTACACGGACACGGGGATCGGCGCGGGCTTCGGCGCGCGTGCGTGGGTGGGCGTGGCCTTGCGGGATTTCTTGACGTTCGGCCTGACGTTCGGGTCGCTCGGGATCGACGCGGGCGACAAGGTCATGTTCAGCGGGATGGTCGGGTTTCACACGGAGATCTTTCCGCTCTACTCGCTCGGCGGAGCACTGCGCGACCTCGGGCTGATGGTGGAGACGGGCGTGGGGACGGCGATCGTGACGCCGGCCGACGACCAGGACACGTTGCTCGTCGACGGAGGTTTGACCTCGGCGCTCGGGGCCGGGGTGTTTTTCGAGGGGTTCCGGTTCGGGTCGAAGGTCGGGATGGGGCCGTATCTCGCGTACGATTACATGTACGGCAATTCGATCCGCGGCGGGGCCTTCGTGCTCGGGTGGCGGACGGCGTTTTATCCGCGGCAGAAGTGAAGCGCGCCGGCGGGCTCAAACCCCGACGAACACCTCATCCCACTCCTCTTCGCCGAGCAACCATTCGAGCGCCTTCCTCCGCTCCAGAATGACGTTCGGCTGAACCTTACCCGGCAAGCTCATTCGTTTCCGCGCGGCGATCTCGATTCCGCGGTGCAAGCAGCGGGCGAGGTCGCAGGCGGCGAGGACCTCCTCGTGGCGGCGCAATCGGCTGCGCTTGCGCAAGGCGCGCACGTCGCGGGCGTCGTCGAGCTCGCCGAAGATCATCCCGAGCTCGGGGCCGCAGATGCGCGAAAAATCGAGGGCCCGGAAGAGCGAGGCCGACCAGCCGAGCGCCCAGAGCGCCTCCATGCGGTCGAGCAGGCCCGCAGGCACTTCCTCCGCGCGACCTTCGAGGACACGCGCCTCCGAGGGCGAGAGCGAGCCCGTGATGCCGATCTCGGACACCCACTCCAATGCGATCTCGGGCGGCATCCCGGAGGCGCAGGCGATCACCGCGTCGAGCGCGAGCATGCGATCGACGACCTCGTCCTTGTCCCGTAAAACTCCGCGGTCCGTGATCAGCGGCAAGCTCACGTCGACCGGATAGCCGAGCCGCCGCGCCATGAAGAGGGAGCGCTGGCGGATCATGCGCAACGCCTCGCCATCCAAGGGCGAATCCCCCGACGCGCGACCCCCGGGCGCCCTCATGGTCGAAAAACTCCGGATACGATTCGATCGTGCCCGCCGAGGTCTTTTTGGATTTCGATCTCCGTGAAACCCTGCGCGGCAAAAAGCTCGCTCACGTCGGGCGCCTGGCCGGACATCACCTCGACCGCGATCACGCCGCCCGGAGCGAGGTACCGCGGCGCCTCCGCGGCGATGCGCCGGAGCAGCACGAGCCCGTCCGCCCCGCCCGAGAGCGCGAGGTGCGGCTCGAAGCCGCGGATGTCCACCGCGAGCGTGTCGATCTCGGCCTCCGGGATGTACGGCGGGTTCGCCGTGATGAGGTCGAAGACGGCGCCGCGGCCTTCGAGCGCGGAGAAAAGGTCCGAGACGCCGATCGCACAGTTCGTGGCGCCGAGGCGCACGACGTTCTCCCGCGCGACGGTAACCGCATCCGGCGAAAGGTCGAGCCCGAGGACACACGTGGTCGGACGCTCACGCGCGAGCGAGATCGCGACGCAGCCGGAGCCCGTGCAGAGGTCGAGGACGCGCGCCGAGAGGTCGATGTGCCTCGTGCGCGCGAGCGCAACCTCGACGAGCGTCTCGGTGTCGGGGCGCGGGATGAGGACACGCCGATCGACGCGGAAAGGCCTGCCGTAGAACTCGCGTACGCCGAGCAGGTACGCGATCGGCTCACCGGCGCGGCGGCGCTGGTAGAGCTCGCGGTACTTGCCGAGCTCGGCCTTGTCGAGTGGGCGCTCGGCGTCGACGATGAGCTTGATGCGGTCGGTGCGAAGGACGTGGCAGAGTAAGAGCTCGGCATCGAGGCGCGCCGAGGAAAAACCTCGCTTCTTGAGGTCGTCCACCGCCCATGCGAGCACGCGACGGATCGTCCACGTCTCGCCCGGTGCCTCGGCGCGCGTCGCCGTCACGGGCAGCCGCCTGCCTCGGTCGCGCGGCGGATCGCGTCTGCGACCACGCCCTCGACCTCCGCCCGGATCTCGTCGCGCCGCTCGGGCGTGGCCGCCTCGAAGCGCAGCACGAGCACGGGCTGCGTGTTCGACGCGCGGCAGAGGCCCCACGCGCCCTCGCCGAAATCGAAGCGCCCGCCGTCGATGTCGAGCACGGGCCGCTTGCCGCGGTAGTGCGCGACGACGGCCGCGACGACGTCGAACTTGACCGCGTCCGGGCAATCCACGCGGATCTCCGGCGTGGCGAACGTCGACGGCACGTCGGCGAGCAGCTCGCGCAGCGTCTTGCCCTCGGAGGCGACGATCTCCACGAGGCGCACCGTCGCGTAGATCGCGTCGTCGAAGCCCGGCCAGCGGTCCGCGAAGAACATGTGGCCGCTCATCTCGCCTGCGAGGAGCGCGTGTTCTTCCTTCATCTTCGTCTTGATCAGCGAGTGCCCCGTCTTCCACACGATCGGCCGTCCGCCGTGCTTCGTGATGTCGGCGTAGAGCGTCTCGGAGCACTTCACCTCGCCGAGGATCGTGGCGCCGGGATGTTCGCGGAGCAGGGCGCGGGCGTAGAGCAGGAGCAGTTTGTCCCCCCAGACGACCTCGCCCGTCTCGTCGATCGCGCCGATGCGATCGCCGTCGCCGTCCCACGCGACGCCGAGCGTGGCGCCCGTGGCGAGCACGCGCTCGCGCAGCGCGGCGAGGTTCGCAGGGACCGTGGGGTCGGGGTGATGGTTCGGGAAGCGGCCGTCGATGTCGCAATAGAGCGCCTCGGGCGAGAGGCCGAGCGCGGAGAGCGTCGCGACGCCGAGCGGCCCGGCCGCGCCGTTGCCAGCGTCGACGACGAAACGAACGTCGGTGCGGGCGAGGCGGCTCGATCGGCGGACGGACGTGATGTACGCATCCTGGACGCTGGTCTCGCTGAGCTCGCCGCGCGCGGCGGGCGGCGCGGCGAGCGCGGCTTCTTGCTCGATGAGGTCGGCGAGGGCCTGGATGTCTTTGCCGTAGAACGAGCCCTTGCCGCGCATCATTTTGAAGCCGTTGTCGGGCGCGGGATTGTGGCTCGCGGTGATCATCACCGCGCCGTGCGTCTCCAGGTGATGCGCGGCGAAGTAGAGCATCGGCGTTGGTCCCACGCCGACGTAGATCACGTCGGCGCCGCCCGCGAGCAGGCCCTCGGTGAGCGCCGCGAAGAGGCGATCACTCGACAGGCGTCCGTCACGCGCGACGGCGACGCGCGGGGTCTCCACGTCCTTGCGAAGAACGAACGCAAAGGCGCGGCCGAGCTCGCGGGCGAGGTCGTCAGAGAGGTCGCGCTCGGCGACGCCGCGGATGTCGTACTCGCGGAAGATGTGGCGCGGAATCTTCATGAGGATGCCTACTCGCCGGCCGATTTGGCACGTCGGGCGAGGGAACGAAACCCCAAAGTTCGCCTGTGGCCGCGGCCGCTCGCTGCGCACACGCGCCGCACAGGTAGGGAACGCGGCTTGCACGTTCGCCGGGCGTGAACCGTGTCAGCGACCAGGATTTGAGGGCGAGGGGTACGACGATGATCCCCGTGGACGAACAGCGACGAGCGCTCGAGCACAGGCTGGAGCTGGCGAAGGAGCGCCTCGTCGCGGATCTCAGTCGTGTCTCGTCGATGCTGAAATCGAGCGCCGGCTCGATGCGCAAGAACATCGTGCGCGCCGCGGTCACGATCGGAGGGCTCTTGCTCCTCGGGATCGTGTCGGCCGTGGTGCGTCGGCGTCGGCGCCTCGCTTGGCGCCCGCTGTGAAGGAGGGCGAGCGATGAAGCAGGAGCGACCATCGAACGGAAACGGGCACGCGCTCGTGCGCGGCCCTTCGAGGATGCCGCCCGGCATCACGGAGCGTGAGCTGCCGCCGATCGCGCGGCCGCCGGCCGGCGTGGGGATGTCGACCGGAGAGGCGATCGCGGCCGTCGCGCGGGACACGATCGACGTGGCGACGGAGCTCGTGCGGGACGGCATCGCGCTCGGGAAACTCGAAGCGCAGCGCGCCGTGAGCGAGATGGTGCCGCGTGTGGTGTGGGGCCTCGTGGCCTTCATCTCCGGGGCCGCGGCGGCCGTGCTGGCGATCATCGCGGTGATGATCGGGCTCGGGGCGATCATCCCCTCGGTGGCGGGCAGGCTCGCGATCCTCGCGGGTGTGCTGTTCGTCGTCGCCTTCTTCGGCGCGGTGCGCGCGATGCGCTCGGGGCGGGTGAGCGAGACCGTGCCGATCAGCGCGACGGAGTCGCCGGTCCAGGAGGGCGTCCACAAGGCGGACCTGCCAGGCGTGACGCTCCCGGGCGAACCGGGCCGATCAAGGCCTATGATCGGACCGTAGCGACCTAGTCGATGTCGTTATACCCGACCGGCGGCTCGGCGAGTTTTGCGACCTTCGCGGCGCCGCGAAACACGTAATCCGAGTAGCTGTAGGGTCCGTCGGACCACACGAAAAAATCGTCTCGAAGCTCGCCGCCCGGGGCGCCGTCGAGGAGCTCCGGCGCGGCGAGGATCGGGCCTTCCTGGAAGACGGGCGCGGAGGCGTCGACCTCCTCGCCCGCTTCTTCCATCGCTTCGAGCGCGCCGCGATGCCGATCGGCGTCGAGCTCGTCGACGGGAAAGAGCTCCCAGTCGAGCAGGATGAGCTCGGGGTGCGGGGGCTCGTCCGCGGAGGCGTCGAAGGGCTCGTGTGTCGCGGGGGGCAGGCCCGTCTCGGCGAGCACGGCGCGCAGGGCTTGTTTGTAGCGCTCGGCGTCCTCGCCCGGCGTCCAGAAGGCGCGGAAGACGGCGCAGATCTCGTCCGCCGTGGCCGAGCGCCAGAGCGAGGGATCACGCGAGGCGATCTCGAGCCCCTTCTCGCGGCTGCGACGCGCGGCGAAGGCCTGGGCGTGCGGGGCGAAGGCGGGGAGATCGGCGAGGGCGCGATCAACGGTCCAGTGGATGCGATGATCGACCTCGCGGACGTAGCGGTGTTTGCCGAGGGCGCGGAGGAGGCGCTCGATCTCTTCGAGCGTGCGCGCGGAGAAGGACCAGGCGAGCATCATGGGAGCCTCTGCTTCAGTCGTTGCACGAGCTGCGCGCGCCGATCTTCGTCGCGCCCACGTCGACGGTGCAGCGCGTGATGCACGCGTCGAGCATGGGGGACTTCGTGTCGACGCACATCTTCTGGCAGGCGTTGCGGAGCGCGGCCTTCATGACCGGGCCCTTCTCGCCCTCGCCGTGGGCCGTGCCCTTGAACGTCCCCGCGCCGGCGGTGATCTCGGTCGTGCACTCGACGCCACGCTTGCAGCCGGCGAGGAGCGCGAGGACGAGCGGCAGCGCGAGGAGGAGGAGGCGAGGGTTCTTCTCGAAGGCCTTCCGGTTCACGGCGCGGAAGATAGCGCAGGATGCGGACGAGCAGGAGCGAGGCGCGTGATGATAGGAGTGCGGGACCTTCATGGACCTCGCCCTCTGCATCTCGCTCACCCCGAAGGACACCTCGCACCTCGGGGACGAGGATCTGGCCGAGCTCGACAGCCCGGAGCTTCGGGACGCGGTCGTTCGGTCGCTCGAACGGCTCGGCAGCGTACGCGTGTGGGACACCACGACCCTCTCGCCGAAGGAGATCGCCGCGGAGCGCCGGCCCGATCTGATCTTCAACCTCTCCGAGGGGATCTACGGCACCGGCCGTGAAGCCCAGGCCCCTGCCCTCTTCGAATGGCTGCAATGGCCGTACGTGGGCAGCGATCCGGTGACGCTCGGAATCACGCACGACAAGTGGTACACGAAATGTATCCTCGACCGCGCGGGCATTCCGACGCCGCGCGCGGCGGTGATTCATCGCCCGCTCGATCGCGCGCTCGGCCTTGCTTTTCCGGTGATCGCGAAGCCCGTGGCGGAAGGGGCGGGCAAAGGGATTTACGATGCGAACGTGGTCGACGACGACGCGGCGCTCGCGGGGATCGTGAGCACGTACCTCGATCGATATCGCCAGCCATTGCTCGTCGAGGAATTCTTGCCGGGCAGGGAGTTCACGGCCGCGGTGATCGGCAATCGGGGATCGTTCGAGGTGCTGCCGCTCGTGGAGATCGATTTCACCGCCATTCCGCGGAGCCCGCGGCGCGTGTACGGCTACGACGCGAAGTTCACGTGGCACAGCACGAAGCACATGCTCTGCCCGGCGCAGGTCGACAGCGGGCTCCAGCGTGAAATCGAGTCTCTCGCGATCGGCACGTGCGAGGCGCTCGGGATCCGCGACTGGGCGCGGGTGGATTTGCGGCTCGACGGCGCGGGAAAACCGTACGTGCTGGAGGTCAACCCGCTGCCGGGGATTTACCCGGAGCTCGATTACATTTCGTGCTTCACGAAATCGGCGTATGCCGCGGGGATGACGTTCGAGGGGCTGGTGGAGCGGCTCGTGCGGACGGCGATGGAGCGGTATCGGTCGGATTGGTTCTTGCCGCACAGGGTGGGACGGCGGCGAGAGGATGGATGATGGCGGTGGTGCGTGGGTGTGGCGCGAGGCGCCTCGTCCAGCGTGTGGGGAGTGCCTTGCGCTGGCGCAACGGCCGGTAGGCCATCTGCATGGCGTGTCTTGCGCTGACGCAAACACCTTCCGGCGCTCGCCAGGACCTCTCTTGCGCTGACGCAAATACCTTCCGGCGCTCGCCAGGAGCCCTCTTGCGCTGACGCAAATACCTTCCGGCGCTCGCCAGGACCCCTCTTGCGCCGGCGCAAACACCTTCCGGCACTCGCCAGGACCCCTCTTGCGCCGGCGCAAACACCTTCCGGCACTCGCCAGGACCCCTCTTGCGCCGACGCAAGCACCTTCCGGCACTCGCCAGGACCCCTCTTGCGCCGGCGCAAACACCTTCCGGCACTCGCCAGGACCCCTCTTGCGCCGACGCAAGCACCACCGCGCAGGCGCGACCGCTCGATTTGCGCTTGATCGCACGCTGTTCATTGGGTAGGTCACATTCTCGATGGTGGGCACACCTACCTGCGGGGGGGCGGAGGGGTGAACGTTCCACGTCTCATCATCCGGGCGTTCGCTCTGGCGTGCGGCGGTCTCCTCGCGTTCGCGACGCCGGCGGAGGCGTACGAGCTCAGCGGTGGCGTGGGCCTGGGAGGGATCCTCGTCGGGACCCTGCCGCGCTTCGCGGTGAGCCCGCACGTGGCGCTCGCGTGGCGCCGGGAGAGTGGTTTCTCGTTTGGCGTGGACGATCTTTGCAGCATCCTGCCCGGAACGGGCAGGCTCGGGGTCGGGGTGTACAACCAGACGTCCGTTGCCTTCGGGTACGCGTGGAAGGATGGCGAGGTCCGGATAGGGCCTTCGTTCTCGCTCTACTCGATGCCGGCGTGCGGGGTGGCGTTGTGCGGGCGCGTCGTGGGTTTGGCGCCGGGTGGGCATGCGCTGGCGAACGTCTACTTCGCCGGTCCCGTCGGGGTGTCGGTCAGCGCGAACGTGGATTGGGTGGGTGGGCAGAGTGCCGTGCTTCCAGGGGGCTGGGCGGCGATGTTCGTGGCGGGCCCTGTGTTTCGATGGAGGTCGAAGTGAATAAGACGAGAGGATATCTGGGGATTGCGGCCGTCCTGGGCTCGTGCTTCATGGCGTGCAACTACACGGACGGGGAGTGTTTTCCCCGGGAGGAGCTGTACGAGACGGTGGGGGCGGGGGGCGGGCCGATCGTCCCAACCGGGGTGGGCGCAGGCGGGTATGGGCAGGTGCCGTTCAAGCCGCAGAGCGTGGATCCGGATCAGGAGCCCGTGTGCAACATCATCTCGGGTGGGCCGTGTGATGACAAGTGTCAGGCGCAGTATGATGCCGACTCCATCGAATGCGCCAAGATCGCGGACGACGCACAGCGGAGGGCTTGTCAGGATACGGCGCATGCGAAGTACAAGGCGTGCCAGGACAATTGCGAGCACGGAGCCATCATCACATGCCACGACAAATATATGTGGTGCATCGAGCATGCTCCCTTTCACCCGTGCATGCACACGATACCCAAAACGAGCGATACAGTCTGCAGGTTCTGCCAGAAAGAGTGCGAACGCGGGGCGTACCCATCATCAGATTGCCGGGCTTGTGGGTTCTGAGCGTGCCATGACCCTCCACATCGCTACCTCCGACGCTGTCGCGCGTGTTGTTCGCCGCGGGATGCGCCTCCCTGTGAACGTGGTCGCCGACGGCTGGCTCGTAGGTCCCTGCGTTCGGGATCTCCAGGACCAGATGCGCATGCGCGCGGATTACTGGGAGTACCGAGGGACGGATCGCCGGAAGTTTCTCGTCCCTTACCGCCGGGCCCTCGATGCGCTCGCCGCGGATGAGCCGGTCGTCATCTGGACGTCTCCCTCGTGGGACGACCGGGTCGCGCTCTGGGCGCTTTGCTTCCAGCGGCTTCAGCACAGGCCCACCGAGCCCGATCTTTCGCTCGTCGTCGTGGGAGAGCACGAGGAGCGGAAGCCGCCCATCACGTTCGGCATCGGTTATGTCAGCCTGAAGCCCGCGATGGCGCGTCGCGCGTGGGAGACAATGCGTTCTCTCTCCCTACGCGAGGTCCGCGAAAAGGCGCTCTTCTGGAAGAAGCTCACGGCTCCTTCGCCAATCCTCTCCGGAAACCCCCCCCGCGAGACACGATCACGCAAGGAGTTCTTTGAACTCGGCGCCTACCAAGCGGGCTTTTTCCCCCGGCTGAGCGAGCGCGGGCTTTCGCTCTCGACCGTCGATACCCTCATGCTCGATCTGGTCGATGACACGCCCAGGACCCCCGCACGCATTTTCATGCGCGAGGGGGCGAAGGGCGATGTATTCCGCCAGTGGTTCGACCTCACCGGAGACGTCATCCACTTCAAGCGCATCGTCCAATGGGCGACGCACGAGCCCGCCGCGCTCATCGCCGATCTTCACGGACAGCCGCACATGTGGCGGGCGCTCTACTCGCTCACCGCCCACGGCCGCTCCCTCCTCCACGACGGCCTCACCTCCCTCGACCAAGCCCCCCCATTCCCCATCTGGGGCGTCACGGCCTACGATCGGAAGGATCCCTGGGTCGTCGTGGAAGAAGCCGGAGGGCGACCCCATCTCCGGCGGCTCGGAGAAGGCTGACGGGCAAGAGCTCCCGTCTACCCTCCGATCGCCGCGCCCCCGCCCTCCCCACCCGCCCGAAAAGGAAGCGCTACCCGCATGAAAAAGCTTACCGAACCGCTGCGATTCCCCCCGACCCGACGTGATCCGGAAAGCGGCTTCACCGTGCACGGCAGGCGCTTCGACGATCCGTACGCCTGGCTCGAACGGCTCGACGACGCGGAGACCCAAGGCTTCCTCGCCGCGCAAGAGGCCATCACGCGCGGCGTGCTCGGCGTGGTGCCGGGGCGCGACTGGCTCAGGGACGCGGTCGCCCGCTCCGCGCGGTATGCGCGACGCTCGCCGCCGATTCGTACGGGCTCGAACGGTCGCGAGTTCGTCTGGCAGGCCGACGCAGACGACGAGAAGCCGAAGCTCCTCTTGCGGCGTGAACGAGGCGCGCCGCTCGAAACGGTGCTCGACCCGAATACGTGGGCGAGCGACGAGGCGCTGGTGTTCGCGGTGCCCTCGCCCGACGGCACGCGGGTCGCGTTCGGGAAGGCCGTGGGGAGCACGCACGAGGCGGTGATTCACGTGCTCGACGTCGAGACGGGGCGTGTGCTTCCGGATCGGCCTCGCGGGACGGGCCATGCGTCGCTGGCCTGGCGACCCGATGGATCCGGCTTCTTTTATTCAGCGTGTCCCGACCCGGGCGAGGTGCCCGCGGGCGACGAGGCGCACTGGAATGCCATTTACGAGCACCGGATCGGATCGAACACGCCGGCGCGCCGGGTCTTCGGGGACGAGCACAACAAGGAATACTGGTGCTCGGTCAAGGTCAGCGAGTGCGGCCGCTTCGCCGTGCTTTACAAATGGGATTACGTGCACGCGAGCGTGGTCTACCTGCTCAGGCTCGCCGACGACGCGCTCTTGCCGGTGGCGCCCGTCATGCGGTCGCTCAACCAGGTGCAGGTGATCGGGGATTCGCTGCTGATCCATACCGATCTCGATGCGCCACGCGGCCGCGCTTGTATTGCGTCGCTGGCGGCGCCGACGGAGTGGCGGACGCTGATCCCCGAGAACGAGGACACGCTGCAGACCGTCGCGGGCGTCTCCGGCCGGATTTATGCGGTCTATTGCCACGCGGCGTCCCATCGCGTCCGGATTCACGCCGAGGACGGCGCCTACCTCCGCGACCTCGTGCTGCCGGCGCTCGGCTCGGTCAATCGGAATGACGGGGAAGGCGTCGTCAGCGGCGTCAGCGGCGCCTGGAAGGGCGACGAGGTGTGGGTGAGCTTCGAGTCGTACGTGCAGCCGCCCTCCCATTATCGGTACGATTACGCGTCGGACCGCCTGACGCCGTACCACGTGCCCGACGTCGGGCTCGACCCCGCGGCGTACGTGACGGATCAGGTCTGGTACGAATCAGCCGACGGCACGCGGGTGTCGATGTTCATCATCCACCGGAAGGATCTGCCGCGCGACGGGCGCATGCCGGTGCGGCTGAGCGGCTACGGAGGATTCAACATCTCACTCCAGCCGCGCTTTTCGGCCGTCACCGCCGCATGGCTGAAGCTCGGCGGCGTGCTCGCGTTCGCGAACGTGCGAGGCGGCGGCGAATATGGCCGCGCCTGGCACGAGGCCGCCGTCAAAACGCGGCGGCAAAACGCCTTCGACGATTACATCGCCGCGGCGCGTTTCCTCGTGTCGGCAGGGTACACGACGCCCTCCCGGCTCGCGTCGCGCGGCAACAGCAACGGCGGCGTGCTCGTCGCCGTCACCGCGATGCAAGCGCCCGAGGCGTTCGGCGCCGTGTTCTGCCGCGCGCCGACCCTCGACATGCTGCAATTTCCGAAATTCGGCTTCATGAGCTCGGCGACCGTCGAATACGGATCGCCCGACGATCCCGTCGAAGGCGCCTACCTCGCCGGGTATTCGCCGTATCACAACGTTCGAGCCGACCGCCGGTACCCCGTGATCGCATTTGTCCCGGCCCTCAACGATCGGATCGCGCCGCCGTACGATCCCTTGAAAATGGTCGCACGGCTTCAGGCGGAAAACACAGTCGGCGGGCCCTATTTGCTGCTTCCGCTCCGGGGCTCGGGACACGGCGGCGGCACCACGCTGACGGCGCTCATCGAGCAGGACGTCGATGAACTTTGCTTCTATTGCTGGGCGCTCGACGTCGCGCCGCCCGCGACGGGCGCGGCGGGCGCAGGGGGTGGAGCGGAGGCAGGCGCAGCGGGCGCGGGTTGAGCCGGCGCCTGCTCGCCAATCGGCAAGCCACTGCCCTTCGTCCGCCACCCGCCCCCGAAAAACCCGAGCGATCCATCCGATTGCCGCATCGTCACCGGCGGCGCCCAATAACTGTTCGGCGGCGGCACTTCCCAGCGACCACGACGCCACACCCAGCGCCGTCGCTCCCACGTCCACTCGCCGTCGATCCAGACCTCTTGTTTGCCCGGCCGCGGCGGCACGATCTCCACGCGCGCGGCCGGCGGCGGGTACGGCACGAGCACGGGCGCCTCACGCACGTGCGGGCCGATCTCGGGCAGCGGGATCGGCGAACCGCCGCAGCCCACGAGCCCGAGGAACGCGACGAGGATCAGCTCCCGGCCCATCCGAAAAACGCCTCGACGGCCGCGCGGCCGAAGAAAAGGTACTCCAGCGTCGCGAGCGCCAAAAACGGCCCGAACGCGACACGCGCCTGACCGAGCCCCTCGCCCGCCTCCTCCGCGAGCGGATCCTCGGCGAGCTCTTTTTCCGCCTCGGCCCGCTCCTCCGGCGTCATCGCCGCAAGCTCCTTCCGGATCTCCTCGCGCTCGAGCCGCACCGCCTCAGGCTCCTCGATCTTGCCACGCACCGCGAGCACGCCGATCGCCGCGAACGTGCCCTGCACCGCGCCCGCGCAGAGCACCACGAGCGCGCCTCCCCAGCCGAACCACGCGCCCGCCAGCATGAGAAGCTTCGCGTCGCCGAGCCCCATGCCCACCCCGCCGCGCAAACGCGGGTAGATCACGATGAACGGCAGCCACACGACGGCAAACCCCACGGCCGCGCCGATCAGCGAGTCCACGAACGAGAGGTCGCGCAGCGAGGCTGTCGCGAGGCCGAGCACCGCGCCGCCAAGCGTGATCTCGTCGGGCAGGATCATGTGCTCGAGGTCGATGAACGCCGCCGCGACGAGGCCAAGCGCGAGCGCGAGCGCGGCGATGTAGATGGCCCCGGCGCGCGCGAGCGAGGTCGTGGGATCGAGCGGCGCGAGGATCACGTGCACGATCGCCACCGAGAGCAGGCCGCCGATCGCCTCGACGAGCGGGTAACGCGGCGAGACGGGAGCGCCGCAGCAGCGCGCTTTGCCGCGGAGAAACAGCCATCCGAAGACGGGGATGTTGTCCCAGGGGCGGATCGGCGTCTCACACGCGGGGCAACGCGAGGCGGGGCGGACGACGCTCATCCCGCGGGGAACGCGGTAAATCACGACGTTCAGGAAGCTGCCCCAGAGCAGGCCGAAGACCAGCGCGAAGCCGTAGAGGAACGAGGGGGGCAGATCGCCGAGCATCAGCACGAGAGCCGGGAGCATAGCGCGAGGCTTTGCCGTGGCGCGCCGTGTCTGGCATAAACCGCCGTCCCCGCATGAAAATCCCGGGAAACGAGACCCTCCTCGCGCTCCTCGGCGCCCTCGCCGCCCTCGCAGGCTGCACCTCGGGCGGAGGCGGCTCCACGGGCGGCGCGGACGGCGGGCCCGCCGTCGTGCTCTCGCCGAAAGGCAAGGTGCTCGAAGCCGCCGAGAACCAGGCCGACCCGGACGCAGGCGCCTCGAAGGCCGAGGCCGCGAAGAGCGAACGCGTGGACATCCCCGCCGGCACGCTCGTCGCCGGCTCGACCCCGGGCGACAAAGGCCGCGATCCCGTGCTCGAACCCGCCGAGCTCGAGGTGAAGCTCGGCGCCTACGCGATCGATCGTTACCTCTACCCGAACGACCCGACGAAGCCGCCGCTCACGGGCGTGTCCCGCGCGAAGGCGGCCGAGCTCTGCGAGCAAGCGGGCGGGCGGCTTTGCACGGAGCTCGAATGGGAGCGTGCCTGCAAGGGGCCCGAGGGGACGACGTTCGCGGGCAGCGCGTCGTGGGATGCAAAATGCGCGAAGGAGCCGGCCTCGTGCGCGTCGGGGTTCGGCGTGCTCGGGATGGGCGCGGCGTACCGGGAATGGACGGCGAGCGAGGTCTTGCCGATCGAGGACATGCAGCCACGCGCGGCGGCCGTGCGCGGGGCGCGCGGGAGCGCGGTCGGGCCGGATCATCGGTGCGCGCATCGGACCGCGATCGATCCGGGCGCGAGCGCGGAGGACCTCGGCTTCCGGTGCTGTCGCGGCGCGCCGAACGCGGCCACGATCCCGTCGCCGCAATGGGAGCAGACCTACCGGCGCGTGGAGCTGCCGGCGAAGGAGCTCGCGGAGATGCTCGCCTCGGTGCCGGCGCTCTCCACGCTCGACCGGGAGATCACGTATTTCAAGGAGCCGGACGATGTGAACGTGGTGCTCGCGCGGGGCGACGCGGGCGCGCCGCCGGCGAACACGGTGCTGACGACGTCGCCCTTGCTCTGGAATCCGGTGCCCGGCGAGCAGATCGTGGTGCTCGCGGGCCGCGCCGCGAAGGATTCGTTCGTCGTGGCGTTTTATCGATTGCCGGGGGATCGATACCGCATCGCCTCGACGCTCGTGCTGAAAGACGAAAAGGGGCCGATTGCGCTCGGCTTCAATGGTTACGTGCGCAAACGTTTGTCGTGGGCGACGTGCTGGGATTGTCGCGGGGAATCGGGGAACGTGACCTACCGCGACGACGGGCGCGTCGTGATCACGCAGAAGTGACCATGAAGAAGGTCCTCGCGTCGTGGCTTTTGGGATGCGCGCTCGTCGCGTGTCGCAAATCGCCGCCTCCGCCCGAGGACAAGCCGACGACTGCGCCGACGGCGAGCGCGAGCGCGAGCATCGCCGCCGCCCCGCCCGAGCCTCCGCAACCGAAGGTGCCGACGCTCGTGCCCGAGCCGTTCGAGGCCACGAAAGGCAAAGCGGCGGAGCTTTACGTCATCGACGGCGCGAGCATCGTGACCGAGGGCCTGCACGTGGGCCGGATCGAAGGCGAGCGCGTCGCGTGGATCGGCGACATCCCGGACGACAACCACGACATCGGCGGCAATTACATCCGGCTCGTCACGGGGTACTGGCCCGACGGCGTCGATGTGTATTACTCGGGCAAACGAGGCTACGGGTGGCGCCCCACGATTGTTCCGCTCACCGGGAAAGGCACGCGGCGGACCTTCGGCGACGACGAGCACGGCGCCTGGATCCAGGGCACGGCCCGCGTCGGCGCGAGCACGATCGTGGCCGCGCAGGATCCCATGACCGGCCGGCAGTTCGCGACCCTTCGAGGGCCCGCGCGCAAGTTCGAGCCGATCACGGCCGAAAAAGGCGGCTGCAAGCCCGAGGAGGTCCCGAAATCCCGACAAGAGCCCGTGCCGCCCGCCCTGCCCTACAACTGGATCGGCGCGACCGAGGCGGGCACGTTCATGACCGTGGGCATGCTCTGCAACCGGGAGAAGGCGCTGGCCGCGGAGGTCTGGGATCAAGGGGGGAAATCGCGCATCGTGGAGCTCTCTCCCCTGACGAAAACCCCCGGTGTCGTGCCGGTCGTGATCCCAGGCAAGGGCGACGAGCTGTGGCTCTCGACAAACCCCGTGATCCATTACGAGGCCGGGACGTTCGAGGCATTGCCGCCGATCGGAGCGCCGCTCGGTAAGCTCTTCGTCTCGCCGACCGGCAAGCTGCACGCGCTCGCGGGCCGCGGGATCTTCCGCTTCGACGCGGGCCATTGGACCCGCGTCGCGAACCTGCCCCATCCCATGAAGTTCAAAGCGATGGGAATGGACGCCGAGGGGATCTTCTGGGTCGGGTACGCCGGGCCCGCCAAGCTGCGCGCATCGAACGGCGAGCCGAGCCTCGACGATTGCACGATGCCGTTCGTCTACCTCGGCGAGGTGCCTCCACCGGAGGGCGCGGAGTCCACGTTCCAGAAGGCCATCGAGGCGCTCGCCACGTTCCCCGCCCTCGCCGAGATCAGCGGCGTCGAGTACGCCGAGGGCGGCGCCCAGCACTTCGGCGTCATGGTGAAGAGCAAGGCGCAAGGCGACGCCGTCGTCGCGCACCTCCGCGCGAACCTCCCGGACCCGTACGCCGATCGAATCTGTTTTGCCCCGAGAAACGCGCGCCTGATCGAGCTGAAAAAGAACTGAGCGGCAATCCCGCTACGGCGACGCGAGGTAATCGTGGTAATGGTGGAAATACTTCACCAGTCGCTCGGTCGCGTCGGCAAACTCCGGAAAGTCGAGCGATTCGGTCGGTAGCTCCGCGCAAAGCACCACCTCGCCCTGGCCGCCCTGCGCGAACTTCGCGATGCGCATGTCCCGGTTGAGGAGGAGCAGGCGCCGCGGCAGCTCCGGCGAGGGCTGGATACGCGAGGAGAGCACCGGCAGGAGCGAGAGCAACAGCCAGTGCTCGCTGCACTGGATGAAGTACGGGGGCAAAGATTCGTTGCCAGGCCTCCGGGGGAAGACACGCAGCGTCTTCGGGCCCTCGTCCTTGACCTCGTAATCGAGCCTCTCGAGCCAACCGCGGACCGTCTCGACGTCCATCGCGACGGAGCCTAGCGTTCTTCCGGGCAAGATGCGACGAGACAGAGCCGCGCCCGGCCGTCGTGCTCGTGCGTTGTGTCCAGCCGGCCGCCGAGCAGCGTCGCCGCAAGGTGGACGCAGTAGAGCGAAAGCCCACGCCCGTACGCCGCCTGGATGTACCGCCGACGTTGCGCCGGCGGCGCCCCCGTGGGCGGCGGATCGACGTGGTGCTGCGATCGCGACGCGTACCGGACCTCGACCCGCGCCTCCGTCCCCTCCCGCGCCGCCGTCACCACGAGGCGCGTCCGCGGCGCCGCACGCTCGATCCCGAACGCGATGAGGTTGTCGATCGCCCGCGCGCAGAGCCCTCGATCACACCGCACGATCACATCGCCCTGCCGCAGCCCCGCATCCAGCACGAGTTCGACCTCGGCCGCCGCAGCTTGCTTGGCGAGCCGCCCGATCGCCTCTCGCCCGACGAGGACGAGATCACTCGCCGTGTTCGCGCCCGAGGAAGGCCCGCCCCGCCGCGCCATGAGGTCGATGTTGCCGGCGAGGCGCCGCAAGACGTCGCAGAGCATCTGCGCATCGGCGAGCGCCTCGGCCGTCTCCGTGCTCGTGCCCGGCGCGAGCGAGCTTTCGAGGAAGCTCAGGTTCGTGATCAGCGCGGCAATGGGGTTGTTGAGGTCGTGGGCCATCACGGCCATCAGCTCTTCGAGCGACGCATCACCCCCCAGATCGGCCATGGGCGGCCACGATACCGCGATCCGCCGCGCTGAGCACGGAAACGGTGTGGGGCCTTGGAAAAAGTCTCACAAGGCGAGGACCGCGACCTCCCCACGTTCGGCGACGCGGGCCGAGATCAGCGTGAGGAGGCTTTTCCGGCGTTCGTCGAGGTCCACGAGGGTGCGCGGCGAGACGAGCCAGGTCTCGAACGGGCCCGACGCGAGGAGGTCCCGCGCATGGTCACGATCGAGCGCGAGGAGGGCCTTTTGCAGGCCGCGCGGGAAACGCGTGACGGGGCGGAGGCGCGAGAGCAGGACGTCGAGGGCGCGGGGATCGACCTTCGACGGGAACGCGGCGGCATTGTCGGTGAGGAGGATCGCCTGGGCGACGTCGTCGAAATGGACCGAGCGGCGAAGGACGTGGCCGGCGAGGTAGTCGAGGACGAGGGTTTCGATGTAGTCGGCGAGAAGCGAGGAGTTTTCGCCAGGGTGCGGGTCGGGCGAGGCGGCCCAGCGGGCCCAGGTTTCGGCTTCGAGGGAGTGGTCGAGCGTGACGTCATGGCCGGCCGGGAGGGCCCACGCGCCCGGGCCGTCGCCGCGGCCGGGGGCAAACATCAAGGCGTCGACGGTGCCGTCGTTCTGCACGGCGGCGTGGAGCGCGAGGTAGTCGCGTAGGTCGCGCTGGCCCGCGAAGAGGGCTCCGAGCTCGCCGGTGCCGATCCGCCGGAAGACGGCGGCGGGGACGACACGCATGCCGAGGGCCCGCGCGAGCCGCTCGAACGCGAGGCTCCGCCGATACGCGATGGGGTTTTCCGTGAGCGCGAGCTGAAGCAACGCGGGTGCAGGTCCGGGCGGGTTTTGTCGTTCGATCGTGACGCGGAACAGGCCTGGCCGATGCCAGCCGACGAGGGAGACCGAGGCGAGCGGGGCGTGCAGGAGCTCGCGCCGCAGGGGATCGGCCTCGACGTCGAGCTCTTTCGGCGGCGGTTTTGGCGCCGCGCTGGCAGCGGGCGCGGCGCTCGCGACCGTCACGGCGGACGACGCGGCGTTCGCGGACGGCGGATCCGGCGGGTCCCGCCCACAGGCCCCGAGGACGAGCGCCGCCGCGGCGATCCGCGCGAGCGCGCCGTCCGGGGGGATCATGCGAGCACGCGCTCGCGCAGAAACCGCTGGATCCGGTCGCGCACGAGATCAGGGCGCTCGATGGGCACGGCGTGGGAGCCGCCGTTCACCATGAGCAGCTCGCCGTGCGGCAACGCGGCGGCCATCTCCTCGGCGTAACGGGGCGGCGTGAAGGTATCGCGATCCCCCGCGATCACGAGCGCCGGCACGGCCACCTTCGGCAAGAGGTCCGAGGCCGAATGATCTCCGGCCGACCGAAGCATCCGCAGGAACATGGACACGTCGATGTCGACCATGTGCTTGAGGTACGGCATCACGTCCTCGGGACGGATCGACCGATCGATCTCCCCCGTCAGCATCGCCAGCCTGAGCGCCGCCTCGGCCGGCACCCGTCCCCAGAGCGCCCGCACGATCTCGGGGTGGGCGTCGACGCGCGCGATGAGCTTCGGCAGCATCTGCGCGAGCACGTCGGTGCCCTTGAACGTGTGGGTGATCCGACCCGGCGCGCCGCAGATCAGGACGAGCGCGCGCACCTTCTCGGGCCGGAGCCGGTAGGCTTCGAGCAAGACCTGGCAGCCCATCGAGTGGCCCACGAGCACGACCTCGGGGTCGCCGACGGCGCGCCGGACCGTGTCGAGGTCGTGGGCGTGGTCGATGAGCTCGATGCGCTTCGGGTCGGCGGGCAGGCTGCTACGGCCGTGGCCGCGGTAGTTCCAGTGGGCAACGCTGGCCACGGAGGAGAGGTCGTCCCACAGGTACTTCCAGATGAAGCCATCGCAGGCGATCCCGTCGGTGAGCAGGACCGTGAGATCCGAGGGGCCCCGCCTCCGCCGCACGAAGAGGCGTGTCGTGTCGGGTGCAAGGGCGAACGAGGCGGTCTGGGGGGCGCTCCCGCTCGAGGGAGGGGGCAAACTGCTCGTCGTCAATCGCCGAGATCCTCTTCGCCTTCACCGACTTCGTTCACGCTCGGCAGCTTTTTGATCTCGAGCCGGGCGAGTTTCCACGCGCGCTGCACCACCCACGACAAAGACCGATCGAGCCGCGCCGCTTCTTCCTTGATCTCCTGGAGCATCGACTCCGGGAAGTAGAGACTTTGCTTCCTTTTGTCGGTCTTCGACGCCTCGTTGTTCTTCGCCAGCGTGTCTTTGTCGTTCATGGCTCCCCGAAGGCGTGAGCTAGAGCTACAAGGGAATACCTTAGCGCACGCGGGATGCACGAGGAAGCATCGCGGGAGCAAGCTCACGCTCTGGCCGTGGCCCTCCCCACATTGAAATCGTCGAAATCTTAGCTTCCGCCGAACCCCCGTCCGTCCACGCACGGACGCTCCGCTCTCGTCAGCCGGCATGGTAGGTTCGCTTCATGTCGGGCGATTTCGTGCTCGTCGTAGATGCGGATCTCTCCGCTTACCGGGCGCTCGTGGAAGGGCTGCCGTCCGATACGTACGATGTCGTCTCGGTCGCCACGGCGCGCGCCGGATTCAACGTCGCCTGCGTACTCGAACCCCACGTGATCGTGGCCTCGCTCGACTTGCCCGACGCCGACGCGCTGGAGCTCGCTTCGGTGATCCGCGGCCACGATACGCGCGTCGCATACACGCCGCTCGTCGTCCTGACCGAGTCGGACACCGAAGCCACGCGCCTCGCCGTGCTCGGCAGCGGCGCCGACGTCGTGCTCTCCGCCCCCATCGATCCCGTCGAGCTCGTGGCCCAGGTGAACGCCATGATCGCCATGGGCGAGCGAATCCGCGAGCTCGAACGTGGCCAGTCGCTCCTGCCGCCCGCGAGCGACGGCGAAGCGTTCGCGGTGCTCGGCGATCCGACGAAGATGTCGATCGCCAGCGTGCTCGGCGCGCTCGAGCTCGAACAACGAAGCGGCGAGCTGCGCTTCTCCGGCGCCACGAGCCCGAGCCGCCTCGCCATGTACATCGCCTCCGGCGTGATCGTGAGCGGGACGCTCGATCAGGCGAGCATCTCCCCGCTCGAAGCCCTGAAAGCAGCCCTCACGTGGTCGGGGACACAGTTCGGATTCGTGCCCCGCGAGCCGATGCCGGCGCCGCCGGGCGCGCAGCAGCTCGGGGCGCTGCTCATCGCGGCGTTCAACGAGACCGCGCCAAGTGATCGGCTGGCGCAAGAGATCGAGGCGAGTCAACGGCTCTTCCGCGACACGGCGTCGAGCCTGAAGCTGACGGAGTCGATCGCGGGGCTGCGCGCGGCGGCGAGCCTGCGGTTCGGGGAGACGGCGTCGGGGCTCCGGCTGGAGGATACGGCCGCTGGGAGGCGGTTTTTGCGCGATACGGCGGCGGGGCTCCGGCTCGGGAGTACGTCGGCGGGGGCGCGGGTCTCGGAGTCGGTCGCGGGGCTCAAGCTCGGGGAGGCGGCGGCCGAGATCCGCATGGGGAGCATGACGAGCGGCAAGGTCTCGTCCCCGTCGAGTCCGGAGATCGTGCTCGCGCCGAATCCGGAGGTCGCGCCCGCGCCGGGTCCGGCCGAGCTCACGAGCACGCTGACGAGCTTCGATCAGCGCACGACGCCCACGCCGGCGCTGCCCGACGAGGAGCGGACGAGCACGCGCATGCGCGCCGCGAAGCCCGACCTCTCCGCCGAGAAAGCGGCCATGCGAGGCACGCTCCGCGGGCTCGAGGTCGAGCAGGTGATCAAGTCGTCGCGAGGTGGGAACTAGGCGATCGCGGCAGGCTCGACGATCCGGCCTGCGATCGCGCTCGCGGCAACGACGAGCGGGCTCGCGAGGTAGACCTTCCCGGGGCCCGAGCGGCCGGGGAAGTTGCGGTTGATCGCGGAGACCGTGACCTCGTCCGCCGTGAACGACACGCCCGGCCCCGCCTTGATGCAGGCGCCGCACGAGGGGTCCACGAGCTCGGCGCCGGCGCGCTGGAAGATCTCGATGTAGCCCTTCTGCTCGGCGTAACGGCGGATGTCCTGGGAGCCGAACTGGATGTAGAGGTGCACGCCCTCGGCGACGCGCTTTCCTTGCTCGACCGCAGCACGCAGGACCGCGGCGTACATGTCCATGTCCGCCTTCTTCCCGCCCGTGCACGAGCCGCCGTAGGCCACGTTGATCTTCACGTCGCCGCCCGCGACCTCGGCGAGCGAGCGCAAGGGCACGCCGTTCCGCGGATCACCCGGCGTCGCGACCATCGGCTCGATCGCGCCGAGGTCGATGTCGAAGACCGCCATGTACGTGGCGCCCTCGTCGGCCCGCACGATCTTCGCGCGCACGGCGTCCGCGTCGAGGCCACGTTGCTTGACGAGGTAGTCGACCACGACCTCATCGGCCTCGATGATCCCCGTGAAGCCGCCTGCCTCGACGGCCATGTTCGTGAGCGTCGCGCGCTCGTCGAGCCCCATCGCGCGCACGCCCTCGCCCGCGAACTCGAGCACCTTGCCGATGCCCTCGCCGCTCTTCCAGAACGGCTGCGAGAGCAGGTAGAGCATCACGTCCTTGGCGGTCACGCCGGGGCGCAGCCTCCCGTGCAGGTTGAAGCGCGCCGACTCGGGCACGGCGACGCGGATGTCGCGCGTGAGCCAGGCGTTCGCCATGTCCGTCGAGCCGACGCCGAACGCGAAGCAGCCGAGCGCGCCGGCCATGCACGTGTGCGAGTCCGTGCCCGCCACGACCTCTCCGGGCAGCGCGATCTCCTCGATCACCTTGTTATGGCAGATCGCCTCGGAGCCGACGGTCTTCCCGTCCCGTACGACCTCGCCGTACAGCTTGACGCGATGCTTCTGGGTGAACGTCTCCTGCACCGTGGCGAGCGAAGCGGCCTGCTCCTTCAGGCCCATCTTCTTGTGCGCCTCGGGCATCACGAGGTCGAGGAACGTGAGGTGATCGCGGAACGCGTACACGCTCTCCGGCGCCTCCACCTTCGCGTCGGGCCCGAAGCCCGCGCGGAAGAGCGACTCCGCCATGGGCGTGACGTACTCGTGCGAGAACCGGACGTCGGTGCGCACGAAGAGCGAGTCGCCGGGCTTGACCGAAGGGACGCCGATCGCGCCCGTCTTCGCGTCGACGATCGCGCGCGAGGCGATGATCTTCTCGCAGAGCGTCATCGGCCGCGGCGGCGTGTCGATCGTCGGCGGCGAGACCTCACCGGCGAGGCGCGCCTTGTTGTACGTGAAGAGGCCGCCGTACTCGACGACGTCGCGGCTGATCGGATCGAGCCCGCGCGTGAACTCCGCGATCGGGATCTCCTCACCCCGGCGGACGCGGTCGAGGATGCCGAAATCCGTGGTCGTGAGCAGGCCGATGTTCTGGCAGTTCTGCCCGTAGATCTTCTCGATGCTCTTCGCGACGACGATCTGGATGCCCGCCTCGCGCTCGGAGTACGGCGCGGTCTCGCGCGATGATCCGCAGCCCTTCGAGCGGCCGCTGACGATCACGCCGAAGCCGCCGTTCTTGATGCTGTCGCGCTCGATGAGCCCGCCGCGCAGGCCGACCAGGCAGTACCGGGCGAGCGTCTCGTCGTAGTAGTAACAAACCCAGCCCGGCGTGAGCTCGTCGGTCGAGATGTTGTTGACGAGGGCGTGGCGCTCGGGGTCGAACTCGATCGAGCCTCCGGCGAGCTGCGCGCGAAGCGTCTCGGGATCCTCGGTCAGGTACAGGATGCGTCCGCTCGGGCGGACCGATGTGCGACGGGGGATGGGCATGTTCCTCCTCGACCCTCACGGCGAAAGAACGGGACCTCTAGCGCCGACACGGTGATTTATCCCGATCCCGAGGCCGGATCCAATGCGGACTTTCCGCAAATTTTTCGCGCGACTTGACGCGTCGTGGCACGACCGGATCTACCACCCGCCGCAGTCGTCGAAACGGATTCCCTTCAGCCACTCCCACCCGAAGCGGCCGCGACCAACCTCCACGAACACGTCCTGCCCCTCGTGCAGCGACGTGAAGACCTCGCGCTGCACCGGCAGTTCGACGGGCGCGGGCTCCTTCGGCAAACCGACGAGGTGCACGAAGTACGACGTGCTCGTCTTGTACGACCGTGATCCCTTCGAGGCGACGCGCGCCCCGAGGCAGATCGGGAGATCCGCGTCCATGCGGCCGTTCATCGCGATCGCCGCGCCCGCGCCGGAGAGCGGCATGGCGAGCAGCAGGAAGCAGAAACACGCGCCGAAGAGGCGGAAGCTCACGGAACGGCCGCGGACGAGCACGCCCACGAGCGGGAGCGCGCAGAGCCACGCGACGAACCCGAGCGCCGCACCCACGATCGTCGCGCTGCTGCCGAGCGGGTAGTACGCACCACGCGCCCAGGAGAGCAGGTAAAACCCGACGAACGCGAGCACGGCCGACACCACGGCCGCGATCGGCCCGGCGAGCCAGAGCGGCGGCGGACCGGGCCTCGCGCTCGGCGCCGGCAAGGCCTCGGCGATCGCGCCGAGCTCGCCACACGCCACGCGCAATGCGTCCGCATCGAAGCGCTCGCCCGCGTCCCGCACCGCGAGCAGCTTGCCGCCGCCGTCGAGGATCGCGACGGCCGAGAAGCCCGCGTCGAGTAGCGCGAGGACACGCTGCCGCACGCGCGCTTCGCCGAGCACGCGCTGCACGTCGAAGTCCGGCGCGTCCGACTCCACGTACACGGCCGCGTCGAACGTCGCGTCGCCCGTCTGCACCTCGCGGTTGATCCGGAGCTTCTTGCCGAGCATGTCGACCGACGTCTCGCGCCGGATCACGATCGGCAGCCGCGCCTCGGCGCCTCCGGCCGTGGCCTCGATCTCGAGCTCCGCGCGCCCCGCGCGCCCGTGCCGGAGCCGCAGCATGAACGGCTGCTCGTTCGCCGTGACGCGCAGCGCGCTGCCTTCGTTCTTCGCGCCGAGGGCCGTGCCGAGCGCGAGGAAGCGTCGGTCGAGCTCGGCGCGCTCGGCGTCCTGCTTGCGCCCGAGCCCCAGCAAAACGAACACGAGGACGGCCGCGAGGCAGAGGCAAACGACGAGGGCGACGGCAAGCACGAGGACTATCCTAGCGTGGTAACCTGCCCGGGATGACCGACGAATTCGACCTCGTGGTCCGCGGCGGCGACGTCATCGACGGCACGGGCAGGCCACGCTTCGCGGCCGACGTCGGCATCAAGGAAGGTCGCGTCGCGGCGCTCACGGTTCCCGGCGCGATCACGGGCACGGAGACGCTCGACGCCCGCGGATTCGTGGTCGCGCCCGGCTTCGTCGACATCCACTCGCACGCCGACTGGCTGCTACCGCTCGCCGATCACGGCGACATCCTCGCGCCGATGTTGCGGCAGGGCGTCACCTCGCTCGTCGTCGGCAACTGCGGCCACTCGCTCGCGCCGGTCACCGAAGATTCCACGCGCCTCGCCGACGCATCCTCGGAGATCCTGCGCGACCGCGCGTTCCCCTACGCTTGGCGCTCGACCGCCGAGATGCTCGACGCGATCGAGGCGCGCGGCGTGGCCTTCAACGTAGCGTTCCTCGCCGGGCACGGGACGATCCGGCAATCGGTCATGGGCAACGCGCCCCGCGCACCCAAGGCGGACGAGCTCGATGCGCTCCGGCGCGCGACGCGGGATTCGCTGCGTGAAGGCGCCTTTGGCCTCTCCGCGGGCCTCGCCTACAAGCCGGGCGTGTTCGCGCAATCGGACGAGCTCGCCTCCCTTTGCAGCGTCGTCGCCGAGGAAGGCGCGATCTTCACGGTGCACGGCCGCGCCTACGTGTGGATCTCGCCCTTCTACAAGCCGATGCTCCTCGGTGCGCCGCACAACGTGCGCTCCGTCGACGAGCTCGTCACGGCGGCGAAGCGCGGCGGCGCGCGCCTCCAGCTCTCGCATCAAATCTTCATCGGCCGCCGCACCTGGCGCACCTACCCCACCGTCCTCCGGCGCATCGAGGAGGCCGTCGCATCCGGCGTCGACGTCGCCTTCGACGCCTTCCCCTACACCGTGGGCAACACGACCATCAACGCGATCTTGCCCGCGTGGGTGCTCGACCATTTCGAGGAGCGCATCCGCGACCCCAAGGTCCTCGCGCGCCTCCGCCGCGAGTTCGCGATGTTTCGCCTCGCGCTTGGCCTCGACTGGTCCGACATCACGGTCACCTGGGGCGGCGGCAAACCTTCGCTCGAACCGCTCGAAGGCCTCGACATCGCCGCGATCGCGCGCCGCCTCGGCATCTCGCCCTTCGACGCGTACGTCCACGTCTCGCGGGAAAGCTCGGGCTCGGCGCGCGTCCTCATCGGCACCTACTCCGGCGACGACACGCATGAAGAGCCGCTCCGCGCCGTCCTCTCGCACCGCCTCTGCGCCTTCGAGACCGACGCGATCCTCACGCGCCGCGGCCGCTTCCACAACCCTGCCTCCTTCGGCACCTTCCCGCGCGTGCTTGGCCGCTACAGCCGCGATCTCGGCCTCTTTTCGCTCGAAGAGGCCGTCCGCCGCATGACCTCCTTCCCTGCCGAGCGTATCGGCTTGCCTGGCATCGGCCGCCTCGCGCCTGGCTACGCGGCCGACCTCGTGCTCTTCGATCCGCGCGTCGTCGGCGAAGGCGGCCCGAACGCGCCGCCCGTCGGCATCGACAAGGTCGTCCTCGGCGGCCATGTCGTCGTGGATCGTGGCGTCACGCGCCTCGACCGGCCGCGCGGTCGCGTCTTGCGGCGGCGCTAGTCGGATCGTGCGGAACGTCTCTCCCGGCCTGGCGAAGGCCTGCTAGAGTCCGGCGCTCCCTGCGCATGGCTCGCGGGGATTTCCGACTCGACCGGATGATTCGTTCTCCCCGCACCCCTGTCGCGATCCTGGGCGCTGGCCTGACTGGCATGTCGGCGTCGTTCCACCTCGGCCGCGCGGGCGCCTCGCATCGCATCTTCGAGCGGCTCAGCCGACCGGGCGGGCATGCGATCACCCTGGAGGACGAGGGCTACCGCTTCGATCGGACGGGCCACCTCCTGCACCTGCGCGACCCGGATCTACGCGCGCTCGCGCTCGGCTGGATCGGCGACGACTGGGTCGAGGTCGAGCGCCGTTCGCGCATCTGGTCGCACGGCACCTACACCCGTTATCCCTTCCAGGCGAACACCTATGGCCTCCCGCCCGAGGTCGCCTACGAGTGCTTGCACGGGTTCGTCCGGGCGTACCATAACCCTGACAAACCTGCACCGAAAAACTTCGAGGAATTCTGCCTCCAGCATTTCGGTGAGGGAATCAGCAAGCATTTCATGATCCCCTACAACACGCGGCTCTGGGGCGTCTCGCCGCGGGAGATCACGGCCGCGTGGTGCTCGCGGTTCGTGCCTTTGCCCAAGCTCGAGGACGTGCTCGCGGGCGCGGTGGGCCTGAACGACCGGGAGCTCGGATACAATGCGCGGTTCGTCTATCCACGGCTCGGCATCGGCAAGCTCGCGGAGGGCATGGCGAAAAACCTGCCCGCGCGGATCGAGCTCGGCCGTGCGCCCGCGTCGATCGATTTCGAGGCGCGCGAGCTCCATTTCGAGGACGAGACCGTCCCGTACGACGTGCTCGTCTCCACGGCGCCCTTGCCGGTGCTCGTCGAGCGCCTCGCCGGCGCGCCTCGGAACGTCGTGGAAGCGGCGCGGCGCCTGCGCTGCACGCACCTTTATTACCTCGACATCGCGCTCGACGGCCCTTGCGGCGAGCCGCTCCACTGGGTGTACGTGCCCGAGGAAAAGTATCCGTTTTACCGGGTCGGCTGTTATTCGAACTTCTCCGATGCAATGGCCCCGCCCGGCAAAGCGAACCTCTACGTCGAGCTCGCGGACCGCAGCGAACCCGACCTCCCCTCGCTCTTGCCCCGCGTCGCCGAGGGCCTCACGGAGATGCGGCTCATCGATTCGCCGAAGCAGATCCGCTTCGCCCGGGTGCGCCGCATCGACCATGCGTACGTGATCTTCGACCATGCGTATTTCGAATCGCTCGAGGTCGTCTTGCCGTTCCTCGAAAGGAACGGCATCGTGACCGCGGGCCGGTACGGCGGATGGAATTACTCGTCGATGGAGGACGCCCTGCGTTTCGGCCGTGAGGCCGCGGCGAAGGCGGTCTCCTCGCTCGGCGAAAGCGCGGCGAAGGAGCCGTGAGCCCGATGGATCCCCGGATATCGATCGTCATCCCGGTCTACAACGAGGAGGCCATTCTGCACGCCGCGGTCGTCGACCTGCGCGAGCGGCTGCGCCCCTTCGATTGGTCCTACGAGATCGTCCTCGCCGAGAATGGCTCGCGCGACCGCACGGTCGAGATCGCCGCCGAGCTCGCCGCGAAATACCCTGAGGTCCGCTTCTTCTCGTTCGGCGAGCCGAACTACGGCGGTGCCCTCCGGCGCGGCATCGTCGAAGAGGCACGCGGCGAGATCATCATCTGCGACGAGATCGACCTCTGCGACGCCGATTTCCACAAGCGCGCGGTCGAGCTGCTCGAAGCGGGCCGCGGGGTGGACATGGTGATCGGCTCAAAGCTGCTCGACGGATCGGCGGACGAACGCCCGCTCGCTCGGCACGCGGCCAGCATCTTCTACAACGGCCTGCTCCGCGTGACGCTCGGCTTCCAGGGCACGGACACACACGGCCTCAAGGCGTTCACGCGGCGAACGCTCCTGCCGATCGCCCGCGCGTGTGTGGTCGAGAAGGATGTCTTCGCGAGCGAGTTCGTCATCCGCGCCTACCGCGCGGGCCTGTCGATCCAGGAGATCCCCGTCCGCGTGAAGGAAAAGCGTCCACCCTCGATCAACCTCGTCAAGCGCGTGCCGAACGTGCTGAAGAGCCTCGCCAAGCTCACCTGGGCGATCCGGATCAAGGGCTAGTCCCCGCGCCGAGCGAGCCCGTCGCGCGCCTCTGCGACCCTCGCCGCGGCGTGCTATGACGCGCACCATGCCGCGTCCCGTCAACAGCTCCCGAAAGGTAGAACCTCGACGATCCGACCACGACGTCGACATCGTCGTCATCGGCGGCGGCGTGAACGGGACGGGCGTGGCCCGCGACGCCTCGATGCGCGGCCTTCGGGTCGCGCTGCTCGAGCGCAACGACCTCGCCTTCGGCGCGAGCGGCAACAACAGCGGCCTCATTCACGGCGGCCCGCGGTACATGCTGAACGACCCGAACGTCACGGCGACCTCGTGCCGCGACTCGGGCTACATCCAGCGCATCGCGCCGCACATGCTCCACCGCGTCCCGTTCTTGATGCCCGTCGAGAACAAGGGCCGCGCGAAGATCATGTTCGCCCTCATCGACGCCTTCTTTGAGGCGTACGACCGCTACCAGCCCCTCAAGCGCGGCAAAAAGCACGCGATGCTCACGGCAGAGGAGATGCAAACGCTCGAGCCGGGGCTGCGCGGCAACATCGTCGGCGGCATCAGCTTCGATGAGTGGGGCATCGACGGCGCCAGGCTTTGCGCGGCGAACGCCGTCGACGCGGGCGAGCGCGGCGCGCGCATCCTCGTCGGCTGCACCGTCGAGCGCATCGAGCGGCGCGAGGACACGGGCGAGGTCGTCGCCGTGCACTACCGCGACCGCCGCACGGGCAAGACGGGCAAGCTGCGCACGGGCACGGTCATCAATGCGACGGGCGCGTGGGCCCCGATCACCGCCTCGCTCGGCCGCATCCCGCCGACGCGCGCGCGCGTCCGCCCCGGCAAGGGCATCCACATCGTCTACGACCGGCGCCTTCTGAACTACGCCGTCGCCGCGCAGACCATCGACGACCGGCAGATCTTCGTCGCGCCCTGGCAGAACATGACGATCGTCGGCACGACCGACGACGACTTTTACGGCGACCTCGACCAGGTCCGCGCGACGAGCGAGGAGGTGCGTTACCTCGTGCAAGGCGTCGCGCGTGTCTTTCCGCAGATCCACACGGCGCGCGCGATCGGCACCTACGCCGGCGTGCGCCCCACGCTCTACGCCTACGGCCCGCACGAGGATCAGCTCTCGCGCGAGCACCAGATCATCGACCACGCCGCGCACGACGCGCCCGGCGTCTACTCGATGGTCGGCGGCAAGCTCGCGAGCTATCGCATCTTCGCCGAGGAGATGACCGACATCCTCGCCGCGCGCTTCGACATCGGCGCGCGCTGCGCCACGCACGAGCGCCCGCTGCCGGGCGGCGACAAACCCGTCGACGCGATCGCGCTCGCCGCGCGCATGGAGATCGATCCGGTCGCGGCGCGACGGCTCGTGTTCCGTCACGGCTCGCGCTCGCTCCACATCGCCGAGCGCGTGCAAGAACGGCCTCGCGAGGCGGTGACGGTCTGCGCGTGCGAGCCGGTGATCGAGGCCGAGGTCCGACACGTCGTGCGGACCGAGTGGGCCCGCTCGGTCTCCGACGTCTCGCGCCGGACACGCCTCGGCCTCGGCGCGTGCGGCGGCATGCGATGCGCGGCGCGGTGTGGGCAGATCGTGGCGCAGGAGCTCGACCTCTCGCCGCGCGAGGGCCTCGAGCAAGCCGCGCGTTTCCTCGCGCGCCAGGCGCAGACGCGCGCCGTCGCGCTCGGACCCGAGCAGGCGCAACAGGAAGCGCTGGCGATCGCGGCGGTCCGCGCCGAGCTCGGCGTCGACGTGCGCGACCTCGAAGAAGGCGAGGCCGCGTGAGCCGCCGCGTCCTCATTCTCGGCGCGGGCGTCGCTGGCCTCTCGGCTGCGTTTGCCGCGCGAAACAGTGGCGCCGACGTCATCCTCGTCTCCGCCGGCGCGGGCGCGAGCTCGCTCGGCGGAGGCGCCGTCGACGACGTCCCCTGGGAAGAACGCATGCACGCGGCGCGCGTGCTCGGCAGCCCGATCGAGCTCCACAGCTTGCCTGCGGACGTCGCCGCGTTCTCGAACGCGCTCGGGATCTGGGACCTCCCGGATCGGGCGCCGCCGCCGTTCGTCGCGACGATCGCGGGCCGCCTGCGCCCGGCGCGTGGCCGCGACAAGGGCCTGCTCGATCTCGGCGCGCTCCACGGCAAACGCGTGCTCTTGCCCCGCGCTCCACGCGCCGGCTGGGATGCCGATGCCATCGCCGCGACGCTCTCCGACGACCCGCTCGCGCGCCGCACGGGCCTGCGCTTCGAGGCCATCGACACGCCGATCCTGCGCTTCGCCGACGAGGCGCGTATCTCCGACGGCGACCTCGCGGCGCGGCACGACGATCCGGCGCGGATCGCCTGGCTCGGCGAGCGCATGCGCGAAGCGCTCACATCCGACGCGCGCGTTCATCCGGACGAACCCGCCTCCGCCGTGCTGCTCGGCTCCTGGCTCGGCGCGCGCGCGGCCCGCGCGGAGGAGCTCTCCGAACGAATCGGTCTTCCCGTCGGCGAAGTGCTCGTCGGCGTGGGCTCCGCCGCGGGCCTGCGCTTCGAAGCGGCGCAGAAGAAATTCCTCGACGCGCTCCGCGTGCAGCGCATCGCCGATCGCGCCGTATCGCTCGTCCGCGATGGCGATCGGATCCTCCTCACCCGCGCGCGCGACACCGCGAAGACCGCCGCGGACGCCGCCGTCATCGCGATGGGCGGCGTCGCGGGCGGCGGCATCGTCTACGATCCGCCCGAGCACGACGCCGGCGAAGATCTCCCAGCGCGTGGCGCCATCCCCTTCGCGCTCTCCATCGACGCGCCCGTCGCGCTTGCGCTCGGCCGAGGCCCGCTCGACGTCGTCGCCTCCATGCACGGCCCCGAGCTCGATCAGATCGCGTGGCCCAAGGACGCCGCGCCTTCCGCGCTCGAAGCCGTCGGCGTGCATGCGCCCGGCGGCCGCGCGGCGCCCGGCATCTTCGTCGCGGGCGACGTCCTCGCGGCTCGCCCGCGCACCCTGCTCGAAGCTGTCGCCTCGGGCCTGCGCGCGGGCCGCGCCGCCGCTCAGCCGGCCTAACGCGGCGCTGCGCCGAGCCGCTCGATCAGCATCTTGTAACCCGTCGCCAGCACGAAATCGGATCCCTTCGTCGGGTCCGTCGGCACGTCACGCGCGGGCCCCGTATCGTCTGCGGTTGCTCGTACGATCGGCCCTCGCGCCACGTTCGTGTTCGCGGTCCCGCCTCCTGCTTCCGCGGGCAGATGACCGTCGAGATCACTCTCGCGCACCACCTCGCCTGGTTGCAACGGCCGACTCGCCTCGACGCGCACGTCGGGCTGGATCCCTTGCGCCTGGATCGATCGACCGCTCGGCGTGTAGTACCGCATCGTCGTCAGCCGCATCCCCGCGCCGCCTGGCAGATCGAAGATCGTCTGCACGCTCCCCTTACCGAACGTCGACGACCCGATCACCGACGCGCGGCGGTTATCCTGCAGCGCACCCGCAACGAGCTCCGACGAGCTCGCGGAGTACTCGTTCACGAGCGTCACGATCGGCAGGTTCGCGAGCGCGCCGCCGCCGCTCGCCTTTGCCTCGTCGATCACCTTGCCTCGATGCCGCGTCGTGTAGATGACGCCCGTATCGAGCATCTCGTCGGCCACGGCCTCGGCCTCGTCGACGAGACCACCGGGGTTGTTCCGCATGTCGAGCAGCACGCCGCGCAGCGGCCGCGAGCTCTCGGCGCGCAGCTTCGCCGTCACGCGCAGCAGCTCTTCGTGCGTCCCGGCCTGGAATTGCCGCAGCTTCACGTACGCGATGTCGCTGTCGAGCCGCTTGCCCACCACGCTTGCCACGTGGATCTCCTCGCGCGCGAGGTCGAGCTGGATCGCCTCGGACACACCTTGCCGACGCAGCGTGATCCGCACGCGTGATCCTGCCGGACCGCGCATCAGCCCGATGATCTTCTCGAGCCGCTCGCCGCGCACGAGTTTGCCCTCGATCGCCACGATCTCGTCGCCTGCCTTCACGCCGCCCCGCGCCGCGGGCGAACCTTCCATCGGCGCGAGCACGATCACCCGCTCGTCGCGGAAGTCGACCTCGACGCCGATGCCGCCGAATTTCCCCTCGGTGTCGCTCTGGAAGAGCGTGTACTCCTGCGGGGTCATGTACGCCGAGTGCGGATCGAGCTCGGCGACCATCCCCTTGATCGCCCCCTCGACGATTTTATTGCGCTGCGCTGGGTCGACGTAGTGGTTCTCGACGAGCACGAGCACCCAGGAGAGCTGGTCGAAGGGGTCGTACGGGCTACTCGACTGGTTCCTCGCGTGTACGGCCTGGCTCGTCACCGCGCCACCGGCGAAAGCGGCAAGCACGAGCCCGGCGGTCCGGAGCCATCGGGGAGCGGACATGCGCATGCTCCGACCATAGCAGCCCGCGGCCTGGATCACGGCCCGGCTTACGGAGGCCTGGAGCCGGGAGAGGGCCCCCCGTTCGTGACGCGCGCCGGCCTGGGGTAGCAACTTCCAGGCGCCCGGTTGAAAACCTCGTCCCAAGCAACGGCGCGTTGCTTTGTCCAACCGGCCATGTTCGGTTATGTTCGCGCGCCTGAACGTGGCTCGGGGCGCTCATCGGGGAGACCGTCGGGGGCACGGCCCGTGGGCCTTGCCTCCCGGCGATCCCTCGCTCCCGGCCACGGGCCTCGGGCACATCGCACCTTCGCGCTCCTCGTCGGACTCACGGATGTCGTCCGTGGTCCGACCGTGGCGGGACCCGCCCAGGGCGCCCTCCCTTCGTTTCACGCACCAGCGAGCCTTCCAAGATGGGCAAACCGACGGATCGTGAGCTCGTGGAGCAGGCACGCGCCGGGAACGCGCAAGCGTTCGGGACGCTCGTGCAGCGTTACCAGCGGCGCATCTTCCGCCTCGCGTTCCACCTCGTGCGTACGGGCGCGGAGGCAGAGGACGTGACGCAGGAGACCTTCGTCCGAGCCTACCAGGCGCTCGACCGCTTCGACGGCCGCAGCGAGCCATTCACCTGGCTCTACCGCATCGCCGTCAACCTCTCGCTCAACACCATCCGCGCTCGCAAGCCGAAGCGCGACGCGGTGCCCGCGGACGACCCGCGCATCGAGCCGCTCCTCGCGGAGCATCGCTCGTCGCACGGCTCGGATCCGGCGCGGATCGCGCAGGAGCGTCAGCTCACGAAGGCGCTGTGCGAGGGCATCGACAAGCTATCGGACACACTGCGGACCACGCTGGTCCTCGTGTGCATCGACGGCATGGGCCATGAAGAGGCAGCGCGGGTGCTCGATTGTCCCGAGGGCACGGTCGCCTGGCGCGTGCACGAAGCGCGGCGCAAGCTGCGCGAGCACCTCGAAAAGCAAGGGTTTGGAGGGGACGCGGCATGAGCCCCCAAGACAAGACCGACAAGACCGATCTCGGTTCCAAGGTCGACACGCTCCTTGGCTCCTGGCCTGCACCGCACCTGGATGATGCGGCTTGGGAGGAACGAGCGGCTTCGATCGTCGCGGCTGCACAGGCCGCTCCGCGCGTGGACGACGCGCAACTTACGGCGCTGCTCGCGCCGCCATCGCTCTCGCCCGAGGCGGGAGAGGCAGAACGCTTGGTAGCTTCGGAGGGCCCCGCGCGGCCTCTCCTTTCAGGAGAAAGAACGATGTCTCAGCAGGATTCGAACTCCGGGTCGTCAGCCAAACCCCCGGAGAGCATGCCCATGAGCGCCGCGACCTCCAAGCGTCCGTCGCTGAAGGAGCTCGCCGCGCGGGCCAGCCAAGCGGGTGCGTCCCGCCCGAGCATCCCGGGCTCGATCCCGCCGGCATCGATCAGCAAGCCGCCGTCGGAAGCGCCGCCTCCGCCCGTCTCGCGCACGCCGCTGCCCTCCGCGCCTCCGCCGAGGCTCTCGGAAACGGGCAAGGAAGACTCGGGCGTCGTCGACCTCAACGTCATCAACAAGACGGCGACGGCCGAGCAGATCGCGGCCGCCGAGAAGGCGAAGCCCGCGACGCACGACCTTGCGTTCGAGGGCGACGAGAAGGTCGCCGCGGCGAGCGCGGGCAACGTGAAGAACCTCGCCGAGGCGCGCGAGAAGAAGGCTGAAAAGAAGGGCGGCGGCGCGACGTGGGGCATCCTCGTCGCGGTCGTCGGCATCGCCGCGGGCGTCGCGATCGTGATGCGTGGTCAGTCGCCGAAGCAAAACACGACGACGGCGAACGTCGGGCAGGAAAAACCCCAGGTCGCGGCCGAGGCGCCGAAGCCGGTCGAGCAGAAGATCGCCGAGGCACCGCCGCCGGCGTCGACGGGTTTGTCCTTGGACTCGCTGCCGACGGAGACCGCGGACGCGCAGAAGCCCGCACAGCCGACGGGCGGCGGTGCTGCGGCCGATTCGAAGGTCGCTGCGGCCACGCCTCCCGCGGGCGGCGCGGAAGCGCAGCAGGCGCCCGCCGCTCCGGCCGGTCCGGCCCCGACGATCGGCGCGAAGCCCGGCGATCTCGCGGGCGCGATGGCGCAGGCCGTGGGTGGTTCGGCCGAGAAGAACGACGGCACGGGTGAGATGGTCCCCGCGGCGGGCGGCAACAAGGGCGGCAACCAGACGATCCCGGAGCAGCCGTCGCAGGGCTCGGTTGCAAGCGCGATCGGCGCGGTGATGCCGGGCGCGAAGGCGTGCGTCGCGGGCGCAGACGACGTGTCGCGCGCGCAGATCACGTTCTCGTCGAGCGGCACCGTGACGAACGTCAGCGTGACGGGCTGGGCCGCCAGCAACGGGCAGAGCGGGTGCGTCAAGGCTGCGCTGAAGGGCGCGAACGTCGGCCCGTTCTCGAAGCCCTCGTTCACGGTTGGCGCGACGATCCGGCCCTGAACGGCCGTACCGCGCCGGCCGGGCTCGGGCTTCTTGGTTCGGCCGGCGCTACGGATCGTGCGGAAAACGTGTGTCTTGCCTTGACAGGCGGGACCCTCCGAATAGACTCCGCCCCCCCATGGTCTCCGCAACGCAGCAAAGCAGCCGCATCCGCAAGCGGAAGTCGCGGCGCGCAGGCACGGCCCGCAAGCGCGATCTCCGCGCCCACGGCACGCCGAAGTTTCCGATCCACCTCGAGGGTTACGACCCGAACGCGCCCGATGCCCCCCGCACGGCGGCGAGCGCGGCAGCGAAGAAGTAGGTTTGCTCCATGGCCAATCACGCATCTGCCGACAAGCGCAACCGCCAGCGCATCAAGAGGACGGCCCGTAATCGTGCCGCCAAGTCCGCCCTCCGCACCGAGCTGAAGAAGGCGCGTGCGAGCATCACGGCCACCCCCGCGGACGCGACGAAGAACGTTCGTGAGGCCATCGGCGCGCTCGACACCGCGGCGCACAAGGGCACGATCCCCCGCAAGCGCGCCTCGCGCCTGCAGGGCCGCCTCGCCCGCGCGCTGCACAAGGCCGGCAAGGTCGCCTAGACCCGCAGCTGATCCTCGGCCTCGGCCGAGCACGCATCGGACCGCTACACACCTCGAACATTCGAGGCGTGCGGCGGTTTGTTGCATTTTGTCTCGGAAAAACTGGCTCCCCTCCCCTCTCCCGTGAGGGAGAGGGGCTGGGGGTTTGCGGCAGAGGGGTTTCTTCTAGCCGCGTCGCCTAGTGCGCGTCGGCCCAGGTCGGCCCGGCACCCACGTCGACGACCAGCGGCACATCGAGCGGGAACACCGTCTCCATCACCTCGCGCACCTTCGCCTTCGCTTCCTCCACGCGATCCTCGGGCACCTCGAACGTGAGCTCGTCGTGCACCGTCAGCACCATGCGCGCGCCCGGCACCACGGGTTCGCCGAGACGAACCATCGCGAGCTTGAGCAGATCCGCGCTCGACCCCTGAATCGGCGTGTTCTGCGCGATCCGCTCGGCGTACGCGCGGCGGCCGCGATCCGAGCTGTGCACGTCCGGCACCATGCGCCGGCGGCCCAGCATCGTCTGCACGACCTGCGTGTGCCGCGCCTCCGTCATCGTGCGCTCCATGAACTCGTGCACGCCGCGGTAACGCTGGAAGTACGCGTCGATGAAGCGCGCGGCCTCGACGCGTGGGATGTCGAGTCGCCTCGCGAGCGCGGCCTCGCCCATGCCGTAAATCACGCCGAAATTGATGGTCTTGCTGCGCCGACGCATCTCGGCCGTCACCTCCGACGTCTCGACGCCGAAGATCTCCATCGCCGTGCGCGTGTGCACGTCCTGCCCCGTGCGGAAAGCGTCGACGAGCACCGGATCCTTCGACAGATGCGCGAGCACGCGGAGCTCGATCTGCGAGTAGTCGGCGGAGAGCACGACGAACCCCGGCGGCGCCACGAACGCGCGCCGGATCAGGCGGCCGAGCTCGGTCCGGATCGGGATGTTCTGCAGGTTCGGATCCTGTGACGAGAGACGGCCCGTGGCCGCGACGGCCTGGCTCCAGCGCGTGTGGATGCGCCCGGTCTCGGGGTGCACGAGCTTCGGCAGCGCGTCGACGTACGTGCCCTTGAGCTTCGCGATCGCGCGGTGTTCGAGCACGATGCCCGGCAGCGGGTGATCGTCGGAGAGCTGCTCGAGCACGTCCGCGTCCGTCGAGCGGCCCGTCTTCGTCTTGCGCAGGCTGCGGAGCTTCAGCTCGTCGAAGAGGATCGTCTCGAGCTGCCGCGGCGACGCGAGGTTCCACTCCTTGCCGGCCGCATCGTGCGCGCGTTTTTCGAGGACCGCGAGCTCCTTCGCCATCTCCTCGCCGAGCGACGCGAGCGCCTTCGGATCGACGAGCACGCCCGTGTACTCCATCTGCGCGAGCACCGACGCGAGGGGCAGCTCGATCTTCGTGAAGAGGTCCGTGAGGTGCGCGGCTTCGAGGCGCGGCGTCTGCTGATCGACGAGCGTGAGAACCACCTCGGGGAAGGCCGCGGCGTAGCCCGTCGCTTGCTCGATCTCGACGTCGTCGAGCGCGCGCTGCGCTTGCCCGCGCTTCTTCGGCGCGAGCTCCTCGAACGGCTGCATCTTCACGCCCGCGTCACGCTCGGCGACGTCGGCGAGCTCGTGCGATGCCTCGGAGTCGAGCAGGTAACTCGCGAGCATCGTGTCGAACGTGATGCCGCGGAGCGAGAGGCCATGGCGGCGCAGAAGAACGTCGACGAACTTCAGATCGTGGCCGAGCTTCGTGATCGCGGGGTCCTTCAGGATCGGACCGAGGACCGAGGCGACGTCGGCCATGCCGACCTGCGCGGGGACGCCGAGGTAGCGATGGCCAATCGGCACGTAGACACTCTGGCCACGCTCGTACGCGAGCGCGAGCCCGCAGACGTGCGCGCGCATGGCCTCGCGTGAGGTCGCGTGGATCTCGATCGCGAGCTTGCCGGCCTTCTGCACCTCCGCAGCGAACGCGGTGAGCTCATCGCGTGTCGCGATCGCGCGCCTGCTGCCGCCCACGGGCGCTGCGGCGGGCACAGCCTTGATGAAGCGCGTGAAGCCGAGCTCCGTGAAGAGGGCCCGCAGCCGCGCGACGTCCGCGCCGCCGTACCGGAGCGCCTCGAAGTCGAAGTCGACCTTCGCTTCCATGTGCAAGCTGACGAGCTTCTGTGAAAGGCGTGCGTCCGCCTCGTGCTCGCGCAGGTTGTCGCGGATCTTCTGGCGCTTGACGCGATCGAGGCCCGCGTAAATCGCGTCGAGCGTGCCGAACTCCTTCAAGAGGTCCGCGGCCGTCTTCACGCCGACGCCCGGCACGCCGGGCACGTTGTCGCTCGTGTCGCCCACGAGCGCGAGCAGATCGCGGAGCTGCGTGGGCGGCACGCCGAACTTCTCCTCGACCTCGGAAGGGCCGTAGACCTTGTCGCGCCCGTCCCAGAGCATCACGCGATCCGCGTCGACGAGCTGCATCAGGTCCTTGTCGCTGCTCACGATCACGACCCGGAGCCCCTGCTCCTTCGCGCGCGCGACCGCGACCGCGAGCAGGTCGTCGGCCTCGAGGCCCTCGGCGATGTAGATCGGGATGCGGTACGCCTCGACGATCTCCTTGCAACGCGCCATCTGCACGTGAAGGTCCGGCGGCGGCGGAGGGCGGTGCGCCTTGTACCGCTCGTCGAGATCGTCGCGGAACGTGCGACCGGGCGAGTCCATCGCGACCGCGAGGAACGCCGGTTTGCGCTCGTCGACGAGCTTCGACAGCATGCTCACGGTGCCGTACGTGGCATGCGTGGGCTCGCCCGTGGGGCTCGTCAGGGGCGTCTGAATCGCGTGATAGGCGCGGAAGACGTACCCCGACAGGTCGATGATGTAGAGGACATCGGAAGCGCCCGGCGGCGGCAACTCGGCCTTGCGGGTGACCATGGGGCGAGCATGTAGCACGGCCGCGAGGCGGATTGGTCGGGCAGCCGAGCGCTACCGCTCGATGCGCTCGCGCGTCACCGTGACCTCGGCGTTGCCCTCGCCCTCGCGCGCGACCGACACCACGACGCGTGATCCGGAGGGCCCGCGGAGCCTCTGGATCGCGTCGGGGAGCGTCATCTCCTGGGCCGATACGCCGTCGATGCGGACGAGACGATCGCCACGACGGAGCCCTGCTTTCGCCCCCGGTCCGTTCTCCACGAGCGACGTGATCACGATGCCGCCAGGCGTGGGCGCGAGGATCGCGCCGATGCCCTCGAGCTCGCTCTCGCTGCCGCCGTCGCCGCGCGCGCGGAGCGTGATGTCCTCGCGGATGACCGACGCGCCGCGCGTGGTCAAACCCGGTACGATGCGGCTCTTGTAGCCGTCGCGCTCCACGCGCACCGAGAACGGCCCCGGCGGCACGCCCACGAGCGAGAACGCACCCTCCGCGTCCGTCGTGACGGGCGCCGCGATGTCGAAACCTCCGCCGCCCGCCATGCCGTCGAGGCGCACCGTCGCCCCCACGATCGGCTTGCGTGTCTCCTCGTCGCGCACCGTGCCCGAGAGCGTCGCCGCGCGCGGGAGCGCGATCCGCACGTTGCGCGCGGTTCGTCCGACCTCGACCTCCACGGTCTCGCTCTTGCCCGGCGGATGCGCCTCCGCGCTCGCGCCGAGCACGTACTTCCCGGGCGGGAGTTTTTCCAAACGGAACGCGCCTGCCGGATCCTCCACCGTCTTCGGCCGGCCACGCGCGCCGATGTCGACGCCCTCCGTGTTCGGCAAGAAGAGCTCGATCGTGAGGCGATACGAGGTCACCGCTGCGCCTTGCTCGTCGACGACCACACCCTCGATCGCGCCGCCCGCGCCGAGCTTCACGACGTTGTCCTTGCCCGCCTCGACACGGACACGCTCGGACGACGGATGCTGCGAGTGATGCGCGACGACCATGCAGCCCGAGGCCTCCGCTGGAAGCCGGAAACGACCCTCCATGTCGGTCGTCGTCGTGAGCTGCGCGCTTCGATCGTCGCAGCCGACGGCCGCGCGCCCGACCGGTTGCCCGTCCGAATCGAGCACGGTCCCGGTCACGTCGTCGTCGGCCGGCGGCTCATCTTCCTTGGCGATCGCCGGCTTCGACGTCGCACGTGGTGTAGGCGTCGTGCTCGCAGGCGCCGTCTCCACGGGCGTTGCGAGGGCCGCTGCCGTGGCGCGCGGGCGCGGCTGTCTCGCAGGTGGCGCGCCGGGGCTCGGCAGCACGAGCCACACGAGGAGCGGCACGGCCAGCATCGCGACGAAGGTCGCGAGCGCAAACGACCAGGCGCGCCGGGGCGCGGTCACGGCTCGACGCCCGGCCCCCCGCTGCCTGCGTCGGGCGCGGCGCTGCGGATGTCGTCGAGCTCGCCGCGCGATGTCTCGCCGGCAGGACCGAGCGCAGGCCCCTCGGGCTCCGCGGGCCACGGCGTCTCGCTGGAAGAGCCGCCGCAGCCGAAGAGCGAGAAGACGAGCAGGACGAGGAGGGATCGCGAACGCATGCGCGGACTATAACCGAGCCGAGGGAGCTCGGCCGGCGGGGATGCTAGCGGGTCTCGGCGAGGTTCGTACGCGCGATCCAGGCGCAGATCGCCGCGTTCAGGACGCACCAGGCGACGAGCGCGACGCGGCCGAAGGGCCCGCCCGCGTCGCCGAGCGCGACGAGCGAGAGCAGGTACGCCCCCGTGCCCACGGAAAGGCCGGCGATCGCCGGGCGCAGGCGCTTGATGCCGAAGCCCACCGCGGTGAGCGCGAAGGGGACGAACGCGTTCGCGAGCGGCAGGAAGCGATGCAGCGAGACGCCCACGAGCAGATCGAGATCCGCGATCGGGCGCGCGGCGACGTCGACCCAGAAGTCCGCGCGCGGCAGGAGCCACGGCGCGAAGAAGAACAGGCCCGGGCCCGCGGCGAGCGCGGGCAGGAGGAAGTCAAGGCGCAGCGGGCTCTTCGCGTCCTTGTTCTTCTTGCGCGCTGCCCGCGCGACGAAGGCCGTCATGAGCACGAGCGCGACGAGGCGCGTGAGCGCGTGCTGCTTCGTCACGGACACGGCCGCCTCGGCCGCGTCGAGCACACCCGCGCCGTAGAGGCGCTTTCCACCATCGGAGCTATCGACCACACGCGCGCTCTTCCGCAACGCGTCCTCGACCGCAGCCGGATCGGTCACGCCGAGGCCCATCACGAGCGCGGCCGCGCCGGCGACGTGGGGCGAGGCCATCGACGTGCCGTTCCAGCCGGGGAACTGCTCGCACTTGTTGCGGCCCTTGTTGCACACCGTCTGCTGCACGACCTTCACGCCGGGCGCGGCGAGATCCACGCCCTCGCCGCGCGACGAGAACGACGCGAGTTTGTCGTTCGGATCGGTCGCGCTCACGCCGATGACGCCGTCGGAGGCGCCGGGGTACTGCACGCTGCCGCCGGTGTTGCCCGCGGCCGCGACGACGACCGCGCCCATGCGGTGCGCGTGTTCGATCGCCTTCTGCAAGACCTTCGAGTTGCGCGGGCCGCCGAGGCTCAGGTTGATCACGTGCGCGCCGTGATCGGCGGCCCAGCGGATGCCGTCGGCCACGTCCGCCGTCGTGCCCCAGCCGTTCTCGTTCAGCACCTTCACCGGCATGAGCCGCGCGCCGAACGCCACGCCCGACGCGCCGATCCCATTGTTCGTCGACTGCGCGATCGTGCCCGCCACGTGCGTGCCGTGGCCCTGATCGTCGTTCGCGTGCTCGTTGCCTGTGACGAAGTTCCAGCCCTCCACGCACTCGGTCGCGGCGAGGTCGGTGCCCTTCATGTACGGGCCGTGGTCCTCGCAAGCGATGCCCGTGTCGACGACGGCGACCGTCACGCCGCGCCCGACCGAAAAGTCCCACGCTCGCTGCGCGCCGATGCGCTGCATGTGCCACTGCTCGCCGGCGAGCGGGTCGTTCGGGACGAACGACGCGCGCACACGCGCGAGCGGCTCGGCGAACTCGACACGCGGATCGCGCGAGAGCCGGTCGAGCACACGCGCCATGTCGCCCGCGGACACCGTCGCGATCTGGATCTTCGTCGACGGCGCGAGCTGCGTCGGCGTGAACGTGAGACCGAAGTCCGTGGCGAGCGAGAGCAGCGAAGACACGTCGAGGTCGTCCCGAGCGTCCACCACGATCTGCCCCGGCACGTCCCAGCTCGTCTCGCCGAGATCCGACGGCGTCGACAAAAACCCTTCCGTCGCGATGGCGACGGGCTCGTAGAGCGGGCCGAGCGCGTCTGCGTAGACCTCTGGAATGCCGTTCGCTTGGGAGGGATCCACGAGCGGGCGCTCAGGTCCTCGGGCGCTCGCGGCGCTTGCGGTGGCGACGAGCGCGGTCGCGACGAGCGTGGTCCGGAGAGCGGCAGACGTTCGCATGGCGTTATCCTAGCGCAGCGCGGAAGCCGGGTCCCGTGCGCATCGAGCCGGCGAGCGGGACGACCTTGGACGCATCGCGGCGTGTGTCGCGTCTTGGCAGCGCTCCCTGAGTCGTGGTAGCGGCCGCTTCCATGGAGTTCTTGATTCCCTCGCGAACCGCGCGCCCCGCGGACGATCCCATCTTCGCGCTGAACGCGGAAGCGCAGGCGAGAAAGAAGTCCGGTGAGCCGGTCATCAACGCGACCGTCGGCGTGCTGCTCGACGACGACGGCAAGCTCGCGGTGATCGGCGCCGTGGTCGAAGCGCTGCGCTCCGTGCCGCCCGAGGTCGGCGCCGCGTACGCCCCGATCGCCGGCCCGCCGGCCTTCTTGCAGGGCGTCATCGACGACCTCTTCGCCGGCCGCCCCGAGGCCTCCTTCGCGACCGCGGTCGCCACGCCCGGCGGCTCCGGCGCGCTCCGCCACGCCATCACCACGTTCCTCGAACCGCAGCAGATGCTGCTCACGACCGGCTTTTACTGGAGCCCGTACAAGACCCTCGCGGACGAGGCGGATCGCACCCTCGCGACGTTCCGCATGTTCGACGACAAGGGCCGCCTCGACGTCGCCGACTTCGAGCGCAAGCTCGCCGGCGTCCTCGACGCGCAAGGCCGCGCGCTCGTCTTCCTGAACACGCCTTGCCACAACCCGACGGGTTATTCGCTCGACGCGCAAGACTGGAACGGCATCGTCGACGTCGTCGGGCGCGCCGCCACGCGTGGACCGATCACCGTGCTGCTCGACGTCGCTTATGGGCGGTACGCGAAGCAAAACCTGACGGAGACGTTCGCGCCGGCGCTGCGCCTCGCGGACAAGGCCATGGTCCTCTTCGCCTGGTCCGCGTCGAAGTCGTTCACGCAGTACGGCCTGCGCGTCGGCTCGCTCGTCGCGCTCTGCCCCGACGACGGCGAGCGCGCGCGTGTCCAGAATGCGCTCACGTACGCGAGCCGCGGCACGTGGTCGAACTGCAACGCCGCCGGCATGAACGCCATCGCCCGGGTCCTCGCCGATCCGGATCTCCGCGCCCGCGTCGATCAAGAACGCGCGGCGTACAAGGACCTCCTCGACCGTCGCGTCGAGCGCTGGAACACGCTCGCGACCACCGCGGGCCTCGGCTATCCCCGCTACGACGGCGGCTTCTTCACCACGGTGTTTTGCGAGGACGCGCTGGGTGCCGCCGCGCGCCTGCGCCAGGAAGGCATCTTCGTGGTGCCGGTCCAGGGCGCGCTCCGGGTCGGGATTTGCTCGGTCCCCGAGCGGGACATCGAGCGGCTCGTCGACGGGCTCGGGCGGGCGACGAACCCCTGATCGTCCGGGCGCCCTGACGACCGCGACGAAATTCGAGCGTTCTGGTAACGTCTCGAATCCATTGTCGCGCCGCTCGGCGCGCCTCGGAGGCCGTGAGAATGGGAAGGTTCGAGATGGGTGCGACTCGCCAAAGGCCGTGGGGGCTCGTGGGTGTCTCGGCAGCGCTCGTGATGCTGCTCGGCGGATGCCCGGATGCGTTGACCCTGGGACCCGAGGGTCCCGGAGCCTCGGGCGGCGCAGGCACCGGCGGAGGAGGAGGGAGCGGCGGCGATGGCGGCGGCGTTCCCACGACCTGCATCTCGAACTCCGATTGCCCCGCGCCCACCGCGGTCTGCGACACGAAGAAGTCGACGTGCGTCGAGTGCCTCGAAATCCAGGACTGCGCCTTCCGCCCCGGCACGATCTGCTCCCAGGGGGAGTGCGTCTGTCCGACCGCGGGTGAGTCGTTCTGCGGCGATCCCGCGCGTTGCGTCGATCGGCAGACGAGCAGCCAGGACTGCGGCACCTGCGGGCACGCATGCTTCGGCGCATGCACCGAGGGCAAGTGCGCCGACGCCTGGGAGCCGACGCCGACGCAGGAGGCGCCCGCCGCGCGCTCGCATCACGTCGCCGTGTGGACCGGCGCGACGATGATCGTCTGGAGCGGCAACACCGCCGGCGGCACCACGAACACCGGCGGCATGCTCGACCTCGACACGGGCACGTGGACGCCGATGAGCACCGCGAACGTCCCGCCGCCGCGCGCCCGCGCCCGCGCCGTCTGGACCGGCACGCACATGGTCGTCTGGGGCGGCGAGAACGGCATGCCCGTCAAGACGGGCGGCGTGTTCAACCCGATCTCGAACACGTGGTCGTCGATGGCCACGGCCGGCGCGCCCTCGCCGCGCTCGGGTCACACGATGGTGTGGACCGGCTCGAAGGTGATCGTGTGGGGCGGGTTCGACGGGACGAACTACCTCGGCGACGGCGGCGCGTACGACGTGACCGAGGACCGTTGGGATCCGCTCCCCGCGGGCGGCGCGCCGCCGAGCCCGCGCTCGGATCACTCGGCCGTGTGGACGGGCTCGGACATGATCGTGTTCGGCGGCTACGGCTTCAACGGCGTCGAGGTCACCTACCTCGGCGACGGCGCCGAGTTCGATCCGGGCACGGGCGTCTGGAGCGCCGTCAAGGATGGCCAGCCGCCGGCGCGCGCGCGTCACGCGGCCGAATGGACGGGCACCGAGATGATCGTCTGGGGCGGCTACGACCTGCTCGGGCCGGCCTCGATCGGCGCGCGGTACAAGCCGAAGATCGAGTGGAGCTTCATGACGACCGAGGGCGCGCCCGACCTCCGGCAGTACCACACGGCCGTGTGGATCGCGCCGCGCCTCATCGTGTGGGGTGGCCAGAACGTCGACGGCACCTACCTCAACACGGGCTCGCTCTACAACCCGGCGACGAACACCTGGAGCGCGAAGCCGATCCCGACCGCGCCCATCGGCCGCGCGCATCACACGGCCATCAGCACGGGGAGCAAGATGGTCATCTGGGGCGGCGTCACGCCCGGCGGCGGCGTCACGAACACCGGCGGCATCCTCGATCCGTCGATCCTCCCCTGATCCATGCACTGGGCGCGCTTCGCCCTCGCGCTCTCGTCCTTCCTCGGGCTCGCGTCGTGCACGAGCGCGCAGCGCGAACCCGAGGCGGACGTCACGCTCGTCCTCGCCTCGTACTCGGCGCCACGTGACGCCTTCGACCGCGGCGTCCTCCCGGCCTTTCAAGCGCACTACGAGGCCCGCACGGGCAAGCGCATCCGCGTGCGCACCTCGTACCTCGCGAGCGGCGCGCAGTCTCGCGCCGTCGCCTCCGGCTTTCCGGCCGACGTCGTCGTGCTCGCGCTCGCCCCGGACGTCACGCGCCTGGAAAAGGAAAAGCTCATCACGCACGACTGGCGCAAGCGTGGCCGGCGCGGCTCCTTCACCACCTCGATCGTGGCCCTCGCGGTTCGTCCGGGCAACCCCAAGGGCATCACGGGTTTTTCCGATCTCGCGCGCCCTGGCCTCGACGTGCTCATGCCGAACCCGAAGACGAGCGGCGGCGCGATGTGGAACGTCAGCGCGCTCTGGGCCTCGGCGCTCCGCGGCCATGCGGGCGTCGCCGCGAACGACGAGACTGCCGCGCAGGGCTACCTCCACCGCGTCTTGAAGAACGTGGCCATCGCGGACAAGGGCGCGCGCGAGAGCCTCATCACGTTCGAGAAGGGCGTCGGCGACGTGGCCATCACCTACGAGAGCGAGGTCTTCGCGGGCCGCGCCGCCGGCCGCACCTACGACATGGTGATACCCACCTCGACCATGGTCGTCGAGGTCATGGCGGCCGTGGTGGACGTCAACGCCCAGAAGCACGCCCGCTTGCCCGAGGCCGAGGCCTTCGTCGATTATTTGAGCTCCAACGAGGCCCAGCACATCCTCGCGACGTACGGCTTCCGCAGCGACGACCCCGAGGTGCGCGCCGCGCACGCCGCCGCCTTCCCCGAACTCGAAGACCCGGTGCGGATCGATTCGCTCGGCGGCTGGAACGAGGTCGTGCCGAAGCTTTTCGGCAAGGACGGCGTCTTTCCGCGCACGTGGGAGACCGTGTACGCGGCGCCTTGAGCGCTACTCGAGCGCGCCTTCTTCCACCACGGCGACGAACTTGTCCTGCTTCTTCTGCTGCGCCCACATCACGGCCTGACGCGGCCGGATGAAACCCGCGCCCTGCTGGATCTTCGGGTATTGCGGCATGGGCGCGGCCGTCGCGAGCAGGCCCTCGCGGATCTGCGCGGGCGTGAGGCTCGGGTTCGCTTCGAGCATCTGCGCCGCCACGCTCGCGGCGATCGGCGCCGCGAACGACGTCCCGTCGACGTGCTGGTAGTCGACGCCGATGTACTTCTGCCGGTTGATGCGCGCGCTCACCGCGTCGATGAGCCCGTTCACGCTGCTACGCTCGTCGTGGCTCGCGCGCTGCTTCTGCTCGGAAAAGCCCTGCTCCACGGAGAGCTCCTCGAGCACGGAGAGGAGCTGGAAGAGCGCGACCGCTTCACGTGCGACGAGCGTGCCGGGCAGCATCGGTGCGGGCACCCAGATCGCGGGGGCGACGAGGTCCGGCTTGTCGAGGCCCGCGCGGATCGTGCCGTAGCTCGACGGCCAGAGTGACGCGTCGCCTTCGCGCTCGCCCTTGTCGTCGAGCCCGCCCACGGTGATCGCCTCGGGCGCGGACGCGGGCGGGCGCGAGGGCCTCCCTGGCGTGTTGCCTGCGGCGGCGAAGACCGTGATCCCCGCGGCGACGACCTCGGCCACGGCGGCCTCGACCTCGGCCTGGTCGGGATCACTCGACGGCGCGGCGAGCGACACGTTGAGCACGCGGATGCCGAGGTGCGGATAACGCAGCGGGAAGCGGATCGCGTGGGCGACGTTCTTGCCCGTGATCTTTCCTTCGCTGCTGAGAGCCTTGATGAGCACGACCTCGGCTTCCGAGGCGAGCCCGCGGTAACGCCCCCCCGAGACGTAGCCGTTTCCTGCGGCGGTGCAGGCGGTCATCGTGCCGTGCCAGGACGCGGCGCGCGGCGTGAAGAAGTCGTCGGCGACGGCCTCGTCGCGGGTCGCGTCGGCGTACGCCTTGATACGGCGCTTCGGACGCATGAGGTCGGGGTGTGGATAGAAGCCGCTGTCGACGAGGGCGATGACGACGCCGCGGCCGGTGAAGCGGGGGTTGGCGTCGAGGCGCTCGGGGATGGAGAGGAGCTGGGGGCGGGCCATCGGGGGCGTGGTTGTGACACCGAACGAGGGTGGAGGGCAATGGCAGGGAGCGGGGGAAACGGAGGTCTCGTGGTGTGGCACAGCGCATCGGGATCGCGGGGGGCGGCGGCGATCCGAACGCGCCTCGTTTTTTCGATAAGATGCGGTGGAAATAGCACCAATGCCGCCAGCGCCATTTTCGGTCGGCCGAGCCTCGCATTGCGAATATTCGTGCGAGCCCCGAGATCAGCGCAGCGCCGTGCTGTGCTTCCGTACCCTGCAACACCCTTGACTTTGGGGTTTTTCTCCGTTCTACTCGAAGTGGGAATCGTTGGCAAAACACGGTCGCGCCTGGAGGGCCTCATGAACCTCATGGGTTCTGCCTTATATTGTCCGCTACCTTCGGCGCTCCATCCGAACGGCGCGGAGGCGCAGGCCGCGACCCTCCGGTGGGCGCGCAGCCACGACCTTCTCGCGACGGAGACCGGCTACGCGCGGCTCGAAAAAATTCAGCTTGGAACGCTCGCCGCGCGATTTTTCCCCCATATCGATGCCAAAGCGTTGCAAATTGCGACGGATTGGCTCGCGGTGTTTTTCCTGACGGACGACCTGAGCGAGCGGGCGGAGGTTCATCCGATCGATACCGCCACATTGCTAGGTCGACAGGTGGGCGTCCTGCGTGGGACCGAGCCGCCGCGGAGCGACGTACCGATGGCGCACGCGTTCGAGGATCTCCGGCTGCGGATGACGAATACGTTCTCCGAAGCCTGGTTCGCTCGTTTCGTCGACAAGGTCGCGGATCTGTTCGCCGGTTTTGCGTGGGAGGCGATCAATCGACGGAACCGGTTCGTCCCGCACGGGGATCTCTATCTGGAGGCGCGGAAGACCACGATTGGCCTGTATCCGCTCATCGAGCTCGCCGACGCGGATCGTGCCCGTCCCGCGGGGACGGCGGCCCGGAAGCGGCCGGAGGTCTCGCAGCTCGAAAGCCTGGCTTGCTTGCTCGTGGGAATGGCGAACGATTTGTTCACGTATGCGCGGGAGCTCGAGGAGGGCGATTACCACAACCTCGTCCTCGTGCTCATGCGCGAGAAAAGAATCGGCGCCGCGCAGGCGGAGGAGCTCGTGATCGGCATGCACAACGAGCGCATGCGCCAGTGGTTCCAGCTTTCGGAGCGACTACGCCAGGACGATCCCGACGAGAGCACGCGCCGCTTCGTCACCGCGCTCGGGCATCTGCTCCGTGGCCATCTGGATTGGGCTTATGACAACGGGCGGTATCAAGTATCTCCCACGTTGCCGCCGAGGGTCGCGGTCCAGCAGCCTGTGGAATGATTGTCGCGCAGCAGCGATGTTTCTAGCGGGACGAATACGACGGGGGGTGCATCACCGTGGCGATCGCGGAGGCCATCATGTCTCGGAGGAACGATGCAAAATAATCGGCGACCCAGTCGGAGAGATTCCTCGGCGAGGCGCTGGGGAATGCGTGCATCACATCCATGGAGATGATCAGGCTGACGCTCGCCGCGCCGTAAAGGAGCTTGGGCAATGTCTCCCCATTCGTCACGAGACCAGGGATGACCGTCTCCAGGTAGAATGTCCGCTTTTCGTTGCTATCCTCGACGAGGGCCTCGGACATGATCGCGACGTACCCCGCGATGATCTGGTGAAGATCCTGGCGCTGATAATCCTTCGCCTGCGTGAGCTCGACGGCGCGGGCGAGCGCGTCCGTGTACTTCTCGACGTTCCCTTGAACGAATTGAGCGAGCTGCAGACGGTCGCCTTCGGTGAGCATCGACCCATGCTACCACCAACGTACGTCCTGAGAATACCGTTCACTGGGACCATCCGGGCGTCGAGCATGCCTCCCCAAGATCCACCTCACACTCCTCCCGACAAGCGTGCTGCAGGGCGTAAAAAGGCAGAAAAAGGGGTTTGTCGAGGGGCCTCGCGAAGCGCTCGCGTGTACGGACCGTCCAAACCCACCCAACGACTCGACGCACCTGTCAAGAGGAATTTTTCGCGCCAGAATCCCGCATACATGACGGGACGCGATAATCCGAGCGCCCGGCATGCTCGTGTGGGAAGGCCGCTGAACAACGCACACGTCTGTGCGTTTTGTTACTGAACAACGCGGGTGCCTCGGCGCGCTTCGGAAGCGCATGGTTCCGCCTCGGTTCCACGTGAACGCGCCCGGACCACGCCCCGCTAGCCCCTTGTGGACGGACAGGTGCCGTGGTACCAGGGCTCTATGGAAGCGTGGGCAACTGAGCTCCTCGAAGTGTGGACGCGGAACCGTGACGTCATCGCCGACACGATGCTCGATGCAACGTCGAACAACCCGTACCTCCCCGTGAAGTATACGCGGGAAGACCTCATGCAGATCTTCGACGGGGCTCGCGCGATGATGGCCGAGGACCTCGGCGGGGAGAGCTCGGAGCTCCGGGATACGTACATGAACTCCGTCGTCCCCGGGCTCGTCGCAGGCGGCCAGCCGCTCTCCGCCATCGCAGGTCAAATCGTGATCAATGCGATACAGCTTCAATCGGTCCTCATTCCGGCGATGAGCGAAAAGCACCGCAACCAGGCCGCTACGTTCTTCCGGAACTGGTACTGCAGAATGTGTATGGACACCGTGCGGATCGGTCTCGAGCAGGGCGCGAAGGTCTGAGCCGCCACCTCCCCCCGAACCTCGTTCGCACGTCTTCCAAGCCGGCCTTGCCTCTGCGTCGACGGAGCCTTCGTCGCTGATGGTTGAGCCTTTCGTTCCTTCACGATCGACGCAAGGCCGCGAGGCGTCGTGACCTCCCGGCAGCCCTCCGGCGGCTCCACGCTCGAGCGGGCCCTGCTCGCGCTCGAAAAGATGGAGGCGAAGCTCCTCGCCGCCGAGCGCGCCAAGACCGAACCACTCGCGATCATCGGGCTCGGATGCCGTCTCCCGGGCGGCGTCAGGGGCCCCTCGACGTTGTGGCAGATGCTCCGCGCCGGCATCGACGCCGTCACGGAAGTCCCGCCGGAGCGGTGGGCCCCCACGACGACGACCCCCGAGGCCGCAGCCCGGTGGGCCGGCCTCCTCGACCACGTGGACCAGTTCGACGCGCCCTTCTTCGGCATTGGCCGGAACGAGGCCGCGGACATGGATCCACAGCAGCGCCTCCTGCTCGAAGTGACCTGGGAGGCCCTCGAAGACGCGGCGATCCCCCCGGATCGCCTCCTCGGCAGCAAGACGGGCGTCTTCGTGGGCACGAGCACGCACGATTACGCGGACCTGCTCGCCGCGAATGCGCCCGAGCCGAGGGCCTATGTCCCGACGGGCATCAGCACTTCGTTCGTGGCAGGTCGCATTGCCCATCATCTCGGTCTCCGCGGCCCCACCACGGTCATCGACGCGGCCTGCGCCTCCTCGCTCGTTTGCCTGCACCTGGCCTGCCAAAGCCTGCGCCGGGGTGAATGCGACCTGGCCATCGTCGGCGGGGTGAACCTGCTTCTCTCGCCCCATACGTCGAATCTCCTCTCGGCGCTCCAGATCCTGTCTCCCGACGGGCGATGCCGCACGTTCGACGCGCGCGCCAATGGGTATGTCCGGGCCGAGGGCGTGGGCGTCGTCGTGCTCGAGCGCCTCTCCGACGCGCAGCGCCGCGAGAATCGAATCTGGGCGCTCGTCCGGGGCTCGGCGATGAACCAGAGCGGCCGCTCGACGAGCCTGACCGCGCCAAACGCGAAGGCGCAGGCCGCTTGCGTCCGCGCGGCGCTCGAGGACGCGCGGATCGGACCCGAGCGGGTCGGATACGTCGAGGTCCATAGCAATGGCTCTCCGCTCGGGGACCCGGTCGAGCTCGAGGCCCTCCGCGAGGCACTCGGCCCCCCGCGCCCCGATGGCTCGAAATGCGTGCTCGGCTCGATCAAGACCCGCATCGGGCACGCCGAGGCCGCGTCGGGGATGGCCTCGCTCATCAAAACGGTCCTCGTGCTGAACCACGAGACCATCCCGGTGAACCTGCACTTCGAGAGCCTGAATCCGAACGCGTCGATCGACGGCACGCCGTTCGTCTTTCCGACCTCGGAGCTCCGGTGGAGGCGCGGCGCGACGCCCCGGATCGCCGGCGTCAGCTCGACGGGACTGAGCGGCGCCAATGCCCACGCCGTCCTCGAGGAGCCGCCCCGGGCCCAGCTCGCCCAGGACAAACCCGAGCGGCCGCTGCACCTCTTCGTCCTCTCCGCGAAGACTCCCGAGGCACTGCGCGATCGAGCGAAACAAATGCTCCATCACGTCAGTTCGCACCCGGATCAATCCCTCGGCGACATTTGTCATACACTCGGCGCCGGGCGGGCGCATTTCGAGCATCGCTTCGCGGCCGTCGTCGGCACGGTCGCGGAGGTGACGGGGCAGCTCGCGGATTTCATGGACGGCGCTCCGAGCGCCTATGTCAGCGGGCGCGTGGAAGGCGGCCCGGCGCGCAAACGCGTGGCCTTCGTGCTCGACGGGACCGCGGCGCAAGCGGCCGGCGCGCTCGGCAGCCTCGCCGCGGCGCCCCCAGCGCTCCGAGCCGCGGCGGAGCGCGCCGATGAGGCCGTCCAGGCGCACCTCGGGCGCCATGTCCTGCCGATCCTGCACGACGAGGGGGCGGCGCGAGCCCCTCTCGACGCTGTCGACGCCGAGCTCGCACTCTTCGCCCTGCAATACGCGCTCGTCGAGCTCTGGGGCTCGTGGGGGATCGAGCCCGCGGCGGTGATCGGCCAGGGCACCGGCGAATGCGTGGCCGCCTGGGCCGCCGGTATGCTCGATCTCCCCGACGCGGTCCGCCTCGCCGCGGCACGGGCGCGTCTCCTCGAAAGCGAAGGCCGGGACGTCGCGTCCGTCGCGCAAGCGCTCGCGAGCGTGAAGCTCGGCGCTCCGAAACGGAATTTCCTTCCGAGCCTCGGCGGCGCGTTCTCGGCGAGCTCACTCGGCACGACGACCTACTGGGAGCGTCAGGTTCGCGAAGGGATGTCCGTGGGCTCCGCGACAAACGACCTCGCGGCGCAGGGATATACCGCGCTCCTCGAAATCGGCCCGGCGCCCGTGCTCGCGACGCGGACCGCCGCCCCGCCCTCCTCGCCCGTTTTTCCATCGCTGCGGCCCTCGCGTCCCCCCATTCGTGTCCTCCACGAAACCCTCGCCGCCCTGTATGTGCGCGGTGTGGAAATACGCTTCACCGGCATGGATGCGCCGCACCCCTATCGGCGCATCGCCCTGCCGACCTATCCATTCCAGCGACAAAAATACTGGTTTGGCGAGGCCGCACGGTCCGCTCCGCAGCGCCCGGCGACGGACGGCCATCCCCTCCTCGGCCACGCGCTCGAGCCCCGCGCGGACCGCCCGGAGACACGCACGTGGCAGGTCGTCCTCGACGATGCGAGCCGCCGCAGCATCGGCGTCCAGCGCGTCGCCGGGACCGTGCGCCTCTCCTCCGGCGGGCTCGTCGAGGTGGCGTGCGCCGCCGCGAGGGAGCTCTTCGGGAACGCGGCGTGGGAGGTCGATCTCTCGCTCGGCGACCCGCCCGTGCTCCACGAGCACGAGCCCGGCATGCTCCAGGTCATCGCCACCCCCGAGGGGCCCGGCAAGGCCTCCGTGGGCATCTTCTGCCGGGAGCGCGACGCGAGCCCCTGGAGGCGGATCGCCCACGGCAAGATCGCGCCCACGTACGAGGCGGAGGAGGAAAGCGCCCCGCCGAGCATGCGCCCCGGCCGGCGACAGGGCGTGCCCACGGCGCTCTGGGAGCGGCGGTTCGAGGCGTTCGGCGTCGACACGCAGGCCTTCCGCGTCGACCAGCTCTGGCGCCGCGACGTCGAGACCCTGGCCCGCGTGACGCTCGAAAGCGGCAGCATTGCCGCGGCGGTCCTCCGCGCCGCGACCGCGATCGCGTCGATCACGCACCCCGCGGCGCATGGCCGCGCGTGGATGATCGAGGCTGTCGAGGGCGTCAACGTGCGGCCCACGTCGCTCGAAGGCCGCGCGTGGCTGCGGCTCAACTGGATCTCGAACGACGGCTTCACCGCGCGCATGAGCATGGAGCTCGTGGGCGAGAGCAGGGAGCTCTCCGGCGTCGCGCGGCGCATCGACGTCCGCGCGGAGGACCCTGCCGCCGCGCTCCGCGCCGCGGGCAAGGAGCCGCTCGAGGGAGCTTTCGTCGAAATGGTTTGGCGCGAAATGCCTCCCCCGATGGCGCCCGCCGCGGCGCAGCGGCGGTGGGTCGTGATCGCCGATGCCGGGGGCGTGGGCGCCTCCCTCGCCGCAAAGCTCGACGCGGCCGGGGACATCGTGGTGACGCTGCCCGCGGCCGGCGTCCAGCAGCGCGTCGACGACCTCGCCCTCGTCCTCGGGATCTCCGGGCCGTTCTTCGGCGTCGTGTACCTCGGCGCGCTCGACGCGGCCCCGGACGATTCGCTCTCCGACGAGACGCTCGAACAGGCCTTGCAAAAAGGCTCGTTCGCGCTCCTTTCCGTCGTGGAGCTCCTCGCGGCGCAGGTCCAGGTACCTCGCCTCTGGATCGTCACGCGGGGCGCGCAGGCGGCCGGCGGCGTGGCGGCGGGGAATTTCGCGCAGGCCGGCCCCTGGGGCCTCGGCCGCGTCCTTTCGCTCGAACGTCCGGATATGTGGGGCGGCATGATCGACCTCGATCCCGCGCCGAACACCGAAGAGGGAGCGCGGCTCGCGCAGATCCTCGCCGTCGCGGGATCCGAGGACCACCTCGCGCTCCGCGGCGACAAACGCTACGTGGCACGGCTCACGCGCGCCGCCACGCCCGTGCAAGAGCCGATCGAGGTTCGTCCCGACCGAACCTATCTCTTGACGGGCGCGGAATCGAAACTCGGCATCGAGGCTGCGCATTGGCTCGTCACGCGGGGCGCGCGCTCCTTGCTCCTCGTCACGGCCGCCACGCCGAGCGATACGACCGAGCGAGACGCGGCCGTACGCGCGCTGGAAGCTCGTGGGGCCAAGATCCTCCTCGCCCAGGCAGACCTCACCCGCGCGGACGTGGTGCGCGAAGCCCTGTCGCTCGCGACATCGAAGCTCGGCGGCGTCGTCCACGCCGCGCATGCCCGTGAAGGCGGCCTGCATCGCCTGACGAGCCGCGATTCCCTCGACGCGCTCCGCGCCGCGCAGCGACAAACGTTGCTCGCTCTTTTTTCGCTCCACGCGGCCACGGCGACGCTCCCTCTCGATTTCTTCATCGTCTTCTCCTCTGCGCCGGCCGCGCTCGGCTGGGAGGGCCTCGGCGCGGACGCTGTGGGCGCCGAATACGCGAGCGGCCTCGCGCGGCTCCGCGCCCGCGCGGGTCTGCCCGCGACGGTCGTTCATCTCTCGTTTTCCGAGGAACATCGCGCCGGCCATATGGAATACGAGGACGCGCTCCTCGCCGCCGGCCTCCAGGGAATGCCGCCGCCGCTCGCCTTGCAGGCGGCCGAGCTCCTCGCATCCGGGTCCCCCACGTCGACCCTCGTCGCGTGGGCCGACTGGGACCTCTTCGAGCAATCCCACCACGCGCGAACGGACCGTCCCCTCTTCGAGGTCCTCGGCGAGGCGCGCGGCGCGCGAACCGGCACGGCCACGCTGCGAAGGCGGGTCGCGGCCGCGGAGCTCGACAAAGCGCGGTGGCTCGTCGAAAACGTCGTCCGTGGCGAGGTCGCGCGCGTGCTCGACCTGAACCCCACCGACACGCCGCCGGCCGACCGGGATTTGCTGACGCTCGGCATGGATTCGATCATGGGCGTCCAGCTCCTCACGAGCCTCGGCGCGGCCTTCGGCGTGCACCTGCCGACGAGCGCACTCCTCACGCGCACGACCATCGAAGGTTTGTCGCAGCGAATCCTCGGCAACCTGCGCACTGGCGACGACGGGGCCGCGACGGGGCCGCTGAGCCGGGGCGGCCTGCTCGTCGAGTTCGTCCGCGAAGGCACGAGGACCCCGTTTTTCATGGCGCCCCCCTCGACGGGATCGGCGCTCGTCTTTCAATCGCTTGCCAAAGAGCTCGGGCCCGATCAGCCCTTTTATGGCTTCAACGCGCCCGGCGTCGATACGGCCGAGCCTCCCTGCGATCGGATCGAGGTCATCGCCGCTCGGTATCTCGAAGAGCTACGCAAGGTGCAACCGCGTGGCCCTTACCGGCTCGGCGGGTATTCGTTCGGCTCGCTGGCCGCGTTCGAGATGGCGCAGGTCCTGCGCCGCGCCGGCGAGCGTGTCGAGGCGCTCGTGCTCGGGGACATGCCCGAGCCGAGCCACCGTAGGGCCGTGCGCTCCTCGATCGTTGACCTCGCGGATATTTTCGACTTGCCCGCCGATACGGAAACCCTCGCCGCGTCGACCCACGAGGAGCTGCTCACGATGGTCGCGGCCGCCGTGGGCATTCGATTGATGCTGCCGTCGACCGTCGGGGAGTCGGAGCGGCAGCTACGTATCTTCCGGGCCCATCTGAGCTCTGTCGCAGCCTATGTGCCCTCGCCGTACGACGGCCCGGTCACGTTGCTCCGGGCGCAGGAGAGCGCCCGATCGCAGGCGCGCACGGGCGTCTCGCCCGACGACCCGTCGCTCGGCTGGCAGACCGTCTGCACGCAGACGGTGCGCGTCCTGGATGTCCCGGGCGACCATTACACGATGTTCCTCGCGCCGTGTGTCACGGAGACCGCGCGGGCGCTGCGGCAGGTGCTCGACGAGCTCGACGGGCGCTGAGCGGGCGCTCCCCTCAATCGAGGAGTTTGTCGAGGGACGCGAGCTTCGCCGCCAGGCGCGCCTCCACATCGTCCTCGGCGAAGAGGGCCGCGGCGACGGGCTCGGCTTCGGGGTGGGGCTCGGGGGACGGCTCGTTTCGCGGGGCATCGTCCCCGGGGCCCGAGATCCGCTCGAGCAGGTATTCGGCGAGCGCGGCGGGCGACGAATACGAGAAGATCAAGGTCGCCGAGAGCTTCAGGTCGAGCTCCGGCTCCAATCGATTGCGCAGCTCGACGCCCATGAGCGAATCCATCCCGAGGCTGGAGAACGTCGCGCTCGGGTCGATCCGCGCGCTGTCCAGGCGGAGCACCTTGCCGACCTGGCCAATGACATACTCCTCCAGGAGCCGCCCCCGTTCCATGAGGGGCGCGGCTTCGAGCGTCTCTCGGATGCTCGAGACCTGCGCCGAGGCCCCGCCCGCTCGTCGTGAGGTGAGCTCGGACCAGAACGCGAGTTTTTCCTGCTCGCGGAAATATTGAAGGAATCGATCGACCGAGAAATCCACCATGGCGACGCAGGGGCGCGGCCGCGCGAGCAGCCTCGACAGCGCCGCGTGTGCGACCCGGGGCGCGATTTCGCGCGAGAAGGGGTTCGCGGCTCCGCCGAGCGCCGCGTGCCGCGCGGCCATGCCCACGTCCCCGATCGTGCCCCATTGAATGCTGATCATGGCCGTCCCAGCGCCGAACACGCGCTGGGCCATGGCATCGAGGAACGCATTGGCGGCCGCGTACGCAGCCGCGAGCGAGAGCCCGAGCACGGCCGAGATCGACGAATACGCGACGAAGAAGTCGAGCGGCCGGTCTTTCGTCTTCGCGTGGAGGTTCCAGGTGCCGGCGACCTTCGGCGCGAGGACCTCCTGAAACGCCTTCTCCTCCGCGTGCATTGTCGGGATCAGCTCGCCGACGACGCCGGCTGCATGGAAGATCCCCGCGAGCGGCGGCATCTTCTGGTCGAGCTCGGCCCAGATCGCGTCGACGTGGTCCATGCGCGCGACGTCGCCGGAGAGCACGAGCACCTTCGCGCCCGCGGCTTGCATCGACGCGATTTGCTCCTGCGCGGCGCCCGTCGGGGCCCGGCGCCCGACCAGCACGACGTGACGCGCGCCCTGCTCCACGACCCACGCCGCGACCGCGAGACCGAGCCCGCCGAGGCCGCCCGTGACCAGGTACGTCGCGTCCGGCCGGATCTGGAAAGCGCGCGCAGGCGCCGCGTCGAAGCGACTTCGCACGAACCGCGCCACGTACCGACCGTCCTTCCGCAGCGCGACCTGGTCCTCGCCGTCCGTCGCATCGATCTCTGCGAGGAGCGCCGGCGCGCCGGCCGACGTGTCCACGGGATCCAGGTCGATCCGCACGCATTCGAGCTCCGGCAGCTCCAGCGAAAGCGTGCGCCCGAGCCCCCAGAGCGGCGCCTGCGCGGGCGAGACGTGCGCGCGCGCATTCCCGGCCGCCTGCGCGCCGCGCGTGACGAGGTGGAGCCGCGGCCGCTCGCGAAAGTTCTTCCGCAGCAAGGCCTGCGACAGGTACAGCGCCGAGATCGAGCTGATTCGCTGATCGGTCGTGACCGTCTCCGCGGTGGTCTCGTCCCACGGCGTCGTGTCCAGGCTCCACAGGTGAATCACGCCGCGGCATGGCTCCCCTGGGCCGAAGGCATCCTCCAGCAACCGGCCGTACGCGTCGCGGTGAAATGGGCAGAGTCGGTATGCGTCGTCGGCCGTACGCGCGTATTCGCTTCCTGCCTCGACGAACACGCAGCCATCTCCTCGCGCACGCAGCCGCGCCGCGAGCTCGGCGCCGACGCCGCCGCGATCGCCGAACACCAGCCACGCGCCCCCGGCGGACCTCGGCCTCCCGGCGGATCCCGCGCGTGGCGCGAGCTTCCATTGCACCTCGTAAACCTGCTCGTCCAGCGGCTCCTTCGTGGCCTCGACCGTGGGCCGGGCGTACGTCACGCCTTCCACCCAGTACCGCTCCCGCTGCCAGGGGTATGCGGGCAAGGAGACGACGCGGCCGCCCTCGGGGTAGAGTTTGTCCCAGGCCACCTCGTATCCGTGCGTATAAAGCGCGCCGAGCGCGTCCAGCATCGAACGACGCTCGTCCGCCTGCCGCCGCATCGACGGGATCGCCACGCCTGCGCTCTTCGCCTCCTTCAGGTTCTCCTCGACCGACGGAAGCAGAATCGGGTGAGGGCTCACCTCCACGAAGAGCCCATGTCCTTCCTTCAAGAGCTCCTGCGTCACCTGCGAAAACCGCACCGGTTGCCGCAGGTTGTCCGCCCAATACGATGCGACGAGCTCGTCGCCGCGGAGCGCCCTCCCCGTCACCGTCGAGCGCATCGCCACCTTGCCGGGCGACGGACGCACGTCACGCAGCGCCGCGAGGAGCTCGTCGCGCAGCGGATCCACCTGCGGGCTGTGGGACGCCACGTCCACCTTGACGCGCCGGCAGAACACGCCCTGCTTTTCGAGCGCGGCGAGCACCTCCTCGAGGGCCCCCGGATCCCCCGAGAGCACCGTCGCGCGCGGGCCATTGCTGACCGCCACGTCCAGGCGATCCTCGTATCCCGCGAGGGCACGCGCGGCCTCCGTCATCGGCAGCTCGACGAGCGCCATCGCGCCCTTGCCGCTGATCCTCCGGAGCAGCCGGCTGCGACGGCATATCACCCGGACCGCGTCCTCGAGGCCGAGCATCCCCGCCACGTGCGCCGCGGCCACCTCGCCCATGCTATGGCCGACCACGCAATCGGGTTCCACGCCCCAGGATCGCCACAATGCCGCGAGCGCGACCTCGATCGCGAAGAGCACGGGCTGCACCACATCGATCTCGGCGAGCCTCGAAGCGACCTCGTCCGCGCCGAGCTCCGCGAGGACGGAGAAGCCGGCCTCCCGCTCGATGGCCTCGTTGCAGGCCTCGATCGCCGCGCGGAACGCCGGCTCTTCGACCAGCAATCGCCGCCCCATCCCCAGCCATTGCGAACCCTGACCGGGAAACACGAACACGACCTTCAGCCGATCCTTCACGGGCCCGTGCGCGTGCAGCGCCCCCGAGGCCTGCTCGCCTTTCCCGTACGACGAAAGGAGCGTGGCGAGCTCCTCCCTCGTCCCGAATGCCGCCGAGAGCCGATGCTCGTGGTGCACCCGACGCACGCTCGCCGTGTACGAAAGGTCATGGAGCGGAACGTCGTTCGCCGCCGAGAGCCATTCCGCATACGAACGACAGAGCGCCCGCAATGCGGGAGCGCTCTTCGCCGAGAGCGGTAGCAGATGGCTCGAGGCCGCCCGCGCCGCATTCGCCTTCTCGACCGGCGCCTCCTCCACGATCACGTGCGCATTCGTCCCACTGATGCCGAACGAGCTCACGCCGGCGAAGCGGGGTTTGTCCCGGCGCGGCCACGGTACGGCCTCCGTCGGGACGACGAACGGCGTCCCGTCCAGCACGATGCGCGGGTTCAATCGGCGGAAATGAAGGTTCTTCGGGATCCTGCCGTGCTCGAGCGAGAGCAAAACCTTGAGCAGGCCCGCCATGCCCGCCGCGCCCTCCAGGTGCCCGATGTTCGTCTTGACCGCCCCGAGCACGCACGTCGATCCGTCCGACCGCGGCGCCCCGAGCACCTCCCGCAGCGCCTCGGCCTCGATGGGGTCGCCGAGCGACGTCCCGGTCCCGTGCATTTCGACGTACCCGATGTCCGACGGCGAGACCCGGGCCCGCGCAATCGCTTGCCGCAGCATGGCCTGCTGGGCGAGCACGTTCGGGGTCGTGAGGCCCGTCGAACGCCCGTCCTGGTTCACGCAGAAGCCGCGAAGCAGCCCTCGAATACGATCGCCGTCGCGCAAGGCATCGGAGAGGCGCTTCAGCACCACCACGCCGCACCCTTCGCCGCGCACGAAGCCATTCGCGCGCGCGTCGAACGTCTTGCACCGCCCGTCCGACGAGAGCGCCCGCGTCTCCACGGCCATGGCCATGATCCGCGGGGAGAGAATGGCGTTCACGCCGCCCGCCACGACGAGATCGCTGTCACGCTCCCGCAAGCTCTGGCATGCCTGCGCCACGGCCACGAGAGACGACGAGCAAGCCGTATCGATCGAAAGGGCCGGCCCCTGAAAGCCGAACGCGAACGAAATGCGTCCGGCCGCGGTGCTGAACAGGTTCCCCGTGGCGCAATAGGCGTCGTAACGGCCAAGCAGCGCGTCCCCCACGATCTGCTGGTAATCGTTGCCGCAAAGCCCCACGAAGACGCCGACCTTGCCGCCCGCGAGCAGATCCTGCCGCTGCCCCGCGTCCTCCAGGGCCTCCCACGTCACCTCGAGGAGCATCCGCTGCTGCGGATCCAGCGTCTCGGCCTCCCGCGGCGAGATGCCGAAAAAGGCCGCGTCGAAGCCGCGGAGGTCGTCGAGCAGCGCGGCCCAGCGCGCCTCCGGGTGATTGCCGGAAATCGCGTCCGGCGGCCATCGATCGGGCGGGATCTCGCGGACGGCGTCGACGCCCTCTTCGAGCAAACGCCAGAATGCCTCGGGCCCGTTTCCGCCGCCGGGAAAACGGCATCCGGCGCCCACGATCGCAATGGGCTCGCTCGCCGCGCGCTCGACCGCGTCGAGGCGCGCTTTCATTTTTTCGAGCGCCGTGATCGCCCGCTGGAGAGCGCTCGGCTCACCGGCCGCGGGTCGCGGGAGTTTCGCAGATTCGTCTGCGTTGCTCATCCGAGATACTCCTCGAACGCTTGGAGTTTGTCCACGAGGCTCGCTTCGTCCTCCTCCGAGGTCGATTCGCCCTCGGCCGGCGCGATCAGGGCGTCGTCGACCTCCGCCGGCCCCGGAGGCGCGACCTCGGCGGCCTCGGTGGGGGCCTTTGGGGGGAACATTCGTTCGGCGAGGTGCGCCGCGAGCGCCGACGCCGTCGGGTACGTGAAGAGAATGGCCGCCGAGAGCTTGAGCGCGAGGCTCACCTCCAGCCGATTGCGTAGCTCCAGGCTCAGCAAGGAATCCATCCCGTAATTCGTGAATGGCGCGCGCCTGTCGATCCGCTCCGGCTCCATCCGGAGCACCCGGCCGAGCTGCTCGGCCAGGTGGGACTCGACGAGCCCGAGCCGCTCGGCGGCGCTCGCGCGCTCGAGGACGTCCCGGAAGGTCCCCTTCTTGTCGGGCGCGCCCGGAGCCGCATTCTTCTCGGCTTCGAGCTCGCGCAGGAAGGGCGCGCCCGCCATCTGCGGGTAAAACTCGACCCATTGCCGCAGGGCGAAGCGCATGAGCGCGACCTCGGGCCGTGGATGCGCGAGCGCGCGGCCGAAAAGCAGGCTCCCTTCCTCCGCCGTCATCCCGTCGACGCCGCGCGAGGCGACCCGCTTGCCGCGGAGGTCCGACGCCGCCGCGAGCCCGACGTCCGCGAACGCGCCCCACTGGATGCTGAGCCCGGGCAAACCCTCCGCCGCGCGCGCCTGGCAAAGCGCGTCGAGAAACGTATTGGCGGCCGCGTAATTCGTTTGTCCCGGCGATCCGAGGAGCCCCGCGACCGAGGAGTACGCCACGAAGAAATCGAGCGCGCGCCCCCGCGTCGCCGCGTGCAGGTTCCATCCGCCGAACACCTTGGGCTCGATCGGCCGGTAGAGCTGCGCTTCGCTCATGTTCGGCAGCGTCGCATCGTCGAGGAGCCCCGCCGCGTGCACGACCCCGCAGAGTGGCGGCATCGTACGCTCGATCTCCTGGACGACGGCGTCCACGTCGGCCCGCTTGGAGACGTCACCACGCAATGCCTGGACCCGCGCCCCGGATGCCTCCATGGCCCCGATCGCCGCTCGCGCCGCGTCGCCCGGGGCGCTTCGCCCGAGGAGCGCGAGGTGCCGCGCCCCCTGCTCGACCAGCGACGTCGCCAGGGACAAACCGAGGCCCCCGAGGCCGCCGGTGATCAGGTACGTCCCGTCGGCGCGGATCCGCGCGCGCCCAGGCTCCTCCGACACCGTGACCTCTGCGGCGTCGTCCTCCATGCGCACCACGATCTTGCCGATGTGCCCTGCCTTTGCCATGAGCCGAAAGGCATCCGCGGCGGCGCTCGCCGCGAAGACCTGCACCGGCTCCGGCTGGAACGTGCCGTCCTCGAAGCGCGCCATGACCTCGTCGAGCAGAGCGCCGTACATCTCCGGCTTCTCCTCGGCCATCCCGGCGAGATCGACCGCCGTGTACGACAGGCTCTTGCGAAATGGCAAGAGGCCGAGGCGCGTATTTTGATAAATATCCTTTTTGCCGAGCTCGACGAACCGCCCGTAGGGCGCGACGACCTCCAGGCTTCTATCGAGCGCCTCCCCCGAAAGCGAGTTCAGCACCACGTCCACGCCCCGCCCCCCCGTGCGTCCCAGCACCTCGTCCGCGAACGCGAGCGAACGCGAATCCATGACGTGCTCGATGCCCATCGCGCGGAGGTAGGAGCGCTTTTCTTCGCTGCCTGCGGTCGCGAACACCTCGGCCCCCACGGCCCGCGCATACTGGATGGCCGCGAGCCCGATGCCGCCTGTCGCCGCGTGAATCAAGATGCGCTCGCCGCGCCGGAGTCGCGCCACGTGGTCGAGCGACCACGCGACCGTCATGAAAACGGCAGGAATGCCCGCAGCCTGCTCGAAGGAGAGGCGCCGTGGCTTTGGCTTGACGAACTCCACGCGCGTCACCACGTGGCTCGCGAAGCTCCCGGGCGCCGACGCGACGACCGCATCCCCCACGGCAAACCCCGTGACCCCCTCGCCGATTGCGGCGATCGTGCCCGCGCATTCCCCGCCGAGCAGGATCGCGCTCGGATCCATTCCAGGGTAGATGCCCATCGCCTTCATCACGTCGAGGAAATTCAACCCCGCCGCCTCGACCTCGATTTCCACCTCGCCGGGACCCGGGGGCCTGCGCGTCATGGCGCGGAGCGAGAGCTTTTCGAGCATCCCGGGCTCACGAATGTCCAGCCGGAAGGAACGACCCGCCGCCCGCTCCCTGCGCTCCGCCGCGCTCCCATGGCCGAGGCTGCCTCGCACGAGGCGCGCCACGTACCTGCCGTCGGGCCGCAACGCGACCTGATCCTCGTCGTCTCCGGAGAGAATCTCGCCCCAAAGATGTTCGAGTTCGTCCGGCTGTTCTTCCAGCGCGAGGTCGATCCGGACGCACCCGAGATCGGGCTGCTCGGTCGCGATCGCTCGCCCGAACCCCCACAACGTCGATTGCGCGACCGAAAGCGGCCCCGCGCCCGTACCGGCCGCCTGCGCGCCGCGCGTCACGAGGTACAGGCGGGGGACGTCCCGAAAACCTTGACGCAAGAGCGCCTGGGCGAGGCGCATCGCGCTCGCGAGGCCGCGCCCGAGGTCTGCGGAGAGCGTGGCTTCGGTGGTGTCGTGGAAGCCCGCGCCGTCGAGCGCCCCGCAATGAATCACGCCACGACAACCGTTCTTGCCGAAGGCTCCCCGCAAGACCTCGTCCCAGTGCGCCGCATTCGTCACGTCCAGCCGGAATCGCCCCTCGCCGAGGCGCGCATATCCGTCGCCGGCCCGCACCTCCACGCACGACCCGCCGCGCGCTCGAATTCGCTCCGCGAGCGCCGCGCCGAGCCCCCGCTCGTCGGCGAGCACGAGCCACGCCCCCGGGTTTCCCGTGGACGCCGCCGCCGCGAGCGGCTTCGATTGCCACGCGACCTCGAAGACACAATCAGCGAACGGATCGATGGCGGGCTCTTCGACCTCCGCAAGCCTCTGCACCCGGAGATCGTCGATCTCGACCCAGGCATGGCCCGCGTCGTCGAGGATGGCGAGGGATAGAATGGGATCGGCGCCCCCCTCCGTCTTCACGACCCGGCCGTGGACCCACGCCGTCCCGCCGGGCCGCCCGGACAAACGCAAGCCTCGCACCTCGACCGGGACGAACGTGCCTTCCCCCAGCGACGATTGCAACGCCGCGCCTCCCGCCTGGAAACAGGCGTCCATCAGGACCGGATGCACATGATACGCGGATACGTCGTCGCCGAGATCGTCCGGCAATCGAACACGCGCGAGGACCGCGCCCTCCCCGAGCCGCAGCCGCTCGATGCCCTGGAAATGCGCGCCATACGAGAGGCCACGCGCTTCCATACGCGCGTAATGCGCGCGCGACTCGACGACCTCGGGGCAACGCGCCTCCACCTCGCCGAAATCGATCCCCGCCCGCGCCGCGGCCTTCGGCGCCGCCACGCGCAGCTTGCCCCTCGCGTGCGTCACCCATTCCTTCGCGTCCGCCTCGCGGCTCGCGATCGTCAAGGCCGCGCGCCCGCCGCCCTCCTCCACGAGCGAGACCTGCACGAGCCGCTCGCCGCCGCGGGGCAAGGCGAGCATTCGCTCGAACGACATTTCTTCGAGGCGCGTCGCGCGCTCCCCGTAGACCTCTGCCGCCGCCGCGAGCCCGAGCTCCACGTATCCAGCGCCCGGAAACACCACCTCTCCCTGGACGCGATGGTCCTCGAGGTAAGGGAATCCCTCGACACTCACCCATTGCTCCCATACGTGGAGCTCCGGCTGCGCCGCAGGGACGAGCCCGGCGCCGAGCAGCGGGTGGCCCCCCTCGCGTCGCGCTGCCCGCGGCTTGCGCGTGCTCGCTTCGAGCCAGTAATCCTCCCGCTGCCACGGATACGCGGGAAGTGTGACGATGCTCCCGCCGTCGGGGGAAAGCTTTCCCCACGCCACGCCGCAGCCGCGCACGTACAGCGATCCCAGCGCTTCCAGCATCGACCGGCGTTCGTCCGCGTGCCGTCGCAAAGACGCGATCGCGGCTCCGTCGATCTTCGCCTCCTTCAGGTTCTCCTCGATCGACGGCAGCAGAATCGGATGCGGGCTCATCTCCACGAAAAGGTGGTGCCCCTCCTTCAACAGCGCATCCGTGACGGACGAGAATCGCACCGGGCGGCGGAGGTTGTCGGACCAATACGAAGCCACGAGCTCGTCGCCGCGGAGCGCCTCCCCAGTCACCGTCGAGCGCATCGCGAGCGCGCCGGGCGAGGGGCGGACGTCCCCGAGCGTGGCCACGAGCTCGGCGAGCAGCGGCTCCACCTGCGGGCTGTGCGAGGCGACGTCGACCTTCACGCGGCGGCAGAACACACCCCTCGCTTCCAGGCTCGCGAGCACCTCTTCGAGCGCCGCCGGGTCCCCGGAGAGCACCGTGGACCTCGGACCATTGCTCACCGCCACGCCTAGCCGATCCTCGCGCCCCACGATGGCCTGCTCCGCCTCCGCCATCGTCAGCTCGACGAGGGCCATCGCGCCCTTGCCACGAATGCGCCGGAGCAGCCGGCTCCGGCGACAGATGACCTTCGCCGCGTCCTCGAGGCCGAGCATCCCGGCCACGTGCGCCGCCGCGACCTCGCCCATGCTATGCCCGACGACACAATCGGGCTGGATTCGAAAGGACCGCCAGAGCGCCGCGAGCGCCACCTCGATCGCGAAAAGCACGGGCTGCACGACGTCGATCTCGGCGAGCCGTGAATGCGCCTCGTCGGCCGCGAGCTCGGCGAGCACCGAAAAACCCGCCTCGCGCGCGATGGCCTCACTCGCCGCCTCGAGCGCGGCCCGGAATGCCGGCTCCTCGGCGAGGAGCTGCCGCCCCATCCCGAGCCATTGGGATCCTTGCCCCGGGAACACGAAAACGACCTTCGGACGCCCCGAAGCCTTCCCCGCGACCACCTGCGCAGGCCCTTCCCCGCGCCCCCACGACGAAAGGACTTCCGCGAGCTCCTCCCGCGTCGCACCAACGGCCGCGAGCCGGTGCTCGTGGTGCGACCGGCGCACGCTCGCGGTATAAATGACGTCGGGAAGGGAAATATCGTTTGTCGCGGACAACCATTCCGCATACGAACGCGAGAGCGCCGAGAGGGCCTCGGCGCTCCTCGCCGACAGCGACAGGAGGTAGCTCGAGGCCTCTTTCGCGCGCGGCTTCGCCTCCGGGGGCGGCGCCTCCTCCAGGATGACGTGCGCGTTCGTCCCGCTGATCCCGAACGAGCTCACGCCCGCGAGGCGAGGCGTCGCCCCGCGCGGCCACGGCCTGTTCTCCCGGGGAATCACGAAGGGCGTGTCCTCGATTTCGATGCGCGGGTTCAGCGCGCGAAAATGGAGGTTTCGCGGGATCTCCTCGTGCTCCAGCGCGAGCATGGTCTTGATCAAGCCCGACACGCCCGCGGCCCCTTCGAGGTGCCCGATGTTCGTCTTGACGGCGCCGACGACGCATTTCGCGCCATCCTCGCGGGGTTTTCCCAGGACGGCCTTCAGCGCGTCCATCTCGATGGGATCGCCGAGCGGCGTGCCCGTCCCGTGCGCCTCGACGTAACCGATCTGCTCGGGCAGCACGCGCGCGCTCGCAAGGGCCTGCCGCAGCACCGCTTTTTGCGAGAGCACGTTCGGCGTCGTGAGGCCCGTGGAGCGGCCGTCCTGGTTCACCGCGGAGCCGCGGATCAGGCCTCGAATGCGGTCGCCGTCGCGGAGCGCGTCCGAAAGCCGCTTCAGGATCAAAAGGCCGCACCCCTCGCCCCGCACGTATCCATTGGCCCGCGCGTCGAAGCTCTTGCACCGGCCATCCGGCGAAAGCGCGTTCGTCTGCGCCATCATCTGCATGGTGAAAGGCGACACGATCGCGCTCGCGCCGCCCGCGACCGCGAGATCACTCTCACCGCTGCGCAGGCTTTGACACGCGAGGTGCACGGATACGAGCGAGGACGAGCACGCGGTATCGACCGTGACGGCCGGGCCCTGGAACCCGAACACGTAGGAGAGCCTGCCCGCCGCGGTGCTGCCGATGTTGCCCGTGGCCGAATAAGCGTCCACGGCGTCGATGCCGCACGAAACGAGCTGGTGCTCGTAATCGATGATGGCAATGCCGACGAAGACGCCCGTGCGCGTCCCGACGAGGCGATCGACATCTTGACCGCCGTCCTCCAGGGCCTCCCACGTGACCTCCAGCAACATACGTTGCTGCGGATCGAGACTATGCGCCTCGCGCGGCGAGATCCGAAAGAAGCTCGCGTCGAAGCCGTGAATGTCCGGCAAGAGCGCGGCCCAGCGTACGTCGGGCCGCTGTCCGGGAATCGCGTCCTTCGGCCACCGCGACGGCGGGACCTCCTGCACGGCATCGACGCCGTCCTGCAATACGCGGAAAAACGCGTCCGGCCCCTGGCCGCCCCCGGGGAATCGACAGCCCACGCCGACGATGGCAATCGGCTCGGTCTTCTCGCGCAGGAGCGCGTCGCGCTCGGCGCGGACCGTCTTCAAAACGACGAGGGTTTCCCGGAGCTTCGAAAGATAATCGGGTGCGTTGCCGCTCATCCAGGCGATCCCTTGCGCGCGTTGGCCAGCTCTTCGTCGAGCATCGCGAGAAGCTCGTCGCCCTCGACGCCCGCGAGGCTCGCCGGCAGCTCGCCCGTCCGCGGGGTCGGCGGCGCCGGCTCCACGATTCGCTCTTGCTCGACGGGGAGATCGAGCTCGCCGAGCAGATGCTCCGCGAGCGCCGCGACGTGGGGATACGTGAAGAGCAGGGTCGCTGGCAATCGCTTGCCGAGGTCACGCTCGAGCACGTTCCGCACTTCGATGCTCATCAGCGAGTCCACGCCGAGCGAACGGAACGGCTCCGCGCGCCCGATCTGGGTCGGATCCATGCGCAGCGCGCGCGCCACGCGCTCCGCGACGTGCGTCTCCAGGAGCCCGAGACGCTTGGCGGCGGGCGTGGTTTCGAGCGTTTGCCGGAATTGCTTGCCCTCCGGGGCGGCGCCCTTCGACGCCGCGCGAGCCTGACGCAAATCCGCCCAGAAGGGGCTCGACGCGAGCTGGGGGAAGATATCGAGCCATTGCCGGACATCGAGCCGCATGAGCGCGGCCACCACGCGGTGTTGCCCGACCAGCGCCGAGAGCGCGGCCATCGCCTCCTCCTGCGAGAGCCCTTCGAGCCCGGCGGCGGCGCTGCTCCGCGCCCCGGAGGCGAGCCCGATCCCGGTGATCGCCCCCCACTCGACCGCGGTCGCAGGCACGCCCCGCGAACGGAGCCATCCCGCGAGCGTATCGAGAAAGGCGCTCGTCGCGGCATAACTCGCGCGGCCGACGTACCCGAGAATCGCCGACACCGACGAATAAAGGACCATTGCGTCGAGCGTCGAGCCCTGCGCGATCTCGAGGAGGTGCCGGGCTTCGACGAGCCCCGACGAGAGCTCGTCGCCGAACCTTTGGCTCTCGAGATCCGCGTCGCGCGTGGGCTCCTCGGCCACCAATGCCGCATGAAAGACCCCGCGGAGCGGAGGCGCTTCGTGTTCCTTCATCTGGGTGAGGACCTTGTCCACGCCCGCGCGCTGCCGGAGGTCGGCCACTGTCACCACGACCTCGGCGCCGGCCTCCTCCAGGGCCTGAATGGCTGTTTTCGTCGCCTCCGAGGGCTCCTTGCGCCCGACGAGGACGAGGTGGCGTGCGCCCCAGCCGACGAGCGATTGCGCGGTCAAGAGGCCGAGTCCCTCGAACGCGCCGGTCACGAGATAACGCGCGTCCGCGCGCACCTTCTCCCCGCGGCCGGGGGCATTCTCCAGGGCGCTGCGGGCGAGGCGCGAGACGAATCGACCGTCCTTCCGCAGGGCGACCCGATCCTCCTCCTCGCCGGCGCCGAGCTCCTCGAGCAACGCCTCGACGTCCCCCACGGCGGCGCCGGGATCGAGGTCCACGTTGAAGATCTCGATCTCGGGGTGCTCCAGCACGAGGGTCCGCGACAAACCCCAGGCCGCGGCCTGCACGGGCGCGATATACTCCTGCCACGCGCCGACGGCCTGCGCGCCACGCGTCACGAGCCAGATGCGAGGGTTCGTCCGGAGCCCCTGCGTGGCGAGCGCGCCCGCGAGATGGAGCAGGCTCTCGGCCCCCGTCGATCGCGCGAGCGCCGTTTCCTGCTCCTTGCCCCAGGCGGGATCGTCGGCGCATTGCAAATGCACGATCCCTGCCCATTCCATTCCCTTCGGGCGCGCCGCGCCGAGGACCTCGGTGTAATGGCTGCGATCGGCCGGATCGATCCGGTAGAGATCGGGGCTCACCGATTCGTATCGGTCCCCGGCGACGACGCGGACGCACGTCTCGCCACGCGCGCGAAAAGCCTCACAGAGGGCGGCGCCGGTGCCGAGCTGGTCCGAAAAGACGAGCCACGCCCCCGCGCCGCGCGGCCGCGGCTTGCCGTCCCCCGCGCGGGCCCGGGGTTTGTTTTGCCATTGCGCCTCGTAGGTGACGTCCCGACCCGCCACCACACGCGGGGCGGCCGGAGCGCGATGCCCCGGCTCCGGAATCCAGTACACCTTTTTCTGCCATGGGTACGTCGGCAGCGGCACGCACCGCCCCCCGGTCGGCACGAGCCGCGCCCATTCCGGGAAGCAGCCGCGCGTGTAAAGCCCGCCGATCGCTTCGAGCAGCGCGCGACGCTCGTCCTGGCCTCGCCGCATCGAATATACGGCGAGCCCGCCCGCCTCCTTGGCGGCGAGGCACTGGTCGACGTTGCTCGCGAGCACCGGATGGGGCCCGACCTCCAGGAAGAGCTGATACCCGTCATGAATGGCCGCGCCGACGGCGCCGGCCAGATTCACGGTCTCGCGCACGTTGCGCCCCCAGTATCGCGCATCGAGTTCCTTGCCTTCGACGCACTCCGAAAGCACCGTGCTGTACATCGCGAGGGTCGCCCGCCGCGCGTCGACCCGCACGAGTCGCTCGACGAGCTCCGCGGCGAACGGCGCCATCTGCGGGCTGTGGAACGCATAGTTGACCCGCAAGGGTCGGCAGGAGATCCCTTCGCGCTCGATCCGCGCCACGACCTCGTCCATCGCCTGGGTTTGTCCCGCCAGGACGATGGAATTCGGGTCGTTCACGGCGGCGATCGAGATGCGATCCTCGTACCCCGCGAGGAACGTCCTCGCCGCGTCCGGCGAGGCCGCGACGGAGACCATCTTTCCGGCGCCGGTGGCCTTCTGCATGATACGACCACGAATGGCGACGAGACGAATGGCCTCGTCGAGGGAGAGGATCCCGGCGATGTGCGCCGCCGCGATCTCGCCGACGCTGTGCCCGATCACCGCGTCCGGCGCGATCCCCCACGAACGGAGCAGCTCCACGAGCGCGATCTGAATGGCGAACAGCATCGGCTGCGCCACCTGCGTCTCCGCGAGGCGCGACATCGGCTCGGTCGCATAAAGCTCGTCGAGGATGCTCCACCCGAGCCGCCCCGTGAGGAGCGCGTCGCAGGAGTCGATGACCGATCGAAATGCCGACTCCTCGTCGTAAAGCTTGCGCCCCATGCCGAGCCATTGCGATCCCTGGCCCGAAAAAACGAAGACGACTTTCGCCCGCGCGGGCGTGGCTTTTCCTTGCACGACGCCGCTGGGTTGCTCCCCGCGCAAGAATCCGCCGAGCAGCCCGGCGAGCTCGTCCTTACTGCCGCCCACGACCGCGAGGCGGTGCTCGAAATGGCTGCGCCGCGCGCTCGCCGTGTACGCGATGTCGAGCAGGCGCGGCCCGTCGGCGCTCGCGAGCGTTCGCTGGTACGATCGGGCGAGGTCGAGCAGCGCCTCGGGGGTCTTCGCCGAGAGGGGCAAGAGATACGCGCTCGGATCCTTCGCGAGCTGCTCCTCGAGGTTCCGCGGCGCTTCCTCGAGGACGACGTGGGCGTTCGTCCCGCTGATGCCGAAGGAGCTGACGCCGCCGATGCGAGGCCGCAATCCTGCCTTCCAGGGCATTGCATGCTGCGCGATTTCGAGCGACGTCCCGCGGAGATCGATCCGCGGGTTCAGCGAGCGGAAATGCAGGTTGCCCGGGATGCGATCGTTCTGCATCGAGAGCGCCACCTTCATGAGCCCCGCCACGCCGGCCGCGGCCTCGAGGTGCCCGATGTTCGTCTTGACCGCGCCGAGCACGCAGCTCGACCCCCTCTCGCGGGGCCCGCCGAGCACGGCCTTCAGCGCCTCGACCTCGATCGGATCGCCGAGCGAGGTCCCCGTCCCGTGCGCCTCGACGTACCCGACGTCGGACGGCGCGACGCGCGCGCTCTCGAGCGCCTGCCGCAGCAAGGCCTGCTGCGAGAGCACGTTCGGCGCCGTCAGGCCCGTCGATCGACCGTCCTGGTTCACGGCCGAGCCGCGGATCACCGCGATGATCGGATCCCCATCGCGCTCGGCGTCCGAAAGGCGCTTCAGCACCACGACGCCGCACCCCTCGCCCCGGACAAACCCATTCGCGCGGGCGTCGAAACTCTTGCATCGCCCGTCCGGCGAGAGGGCCTGCGTCTTGCTGAGCAGCTTCGTCGTCGCGGGCGAGAGCATCAAATTGACGCCGCCCGCCAGCGCGAGGTTGGTCTCGCCGCTCCGCAGGCTCTGGCAGGCGAGGTGAATCGCGGTGAGCGATGAGGAGCACGCCGTCTCCACGGACACGGCCGGCCCCTGCAGTCCAAAGACGTACGAGAGGCGACCCGCCGCCGTGCTGATGACGTTCCCGGTAAAACAATAGGCGTCGAGCTGATCGGGGCTCAATGCGAGGACGCGCTGCTGATAATCGAGCGCCCAGATCCCGATGTACACGCCCGTCCGGCTGCCCATGAGCCGCTCGGGCATTTGCCCCGCGCGCTCGAGCGCCTCCCACGAGACCTCGAGCAAGAGCCGCTGCTGCGGATCGAGGCTTTCCGCCTCGCGCGGCGAGATGTTGAAAAAGGCCGCGTCGAACCGATCGACGTCGTCGAGAAACGAGCCCCACCGGAGCGCCCGCGCCTCGGCGTCCTGCTCGGGCCCCGCCTGCTCCAGGCTCCATCGCTCGGGCGGGACCTCGCGAATGGTGTCGACGCCGTCCTCGAGCAACCGGAAAAAAGCCTCCGGTGTATTCGCGCCCCCCGGAAAACGGCAACCCATGCCGATGATGGCAATGGGCTCGACGCGCGCGCGCTCGAGGTTCTCGATCTTGGCGCGCATCTTCTGGATCGTCATGATCGCGCGCTGCATCGACGAGAGCCCCGACGCGGGCGGGGCCTCTTCCTCGTGCTGCGTCGTCATGGTCGCGGGAGGGTCGGGGCGTCTCGTGCTCACGACAGGTAGTCCTCCGAGCGGGCCAGCTCCTCCTCGAGTTCGAGCAGGATCTCGGCTTCCGACTGCGTTATGTGCCTGGGCGACTGCACCCTTATGGGTTCACTCGGCCTCGCGGGAAGGGCCGACGAGCGCTCCGCCCGCGGCGCCGCCATCGACGGGGGCGACGTGTCCGTCGAGCGCTTGCCCTGCGCAAGGCTCATCCGGTCGAGCAGGTGATCGGCGAGCGACGCGGGGTTCGGATAGGTGAAGAGGAGCGTCGCCGAGAGCCGCACGCCGAGGCTCAATTCGAGCCGATTGCGGAGCTCCAGGCTCAAGAGCGAATCCATGCCGAGGCTCGTGAACGAGGCGAGCCGGTCGATCCGCCCGATATCGAGCCGGAGCACCTGGCCCACGTGCTCGAGAATGTGCTTCTCCAGCATGGGGAGCCGCTCCTGCGGCGGCCTGCGCTCGAGCAGGCTCCGGAACGAGATCCGGCTCGAGGGCGGCCGGTCCGTGGCCTTTTGATCGCGCTGGAGCTCGGACCAGAAGGGGATGTCGCCGACCTGCGGGTAATACTCGACCCACTGGCGCACGGAGAGGCGCAAGACGCCGATCTCGGCGCGCGGGCGTTCGAGCAGCTTGCCGAACGCGAGGAGCCCGTGCGCAGGCGAGAGGCTCTCGATCCCGCGGTGCGAGAGACGGTTGCCGCGGTTGTCCTGGGCCGCCGCGAGGCCGATGTCGGCGAACGGCCCCCAGTGAATGCTCGTCGCCGGGCGGCCCGTGCGCCTGCGCGCGTGGGAGAGCGCGTCGAGGAACGCATTGGCCGCCGCGTAATTGCCCTGCCCAGGGGCGCCGAGCAGCGACGCGGAAGACGAATACAGCACGAAGAAATCGAGCTTCTGATCGAGGGTACGCGTGTGCAGGTTGAAGGCCCCGCGGACCTTCGGCGCCATCACCCGCGTGAACCGCTCCTCGTCCATTTCGAGGAGGGTCCTGTCGTCGAGCAAGCCGGCGGCGTGAACGATGCCGCGCAGGGGCGGCATTCGTTTCTTGATCTCCGCGAGCATGGCGTCGACCTGGTCCTCGCGCGTCACGTCCGCCGCGAGCACGGCCACCTCGGCCCCGGCCTTCTCCATGGCCGAAATGGCCTCCCGCGCAGCCGCGGAGGGGGCGCCGCGCGAGACGAGCGCGAGGTGGCGCGCCCCCCGATCGACCATCCACCGGGAGAGGGACAAACCGAGGCCCCCAAGGCCACCGGTGACCAGATACGTCGCATTCGCGAGGATGGTCGGCTTCGGCTCCTCCACGGGCAGGATGCGGACCGTCGGGTCGTTCATCTTGACGACGATCTTCCCGACGTGCTTGGCCTGGGCCATGAGGCGGTAGGCGTCGCGGACCTCTTCCACCGGGAATTCCTTCACCGGGAGCGGCTGGAAGACGCCCATGTCGAAGAGCTGCATGACCTCCTGGAGCAGGGCGCCGAGCAGCGCCGGACGCTCGACCGACATCCCGGCGAGGTCCACGGCCGCATACGAAAGGCTCTTGCGGAAGGGCGTCATCGCGAGCTGGCCGTTGTCGTAGATGTCGCGCTTGCTGAGCTCGACGAATCGACCATAAGGCGCGAGGATCTCCAGGCTGCGCGTGCGCCCATCGCCCGTGAGGGTATTGAGGACGACGTCGACGCCCTGGCCGCCGGTCTGCTCGAGGACCTGCCCGGCAAAATCGAGCGTCCGGGAATCCATGACGTGCTCGACGCCGAGCGAGCGCAGGTACGCGCGTTTGTCCTCGCTGCCCGCCGTCGCGAAGATCTGGGCCCCGAGAAAGCGCGCGAGCTGAATGGCCGCGAGCCCCGTGCCGCCGGTCGCGGTGTGGACCAGGACCCGCTCGTCATGGCCGAGGCGCGCGAGCTTGTTCAGCGCGTAATAGACGGTCATGAAGACGACGGGCACCGAGGCCGCCTCGGCGAAGCTCAGCTTCGAGGGCTTCGGCGCGACAAACTCGACGTGCGTGGTGACGTGCGAGCCGAACGAGCCCGCGGCGAACGCGACGACTTCCTGCCCGACCCGGACCTGCTCGACACCCGCCCCCACGGCGACCACGCGGCCGGCGCATTCGAGGCCGAGCTGCAAAGGCCCAGGCGTCATGCCGGGGTAAACGCCCATGGCCTTCATGACGTCGATGAAGTTGAGGCCCGCCGCCTCGACCTGGATCTCCACCTCGCCCGGACCGGGAGGACGCCGCGGGATCTCCCGCAAAACGAGCCGATCGAGGACGCCGAGCTCCTGGCTCTCGAGCTGGAACGCCCTGCCATTGGCGGGCTCGGGGGGCGCATTGCCCCCGGCCGCCTCGGCCGCGTCGAACGAGCTATGTACGAGCCGGGCGACGAACCGGCCCTCCTTGCGATACGCGACCTGATCCTCGCGGTCGCGCACCGAGATCTCGCGGAGCAGGGCCGAAGCCTCGTCGACACTGCGGCTCGGATCGACGTCGATGCGCGTGCATTCGAGCTCCGGGTGCTCGAGCGCGATCGTGCGGCCGAGCCCCCAGAGGGTCGATTGCGCGATCGAGAGCGGCGTCCCGGTCGCGAGCACGGCCTGCGCGCCGCGCGTGACGAGCCAGAGCCGCGGCATGTCGCGCCAGCCCTGGCGGATCACGGCCTGGACGAGGTAAAGCGCGCTCAGGCAGCCGTGCGCGATGTCACGCTCGATCGTGTCGTTCGTGATCCGCTCCCACGGAGTCGCGTCGAGCGCATAAAGATGCACGATCCCACGGCAATGGACCTCGCGGCCAAACGCCTCGCGCAGGACGCGCTGGTAATGCTCCGGGTTCGTCGGGTCAATCTCGAAGAGCCCCGCTTCGAGGCGGGAGAACCGCGACCCGGCGCGCACGCGCACGCACGCCTCGCCGCGCGCGAGCAAGAGGAACGCCATCGACGCGGCCGTGCCGCCCTCGTCCACGAAGAGCAGCCACGCGCCCGGGTTCCCCGCGTGTTTGAGCCGCATGGACTCGCCGTCGAGGTCCTTCTTGCGCCACTCGATCGCGTAAATGGCGTCGTCGAGCGCGTTCGCCGACGCCGACTTCCCGCTCTCCAGCCGCTTGATGCGCAGCCCCTGCACCTCCGCCTGCACCCGGCCGTCCGCGTCGATGACGTAGACGTCGCCCGCGGGGTTCGTCTTGTCGTCGCTCGCGTGGAGCTGCGCGTGGACCCATACCTCTTGCCCGAGCGAGCGATGGAGCCGAATTCGATCGATGCCGGAGAGCACGTACGTGCCGAGCGGCTCGGTCTCCGACGCGACGTGGACCTGCACGAGGGTCTGGAAACAGGCGTCGAGCAGCGCCGGGTGCACTTGATACTGGTCCGCGTTCACCGCGACGTCGGCCGGCAAGAAGACGCGGGCGAGCCCTTCCTCGTTGCCGAGCCACATCTGCTCGAGGCCGCGGAAGCTCCTGCCATAAAAGAGCCCGCCCTCCTCCATGCGGCGATAAAATGCTTCCGCGTCGACCACCGTCGGGCAACGCGCCTGGAGCACGCGAGGACGCTCGCGCGAGATCCGCGCCCCCGGCGCGCCCACGCCCGTCCGCACCTTGCCCGCCGCGTGCCGCGTCCACGATTTCGCGCCCGCCTCGCGGCTCGAAACCTGAAAGGACGCGCGCCCCGCCTCCTCGTCCACGAGGACGAACTGGACACGGCGCTCCGGGTCCTTGCCGACCGGGAGCATCCGGTCGAAGGTGACCTCCTCGAGCGCGACGGAGACCTTGCCGTGCACCTCGGCGACGGCGGAAAGGGCCATCTCCACGTACCCCGCGCCAGGGAAGATGGGATCGTTCTGCACGCGGTGGTGCGCGAGGTAGGGGAGCGCCGTCATGTTCAGCGATTGCTCCCAGAAATGGAGCGTGGGCTCGACGGAGAGGTGGACCGGCGGGCCGAGCAGCGGGTGCACGTCGGGCTCGTGGTGAGAAGCCTGCGAGAGCCACGGTCGCGACTGCGGCATCCGCGACTTCACCTCGTCCGGCAGCCAATACCGATCCCGCTGCCACGGATACGTGGGGAGCGAGATGCAACGGCCGCCGCGCGGAAAGAGCCTGCCCCACGCGAGCTCGTGGCCCTTCACGTGGAGCGCGCCGAGCGCGTCGACGAGGCAATGGCGCTCGTCCTCGTTGCGCCGGAGCGACGCAATGGCCGCCCCCTCCTTCGAGAGGGCACGCAACGTCTCTTCGATCGAATGGAGCAAGATCGGGTGGGGGCTGATCTCCACGAAGAGGGTTTGTCCCTCCTCGACGGCCTTCGCGACGGCCCTGCCAAACAGGACGGGCGCGCGGAGGTTCTTCACCCAGTACGAGGCGTCGAGCTCCGCGCCCGAGACGAGCTCGCCCGTGACAGTCGAGCGCATCGCGACCTTGGTCGCCCGCGGCCGGAGATCGGCGAGCACGGTCGAGAGGTCCTGCTTGAGCACGTCCATCTGCGGGCTGTGCGAGGCGACGTCGACCTTCACCCGGCGGCAAAAGACCCCGCGCCCTTCGAGCATCGCGACGACCTCGTCGAGCGCGGCCGGCTCGCCCGCGATCACGGTCGAGCGCGGGCCATTGCTCACCGCGACGCTGAGCCTGTCCTCGTACCCCACGAGCGCGCGCTCGGCCTCGGACATCGCCAGCTCGACGAGCGCCATCCCGCCGAGCCCCGCCACACGCCGAAGGAGCTTGCTGCGGCGGCAGATGACCTTCGCCGCATCGTCGAGCGAGAGCACGCCCGCGACGTGCGCCGCCGCGATCTCACCCATGCTGTGGCCAATCACGGCGTCGGGCTCGACGCCCCACGCGCGCCAGAGCGCGGCGAGCGCGACCTCGATCGCGAAGAGCATGGGCTGCACGACGTCGATGCGGCCGAGCTGCGAGCGCGTCTCGTCCGCGAGGAGCTCCTCGATGACGGAGAAACCCGCCTCGCGCCGGATGACCGCGTCGCAATCCTCGATGGACTCGCGGAAGACCGGCTTCTGCACGAAGAGCGCGCGGCCCATGCCGACCCACTGCGAGCCCTGCCCGGGGAACACGAAGACGAGGCCGCGCCGGCCGCCGATCGGCACCGCGCCGACCCGCGAGAGGGGATGATCACGCCCGTCGGCGATCGCGCGCAGCCCATCGAGCACCTCCGCCCGGCTCCGCGCCGCGACGACCCCACACGTGCGGTGGTGCGCGCGGCGGACGCTCATCGTGAAGCAGACGTCCCGCAGCGCGGTTTCGCTCGACGTGTCGATGAACCGGACGAGGCGCCGCGCCGCGTCCCGCATCGCCGTCTCGGTCTGGCCCGAGACGGGCAAGAGGTGCACGTGGCCCGTCTCGGTCGCGTCGGACTCGGTGCGGCGATCGATCACGCTCGCGCCGTGCACGAAGAGCTGACCCACGGCCTCGCGGATCGAGCGGCCCTCGTCCTCGTTTCGCCAGAGCGCCGCCACGGCCGCCGCCGTCGCCTGCTTGTCCACGTGGCGAATGCACTCCTCGATGGAATGCTTGACGATGGGGTGCGGCGCGATCTCCAGGAACACCGCGAGCCCGTCGTCGAGCAGGCGCTGGATCCCATTCGCGAACCGGACCGGCTCGGAGAGCTGGCGCGACCAGTAGGCGACGTCGAGGTCCTCGCCGCGAATGCGCTCGCCCGTCAGCGCCGAGACGACGGGGACCCGCGCGCTCATGGGGTGGAGATCCCCGAGCAGCGACGGGAGCTCGTCCACGAGATAAGCCATCTGCGGCCCATGCACGGCGGCGCCGGTGTTGACCGGGCGCGCGAAGACGCCGCGGGAGGCGAACGACGCCGCGATGCCCGCGAGCGCGCCGCCGTCCCCGGAGAAGACCGTGGAGGTCGGGCTCGCCGCGATGGCCCGGTGGATGCGGCCGCCCGAGGACGCCGCGATCGATTGCGCCTCGTCCCAGCCGACACCCGCGAGGAGCATCATCCCCTGGCCCGCCGAGCGCTGCACGAGCGTGGCCTGATGCGCGATGACGCGCGCCGCGTCCTCGAGCGAGAGAACACCCGCGACGTGCGCCGCCGCGACCTCGCCAATGCTGTGGCCGATCACCGCGCCCGGCTCGAGGCCGAGGTCGTGCAAGAGCTCCGCGAGCGCGACCTGGAACGCGAAGAGCACGGGCCACATGACGTCGATGCGATCGGCGGCGACGCGCGGTGAGCCGGCCATGATCTCGTCGAGCACCGACCAGCCAAGCAGCGGCGCGAGCACACGATCACAACGCGTGAGCGCCGCGCGGAAGCTCGGCTCCGAGAGCACGAGCGATCGGCCCATCCCCACCCACTGCGATCCTTGCCCCGAAAACACCCACACGACGCGGCGGGATCCGCGGGCCACGCCGCGGAAGATGCCTCGCCCCTCGGCGCCGCTGCGCGCCTCGGCGAGCCGCGCTTCGAGGCCACTCTTCGTGCTCGCCACGACCGCGAGCCTCTGGCCCACGCCGGCCGAAGGGCCGCGCAAGACCCGCCCGGCGATCACCTCCTCGCCTCGGATCGATTCGAGCGCGAGCCCGATCGAGGCGCCCATCGCCTCCGGCGCGCCCGCTTCGAGCAGGGCGACGCTCGCCGTCGAGCGGGCCATGCTCTCCAGGATCACGTGCGCGTTCGTGCCGCCATAGCCGAACGAGCTCACGCCCGCGCGGCGCAGCGCGCCCTCAGGCGCGGGCCAGGGCTCGACCTTGGTGACGACGCGCAGGTTGAGCGCTTCGAAGTTGATGTTCGGGTTCGGCGATTCGTAATGCAGGGTCGGCGGCAACGCGTCGTGCTGCATCGCGAGCGCGACCTTCAAGAGCCCCGCCATCCCCGCGGCCGCTTCGAGGTGCCCGATGTTCGTCTTGACGGAACCGATGCAAAGCGGCTGATCGGGCGAGTGCTCCAGCCCGATCACGGCCCCGAGCGCGCCCGCCTCGATCGGATCGCCGAGCGGCGTGCCCGTGCCGTGCGCCTCGACGTACTGGATGTCCGCGGGCGAGACGCCTGCCGAGCGGCAAGCGTCCCGCAGCATCGACTGCTGGGCGAGCGGGTTCGGCGCGGTGAGGCCGTTGCTCGCGCCGTCGTTGTTCACGGCGCTGCCGCGCATGACCGCGTAGATGCGGTCGCCGTCGCGCAGCGCGTCCGAAAGGCGCTTCAGGATCACGAGCCCCGCGCCTTCGCTGCGCACGTAGCCGTTGCCGCGCGCGTCGAAGGCGCGGCAGCGACCGTCGGGGCTCATCGCATTGAGCTTCGTGAAGCCCATCGTCGTCTCGGGCACGAGCATCAAGCTCACGCCGCCCGCGATCGCGACGTTCGACTCGCCGCTGCGCAAGCTCTGGCTGGCGAGGTGCATGGCGACGAGCGACGACGAGCACGCCGTGTCCACGGTCATGCTCGGGCCCTCGAGGCCGAAGGCGTACGAGAGCCGGTTCGCGATGATGCACGACGCGCCGCCCGTGCTCGTGTGCGCGGAGATCGACTCGCGCCCCGCGCGATCCTGGAGGAGCGCGTGGTCGAGGAAAAGCGCGCCGACGAAGACGCCCGTGCGGCTGCCCTTCAGCGCGGACGGCGGAATCCCGGCGTCTTCGAGCGCCTCCACCGCGAGCTCGAGCGTGAGCCGTTGCTGCGGATCCATCTGCACCGCCTCGCGCGGCGAGATGCCGAAGAACTGCGGGTCGAAGGCCTCGACGTGGTCGAGAAACCCGCCCCAGCGCGTGTTCACCTTGCCCACGGCGGCGTTGTCCGGATCGTAGAGCGCCGATGCGTCCCAGCGATCCCTCGGCACCTCGGTGATCGCGTCGATGCCGTCGCGCAGGAGCCGCCAGAACGCGTCGAGGTCCGGCGCCTTGGGGAAGCGGCACGCCATGCCCACGATCGCGATGGGCTCGTTTCCCGCAGACGCGCGATGGGCCGGCGAAGGCACGGGCGGGGGGCGCAACGACGACCCAGACGACGTGGACGAACCCGCGTTCGACGCCAGGAACTTCGCCAGCGACGCGGGGGTCGCGTACTCCCAGACGAGGGTCGGTGAGAGGCTACGACCGAGGTGCTTGCCCAGATCCGCGAGGAGCTTCGTCGCGCCGAGGGAGTCGAGCCCGTAGCGATGGAACCGCTCGCGTGGGTCGATGGTCCGCGGATCGATCCCCCGAAGCTCGGCGAGGCGGGAGACCAGCCAGGCCGAAAGGTTCTCTGCGTTGGGTGGAGTCATCGACGCGTAACCCGACCTCGTCTCCTGAAAGCCCCTCGACCTCGTCGCGGCCCGTCGTGCTCACGTGCCACGGAAAGTTTGAAACCTTGCTCCAACGGTCGAAGCACGCCTCGCGGCGCGCTCCCGGGAGCAGCATATACCCCGAGGTGGCGAAGCGACGCACGAGGTAGCCCGCATCGCGTGTTTCTCGCCCACCCAGACGAGCGCGCCTCGCGAGCACCATGGCGGCGAGCCTCCCCGCGGCGAGGGCATCGGCGCCCGTGGCCCTCGGATCCCCGCCGAAGCTCGACCGAAGCAGGGAGGACGTCGCGCATACAGTCCAGAGAATCCTAAACGAAGCCGAACCGTTTGCCCATCGCACGTTCGGTGCTCGACGGCTGCGATGCAAGCCAGCCCGCACGGACACACCGGCAACACGAAAACGAGAGCGCTCCGGACGGCCCACGCGTGTCGCACACAGAATCACGCGACGCCGGGATGTTGCGCCCGCTCCGCTCAGTTGCCTGCGCTCTCGACCTTGGGTTCGGGCGGAAGCGGCGGATTGCCTGGCGGCGGCCTGTATCCAGGCTTGCGATATGTCAAGATCGCAATCTTTTCATGCTTGTATGGCTGCGTTTGTCCAGGCAGCGGACACTGGTCTCGCAGCCAGTACACGTCGAACGCGACGAGCTCGTCTTCGGGGCGACCGGTCTCTTCGTGCCAGTGCAGGAGGTACTCCTTGAGACCATGACGGAACACCTTGTTCCGATCGAGCCGGATGCGGTTGAAGTAATCCTGCCAGATCTGGTTCAGGCCGAGACCACGCGCGTCCGAGAGATTGAGGTCGGGCTCCTTGCCAGTGAAAGGATCGACGTGGCGGCCGCTGATCGTGATCGCGTCGATCGTGATCGAACCGTCGTCGCTGATCGGGTTCGGCGCGAACATACCCCAGCCCTGGTACAGGCGCGGGTAGCCGAGGGTCGCCTGCATGAGCCACGGCTGCGTGTGCTTGAGGGGCGCAGGGACGGACTTGTTCTCGTTGATCGTCTGGCTCACCGCGCAGAGGAAGAACCAGGCCACGAGCGCCTCCCGCAGGCCCGCGCGCACGCGTGAGGCGCGCTCGGCGAGCGGGGACGGCACAGCGCTCGCCGAGCGGCCGCGGGGCTTCGTGCCGAGGCCGAAGGCGCGCGCGACGGCGTCGCGACGGCGCGCGACGTAGCCGAAGAGCGGCCCCGAAAGGCCCAGCGTGAGGACGCGGAAGACGGGCCAGAGAAAGCGGCCCGCGGGGAGCGAGCGCGCGAGGGCTGCGAGGGCCGCGTGATCGTCGTGGACCTCGTTCGTCGCGGGATCGCGGACGCGGAGGAGCTTCGGCGTGGCTTCGTCCTCGGGGCTCTCCTCGAACGTGAGGCGCTCGCAGTGGTCGAGGCGCGCGAAGAGGCGACAGAGGAAAAACGCGAGCGGCGAGCGCCGGTCGTACACGACGACCCACGCGCGGGCTTTCTTCGTGTACCAACGGTCGAGGATCTCCCAGTGCACGGGCTGGGGGAACAGGAAGCTCCAGGCAATCATGAACCAGGAGAACGGGCCGAGGCGCATCATCACGCCGAAGCTCCCGTGCAGGCCGGTCATCAGGAGCATCGCGAGCGGCCGCGTGACGCGGCGGCCGGCGGGCGCGAGGATGAGCGGCACGAGGATCGCCTCGACGACGAGCACGCTCCAGGCGACAGGCCGCATCATCCAGATCGGCATGTACTCGCGAAACGGCACGGCGAACCCCGTGATCATGCGATCGAGGTGGAGCACGTAATGGACCGTGTCGCCCTTGCGCCAGATATTTCCCGATTTGTTGACGACGTTGAAATAATAAATGACCGCGATGTTCAGGGTCGTGAGGAGCCCGATCAACGAGACGTAGGGCTTCGTGGCCCAGGCGAAGGGCGCGCGCGCGTTGAGCTCCGCGGACGAACGCTCCTTGCGCTCGCGGAACGAGCGCAAAAGCGCGTCGACGGAGAATCGCTGGCCGGTGGGCATGAACATCGCCCAGCCGATGAGCAGGTTTTCCACGACGTACCCGCCGTTCTCGACCATGACGAGCCGGTTGTCGAGGCTCGTCACGAAGAGGAACGAGAGGACCGAAAAGATGCGGGTATGCCAGCCGATGAAGAAGCAGAAATGGCAGAACGTCGCGATCGCGAAAGCGACGTGGACTTCTTCGAGCGAGGAGAACGCGTGGAAGAGGCTGAAGTTGAAGCCGCTGCTCGGACGGAAGAGGTGGTAATGGTTCGTGAGGACGCCCTCGTTCGAGTAGAACCAGCGCGCATCCTTCCAGTGCCTGATGCAATCGGCGGTGACGAGGAACCCGATGACGAGCCGGAAAAACCCGAGCGTGCGCGGGTCCATCGTCATGTAATGGTCACGCAGCCAGGCGAACGCGGCGCGGAGGCCTGAAAACCGCGGTTTGGCGGGTTTGTCCTCTCGCGGCGCGTCCTCGGGCCGTCCGGCCGTGACCTCGCCCTCGGCGGCTATCTCGGCCACGACCCTACTCCTGCCGGCGGACGTCGGGCTTGATGATCGGGAGCCGGTCGGCCGCCATGCGCCCGCCGCGCGAATGCGTGAAGAGTTTTTCGCGATCCTTCTCGACGCGCGCCGGGCTCTCGCCAGGCTTCGCGATCGAATACTTCACCCAGTACGCGTCGTAGCCCGAGAGCTGCTCGTCCGGCGTGCGGCCCTCGAGCGCGGGGCCGCCCTTGCTGAGGTAATCACGCAGGGCCTTCTGGAACGGCTCGTACTCGCGCAGGCGGACGCGGTTCAGGTAATCGTTCCAGAGCTGGCCGAGCTTGCGCGCGTTGAAGGCCTCGGGGGTGATCGCGGGCGGGGCGCCCGTGAGCGGGTCGATGCTCGCGCCCTTGCGGTTCTGACCGTCGATCACGAAGACTCCGTCCTCATCCCCGTTCACGGCGAGCACGTCCCAGCGCTCCATCATGCGCGGCCACGCGACGGCCGCCGAGAGGAGTTTTCCCTGGGGAATCGAGAACCGAAGCGGGTTTTCCTTGGTCGCCTGCGCGAGCGCCGCGACGAAAAGCACGAAGACGAACGCCTCGCGAAGGCCACCCGTCAAGAAACGCTGGGTGCGTACGGCGGACGGGACGTCGAGGGCCTCGGCGGCATCGGGTTCGGCCTCGTCTTTCGGCGCGGGGACGCCGCACGCGTCCATGCCGAGGAGGACGCTGACGTCGGCGCGCCGCTTGGCGAAGGCGTCATAGAAGACGTCGAGCAGGTTCGAGATGCCCGGCAGGCGCATGACGAAGGCGAGAGGACGCCCGAACGGCAAGGCCCGCACGATCTCCGCGATGCCGCGGCTCCGCGTGAGGACGGTGCCTTTTGCGTCCACGACGACGATCGTGTTCTGCACGAGCTCCTCGGTGATGTCCGCCGGCAGGTCGACCTTTTCGACCGTGCCGTCGGCCTTGCCGCGGAGGAGCCCCGAGAGGTCGCCATTGCCCTGGAACGTGAGGTGGTGCTGGGCGTCGAGGCGCTTGGCGAGGCGCGCAAGCCACAAGCAAACGCCGCAATCCTCGTCGTAGACGACGCTGCGCGCGCGCTCCGGGGAAAAACGGCGCTCGAAGGCGTCCCAGCTCTCCTCCGGTAGGAGCAGCGCCGCGGCGGCGAGCAGCGTCCAGGCATAAAGGCCGAGCGAGAACAGGAGGCCGAGCGCGAGCGAATACACGACGAGGAGCCCGACGGCGATGCCGCGGAGCGGCCTTCGCGCCACGGGGACGAGCACGAGGAGCGGGACGGCGCATTCCGCCGCGAGGAGCAAATACGAGAGGCCCTTCAAGACGCCGGCCGGCGCGTGCTGGAGCCGCACCCCGAAATCGCTCACCCAGCGCTCGACGTGGAGCGCATAATAAAGGCCGCTGCCGTCCCGCCACGACCCAGCGAAATGCCAGGCCGCCGACGCGACGAGGATGATCACGATCTGCAGCGTGACGGCGAGCGCCGCGAACGAGAGCGGCGACCAGCCGGGCCCGCGCGTGACCGAAAGCTCGGCCTCCGTGGGCCGCGGGCGATCGTTCAAATCCGCGTCGGTCTTTTCGTCGCGATCCGCGAACGAGCGGGCGAGGGCGTCGACGGAGAAGCGGCTGCCGAGCGGCAAGAAGAGCGTGAAGAAGAGGAGCGCGACGGCCGCGTAGTTGCCCTGGTTTTCGAGCAGGATGTTCCGCGAGCCGAGGCTGACCAGACAGATCAGCGAGAGCGCGTGGAAGATGCGCGTCTTCCAGCCGAGGAGAAAGCCGAGATAGACGAGGAGGATCAGGACGAACGCGAGGTGGTTCTCCCCGACACTCGAAAAGGCGTGGAGGATGCTCCAGACCTGGCCTTTGTCGCGCAGGTTGAAGATGTGGTTGTGATTCGGAAGGACGCCTTCGTTCGAATAAAACGCGCGCACCCACGGCCAGCGACGAAAGAGGTCGCCCAGAAGGACGAGGGCCATCGCGATGCGAAAGAGCCCCAGGGAGCGGGCGTCGATTGTAAGGAAGCTCGACAGAATTCGTTTGCCCACGTCAATCCTCGACACGGAATCGGTACTCGTCCTCGTGCGAGAGCAACGGGACGCTCGGCTTGCGGAGCAAGATCGTCCGCACGGCCCAGAGGTCGTTGAAAATGCGATACCGAAGCGCCGTCTGATCGAGATAATCGACGCCCGCAGACCCCCCCGTTCCCGTACGCCGCCCGATCACACGCTCGACCATGCGCGCGTGGCGCTGGCGCCAGATGATCATCTGCTGCTCGACCGCGATCACGAGGTCGATGACCTCGCGCGGCCACGCGAGCCGCGGCAGCTCGCGGTAGCTCTCCAGGAACACGATCGCCGCCCGCACGCGCCGGCGGAAGGCGCGCGCCTCGTCGTCGAGCCCCTCTTCGTCCTCGGCCCGGAGGAACCGCTCGGCGAACCGGATCTCGGCGCGGTAACGCTCCTCGAGCCGCGTGATGTCGTCCGCCGTGAGCGCGTTCTGCTTGGCGAGGCGAACGCGGTTCTCGATCTCCTTCTCGTGCCCCGCGATGAACGCCTTCGCGAACCGATCGGCCGACTCCTGCGTCGCAGGGCCGTCGATCGGCGTGCGCGCGAGCCACTCGTAGAGCACGCTCTTCAAGCTCGGCCCGCTCTGCCTGCGTTGCTCGACGCGGGCGAGCGCCGCCGAAGGAGAACCGTCCGAGGAGCGGAGCGCCGCCATGTAGCTGCCCTCGCGACCGAGCGGGATGCGCAGGGTGTCGTCGAGCCCGAGCAGGATCTCGATCTCGCGCATCTGCGCCGACTGGAAGCCGCTCGCCGGGATCAACCGGTCGCGGAAGTCGAGGTAGTCGCGCGTGGTGAGCGTCTCCATCACGCGGAAATGCGGCACGGCCTGCTCGAAGAGCGCCACGACGCGGCGGAGCGAGGTCGCCGCGTTCGCGAGCTTCATGTCGGGCACGGGGTTCTGCCGGAAGAGATCGCGCGCCGTCTCGAGCTCGCGCAGGATGAGCTTGAACCAGAGCTCGTAGACCTGGTGGACGACGATGAAGACGACCTCGTCGTTCGAAAGCTTGCTCTCGTCGTTGTCGAAGCCGCCCTGCAGCGAAAGGAGCTCTTCGACCTTGATGTAGTCCCAGTAGTTGCGCATGCCTCGGCTCCTTGACGCGAGGCGAGTCTACTGCCCACGCGCGAAAACGGAAGTCACGAGGCGCGCGCTCGAAGAGCGCCCACGGCCGCCGCTAACGTAACGTCGGCCTCGGGATCAGGGCGTCGTGGTGAAGCTCGTGCCCTCGGGTCCGATGTTCACGGGTGGCCCGTAACTCCGGAGTTCAGCGCGCTCGTGGCCCATACGCGCCTCGACGTCGAGAACGGTGATGCCGACATCGGGACAAAACGTGGTCGTGTACCGGATGGGTACATCGCCGCCGCGCTCTTCGACCGTGACGACACATCCGTCGAAGCGCCCCGCCGGCACGGTCACGCTCTGTCCGACCGCTTCGATCCGCGTCCAGCCGCCATGCTCGCCGGTCCAGCTCATGCCGACGGCGATCGGCGCGCGCAGCACGTAGACCGAACGGCCGAGCAGCGCGACGCCCTCGCTCGTGAACGCGACGCGGCGCGCGCCCGTGGGCGTGACGAGCTCGCCCTCGATCGCACTCGTGCGGCGGGCGCGGACGAGCAAGAGGCCTCGCTCGCCATCGTCGCTCGTCGTCTCGTAGTGCCAGAGGTTTCCGTGCACGAGCGGAAAATACCGCTCGATCGGCATGCCGGACGACGCGTCGACCATGCCCTCGCCGGGCGTGGTGAACGAAGGCCGCGGCTCGGGCGCAGAAGACCCGCACGCGGCGAGCGCGAGGCCCGAAAGGACGAGGGCGAGGGCGCTCGGCCTCGACGTCATGGGGTGGGCGAGAGCCGGTGAGAGAAGTACCAGACCGTGAAAAAGACGAGGAGCAAGCACGCGGCCAAGAGCATGTACTTCGCGAGCGGATCGGGCTCGATGCGACGCAGGAGCTCCTCGGCGGCGCGGCGCACGGCCGGGTCGTCCGTGCTCTTCACGAGGCGCGCGCCGTCCTCGCGGACGCGGGCGTAGTCGCCGCGGTCGAAGGCGGCGAGCAACGCGTCGAGGCTCTCGTCGCGCGGGAACCGCTGCGCGAACGAGGGCACGCCTTCGCGCGGCGCCTTCGCCTTCTTCTTGCGCTTCTTCTTGGGGCGCGCGGCCTCGCTCGGCTCTTCGGCCTCGCCCTGCGGATCCGCGCCCTCGTTCGTCTCGCTCATCGTTCGGTCCTGTCGCAATGCGAAGGTTCGATGTCTACCTCGGAAGGACGGGCGTGTTCTGATCGGGCCGATCCTTCCAGCCGACGGGCCCGTCGCCCTCGCCTTTCACCTCGCAGGAGAGGTGCTCGCAGAGCGTCTGATAGTACGCCTTCCGGCCGCAGCCGACGGCCTTGTAGACCCCGCCGAACTCCTCGCTCACGCGGATGTCCTCGCTGGGGCAGTCGAGGTCCTTCTCCGCGTGCATCAGCACGACCGGCCTGGCCGCGCCACGCCCGTTGACGTTGTCGAGGCAGCCGACGAGGACGAGGAAGGGAAGTATCCGGGCGAAAGGGCGCATGGCTAGAACTGGAAGTACACGAACGGCACGGCCTTCACGCTCGCCGCCTCGTGCAGCACGACGGCGACGAGGAAGAGCATGGCGCCTTGCGCGGGGGCCGGCAGGGCCGTGAACGCGGCGCGCAGCTGATCGTAGATCACACGCGGCGTGTGGTGCACGGCGATCCCGAGGGCGAGCAAAGCGGCGACGATCGGCGGCAAGTTCGGGTGGAAGGTCGTCCCGGTCGAGATCTGCTTGAGGACACGCGTGCCGATGTCGAAGGTCGGGGCGCGGAAGAAGATCCACGCGAGGCAGACGTAGTGGAACGTGAGGATCACGCCGATCGGCTTCGGGAGGAAGCGCTTCGACTTGCCCGCGCTCTTGCCCCCGGCGCGCTCGAAGGCGCGTGTGACGGCGAGGCCGAGCCCGTGGAGGAAGCCCCAGAAGACGAACGTCCACGACGCGCCGTGCCAGAGGCCGCCGAGGAGCATCGTGAGCATGAGGTTGCGGTACGTCGCGAGGTTCGAACCTCGGTTTCCGCCGAGCGGGATGTACAGGTAGTCGCGCAGCCAGCTCGACAGCGAGATGTGCCAGCGGCGCCAGAACTCGGCGAGGTTCGACGAGGTGTAGGGCGCGTCGAAGTTCGGCGGGAAGCGCACGCCGAGCAGGAGCGCCGAGCCGATCGCGATGTCGCTGTAGCCCGAGAAGTCGCAGTAGATCTGGACGGCGTAGCCGTAGACGCCCGCGAGCACCTCGACCGCGGAGTAGTTCTCCGGTCGCTCGAAGACCCGATCGACGAGGTGGATCGCGAGCTGATCGGCGAAGACGACCTTCTTCAGGAGGCCTGTCGCGATGAGGAACATGGCCTCGGCGCCCACGCGGCTCGGCAGCGAAGGGACGGCTTCGAGCTGCGGCAGAAGGTCACGCGGGCGAACGATCGGGCCCGCAACGAGGTGCGGGAAAAACGAGACGAAGAGCAGGTAGCGGAGGTAGCTCCGGTGGGCCGGGAGATCGCCGCGGTAGACGTCGATGACGTAGCTCATCGACTCGAACGTGAAGAACGAGATGCCGACGGGCGGGAGCAGGACCCGCATCGCGTCGCTCGTCTTCGGCGTGGTGCCCGTGAGCCACGCGCGGAGGAGCTCGACGTTCTCGACGCCGAAGTTCCAGTACTTGAAGAAGCCCAGGAAGCCGAGGTTCAGGACGACGGTGATCGTCAGGAGCGCCTTGCGGCGCGAGGGGCTCGTCTCGTTCGCGATGATGCGGGCGAGGAAAAAATCGACCGTCGACGAGCCGAAGATGAGCGGCAGATACCGCCAGTCCCAGGCGGCGTAGAAGCCGTAACTCATCGCAAGGAGGAAGACGATGCGCGGCCATGAGGCGAGGAGGCGCCCGCCGGACGTGGCGAACGACGGTTTGAGGGTCGAAAGGCCCCACCAACCGACGAACGCAACGGCGAAGAAAACCGCGTACTCGATGCTGATGAAGTTCACGAGCGGGCCGCATGTTGAACGGCGCGGGCTGCCGTGCCAAGGATTACGGTGATGCTCGGGCGCCTGATCGTAGGGATCCTCAAAGGCCTCATCGTGGGCGGGCTCATCGGGTTCGGGCTCGTGAAGCTCGGATTTGCCCTACTACCTGCCTGGCTGGCGTACATCGCCGCCGCGATCACCGGCGTCGTGATCGGCCTCATCGCGGGCAAACCCATCTGGGCGAAGGACGCGAAGATCGAGGCCGGGATGAAGGCCGTCGTCGGCGCGCTGCTCGGAGCCGGGCTCATGTTCGCCGCGCGCAAGTGGCTGACGATGTACCTCCCGACCGAGCCGCTGAGCCAGATCGGCGTGATGACGAAGAGCGAGGCGATCCGGTTCGGCTACTTCCCCATCACCTCGCTCGCGACCATCGCCGCGGTGCTCGGCGGCTTCTACGACGCCGACAACACGCCCGGGCCCGAGGGCGAAGCAGAAGCAAAAGAAGAGACAAAAGCTCCGCCGGCGAAGGCTGGGCCGCAAAAGCGCATCGCGCAGCCGGCCGAGGACGAGCTCGACGAGGATTTCGACACGTCGGCGGACGAGAAAAAGGCGAAGAAGTAGAGCAGTGCCGCCCGCGCGGATCCTGTTCTACATGGCGACGTTCGGAGCCCTCGCGCTCGTCGCGCGTTCGCTCCTCATCGGGCCCGTGCCTACGTGGATCACGCTCACCGCGCTCGCCGCGTACACGGCGATCGTCTTCTCCGGCGTGCTCTTCTTGCGCCTCCGCATGTTCGTCGACGCGGTCTGCCGCGGGCCCGACGACGCGCGCGGCGTGGCCCTGACCTTCGACGACGGGCCGAATCGCACGCACACGCCGAAGGTGCTCGACGCGCTCGATCGGGCGAAGATCAAGGCGACGTTCTTCGTGATCGGCAAGAAGGCCGAGGCGCATCCGGAGCTCGTGCGCGACATCGTGGCGCGAGGTCACACGCTCGGCTCGCACGGCTACGCGCATCCGCGAACGTTCGCCATGCTGTCCACGGCCGCCGTGCGCGCGGACATCGAGCGCTCGCTCGTGGTGCTGGAAAAGATCACGGGGAGCAAGCCGACCCTGTTCCGGCCGCCGATCGGGCACACGAACCCGCGCATCGCGAAGGTCGTTACCGAGCTTGGCCTGACGGTGGTCGGCTGGTCGGTTCGTGCGATCGACGGGCTCGCCTCGGCGGACGCGACGAAGGTGGCGGCGCGCGTCGTGCGAGGCCTGGAAGACGGGGCGATCGTGCTTCTGCACGACGCGGCCGAGCGTGACGATCACGTGCCGGCGAGCCTCGGCGCGCTGCCCGCGATCCTCGAAGGCATGCGGGCGAGGAACCTCGTCGGCGTGGCGGTCACGGATTTCGTGGAAGGAAGCCGCGAGGAAGGTGCGGCCTAGGGCCCCGAAGAGCGCTACGAACGAAGACGGATCGTCATGGTGCCTTCTCGTCCGAGCCTGACCCTCTTCGCCCACCTCGTCTCGCGTCCCGAGTCGGAGATCGACCTCGTCCAAGCCGCGCTCGTCTTCGCCGAAAGCGAGTACCCGTCGCTCGACGTCGCGCGGTACGTGGCGACGCTCGAAGGGCTCGGCCGCGCCGCCGCCCGTCGCATCGCGCAAGCCGCGCCGCACGGGACGACGGAGGAGCGAGTGCGCGTGGTGCTCGAATGGCTCTACGGCTCGCAAGGCTTCCGTGGGAACGCCGAGGAGTATTACGACCCGCGCAACAGCTACCTGAACGAGGTGCTCGATCGGAAGAAGGGCATCCCGATCACGCTGGCGGTGATCCTCCTCGACGTGGCGACACGCGCGGGGATCGACGCGAAAGGGATCTCGTTCCCGGGGCATTTCCTGGTCGGCGCGGGGGAGCGGGAGAAGGAAGCGTCGCGATTGGCGTTGGAGAACCGCGCCGTCAGGCGGCTCGGAGCCCCGAACGTCAACCTGGTGATCGATCCGTTCCACGGTCGGATCCTCGGCAACACGGAGCTCGAAGCGCTGCACGCGCGCGTGACGGGCGCGGGCCCGCGGGTCGATCCGCGCCTGCTCGAACCGTGTAGCAAGCGTCAGATCCTGGCCCGCATGCTCTCGAACCTCCGCAGCATCCACGCGTCGCGGGGGGACGACGAGCGGCTGCGCAACGTGCTCGAGCATCTCGTGGCGATCGCGCCGTCGCCGGAGCTCACCCGCGAGCTCGAGCGTCTCGGCGGCAGCCGCGCGATCCTCGCCCGGCCAAGCGCGCACCGCTCGTTCAACTGAGGTCCTTCGCCGCGAGCGGGACCGTGAAGGAGAAGCGCGCGCCCGCGCCCTCCTCGCCGTGCTCGACGCCGATCGATCCGCCCACGGATTCGAGCAGGCCGCGACAGACCGCGAGCCCGAGGCCCGTGCCTTTGCCGACGTCCTTCGTCGTGGTGAAGGGTTCGAAGAGGTGATCGCGGATCGCAGGCGCGACGCCGGGGCCGTTGTCGCGGACCTCGACACGCAAGCCCTCGGGCGCGCGGCGCGCGAGGAGCTCGATGCGGCCTCCGGGCTTGGGGACGGCGTCGGCCGCGTTGAAGAGCAGGTTCAGAAGGACCTGCACGAGGCGCGGTTCGGAGAGCGCGACGAGCGGCAGGTCTTTCTCGACGTCGATCGTGATGTCCACGTCGCGCAGGGCCTTCTGCGGTTTGACGAGGGCGAGCGCGGCGTCGAGCGCTTGCGTGAAGGAGCCAAAGGCCTCGGGGGGTCGTCCGTCACGCACGCTCGTGGCGGGGCGCGCGAAGTCGAGCAAGTCGCGCAGGATGCGGTGGATGCGCTCGGTCTCGCGCTTCATGCGTTGCAGGAAGTCGCGCTCATCGGTCTCGTCGAGGCCGCCGGCGAGGAGAAGCTCTTCGAAGCCGAGCAGCGCCGCGATGGGGTTTCCGATCTCGTGCGCGAGCCCGGCCGCGAGACGTCCCACGGAGGCGAGCCGCTCCGAACGCACGAGTCGCTCCTGCGCGCGCTCGAGCTCCTTCGCGTACCGCGTGGCCTCTTCGATCTTCACGCGCAGGCTCTCTTCGTCGGCGCGCAGGCGCTCGGTCATGCGCGACACGCTCTCGGCAAGCTCGGCGAGCTCACGCGCGCCCGTGCGTGGTAACTCGAGTCGCCGCGCGCCCTCTGCCACACGGCCCGCGGCGCGCGAGAGGCGCTCGATCGGATCGACCACGAGCCGCGTCATCGCGAGGTACATGAAGATGAGCAGCGCGAGGGCGAAGATGCCCATGTAGAGGGCGAGGAGCCGGATGAGCGGCGCCGTGGGAATGACCCCCGCCATGCTGGCCCGGTGCAAGCTGACGACGGCGAAGAACAAAGGCAGGAAAGCGAGGACGAGGAGCGTGCCGAGCGCGACGAGGAGCTGAAGCCGTATGCCGGGGCGCACAGGCGTTAGGGTAGCCGTCTTCTCCCAAAACTAGGCCCGGTCCGATCAGCTCTGATACGGGGCGTTGTCGACGCTCGGGGGCTTCGCTCGGACGAGCCGAGCTGCGCCCCCGAACCCCCGCACCCGCATGGCTCCGCTCGTGGTCCTCGTGCTCAAGCTTCGGCGCCTTGGCCGCGCGGCCTTGCCGCTCACCGCTGCGATCGCCCTCGGCGCGGTCGTGGTCGCGTCCACGGCGAGCCCGCTCTCGCTCTGGATCGAAGCGCCTGCCTCGGCGCTCCTGCTCGGCCTGCTCGCGGCGCGTGCGTCGCGACGCTCCCGGGCGATCGAGGGCACGCTCCGCCTCGACCTCGAGGTCGGCGCGCTCTTCACCGTGCTCGTCTACGCGATCGTGACGCGCAGCGACGGCGCGCTCGACGGGCGCCTCTACCCGCTCGTCTACGTGTGCGTGGGCCTCGTGAGCGCGTTCGCGCGACCGATCGCCACCGTGCTCCTCCTCGCCTTCGCGCTCGGCCTCGACGCGTCCGTGCGGCACTGGGCCATGGTCGCGTCGAGCTTCGAGCGGCTCGCTTACTCGGGCGCGTTCATGGTCGTGTTCGCCTCGTTCAACGCGCTGCTCCTTCGCGCCGAGATCGCGCGGGCCCGCAGCGCGCTGAAGGAGCGCATCCAGGCCGAGGTGGAAAAACTTCGTGACGACGCGCGGAGCTACCGACTGCTCGGCGCGCCGGCCGGCGGTCGCAACGCGTCGCGGGCGAACGACGAGGAGCGGCTCGTGCGCTCGGGCGTGGAGGAGATCCACCAGTCCGTGCTCTTCGCGCTGCGGCTCCTGCGGCAGGCGATGAACCTGCACACGGCCGTCCTGCTCTGGCAAAACGACGCCGGGACGCACCTGCGCATCAGCGAGCTCTCGACGGACGATCCGAACGTCGCCGAGGGCCCTTTCCTCGCGGGCGACGGCATCTTCGGCGCGGCGATCACGCAGCGCGAGGCCGTCGCGCTCCGCGGCCTCGAACCGCGCCACAAGCTCCCCTACTACACGGGCCCCTGCCCCGTGCGCGCCGCGCTCGCGCTGCCGGTCTTCGAGCACGGCGCCATCCGCGGCGTGCTCGTCCTCGACCGCATCGCCGACGAACCCTTTGGCCTCAAAGAACAAGAGCTCGCCATGGAAGCCTGCCGCTACGCGGTGCGGGCCATCCAGAACGAGCGCGTGTTCGTGCAGCTCGAGCGCGCGAAGGTGGAGCAGGGTCGGCTCTACCGCGCGGTCGAGAGCCTCAACGCCGCGACGACCGAGGCCGAGGTCGTGGAGGCGGGCCTGCGCACGGCGCGCGAGATCACGAGCGTCGACTTCGCCGCGGTCACGCTCTACGACGAGTCGCAGAAGGCGCACGAGATCCGCGCCGTCAGCGGCGGCGACGAGGCGAACCTCGTCGGCCAGCAGTACAAGAAGAACGCCGGCCTCGTCTCGATGGCGCTCGAAAACAAGCACCCGCTGCCCTACCGCGGCGAGTACGACGAGAAGCGGCAGATCGTCTTCACGAAGAAGCTCGCGCCGCCGAGCATGCCCTCGATGATCGTTCTGCCGATGCTCGTGCACGACAAACCCCTCGGCACGCTCGTGCTCGGCTCGCGCCGCCGGGCCGCGTTCGGCGACGCCGCGCGCAGCACGCTCGAAGTGCTCACGAGCCACGTCGCCGTCTCGCTCGCGAACGCCCGCATGATGCGCAGGCTCGAGGAGATGGCCACGCTCGACGGCATGACGGGCCTCTACAACAAGCGCGCGATGCTGGAGATCGCCGACCAGAAGATCAAGGCGGCCAAGCGCTTCGGCCGCAAGCTCAGCGTGCTCGTGACGGACATCGACCACTTCAAGAAGGTCAACGACACCTACGGGCACGACGCGGGCGACGTGATCATCAAGGGCCTCGGCGAGGTGCTCCGTCGCGAGCGGCGCGCGACCGACGCCATCGCGCGGTTCGGCGGCGAAGAGTTCGTGGTGATCTGCGAGGAGACGGATGCGCGCGGCGCGATGCTCCTGGCCGAGCGGGTGCGCGAGGAGCTCGGCAAGACGATCTTCCACGCGCCGAAGCCCGGCCCGGACGGTCAGCCCGTGACGATCCGCGTGACCTGCTCGATCGGCGTGGCGAGCTTCCCCGAGGCCGGCGAGACCTGGGACGACCTGTTCAAGGCCGCGGACGAGGCCCTCTACGCCTCGAAGCGCGGGGGCAGAAACCGCGTGACCGCCCACGCGGCCTTGCCTACCCGCGCGGCCGGCTCGAAAGCGCAACACGCTGCCTGACGCTTGCGAGCGCGCTGACACGACCCATACACTCTAGGCATGAGCGCGAACGACGATCGGGACGACCGCAACGAGCAGTCGGAGCGGGCGAGGACGCACCTGGTGCAAGGGCTCGGCCACTTGTTCCGCGCGGCCACGATGGCGGCGAGCGGAATCAAGAAGGAGCTCGACCGCTCGGATGTGGGCAAGCAAGTCGAGGTCGCGGGTCGCGAGATCTACCGGGCGGCGAACAACGTGGTGAGCCGGCTCGGGACGGAGATCCTGTTCGGATCGAAGGACAAGGACAAGAAGCGCGAGCCCGAGCCGGAAGACGAGCGCAAGGGCGACGATCGTGATCCGCCGCGGTACCCGCCGGGCCAGAAGCCGAAGGGGCCGACGGAGGAGGATCCGGGGTTTCGGATCATGACGGACGACGATCAGCCGAAGTAGAGCGGGTTGGGATCAGGCGGCCAGCTGCCGCAGGGATTCCCACGCCTGTGCTTCGTCGATGTCCGTCGACAGCTCCCAGTCGTTCGCAGGCGTGGCTTTCTGGAAGTAGAGCGCCTCCCGATACCGCTCGGCGTTGCGACGGATTTGCGGGTCCAGCGGTAGCTCTGTCATCGCCTGCTCAAAGAGAGCATTCACCAGTTGTGCAGGATGACCGAGCATCGCGGCGGCGATGGCCCACCACTCCAGGAGGCGCCCACGCACCTCACTACGGGTGGATACCGCAAGCCCGTCTTCACAGAACCGCTCGACTTCGGCATAGCGGCCTGCCTGGAGTGCGTGATGCGTAGCGTAGAGGTAGGGCCAGTCGAGTTTCGTCTTGGATCTGGCAGCCTCGATGAAGTCGCGCATCGCTCGGGGCCGATCGGAGTGCAGCAACGCGAGGCCGCGCGCGAGCAGCGGAGCTTCAGAGCGATGTACCGTCACAGCCCGCTCGAACGAGCGTAATGCCTTTTCCCTGTCGCCCAGGTGCTCATACGCAAAACCTGCAGCGAGAAGTCCCGAAGCACGAACCGAAGGCAGCGCCGTGGCGTCATCCCATGCGCACTCGACCAACTTCGTCACGCGCCCCAGGGTCGAACGACGCTCGGTTTCTTCAAGACGCGTGGCGGCACGATGAAGGATGGAAGCAGCCTGAAGGAGCAGCGTGCCCGACACAATGGGGCGGGTCTCGATTCCGCGAGCACGCTCCTCGGCTTGCTCGATTGAACCGGCACGCACCAGCGCTTCGAGCGCTGAAACCTCGTAGACATCCTTGGGTTGAAGCTCCTTGGCGAAGTCGTAGAAACAGACAGCGCCCCAGAAAAACTCCTGCCGGTCCCAGCAGCGCCCCATCACATACACGTGCGGGGCTTCGAGCGTCGGGAGCTTCCGGAGGAGCTGGAGCGTCCGGCGGTCGTCTTTTGCCTTGAATGCAGCGGGGAGTTGCTGCATTACGGACACTGGCGTTTCCCCCTCCGCAAGCGGTTCGATCCGACGTTTCCCTTCGATGATATACAGGTCCTCCGAGAGGTCATCGAAGAGAGCACGCTCGTCATCCGAAAGCGCGTACCAGGGCGCATCCATCTCGCCCTCGATTTCTGCCGCCCGCTGACCCTCGCGTCGCCCGGCGCGCATCTCCTGGTGAAGGGCGACGAGCAGGGCTTCGTACTTGGCTCGGTTCGATTGGGACATCTTCGTCACCCCTCGTCGACCCATGATGTCTTCGTGGCCCCCAAATCGAGCTGGTATTGCGCGACGGAGGTTTGCCGGAGGGGCTGAAGCACGCCATGCGTGTCGGAGGTCGGCTGGAGTTCCAGCGAGCCCCCTACCGGCGCGCGCCGGAAGCTCGCCTCCCCGAGGCGAAACACATGGAGATCGTCAGGGCCTCGCGCGCCACGTCGCTTGTCACGGAGCCGCGCGGGCACGAGCCGTTGTGGGAGGACGGCGAGGCTTGGGGCCACCGAGAGCCCCTCCCCGCAAGGCCCCACGTTCCCCGCGCTATCCGGGTGAACATCCGGAGTCGGATGCGGCGGCACGCGCACGCCGAGCATGTTCGCCGCCGTCCCCACCGCCGGAACCGCAGGCTTCGCTGACGGATCCTCCGGAACCATCGTGCGATACATCTTCGGCCAAGCCGCTGACATGGGAGGCAACCTACCACGTCCCCCGCGCGCATCATGCCCCCCGGCGAAGCACCTTTCATCCCTACGCTTCACCTCCCCCGCGCCGCTGCGCCTCGTTTCCTTCGGAACCGCCCTCCCGGCTCGCCCGCCACGCCCCTCCCCCACCAAACCACCTCCCCGCCTCTTCCTACCTCACCCGCACCGATCAAACCCCCTCCCCGCCTTCCTTCCCCGCCCACCACGCCGCTCGATCTCGCCTCCCGCCGCCCCTGCCCCCCTCCGCGCGCCCGAGCGTCGCACCCCGTTCGTCCCTGGAGCCCCATCTTCAAGTTGAAGCTCCCGTCCCGAACACTCCCGCAATCCCCCTTCCCAACGGGGCTCCGTTCGGATACCAACATCCCATGAGCGAAGCCAAAGCTTCCCGCATGGTCTCCGACCGCGTCTCGATCACCAACACCGTGGTCGCCGCGATCGACATCCACGGCCCCGAGATCGCGCCCACCCTGGAGAAGATTCTCTTCCCTGACGGCGTCCCCCCGGACCTCACGATTGCCAAGGTCCTCGCCGCATTCGGCGCCCACCTCCGCGCGCGTGCCGACCAGCTCGTCATTGCCGACCGTACCCATATGGTCGAGCTCTCCGACGACGACGGCTACCGCGCAAAGCGCGACGAATGCACCGCCGAGACGCGGGACTTCCTCGGCACGCTTCGCTCCGGCCTCGGTCGCAACTATGGCCAGGTCGTCGCCGGTGCTTATGGTCTCGGCGCCCCCATTCCAGAGGACCCGCATACCGTCCTCGTGCTCGCCGACAATGTCGAGAATCAGCTTCGCAATCGCCCGCTCACCGAGCCGCCGAAGAACAAGAGCTTGAAGATCGACCCCATCGCGGCCGCCGACGACCTGAAAGCCAGCGCCTCCGCATTGAAGACGGCGCTCGGCGATGTCGATCGCGAAAAGCGCGAGGCGCAGCTCACGCAGACCGCCAAGAACGAGGCCATGGCCGCCTGGGGAACGTCGTATTCGGGCGTGGCGGACGCAGCCTCTGCCTTTTTCCTCCTCGCCGGCCGCCCCGCCCTGGCCGAGCGCGTCCGGCCCACGGCGCGACGCAGGGCCGGCTTGCCCGAGCCCGAGGACACGGTCGAAGCCGGCGCGGACGCCGCGAGCGGAAGCACGACGCCTTAAGGGCCCCCGCTTGCCACGGCGGACATCGTCGTTCGAGTTCAACGCCAAGCACCTCGCTGGCGAGACGTTCGGTGCCCCCGACTTCTTCGTCGTGCTCCGCGCCCTCGGCGTCGATCCCGACTCCGTTTGACCTCCTAGTACTCGAACCCGCTCCCCCCGATGAACTCCCGCAGGATCGACGTCGGCGGCACGTGATCCGGGTAGATCGTCACCACCTTGTCGATGAGCTGCCTTAGCCGATACGCCGTCACGAACGCGGGATGCTCCTGCGACACCTCGAGCAAGTAGCGATCCGCGAACACCTTGATCACGCCGAGCTCGTAGACGAGCGACGAGTCGAAGATCGCGTCGGCCTGCGCGAGGAACGGGAAGATGTTCGTGCGTTCGCCCGCGCGCACCGACGGCCAGCGCTGGATGTTCGCCGCCGCGTTCGTCCCGCGCCCGTGACGGTCGCGCACGATGCGCCGGAGCAGACGCACGTCGGACACGTTGATGCGGTTCACCCGGTCGAACGGCAGCGCCGTCATCGGCTGGATGAAGATGCGGAAGACCTTGTCCCGCGGGAGGATTCCATCAACGAGCTTCGGGTTCAGCCCGTGGATGCCCTCGATCAAGAGCACGTCCGAGCTGCGTAGCGTCACCTCGCGCCCCCCGTCCGGATGGCTCTTGCCCGTCACGAAGTCGTACCGCGACGTCTTCACCGTCTGCCCGGCGACGATGCGCGCGAGATGATCACGCAGCGTGCCGACGTCGAGCGCTTCGAGCGACTCGTAGTCGTACTCGCCCCGCGCATCGCGCGCTGTCTTCTCCCGGTCGACGTAGTAGTCGTCCAGCGACAAACCCACCGGGTGCATCCCGTTCACGAGGAGCTGCACCGTCAGGCGCGAGAGGAACGTCGTCTTGCCCGACGACGACGGACCCGCCACGCAGATCACCCGGATCGTCCCGCGCTCCGCGATCGCGTCCGCGATGCGGCTGATGCGCTTCTCGTGCTGGCCCTCGCTCACCCGGATGATCTCCGGCGTCTTGCCACGCACGCACGCGTCGTTGAACGCGCCTACGCTCGTGATCCCCAGCGTCGTCAGCCATGGCTCGTCCTGCCGTACCCCGTGCCGCGCGGATTCGGGCTGGATGTCCTGGGGCAGGCGCGTCGAAGCTGGCGCCGCGCCGCCCTCGGGCTTCACGCGTGATTCGTCGCCGTAGCGGAGCATCACCGCCTCGCCGTCGACCTCGATGCGGAACGGGAACGGCGCGATGTGCCCCGCGCTCGGCAAAAGCGGCGTCATCGACAGCACCGCCTCGGACCCCGCGCAGACGAGCTGCACGTGCCCCGTTCGCCACGTGCGTAGGAGCGCAAGCAAGTCCCGCGCGCCTTCCTCGGCGAAGTGGCTGCGCGCCTCGTCCACCGTCCAGAGCTCCTGCTGGAACGGCACGTCCGCCGCGATGAGCTCGTGCATCATCCCCGTCACGCGCCGGGCCCACGTCGCGAGCGAGAGCGTGCCCGGGTGCAAGAGCTCGATCGACTGACCAAAGCCCGCGCCGGGCCCGAGCCGCACGAAGACGTCCGGAAAAGCCCGCCGCGCCGCTTCGAGCAGCAAGAGCCCGAGGCTCGCGCGATACACGCGCTTGCCTTCCCAGTGCGACGCGCAGAGCGGCTCGACGTGCGCGTCCGAGGTGATGGGCATCCCGAGCGCGACGGCCTTGTTGTTCACGAGCGCCGCCACCACCGGATCGCCGTCGACCTCGCGCGGCAAGAGCGCGCCGAGCCGCGTCCCCGTCCGCACCCGTGTCCACGCGCGGTTCACCGTGACGTCGACGAACACGCGCCGCGGCAGCGAGCGCTCGCGCAAGAGCACGCCCACGCTCTCCGTCATCTCCGTCAGCTCTTGTCCGAGCGACGCCACGAGCGCCTGCGTCAGGCAGAGCGCGAGCTCCGGGTCTTCTTTCGACATCCGCTCGTACTGCTCGTGCGAGAGCCGCGCGAGCGTGAGCGTCGACGCCGCCACCACGCTCGACGTCCGCATGCGCCTCGTGATGAGCGCGAACTCGCCGAAATGCGCGCCCGGCCCGATGCGACCGAGGTCCACGTCCGCGCGGCGCAGATGCGCTTCGCCCGCCACGAGGAAATACATCTCCCGCCCGACCTCGCCCTCGTGCATCACGACCGACTGCGGCGGGAGCACGACGTGTTCGAGGTACGAGACCAGCCGCGATGACGTCGCACTGCAAATTTGCGCGAAGAGCGTGCTCGTGGCGGTGAGCGCATCGATGGAAGCACGCGGAATGGGTTCGGGGGGATAGGGCAGCGTGGGCGACGACATACGACGCAGGGAGAGCTACCATGCGCCCGCGAGGTGCCTTCATGCGTACTTCTTTTCATCTTGGACTTTTGGCGATCGTGCTCGGTCTCGGCTCCGTCGCGGCGTGTGCCGCGGAGGTGGAGTCGCTCTTCGCGAGCGGCGGCACGACGGGCGGAAACGGCGGCGCCGGTGGTGTCGGAGGCGCGGGCGGACAAGGCGGGCTCGGTGGAGCAGGCGGTCAGGGCGGGCTCGGCGGTGCGGGCGGACAAGGCGGCGCTGCATCGAACTCGAGCAGCGCCGCGACGGGCACGGGTCCGAGCTCGAGCAGCGCGAGCGGCACGGGCGGACAGGGCGGCGGCGGCTTCGATCCGCAGGTCTGCGGTCAATGCGCGTACGGCGCTTGCCAGGCGGAGATCTTCGCCTGCGGCCAGACGTGTGCGGGCTTCATCAGCTGCGCGCAGAACTGCACCGACAAACTCTGCGTCGACGATTGCCTGACGCAGTACCCCCAGGCCCAGCCGGTCTACGACTGCACGTGCGGCTCGTGCAGCGCGCAGTGCGGAAGCTACTGCGACGGCGCGAGCACATCGAGCTCGAGCACGACCACGAGCAGCAGCGCGAGCGGCACGGGCGGCGGCGGTTCCGCGTGCAGCACGTGTTCCGAGATTCTCCAAGGCGGCGGCAACGATCCGCCTTGCCAAGGCTCGGATGTGCTGCTCAGCGAGTTCTTCAACTGCACCTGCCAGCAGAACTGCACGACCGAGTGTGCCAGCTCCTGCCAAGGCGGACAGCCAAGTCAGGCCTGTTTCGGCTGCGTGCAGCAAAAATGCGGGCAACAGCTCAACGCTTGTCTACAGGACTGACACGTCCTCGACACGCCCTCGTCGAGAAGTCGCCGCCGCCGTGACGCTGCACGTTCGTCACGGTAAGTATGGCGACCATGCGTATCTCTTCGCTTACATCTCCGCTTCTTCTGCTTCCGCTGCTCACGCTCGCCGCGGTCCCGTTCGCCTGCGCAAATCCCGTTCAAATGCCCGACGCCGGCACCGGCTCGGGCGGTGATGCAGGCGCGGGCGGCGCGACGGGTGTAGGCGGCGCGGGCGGCTCGGATGGCGACGCTGGCCCCGACGTCACACCCGGTTCGCCCTGCACCACGGACCTCGATTGCGTGGCGCTCGAAGGCCCTTGCAGCGACGGCGTGTGCGCGGGGGAGAACGGCTGTCAGTTCGTGCCGAAGAACGATTTCGGCCCGTGCGACGACGGCCTCTTCTGCACCATCAACGACGTTTGTCTGAGCGGCGTGTGCACCGCGGGCACCTCGAAGCTCTGCCCGTCGAACGGCGAGTCCTGCAAGATCGGGAGCTGCAACGAGGCGAACGACGCGTGCGAGTTCGCGCCCGTCAACGAGGGCGGCTTCTGCGACGACGGCGACCCGTGCACCGATCTCGGCACGTGCAAGGCCGGCGCGTGCCAGATGGGCCCGCCGATCGACTGCTCCTTCCTCAACGGCCTCTGCTCCATCGGCCAATGCGACACGGTCCTCGGCTGCATCGCCGTCCCGCAGAACGACGGCGTCTTCTGCGACGACAACCTCTTCTGCACCGTGGAGGACGTCTGCATCTCGGGCCAGTGCGTCGGCAAGCCGAACCCCTGCCTACCGACGGCCGATCCTTGCAAGAACCCGCAGTGCGACGAGATCAAGCAGACCTGCATCGCGGTCCCGGGCAACGACGGCGCCACGTGCGAAGACGGAAACAGCTGCACCGCGGGCGAGGTCTGCGCGGCCGGCGCATGCGGCGGCGGCATGCCCGTGCCTGTGGGCACCACGTGCAACGACAACAAGGCCTGCACGACGGGTGAGACGTGCGCCGCCGGCACCTGCGGCGGCGGCGCGCCGATCCTCGACTGCGCCCATGGCGACGGCTGCTGCCCTGCGGGTTGTGATCTCTCGACCGACGACGACTGCAAGCTGCTCAAGGTCGCCGTGATGGGCGGACCGTTCTACGTCGACGACCTGCGCGCCCACCTCGCCACGCAGCCCTTCATCGGCTCGGCCGTGGTGAACACCGATTGCTCGCTCGCCACGCTCCAGAAGTTCGACGTCGTGATCACCCACGGCCAGATGAGCTGCTTCAGCCCGTCCACGTTCGAGGCCTACGCGCAGGGCGGCGGCGGCGTCATCGCCACGCCGTGGATGTACAGCAACTACGGCAACCTCGTCGATCTCCTGCCCGTCACGGGCCAGGTCATCAACAGCTTCCAGAGCTTCCCGCTCAAGGTCACCGTGCTCGACCCGTCCGACGTCCTCCTGCAAGGCGTCAACTTCCAGCCCAACGACTTCGTCGGCTGGGAGGAGGTCCAGTTCACGCTCAAGCCCGGTGCCACGAGCTCGGTCGTGTGGCTCGGTGATCTCACGAGGCACGCAGTCGCGAAGTGGCCGTATGGAAGCGGCCGCGTCGTCTATCTCGATTTTCATTACCTCACGTCCGATTGCTCGCTCGCTTCGGGCTACACGTGGGGCAAACAGCTCGCGTACAACGCCACGCTCTGGGCTGGAAAAGTCCTGTAACGCACGGACCGTTCGGCGTATGCTCCGGGCTCCGGCGATGCCGCTGCCCCCCTTGCCACGCATCCTGCTCACGCAGGAACAGCACGCAGAACCGGGCTCGCCCGCCTTCCTGCGCGTCGAGCGCGTCATGCTCCGCGCCACCTTCCCGGACGGCGAACAGAGCGAGCCCTTCTCCTACGATATCGTCGATCGGCAGCGGCTCGACGCCGTGGTCATCGCCGCGCACTTCCGCGACGAGAAGGGCGTCCGCCACGTCTACCTCCGCTCCTCGGTGCGCCCTCCCGTCGCGCTCCGAAACCGCGCGACCTCGCCCATCGAAGAGCGCGACGACCTCGGCAACCTCTGGGAGCTGCCCGCGGGCCTCGTGGAAGTCGAGGAGCGAAGCCCCGAGGGCCTCCTGCTTTGCGCCGCGCGTGAGCTCCAGGAAGAGCTCGGCTTCGAAGTCGACCCGCGCGCGCTCGCGCCGCTCGGTCCTTCCTCGTTCCCGGCGCCCGGCATGGTCGGCGAGCGGCACTTCTTCTTCCACGTCGAAGTCGACCCTGCGCGACGCACGACGCCGACCGAGGACGGCTCGGTGCTCGAACGCAAGGCCACGATTGCGGCGCTCTCCCTCGACGAGGCCCTCGCGCTCGCGCGGAGCGGCCTCCTCGAGGACGAAAAGACCGAGCTCGCGCTCCGCCGCCTCGCGGAGCTCGCCTCGTGAAGCGCGCCTCGTCCGCGCGACGAAAGGCGCCCGCGGGCTCGAACGGCCTCGCGGCGAAGAAGCCCAAGGTCGCGCTCATCGTCAAGCGCTCGGCCTACCGGGTGCAGGTGGAGGAGCGAAAGAACGGCCGCATTCAGCGCCTCCTCGACGCCCACGACCCCACGGTCGCGCACCTGCGCGCCGCGCACGAGGAACACGAGGCCACCGCGGCCGAGGTCAAAGCCGCGCTCGCCGTGCTCGGCGTGGACGTCGCGTTCGAGGGCAGCGTCGGCGACGCTTTCGACGCCCGCGGCCTCGACCTCGTCATCACCGTCGGCGGCGACGGCACGCTCCTCAGCGCCTCGCACTCCGTCGCGGATGTCCCCATCCTCGGCATCAACAGCGCGCCCGAGTACTCGGTCGGCTTCTTCTGCGGCGCGCGCCGCGGCGAGGCCGCGCTCGCCATCGGCCGCGCGCTCCGCGGCGAGCTCCGCCGCGCCGTGCTCACGCGCATGCAGGTCTGCGTGAACGGCCGCGTCGTCGCGGCCCGCGTCCTCAACGACGCGCTCTTCTGTCACGTCTCGCCGGCCGCCACCTCGCGTTACCTCGTCCGGCTCGGCGACATCGAGGAGGAGCAGAAGTCGAGCGGCTTCTGGATCGGCCCCGCCGCCGGCTCCACCGCGGCGCAGCGTTCCGCCGGCGGCCGCGTGATTCCTTTGACCTCCAAACGATTGCAGCTCGTCGTCCGCGAGCCCTACACCCCGCACGGCGAGCGCTACCGGCTGCGGCACGCGCTCATCGCGCCGGGGACGCCGCTCGTCGTGCGCAGCAAGATGACGGACGCGAAGCTCTTCATCGACGGACCGAACCGCACGATCGACGTCGGCGTCGGCGATCTCCTGGAGTTCACGCAGGCGAACGAGGCCCTCACCGTGCTCGGCATCGCGCCCACGCGGCGCTGGGGCGTCGACCACGACGAACCCCCGTCACAAGCGCCGAGCCGCGCCGCGCCCCGCGACGACCACGCGCGCTGATCCGAAAAACGGGTTCGTCCGTGCGCGCTTGCCTCTCCGGAGGCCTGTCTCCCGGCCGTCCCGTGAAAAATTCGCCTCGCACCGGCGCACGCCGCGAGCGCCCCCCGGAAGAGCCGGATCGGCGCCGACCCTTCGGGATCCGCCGTTTTCGTGGTACCCGAACCTCCCACCGCGCCGCGATCCTCCGCTCCGCGCCGCTCGGGTTCCTCCGGAAGATCGCGCGTTTTCCCTGGAAATCAGGGCTCTTTCGGCCCCTCGTGTGGCCGCGCCGAGGGCCCCATCAGGCCGCGACCTCGGGAGGGAGCTCTCGTCGAATGGCCTATTTTTGTCGCTCCGAACGACGATTTCCCGCTCGACCTAGCGCGTTCCTTGTGGTTGTTTGGGCCGCGAGAGGGGCTTTTACCTCGGAGGAAACACATCATGGCTGGCAAGAAGACGGAGACGAAGAAGGCGGCCTCGATCAGCAAGAGCGCGCTTCTGAACGCGATTGCGGAGGAGGCGGGGGGCGAGATCACGCGCAAGCAGGTCAAGCTCGTCCTCGACAACCTCGCGCAGATCGGCCACCGCGAGCTCAAGAAGGCCGGCATCTTCACCGTGCCCGGCTTCGCCAAGTTCCGCGTCGTGAAGAAGCCGGCCACGAAGGCGCGTGAGGGCGTCAACCCCTTCACGAAGCAGCCGATGACGTTCCCGGCCAAGCCGGCGAGCAAGACGGTCCGCGCCCGCCCGATCAAGGCGGTCAAGGACGCGATGGGCTGAGCCTTCGCTCCCGTCCCTCGAGTCGAAGGGCGGGGCCACGGGTCGCGGAACGCCGGTCTTCGCAGTGCGAAGCCGGCGCGCGGCCCGTTTTCTTTTTTGTGCATCCCGTCTAGCCCGCCGCGATGGCGAGCTCGGCAAACCGCGCGTACGCCCGATCCCGATCCGCGCGGATCTCCTGGGCCCGCGCGAGCAGCGCTTCGATCGGCTCGCCGCGCAGCTTCTGGAACGTGAGCTCCGAACGGTCGACCGCGCTCGCCTCGAACTCCTCGATCGAGGTCGCGAACACCGTGCCGCCCTCGTGCACGCCTGCGGGGATGAACTGCACGAACGGGTCGGGCGCGCGGCGCAAGAGCCCGATGAGACGATGCGGCGCGTCGCGATCACCGACGAGCTCGGGGTGGAACGCCGCCATCACCGGCGCCTCCGGGAAAAACCCTTGCAAACGGGCAAGCAGCGTCGAAGCGAAGCGCTCGAACACGTTCGGCGGCGGCAGCGCGAGCGGAAAGACCACGTGCAGCACGTTGCTTTGCGCCGCAACGACCGCTTCACGCGTCGCGTCGAGATCGGGCTCGCGGTCGAGCATCACGCAGAACTTCCCGAACGCGACGTCCACATCTCGGACGAACGGGCAGAGCGCGTACGCTTGCACGATCTCCGTCGCGTAGCGCCGATGGACCCGGAGGACCTCGGCGGCGAACGCAGTCGCATCGGGGTGGGAGGCGAGCTTGCCCCGGACCATCGGTTCGAGCGCGGCCATCCTCGTGTACCTACCAAAGTTTTCCCTGGCCGCCGCGGGGTTTGCCCTGAGAGACCCCCGTCGATCGCCCCCTGCTTGTGGCCAGACCAACACTCCTAGAGCCGAAACCCTGTGTTTTCCGGCGTCCCCACGATATTTGCGTGCACGTGGACACTTCACGTGTGGTTCCGCTCGGCTTATGTCGGACAGCCGTGGTACTTATGCCGCCGCTGCGGCGGGTGTGGTGAAAGGAGGACGCGTGCAGGAGACGGCCAAGCTCACGCTCAACAAGGATGGACAGGAGCAGACGATCGAGCTTCCGATCGTGACCGGGACGGAGAACGAGAAGGGCATCGACATCTCGACGCTCCGCGCAAAGACCGGCTGTGTGGTGCTCGACCCGGCGTTCGTGAACACCGCGTCCACGTCGAGCTCGATCTGTTTCATCGACGGGGAGCAGGGCATCCTGCGGTATCGGGGCATTCCGATCGAGCAGCTCGGTGAGAAGTCTACGTTCGTGGAGGTCGCTTACCTCCTGATCTACGGCTCGCTGCCCAGCCGCGCGGAGCTGTCGCGCTTCTCGACGCTGCTCACGCGGCACTCGTTGATCCACGAGGACATGAAGCACTTCTACGAGGGGTATCCCTCGACGGCGCACCCGATGGCGATCCTGTCGTCGATGGTGTGTTCGCTCTCGAGCTTCTATCCCGAGGCGATCGACGCGGACAACCGCGAGCAGGTCGACATCACGATCGCGCGCCTTCTCTCGAAGGTCCGCACGATCGCGTCCTTCTCGTACAAGAAGTCGATCGGCCAGCCCTTCGTCTACCCGCAGAACTCGCTCTCGTACTGTGCGAACTTCCTCAACATGATGTTCTCGGTCCCGGCGGAGCCGTACGAGATCGACGAGGACATCGTGAAGGTCCTGAACCTCCTGCTCATCCTGCACGCCGACCACGAGCAGAACTGTTCGACGTCGACGGTGCGGCTCGTGGGCAGCGCGAAGGCGAACCTCTTCGCCTCGATCGCGGCGGGCATCTGTGCCCTCTGGGGCCCGCTGCACGGCGGCGCCAACCAGGAGGTCATCGAAATGCTCGAGGAGATCCGCAAGGACGGCGGCGACGTCACGAAGTTCGTGAAGCTCGCGAAAGACAAGTCCTCGGGCTTCAAGCTCATGGGCTTCGGCCACCGCGTGTACAAGAACTACGACCCGCGCGCGCGCATCATCAAGGCTGCGGCGGACAAGGTTCTCTCGAAGCTCGGCATCAAGGATCCGCTCCTCGACATCGGCCGCAAGCTCGAAGAGGCGGCGCTCAGCGACCCGTACTTCGTGGAGCGCAAGCTCTATCCGAACGTCGACTTCTACAGCGGCATCATCTACCGGGCCCTCGGCTTCCCCACGAACATGTTCACCGTCATGTTCGCGCTCGGCCGCCTGCCCGGCTGGATCGCGCACTGGAAAGAGCAGAACGAGAACCCCTCGACGAAGATCGGCCGCCCGCGCCAGATCTACACCGGCGAGGTCGAGCGCAACTACATCTCCCTCGAAGAGCGCGGCTGAAAGGCTCGCGCCTCGCGCATGCGTGGGGGGAGGGCCGCCTCCCCCCGCGCGCCCTACCCCTCCCGCATCCTCGCGAACGTCAGTTGATGATCGAGCTGCCGAAGCTCGGCACGGGCTCGTCCATCCGATCGATCGCGGCCTTCATCCCTGCCCACGCGTTGCGGAGGGCGTCGGCCGACATGCGCACCGTCACGCCGTTCTGAAGCATGGTGACGTGAACCGTGCCGCACGTGCATCGCGTCACGCGCACGGCGCTGTTCGACGCGAGCTCGGTGTGCTCTCCGCACTGCTTGTTGCCAGCCATCGACGAAAATCCTCCGTGCGGCGACAATAGCAGCAAGGCGCCCTGTGTGCGCCTCCTCGCGCGCACCTTCCCCGGGAAAGGACGCGCGGAGGGCAGCAGGGCCCGGATGGCCGACGACTTGCTTTCGTGTAGCGTCCTTACCGTCCCCTTTTTCTCACCCCCGGGGAGGAGAACCTATGTCTGCATTCCGATCTCTCGTCTTGCTTGCGTTCGCGGCCCCCCTCTTTTTTGCATGCTCGAGCGAGCCGAATCCCCCCCCGACAACGGGGGCAGACCCGGCACATATCGACCCACCCCCGGCGGGTCAGGGCTTCCAGATCGAGACGAAGACCTTCGAGGTCCCGGCCGGCGTCGAGAAGCAGGACTGTTACTTCTTCCGCGTCCGTGACCTCGCGGCCGCGAACGGCCTCGATCCGGAGAGCCCCGTCTACGTGAACCGCGTGCAGATCGCCCAGAAAGAGGGCTCGCACCACATGAACGTCTTCCGCGTCCGCACGATCACGGGCCTCGATCCGGCGAACGGCGCGATCCAGGAGGGCAAGGACAACGTCGGCGAGTGCTTCAAGAGCTCGAACTGGGCGGACTGGCCGCTCGTCGCGAACTCGCAGATCGACGGCCAGCTCGACTGGACCTTCCCCGAGGGCGTCGCCAACGAGTTCATGCCCGACGAGTGGCTCATGCTCCAGACGCACTACGTCAACGCGTCGACGCAGGGCACGCCCTCGGGCGAGGGCAAGGTCAACGTGAACTTCTGGACGATCCCGAAGGAGAAGGTCAAGGCGCAGCTCGGAACGCTCTTCGCGACGAAGCAGTCGATCCGCGTCTGTGCCTCGAACCCGACGCCCTCCTTCGACGGCTCCTGCCAGTTCAACAGCGACGTGCCCGTGCACATCATCGGCGCGAACGGCCACTTCCACAGCCGCGGCAAACAGTTCGACATGTTCACGTGGGACGGCGTGAGCATCGACCAGCCGCCGATGGATGAGCGCTTCTACGCCTCGCAGGCCTGGGACGAGCCGCCGATGCTCACGTCGCCCGAGCTCGATCGCGAGGTCCCCGCGGGCGGCGGCGTGTTCTACACGTGCTCGTACCAGTGGCAGATGCCCGAGGCCTCGCTCGGCTGCGACGGCTTGAACGCGCTCGACAAGCAGGGCGCCGACGACTGCTGCTACACGTTCGGCCCGATCGTCGAGGCCAACGAGCACTGCAACATCTTCGTCTACTACTACCCGAAGTCCGACAACATCAACTGCTTCTAGCCGTGGACAAACGCTCGGTCGCCCTCGTGCTCGCGCTCGCTGCTTGCAGCTCTCCCTCGCCGCCGCCGGAGCCGGACGCCGGCCCGATCGGGGGCTGCAAGCTCGCGTATCTCGGGGACCCTTCGGCCGAGCCGATCATGGAAGTGATCGCGCTCGGTCCCGGGGGCGAACTGCAGCCGATCAGCGACGGATCGAGCATCTCGCTCATCTTCCCGCCGCAGGGCGGCCGCGTCGTGTTCGCGGGCGTGCGGGCGACGAACGTCGACCCGTGCGCCGTCCGCGTCGCGGGCGCCCTGCGCGACCCGGTGACGAAACAAGTTCGTCTGGACACACGCATCATCAACCTCGAGCCCACGGACGACGGCCACGGGCGCAGCGCGCCGACGGACATCTCCACGTTCTCGAACATCGCGGCGTGTCCGAACCAGTGGGCCGAGGAGGACCTCTTCGACAAACCCTACGAGCTCACGGTCTCGCTCACGGATCGCGACGGCAAGAAGGTCACGAAGATCATGACCGTGACCCCGCGCTGCGACGAACCCGGCTACGAAGCCGAGTGCCTCTGCATGTGCGCCGGCGACTACGTCCTCGGCATGCAGTGCGATCCCGACGCCGGCCCCATCGATCCGGACCTCGACGCGGGCGCAGACGGAAACCCTCCGGACGCGTCTGGAGGACCGCCGTGAAGCACCTTCGCCTCTCGCTCGTGCTCACGCTCGTGGCGCTCACGACGGGCTGCTCCGATCCGCCGCCGGACAAACCGCCTTCCTCGGAAACGCCCGCGTGGCAAGTCGCGCTCGACGGTGGCGACCTCGACCGCGCGGTGCTCAGCGTCTGGGGCAGCGGTCCGAAGGACGTCTTCGCCGTCGGCGGCCCGCTCGGAAACGGTCTGGAGTCGCTCGTGGTCCACTTCGACGGCGCCTCCTTCCGCGAACTCCATCCCGGCGGCGACCAGACGTACTGGTGGGTCTCGGGCTCCGGCCCGGACGACGTCTGGATGGTCGGCGAGGAGGGCCGCATCACCCACTGGGATGGCGCGACCTTCACGGAGCACGATTCCGGCACCACGGCGACGCTCTGGGGCGTCTGGGCGGCCTCGAAGACGGACGCCTGGGCCGTCGGCGGCACACCCGAGGGCGGCGCCGACGCCCCGAACGACGTGGTCCTCCATTGGGACGGGAGCACCTGGACGCCGGTGACCTTGCCCGGCATGCCGCTCGGACGCGCGCACTACAAGGTCTGGGGCACGAGCTCGGACGACCTCTACGTGGTCGGCGAGTACGGCACGATCTGGCATAAAAAAGGCGCGGAATGGGCCCTCGAATCGGACCCGCCTCTCGCCAGTGGCACACTCTTCACGGTGGCTGGCTGCGGCTCGAACGAGGTCTACGCCGTCGGCACGTTCGAGGTCCTCCGCTCGGACGGCGCGACGTGGCAGAAGCTCGACGTCGCGCTCACGAACGGCGTCAACGGCGTGGCTTGCAACGCGCCCGGCGAGGTGGTCGTCGTGGGCTTCGGCGGCTCGAAGCAGCGGCTCGACGCGGGCGCCTGGGTGGACGAGTTCGAAGTGCCACCTTATGCCGATCTGCATGCGGCCTGGGCCGATGGCACTGGCACGTACTGGGCCGTTGGAGGAAACTTCGTGACGAGCAGCATGCCGGGCGCGGCGCGCGAGGGCATCGTGGCGCGGTACGGCCCAGGCAGGATCACGAGTCAGATCCTTCCGTGAGCTCGACCTGGTCGGACGAGCGACCGCCGGTATGACAGCCCCGCCCGAGGCGGCGTGAACGGCGGAGCTCGACCGTTTCGAAATCCTCGGCGGATCGTCAAACGCAGGACGTACCCTCGCGGATGGTCGCCCCCTTGCACCGGGGGCGCCGCGATCGAGGGACCCCTCGTCCACACAGGAGAACGAACTCATGCGTACTTCCCTTGCCCCGATCTTCGCCGCCGCCGCGCTCGCCGCCGCCACGACCTTCGGCTTTGCTTCCTCGGCCGACGCAAAGACCATCAGCGCTTGCGGCGGCATCGAGCTCGCTGCGAACGCCCAGTGCGAGATGCGCGTCTCGGGCGGCTGCACCGCCGCGTGCGAGCCCGTGAGCTTCCAGGTCCAGTGCGCCGCCGACCTCTACGTCGGCTGCAGCGGCCAGTGCAACGCGAACATCAGCGCCTCGTGCACCGCGAGCTGCGCGGCGAGCTGCGAGGCCGAGTGCAACGTCGACCCCGGCAGCTTCGAGTGCGGCGCTTCCTGCCGCGCGGACTGCGGCGCGAGCTGTGACGCCTCCTGCGCCGCCGATCCGGACAGCGCCCGCTGCCGCGCCTCCTGCGAGGCCACGTGCGGCGGCGAGTGCGACGCGCGCTGCGAGGCCACGCCGCCCAGCGCGGACTGCAAGGCGCAGTGCTCCGCGTGCTGCACCGGCTCCTGCGACGCGCAGGCCAACATCGACTGCCAGATCGACTGCCAGGCCAAGGGCTTCATCGACTGCGAGTCCGAGCTCAAGGGCGGCTGCGAGGTCGCCTGCCAGAGGCCCGAGGGCGCGCTCTTCTGCGACGGCCAGTACGTCGACGTCGGCGAGCAGATCGACAATTGCGTCGCGCAGCTCGAGAGCCTGCTCGAGATCAAGGTCGAGGGCTACGTGCGCGGTGACGCGAATTGCAGCGGCGGCCGCTGCACCGCCTCGGGCGAGGCGGGCGTCTCCTGCGCGCAGAGCGCCGGCAACACGTCGAGCAGCGCGGCCGGCATCCTCGGCGCCATCGCGGCCTTCGGCCTCGCGCTCGGCCGCCGCAAGAACCAGAAGAAGTAGTCGCCGACCTCGGGGGTTTGGGGGCGGCGCTCGGCTCGTCCGAGCAAAGCCCCCAAGCGTCAACCGGGGGCTTGGGATAGAGTCCCCCCGCCGATGCCCGCGCGTCCGAGAAGAACCATCCTCCTCGCGGCGGCGCTCGTCTCGGCCTGCGTCGCCCAGACGCCCGCGCCGCGCGACGACGCCACGCCCCCTCCCCCCTCCGTGACGTCCGCCGCGCCGAGCGCCTCCACGAGCGCGTCTGCGGCCGTCGTCCCTGCGACCTCCGCCGCTGCGAGCGCGCCCGCGCCCGACCCTTACCCGGCCCCGCCGCCGCCCGCTCCGCCCGTCGCTCTTCGCCCGGGCGGCAAGCGCGCCGTGCAGGGCGAGGCCGGCCTCGTCACCTCCGTCGAGAAGAACGCCACGCGCATCGGCGTCAGCGTGCTGCGCCGCGGCGGCAACGCCGTCGATGCCGCGGTGGCCATCGCGTACGCGCTCGCCGTCACGCATCCCTCAGCGGGAAACATCGGCGGCGGCGGCGTGATGATGATCCGCCTGAAGAGCGGCGAGACGCACTTCGTCGACTTCCGCGAGACCGCGCCCGCGGCCGGCGCGACGACCGAGAAGGTGCTCGCGATGCTCGATCACGACGGCGGCATCGGCCTGCGCTCGGCCGGCGTTCCGGGCACCGTCGCGGGTTTGTCCTTTGCGCTCGAACGGTTCGGCACGCGCCCGCTCGCGGAGCTCGTCGCGCCCGCCATCGAGCTTGCGAAGAAGGGACACGCGCTCGGGCCGCGGCAAGCGCTCACGCTCGCGTGGGCCTGGGACAAGCTCAAGCACGACCCCGCGGCCCGCGCGATCTGGGGCAAAGGGAAAAAACCACTCGCCGAGGGCGAACGCGTGCGTCAGCCGGACCTCGCGCGCACGCTCGAGTCGATCGCGAAGGAAGGCCCGCGCGCCTTCTACGAAGGATTTTTCGCGCGCGCGATCGACGAATGGATGAAGAAGGGCGGCGGGTACATCACGGCCAAGGACATGGCCGACTACCGCGCGAAGCAGCGCGCGCCGCTGCGCTTCTCGTACCGAGGTTTTTCGGTGGAGACCGCGCCTCCGCCGTCGATGGGCGGCATCGCGTTCGCGCAGATCATGCTCTCGCTCGAACGCGCGCGCGCACACGAGCAGAAGCCCGGCTCGGCCGACGCGCTCCACCTCTTCGTCGAGGCCGCGCGCCGCGCCTACGCCGATCGAAGGCTCGTCGGGGCCGACCCGGACTTCGGGCCAAAGGACCTCGACACGAAGCTCCACGAGCTCCTCTCCGGCGTGCACCTCGCGACCCGCAAGCCCGCGATCGACCCGACGCGCGCCACGCCCTCGGCCACGCTCGCCGCGGCGATGCCCGAGGCCGCGAAGGAGTCACCCGAGACCACGCACTTCTCGGTCGTCGATGCCGAGGGCAACGCCGTCGCTTGCACGTACACGCTCTCGGCCGGGTTCGGCGCGAAGGTCGTCGTGCCCGGCACGGGCGTCCTGCTCGGCAACGCTCTCGGCGGCTTCTCGAAGGACGGCCCGAACGTCGTCGCGCCGGGCAAACGCATGGCGACCTCGATGTCGCCGACGATCGTCACGCAGAACGGACGGCTCGCGCTCGTGCTCGGCTCGCCGGGCGGCGACACGATCCCGAACACCGTGGCCCAGGTCTTCCGCAACCTCGTCGACTGGGGCATGACGATCGACGAGGCCATCGCGACCGGCCGCCTGCACCACCAGTTCCAGCCGGACAAACTGCGCGTGGAGAAGCAGCGCCCGCCGCCGCGCGAGGTGCTCGCCGAGCTCACGCGGCGCGGGCACACGATCGAGCAGAGCAACCTCACGCAAGGCGACGCGAACGACATCCTCGTCGACCCGCAGACGGGCTTTGCCTACGGCTTCGCCGATCCCCGCGAGGGAGGCACGGCCGAGGGGATTTCCCGTTCGGACATGGAAAAGGCGAAGGACGCCCGTCCTTAACGAAGGCGCGGATCGTATTGATCGACGCCCGGGTCGTCCTCGTCGCGCTTCGGGCGGACGATCACGACGGGGCATGGCGCATTGCGCGCGATGCGATCGGCGAGCGGGCCGCCGAAAAGACGCTCCAGGCGGCTCGGCGGGTGGCTCGCCACGACGATGAGGTCGGCCCCGATTTCGTGCGCCAGGTTCACGATGGCCTTGTCCGGCCGTCCGTCACGGTAATGCATGGCCATGAGCCGCGCTTGCCCGCCCGCGGAGCGATGTTCGAGCACCTTCAAAGTCGGCAGCTTCGCCTCGCTCGCGTGCGAGGTCGACACCCGCGGCGTCGCCACGTCCTTGATTCGCGGCGCCATGCCGCGCGCCCCGATCACCACCGCGTGAATCTCGGTCTCTTCGCCCCGGAGCTCCGCCAGATCAAAAGCGAACCGCCAAGCCCGGCCGCCGGGCTCCGAGAGGTCGAGCCCCACGAGCACGATGTACGGGTCCTTTTTGCGCTCCGCGGGCGGCATCACCCTGCGAACGGCCGAGTCCGGTGGGGAAGCCGAGACAGCGCGCAGCCTCGGCTGCGTCGTTTCTTCGCTGTCCGGGGCGGGTGAATCGGGGCCGGGCTCTACCGTGGACGGAGCAATTGCGACCATTGCCAGCGAATGTTTGGATCGCGTCGCGTGGTCGCAAGTCCCTTTCGCTACTTCTTCGAGCGGAAGCATTCCGAAACGACCGCGCGGCGCGGGCGGACGGGCCCGGCCGCCGCGGGCGGGCGCGCACGGCCTCAGCGCAAGAACGCAATCGCGAGGCCGACCGTGGCGGGAATGCGGCCGGTCAGACCGAACCCCAGCGTCGCGTTCGGCCGCTCCCCGATCTTCGCATACGCGCCTTCGAGGTAAAGGCCAAGCCCTGCCTCGCCGTACGCATACCCTATAGCGCCGCCGCTGGAGCTCGTCCCCGAGAACGTGGTCGCCTCGAACGCGCGGACCTCGGCCGTGACGCGAGCGGCCATGCCAAACCCCATCTTGTCCGTCTCCGGCTCGTACCAGAGCCGCGGCTGGGCCGCGACGCCGATACGGGCGATTTGATCCACGACGGGAAAGACCGTCCCTTCGAAAAAGGCGCCGTGCCGGGAGGGCCCGGCGCCCGCCTCGAACGTGTAGCCCAAGCCGACGTCCGCACGCCGCTTCTGCCAGTCACGCATGAGCTGGAGCGGCTTCACCCCCACGTCGACGTGCCCCATCGAGGGGCCCGTCTGCTTGGTGCTCGGCGTCCCATAACGAACGCCGCCGCCCCCGGAAATGGCGAGCGGCGGCGTCGCGAAGGGAAAGGCGATGCACGCGGGGAGCACGCTCGTGAGCGCGAGAAGGCAAAACGTCGAAATGCCCCGGTGCATGCCGCCCCCTCCCGCTCAGAACACCCCGCGCACCATGACCGAGCTCGGCCCGATGAAGACCTCGGGCATGTACGTCACCTCGAGCTTGCGCTGAATCTTCTGGTTGCCGATGACGCCCAGCGCGATGCCGCCGCCGAACATCACGGCGCCCACGCCGAGCGTCGCCCAGCCCCCAGGCGATCCGCCTCTCGAAAGCCCGACCGTGCCCGCGCCCACGAGCCCCACGATTCCACCGACGACACCGAGGACGACCCCGCCGGCGAGCATGCCCGTGCTGCGGCGGACCGTGGCGATCCGGTATTTGGGTTTGTCCCCCTGCCCCGGCATCGTCTGCGGTTGCGTGACCTGCTCGGGCGGCGGCGGCGGCACGTCCGTCGCGTCGAGCGTGACCTCGTCCGTGGCCTTCTCCTTCGATTCGACGGCCGCCTCTTTGAGCACGTCGTTCCCGCGCCGGAGCGTCACCACGTGTTTGCCCGGGTCGACCGGCAGCGGCACCCCGAACGTGACGGGGTCGAGCTTCACCTCGTCGCGATACACACCGAGCCCCTCGACGCTGCCTTTCACCTGCACCGTCAAGTGCGGCAGGCGTGGATCGAGCTCCTTTTGCCGGCGCGTGGCGAGGTCCGCCCGGGGTTTGTCGCCTTCGCGCTTGGCCTGATCCCGCGCCTCGCCCCACAGGGCCCACGCGCGCGCGAGCTGGCCCTGTTTTTCAACACAATCGGCCCAGTTCAGCTTCGTGCCGATGGCCGGATCGAGCTTGTAGCTTCCCTCGAATTTCGGGCAGGCCTCGGCGTAGTTCTTCTTCTCCATGAGGCCCTTGGCCACCCGGAAAAGCGCCTCGGCCGCGGCCGGATCATTGGCGAGCACCGGCGCCGAGCCGAGCGAGAGCGCCGCGAAGGCGAGGACCGGGGCGACGAAACGAAAAGAGCGACGCCGCTCGAAGTCAGCGGCGACCGGACATGAGGTCGTCATCGTTCGGCTTCTTTTTGGTGGTTACGGTCGGCACCGGCTTCGTGCGGCCCGGGCCGGGGGGCAAGGGGGGCGCGGCGGGCTTCGCGGAGACCGCGGGCAGCGCGGCCGCGGGTTCGACCGACACCGCCGCGGCCGGCTCGACCAACGCCTGCGGATCGGCGGCCACGGGGGCCTTCGGGGTCGGCGTGGGCAAGGGCAAAGGCGCGGCCTCGGCGGCGGCCGCTTCCGGTTTTGGATCTTGGCCGCTGTTCTTCGCGCCAAACATCACCGCGGCCCCGACGATACCGATCAGCGCAATGGCGATCGCCGCGAAGATCGGGGCCTTGCTGCTCGACGCATTCGGCGGGCGCCCCGTTTGCGCGACGGGAACCGCCGTCGACGCGGCGAGCACGGTCGCGCCCATGGCCGTCTGCGGCGAGATGGCGTCGCCGCCCATCGGGGTCAGGGCCCGCGGGTTCTCGGGCTGCGGCGCGATCGGCATCGGCGCGCCGGCGACCGTGTTCGTCGGCGCCCCCTCGGCCGCGCGCGCCTGCTGCAGGATCTCCGTCACTTCGAGCACGAGCGCGGGCCCCTCGACGACGCCGAGCGCGGCCGCGAGCTGCGTGATCGTCTCGCCGGCCGTGCGGAAGCGCTGCGAGGCGTCACGGCTGCAGCAACGCAAGAACCACGCGTCGAACGCCGCGCCGAAGGGGCTGCCTTTCTGCGACGGCGGCGGGATCGGGTCGACCACGATCTGCACGACGAGATCGCTGATCGTCTCGGCCTGCCAGTAATCGAAGCCGAGGAGGAGCCGGGCGGCGATGAGGCCGATGGCCCAGACATCCGTATGAGGTCCAATGAGCTGCGCCTGGGCCCGCGCCTGCTCGGGCGCCATGTAGAGCGGCGTGCCGAACACGGCGCCGGTCTTCGTCTTCGAGTGCGCACCCATCGCGCTCGACGCGGCGCCCGTGAGCTTCGCGATGCCGAAGTCGAGCAGTTTTACGCAAGGCGTGCCGTCCTCGCGCACCGTGAGGAAGATGTTCTCCGGTTTGAGATCGCGGTGCACGATGCCGATCGCGTGGGCCTTGTCGAGCGCGCGCGCGGCCTGCCGCAGGTAGAGCACGACCTCCTTCGGATGCAGCTTCTGCCGCGCTTCCGCCTCGCCGGAGAGGTCTTTCCCGCGGAGGAACTCCATCACGAGGAACGGCGCGCCGTTCAGTTCCGGCGCGACGTCGGCGTCGGTCACGCGCACGATGTGGTCGCTGTCGATGCGCGCCGGCGCGCGCGCCTCGGTGCGGAACCGCTCGATCGTGCTCGGATCGGAGAGCGTCTCGTTGTGCAGCACCTTCAGCGCGAGGCGCTCGTCGGTGTGGACGTGCTGCACGAGATACACGGCCCCCACGCCGCCTTCGCCGAGCTGCTTGACCACGCGGTAGCGGCCAGCGATCACGAGGCCGGGCTGGATTTTCTCGGTGCTCATGGAGCGATGGCCCCCTGAAAAGTACAAGCCGAGCCTAGCACGGCCCGGCCGAGCCCGTCGCCTTTCCTGCCGCGCCGCTCGGGCCCGGCCCGCTTGACGGCGCGCGCGACTTCTCCCAGCTTTCGCGGCGAATGATCCCGCGATACACCCCGCCCGCGTTCGCCGCGCTCTGGTCGTCCGAGACTCGTTATGCCGTGTGGCTCGACGTCGAGCTCGCCGCCTGCGAGGCGATGGAAGCCGAAGGCCTCGTGCCCGTCGGCGTGGCCCGAGCGCTTCGTGACAAAAACCTCAAGCTCGATCCGGCGCGCATCGAGGAAATCGAGCGCACGGTCAAGCACGACGTCATCGCGTTCCTCACGCACGTCGAGGAGCTCGCCGGGCCCGACGCGCGGTGGCTGCACCGCGGGATGACATCGAGCGACGTGCTCGACACGAGCCTCGCCGTGCTGCTCGTCCGCGCCGCCGACCTTTTGCTCGAGCGGCTCGACGGCCTCATCGTCGCGCTCTCGCGCCGCGCCGACGAGCATCGCCGCACGCCCATGATCGGCCGGAGCCACGGCATCCACGCCGAGCCCATCACCTTCGGCCTCGCGCTCGCGGGCCACCTCGCCGAGATGAAGCGCGGCCGCACGCGCCTGCGTGAAGCGCGCAGCGAGATCGCGGTCGGCAAGATCTCCGGCGCGGTCGGCACCTACGCGCACCTCTCGCCGAAGATCGAAGCCCAGGCCCTCGCCGCGCTCGGCTTGCGCCCCGAAACCGTGGCCACGCAGGTCGTCCCGCGGGATCGTCACGCCGCGTTCTTCAACGCGCTCGCGCTCGTCGCCGCGGGCATCGAGCGGCTCGCGACGAACGTGCGGCACTGGCAACGCACCGAGGTCGCCGAGGCCGAGGAGCGCTTCACCCAGGGGCAAAAGGGCTCGTCCGCGATGCCCCACAAGCGAAACCCCATCTTGAGCGAGAACCTCTGCGGTCTCGCCCGCATCGTACGCGCCGCGGCCATGCCCGCGCTCGAAGACGTCGTCCTCTGGCACGAGCGCGACATCTCGCACTCCTCGGTCGAGCGCATGATCGCGCCCGACGCGACGACCACGCTCGGCTTCATGCTGGAGCGCACGAGCTCGCTCGTCGACGGCCTCGTCGTGCGCGAGGAGAACCTCCGGAAGAACCTCGAGCTCTCGGGCGGGCTCTTCTTCAGCGAGGCCGTGCTGCTCGCGCTCGTCTCGTACGGCCTGCCGCGACAGGAGGCCTACGTGCTCGTGCAGCGCAACGCGATGAAGGCGCTCGCCGGCGAGGGCACGTTCCGCGATCTCCTCGGGGCCGATCCGGACGTGAGCGCGCGCCTCTCGGCGGCCGAGCTCGATCGATGCTTCGACCTCGAACACGCGCTCTCGCACGTCTCCGGCATCGTCGACCGCGCGATCGCGGCGCCCTGACGAGGCTGTCCCGGCCCCCCTCGCCGGTGGATTTCACGGATATTCGATCGGCGTCCCGTCGGCGTCGTTGACATTGCCAACGACAGTCGGATTCGGATCGTCGATCGTCCACGGCCCGTACCCCCAGTCGCCTTTGAAACGGTTGCGGAGGACCTTGATCCCGGTCGGCATCTTGCCCCGCAGGTTGAGCGAATAGCCGCCGCCGGAGAGCCAGTTGCACTCGATCAGGAGGTCCGTCGTATCGCCGCTCTCGTCGCCGGTCTGGACGCAGGCGTTGCTCGCGCCCTCGATCCGGTTGTGGCGGAGATGGACGTTCAGCCCATGGGTCGACTGGACGCCGTCGTTGTGCTGGTCTGGATAATTGCCGAGGTCGTGAATCCACGAATCCTCGATCAGCACGTTCTCGTCCGCCTTGAAGCCGTCGGCGCTTCCGTGGACGTTGACCCGGCGCGCGGTGTAGTTCGAGAAAGACAGCCCGGCGGTGACGTCTGCGCTCGTCCCTATGATCTCGGTGTCCTCGACGACGAGACCTTTGTTGTCGTTGTCGAAGTAGCGAATCGGGTAGTAGTCGCCGCTCGTGATCCGACATCGCCGGATCGTGACGTCGTCGGCGAGGATCTGGACCTCGCCCTGGATGTCGAGGTCCTCGACGATCGCGCCGTTGGTCGTCACCTGGATCGATCCGCTCGGGGTGAGGATCGTTCCCTTGGGAACGCCGGTATTGTCGGGCCCGGGTTGATTCGCCCAGCACGGGTCGCCCGCGTCACCGCCCGCGTCACCGCCGGTCTCCGCGTCGCCGACGCCGCCGTCGATGGGGGTCATCGGGTCGGAGCTCGTGCCGCACCCGATGAGCGAAAGAACGAGGGCGAGGAGGAGATCCTTTTTCATTTCGTGATCGTATGCGAAGCGGAAGCGAAAAGGAACAGCGGTCGACGTGGGGTCGAGGCGCTCCTACCGATAAGGCGATCCCATCGCGATGCGCAGATCACACTGGAACAGCTCGTAATGCACCGTCACGGCGAGCGCTCGTCCCGCCGCGAAATGCACGTACACGCCGGGCCACGAGCACGCCCAGGTCTCGTCGAGCGTGCGCACCAAAAGCGTCACGGCCGGAAACCCGGCGCGCCGATCGAACCGCACGCAAACGAGCTCCTCGGCGCCGGCCGCGAGCCATTCGAGGCAGCCACGCATCTCCCGCGGCGAGAGCCGGTCCTGCCGCAGCCATTTTTCGAAGTCGACCGCCCCGCCTTTCCCTTCGAGCGCCCGCCGAAACGCAAAGCTCCGGTCTGGCTCGACGAACTCCTCGGCGAGGCGCGCCGCGTGCTCCTCGGTGGCCCGCGGCCCGAGTGTGCGCAGATCGACCCGCAAGGAACGCAGGCGCGCGAGTTGCTCCCGGAACGTATCGCGGAGGAAGCGTTCGTCGGGACGCACGCGGCCTCTCAGGCGTCCATTTTCTTGTAGTGATCGTGCCAGCGCCGGATCTCGTCGAGCACCGCTTTCCCCACGCGGGTTGGCTTTCCGTTTTCGAGGATCACCTCCGCGCCCTCCGCGTTGATCTGCCGGACGCGCGCGAATCGCTCCACGAAGCCCGGCGCCTTCGCGAGCGGGTGCCCCGCCTCGATCATGCGCTCGTAGAGCCGCGCGACGGGCAAGAACGCGTGGACCGCGAGCAGGACGCCGTGGAGCGGCCGCGGATCGGGCCGCACGGGCGACGTGTAGAGCGGGGAAAACGCATTTTCGAGCACGGGATCGATCTCGAAGAGCGCATTGATCTTGTTGTGCGAAAATTCGTGGATCACCGCCTCCGCCATCGTCATGAGGCTCGGATGCAGGGACATATAAATCGTCCCGATCGCCTCCTGGTACGACGCGGATAGATGTTTTTCGTCGTGGTATCCGACGGGCACAATCTGCTGCACGAAAAGATCGATCTCGCCCCGCAGGTCCGGCAGGTGTTCCCGCACGAGACCGAGCGCCTCGGAGAGTGATCGCGTCCATTCCGTCACGCTCTTGCCGCCGAGATCGATCGCATTGCCCTCCTTGTCGGGGTGCGCCTCGACCATGGCGAGCGGATTCGTGTCCACGAGCGCGAGCAGCGTGCCCCCATCGATCGGAAAAAACGGCCGCGATACGGTCACGCCCGCGCGCGTCTCGGAATATCCCGGCGGCTGCGCCTCGAGCGCCTGAAGGCTCAGCGTTTTGGCGCCGTCCGCGCGCTCGACGACGATCTTTCCCTCGTTCTCGAACACGACGGCGCGCGTTTCCTCGGGCAAACCGATCGAAATACCTGCCGTGGTGGAGACGAGCTGCCTCGGAGGCGCTTTTTGCCGAATGGCCCGCGGGAGCGCGGAGGCGCGCGCGAGGTGCAAGAGAAAGACCCCGATGAGCTCGCGGAGGAGCGCCTCGGAATCGGGCCGCGGCGTGCGCAGGCACCGGACGAGCGTTCCCATCGCCGTGCGGCGGAGGACGCTCGGGAGCGAGCCAGGGTTCTTCCGCGCGACCTCGCGTGTGAGCGCCTGAAAAATCGCGAGATCGGCGCGCGCCTCGGCCGAGAGCGCGAGACCCTGCCCCACGCCGAGAAGCTCGGGCACGAGGCGACCGAGCGCACGCGAGAGGACGCCTTTTGCGGTCTCCGACCCCGACGCCGGAATCGTGAGGTCCTCGGGAGGCTCGATCGGGCGCGTGGCGAGGGCAGGAGACACGGCGCCATTGTGGGCGAGGAGGGTGCGGGGCGACAAGCAAGAAGGCGCGCGGCGCGCCGCTTCATTCCGCGGCAGCGGCGTGGTAAGCAGGAGCGCATGTCCGGCTGGTCCATCGGGAAACATCGGGTACAAGTCGACGTCCGCGAGCCTTTCCTGACGATCTTCGTCGACGAGGAGAAGACGCGCGAAAATGAGATCCCGACGCACGAGCTCGGCGATTTTCCCCTGAAGATCGGCAAGCGGGGCGTGCTCCTCCGGCGCGTGCGGAACCTCGACGTCGCGCGGAGCGAGCTCTGGATCGACGGCGTGAAGGTGCCGCCCTCGGAGGAGCCGATCCCGCAGCGAAAGCCGAAGAAGGACACGGTCTGCGAGGTGCATCCGGGCGGCAGGGGTGGCTATCGTGACCCGGGGGCGGCGGCCGACGCGAAGCTCGCCTGCGGAATCTGCCGCGTCCCGCTGTGCGATTCGTGTGTCGCGGTCGACGGCGTGCGCTGCAAGGCGTGCTTCGAGACGGCAAGCACGGCGATGGTGAAGGCCGAGCGCGCATTACGCATCAAGGGTCCGCTGCTCGGCGTGGCGCTCGGCCTGCTCCTCTTCATCTTCGGGCTCGCGCTCGATTCGATGCGAATGGCCGGCGCGGGCCTCGCGGCGATCGCCCTCGTGGGGGTCCGCGTGGGGATCGGGTACGCGAAGGAACGACGGGAAGCCAAAAACCGGCTGCCCCCTTGATTTCGCCCTCGGGCCTGCGTACGCACGTCCCGATCCGCTATCCGCGGGAGGAAGCATGCGTTACAAGCTCTTGGGTCGAACGGGGATCAAGGTGTCGGAGCTGTGCCTGGGCACGATGAGCTTCGGCGACAGGTGGGGGTTCGGGGCGGACGAGGCGACGTCGATCGAGGTCGCGGCCGCATACGCCGAGGCCGGAGGCAATTTCCTCGACACGGCGAACAAGTATCACGAGGGCCATACCGAGGAGATCTGCGGCAAGATCATCGCCAGCAATCGCGACCGCTGGGTGCTCGCCACGAAGTTCACACTCACGACGGCGAACGGGGATCCGAACGCCTCGGGCAATTCGCGCAAAAACATGGTCCAGGCGGTCCACAAGAGCCTCGGACGGCTTGGGACCGATTACATCGACCTGCTCTGGGTGCACGCCTGGGATTTCACGACGGGCGTGGAGGAGGTCATGCGGGGCCTCGACGACCTCGTTCGCGCGGGCAAGGTCCTCTCGATCGGCATCTCGGACGCGCCCGCGTGGGTCGTCTCGCAGGCGAACACGGTGGCGATCCTGCGGGGTCTTTCGCCGTTCGCGGCGCTCCAGATCGAATACAGCCTGATCGAGCGGACGGTGGAGCGCGAGCTCATCCCGATGGCCGAGGCGTTCGGCATCACGCTGACGCCGTGGGCGCCGCTCGGCGGCGGCGTGCTCACGGGCAAGTATTCACGCAGCGGCGGCGCGCCCGAGGATACGAAGCGCGCCGCCGGCAACGAGCAGCGTCTCTCGCCGAAAAACCTCGCCATCGCGAAGACCGTGGACGCCATCGCGGACGAGCTCGGCAAGACGTCGGCCCAGGTCGCGACGAACTGGGTGCGTCAGCGCGGGGCGAACGTCGTGCCCATCGTGGGCGCGCGCAAGGCGTCGCAGATCAAGGACGTCCTCGCCGGCCTCGATTTCACGCTCAATGACGACCAGCTCCGCCGCCTGAACGACGTCAGCCGGATCGACCTCGGCTTCCCGCACGACTTCCTGGGCTCGCCCCGCATTCGCGGCATCATCTACGGCGATCGCGCAGACGACATCGACCTGCCTGCCGTGACGCGCCCGCGCTGAAGAAGCCTCCTCGCCCGCTCGGGCTACACGATCCCGAGCCGTTCCAGCAGCGCCGCCGGGAGCGACGCGAAATCCGCGGACGTCCAGTCGGCGCCGGCGTCGCGTAGCTCCTCGGCCGTCGTCGCGGTGGTGATCCCGACCGCCACCATCCCCGCCGCCTTTGCGGCGCGCACGCCGTTCGCCGCATCCTCGAATACGACACACGCCGCCGGCGCGACGCCGAGATCCTGCGCTGCGCGGAGGAAAATGTCGGGCGACGGCTTGCCGCGCGTTACCTCCTCGGCGCCCACCACGCGCTCGAAGCGCTCGCGGAGACGGAGCCCATCGAGCACGAAATCGCGATTGCCGAGCGGTGCCGCCGTCGCAATCGCGAGCCGCACGCCGCGGCGGCGCAGCCGTTCGAGGAAGGCATCAGCCCCGCGCGTGAGCGCGAGGTGCGGGCGGTACGTGGCGCGGTAAAGCCCCTCCTTCTCCTCGGCGAGCCGCGCGAGCTCGTCCGGCGGCACCGCCCGCCCGAGGAGCTCGGGAAAGATCTCCTCATTCTTCTTTCCCGCAAATTCCCGCTGAAAACGCTCGGCCTTGGTCGGCACGCCGAGTCGCTCCGAGACGATCTCCCACGCGCGATTGTGGAAGGCCATGTTGTCGACGAGCGTGCCATCCATATCGAAGACGGCAGCACGGAGGACCTCGAGCATGCGTCACCCTAGCGCAGATCGCGGCTTGGCGGGCGCCGGCGGAGGCGGGTCATGGTCGAGCCCGTGCCGCCGGGCCGGCTCTGCGATGGTCGGTCGGAGAGGGAGATCGGGGGGGAGGGCGTCTCTCAGCCTTGCCCTTCGGGCAATGCCGAAAGCGGCGCGCGCTGCTTCTCCACGGACATATCCGCCATGAAGATCGGCGGGCAATGCAGCGCCATGATGTCCGGGTTCGGCGGCGCGGTCTGCTTCGCCATTCGCAGCGCCTCGTCCATCGTCCGCGCCGTCTCCCAGCCGAGCAATTGCGGGATGTATTCGTTGTCCGCGCCGACGACGATCACCCGACCGAGGTGCTGCCGCCCCGCCTCGCCCCAGTACCACATGAAGAACGGGTGCGTCGGGTGATAGGCGTGGCCGTACCGGTACATCTCGATGTAGGCCGGGTTCTTCGCGAATTTCGGCTCCCAGATCTTGTGCAGCTCCATCGCGTCGCGCGTCTCGGGCAGGACGCGGTGCACGAACTCGATGTACGGCGCGTGGTGCTCGTTGTCGAAGAGGTCCGTGCACGGATGCATGATGATCATCGTGCCGCCCTTCTTCACCATCGGCGCGCCGCGATACAGGTTGAAGAGATACCCGTTCGCCATCACCTGCACGAGCAGCGGGTTCAGGAACGAATTCACGTTGTACGGGCTGATGAACGGAATGCCCGTGATGAGAATGTCGCTCTGCCCCACGACCGGCACGCAGTATTGCTCGAAGCTCTTCCGCAGCGTGTGCTCGTGCACGGCCTCGGTCTCGCCAGCGAAGACGCCCGTCACGCCGAACGGCGAGGGCACGCGCTGGAAGATCGCCTGACGCGCGGGCTGCGGCAGCTTGTCGAGGGTGAACCGGAGCGCCTGGAGCGCGTTTCGCTCGGTCCGCGAGAGATCATCCTCGTTTTTCGCGAGGAACTCGAGCGGCGTATCGAACATCCGATTGTTGATCGTCGTCTCGATCGTGAAGACGTTGAGCTTCTTGTTCGCGAGCCGCCCCATACGCACGACGCTCGTGTTCAGCGCCGACGATTTCGGGTCCATGTACGAATAACATTGCCGCATCACGCGCGGGTTGTGGTGCGCGCGCAGGCTCCGGTATCCGCACAGGCCCACGGCGACCGATTTGTGGCCGCCGTCCATGGGCACGAGGTTCAGGTTCACGTAGATGATGAGGTCGCTCTCCACGGCGCGCCGGTTGAGCTCGACGTCCTCGCCCTCCTCGGTCGTGCCGAGGTATTTCATGTTGGCGAGGTTCTCGGCGTCGTGGTTGTAGAGCTTCTTCGGCCAGAACGCGTTGAAGATCTTGTCGCCGACGACGTGCCGGATCTCCCAGTCCTTCATGCGGCGATGCACGCTCGTCGCGATGATGATCTCGATGTCGTCGACCCCGTAATCGGCGAGCAGGTCGAGCACGATCGTCAGCACGCGCTCGCGAATGTCCGGCCGCTTCATCGGCGGCAGCGGCAGCGAGATGTCGTCCATCGCGATCGTCACCTTCATCCCCGGCCGGAGCTTCGCGTAGAGCGGCTCGGAGTTGTACGGGTGGTTGATCGCGTACCGGATGGCCGCGTCCACGTCCTTCAGGGGCTTGAGCGGGGGCTTCGGGTAGACGACGCGGCTGCCCGTCGGCAGGTCGACCTCGACCAGCCTGTCGCCCGAGAAGAGGACGCGGGGTGCGCTGCGGCTGTCGATCGTCACGACACAGGGATGGCTCATGGCATTCTCGTATTCGGCGGCAATCCCGCCCGCTTCAGTCGACGTGGATGATGGGCCAGTGGTAGGCGTTCGCGAGCAGGGACAGCTTCCTGTCCGGGTTCACGGCGGCCGGGTGGCCGACGATGCTGAGCATGGGGACGTCCGAGTAGCTGTCGGAGTAAGCGAAGCACTCGTCGAGGTCGTGGCCGCGGCTTTTGGCGTGCTCGCGAATGAGCCGCGACTTCTCGGGGCCCGCGACCACGGGGCGGAGCAGCTTGCCCGTGGCAAAGCGGTCCTTGATCTCGAGGCGGTTTGCAATGACGTCCGTCGCGCCGAGGTGCTCGGCGAGCAGGCGCATCAGGAAGTCGAGCGCGCCCGAGACGATCACCACGTCGTGCCCCTTGTCGAGGCTCGTCTGCACGAGGTCCCGCGCGCCGGGGTAGATGTTGGGCTTGATCACGCGCTCGAACGTCTCGACCGCGAGCCCCACGAGCCGGTCCTCGCTCATCCCGCCGTAGGACGTGAAGAGCAGCTCGTTGAAGATGCGTCGGTCCCGCGTCTCCGCCCACGCCAGCCACGGGGCCTTCACCAGCGCCCCGCCGAGCTTCGCGAGGCTGTGCAGCGGCGTGTTCTGGTTCAGGACGTAATAGAGCGTGGGGTGGACGAGGTTCGTGCGGATCAGCGTGCCGTCCACGTCGAAGTAGCTCGCTGCCATTTGCGTCCCGGAATCACCTCTGGAAGGCCTCTCGTCAAGTACAAGGTGGCGCGAAAGAAGCTTCGCGCCGAACTTCTCGGTCCGCTCGGCCCTCTCCTCGTGCTTTCGCGACCCAGCAAGGAGCGTAATCCCACACCATGGAGGCTCTTGACAGGGAGGCCGAGTTGGCGGATCGGCGGCGCAGGAAGTGTTTGTCCGCCTACGTCGCCGGCCCGGACAGCGCCTCGGCATAACGATCGTCCAATTCGATCGCGCCCTCGGCCGCGCCGCGGTCCACTGGATTGATCCCGCAATACTGCACGCTCGCCAAATGCCGCCAGCGGCCGGCGCGCTCGCTTTCGTCGGGCAGGACCGGCGTCGTGCAGGGAAAACAGCCGATCGTCCGAAAACCCATGGCGTGGAGCGGGTTCACGACGACGCCGGGATCGGCGGCGATGGCCCGATCGAGCTCCTCGTTCGTCACGTGCGCGAGCGGGTGGACGCGGAGGGCGCCCATCGCGAGGTCGAGCCCCACCGAGCGCACCTTGCTGCGCGCCCCGCCCTCGCCCTGCCGGAGTGCCGAGACGAGCGCGTCGTAGCGGCCCCGGAGCGCGTGGAGCGGCGCCGTCTTGCGCAGGTCGCAGCAGCGCTCCTGGCCCTCGACCGAGAGGTACAAAAGCCCCTCCTCGGCCGTCTGCTCGGCGAACGTACGGGCGGGCGAGAGCGTGATCACCCGGAGGTTCCGGTGCGTCCGCGCGAGCTCGTCCCGCGCAGAGCGCGTCTGCTCGTGCAGGAGGCCCGTGTCCACGAAGAGCACGTCGAAATCGAGCCCGGCCTGGTCGGCGAGCCGGCAGAGCCACGTGCCGGCGCGCTGCATGCTCGTCAGGATCGCGGCCCGCGGGCCGAACGTTTGGTGCACGAAACGCAGGACATCGAGCGGCGCGGCGCCGGCGAGGCGCCCGTTCAGGGCCTCGAGGCCCGCTTCGGTGACGCGCATGTCCCTCGTGGTAGCAGAGCGCGGCTCGGGTCGCCGGCCTCCGGCGTGCAGAAGCCGGTTGCCTTTCCGTTCCTCGTCGCCTAGAGGATCGCCGGATCGCATGCCCCCTTCTTCTCCCTCGCAAGGCCGCGCGCCGGGGCGGCTCGTCGATGACCTCGGGCGGCGCCGCTTCCTCTTCGTCACGGGCAAAGGAGGCGTGGGCAAAACGACGTTCTCCGCGGCCCTCGCGGTAGCGCTCGCGCGGGAAGGCAAGCGGGTCCTCGTCGCTCTCTGCAACACCAAGGAGCGGCTCTCGGCGATCCTCGGGACGAAGCCGATCGGCGACGAGATCATGCCCGTCGCCGAGGGCGTGTGGGCCGTGAACATCTCGCCCGAGAAGGCGCTCACCGAGTACGGGGAGATGGTCCTCAAGGTGCGCACCGTGGCGCACGCCGTCTTCGACAACCGCTACACGAAGACCTTCTTCCGCGCGGTGCCCGGCCTCTACGAGTGGGCGATGCTCGGCAAGGCGTGGTTTCACACGACGGAGCTCGGCCCCGACGGGCGGCCGCGCTTCGACGTGGTCCTGCTCGACGCACCGGCGACGGGCCACGGGCTCGACATGATGCGCGTGCCAAAGGTGATCCTCGACGTCGTGCCGCCGGGCGTCTTGCGCCGCGACGCCGAGGAGGCGTGGGCGATGTTCCAGGACCCGACGCGGAGCGGGATCGTGGTCGTCACGCTGCCGGAGGAGATGCCGGCGCAGGAGACGATCGAGCTCGTCGACGCGATCAAAAAGGACCTCACCCTGCCCGTCCTGCGCCTCGTGGTGAACGCGGTCCTCCCGCCGCTCTTTTCGGCCGACGAGCGGGACCGGCTCGCGCGGGAGGTGTCCTTGCTCGAGATCGACGCGCCGAACCGGACGGATGGGACGGCGGAAAGCGCGCTCGTGGCGGGGGCGCGGCGGGCGGTGCGGGAGAAGGTGCAGGCCGAGAGCCTTTCGCGGCTCGCGAAGGAGATCGACCTGCCGCAGATCAACCTGCCGCACCTCTTCGACGAGGCCTCGACGGTCGAGGGGACGAAGCTCCTCGCGAAGCTGCTCTAACCCTTCCAATCGAAGCGCTGGCCCGTCGCGGAGGATTCCGCGAGGCCGTCGAGCAACCGGTAGAGCTTCCAGGCATCCCGGAACGTCGGGACGACCTCGGTCCCTTCCGCGAGATCCTTCGCGAGGGCCGTGTAGAGATGCGCCGTTTGATAGGCGTCGTCGTTCAGATCCCCCTGGGCGGGCGATCGATATCGCTCGGGGATCGGCAGCGGCTCGAGCGGCTGGCCGTCGCCGCGCGCGCCGGAGACGGTGAAATCGTGGGACCAACGCAGGTCGCCCTCGGTGCCCGTGAAGGTCGCCCAGATCTCCCCGCCATTGCGCTTGCCGGCTTCGATGTGCGCGGACAGAACCGCGCCGTTCTGCAGCGTCCCGCTGAGGAGCACCTGGTCCGGCACCGTAATGGGCAGCGTCTCGCCCGTCTCGATCACCGTCGCCTGGTCGAATTGGCGCGCGACCACCGCGGAGACGCTCTTTACGTCGCCCACCGCGGCGAACACCGTATCGAGGTAATGCGCGGTCATGATCGACAGCACGTTCGCGCCGTTCTTCGCGTCGGTCGTATACGCGAGGGCCTCGGGGACCCGCGGGCCGAGGTGGGGCACCGAAATGTGGAGCGTGACGGAGCGGAGCTTGCCGATGTACCCCTCGGCCAGGAGATCGCGGAGGTAACGCACGCCCGGAGCGAAGCGCCGCTGCACGCCGATGAACGTACGGACGCCGGCGGACTCCGCGCGGCGCGCGAGATCGGCGGTCTCGGCCAGAGAGACGCCGAGGGGCCATTCGCAGAAGACGTGCTTCTTCGCGGCATACGCGGCGCGCACGACCCCCGCGTGCAAGGGCGCGCGGACGGAGACGACCACGAGATCCACGTCCGGGTGCTCGATCAGGGGCTCGACGCGGTCGAAGGCGTGGGGCACGCCGAAGCGGCGCGCGGCCTCGTTCGCGCTCGCTTGCCGGGTGGTGCTCACCGCGGTGACCTCGAAAGCGGATAACGCTTTGAGCGCGGGCAGGTGCGCGTGGGATGCCCAGCCCCGGTCCGGGTTTGCTCCCACGATACCCACGCGAATCTTGTTCGACGTCCCCGTCTTGCTCATGATCTCTCCATCCCTTCTTTCGGGCGCACCCGTGCCCGGGGACCGAGCGCTCGTCCGCCCCCTCTCGCATCGAATGGCCTGGGAGGGACCGTAATCCCAAAGGCGCGGACGATCATTGGCGCCACGTCCGTTTTTGTGGTTCGATCGTCCGTCACGGAGGGACGATGGACGTTCTCGCGGACGTGCTGCGCGGGCTTCACTTGCGGACGAAGGTGTACGGACGGCTGGAGATGCGCGCGCCGTGGGGCATGCGCGTCGACAAGCCCGGGCACGCTCTGTTTTATGCGGTCTCGCGCGGCAGCTGCCTGCTCGAGGTCGACGGCGCGCGCATCCCGCTCTCGGGAGGGGATTTTGTGTTTCTTCTCGGCGGAAGCTCCCACGTCCTCCGGGATTGTCCGGGGACGCGGCCCATGCCGGTCGCCGAGATCTATGCGATACGCGGCGGGCGTTGTGGCGGGCTCGTGCATCATGGCGGCGCGGGCGCGCCGACCACGCTCGTCTCCGGCTGTTTCCTCTTCGAAGGCACGTCGCTCGACCCGCTCATCGCGAGCTTGCCGCCGCTGATCCACGTGAAGGGCGACGGAGGTGTCGCCGCGCGGTGGCTCGAATCCACGTTGCAATTCGTGGCCTCGGAGATGGAGGCCGAGCAGCCAGGCTACGAGACGGTGGCGAGCCGGCTCTCGGAGGTCTTGTTCGTCCAGGCGCTACGCACGCACGTGGCGTCCTTGCCCATCGAGCAAGCGAGTTGGCTGCGCGCCCTGACCGACGCGCAGATTGGCGTCGTACTGCAACGCCTGCACGAGAACCCGGAAAAACCCTGGACGGTCGAGAGCCTCGCGCATCTGGCGAGCATGTCGCGCTCGGTGTTCGCGGCGCGCTTCAAGGCCGTCGTCGGCGAGGGGCCGCTGACCTACCTGACGCGCTGGCGCATGCACAGGGCGACGCAGCTCATGGCGGGCGGCGACAGGTCCACGACCGCCATCGCGCAAGCGGTCGGCTACGAGACCGACAGCGCCTTCGTGAAGGCCTTCAAGCGACACCTGGGCGAGACGCCCGGCGCTTTCCGACGTCGGCTCAAGGCGCGCGAAGGCGACGCCGTGCCCGCTGCGGGACCGAGGTAACGACCTCGCCGAAGGAAAAAGCCCTCAGAGGGTGTTCCACAGGTATCCGCTCGACTTCCGGACCTCACCCACCCCAACCCTCCCTCTCCACTGTGTGGAGAGGGAGGGAGTTTCCGGCTCGATCCAGCGCTATTCGCCCCCTCTCCGCAGCGCGGAGAGGGGGTCGGGGGGTGAGGTTCTGGGGGGGCCGACAACGCCCGTGGAACACCCTCTCAGGGCACGCAGGTCTTCGGGCTACCGCCGCCGCAGTTGTTGCTCAGGCACTCGCCGTTTTGCGTACACGGCTGCCCGTTCTTGAGCTTGCAGGCGCCATTGCCGTCGCAGGCGCTCGTGATCGCGCAGGACCCGTCCTGATCTTCCTCCTGCGCGGGCAGCTTCGTGCAGGTGCCGATGCTGCTCGGCCGAGCGCACGACATGCAGACGCCATCGCAGGCCACGTCGCAGCACACGCCGTCGGCGCAAATGCCGCTCAGGCACTCGGACGCCTCGATACACGCCTGGCCGAGGCCGCTGCCGCCGCTGCTCGACGAGCCTCCGCTCGACGACGACGCGGTGACCGCCCCGCTCTCGTCGCCGCCCGTGCCGCCGGCGCCGCCGCCGCCTGGCACGCCGTCGAGGCCACCCGTGCCGCCGCCTTGCCCGCCCGTGCCGCCCGTTCCGCCGTCACCCGTCGAGAGCGAGAGACACCCGGCGGCCTGGGCCAGGACCAGCACGGCCACGCCTCTCCACCCCGTCCACGCGTCGCGCATCTGCTCCTCCGTCTCCAGAGCCGAACATAGCGCGTCGCGACAGAGCGAAGCCCTCGCGGAGCAACGATGCCGCGAGACAAAAAAAAGAGCGCCTACTCAACGGCGGGGGGGGGGACCGGAGCAGGCGCTCTGTCCGTAGATAGAGCAACCTATGGGCCAAGCCCTTCGTGACGAATTTTCGTCGCTTTGCACCAACCTACCGGAGTGATCCTTGCAGTTGTGAAAGGCATGCGGATTGCAGCCTTTCAGGTCCGCCGTGGACCGGCGTAGGGCATCCCACGAGAGCAGAACCCAGGCTGGTACGACGCCTCCTTGCATGGCGCGGGGCTGGACGTCGCCCCGGGACCCGCGTCACGACCTCGACCGCGAGGCCAGGCAAAGCAAGGGCGAAGGTTGACAAGAGCGGACGAGCGCGGCCTTTTGGAGGGATGCCGCACCGCAGTCCCCTGCTCCTCGATGGCCGCGCGCTGCTCGACGCCGATCGTCTGCTCGCCGCCAAGCTCGCCGATCGCCGCGCGAGCTTCGAGCTCTCGTTTCGCGCCGCGCCGCCCCACACAGGCTTCCTCGTGGTCTCCGGGCTGGAAAGCTCGCTCGAGCTCTTCGGTCGGCCGCTCGTCGATCCCGCCGCCGTCGCCGCCGCGCAAAGCCTCGTCGGCTTCTCGGACGCGCTCGCGCAGAGGCTCGCGCACCTCGTGCCCGCGATCGATCTCGACGCGGTCCCCGACGGCACGATCGCCTTCCCCGGCGCGCCGATCGCCACGGTGGAAGGGCCCTTCCTCGAAGCGTCGCTGCTCGCCTCGCTCCTCCGCGCGGCGGCGCGGCGCGCGACGGCCATCGCCACACGCACGGCGCGGCTGCACCAGGCGGCCGCGGGTGATCCGGTGATCGATGGGTCGAGCGCGCACGCACCCGGGTCCGAGGCGTCGATGCGGGTCGCGCGCGCGGCGTACGTGGGCGGAGCGAGCGCCACGACGAACGTGATCGCGGCGATGGCGCTTGGCGTGCCCTTCCGCGCGAGCCCGGGGCTCGTGCTCGGGCCGACGGGGCCGTCGCTCGAGACGACCTCGGTCGATGGCTGGGGCGCGCTCGATACGGACGACCTCGCCGACCTCGGCGCGGGCGACGACGAGGAGGCGATGCTGATCGAGGCGAAGCGGCGCGGACGGCGCGCGGGCGGGTGGATCGCGCGGGGGCTCGACGACGCGGAGGCGCGGGCGCTGCCGATGCGGTGCGAGCTCGTGGCGCTCGAGCAAGGCGGCGCGTGGGCCATTCCGCCCGCGGATCTCGGCGACGAGGCGGCGCCGCGGCCGGGCCGGAAGATGGTCGTGCGGTACACGGATAACGCGGGGAGGCTCGTCGCGGATGTCGTGCACCTGATGGCGGAGCGGATGCGTTCGCCGCAGGATCTCGGGGCGACGACGCTCGCGCCGCTGTCGCGTCCGCGGGTGCGGCAAGGCCGCGCGCTGGAGCGGCCGGAGGCGCCGTCGCTCGGGCGTGATCGATCGATCGCGGCCCGCGCGACCTTGCCCGAGGCCGTGACGTACCTGCGCGCGCCGGCGACCTACCGCGTGGAGGAGTCGGCGGCGGTCGTCGCGCAACGCGAGGCCGCGGCGCGGGCGCGCGCGACGGTGCCTGGCCGGAAGGCGTGATCGCGATCCTTACGCCGCCGAAATACCGCCCCCGCCTCGCTCCGCGAGCACCTCGCGTACGGTGGTCGCAAGCATGTTCGCGGTGAACGGCTTCGCGAGAAACGGCACGCCGAGCGCCGAGATCGAGGCCGCGTCCTCGCTGCTGTAGCCGCTCATGAGGAGCGCGGGCACGGTCGGGTCGACCGCGCGGAGCGAGCGGATGAGCTCGATCCCGCCGATCTCGCCCATCGTCAGGTCGGCGACGACGGCGCTGATCTCGTGGCGATGCTCGCGGAAGAGCCGTTGCGCCTCGCGACCGCCGGCGGCGAGCAGGACGCGGTAGCCGGCGCGCTCGAGCACGCGCAGCGCGACGCGACGCACGGCGTCCTCGTCGTCGACGACGAGGATCGTCCCGCACGAACCATTGCTGCAGGACGAAGGTGCGTCGTTCGCGCGGGGCATGACGGACGCGTGAGCGACGGCGCTCGGAAGGAGCAAGGTGAACCGCGTGCCGTGCCCCGGCTGGCTCGTCACGTCGACGAGGCCGTGATGCGCGCGGACGATGCCGAGCACGGCGGCGAGGCCGAGGCCCCGGCCCCCCACCTTCGTCGTGAAAAACGGATCGAAGATCCGGGCGAGGACCGACTCGCTCATCCCCTCGCCCGAATCCTCGACTTCGACGACGGCATAATCGCCGGGTGGAATGGGCTCGGCCATGCAGGCCGATTGCATGGGCGCCGAGAGCTTTTGCACGCCGGTGCGGATCCGGATGACGCCGGGCTTTCCCGCGAGCGCGTCCGAGGCATTCGTGATCAGGTTCATCACGACCTGCCGCAAATGGGTCGCGTCTCCGTCGACGCATGCCCGCGACAGATCGAGCTCCAGCGTCGCGCCCTTGGAAACGATGGTCCGGAGGAGCACGGCCATTTCGCGCACGACGGCATCGAGCCGCACATGCTGGTTCACGAACGTGCCCCGGCCGGAATACGCCAGCATTTGACGGGCCAGATCGGCGGCGCGCTCCGAGGCGATGATGATCTCCTGAAGCATCGACGAAAGCGGCGACGGGTGCGAAGCCTCGGCGAGGGCGAGCGTCGCCTGCGCGGTGATGACCGTCAGCAGGTTGTTGAAATCGTGCGCGACCCCGCCCGCGAGGACGCCGAGGCTCTCGAGCTTTTGCGCGTGGAACACCCGGGTCTCGAGCTCGCGGCGCTCCTGCTCGGCGCGTTTTCGATCGGTGATGTCGACCAGGACATTGACGGCGCCGATCAAATGGCCCTGACGATCCCGCAGCGGATTGGCGTGCGCCAGCGCGACGACCTGCGCGCCGGACGGCTGCTCGATGACGATCTCGAAGCCGTTGTGCGGCTCGCCTGTTTTGAGCGCCCGAGCCATCCAGCACTCGTCGTGGGGGATGGGCTTTCCTTCGGGGGTGAACAGGCGGAACGAGCCGCAAAAACGATCCCGCTCGTGACGGAGCCTCGGGGCGCGCCCCCAGACCTTCTCGGCGGGCCGATTGAAGAACGTGATGAGCCCCTGCGAATCGCAGGTATAGGCCGCGGCCGGGAGGCGCTCGAGGAGGTCGTGGAACCGTTGCTCCGCCTCCATCGCGCCCTGCCCTGCCAGCGCCTCGTCCGCGAGCCGCATCCATGGGTCTTGCTGGGTCATCATGGTCCCTCCGTTTCTGTAGCGGGGACTATCGATGATCGAGCACGCGTGCGACCGAGTCAATGCGACTTTGGTAGCAAATGGCAATCGCTCGGCGACCCAGCATGGGAATCTTCCTGCATGGGCGGCCTCACGCCGTGTCCCTCGATGGTGTTGCGTCTTCGAAAACTCGGGTACGATGCGCCCTGGAAGGAACCGCTCCGCATGCGCCGCTCTTCTACGTTCGTCCTGTCCCTCACCACCTTCGTCCTCGTCGGCCTCGCCGCGCCCGCGTTCGCGCAGGAGTCCTCGCCGGAGCCGCTGCCGCCGGGCGAGAAGAAGGCCGACCCGCTGGAGGTGGCCGCGCCGCCCCCGCCCACGCCGCCGCCCCAGAGGCAGCTCGAGGTGCCGGAGCGCCCCACGCCGCCGCCCCCCTCGGTCGAGGAAGACTCCGAGGAGGACGGCTGGGCCAACGGCGACCATTTCGAGTTCACGATGGGCTTCCTCGCGGGACAGCGCTCCTACTCGAAGACGTCGTTCAAGTTCGAGGAAGGCACGGCCGAGGGCATCGGCGGCGGCGGGCTCGTCGAGCCGTTCGTCAAGGCGCCCTTCGACGCCGCGACCGTGCTCGGGCTCCGCTACGACCTGCGCCTGGTGATGAGCCACATCCGGATGACGGTGGGCTTCGACGTGCCGTTCCCGACCTACAAGGTGAGCGACTCGACGGCGGTCTACAACGTGAGCGGCACGCCGCGCACGGTGACGGTGCAGTCGCTGTCGGCGAAGGAGCTGCGGTTCGGGATCGGCGGCGAGTACGCGTGGACGAAGGTCGCGATCTTCGCGGACCTGCTCGGCGGGATCCACTGGGTGGACACCGAGCTCGCGATCGACGGCTACAAGGCCGATTACGGAGCGATGACCTTCGCGTTCTCGGGTCGCGCGGGCGCGCGGGCGCACGTGCGCAAGTGGTTCTTCGCGTCCGTCACCGGCGAGGTGGGGATCATCGGCGACATCCGCTGGAACGCGGAGCTGTCGGTCGGGTTTTTCTTGAAATGACGGTCTCCCCGGAGAGCGGGGAACACCCGCTCTTCAGGGCGAGATCGCGTTGATGAACACGAAGAAGCCGCCGAGGACCACGACCGCGAGCCCGAGGAGCATGGGCACGCTCCAGTCCTCGGTCGGGGCCTTCTCGTTCGATGAATCGGTCGCCATGATGCCTCCCAGACGCGGCCGGCGGGCGCCGGCGCGGTCCCATCCGTGACACCGGCGCGACGCTGCGTCAACCGCGGACGTCAGTGTGAGCGAGCAACGAGGACGGAGCAGTGAGCTCCCCTTACGATCTTCTCGGCCACGCTGCCGAGCGCCACGCGCGCAAGGCCCGTGCGGCCATGGGTCGCGACCACCACGAGCTCCGCGTCGAGCTCCTCGGCGGTCCGGATCACCACCGTGGCGGCATCTCCCTCGATCACGCGTCGCTCGGCCTTGATCCCGAGCCGCTCGGTCATGCCCACGAGCACGCCGTCCGCCGCACCGCGCATCTGCTCGATGAGCTCGGGCGGGGGAATGACGGGCGCGCCGCCGAAGGGCACGGTGAAGCCGAACGCGGGCGACGGCAGGATGTCGAGCGCGTGCAGCACCGTGAGCGCGCCGCGCTGCTCCGCGGCGACCTGACCGGCAAGCGCGACGCCGGGCTGGGAGAGCTCGGAGAGGTCGGTCGTTGCGAGGATCTTGTTCGTCCGCTTGTGCGGGCGCGCGACGAGCACGGGGCAGTGCGCGTACCGCACGATCCGCTCGGCGACGTTGCCGAGCAGGAGCCGCGCGATGCCGGTGAGGCCGCGGCTGCCGGTGACGACGAGCGTGGCGCCGACGTCCTCGGCGACGCGGAGGATCGAGGCGTCGGCGCCGCCGCTCTCGATGCGCACCTCGAAGCCGTTGCTCGGACGGCCGGTCAGGTCCTTGACGCGATCCTCGACCGCCGCGGCGGCGTGACTCTCGGCGTGGATCACGGCCTCCATGTCGGCCTGGATCGCCTGCGGGAAGAGGGGCGCGGAGCGCAACACCTCGTGCACGACGTGACAGACGACGAGCTTGCCGCCCGCTCGCTGCGCGTGCTCGTGTCCGAGTTTGATCGCCTCGTCGGCGGACTCGCTCAGGTCCGTCGCCACCAAGACCACATCACCCAGGGCCATGCGCTCTCCTTGCCGGATCCGCGGGTACCTTAGAGGGTCGGCCGGCGCTGTTCAACGGCCACCTTTCCAGGTCGACGAGGTCGCTCGCGAGAGCGAGCGAGGCCATGCCGCCCGCCCCGCGCGCCGCGTTCGTCGGGGACAAACGAGGTGCGACCGCGACGGGCGCGAAGGGGTCAGAGCTGGTCGAGGCGGCGGTAGCCGCTGCGGAAGTAGAGCAAGGGCGAAGCGGGATCGCCTGCGCCCGCGGCCACGACCTCGCCGAAGTAGACGATGTGATCGCCGGCGTCGATGGCGCGTTCGAGGCGGCAATCGAGCCAGCCGAGGGCGCCTTGCAGGATGGGCGCGCCGGTGACGGCGCCTTGCCCGATCTCGTCGAGCAGGGCCCGGCGCTGCTCGTCGGTGCCCTTGCCGGCGAAGAGGTCGGAGAGGTGACGCTGCTCCTCGGCGAGGACGTTGATGGCAAAGCAGCCGGCCGTGCCGACGAGCATGCCGGAGCGAGCGCGTCTGTCGGCGCAGAAGAGGACGAGCGGCGGGTCGAGGGAGACGGAGGTGAAGGAGTTCGCGGTCATGCCCTGGGGCACGCCCTCGTGGCGGGTGGTGACGACCGTGACGCCGGTCGCGAACTGCCCGAAGACCCTGCGAAGCTCGGCGGCGTCGATGGCCATCGCACTGCACTGTAGGGTGGTTTTTGTTGGGTGGCGAGGCGGTTCGGGGGCGTGCGGGCTTGGCGGGGAGGCGTGGATCCGGCCCTGGGCTCGGCGATCGGTCACGACGGTTCTCGATGGTTCGGGCTGCGTGCTGCCTGGGTGAGCTCTGCGCCGATGCCGCGCGAGGCGCGCGGCGCGGGCTATGAGCACGCACAACGGGCGGTCACTTCAGGGTCCTCATCACCGTACCAGCCTCGGAGTCCGTCCAGTAAACGTGCGTCGCGTCCACGGCAATGCCGGCGGGCCCTTGGATCTTGGGACCGACTGCGAGCGTGATAGGCCCGTTCTCGCAGCCGCCCACAGGACACTTCATCACGGCCGGCGTGCCGCCCATGGCGACCACGGTCCAGTATACGTTCACACCGTCGGTGGCGATCGCGTGCGGGATGTCGAGCCCGTCAAAAGAGGCCATCGTGATGGGCATCTGGCTGCCACATCCGGTGAGGGGACATTTCATGACGGAAAAGTCCGCGTTGGTCCAATAGACGTTCACCGCGTCCATGGCCATGTGGCGCACGTGGATTGCCGATGTCGAGGCGAGAGCTGCTGGCGTACAGGCGTTGGAATCGCAGGTCATCACGGTGCTCGGAACTTCGGCCTCCATGGCGATGGCGATCGCGCCCCACACCAGCTTCGTTCCGCTGACAGCAAGTCCGGAGGGCACGCCCTGCACCTGGGCGAGCTCGATGGGCGTGTTGGCGCAGCCGCTCGTGGGACAGCGCAGGAGCAGGCCGGCCCCGCCAGGCTGCGGCGTGATTTCGGTCAAATAGAGTTGCGCATTCTGCACCGCGATATCGCCCACGTTCACATTCGTCAGGAGGGACTCCGGTGCACCTGCGCACCCCTCGAGCCCGCACTTCATCACCGAGCCGTCCCCGCCAGGATTTCCAAGGGTCCCCCAGTACACGCTGGTATCGTCCAGCGCGATGACCTTCGGATGCGGCTGTCCGCTGGCCAGCACCGTCGGAGCGCCTCCACACCCGGTGACGGCGCATTTCATCACCGTGTTATCGAAGAACGACGTCCAGTATACGTTGGCGGAATCCACGGCAATCGCATCTGGGGAGTTGAGTCCAGTGGCCAGGATCTCCAGGCAGTGACCAGCGTCATCGCATTCCTCGATGATCCCGCCGCCGGTCCCACCGATTCCCCCTGTGCCGCCCATCCCCCCGCCACCAGCGGAACCCCCGGCCCCAGGGGTGCCCAAATCGACGCTCCTTTCGGCCCCAGAGCCGCCCCCAACGACGCTCGCTTCGCATGCCACGCTGGCAATCGCCAACAGAGTTACCCATACGGCCTGAATGCTTCGCTGCATCATCGACGACCTCCACCACCGAACGGTGCCTCTCCGCGCGTAGCGCTGAGCGCTGGCAAGGTTTGTGCCCTTCGCCAAAGGCGCGTTGAGCCTTGCTCGCCCTGCCGCGGATGTAAGCCATGTGTCAGGCTGCGCCAAAACAGGACGCCGAGCGCAGTGCGGGAGTTGCCGGGAGCCTCGCCACGCGGGCGTGCACGCGCGATACGAAGCGGTCGGGCAAGAGAAAGGTTTTTCCCTCCATTGCGGGCGGCCGGACCTCGGAGGCTCGCCCGATTTCGAAACCTGAGCCGTCGTGCGCAGGATATAAACGAGACATGAGCTCCTATCCGCGGCACCTCGGGGCGATGCTGGTTCTCATCGCGACATGCAGCGCAGCCGGGCCCTCGCTGGCAAACGCGGAACCATCGCCGCCTGCGCCCCAGCCGCAGGGCTCATCGAGTGCAGCCGGAGAACCCCCGTCCGAGACCCGTCTGTTCACGAACTTCTTCATCGGAGCCGGCGCGGGCGCATCGTACGGCGTGGGCCCTGGATTGACGGGGATGACAGCGATCTCGGTGGGCATCCGCCGCTCGCCGTTCGTCTTCCTGTTCGAGACGCAAATCCTCTGGGGCGGTTGGCGAAAGCCGGCGGAGGTTCACGCTGGTCGAATGGAACGGCTTCATCGTACCGATCGCGCTTTGCTACGAGCGCCGCGGCTTCATGGGCTGCGGCGTGTACGCATCCGCGAGACTCGAAGCGCAGGGGTACCGTGCCGATCGGGAGGCCACGAGCACGCTGACCTACCCGGCCGATAACGAAAGCTGGTTCTCGACCGCCGGGGTACGCGCCGGCTACGAGTTACGGCTGACCACGAGCATCTACATGCGCGCGTACCTCGACGTGCTGAAGACGATCTCGCAGCCGAGTTTGCACGGCGGCGGCGCGCCCCTCTGGCAGGTGAGCCCGCTCGTCGGGAGCGTGGGTCTCCACCTATTCTACACGCTCGGCCACGACCACGGGCGCAAGCCGCTCTTCGATTGAGCGGGAGACGCGTGGTTTAGCTTGTGGCCAGGCTGCAGCAAACCGTCGCGGGTTTGTCAAGGGTCAGGGTGCCTCGGCAGGTAGAGCCGCCGCGCTCGCGGCTGCTCCGGCACCGTAGACTGCTCCTGAATCTTGTCGCCTGCCGGAGCAGTAGGTATATGACGCGAATGAGCGCAAGGAACATCTACGCCCTACTCCTGCTGGTCGCCATGAGCACGGTGGGGGGCCCTTAGCGGTTGCTCACGTACCACCCCCGACGCCGACGACGCAGGCCCGCAACGGGAACACTGCACTTACAAGCTTTCTGCTTGCCGTAACAGTTGTTACGAGGCCGATATGGGGCTGGGTTGCACCCTCTGCTGCGAGAGCGCCGCCAGGTCGTGCGACAACAGGGAAGACTACAGCTTCTACGAATGCCTGAACAAGGAGTGAACCGGTCCGACGGATGAACCAGGCAATGGCTGGTCGCACGATTTACGTGATGAAGACAATTCATACGATCCTGACCGCAGGGCTTATTCTGGTGTTCGGAGCCGGCTGCCCTTCTGGAGAAAAGCGAAAGGGACGCTTCGACGGGTTCGATGGCGGTATCCCGCCTCTCCGTGAAGAGTGCAACACGCCCGCGGAGAGCTGCTACCAGAGTTGCGAAAAACGAAAGGCGAGCATCACCTGCATCGGATGCTGTCGTGATCAGCGCTTGCTCTGCGACACGCTGCGGCCCCATTTCTTCGATGCGTGCGAGGGCGCCCCCTGAGTCGATGTCGCATGCTCAACCCCGAATGCTTCACTGGCTCAGTCAAGCTCGCATTGGTCCGTCCCACAGTATAACCATTGCGTCTTCGAACATCCCGCCGTCGCCGCCGTCCGTTCCTCCATCCGGAGCGGGCGCGTTCGGGCAACCCGCAGGGATGGGCTTGGGGCCGTCGGGACAATCTTCCGGCAGAGGACAGGGGCAACAAGCAGGATCGAGGAGCTGCTCGCCGTCGTGCATGCAGTTGCTGCCGATGAAAATGTCGCCGCCCTCGCACCCCGCGATCGCCGCAGAGACGCCCAATATCACAGAACCGAGACAAACAAAAAATTTGCCGAGACGAACCATGACCTCGACGTTACACGGCAACATCGCGGTGCGCAAGCCCGCCGACAAACCTCGTTGCGTGCATGACCCCCGAGCGCAACGGTGTGTAATGCCGGCACGTTGAATCTCCCGAGGACCCTACGAAGCTCGGCGGCGTCGATGGCCATCGCGCTGCACTGGAGGGTGGTTTTAGCTGGGTGGCGAGGCGGTCGGGGGGGCGTGCGGGCTTGGCAGGGAGGCGTGGATCCGGCCCTGGGCTCGGCGATCAGTCACGACTGTTCTCGATGGTTCGGGCTGACTTGCGGGCGCGTTGTCTTGCGTCAGGCTCGGTGTGTCGAGCCGGGCGCCGTCCGCTTTTGGAGCCGACCTCATGACCTTGGTGCACTTCGCCGTTCTGATCTGGCTCCAGCTGTGCGGATGCATCGGCGGAGGGGTCGGGTTCGTCGTGGCTGGCAGGGACGGTGGCCCACCCGGAATGCTGGTGGGCCTCGCAGCAGGGATGGCCATCCTGTGGATCGCCCCGCGCGCACTCCGGGCACGCAAGCGTTTCCGAAACCGGTTTCCTCGCTGCAAAACCGGTCGGTGCACGGCAGACGAATACAACCCCGCCGTCCGTGATGGCAAAGATGCCTTGGTCTGTGGGTGCGGCGACGTGTATCTGCTGTGGAAAGACGATGCCGGTGCGCCAAGCGCCCTGGATGAGCGCCTGCCGGACGGGAGTTCCCGGCCTTATAGGATCCGGAAGGGTGACGAATGGGTGCCGGTGGAGCAGGCGCGCGGCTGAACGCGCCGCGGCGGGTCGGTGATCGGATCTACGAAATCCTCAGCCCGACACCACCACCTCCGTCGTCCCGCTCCCGGCGTCGACCTTGCGCCTGATCCTCGGCCGTGCGCCGAGCGCCTCGAAGGTCGCACGCTTCACGGGATCGTTCGCGAACTCCAGCCGCCCGGCGCCCTCGATCCGCGCGACCGCGGCGAGGATCCGATTCCCGATCCGGTTCCGCTGCTGCGTCGTGAGCGGCGCGCTCGCGCGTTTTTGCTCCTGCTTCGTATCGGCGTCCGTGATCGCGGCGAGCGAGAGCGCGAGGCCGTCGAGGTCCTTCTTCACGATGCCGAGCGCCTCGGCCTCGGCCGGCTTTTCCTTGGCGCGGTCGAGGATCTGCTGGATTGCGGCTTTCACGTCGGACACGACATGTGGCCTCGTCCTCCGGCCGACCCCAAACCCGCGCTTCACATCGGCGGGCGCCTTGGCGCGACGGACGGCGGCGCGGACCTGCCGCACACGCGTGTGCCCCTCCGCGAGTGCGACGTTTTGCGCGCTTGTCGCGGCGACCGACTCGCTCCGCGCCTGCTTCGCGCTGGGAACGACGTCGCCGAGCTTCTCCACGTCGGCGACGAGGCCCTCGACCAAACCTGGCGACAGCCGCGGACCGAGCGCGGCGGCATGCCCGAGCGCGAGGTTCAAGGCCTTGTGGCCGAGCTGGCTGATGGCAGAGAAGTTCTTCCGGGGCAACGTGTCCTTCACGATCAGAGCCATATTCATGAGGATTCCTCCCTCGACGCGGGTGAGATACGGCGTCGGGTCGGCCCGCACGAGTGCACGAGGAATGCCAATCATCGGCGCGGCTACGGACGCGGCAAATCCCAGCGGAAAAGCGTCGAGTGCGGCTCGGGAGCCAGGCGGGACGCGGCGGCGCGGGGGAAATTGTCCGGATTTGTCCGGAACTGTCCGGAACTGTCCAGAACTGTCCGGACAGTCTATGCGGCAGAGCGGGAAGCCACCGTGCCGTCGACGCGAGTCGTCGTGTCCTTCGCGCGAGCGACTGTGTCCTTCGCGCGAGCGACTGTGTCCTTCGCGCGAGCGACTGTGTCCTTCGCGCGAGCGACTGTGTCCTTCACGCGAGCGACTGTGTCCTTCGCGCGAGCGACTGTGTCCTTCGCGCGAGCGGCTGTGCCCTCCGCGCGAGCGGCTGTGCCCTCCGCGCGAGCGGCTGTGCCCTCCGCGCGAGCGACTGTGTCCTTCGCGCGAGCGGCTGTGTCCTTCGCGCGAGCGACTGTGTCCTTCCGGAGAACCATCCCGCCCTCGCGGGACATCGCCTCACCCGCCGGAAGGGCCCTTCCGTGGCCGCGGTATCCCGTAGGCATCCATCCACCGCGCGAACTGCCGCTCGTGCACCCCGAGCAGACGCGCCGCCTCCACCTGGGATCCTTTCGCCCGGAAGAGCGCCGCCTCGATCCTCTCCCGCGGCGGGCGCGCCTTGTTGCGCCGCACCTCGTCCGTCGCCTCGACGCCCGGTGGTTCCGATGCCGGCTCCTCCTTCTCGCTCGCCGCGCGCGCTCGAAGGGCGCTCAGGTGCTGCAAATCGATCGGCCCATCCCCCATCAGCAGGCACGCACTCCCGAGGCTGCGCTCGATCTCGCGCACGTTGCCCGGCAGATCCCCCAAAAAGAGCGCGCGCGCCGCCGCCCGCGTGATCGACGCCCGCTCGACGCCGCGCCGCGCGAGCAGGTGCGCGACCAGCACACCGAGATCCTCGCGGCGCTTTCGCAGCGGCGGCAGCATGCCGACGTAACCGGCGAGCCGCTCCCGGAGATCCGCGCGAAAGCCGCTCTTCTCGGAGAACACGTCCACGTTCGTCGCGGCCATCCACCGCACGTCCACCTTCTGCCCCCGGTCGGCGCCCACGGGGGTCACTTCGTTCTCTTGAATGGCGCGGAGCAGACTCGCCTGCGCGGTCCCGGGCAGATTGCCGATCTCGTCGAGGAACACCGTGCCCCCCTCCGCGCTGCGAATGCGGCCCTTGCGCTCCTCGTGCGCGCCGCTGAATGCGCCGCGGCGATGACCAAAAAGCTCTCCCTCGACGAGGTGCTCGGGAATGGCGCCGCAATCCACGGCCACGAAGGGCCCCGCGCGGCCGCTCCTGTCGTGCACGTACCGCGCCGCGACCTCCTTGCCGGCGCCGGTCTCGGCGAGCAAAAGGATGGGCTGGTCGGAGCGCGCAAGGCGATCGAGGTCGACCGCCAGGCGCATGACCTCGGGGCAAAGCGTGCGCGTCGGACCAAACGCGAACCCCGCGCGATGGGTCATCATGCGAACGGCCGTCGGCTCGTCGACCAGCCGATACACGAAGAGCGACTGTCCCATCTCCACGACGTCCCCGTCCGCGAGGGCGACGGGCCCCTGAATGCGCTCGCCGCGGACGAACGTGCCGAGCTTGCTTCCGGCGTCCTCCAGGAAGCCCTTGCCGTCACGACGAACCACGCGGGCGTGCACGCGCGATACGAAGCGGTCGGGCAGGAGAAAGGTTTTTCCCTCCATTGCGGGCGGCCGGACCTCGGAGGCTCGCCCGATTTCGAAGCCTGCACCGTCGTGCGTGAGCGGATGCAAAGCCACGGAGTCCCCCGCGCAGAGGTCCTCGTAACGGAGGACGAAGACGAGGACGCCGATGGTCGCCGCATGCGTCGCGCCTTCGAACTCGTTGTCGGTGGTGGCCAGGGAGTGGGCCATGGGAGGGGCGCATCCTAGAGCGCCGAACTGTTCGGCGCTCTGCGAGATCGCGAAGCGAGCTCGCCTCGGGGGGTGAATCGGCCGGGCTTTGCCCGGACGAGAGGGGGACGCGAGGCGTCCCCCTCGGGACGAAAGAAGGCTAGAACATCGAGCGGTTGTCAAACCGATCGATGTTCTAGCCGATGCGTCTCCGGCGGCACAAGCGTGCTCGACGAGGTTTTTCCGAGCCGCTCGCATGGGCGTATGGGGCGGGGAGACGAAGGGGCCTCCTCGTCGAAATGAGCCGCGCGCCCCTCCCCCTGCCCACGAAGATGAAATGCCCGACGCCTCAGCGAACGAACCGGATCCGGACCGGACCGAGCGACGCCTGGGTCGGCTGTCCAGCCCGATCCAGCGCCGGCCGATAATGATGCTGCGCCGCGCAGTACCTCGCCTGGGCCCCGAAGCCGTATCCCGGATCGGACACCACCTCGACCTTCTGCGCGCGGCCGTCGGCCCGCACGACGATCTGGAGCACCACCAGCGCATTCCGGATCCCCGCCGCTTCGGCTTCGGGCGGGAAGTCGCAGTCCCACGCGCGGTCGCCGTAGAGCGACGCCGGCCGGGACAAATCGGGCGGCGGCGGCGGCGACGGGCGGCGGGGCGGCGCGCCGCCACCCAGGCCCGTATGGCGCACCGGACGAAACCCGGAGCCAAACGTAGAGACGAGACCGGTACCGGCGCCGTCGCCGGTCACGAACGTGACCGCCGAAGGATCGGGCGGACCGCTCTCCTGCACCAGCACCGGCGGCGCCTCCATCGGGGTGGGGAGCTCTTCAGGGACCTCGCTCGGCGGGGTCTCGGGGGGATCGTTTTGCGGAGGCGCCGGCGCGCGTATCGCCACGGGCTGGGGAGCAGGCGGCGGCGGCTCCGCGGGCGGCGCGGGCGGCTCGGGCGGAGGCTCCTCGGGCGGCGTCGGCCGGGGCGCCTCGATCGGGATCTCGAACGCGACGAGCTGCGCCCGGATCGCCTCGCGCATGTCGCGCACGATGGCGCCGCTCTCGTCGCGGACGAATCCCGCGCCGAGCAGCACCACATGCGCGACGGTCGCCGCGACCAACCAGCCAGCGCTCAGGTGTCCGTGATCCACCGGTTCGCCCCTGCTTGCACGCGCCGGGCCAGCCCAGCGCGCCCCCCCAGGCGGCCGTGGCGCCGCTCAGGTGGCAGGCGGCATCTTGCGCGAGTCGCACAAATTGCGCAACTTGCGCGAACTGCGCAAGCGGCTCACCGCGCCATCACGATCCGCTGATCACAAGGCCGGTCCTTCTCATCCTGATGCAGCCCCGCGATCCGCATCGGGTCCGCGTCCCGCGCCGCGATCGCCCCCCGCACCTTCCCGAGGATCAGCGCGTCCAGGTTCCCGCTCGTGTAATCCGTGTGCGTCCCGCCGCAGCTCGAGCGCGGATCCCCGCCGCCCACCGATTCCGGCCCGGCCCCGCCGCGCAGGACGAACATGTGCGTGCCGCCCGTGTATTGCGCGATCTGCCGGAAGACCACCTGCCCGAGGTTGTCCATGCCCGAGGCCGCGATCGAATACACCTGCACCCCCGCGTGGCTCGCCTCCTTCATCGCGCCCGCATACCCCTCGTCCTGCGCATAATCGAGGTGCGGAGGCGCGTCGCCGATCAGGAAGACGAGGCGCGCGAGCGATTCGGGCCGGAAACGCAGGTTGCGCACGGCGACCCGCAGCGCCTCGTTCACGTGCTCGGGCGTGTCGCCGCCGCCGCCCGCGGAGATCGTCGCGATCCGCGCCTGCAGACCGGCGACGTCGGTGGTCATCTGGTGCATGCGGGTCACGTATTCGTCGCTGCGGTCGCGGTACTCGACGAGGCCCACGCGCGGGCGGACGTTCATCGTGGAGAGCGCGCCGGCCACCTTTTCCAGCGTGTCGCGCAGCGCGTTGATTTCCTCGGACATCGAGCCGGTCGTGTCGAGGACGAACGCGACGTCGATGGTCTGCGCCTCCGGCAAGACACGCGCGCCCGCGAGGACAAGGTCGACGACGCCGTCACCCGCGGAGATTGTGGTCGTCCTCGCGACGGATTCACCCTGGCAACGCGCCGTGGCCACGAGATCCGGGCCTTTCAGGCCCTCGGCCCGCGGAAACAGAAGGGCGCGGCCATTCGCGGTCGTGCGGAGCGAGAGCGTCGTCCCCGCGGAATCACGCACCTCGACGGGGCAGCTCGGGACGGGTTTGCCCGCGTTGTCCCGCACGACGAGGAAGCGACGCGAAGAGAGGTCGATCGTCGCGGCGCCCGGGGCGCGCTCCTTGCCGAGCCAGCGGGCGAATTCGCGGTAGTTCGCGTTGTCGTCCCATTCCCCCGTGCGCACGCCGCCCGGAGATTGCGCGGACGCGCCGAGGCCGCCCGGTCCCACACGCACGCCCGCCGCCACGCCATGCGAGCCGCCGAGCCTTCCGTGGCCCGATCCGAACCCCGCGCCCGTCCCCGTGCCGGCGCCGCGTCCAATCGTGCCGATCGTACCGAGGCCAATGCCCTCCCCGCGCCCGCCGCCGCCTTCGCCGATCCCCGACAAACCGAGGCCACCGGCTCCTTTCTTGTCCATGACCGCCTCCCCCCACATCGATCCCTTCGCGCTGACCGCGGGACCGTGGCGCGTATCGACGGGCGCCTCGAGCGGCTCGTCGGGGACGGGCGCGACGGCGACGGGCGGAGGGGCGTCGGTCTGGACGACGGGAGGCGTGAGGGGTTCGTCGACGGGCGGCGCGGCCTTGGCAATCGTCTTGGGCGCGGGCGCCTGGGGCGAGGCGGCCTCGGGGCCCGGAGGGGACTTGGCGCAAGCAGCGAGGGCGAGGAGAAAGGCGGGAGCGAACCGGCGGATCGACATGCCCGATCCGAGCGCGGGCGGGGCCGGAAGTTCCCGGCCGCCTCGATCTTTCGGCTCAGGGTACGAGATGCACGAGGAACGTTCCCTCGACTGTGAAGGGTTTCTTCGTGCCGGCCTCGTCGTACTCGCCGATGGCGTTCACCGTGAGCGTGTAATCGCCGGGCGGGAAGGGCTGACCTTTGGGGTTGTTGAAATCGGACGGCCCGGTCCAGTTGACCCCGTCCCACAAGAACGTGCTCGGGTAGGTGCCCGCGGGGACGGCGTTCGGCGTATCGTTTGGGGCCGGGCAGATGCCCACGTCGCAGAGGCAATACTTGTTGTTGTTGCCGGAGAGCACCTCGAAGGGAATGAGGCCACTCGGGCCAGGCTCGCCGCAGCCGTTGTCCTGCGGGGTAGGGTAAACGCTCGGGAGGTCGGCCGCCACCTGGATGTTGTAATGGATGCCGATACCGGCGGCCGCCTCGGCGAGGGTATACGTGCAATCGATCGTGGTGAACTCGATGGAAACGCCGGGCAGCGTCGACGATCCGCCTCCGTTGCAGGCCGCATTGCCACCGCCACCGCCGGCGCCGCCGCTACCACCAGCGCCGCCGCTACCGCCGGTGCCGCCGGTGCCGCCGGTGCCGCCACTACCGCCGACGCCGCCGGTGCCGCCGCTGCCGCCGCTACCACCAGCGCCGCCGTCACCGCCGGCGCCGCCCGAGGTTTGCCCCGCGCACGCGGCGAGGGCGAGGACCAGAAAAACCGAAGCAAGAGAAGCCGTTCTATTTCCAAGCATGTCCGAGAGTTTAGGACGTCCGCAGGAAAAATCACATCCGAAAGGGTTGTAAACCGGACGGATCCCTGCTGGCCTTGACCTCGCCCCTCCCCCGCTGGGACGATGCTTGCCATGTCGAGCCTGCCCGCAGACGTCACGAACGAACCGCACGGCGAAGAGCCTGCGGACGTGCACGGGCGGGTCTCGGACGAGGCCTGGTATGCGCAGGTCTACCGGCCCCTCGAGCCGCAATTCACGTGGAGAGCCGTGGTGAGCGGGTGCGTGATCGGCTCGGTCCTCTCCGCCGCGAACCTGTACACGGGGTTCACGATCGGCATCACGTACGGCGCCTCGATCACCGCGGCGCTCTCGGCGTGGCTCGTCTTCCGACTCTTTCGCGCCGTCGCATCCGGGCCCGCGTTCACGGTGCTGGAGAACAACACCATGCAGACGGCCGCCTCGGCCGCGGCCGCGATGGCCGGCGCAGGCATGGTGACGGCCGTGCCGGCGCTCATGATCGTGACGAACCGGCGGCTCTCGATCCTCGAGATCGCCACGTGGCTCGTCTCCGCCGCCCTACTCGGGGTGCTCTTCGCGATCCCGCTGAAGCGGCAGATGATCAACCGCGAAAACCTGAAGTTCCCGTCGGGCATCGCCGCAGCCCAGACGACGCTCGCGCTGCACGGCGAGGGCGAAGGCGGCAAGCAGAAGGCCGTCGCATTGCTCGCCGCGACCGCGATCGGCGCGGCGCTCGGGCTCGCGCGCGGGGGCCTCGGGTTCGTCCCGGATGCGGTGCCGTTCGCCTTCGCGAGCCTCGGCGGAATGGGTTTGGCGCGGCTCACGATGGGGCTCGACGTGTCGCTCATGACGCTCGGCTCGGGCGCGCTCGTCGGGCTGCGGACGACGGCGTGGATGGCCGCCGGCGCGACGCTTTGCTGGGTCTTCGTCGTCCCCTGGGCCCTCGGGCGCGGCCTCGTGACGCCCACGCCGAATGCGCCGACGCTCTATGGCGACGCGGTGGGTTTCACGGTTTGGCCGGGCGTGGCGATGCTCGTCGTGGGCGGGCTCGTGTCGTTTGCGCTCAAAGGGGGATCGATCGCGACGGCGTTCCGGTCGCTCGGCGGTGCGATGGGCGCGAAGGCGTCGGGCGAGGTGCTCCGGGAGGACGTGGAGGTGCCGCGGCGCTGGTTCGCCTGGGGCCTCGCCGCGGCGGTGATGCTGGCGATCGGGGTGCAATGGCTCGTGTTCGGCCTGCACCCGGCGACGACGCTTCTGGCGATCGTGCTCGCGGGCGCGCTCGCGCTCGTGGGGACGCGGACGATGGGCGAGACGGACGTCAATCCGATCGGCCCGATGGCCATGGTGACGCAGCTCCTCTTCGCCGTGCTCACGGGCGGCCATACGCAGGCCAGCCTGATGGCGGCGGGGCTCACGAACGCGGGGGCGAATAGCTGCGGCGACATGATGCAGGACCTCAAGACGGGCCGGCTCCTTGGCGCTTCGCCGCAAAAGCAGCTCCTCGCGCAGCTCTTCGGGCTCGTGACGGGCGGGCTCGCCACGGCGCTGGTCTTTGCAAAGGCGTTTCCGCTCGAGCTGCTCGGCACGAAATACCCCGCTCCGGGCGTGCAGATGTTCAAAGGGACGGCGGAGCTCTTGACGCGAGGGTTTGCCGGCCTGCCCGAGCCCGCGTCGCTGGCCATGGCGATCGCGGCGGGATTCGCCGTGGTCTGCACGATCGCGAGCGAGCTCGGGCCGAAGCGTTTCGCCGCCTGGGTGCCGTCGCCCCTGGGAATCGGGCTCGCGTTCATTTTGCCCGCGTCGACGAGTTTTACCCTTTTCCTCGGCGCCGCGATCGCAGCGGTCCTGGCGTGGAAGTTCCCGAAAAGGGACGAGCTTTACACGATCGCGACGGCCTCGGGGTTCGTCGCCGGCGAGAGCGTGATGGGCGTGGCGGTGGCGATCTGGGCGGCGGGGCGAACGTGACGCGGAATCAGTAGATGCCGGCGCCCTGGAGCGTCACGCGATAGAGGCCGGTCCGGGCCGTGATGTAGAGCGTCTTCTTGTCCTCACCGCCGAACGCGCAGTTCGAGGGTTGCTGGGGGACCGCAATGGCGCCGTAAAGCTTGCCCGCGGGGCTGTACACCTCGACGCCGACCGACGTGGTGACGAAGAGGTTGCCCTTCGCGTCGACGGCCATTCCGTCAGGACCCGGGCTCGTGGTGACGAGCTTGGTCCCGGTCCCGAGCGAGCCGTCGGCATTCACGGGCCAGGCGCGGAGCTCGCGGGTGGCGGTATCGGCGACGTAAAGCGTCTTCTCGTCCGGCGAGAGCGCAATGCCGTTCGGTCGCTCCATGTCGTCGGCGACGAGCGAGATCTCGCCGCCGGGCGAGACGCGGAAGACGCCGTAGAAGCCGAGCTCGCTGAGGCCCGGATCGGCGAGGCCGTACGGCGGATCCGTGAAATACACGGTGCCGTTCGAATGCACGATGACGTCGTTCGGGCTGTTCAGCTTCTTGCCCTCGTACGCATCGGCGATGGAGGCGAGCGTGCCGTTCGCGAGCTCCCGCGAGGCGCGCCGTCCGCTGTGCTCGCAGGAGACGAGGAGGCCATTTGGATCGATGGCGAGGCCATTCGTGTTGGCGCTGGGCTCGCGGAACACGGTGATGTCGCCGCCCGGCGTGTGCTCGTAGATGCGATTCGCGGGGATATCGGTGAAGAGGAGGGTCTTCGTCGCGGGGTTCCATTGCGGGCCCTCCGTGAACATGAAATTGCCCTGGACCTCTTCGACGGTCCCGATCCCGACGAGCGGATCGACCTCCATTGCGCCGCCGGCGCCGCCGCTGCCGCCGCCGCCGCCGGCACCGCCGCTGCCCCCGGTGCCGCCCGTGCCGCCGCTGCCACCCGTGCCGCCCGTGCCCCCGGTGCCGCCCGCGGCGCCGCTGCCGCCGGCGCCGGAGCCGCTCGTGTTCGAGCCGCCGTCGCTGCAGGCGGCGAGAAGAAGGGTCGTGGTGATCAAGCCCAAGGAAATCGCGCGTTTCAGCATGGAGATGATCCTAGCGGCGACGGCGCGCGACGAAAAGGGGTGAATCGCTCCGCTACCGGAGCACGCAACGAAAGCACGCCCGGATCGGGAGCAAATCCGACGGCGACGCGGCGCGGTGGGTGACCCGGAAAAACTCCTCGAGCAAGCGGCCGAATTCGCCGGGCGTCCACGTATGCAGGTGGTAGCGGTCGCCGCCCCATTCGATGCGGTCGCGCAGCGCCCAGCCGACGGGCGTGCGCCGGACGAAGCCCTTCAAGCCCAGAATGAGCGGATCGTTCGGGATCGTGATGACCGCCGCGCCCTCGGGTCGCAAAAGACGCGCGATCGCACCGAGGATCGCACGCGGGTCGACGCAATGCTCGAGGACCTCGGTGCAGATGATGCGATCAAAGGAGCGCGGCGGGAGGTCCATCTTGTCGACCTCGCCCTTCAAGAAACGCGCGTCGTACCCGGCGAGGTTTTTCCGGGCCGTGTCGAGGAAGACGTCGGAGACGTCGATCGCGGTGATGCGAGCGCGCGGGAACATGCGGAGGACATGGCCGCCGCCGGAGCCGATCTCGGCGAGGTCGAGGCCGTCGGCAGGCCCGATGAAGCGCCGGATGATGGCGAGGCGGCCCTTTTCGATGAGCCGGATCGGCAGGATCGAGCGCTCGTAGTAGGCGTCGATCGGGTGCTCGCGAGCGAGCTTGTCGTTCAGCGCCTCGACGTCGAGGCCCTCGGTCGCGTGCTCGTGCGTCCTCTCCATTCCTAGATGTCTCCCAGCATGACCTGCGTGAGAATGTAATTGGCCACGAGGATCGCCACGCAACTCTCGACGACCGCGCGCGTCGTCGCCATGCCCACGCCGCGCGCGCCGCCCGACGCGAAGTAGCCGTGCCGGCAGGCGATCGAGGTGATCAAAAAGCCGAAGACCGAGCCCTTGATGAGGCCCATGAAGAGGTCACGCGGGCGGGCGAAGTCGTGAATGCTGCGCAAGAAAAAACCCCAGTCGCCGCCGAGCAAGGCGACGGCCACGAGGTAGCAGCCGACCATGCCGATCGTCGAATAGAGCATGCACATGAGCGGGCCCATCGTGACGCCCGCAAGCAGCCGCGGCGAGAGGAGGTACTGGACCGGGCTCACGCCCATCGTGGTGATCGCGTCGATCTGCTCGGTGACCCGCATGTTGCCGAGCTCGGCCGCCATGCCGCTGCCCGCCCGCGCCGTGATCATGAGCGCCGAGAAGACGGGCGAGACCTCGCGCATGAGCGAAACCGCCACGATGCCGCCGACGTTGGCCTCGGCGCTGAACTGCTTGAGCGCATAGACCGACTGGAGCGCGACGACCATGCCGCTGAAGAGGCCCGTCAAGCCGACGAGGAAGGTCGACTGGAAGCCGATGAAATCCATCGCCGCGAGCATCTGGCCGATCCGAAACGGAGGGCGGAAGAGCCAGGCCACGGTCTGGAGGGTGAGGCTCACCGTGGTCCCGATGTTCTCGAAGAAGCCGAGCACGGGATCGAGGATCCGCTGCAAGAGCTTCGGTTCGGAGTCGTCCACGCGAGGACCTCTTTATCACGGCCGTCCGGCGCCCGTCAGGCCGACATGCCGAGCCCCTTCGAGACGGCCGCGAGGAGCGTCGCCGATCGAGCCCCATCCGCCTCGATCCGCGCCCGCCGCGTCCCATCCGCCCGAACCTCGAACGTGACGGAAAGCGCATCCCCACCAAGCGCCGCCGCATACGGCGCGCCCCACTCGACGACGAGGACCGCGCCCTCGCCACGCCGATCCCGCAAGCCAAGGTGCGCGAGCTCGTCCTCATCGGCGATGCGGTAGAGGTCGGCGTGAGCGATCGGGAGCTTGCCCGCGTGCTCGTGGACGAGGGTGAAGGTGGGGCTCGTGATGGGTTCTGCCGAGGGGACGCCGAGGGCGCGGCAGAGGGCGCGCGTGAAGAAGGTTTTCCCCGCGCCGAGGTCGCCCGCGAGGATCAAGAGGTCGCCCGGCAGGAGCGCGGCGGCGACAGCCCGCGCGAGGCGAATCGTGGCGCGGCGCGTGGGGAGCGGGACGATCGTGGCCAAGGCGCCTCGCTTCAGAACCGGTACGTCGTGCCGATCGTGGCGCCCATCAGCACGATCGTGCCGTCCTCCGTGGGGACGAAGCGGAGGTTGCCGAGCTGGGCGTCGATGCGGAGCGCGGGCGAGATGCCGAGGACGAGGTCGAGGGCCGCGCCGAAGGAAAAATGCGTGCTGCTGCGGCCCTCGTAGGTGACGCCGTTCGGCGCGGTGACGGTGCTGCCGAGGCGAACGAAGGGGCCGAGGACGAGCTCGGGGCCGACGTGAAAGGAAAAACCCTCCTTGCGGCCGTCGGGCGCGGTCTTGACGGTGGGGGAAAAGAGCCATCGGCCGCCGAGGTCGATCCACAAGGCGGAGGGTCCGGCGAGGTTGCCCGAGAGGCCGGCGAAGAGCTCGAACCCGGATTCGCCGATCGCGTAGCCACCGCGCAGCGCCCCGACGAAGGCCGCGGCGCTGCCCGTGGCGCGCTCTCCGGAGGAGGCCGCGACGGAAAACCCGATGAGCGCGCTGAGGAAGACGGGTTTGCCCGCGGTGTAGGCAGGCCAAACGGTTTGTCGGGAGCCGCCGAGGTACGACATGAGGACCTCGTTCTTCGGCGCCGGCTGGGGCGGCGGCGGAGGCGGCGGGGGCATGAATTGCCCCATGTTCCAGGGGGTTTGCGGGGTGCCGAACGGCGGAAGCGGAGGCGGCGGCGGAGCCGAGGGCGGCGGCGGGATGGGGGGCGGCGGCGGAGGCGGCGGGAGGGCTTGCTCCCAAGGAAGAGCAGAGGCGCCGACGCCCTCGGGGCGCATGAGGACGGCGAGCATCTCCTGGACCTGGGCGTCTTGTTTCTGGGGGTCGACGTCGCGGGCGACGGACTCGACGCGGCCGAGGGTGGCGAGGTAGGCCGCGATCTCGATGCGGGTGGTGGTGGCGGCCGGCTCGACGCGCGCGGAAAGGACCCAGTTCGCCCGGAGGATATTGGCGATGGAGGCGTACTCCTCGGGCGTATCGGCGGTGCCGTCGGCGATGCGAACGAGCGCGGCCTGGGTCTCGACCTCGGACGCGATGGAATGGCGGAGCGATGCCGCCCCCCGCATGACCTCCTGATCGAGCCCGAGGCGCGCCGCCGGCGTCGCGCTGCCCTGCGAAGGAAGGACGACGACACGATCGGCAAGGGCAGGTGCCGCCGAAAGGAGGAGCAAGGGGACGAGGGAGAAGGCGGGGGCGCGGAGACGCATGCCAGGGATGGATGTACCGCGGCTCGGGCGGGGGGGCGAGGGGGATATTACGGGAAATCCCCTCACACCGCCGCCACGATCCCCCCACCCCCCGCCCCTCCCCGCTCGATGAGCTGCCGCAGCCCCTCCGAAATGGCCACCACCTCCGACGCCGTTTGCAGTGTCTGCGCCGAGCTCGCCTCCGTCTCGCGCGCCGTCTGCGCCACCTCCATCACCGCGCTGCTCACCTGCTCCATCGCCGTCGTTTGTTGCTTCGTCGACAGCTCGATCTCCCGCGCCGCCTCGGCCGTGCTGTTCACGTAATCGATGATGCGACGCAAGCTCTCCGCCACCTCGCCGAAGCGCCGCGTCGAGGAATCGACCGCCTTTGCGCCGTCCTCCGTCGCCATCACCGTCGTGTTCGCCGCGCCGCGCACGTCGTCGATCAGCCGGCGAATGTCCTTCGTCGAGGCCCCCACGCGATCGGCGAGCTTCCGAATCTCGCTCGCCACCACGCCGAATCGACGACCCGCGTCGCCGGCGCCCACCGCCTCGATCGTCGCATTGATGGCCAGGATGTTCGTCTGCTCGCTGAGCTCGTTGATGATATCGAGGATCGTCCCGATTTCTTGCGATTTGCGCCCGAGGTCGAGCATGCGCCCCACGATTTCCTGCACCTGACGCTGCACGATTCCCATCGATTCCTGCGCCGTCGCGAGCACATGATCGCCCCCGCGGGCCGATTGCGCGGTGTCGTTCGCCATGCGCGTCACACGTTGTGCGCTCTCCGAGACCTGCCGCGCCGTGACAGCCAGCTCGCGCACCGTGGTCGATACCTCCGACGCCGAGGACGCTTGCTCCTTCGACCCCCGCACCTGCTGCGTCGCCGCCGCTTCGAGCTCCGCCGCGGCGCTTTGCATGCGCTGCACCGAGTCGCCGATTTGCCGGTCGAGCCGGCGAACGATGAGGATTGCGCCGAACCCCACGACGACGATCGCCAAGGTGGTGCCCACGCCCAGCATTCGATCGAGCGCGATCGAGGCGCGATTCACCTCGTTCGTTTGCGCTTCGAGCGTCGCGTTCTCGGCGGCGCTGATGTCGGCCATGATGCCTCGAACATCCTCGGTCAGGCGTTTGCCCTTGCCGGTCCCGATGTGCGCGATGGCGGCCGCGAGGCCCTCGGCCTTGCGGATCTGGAGGTTCTGGTCGGAGAAGGCGACGCGCTCGCCGACGACGCGTTCGAGCGCGTCGAGCCGCCGCGCCTGCTCGGGGTTCGAGGTGCCGACGAGCTCGCGTACACGCTGGAGGTGCGTCTTGTAGCGCCCGCGCGCCTCCTCGTAGCTCCGGTAGAACTCGTCGGTCCCGCTGATGACGTATCCCCGCTGCCCGCCCTCGATGTCCTGCAAATCGACGAGCAGCACGGTGAACGCGTCGATCTCCTTTTGCACGTGCGCGGCCCACGCGCTCGCCTGCCGCATTTGCTGGTTCAGGCGGTAGGACGAGAGCCCGAGTACACCCAGCACGATCAGCGGAATGGCAAATCCCAGAATGAGCTGCTGACCGATGGTCCACGATCGCTTCATTGCGCGCCTTCCCGCACCCTGCAGGCTCGAAGGCCAAACGCCTCCCAGCCGCTGCACGAGCAAACCGCAACGTTACGAAAGCGCCGATCGATAGGGAAGACGTCAAGGCATTGACGCGCACAGCCCGACACGGAAGACGTCCGTGCCTCGACGGAGGCCTCACCGCACCTCGCGTACCCCGATCGACCGAGCGAGCTTGCGTGCCCCGCCAAACCCTTTTGCCTCGGTCGTCCACAACTCCCGCTCCGCCGCCGCGAGCGCGGTCGCCGCCTGCTCCCGCCGACGCTTCACCTCTTTCGGCTCCCGCGTCCCCTGCGTAGGCAACCCCTCGACGCCCACCCATGCCAGGACCGCCGCGTCCCGCCCGAGCCCCGCCCACAGGCTCGGCGGATCCGGGTGCACCCGCATCCACGCCGAAAGCGACTCCCGCCCCGGCGCCCGCGGATCGATCGGATACACCCCCGCCGTCGCCGCGAACGTGCCCTTCGGCAAGCTCACCCCGCCGAGGTCGAGCCCCACCGCGGCCTTCACGCTCGTCCCCGAGGTCGCGAGCAGCACGTCGGACACGCAGCTCCCGTAGACCGCAACGCCGCCGATGCCGCGCCAGGACGGCGGCAGGCGCGTGCACTCGAACGCCTCCTCCCGCGCCATGTCCACGCTGCCCTTGTCGCCGATCCACACGACCTGCCCCTTCGGAGGCAACGCTCCCACGAGCGCCTTGCGCACCCGCTCCGGCTCCTCGCCGACCACGAACACGAACGGCGAATCGGCGACATCCGGCGCGGGTGGATGCAGGAGCACCACCGGGATCGACTCGCGCTCCGCGAACTTCGCCGCGATCGTCGCCTCCTCCCGATCGACGCCCGCGATGATGATCGCCGCGCCGTCCGCGCCGAGCCCTTCGAGCGCGTCCTCGATGCCCGTGTCGCGCCCGAGGTCGTCGCGCGTCACGAGCCGCGCCTGCGATCCTGGTAGCCCCAGGCCGAACATCACCCCGCTCACGACCTGCGTGCCCCGCCGCCGCGCTTCGAGGCTGCGCGTGGGCAAGACGAGCCCGAGCGTCGGCGCCTCGACGCGCGCCCCGCCCGCGCCCGCCGCGAGCTCCGCGATCTCGTCGGCGCCCGTCCCGAGCAGAGGCATCGCCGCGCCGAGCAGCCGCCGCGCGAGCTGCTGGTCCCGCGCCGAGATCGCCGCGTCCGAGAGCCTCTCGACGAGCGTCTTCTGCACCTCGAGCTCCTCGTTCAACGGCTCCGGGTGCTTCTTGCGCCGCTCTTCGAGGATCGGCGCGAGCGACGCCGGCGGGATGCTCGCGAGCAGCTCCGCGAGCTTCGAGCGCACCTCGACGCGCTCCTCGAGCGACGCCTCGTGCAGCCACACGAGCATCAGCTCGATCGCCTGACCGTGGTGCTTCGCGCCGATCGCGCTCGCGGTCGCCTCCTCGTTCAGAAACGTCCGGGCGTGCGGGTCGATGAGCTTGCCGAGGAGCGGCAGCAGTTTGCCGAGCGCGGCCTCGGCCTTGCCCGAGCGGCGGAGCGCGGCGCCCTGGATCATGCGGGCGAGCTCCGCGGTCGTGCCGACGGCTTTCGTCTGCGTCTCGGCGCGGGACGAGAGCTCGGTGGCGCGGTTGAGATCGCCACGTTCGAGCGCGATCCAGGCGAGCATCACGTCGGCCACGGGGCCGAGCGCGTCCTTGGGGTAACGCGCCTGGAAGGCGAGCAGGCGGTCTTCGAGGGCCTGACGTTCGGCGCGGCTCGACTGGGCGAACGAGGCCTCGATGTTGCGGAGCTCGGTCTGCGCCTCGATCGACGACGACAGCGGCACCGTGGGGGCGACGGCGTCGTTACGCGATCCACCACACGCTCCCGCGCCAAGGGCGGCCAAACCCAGCCCTGCGAGCACCCTGGCCGAGCGGCCGAGCGAGTTACCTAAAGATCGCGCCACCTTGACGTCCTGGCTAGAGTCCCATACATCGCCGGTCGCCCGCAAGACGACGAGGTCCTTTCGTGTCCGAAGCAGCGCTCGCCGATCAGTCACTCTTCGCGCAGAACCGCCGCGCGTTTCTGCTGCGCAAGCTGCACTCGTTGACGGGCGTCGCGCCCGTCGGCGCGTTCATGGTGTTCCACCTGTGGACGAACGCCAAGGCGCTCCAGGGACAGGAGCCCTTTGACAAGGCGGTCTCGGAGATCACGCACACGCCGTACCTCGCGGTGGCGGAGTGGGGACTGATCCTCCTGCCGCTGCTCTTCCACGCGGGCTACGGGATCAAGCTCGCGCTCGACGCGAAGTACAACGTCTCGAAGTACAAGACCACGCGCAACTGGGCCTTCACGCTCCAGCGCGTCACGGGCCTCATGGCCTTCGCGTTCATCGCGTTCCACCTCTACGAGTACTGGGGCAAGAAGCTCGCGGGCAAGCTCGCGCCCGAGCAGTTCTACCCCGCGCTCTGCCAGAACATGTCGGCGACGGTGAAGGGCATCCCGGTCGTGGGGCTGCTCTACGTGCTCGGCATCGCGGCGAGCGTCTTTCACTTCGCGAACGGGCTCTGGGGCTTCTGCTTCTCGTGGGGCGTGACGGTGTCGCGCCGCTCGCAGCAGATGGCTGCGGCCGTCTTCGGGGTGCTCGGCGTCGCGATCTTCCTGCTCGGCGCGAACACGGCGATCTACTTCGCCACGGGCTCCTCCGTGCAGGACAAGATCTTCGGCAAGAAGGGGGGCTCGGACGCGCGCACGTGCGTCGACATCCTCCAGCAAACGCAGAAGCCCGCCTCCGTCGGGCCGGTCATCGATTGAGGTTTCAAGCACCATGGCTGCGAAAAGCACGATCCGGAGCGAAGGGGGCAAGGTTCGAAGGGTGGTCGTCGTCGGCGGAGGCCTCGCGGGCCTCATGACGGTGATCAAGCTCTGCGAGGCGAAGGTCCCGGTGGACCTGATCTCGCTCGTCCCGGTGAAGCGCTCGCACTCGGTGTGCGCGCAGGGCGGCATCAACGCCTCCGTCAACACCAAGGGCGAAGGCGACAGCCCGCAGATCCACCTCGAAGAGACGGCCTACGGCGGCGACTTCCTGGCGAACCAGCCGCCCGTCAAGGGCATGGCCGAGGCGGCGCCGGGCATCGTGTTCATGCTCGACCGCATGGGCGTGCCTTTCAACCGCACGCCCGAAGGCCTGCTCGACTTCCGTCGCTTCGGCGGCACGCTCTTCCACCGCACGGCGTTCGCGGGCGCGACGACGGGGCAGCAGCTCCTCTACGCCCTCGACGAGCAGGTGCGCCGCTACGAGATCGCCGACGTCGTCGACGAGCACGGCGTGTCGATCCCGGGCGAGAAGATGGTCCGCAAGTTCGAGTTCTGGGACTTCTTGCAGGCCGTGCTCGACGACAGCGGCACGTGCGTCGGCTGCATCGCGCAGGACCTCAAGACGATGCAGATCAAGTACTTCCAGGGCGACGCCGTCGTGCTCGCCACGGGAGGCTGCGGCATCATCTTCGGCCGCTCGACGATGAGCGTGATCTGCACCGGGACCGCGGCCTCGTCGGTCTACCAGCAGGGCGCGGTCTACGCGAACGGCGAGTTCATCCAGGTGCACCCGACGGCGATCCCGGGCGCGGACAAACTCCGCCTCATCTCGGAGAGCGCGCGCGGCGAGGGCGGCCGCGTGTGGGTGCCGAAGGACGCGAAGGATCAGCGCAATCCGAAGGAGATCCCCGAGAAGGAGCGCGACTACATCCTCGAGCGCATGTACCCGGGCTACGGCAACCTCGTGCCCCGCGACATCGCGTCACGCGCGATCTTCAAGACGTGTTTCCACGAGAAGCGCGGCGTCTTCAACCCGAAGACCGGTCGCAACGAGAACGAGGTTTACCTCGACCTCACGCACAAGGACGAGAAGTTCCTCCGCGCGAAGCTCGCGGGCATCCTCGAGATCTACGAGAAGTTCGCGGGGACCGACCCGTATCACAACCCGATGAAGGTCTTCCCCGCCGTGCACTACTCGATGGGCGGCCTGTGGGTCGACTTCGAGAAGGACGCGCGTGGATCGCTGAAGGCGGGCTCGCCGCGCAACCACGCGACGAGCATCCCCGGGCTCTACGCGGTGGGCGAGGTCGAGTACCAGTACCACGGCGCGAACCGGCTCGGCGCGAACTCGCTGCTCTCGTGCATCTACGGCGGCATGGTCACGGGCCCGTCGGTCGCGAGCTACCAGAAGAGCCTCGCGAAGAGCGCGTTCGACCTGCCGAAGTCGATCTTCGAGAAGGCCGAGAAGCGCTGCCAGGACGACTACACGCGCATCCTCAAGCAGAACCAGGACGAAAAGAACGCCGAGAATCCGTACAAGCTCCACCAAGAGCTCGGCGACATGATGCTGCGCGACGTGACGATCGAGCGCGAGAACGCGACGCTCGAGCAGGTCCTCGGCAAGCTCTCGGAGCTCGACGAGCGGGTGAAGAAGGTCGCCTGTCCGGACGGCTCGCAGCGCGCGAACCAGGGCGCGCAGTTCGTGCGGCACCTCGAGAACATGCTGGTGCTCGCCCGCGTGATCGCGCAGGGCGCGAAGAACCGCGACGAGTCGCGCGGCGCGCACTACAAGCCCGCGTTCCCGAAGCGGAACGACGCGGACTGGATGCGCACGACGCTCGCGAAGCACGAGCAGAAGGGCGCCGTGAAGTACCTGCGGGAGTTCGACTACACGTGCGCCGGGCAGTCGATCCACGTGACCGACGCCGTCGACGCGAGCCTCGTCGCCCCGCGCGAGCGCAAGTACGAGCAGGCCGGCGCCGCGAGCGCCGCCGCGACCGGGAAGATCCAGCAACCGGCTGCCTCGGAGCAGCAGAAGAGCGTTTGACCATGGCGAACAGCGACACGACGAAGGGCACCGGGCGTCTCGTGCATCTGCGCGTCAAGCGCCAGGACGGTCCCGATCTCCCGGAGACGAAGCGGTGGGAGGAGTTCAAGGTCCCCTACCTGCCGCAGATGAACGTGATCAGCGCGCTGCAGCAGGTGCAGAAGGAGCCGCGCACGGTCGACGGGAAAGACGTCGCGCCGGTCGTGTGGGAGTCGTCGTGCCTCGAAGAGGTCTGCGGCGCCTGCACGATGGTGATCAACGGGCGCGTGCGTCAGGCGTGCTCGGCGCTCGTGGACCAGATCGCGCCGAACGGCGAGACGATCACGGTCGAGCCGATGACGAAGTTCCCGCTCGTGCGTGACCTGATCGTCGACCGCGAGCGCATGTTCCAGGACATGAAGAAGGTCAAAGCGTGGATCGACATCGACGGGACGCACGAGCTCGGCCCGGGTCCACGCGAGAGCCCCGAGGCGCAGCAGGAGCGTTATCCGCTTTCGCGCTGCATGACGTGCGGGTGCTGCGTCGAGGCGTGCCCGCAGTACAACGATTCGACGCAGTTCGTCGGGCCGTTCGCGCTGAACCTCGTGCGGCTGTTCAACATGCATCCGTCGGGCGCGCTGCACAAGAACGCGCGGCTGGAGACGGTCATGGGCGAAGGCGGCGTGCAGGACTGCGGGAAGGCGCAGAACTGCGTGGAGGTTTGTCCGAAGGAGATTCCGCTCGTCGATTCGATCGCGCAGGTGTCGCGAGATGCGACGAAGCGGCTCCTGTTCGGGTGGCTGCTCAAGTAGAGCGACGCCCTCTCCCCTCTCCCCTCACCCTCTCCCGCGGAACGATTCCCTCACCCCCAACCCCCTCTCCCTCGCGGGAGAGGGGGCTAGGCCGGCCTCACGGCGTCAGCAGGTGGCAGGTCGCCATGCCGGGCGCGCCCTGGGCGTGGGGTGATTCATCCTGACAAACCAGGAGCCGGAGCAGCTCGGGCTGGCCGGCGCGGTTGCCGATCGCGAAGATCGTGACGACGCGGTCCGCCTCGATGATCACGCCCGCGATCGTGAAGAGGTTCGCCTGCTGGCCCGCGACGCGCGTCGCGATCGTGGCCTTGTCGAACGGCGCCCCTGTCACGTAGTTGCCCGTCTTCGACTGGCCCGTCGAGCCATACCCGACGCCCGTGAAGAGCGGCGCGAACGTGCCCTGCGTGTCGACGGTGCCGATGTCGAGGTCGTCCGTGTCCGGCGAGGCGTGGATGAAACGCACGCGCGTCTTCCCCGACGCCGGCTCCGTGTCGTCCAGGAAGCGCAGCGCGCCGAACTTGTGCACGCCCGCCGGCGCGTCGAGCTGACCGACGGCCGCGACCGTGGCGAGTTCGCCCCCGCGTGCCTCGATCCCGGGGACGTCCTGCGTGCCCGGGAGCGCGGTGTCGCAGTTCAGCGCGCCAGGCGCGACGACGCGCAGCGTGTAGTCGCCCTCGGGCACGTCGACGTACTTGGAGACCTCGCCGAACCGGATGCCGTCAGCGTCGTTGAAGCGCTGCTTGAAGATCGGACCGAAGGCGCCCTCGTTCGCGCCGCCCGCCGGCAAGAGGCACACGTCGACCGCCGACGCGTCCGGCGAGAGGTGGGAGAACCGCAGGCTCGGCATCATCTTCACGCCCGCGTCGCCGCTGCCCGCGCCGCCAGCGCCCCCCGCGCCGCCCATGCCGCCGGCCCCGCCCGCGCCGCCCGCACCGCCGGTCCCGCCGGTCCCGCCCGTGCCCCCGGTTCCGCCGGTTCCACCGCCTGCGCCCGCGGTCCCGCCGGTTCCACCGCCCGCGCCCGCGGTCCCGCCCGTCCCACCGCCGCCCTCGTCGCTCCCGCCGCAGGCCTGCGCGGCGACCACGCCGACCAGCACCAGAGTCGAGGCGAGGACCATGTTACGAACGTTCATCCGAACCTCCATTGATCCGGAGGCGTCGCCCGCCTGCGCCGACAACCCCCCCGATGCCCACACGCCTCCCAGGCCTGCGTCGCAGGTTCGTCCTGGGAGGATGGGTCAGCCCAACGTCTGCCGGACTCCACCCGTGCGCCGGATTCGATGGCCCAGGGGCGCGGATGATTGCGCGGAACGATGACGTTCCAGGCGGGAAAACTGGGCGATCAACGGTAGGGCAAACCGAAGCCCATGCCGGGCATATAACCGCCGGGGCCATATCCCAGGCCATTCGGCATGAGCGTATTCGCGTTGCGCGACTGCGCGACGATGCGCGGCGTGAGCAGATGGCTGACGAGCGTGCACGTCTGGTGCTGCAGATAGGTCTGGTTGCAGCCGATCCAGACGCCGAGCGAGCTGCGTCCGCCGTCGTCCTCGTAGCGGACGACCTCACCCGTGGGCATGACGCTGAGCCACGCGTGCGGCTCGTCGCCCTGCGAGGCGTGCAGGATGCCGACGTTGCCGAGGAGTTTGTCGCCGGGGCCGACGAGCTTGCCGCCGGGCTCGAGGAGCGCGACGGGGTCGTTGTTCGGATCGTAGACGCGCCCGCCGCGGTCGACGGTGAGCTCCTCGGTTTCGTTGAGCGTCACGCGGCCGTCGGGGAAGACGTCGACGACGGCGGTGCCGACGACCCAGCGTGCGCGGGGCACGTCGAGCATCGCGCCGCCGCGGACCCAGTTGGCCGGAGCGCCTGGCGCGCAGGCGCCGAGCACGAAGACGGAGGCGAGGATCAAGCGCCGCATCATCAGGGCCAAGGATAGTACGCAAGCGGCCCGTCGGTCAGGGCCTGACGCGCATCAAACCTTCTCGATCGAGGCTTTTCCGAGCAGCCCCGTCGGCTTGACGAGCAGGACGGCGATGAGAGCCGTGAAGACCAGGACATCCTGCAGGCCGGAGTACGCCGTGAGCTTGGTCATCTCGCCGATGATGCCGATGAGCAGGCCGCCGAGCATCGCGCCCGGGATGTTGCCGATGCCGCCGATGACGGCCGCGACGAAGGCGCGCGTGCCGATGACGACGCCCATCGTGGGGTAGACCTGCGACTGATCGAGGCAGTAGAGAACGGCGCCGAGCGCGGCGAGGACCGAGCCCGTGATGAACGTGATCGAAATGACGCGGCTCGTGCGGATGCCCATGAGGCGCGCGGCCTCGATGTTCACGCTGAGCGCGCGCATCGCCTTGCCCATCCAGGTTTTGTGCACGAGGAACTGGAGCGCGACCATCACGGAGAAGGCCGAGATGAAGATGACCTTGCGCGTGTCCTCGATCGGCAAAAGCTGCGGGTAGCCGCGGTACTGCGCGGTGAAGAGGAGCTGGGCGAGGTTCTGGAGCAGGACGCTCATGCCGAGCGCCGTGACGAGCGGGGTGATGCGGGTGTTCGCCTTGCCCTTGCCGCGCGTGCGGAGCGGGGCGTAGGCGATGCGCTCGACGAGCATGCCGAGCAGACCTGCGAACACCATGGCGAGCAGCGTCCCGCCGACGCCGGCGACGAGCGGAGAGTCCTTGCCCCCGAGCGCCGTGATCCCGAAGAAGCCGAGGAAGGCGCCCATCATGAAGACCTCGCTGTGGGCGAAGTTGATGAGCTTCAGGATGCCGTAGACCATCGTGTAGCCGAGGGCCACGAGCGCGATCATCGACCCCTGCGCGAGGCCCGTGATCAGGGCGTTGAGGATCTTCATGGCCATGGAATCACCCGACCTCTCGCCTCAGGGCTTCGCAGCCGCCTTGTCGTTCACCGTCGCGAAGTAGGTGAACTTCTTGTTCTTGATCTGCACGATCACGATGGATTTGTCCGCGTTGCGGTTCGGGTCGATGGTGATCGTGCCCGTCGCGCCCTGGAAGTTCTTGGTCTCGGCGATCGCGTCGCGGATGGCCTCGGGCGTGTCGCCCTTGGCGCGGCCCATGGCGTCGAAGAGGAGCAGCGCCGAGTCGTAGCCGAGCGACGAGAGGCTCGACGGATCACGCTTGAAGCGCTCCTTGTAGGCCTTGAGGAAGATCTGCGCGTTCGGCCAGGGGACGTCGGGCGCGTAGTGGTTCGTGAAGTACGCGCCCTCCATCTCCTCGCCCGCGTCTTGGAGCAACGTCTCGGCGTCCCAGCCGTCGCCGCCGACGAACATGCTGCCCGGCATGCCCGCGGCCTTCGCCTGCCGCGCGATCGGGACCATCGCGTTGTAGTAGATCGGCGCGTAGACGAGCTCCGGCTTCGCGTCGCGGATCTCGTTGATGTACGTGGTGAAGTTCGTCTCGGTCTTGATGAAGCTCTTCTCCACGACGATCTCGCCGCCGAGCTTCTTCGCCGCGTCGCGGAACTGCGCGGCGAGGCCCGACGAGTAGACGTCGTCGGAAGCGTAGAGGATCCCGATGCGCTTCTTGCCCATGGTCTTCACCACGAACTCGGCGCCCATCTGGCCCTGCGTGTCGTCCGTGAAGCAGACGCGGAAGACGAAGGGCCCGATCTGCGTGACCTCGGGCGCCGTCGCCGAGGACGTGATCATCGGGATCTTGTGCTTGTTCGCGACGATGCCGCCGATCGTGGAGCGCGAGGAGGCGACCTCGCCGAGCAGCGCGACGACCTTGTCCCGCGTGATGAGCTGCAGGACCTTGTTGTTCGTCTCCTGCGGGTTCGACTTGTTGTCCTCGTAGAGGACCTTCACGGGCCGGCCCTTCACGCCGCCCTTCTTGTTCACCTCGTCGACCGCGAGCTCGATGCCTTCCTTGGTCTCGATGCCGAACTGCGTCTCGGCGCCCGACAGGCTCAGGTACGCGCCGACCTTCCAGGGCTCGGCCGCCGCGGGGACGCTCGGATCCTTGCCCGCGGCATCCTTCTGCGGCGCGTCTTTCTGGGTGGAACACGCGGCCAGCCCCAGCGCGCTCACGCCGAGGGCCACGATCGCCATCACCCAACGCCGTCGTCCGAGCATCGACCTCTCCTCGCCGGCAAGGGCCGCGAAAACCGCGCGATGCCCGTGCCGCGCCGATGAGTACCATCATCGCCGCATGTCGTCAGCCCCGAGCACGCGCGGCCTCGGGATCAGCCGGCGCGACGGCGCGCCCAGACGAACCGCTCCACGTTGCCTTTTGGGCCGGCAACCGCACTGTCGACCTCGGCAACGACCTCGAACCCGCCCTCCTCGACAGCCCGACGCGCCGCGGCGATCGCGGCCTGCCGCGTCTCTTCATCCCGGATGACGCCCCGTCCGCGCGAGACAGCCTCCCGACCCGCCTCGAACTGCGGCTTTACGAGGGCGACGAGATCCGCGCCCGGCTCGAGCAAAGCCGCGATCGCGCCGATGAGCTTGCCGATGCCGATGAACGAGGCGTCGACGACGACGAGGTCGACGCCCGCGGGCAAGTCGCTGCGACTGAGCTCGCGCGCGTTCACGCGCTCGCGGACGTCGACGCGTGGATCGGCACGGAGCTTCTCGGCGAGCTGTCCGTAGCCGACGTCGACGGCCACGACGAGCGCGGCGCCGCGCTGGAGCAGGCAATCGGTGAAGCCGCCCGTGGAGGCGCCGACGTCGAGGCAACGGCGGCCGGCAACGTCGAGGCCCTTGTCGACGAAGAACGTGAGCGCGTGGTCGAGCTTGTCGCCGCCGCGGGAGACGAAGCGCGGCGGGGAGGCGACGCGGAGAGGTGCGTCCGGCGCGAGGAGCGAGCCGGGTTTGTCCACGCGCGCATCGCTACAAGTCACCTTGCCGGCCATGATGAGGGCCTGCGCTTGGGCGCGGCTCTCGGCGAGGCCGAGGGTGACGAGGAGGGCATCGGCGCGGACGCGGGCGGGCGAACGGGTCATGGGGGTGGCGCGAGGTCCTCGCCGTGGATGGCGCGGGCGACGGCGAAGAGTCCATCACCGATGCGGGGGCCGGGGCGCAAGACGTCAGAGCCGACGACGCGGATCTGGCCTTTCTGGACGGCGCGGAGCTCGCGCCAGCCGGGGGCGTTCTCGACGCGTTCGCGCAGCGTCTTGGTGGAGCGCATGTCGGAGGCGCCGTCGAGCAGGACATCCGGATCGAGCGCGAGCAGATGCTCGAGTCCGATCGTCGGGTAGGCGCCGCCGCGGGTGATGACGTTCTCGCCGCCCGCGAGGCGCACGAGCTCGTCGGGAAAACTGCCGGGGCCGGCGACGACGATGGGCGACGCGTCGAACACGAACAGCACGCGCTTCTTGGGCCTTCCGGCGACGAGCGCGGCGAGCGCCTTGCGTTTGTCCTCGATGCCTTGCGCGACACGTTTCGCCTCGGCCTCGTGGCCCACGCGGCGGCCGAGCTTTTCGATCATGCGCGTGATGCCGTCGAGCGACTCGGTCTCGGGGAAAAACGTGTCGATGCCGTGCGCGCGCAGCCCCTCTTCGAGCACGGGCCCGGCGGGGCCACGCGCGCCGACGACGAGCGTGGGCGCGAGCGCGACGATCGCCTCGACGTTCGGATCGGCGTAGCCACCGACGACGGGCAGTGCCTCGGCTTCTTTCGGGTAGTCGCAGTACCGCGAGCGCCCGACGAGCAAGCCTCCGGCCCCGATCGCGAACATCGTCTCCGTCGTGCTCGGCGAGAGCGACACGACGCGAAGAGGTTTGTCCTTGCCGGAGCCGCGTGAGCACGCGGAGAAGGCGAGCGCGACGAGCGCGAGATGGAACGAGCGGCGCTTCACCGCGTGCGGCGCCGCAGACCGAGCGCGACGAGCGCGAGCGCGAAGATGCCGCCGCGCCAGGGCACGGGCTTCGTCGGATCGGCGTTCACGCTGCAGGAGCTCTCGTTCGAGAGCTGCGGGCCCTCCTCCTCCTCGCCCCAGCCGCCCGACGCCGAGCCTTCTTTCTTGAAGCAGACACCCTGGCCGTTGCTGTCGCTGTCGCAGTACCAGCCCTCGGGGCACGGCGCCTGCTCGTTGCAGAGGCGCGTGCAGTACTGCTCGTTGCCGTCGTTCACGCAGCGGCCCGAGGCGCAGTCGGAGGGCTCATTGCAGGCGTCGCCGGGCGTGTACGAGTAGTCGGGGTTCGTGGGGGCGCCGTTCGCCCACGCCGGGACGGGATAACCGCCCATCTCCGCGGCCTTGATCGCCGTGTCCTTGATCCACTGATCCCACGCCTTCACGTAGCCGTAGATCGGGGTCGAGCAGTTGAAGCCGCCGCGCGAGGTCACGCCGATCACGCGGTTTTTCGCGTCGATCGCGGGTCCGCCGGAGTCACCCTGGCAGACGCCGGCGTTGCCCATCCACTCGGTCGTTTTGACCTGGAAATCGGGGCACTCGTCGGCGACGCAGGTGACGGTGAGGTCGTCGCGGCGGCGACGCGCGCCCGCGCCGTTGCCCGCGCCGTCCGTCGCGCCGAACCCGATCGCGGAGTATTTTTCGCCGTTGACGAGCGGCTCGTCGACGCGGGGCACGAGCGGCTTCGCTTCCGCCTCGGGGATGTTCTCCGCGAGGATCAGGATCGCCTGGTCCTGACCGCAGAAGTCGTCGCCTGCGGGAAGGAGCACGACCTCCTTCGTGGCCCGGTAAACGGAGGGATCCTGGGAGAGCTCGGGGCCGGTCGTGACGAGGTAGCTGCTCGGCGCGGCGGGGGGAGCGAACTTGGTGACGCCGCACTCGACGGTGCCTTCGTTGTTGTTGATCTGCGACACACAGTGGCGCGCCGTGAGCACCAGGTTCGGCGCGAGAAGCGAGCCGGTGCAGATGCCGCCGAGGTTCGTCGCGTAAATCCCGACGACCGCGGTGTCCTTGTCATCCGCATAGCCGCCGCTGATGTCGAGCTCCGCTTCTCCGACGGCGCCCTCGGGCGCAGGTTGCGACACGTCGCCGCAGCCGGCGATGAGCGCGAGAGCGCCAAACAACAAGGCAAAACGAGCGCGGGGCGGACACGGGGACATCGGCGACCTCCAGGGAGCGGCAGGCGCGTGCACCACGATGCATCGGGAGAGCACGCGCGAAGGAGGCGCCATTGTAGGAAGGCGACTCCGGACGCGCACGCGTTCTCTGTGCGTCGATGCAGCGCGACACGTGCGTTTTACGCGGCGCGGAATCCTGCAATCCGATTGCATCACGTAGGGGAGAGGGCGCGTGACGCGCCTTCGCCAAGGTGGCGGGCGCCGGGGCCCGCCATGGCGGCGCCAGGGTTTTGGGTGAGCGATCGCGCGGAATTCCGGCCGATTCGAGGGCGGCCCGGCGATTGCTGCATCGCGGTACGTGACCGACAAGCTGCTGCTCACCGCTCTCGCGCTCGCGGCGGGTTCCGCCCTGGCACGCGCGCCACTTCCCGCCGCGCTTGCGGCCGTGATCTCGCTCTTCCTCTTGCGCCGTCACCTCGAACGGTGGGCGCTCGTGGGCCTCGCGCTGGTGCTTGCGTTCGGCGCGCTGCGTGCCCGCGCGGCGATCGACGAGGCCGCGGCCTTGCACGCGCGCGTGACCGAGGCGCTCGGGCCCCCAGGTCGATGCGAAGGAGAAGCCATCGTGCTGCGTTCGCCGGTGGTGCAGCGTGAACCCACGCCTCCGGAAGAAGAACGCGGCCAGGCTCGCATCGAGGTCGAGTTTTTCGAGGCTGCCTGCGAACGGGGTTCGCTCGCCGAGCCGCTCCGCGCGCGGCTCCACGGCGCGCCCGAGGATCTCGCGCGTGGCGATCGCGTGCGTCTCGTCGCGGACCTCGCCCCGGTCCATCTCTTCCTGAACGAGAGCCTTCCCGACCCGCGTCCCTCCATCGCGCGGAGCGGCGTCGCCGCGTCGGGGGGTCTCGTCGATCTGGAACGCGTCTCTCGCGGCCAGGGCATCACCACCTGGATCGATCGCGCCCGCGCCCACGTGCGCCGCCGCATCGAGGCGACGTTCCACCCCGAAGCCGAGCCGCTCGCGCGCGCCCTCGTCCTCGGCGAGACGGATCTTCACGAGGCCGACAACGAAGCCTTCCGCCGCAGCGGTTTGTCCCACCTGCTCGCGGTCTCCGGCACGCACCTCGTCCTCGCCGTCGCGGGCCTCGCGGCCGCCGCGCGCGCTTTGCTCCTGCGCGTCACGCCGCTCTCGGCGCGCTTCGACGTCGGTCGCCTCTCCGCGGCCTTCGCGATCCCCACGTCGTGGCTCTACGCAGACTTCGCGGGCGGCAGCGGCTCGGCTCTACGCGCCGCCGGCATGCTCTCCGTCGTGATGCTCGTGCGCGCGCTCGGCCGTCGCCCGAGCGGCGTGCGCGCGTTCGGCGGATCGCTCCTCCTCGCGGCGATCCTCGACCCGCTCGTCGGCAGCGACCCGTCGTTCGTCCTGTCCGCCGCGGCGACGGCGGGTCTGCTCGGGCTCGATCGACCCATCGCGGAACGGCTCGTGCGTGGCCCCGCGCCCGTCCGCGCCGTGCTCCGCCCCATCGCCACGACGCTCGCCGCGATGGTCGGCTGCACGCCGTTCCTCGCGATGATGACGCCTTCCTTGCCGCTGCTCGGCATCCTCGCGAACCTCGTCGCCGCGCCGATCGGCGAGCTCGCGGCGCTGCCCGTGTGCCTCCTGCACGCCGCGCTCGCATGGGCACCTCCGGTCGAGCGTGGCGCGGCGCTCCTCGGCTCGGGCGCGCTCATCGCCGTGCGCGCGGTCGCCCGCGTGACGAGTGATCTCGGCGGGATCGTCACCTTCCCGCCGCCCACGCCTTCGCAGCTCGCGGCCGTGGCCATCGCCGCGCTCGCGGCGGCCCTCGCAAAGGACGCTCTTCGCCGCGGCACCGCCCTCGCGCTCGGGTTTGCCGCGCTCCTCGTGCTGGAGCAGTGCGCTGCATATGCTGGGAGCTCAAAAGGACTGCTGCGCGTGCGCGCCCTCGACGTGGGCCAGGGCGATTCGATCCTCGTCGATCTGCCCGACGGAAAAACCATGCTCATCGACGGCGGCGGCTTCATGGGAAGCCCCGTCGACACGGGCGCGCGTGTCGTGCTCCCCGTCTTGCGCGCGCTCCGCAAAGAACGCGTCGACATCGTCGTCCTCTCGCACCCGCACCCGGATCACTTCGGCGGGCTCATCTCCACGCTCCCCGCGATCGACGTCGGCGAGCTCTGGGACACGGGCCAGGGCGAGGACCACGGCGCCGGACCGACGTACGCCGCGATGCTCGCGAACCTACGCCACCGTAACATTCCCATTCGCAGGCCCGACACGCTCTGCGGCAAACACGTGATCGGCGGCGCGACCGTCGAAGTCCTCGCCCCCTGCCCCGGGTTCGTCCCCGACGAGAGCGCGAACGACAACTCCTTCGTCCTGCGCATCACCTACGGTAGCCACGCCGCGCTTCTCGTCGGCGACGCCGAGGCCGCAGCCGAGCGCGCGCTCATCCAAAAACACCCTGCCGCGCTCCGCGCCGATCTCCTCAAGCTCGGCCACCACGGCAGCCGCACCTCGACGACGCCGCCCTTCCTCGACGCCGTTCGCCCGAGCGTGGCCCTCGTCTGCTCCGGCGTGCGCAACCGCTACGGCCACCCCGACCCCGGCGTCCTCGCCTCGCTCGGCGCGCGCGCCATCACCATCGCCCGGACCGACCGGGGCGGCGACGTCGTCTGGGAGACCAACGGCGAGGCCGTGCACCTCTCACGCCCCTCCGCCCGCTGACGCGGGGATCTCGGGTGTTTCCGTGATGAAATCGGCTGGGATCGCTTGCGCCACCGGGCCTGCTGAAGGAGTCTCTTTCCGAATGTCACGTGACGTCACCGTGGCGACCATCCGGCGGCGCCTCGCCGAGGAGGTCGGACGCCTCGACAAACACGCGCCCTGGCGCGTCGCGCTCGCCTACCCGTCGCCCTACCGCACGGGCATGAGCTCGCTCGGCTTCTTGCAGGTCTACAAGTCGATCCAGCACGAGCCCGACATGGCCGCGGATCGCGCGTTCCTGCCCGACGACGAGCACGGCCCGCGCGCCGTCCCCCTCACGTACGAGTCGCTCCGCCCGCTCCGCGACTACCCCGTGATCGCCATGAGCGTCGCCTACGAGCTCGAAACCGCGGGCGTCGTGCGCCTGCTCGAAGCCTCGGGGATCAAGCCGCTCCGCGAAGAGCGTTCGTCGCGGGATCCCTTCATCCTCGCGGGTGGCCCGCTGACGAACTCGAACCCGCTGCCGCTCGCGGCCTTCGCCGACGCCATCGTCATGGGCGAAGCCGACACGCTCGCGGTCGAGGTTCTTCGAATCCTGCGCGACACGCCCTCGCGCGAGGCCGCGCTCGATGCGCTCGCGAAGACCCCGCACGTCTTCGTCCCCTCGCGCCACGGCGCCTCCATGCCCGGCATCGCGCAGTGCGACGACGAGCTCCTCCCCGCGTGGGCGCCGATCCGCACGCCCGACACCGAGCTCTCGAACATGTTCTTGATCGAGACCGAGCGCGGCTGCTCGCGCGGCTGCGCCTACTGCGTGATGCGCCGCTCGACGAACGGCGGCATGCGCATCGTCCCGAAGGAAAAAATTCTCGGCCTCATCCCCGAAGACGCGCGTCGCATCGGCCTCGTCGGCGCCGCCGTCAGCGATCACCCGAAGATCGTGGAGATCGTCCGCCCCCTCGCCGAACGCGGCTGCGAGGTCGGCCTCTCCAGCCTGCGCCCGGACAAGCTTTCCGACGAGTTCGTCGGCGCGCTCAAGCTGGCCGGCTACCGAACGCTCACGACCGCGATGGACGGCACGAGCGAGCGCGTGCGCGAGATCCTCGATCGGCGCGCGCGCATCCGCCACCTCGAGCGCGCGGCCGAGATGGCGCGCAAGCACGGCATGCCGCGCATGAAGCTCTACCTGATGATCGGCGTGCCCGGCGAAGAGGACGAGGACGTGGACGAGTGCGTCCGCTTCGTCACGGAGCTCTCGCAAAAGGTCCCCATCGCGCTCGGCATCGCGCCCTTCTGCCCGAAGCGCAACACGCCGCTCGCGCACGCGCCGTTCGCGGGCATCGACGTGGTGAACGCGCGGCTCGAACGGCTGCGCCGCGGCCTCAAGGGCCGCGCGGACGTGCGCTCGACGAGCGCGAAGTGGGCCTGGGTCGAGGCCGTGCTCGCGCAAGGCGGCGAGGCCGAGGGCCGCGCGGTGCTCGAAGCCGTGCATGGCGGCGGCGCCTTCGCCGCTTACAAGCGCGCGTTCGAGGCGCTCACCCCGAAGAAGCCGAAGAAGAGCCTCTCCATCGTCGCCAGCGCATGAAGACGATCACCCTGTACACGCGGGTGCGATGTCACCTCTGCGACGTGGCCGAAGAGGCCCTCGAACGCGTGCGCCGCACGGAGCCCTTCGAGCTCGTGGTCCTGGACCTCGACCACGAGGCCCCAGCCGAGAAGCGCGCCGCCTACGATTGGGACGTGCCCGTCGTGGAGCTCGATGGGCGTAAAATCATGAAGCACCGCGTCGACGAGGCGCGGCTCTTGCGGCTGCTCCGCGAGGAGACGCCTTGAGCATGTGGGCGGAGGGGCGCCCGTGCGCTATGGAGGTCGAGGCATGAAGTCGTCCACGCTCCTGCAGATCTTCTTCATCGTGGCCGCGGCCGTCGCCGTCTTCGGCTTCGTCACCGCCGCGAAGAACGATCAGGTCCGCGCGAGCTGCACCGCGATGTGTGGCCTCGGCCCCGCGTACGCCGGCCGCGATCGTCTCGCGCCCGACTTCGAGCTGCCCGACCTCGACGGCAAACCCGTCCGGCTCTCGTCGTTCCGCGGCAAGATCGTCTTCCTCAACTTCTGGACCGAGACGTGCGGCCCCTGCAAAGAGGAGATGCCCTCGCTCGCCACGCTCGCGCGCGTGCTCCACGGCCGCAAGGACATGGTCCTCGTGACCGTGACGATCGACGAGGACCGCACGAAGGTACGTGACCTTTTGCGCGTGCTGCTCGACGGCGATCCGCCCTTCCCCGTGCTCTTCGACGCGGACTCGGAGATCGTCGGAGGCCGCTACGGCACGAAGCTCTTCCCCGAGACCTGGGTCATCGACAAGAACGGCATCATCCGCGCTCGCTTCGACGGCGCGCGCGACTGGTCCGAGGCGAGCGCCATCGAGATCGGCGAGATGCTGAAGAAGCCCTCGGGCCCGGTCCTCGATTTCGCATGCCCCGTCGAGTTCATCCAGGGCGTGCCCCGCGGCAAACACGCGTCCCTGTGCATGGACGACTCCTGACGCTACATTGGCGCCCGCGATGACCTCTCGCAGGCCAGACCCGGACGGAGAACCGAGCACGCCCGACGAACGTGTCGTCGCCGCACGAAAGGCGCTGCTCGAAGGCGTGGGCGCGGAGATCGCCGCCTCGTTCCCCGGCATCACGCGGCTCGGCGGCCAGGTCGTCGCCGCGCTCTACCTCGCCGACAGCCCGCGCTCGATGGACGAGCTCTCGATGGAGCTCGGTCGTTCGAAGAGCAACATCTTCGCGAACCTGCGCGGCCTCGAAGCGGCGGGCATCATCGAGCGCCGACGCGAGTCCGGCGCGCGGCACGACTCGTACACGCTGCGGGGCAAGTACCCCGACGTGATCATCGGCGCCTACCTCGCGCGCCTGCGCCGCGTCGTGCAGGACAAACGCGCTCTCTCGCGCCGCGCCCTCGGCCTGCTCGGCGACGCGCAGGGCGACGAGGCGAACGCGCTCCGCAAGCGGCTCGACGACCTCTCGCGCAAGTACGACCTCTTCGCCGAGCTGATGGACCGCTACGTCCCGAACACGGACGGCCCGGTGGACCTCGAACGGCTCATCGAACTCATCCCCGAGCCGGTGCTCCGCGCGCTCACGACCGCCGTGAAAGCCGCGTTCGACGTCGCCGATACGATCGCCGCGACCCGCGACGACATCGCGCGCCGCGCGAACCGCAAGCGCTGACCCACTTCGCACGCGCGTCTTCTCCCCTCTCCCGCGAGGGAGAGGGGCCGGGGGTGAGGGCGTCGTTCAGCTCGCGGCGTGCTCGGTCTCGAGCATCCGCTCGATCCGGTCCCGCACGATTCGCGCCGTCGAAAGCCGTTCGAGCTCGCCCGCGTCCGCCGGCAAGAGCTTGCACGGAAGCGCCCGCGCACCTGCCACCGGCGCTGCTCCCTCCGCGAGCCACACGACCGTGTGCGGATTCGACAGCGCCGCTTCGAGCTTCAAGATCGCCGGCGCTTCCAGCCCGATTTCCGCGAGCACGGCCGGCACCTCGGCGGGCAGCGGCGACGCCTCACTGAGGGTCGCCGCCACCGCGTCCGTGTGCCCGAGCGCGCGCGCGACGGCGGCGCCGAGGGCCGCGAGCGCGCCGCCGGATGCGTCGGCGAAGCACAGCGGCCGATGGGTCTTCGTGGTCAAGACGGCCCCGTTCAGTTCGTGTTGAGCTCGACGCGCAGGAGCTTGCGGCCGATGAAGAGATAGTCGCCGTGCCCGAGCTCGCGCTCGCTCTTGATGCGCACGTACGTGCCGTTGCGGCTGTTCAGATCGGTCAGCGAGAACTTCCCGCCGCTCTCCTCGATCCGGCAGTGCGAGCCGGACATGTAGAGGTCACCGGGGAAGTTCAGATCGCCACCCTCGCGCCCGATCTGCAAGGACGAACCACGCGCGCACACCGTCATGCCGACGGCGCCGCCCTGGAGGATCTGCGTGAGTCGGAACGGGCTCGGATGCTTCGGCGACGAATAGAAATACGTGCCGTCCGGGTCTTGCCCGTCGGAGGGCTTGGGGCTCGCATCGAGGCGGAAGAGCTGCTCGCCTGCGAGGAACGTGTCGCTCGGGACGATGTCGACGGTGCCACGCACGCGGATGTAGACGCCGTTCAGCGAGCCCTCGTCGCGCACGACGAGCTTGCCGTCTCGGTAGAAGAAGTTCGCGTGTTTCGGAGAGACGAACGGATCGTCCGGGAAGACGAGCTGCCCGTTCCTGCCGACGATGTGCTGCTCGGCCTTCAGGTGGAAGCTCAGGCCATCCATGCCTTCGCCGCGGATCAGGATGAGCTTCGCCTTCGCCGGGTTTTGCATGTCCCCGAAGAAGAGCGTCTGCGCGTTGAGGATCTCGAGGGGAACCGCAGCCCCACACCTCCCGCAGAACTTGTGGCCCGAGGGGACACCGCTCGAGCAGGAACGGCAGACGTAGTTACGGGCTTGCTCCATGAGCTCCTCCTGCGATAGGTCCGCGAACTCGCTTCGTGCTGGGGTTTTCTGCGCGGGAACGGCGCCGGCCGCGGGGGCGCGGCGAGGTCCCAGGGAGGGCGCGGGCAACGGCGCGACGGGCCGATTGAGCGGCGGCGCGGGCGTCGTTGCGGGGCGTGCCGAGACCGCCGGGCGCACGGGCGCAGGCGGAGGCGGCGTCGGCAGCACGGATTGCCGGCTCCCGAACAGGGCCAGATCGTTGTCGCACGCAGTGCAGCTCGCGGCGCCCATGGGGCTCCACGTGTCGCACTGTCCGCAAACGATGCCTATCTCGTGCTGCTCGTTGCCCAACGTCGTTCCTCGGGGACACCCGGTTCTAGACGGCGATCGCGAGGAGGGTCAAGCAAACAAGGATCGTCCGTGGCGGCTCAGTGGATCACCCTCATCCGGGCATCCTCGTCGCCCCAGCCGTTCTTGCCGACGAACCGGAAGACGACACGCTCCTTGCACGAAGCGCGCTCCAGCGTACCGAACTCACGAGAATCGTCGTAGAGGTCGATGTTGTCGCTGAGCAGAAAAACCATGCCCTCGCCCACTTCGGCCTTGAAGATCAGGGGGCTCGTCCTGGACTTCGTCTGCCCGCGGTAATGCCACCCCCCGCCCATCTCCACGACGCCACACTCGAGCTCGACCTCGGCCTCGGTGTTGGGGTGCAAGGTCTTGTAGTCGCGCGGCGGGCAAGCTTGCACGGGGTTGTAGCGCTTGCCGTTGATCTCCACGTTGCGGCCGGTGATCTCGATCTTGTCGCCCTCGACGCCGACGATGCGGCCGACCACGTACTGGGTCGGGTCTTCGGGGTCCTTGCAGCGGACGAGGTCGCCGAAGCCCGGCGTGCCTCGGGTCAAGAGCACCACGAAGTCCCCGCCGTCGAGCGTGGGGGCGACCGACGCCGAAAGCCGGAGCGTCGTCGGCACGGTCCAGGTCTTGAAAAGCAGCACCCGGAGGAGCCCGAAGACCACCACGAGGGCAAGGACGGTGTAGCCGAGCGCTTTGCCGAATTTCTGCATCGAAGCGCGGATCGTATCGCAAGCGCGCCCCGGCGGGCGAGCATCCGGCGCCTCTGAGGGTGTATCGCAGGCGTCGCGAGCGGCTCGAGGCTAGGGAGGCCGAGCGAGGCGTACTCCGTACGTCGAGCGAGGTCGACCGACGCATCGAGCCGCGCAGCAGCCTGCGATGCACCCTCAGCGCTGGCAGCTCCGGAACGGGGGCAGCTCGCTCGGGCTCGTCCCGTTCGCGATCTCCTTGGCCGCGCTGAAGAGCTCGCGCCATGCGTCGAGACGCACGAAGATCGAGGGCGCCGCCGTGGCGTCGTCGCCATCCATCACCGAGGCCGAGACCACGCCGACCACGTCTTGCCGCTTCGGGCTGTACGCCGGTCCGCCCGAATCGCCGGGGCAAACCGAGGCGACCGCGATGAAGTCGCCGCTGCGCACCTTGCCGATCGGCCCGCCGACGCGCTCGATGCGGTGGATGGGCGTGCGCGAGAGCGCGCACCTGCCGAACCCGATCGGGTAAATCGACTCGTTTGCCGCGGGCGCCTCCTCGATGCGCGGGCTCAGCGTGGGGACACCGACGAGCTTGCGCGAGAGCACGAGGATCGCGATGTCGCCTTCGCCGGACACGTAGCCGCAATCCGGGCTCACGATCGCGCGCACCTTCACCTCGCCCCAGGGCAGGTCGTCGCCGCCGAGCTCGATGGTGAGGCTCTCCGGATCCTTGTCGCGGTTTTGCACCTGCCCGTCCGCGTCGCGCTCCGAGACGCAGTGGTGCGCCGTGAGCACGAGGTCCTCGGCGATGAGCGTGCCGGTGCACGTCACGTCGCCCACGATGCGCACGACCGCGTTGATCTTGTTCTCGACGTCGAGATCGACGGGCGGCTGGAAGATGAAGGGACGCTCCTCGGCCTGACGGTGCGACGCGGGGGTCGCAATCGGGCGCTTGGTGGGCTGGCTGCAGCCGACGAGGAGAGAGGTGGACACGAAGACCGTCGCCCAGGGCAGACCACTCGAAAGGCGGGCGCCGAGCGAGGAAGGTGGGGAGGACCGGGGTTCGCGTCGGTTCAACACGCTGGCAATCGCCTCCCGAGTACGCAGCGACGAAGGCTCACGAACATCGCTCCCTGAGACGAACCAAAAGAAGAATCGTGACATGGCAGCGCCGATGGGGCATCCGACAACGCTGCCAGATTTTCCTTGGGTGCGTCTTACGTCACGTGACGCGGACACCCCCCGGCGGCGTTAACGCATTGCGATAAGACCGACCTTCTGCGTCGAACGCTCGTAGGCAGCCCGGACGGCGGCGGGGTCCGTCATGGGGTCGTCGATGCCCGCGGCCACGACCTCGTGGAGGAACGCGGCCTGGCGCCGGGCCTTGGCGACCTGCCAGGAGCGGCACGCGACGGCCTCGGCGTCGCAGGCGTCGAGCGCGTCCTCGACGGTCGCGAGGGCCTGGCGCGCCCGCCCGCGGTGGAAGAGGGCGCGGGCGGCGACGTCGGCGACGCGGGGATCGAGCTGAATGGCGCGGGGGGCCTTTTCGATGACGGCGCTCGCGAGGCCAGGCTGGCCGCGGTCGACGTACGCCGAGGCGAGGGCCACGACGGAATCGACGGTGGGCGCGAGCGCAGCGGCCGATTCGAGGGCGGCCATGTCGACGGGGGTCTCGGTGGCCTGGGTGGAGTCGGCGGGCAGGAGGCGCTTCGACTGGGTCCCGGGGCCGATGGTCAGGACCGCAAAGATGCCCGCGAGGAGGATGCCGTTCGTGAAGAGGAGGCCCGAGCGCATGGTGTGACCGACAGCGCTCCTGGCGGTGGGTTCCCGGATTTCGAACGATGCGTGGCGGATGTCCGGGGCGCCGTCGGCTCAGAGGGCGGCGGCGAGGCCGAAGCTCATGTAGTCGCCGGGGCGGATGCGGACGCGGGCGAGCTCCTCTTCATCGCCGCTGACGCGGGTGTATTCGTAGAAGAGGTGCACGCCGACCTTGCCGAAATCTTCTTCGAGGTTGCCCGTCTTCGGTCGAAACGAGACGAACAAGGACGCGCGCAGCTTGTGCTCGCCAAAACCCTCGTCCTCGAGCCCATCCTCCCGGCCGCCGAAGATGTTGCTCGCGGTCTCGGGGATCCAGCGGTACGTGGCCTCGGCGTCGACGTAGCCGGGCACGATCGTGAAGGCGATGCGCGGCTTCACGTAGCCATAGCCGTGAGCATTGAAGCCGCCGCCCACGGCGAGGCTCACGCGCAGGTGCTGGAACGAGATCGGCTGCACGACGAGGCCGAGGTTCGCGCCGAAGCCGCCGAAGTACGACTTGAAGGCCGGAAAGCCAATGGAGAAATCCGCCTCCATGCCGCCCATGCCTCCGAAGAGCGTGGGGAGCGGGAGGACGGCCGCCGCCACCGTGAAAGACCCGGTGCCCGAGATCGGCGGGTTCTGCTCGTCTTCCTCGAAATCGACGATGGAGCCGGGCATGTAGACGATGCCCACGCTCGCGAAATGGGTCGTGCCCAGGCCGTAGCGCTGCGAGGCGAGATCGTCGCTCGAATACTCGTCCCGCGGGCTCCAGTCGTCGGCGCGCGCCGCGTCGGGCGCGAAGGAAAGGGCCGCGAAGAGAATCGAGGCGGCGGCGAGCGGTCGCATGCGGAGTCCCATGGCTAAAACCTCGCCCCCGCCGTCGCGACATACCCGAACTGGCCCGTCCACGGTCGCGCCGTCTCGACGCCGACCGACAGGTTGAGCCGCCAAAGCATCGCGTGCACCGAGAGGGTCAGCGGAATGGGGCGCACCGGGTCGACGGTCATGGACCGGCCGTCGACGTTGCGTACCTCGCCCTCCTCCGAGAGCGCTCCGAAATCGAGGCCGCGGAAGTTCAAATCGAGCGCGGCCTGCGCGTAGAGCGGGCCCCAGGGGACGATGAACCGGATCGGAATGCCGACGTATTTCTCTTCGACGAGGATGTCCTTGCCCGGGATGATCGCGCTCACGTCACCAAAGCCGAAGCCCCCCTCGATGATGAAGCGCTTGGCCGTGTACACGGTGAAGAGGAAGTTCATGCGGTAGCCGCGGGCGTCGCCGAGCTGCGAGCCGAACCAGTCGCGGGTGTAGACGTCGAGCTCGAAGGATTGCTGGCGATAAGCAACGAGGCCCTTGGCGCTCGCTTCGGCGGCGTCGAGCGCGGCCTGCCGTGCCTCGGGGCTCCGATCGTAGGTCGCGGTGTAGTGATTCGTGGTGACGACTTCGCGCTGGCCGTACTGGTTCGTGCGGGTGTCGGTGGTGGTCGTCATGCTGGCGGAGTCGGGCATGCTCGCGACGGTCGCGCCGAGCAGGTAGAAGATGCCGCCGACCACGAGGCCAGAGATGAAGCCGCCACGCTCGACGAACCGGTAGCCGGTGACGAGCGGGTTGCCCTGGCCGAGCGAGGAGCCGTACAAGCCGCCGCCGCCGCGGATGCTGGCGCCCACGGTGTACCCCACCCAGCGCAGGCCGCTGTAAGCATGCGATTGCACCTGGAATTTCGAGAGCCCCGGGGCCGGCGTGGGCGTGGGGGCGATGGGCGCGGGCGGGGTCGCCGAGGGCGCGGGCGGAGTCCCCTCGGCCGCGGGCGGAGTCCCCGCGGGGGATGACGTCTCGGAGCTGGGGGGTGACGTCTCGGGGCTGGGGGATGACGTTCCGGAGCTGGGGGGTGACGCCGAAGGTGCAGATTCGGCGGCAGTCTGAGCAAAAACCCCCGGCGCCGCGAGCGCGACGAGCCAAACCGCAGGGAACCACAAGGGAGGGTGACGGAAGAAGGACATCGGCCAGGACTTCGAAATAGTCCCAGTACTGTAACTCAGGTGTCTATTCGGACGGAAGCACGACGAGGTCGTCCCGATGGATGACGACGTTGCTCGTCATGCCGCCCGTGCCGACCCCCGAGGTCGAGCCGCCCGCGAGCGGGCGCGCCTCGGCGGCGATGCTGCGGACGAGCGGGACGCGGCGGCCCTCGGCACTCGACGTCGGAGAGGAGGAGCAAGAGGTCGCGTCGACGAGGAGCGCGACCATGCTGGCGAGCTGGTTCGGTGGAGCTCTCCGAGCCAGGCCTACTCGACTCGAAGATGACTCAGTTCCAGGGTCGCAAGGCCGTCATCGTCGATGCCAACGATCAAACAATCGGATACCGCGTAGTGACGAATTCCGTGTCGCTGTCGCCCGAAGCCGATACGAAGCCGAGCTTGTCGCTCAGAGTATTGGAAGCTAGGCACGACACCCATGTCGATGCGGTCCGTGTCGGAGGGCGGTAGAGAGAGACGCACTGTCCCCTCGCCGACCACCTCTGGCGTGGCCAACTCCGTTGTGCGTGTCCAGAGGTCGATGTTCGTGTACGCATCAAACGCAGTAAGAGAGGCATCGCGACCCGAAAACACCATGACGAGCGTGTCTGCGATGGCCAGCCACTTCGGCGAGGTAATGCCGAGCGCGGCATCCACGTTAGCCTGGATACCACTACGCTCGGGCGCGGCTGGCGTTGGCTCTAGAGCGTACTCCAAGGCTAGCTCGCTTCGGCGGTACGCAGCTCGCGCTGCCAGTCTGACTTCAGGGTGGAACTCGACCATGAGGTTCATTTGTAGAGAAAGTGCAGAATGGTGTTGTCAGCTTCGCGATAGATGATTTCGAGCGTCCTCGACTTGCCGTTGACGGTGATCTGCTGGAGGATCTTGATCGCCCCGGAAGCGCCCTGCGGGTCAGGCATCCGGGTGCCGTGTTGAATCGCCTCCGCCAACGTATGGCGCGGAACGTGACGTCCAGCCTCTGCCATGTGCTTGGCCGTCGTCCCGGTGAACTGCAACTTGTCCGCTAGCTCGCTAGTGGCCCTCTCCGCTTCTGTGAGTCCACCCTTTGCGGCCGGAGTCGATGGCGCTGCCCCCCCAGAGCCCGCTCCCGACCCCTCCGACCAAGCCTGCGTCAACCCGTCAATCCCCACCCCCACCGCCGCATACCCATTCACGATCAGCCCGGCCGACGCCACCGCGATCGGCACCCCGACGAGCGCGCCCCCGCCCGTGGTGCTCATCCCACCACCCACGAACGACCCGCCCACGCCGAGCACCATCTGCACGAGCCCGATGCCGATCTCCCCGACCGCCTTCCCGAATCGCGCGTCCGGCGTCCCCTTCGCCAATGCGCCCGAATCGATCGCGATCTGCGCCCCGATACTCCCGCCGGGCACCGCGCCGATCATCGCCCCCGCCACCACGCCGCCGCCATACTGCACCGCGGGCAATTCCTTAAAGCTCGCCTCCGGCTCCGCCGAGTCCGGCAACGACGCCGGCGGCGGGCCCGGCAGATGCGCGCGGAACGCCGCCACGATGCCGGTCATCGCCTCCGGGTCCTTCGGTATCCGCGGCGGGCCGATGATGAGGACGTCGAGGACGTTCCCGGGCAATGAGGGCTGCGTCGCTGGGCCGAGTAGAATGGACTGATACCCGCTCGGATCCACGTACGCGAGCGGATTGTTGAACGTGTACGAATACGGATTCCACGCCTGCCCGGACAGCACATCCGAGACGATGGGATCCGTCTGCAAGAACCTCCCGATCCTCGGGTCGTAGATCCTCCCCTTCGCATTGACGAGCCCGACCTCTTCGTCTTGCTCGTGCCAGGTGAACCCACGCCGCATCCCCGTGCTCGCAGACGCCCCGGCACTCCCACCCCACGCGGGATCCCGCGGCGCCCCGAACGCGTCGAAGCTCCGACGATCCACCTCCGCGCCGGCCTCGTCCGTGATCACGTCGACCGAGCCGAGGTGGTCCACGTGCACGAACCGCCGCGCCTCGTTCTCGCCGCGCCGCTCGAAGATCGCGACCACCCGCTCGCCATTGCTCACGAAGTATCGCTCGACGACCCCCTCGGGGCCCGTCTCCTGCTCGAAGAGATCCCCGAAATAGATCGTCTCCCGCTCCCCACGCCGGCCGAGCACCCGCGCCCCATGGCCGTCGTATTCGAACGTGGTGGCGGGGCCGCCGGCCGTTGGCACGTACGACCGCGGCAGGTCGAAGTCCGTATACGTGATGGTCACGTCCGGCCGCGTGATCTGATTGCCCACGGCGTCGTTCGCGAACGCCGCGCTCCCCGCGAACTGCACCGCGTGCGGATGCGCGGGGTCGTACTCGTATTTCCCGACGTCCGATTTGAACGTGATATCGCCGACGGCGTCATACTCGATCACCGTATCGCACGGCCCACTCCATTCGAGGCACGAGAGCGGGGTTTCGCAGTCCTCCACCCGGCTGCACGTGAGCCGATCGAGCTCGTCGTGCTGGAACCGCTCGATCTTCTGCTGTCGCTTGTCCTCCCTCGAATCGACGTTCAGCCGCACGTTGCGCCGATACACGAGTCCCTGGAGCATGTTCGTGCCGTGGTGCGTGAAGATGCTTTCCACGGCGCCGCTCCGCGGTGAAACATCGCGCTCTGTGAGCGCCCCGTTCCCGAACGTCTCCATGACGGTGCGCCCCGCGCCGTCGACCATGTCGAGCTGCCAGATGAGATCCCGCGTGACCCCTTGGCGAACCGCCGTCAGCGTGCCTGTCGTGTCGTACTCGTGGAAGACGCTGAAACCACCCGCGCCCGGATACGCGATCTTCGAGAGTCGACCGTACGTGTCATAACTGCGCCACGCCGCGAACGCGCGTGTATCCGCGAGCCGGAGCGTCGTATACCACGGCCGCGAGAGCGAATCGTACTTGTATTCGACCCGGTGCCCGTCCGCGCCGATCACACGCGACGGGAAGCCGACGCCATGGTCCGCCATGTCGAACTCGTACGTCGAGACCCCGCCGCCCTGCTCGCGGCGCGTGAGCCGGCCGAGCACATCGTGCTCGAACTTGTAATGCCGCCCCAGCGCGTCGACGAGATCCGTGACCTGATCGAATCCATCAAAAACGGACGTCGTCTTGCCCCGGTCCGGATCCGTCTCCTCGATGGCCCGGCCATAATCGTCGTGTACCGTCTCCCGGGACGTCCCGTCGGGCAGCTCGACGCCGCGCACGAGCCCGAACGGCCCATAGGTATACGTCGTCTCGCCACTCTTCGCGTCAACGACGGTGAGCGGCCTCCCGAGCGCGTCGAGAAGGGTCCTCTTCGTCAGGACGCCCCCATCGGGGTTGCTCTCCTGTGTGAAGACCTGGTCCTGGTCGTACGTATGCTTCGAAATCGCGCCCCAGGGCGCCTTCGTGGAGATCACGCGCCCGGCGTTGTCGTACTCCCACGTCGTGCCGAGCCCGGCCGCCGGAGAGTCGCCCTCGATGTGCGGATTGCTCTCCCACACCATTCGCCCGTGGAAATCGTACGACCTCTCCGCAACGATCCACTTCCCGACCCCGAACTCCGAGATCCCGGACATGAGCACATCCGGCCCCTTCGATCGCTGCCGCACCGGGCGCCCGAGCGAATCGAGCACCGTCTCCCGCGCGCCGTGCCCCGGCGTCGCCTCGTGCACGTGCAGCGCCCATTCATTCGCGAGCGGCCCGCCATCCTTGGCGCGCGTCAAGCTCCGCGTGCTGACGACCCCATCCGGCCTGTGCTCCTCGACGACGCGGCCGAACCCGTCCACGCGCCATTTCGTGACGAGCGCGTTCGGATCGCGCATCGAGAGCTCCACGCCGAGACCCGTGTCGAACACGTGATACGACGTGTGCCCCGCAGCATTCCGCATCGCCCACGGGTACGTACCCGAGGGCTCGTACGTCACGCATGCCTCCCGGTGATGCCCGAAGGCATCGTCCGCGAGCACGCTCGTGACGTTCCCGAAGTCATCGCGCAGAAAGTGTACCACGCGCCGCGCGGCGGGGTCGTTCGACGCGCGCGTGCTCCGCCAAAGCGCGCCCCGGAGGTCGAACGCCTGCTCGATCTCCCGACACTGGGTCTCGCCAAGCGCCGAGCTGCACGTCTTCTCCTTCTCCACGAGGCCGAGCAGCCACAGCGCGGGATCATTCGTCACCGTGCGCGTCGTCTTGTTCAGGAGGTCGACGCCATCGGTAAACGATCGCATCTCGAGCACGTTCCCGAACGTGTCGACGTCATCGACGACGGTAAACGTGCGTTCGAGGAGGTCGCCGTCCTGCTCGCGGCGCTTCTCCGTCCTCCGCGTCGTGACGAAATAGGTGAGGCCGCCGTTCGTCGGGATGACCTCCGGCTCCACGAGGTACGTGCTCACTTCCTCCTTCGCGGCGGAGATCCGCGTCTCGGACTCGATCACCATTCCGGCGAACGGAAACGTTTTCCGCACGGAATCGAACGTCACGTTGTCGGAGCGCTCGTGAATCTCGGTGCCCGTGTCGAGGTCACGCAAGATACGCTCGCCAAACCCGAGGAACCCGCGACCGTGCCGGTGCGCGCGGCCATCGCGATACTCTACCTCAAACCTTCGTGCCTCGTTCTTGCCATTGTTCATCCGGTACGACGAGACGATGGGGGCGCCACCCACGACGCAGACACGCGGATAGGTGCAACCGTTCGCCGGATCCGAGCGCGGCGCATAGGTGGGCTCACCGTGATCGAGCAGATCACCATACGTGATCTCGACATCCGGCACGAACCCGGTATCGCCCGGGTCTTTGGGATTCCTTCCCGTCGTGAGGGTCGTGAGCAGGCGCCGCGGCGCCCGGTTCCGGTACGCGACCATCTGCGCGTCGTGGGACGGATACACGATGTCCGTGTCCTGGTCCCCGTCGAGATCGATCGTGCGGAGCAGATATTGCGGGGGCACGGTCTCGCCGTATGGATTCTCGAACCGGATCGATGTGGCCGTGATCGTCGCCTGTTCCCCGAGCTTGCCGCTCTCGTACACCACGTAACACGGATCATCTCCGCAGGATCCCGGCGCCGGCATGAACAGGTCGTCGCGGCCGTCACGATTGTAGTCGAAGACCCTCGCGTACGGCGAGTATCCGAACGCATAGGCGTCGGCGCCCGGGAAGGGATCGTAGACCCCACCGAAGAACTCGAATTCGTCGCGCCCGTGGTTGGCGTACACGAAGGGGACAATGTTCGTGCCGAGGTTGCCTACATGGAGGAGGTCGGGATAACCGTCGGCATTGACGTCGGGGAAGAGCACCCGGAGCCCATCCCACTCCGCGTTCATGCTCGCAGCGTGCACCTTCGTGAGCGGATAGGAGACCATGATCGCGACCGGGTCATCCCACACATTCACGCCGAGGGCATTGGCCATGGGAAGACCCGTCGACCGGCTCTCCCACTCGAGGGAAGGTACATCGAGCCGATGCACCCACCACGTCCCGTCCGTGTCGACCGTGACGAGCTCCGTCTGCCCGTCCGCGTCCCAGTCGACCGCCCCGAAGAACCGCTTCATCGTCCAGCAAGACACGCCGTCGAGCGCCGGAATGTGGCGCTCTTTTTCCTCGAATCCGCCCGGTCTCCACAGGTGCGCGCGCCAGTACGCGAGCGATGGCTCGCAGTCTTCGCCCGGGAGGCAATTGTCCTCCACGTAATTCACGCCCCCGTACCACGTCCGCTCGTCGTCGCATCCGACGAAATCGAGCATGCCGTCGGCATCGAGATCCGCGAGCGTCCAGCCTGAAGCGCTCTCGAGCGTGAACTCCGATGCAAGGAAATGCGCCTGGCGCATGATCTTCGTGGCGACGAGTTCGAAGTGGGGCGACGGCTCCGGCTTCGATACGAGGACGTGGTGGAAGTTCCAGCCTACGCCCGTCGGTTGATCGATGAGGAGGTCGATGCGACCATCGCCATTGTAGTCGAGAGGAGAGATGAGCCACTGCCCGAGGAAGCCCGTCGGATAGGAAAGGTCCGCCCACTCCACGGGCACACCGATGTTCCCGCCGCCGAGGCTCTCGTACACGAACCAGCGGTTCCTTCCCGTCTCGGGGTGGGTGGTGGACGTGACGATGTCCGGGAGACCGTCTCCCGTCACGTCGGCGAGGGTCCAGCTATATTGAGGGTCTTCGCTCCTCGTGGGGACGCGGGGCCAGAGCGGGCTCGCCTCGAAGCCGCCTTGGGCCCCGCCGTCGCTCCAGCCGAACCGCATGGCAGGCTTGCATTGCGTGAGGTCCCCCGCAGCGCATTCTTCGGCCTTCACGAGCAAGGAGCGATCGGTGATGGGATCCTGGTCGTAATCGAATTCGTAGGAGCGGACCTTCACCCCGTCGGCGAACATGTCGACGCCGGCGAGCCGCTTGTCCCGCGAGATGCGCTCCCCCTCGTAAAACATGGCGCCGCCGTCGTTGACGGTATAGCGGAATTGAACCTCGCGGCTGCCCTGCGTCTCGACGCCGTCCGCGTCGACGTGACCCGCGTACGTGATCCGGTCGGGTACGCGCTCGCGCGTGGCGCCGCTCTCCGCGTTCGCGTCCGTCGTGTAATGATACCGGATCGTATTGCCGAACCGATCCCGCTCCCGCTCGATGTTCCAGGCGCGCGTGATGCCGTGCCGCCAGACGACGCGCGCGGCATTGCTTTTGCCGTACTCGACGATGCGACCGTCGCGCCGGTAGGCGACGAAATAGATCGAATCGAAGCCATCTTTCCAGGGCGCGCCATACCCGTGGATCTTCGTCTGCGTATCGGGGAACGTGCGGTACTCGGCGAAGGCGCCGATCGTGTCCTTCCCTTGGCCCACCTGGACCAGGCGCAGTCCATCCAGGCAAACGTGGTCCGCGAGGTCGAGCCGGACCCCGCGGATCGCGCCGTCCTGCGCGAGGTTCGCGCTGCAGCGGTGGATCATCGAGAGCCCTTGGAAGGAAAACCCCTTGCCAAGGAGGCCGATGTCGACGCTGCTGTCGTACGTGATCGAGAGGGCGGGCTCGCTCCGCCCCGGGGGCACGATGAGCGGAATGGTATGGGTCGCCGAACCCGTGGCCGACACGGCAAACGATCCGTCGAGGGACAGGGCGCCTTGCGCAGGCGCCTTGGCGAGCGGGTTCATGGCCGGATATGCGTGGTGCCCGGCGTAGGTCGGACAAGCGAGGGCCGGTTCGGGGAGCTCCGACGGCATGGGCTCGTCGCTCGCGCGCGCGAAGGGAAACAGGACGAGCAGCAAGGAAAGGACCAGGACAGCCCAGCGCATGACGACAACCTCCACGCACGAGCCCCCCTCGTGCGTTGTCGGCCGGGCTCTTACCGAGACCGAACGAGCTGTCAACGGGATATTCGTGCTACGGCACACATGGTCCGAGGGCGGCGTCGGAGGGGCCGCACGCGGCATCGGCGAAGGCGCGAGCAGCATCGCGCCACCCTGCGCGCGGCATCGCAGACCCCGCACGCGGCTTCAGGGAAGCCGCACGCGACATCGCGGACCCCGCACGCGGCATCATGGAAGCCGCAGACGGCATCGCGGACCCCGCGCGCGGCATCCCGGACCTCGCGCGCGGCATCCTGCAAAGCCGCGGCCGGCGTCCCTCGACCCTGCGCGCGGCTTCGTGGTCCCTGCGTGCAGCCTCGGAAAGGCCGCGCGCGGCATCGACGACCCCGCGCGCGGCTTCATGGGAGTCGCGGGCAGCCTCGGGGAAGCCGCGGACGGCATCGATCGACCCCGCGCGCGGCATCGATCAACCCCGCCCGCGGCATCTCCCTCCACGAGAGCAGGATTCCGCCCCTTGCGAACAAATCCGCCGTACGCATCCTCCCCACCCTCCTCGCGCCGTTGCGCGTGGAGTCGCAATCCCCATTCATTCCCCCCGCTTTGGGGAGGAGATCCCATCATGCCGAATCCCTTGGAGCCGTCGCGCTCGACACGCTCGTCCACGATTGCACCGCGTTCGCGCACTTCCTCGTCGACCTGCCGCCGCGCGCCCGGGTGGGTATGTGCTCGGAACAAGAAGGTTTCGCCGAGGTCGTCACCGAGATTCTCACGAACCAGGCCGTCCTCGGCGACAAGGCCGGCATCACGAAATCCGATATCGAGGCCTTCCAGGAGTCGAATGAGCGCGTCGCGATGCTCGACGCGCGCTTGCCCGCTATAAAGAAGCTCGTCGAAATGATGGAAGAGACGCGGGCGCTCGAAGACGACAAGAGGCAGCGGCAGGTGAACGCGTTCGCCGATTCGATCGAGCGCCGCGCGAAGACGACGGGCGACAAGGCCCTGCTCGCGAAATACGAAAAGACGCGGACCTACCGGTCGGCAGTCGCGAAGAAGGGCGTCAAGACGCGGACGAAGAGCGCCAAGGCCGCCGAGGTCGACGGAACCGAGGCGCCCGCCAAGGGCTGAGCCTCCGCGGTCGATTCCCCGCCCCCTCCCCTCTCCCTCCAGCCTGAGCTCACTCCATCGGAAGCACGACGAGGTCGTCCCGATGGATGACCACGATCTCCTCCCCTTCCTCCTCACGCTTCTGCCCCGCCACGCGCGCCGCGTCGGACGGCGACAGGCGGCAGAGGCCACGCGCGATCTCCCGGCCGTCAGGGTCGACGACGGAGACGGCGTCCCCCGGCTGGAACACGCCGCGGACGCCGAGCACGCCCACCGCGAGGATGCTGCGGTTCTTCGCGCAGATGGCCTCGGCCGCGCCACGATCGACGAGGATCACGCCGCGCGGGCGGAGGGTGTAGGCGATCCAGTGCTTGCGGGCGCTGAGGCGCTGGGGGACGGCCGGGAAAAAGGTGCCGACGTCCTCGCCGGACACGACACGACCGAGGATCCCAGGCTCGCGGGCGTGCGCGATGACCACGTGGGCCCCGGCGAGCGTCGCCCGGCGCGCCGCCTCGACCTTGCTCGTCATGCCGCCCGTGCCGACGCCCGAGGTCGAGCCGCCCGCGAGCGGGCGCGCCTCGGCGGCGATGCTGCGGACGAGCGGGACACGGCGGCCCTCGGCGTCGAGCAGGCCCTCGACGTCGGAGAGCAGGAGCAAAAGGTCGGCGTCGACGAGGGGCGCGACCATGCTGGCGAGCTGGTCGTTGTCGCCGAACTTGATCTCCTCGACCGCGACGGCGTCGTTCTCGTTGATGATCGGGACGCACCCGGCTTCGAGCAGGGCGCCGAGGGCGCCGCGGGCGTTGTTCGTCCGGGCGCGGTCGGCGAGGTCGGCATGCGTGAGCAGGACCTGGGCGACGGGGATGCCGACCTTGTCGAAGGCCTCCTCGTACCGCTGCATGAGGATGCTCTGGCCGGCGGCGGCCGCGGCTTGCAGCCAGGCGATGTCCTTGGGGCGGCTCTTCAGGCCGAGCTTCTGGATGCCGTGGGCAATCGCGCCGCTCGAGACGATGACGACGCTGCGCCCGCCGCCGCGTCCGGCGCGGTGGCCGCGGTAGGCGGCGACGTCCTGGGCGAGGCGGTCCCAGGCGTCGCCGGTGAGGCTCTTCGAGCCGATCTTGAGGATGGCGCGCCGGGTTTTTCCGAGGACGGCGCGAGGGTGGGAAAGATCGACCGCGTCTCGCTCAACCATTCTGGCTCACGACCTCGTCGAAGGCGGCTTCGAGGCGGCGCTCGACGTAACTCGGCAGCGAGGCGCCCGTGAGGATGGCCGTGTCGATCCAGCGGGTGAACTCGTCGCGGAGATCCTCGATGGAGTCCGGCAAGGTGATCGGCGTCGGGCGGAGCATCGGGGAGAAGGCGTGCAGGAAGGCGCGGTCGATGGTCTCGCGGATCTTGCGGGCCTCTTCGGCATGGATGCGGACGGCGCCGGAGCGGCGGACCTGCGCGACATAGCGGTCGAAGAGGTGGCCAAAGGCGAAGACTTCGAGGGCGCGGGCGAGGTTCGTGAGGGCGCCGAGGGGGCCGAGACCACGCTTCAGGATGGCGAGGCCGATGGCCTCGGCGGCCTTGCGGCCGAGGGCGCGGGCGGCGTTTTGCTCGCTGTCGACGTTGGCGAGGATCAGGCGGGCGTCCGTGGTGAGGCTGATCCCGTGGCGGGTGGCCGTGTCGTGGGCGAGGGCGCCGCGCAGGCGCGTGACGATGCGATCCGGGAGGATCGGCAGCGGGATGGCGAGCGCACCCATGGCCGCCGCGGAGAGCACGGCGAGGCGGCCGGAGGGCGCGGGCGCCGCCGTGGGAACCGCGACGGTGCTCTGGCTCTGGGGGCGCACGGCAGGGGCGGGGGTCGTCATGAAGCCGACCGTACCCGAGCGGCCGGCAAAGGGGCAAGCCCTAGGCTCCGTACACCTGCCGCACGATTGACGCGATCAGCGCGACGGACAACGTCACGCCGCGCGGCTGTCGCCACGCGACGTGTCCGTCCGGCCGGATCAGGAGCGCGCCGTCGGGCTCGATCTGCAAGGCCGTGTGCACCGCGGCGACGTGACAAGCGGGGATCTCCGCCGCGCCCAGCTTGAAGAGGCGGACGCCGTGGAGCGATTCGACCTGGTCGAGCGCCTCGACGTCCGAAGGCTGCGCCGTGGCCGCCGCGCCGACGAGCAGGGTGGAAGCACGGTAATCGATGAGGGATCGGCTGCTCTGGCGGCGGTCGTTGCCATCGAGCCAGAAATGGGGGAATCGGGCGCCTGGCCGCGTCGAGGGGACGTACGAGGACACGCGGTCGTCGGACGGCGGCGGCGGCGTGCCGTCGCGCAGGATCGCGCCCTCTTCGTAGGTGTAGCCGAGGTCGAGGCCGATCCGATCGAAATGGGATTTTTGGTGCGCGATGGCCGAGAGGACGCGCTCGCGCACCGAGGGATCCCGATGGTACCGCGAGAGGACGCTCTCGGCGTAGCGCTGCGCCTGTCGTTCGGCGAAGGCGCGGAGCTTTTCGGGCAATGCGCGCATCGTGGAGCTCGAAAGCGTCTCGGTCAGCCATCGAGCGTCCTTCACGTTGATGCCGAAGGCCTCCGCGACCTCGCCCATTCTCTCGTAATTGAGCCGGCTCTCGTCGCAGTTCGTCTGGCTCACCGGGCGGCGTTCGGCTTCGTAGCTGTCGAGCAGATCGGGCGGAGCGCGTCGATCGAGCACCATGGCGAGCTTCCAGGCGAGGTTGTGCGCGTCGCCGATCCCGGAGTTCATGCCGAGCCCGCCCGTGGGCGGGAATCGATGGGCCGCGTCGCCGACGAGAAAAACGCGCCCGCTCCGAAAGCGGTCCGCCACCTGCGCCGTCATGCGCCAATGGCTCATCGACGTGATCCGGATCTCCACGTCGTCGCACCCGAGCGCCGCCTTGATTTTTTTCTGCATCACCTCGGGCGTGTATTCCTCGATGTTCTCGTACGGCGTCGCCACGGGGTGATGAAAGACCCATCGTTTCTCGACGTGGTGGGCGATGAACACGCTGCCCGGCGCCTTGGGCGAGAAGATGAAGTAGAGCTTGCCGCGGGTGCGGACCACGTGGCGCAGATCGGCCTCGAAGTAAGCATTGACGACGTCGAGGAGCTTGTCCGGGCCTCTCATTTCGATGCCGAGGGCCTTGCGGCCCCGGCTCCCCGCGCCGTCGGCGCAGAGGACGTACTGGCTCCGGATGGTGAACGTCTCGCCGGTCGCCCGGTTTTCGATCCGGCTCGTGACGCCTTCCTCGTCCTGTTCGAAGGAATTCCACTGGTGGTCGTAAAACGACTGGATGCGCGGCGAGGCTGCGACGTGCTCGTGCAGGATCTTCTCCAGCTCGACCTGGGAGAGATTGAGGTAAGGCATGGGCGCTTCGAGGTGCTCGCGGTATTTGCGCCCGATGCTGCCGGCGCGCAGATCGATGCAGCCGAACTCCTCGCCGATCGTGTCGCAGAAGAGGACTTTGGCCGCGTCCTCCGCCGGCGATGCCTCCGCGGAGAGCTCGTCGTATCCGAGCCCGAGCTCGTGGAGGATCTCGATCGAGCGCGCGGAAAGCTCGTGGGCCTTGGGATGCGTGTCGAGCCCCTGCCGGCGCTCGATGAGGATGCAATCGATGCCGCGCTTCGCGAGGCACAAGGCGCTCACCATGCCCGAAGGTCCAGCGCCGATGATAAGGACAGGGGTGCTGACGGTTCGAGCACTCATGTCGCAGCCCCTTTCTTGTGGCAAAGCGAGACGCCGGCGAGGAGCAGCGCCGCGGAGATCATCAAATGCAGCATGGCCGGCGGGAGGAAGCCGAAGAGGACCCGGCCATCGGCGTCGAATTCAGCGCCCGCCGCGTTTTTGAAGAGGGCGGCCAGGAAGAATCCGCCGATGTGGAGGGAGCCGAGGAGGGCGCCCGTCCGGATGCGCGCAAGGGAACGCGGCGTCGCGGTCCAGAAGAGGTACATGGAGGTGAGCGCGCCCAGGGCTCCCCCGCTGATGAGCCATAACAGGTGAAACCGCGCATGCCCCGGCCAACCGGGATTGCGGAGGTGGTGCGGATCGAGGACGTCGATCAGCGCCGTGAGGAGGCCGTACGTGAAGGCCGAGAAGATGCAAAGCGTCTTGCCCGCGACCCAGGTCGCGGAGGACGGCGGGTGCTCGGTGCTCATACGAGCGAGGAGAGCACGCGCGAGGAGGGGCACGATGGCCGCAGGCGGCCATGCGGTGGCTGGAAATGGCCATGCCCCGCCCCTCGGGGGAGGACGTCAACGCTTGGGTGGCGCGTCGTCGAAATCGAAACGATAAATGTCTTCGAGCGGCGTGCCCGGGTCCATGCGGGCATGCTCCTTGAGGAAGCCGGTACGGAGATCGTAGACCCAGCCGTGCAGCGTGGGGCGGTTGTGGAGCGCCCAGGCGTGCTGGACGATGCTGGTCTCGGCGAGGTTCTGCACCTGCTCGGCGACGTTGAACTCGACCAGGCGGTCGAGGCGCTTTCCGGTGTCGGCGAGGGTCTCGAGGTCGCGGCGATGCGCGCGATAGACGTCCTTGATGTGGCGCAGCCACTTGTCGATGAGGCCGAAGGAGCGGTTCGTCATCGCGTTGCGGACGCCGCCGCAACCGTAATGGCCGCAGACGATGATGTGCTTCACCTCGAGCACCTCGACCGCGTACTGGAGCACCGAGAGCATGTTGAGGTCGGTGTGGACGACGAGGTTCGCGATGTTCCTGTGCACGAAGAGCTCGCCAGGCTCGGTGCTGGTGACGGACTCGGCCGGGACGCGGCTGTCCGAGCAGCCGATCCACAGGAAGGCGGGCGTCTGGGTCGTCGCCGTGCGCTCGAAGTAGTCGGGGCGAATGGCGAGCTTCTCGGCGACCCAGGCCTTGTTGCTGAGCAGGAGCTTTTTGTACGCGTCCATCACGACTCCCTTCCCGACGCGAGCTCCCCGTCGGGGCGCTTCCCACGCAGGTTCTTGAATTCGACTTTGATGTCCTTGAACTTCGCGTTCTCGACGAAATCGTCAAGCACCTCGAACGCGTCTCGATCGACGTGGAGGGCACGCGTGCCGTCGATGATGAGCGTCGTGCCTTCGGGGATCGCCGCGAGCTTCTCCTTGAGCTCGGCCTTGTGCACGAAGCTGATGTCCTTGTTGAAGCGCAAAAGCGCGTAGTTGTCCTGCGAGACCACGATCATCGCCGCGTGCGAGTTCGTGCGGATGACGAAGAAGACGCCGATCGCAAGGCCGATGAGGACGCCTTTGAGCAGGTCCGTGAAGACGATCGCCAGGATCGTCACGGTGAACGGCACGAACGCGCCGAGGCCCTCGCGCCACATCTGCTGGAAGAGCGAGCGCGGCGCGAGCTTCGAGCCGATGACGATGAGGATCGCAGCGAGCGCGGCGAGCGGGACGTGATTGAGCACGCGGCCGAGGAAGAGGACCGCCGCGAGCAAGAGGCAGGCGTGGAGGATCGTCGACCAGCGGGTGCGGCCTCCGGCATAGACGTTCGCGCTCGTGCGCACGACGACGGACGTGACGGGCAAGCCGCCGAGCAGGCCCGAGGTGATGTTGCCGAGGCCCTGCGCGACGAGCTCGCGGTTCGGCAGGGCGATCCGCTTGTACGGGTCGAGCCTTTGCCCGGCTTCGAGAGCGAGGAGCGATTCGAGGCTCGCGACCGCGGCGAGGGTCACGCCCGTGATGTAGATGCGTTGATCCTTGAAGGCGGCCCAGAGCGGGCGCGACAGCTCGCCGACGATGTCCACGGGCGAGCCGAGGATCGGGAGCGAGACCAGATGCCCGTCCTCGCCCTTCAGGTGATACCCGTTCGTGCCGAGGCGAAACGCCTCGTTGATCAGGGTGCCCACGACGACGACGACGAGCGGCGCGGGGATCAACTTGAAGATTTTTCCGCGCGGGACGACGAGTTTGTCCCAGGTGAGCAGGATGAAGAGCGAGACGAGCGAGATGACCACGGCGCCGCCGCTCGCGCTGAGCAGCGACTTCACGATGGCGGAGAGGGTGTTCTCTTTGCCGTCGGGCTCGATGAAGCTCATGTCCATCTCGAAGTCGAGGTCCCGGCCGAGCGCGTGCGGGATCTGCTTCAAGACGATGACGATGCCGATGGCCGCGAGCATGCCCTTGATGACGGCCGTGGGGACGTAGTCGGCGATCGCGCCGAGGCGGAGGGCGCCGAAGGCGATCTGCAGGACGCCGGCGACGATGACGGCGGCGAGGAAGGACGGGTAGCCGAGGGTGTGGATCGCGGTCGCGACGATGACCGTGAGGCCCGCGGCCGGGCCGCTCACGCTGACGTCCGAGCCCGAGAAGAAGCCGACGACGATGCCGCCGACGACACCCGCGACGAGGCCGGCGAGAAGCGGCGCGCCGGACGCGAGCGCGATGCCGAGGCAAAGCGGAAGCGCGACCAGAAAAACGACCAGCCCGGCGGCCGCGTCGTAACGCAGGTGGTCCTTCCCGATGTTCTCCTTGAGCGTCATCCGGACCGTCGCTTACGATCGTTGGCCTCAGCAAGCCAGAGGAAGATCACCTTTGTGTGCAAAGGTTCCGCGTCCCGGACAACAGGGCGTTGTGGACCTCCTTCACGGCCGGATGCGGCGGCGGCGCAGCGACCTCGGCCCCGAACACGACGGCGGAAGCCAAGACGGAAGGCGCGCAGCCGAGCCCGGCGAAGGCCAACGAAACGAAGGCTGCGTGGGTGATGATCAACGGACGAAGCGCGGTCCCGCGGGGGGGAGCGACAATCGGGCGAGGGGGTGCTCCGCATAGGAGCGGCCCTCGTCCGTGCTGTCGATATCCTGCCGGAAGTCGTAGTTCTTGAAGGAAAAACGGCGCGGGTGGACGCGGAGGACGGCGCCGCCGCTCGGGGCGTGGTGGATGGACGTGACGCTGTAAGCGTGGCCGTGGGGAATGTCGCGCTCGCGTCCGCCATAAACCGCGCCCGCAATGATGCGGAGCGCGTCGGCCCCGCCGCCGGTGACAATGCGCTCGCTCTTCGCGTCGTGGACATGGCCGGCGAGATAGGCGTGGGCGCGGCTGCCGAGGAATCGAGCGAGGTCGCGTTGCTCGGCGAGCCAATCGTCTTCGAGCGGGTGATGGCCGAGGACGAGGACGAGCTCGCGTTCGCGGGCGGCGTCATTGAGGAGGGCGCGCTGGCGCTGGCCGAGGCGTAACTTGCGCGCGTCGTCGTCGCCGGCGGCGAGGAGCGAGGTGTTCGCACCAATGAGTCGGAGGGACAAACCTTCGCGGGTGGTCTCGGTGCTCGACCAGAAGAGATCACGGCAGGCGGGCGCGAAGGCGGCGGCGAATTCGAGGTAGGCGGCCTGGCGGCGGCGGAGGAGGTCGAGGTCGTCGGGGTTTTCGAGGGCGTCGTCGAGGTCGTCGTCGCCGCCGCGGAGGCCACGGAGGAGGCGTTTTACGTTGCGGTCGGCGTCGATGCTGCGGTCGACGTCGTGGTTGCCGGGGACGACGAAGATGCGGTCCTTGGCGAGGCCGAGACGCTGGGCGACGTCGAGCAGCCATTTCGAGGCCTCGGCGTATTGATCGGGCTTGCCGCTCCAGGCGATGTCGCCGGTGACGAGGATGGCGTCGGGGCGCGGGAGGTTTTTCCCGGCGAGGCCTGCGAGATCGTCGCGGAGGATCGAGAGGATCTGCGATTGGTTATGACGGTCGCCGGCGCCCGGGAGGCCAAAATGCAGGTCGGAGAGGTGGAGCCACGTGAAGAGCGGCGCGGCTTCGGACGCGGAGGCGGAGACGGAAACGGAAGCGGAAGCGGAGGCGGGAGCGGAAGCGGCGGCGGAAGCGGGAGCGGAAGCGGCGGCGGGCGCGGGTGTGGCTCCGAGGACGCGGAGGGCGGCGACCTTTTCGGGGCCGGCCTCTTCGAGCAACGATTTCCACGTGGGACAGGTGGCCACGAGGTCGAAGCCCGTCATGAGGGACGCGTAATCGGCGTGGGCGAGGGCGAGCGCGCCGAGCGGGCCGTCGAGGCGGCCGTGGTGCCGGCGAATGAGCTTGGCGTGCTCGTCCCAGGCGAATGCGACCCAGAAGGCATCGACGGGATTCTGATCGAGCCACGTCTCCCAGGCCTCGTCCGAGGATTTTTCGTCGGAGGGGTGGACGTGGAGGTGCCGGCTCAAAGCAAAGAGCCATTCGTTCGCCGCAAGGGTGCCCACGTCGGCGAGCAGCACGGGCAGGGCGAGCGGGTTTTTCAAGTCGAACGTCAAATTCGGCGGGCGAGCCTCGGCGTGAATGCCGAGCCTCGGGCGGTGGATGTAGATGAGCCACCAGAAATCGTCCTGTTCGATCACGCGGGCGACGTGCGCCTCCTCGCCGAGCGCTTGATCCCAGCGGGCTTCCCAGTCGAGCGCGTCGGCCGAGGCGTCGGGGTTTCCGAGGAGCTTGACATAACGACGGCGATCCTGCGCGGGGACGAGGTCGCGCACGAAATCGCGGCCGAGCGCCGTGCCGAAGGAGCGCAGGAACGAGCGGCCGAGCGTGCGGAAGAAATCACGCACGAAGTTCTGCGCGAACGCGCGGCCGAAGGAGCGGAGAATGTCGCTGCGGAGGTCGCGGCCGAGGGACTGGACGAATTCGCGGACGAACGTGGGCTTGGGGTTGCCGGTGAAGGAGCGCGGAAAACTCCAGGCGAACGTGCGCACGACGGTGCGGACGAAGGCTGTGGCGATGCGGTGGACGGCGTCCTCGGGAATGGGCTCGCCCTGGGGGAAGGCGGCGAGGGCGTCCTGATTGAATCGGACCATTCGCTCGATGATGGGGACCTCGACGAGGTCGGCGTCGCCCATGCGGTCGCGGGCGAGCTTCGGGTGGCGGAGGGTCGTGGTGATCGGCGCGGGTTGCGGGAGCGCGGAGAGGGCTTGCGGGATCTTGCGGAAGGCGAGCGGCGACGTGAGGGTATGGGTCCAGTCGGAGAGGCGCCAGCCGTAGGGGGATTGCAGGAGGAAATGGACGCGCTCGGGGTAATGCTCGGTGTAGGCGAGGCGTGAGCTGATCTCGGAGCGAATGCGCTCGCGCAGCCAGCGCGCGGCGCCGAGGAACGGGGCCTCGAAGGGGACGGGGGCCTCGGAGAGGCCGGTGAGCCAGCCGAGCGTGGTGCGATAAACGGCCGTGCCGCCGAGCGCGGCGAGCGCCGTGGCCCAGTGATCCACGGTGGAACGTTCGTCGAGAATGGTGCCGAGCGCGGGTTCGTCGCGGAACACGACGAGGTCGGGTAAGAGCTCGGCGAGGTCGGGGCGGGCGCGAATGCGATCGGCCGCGCCGGGGAGGTCGCCGAGGAGCTTGCCTTCGAGGTGGAGAGCGGCGAGGGCTTCCGCGGTGGAGCCTTTTTCCTGGAGATCGGCGCAGGCGGCGCGGAGCTCGCTCCGGAGGTCGGAATCGCCGAATTCGCAGATGTCGTCGAGGACGAGGAAGATATCACCCGAGAAAGCGGGTTTTTGCGCCCAGCGGGAGAGGATCACCGAAAGGATGACGCGCCGGTCGCGCTCGCGGGAGACGAGGCCGTCACGAATGGCGCGGCCGAGGGTGAGCCAGCCCGGATGCTCGGGCGTTTTGGTCAACTCGTCGACGATTTCGCCGAGCAGATCACGGACGAGCTTGCGGCGGCGTTCGCCGCGTTTCCTCGCGAGGACGTACCAACGGAGGAGGAGCACCTCTTCCCAGGCGCCGTCGCCAAGGTGTTCCCGGACGAACCGGCCCTCGTCCTCGTGGTCGACGTCGAAGCTGCCGGCATACGCGGCGAGGTATTCCTGGAGCGTGAGGTGCAAAAAGGAGAGCTTGCCGCCGCCGCGGTCGACGAGCAGGCCGACGCGATCGCAGGCGAAATCGATGAAATCGCGCATTTCGGCGTGGGCGACGTCGTGGGAGAGGTCGCGCTCTTCATCCTCGGCGCGCTCGCGGTGGAGCTGGGTGAGGAAATCGAGGGCGTCGTCCCGGGAGAAGAGGCCGCGGACGCTGTGGGCGTCGCTGATCGCGCGGAACTGGACGTGGAGGGCGAGTTTTTCCAGGTACGCGCGCGGCAGCTCCGTGGGGAGGGCGCGGCGCTCGAAGGCGTGTTTTTCCGGGCGCTCCTTGGCGTCGAGCCAGGTGCGGAGGAGCATGTCGACGCATTTTTCGTAGAGCTCGCCGCGCTCCTGGGGCAAATGGCCGAGGAAGCGGTGGACGAACGCCATCAGCGTGAGGAGGAGCGGGTTCGTGGCGAGAGCGCGGACCTGCGAGGTGCGGAAGACGGCGCGGCGGAGGGAGTTTTGTTGTTCTTCGCGACGGCGATCGTTGTCCGGGATCTGGATGCGATACCAGCGTTTGATGAAATGGTCGATGTCCTCGTCGGCGAGCGGGCCGATGCGGAGGTGCTCGAATTCGTTGCGAGGCAGCGCGATGTCGGCCGTGTAGCCGTGAATGCGGGAGGTGACCCAGACGGGGCAACGGGGGTATGCCGCGCGGAATTCGCGGACGGCCTTGGCGACACGGCTCCGGGTGGTGGAGGAGCCGACTTCGTCGAGGCCGTCGAGCAGGACGATGGCTTCGCCCATGCGCAGGGTGGCCTCGAAAAACGCGGCGTGGGCATTCGAGAGGGAATGGTCCGAACGGGCCCGCACGGCGAGAAAATCGATCAGGGCGAGCTCGGTCTTGTGGGATTCGAGGGCGTATTCGCGGAGAAAGACGAAAAAAGGAACACGTCGGGGCGAGGCGCGATAACCTTCGAGGGTGACGCTGGGATCCGAATGCAGGAGCGAGAGGAACGCAAGGAGCGTGGTCTTGCCCATGCCCGGATCGCCGAGGATGAGGGCCGAACGGCCGCGATCGAGGAGCTGCGCGAGTGTGGGCTTTTTCTGGTCGCGATCGTCGGTGATGAATCGCGTGGGCACGAAGAGATCGGCGAGGCGAATGTCGCCGCGGGCGTCTTTTTGGCGAAGGGCGTCCGGGGGAAAACCGAGCAGGCTGACGTGCTCGAAGCCGCGGGCGATTTTCTCGCGGTAAAGGCGGGCGAAGGCGTGAAAGTCGAATCCGTCGAAGCCGGGGAGGAGGGCGCGGGCCTCGGGGGATTCGGGGTAATACCGGGCGAAGAGGGCAGGGACGAGGCGGAGGAGCTTGACGAGCTCGGGCGTCGACCAGTGGCGAATGGCCTCGACCTCGTAGAGCGAGACGGAATAAACGTCGGAATGGGTGGGGTGCGCCTTGACGATGTAATGCGCTTGGGGGTCGAAGCCCTCTCGCTGCGCCCAGGCCTGGACGAGCTCGTCGGAGAGGACCTCGAGCTCCCGCGCGCCCTCGTTCCCCGGCAAGAGCCGCTCCACGAGCGGCGAAAGCTCCTCGGACGCCGCCGCACCCGGCAGCGTCCCCGCAAAAAGCGCGATGTCGTCCCGATCCATGGATCCGCCCTCCCCCGAGGGCAGATCTTAGCCCACGATCGGGAACATCTCCACGAGCGGAGCCCGCGCCTTGCTCGCCGCCGCGACGATGTCTTTCGTCGAGGCATCCGGTGAAAGCCGTACGCTCATCCGTAATGGCCCCCCGGTGACCTCGATTCCGCGCGCCAGCAATTCCTCGCGGAAGGGGCCCGGGTTCTTGCGGATCGTGACGCCATACACGCGAACGCCCGCAAAAAGAGCCTCGGGCGCGCCTTCGAGGACGAGCGCGCCGCCCGCGAAGACGAGGACGTCGGTCGCCGCGCGCGCAAGATCGCCCTCCGGCGTGCCCGGGTCGAGGCGCTCGGCCGAGAGAATGACGCCGCGGCCGTCAGTCGCGCGCGAGAGGGCGTTCATGACGAACGCCGCCGCCGGGCCGTCGAGGCCGGCGAGCGGCGCTTCGAGGACGAGGATCGCAGGATCGGCGACGAGCGCATGCGCGAGGACGAGCGCGCGGCGCGGTGGGAGCTCGAGCGAGTCGACCGGGCGGCGCAGGAAGGACGAGAGGCCGACACGTTCGAGCGCAGAGGCGGCGAGGTCACGCGCCGCGCGGGGAGAGAAACCGGCGAGGCGCGCGCTCCAGGTGACGTAGTCGTGCGCGGTCGTGCCCTTGGGCAAGGGCGGATCGAGCGGGGCGATGCCCGCGGCGTCGAGGTGCGCGCGCGTGGCGACGTCGAGGCCGGCGACGTGCAAGGTGCCCGCGGTGATCGAAGCTTCGCCCGGCATGGCCGCGTCGTCGTGCGAGGGCGCGCGCGAGCGGAGCGGGACGGCCGTGAGCGCGGCGAAGAGCGCCTCGGCTTCGCCGGTGCAGAGGATGCGATCGCCGCGCGCGCGGACCGTGAGGCGGTCGATCGCGACGACGTCGTCGATCGTGATGCGAGCGTCCTCGGCATGGAGGACGGGCAGAGGCGCGGCGTCGGTCACGGCAGTTCGTTGTCCACGGTCGCCGGAGCGCCGCCGAAGGAGACGTCGCCGACGAGGTCGAGGCGCGCGAGCGGCTTCGTCCCGTCGTAGACCATGAAGGGCGCGAGGCCTCGCGCGAGGTCGAGCAAGGCCGGAGGAATGACGATCGGCACGGCGCCCGCTTGCGGGAAGACCGCGGCGATGCCCGCGAGCTTGGCGAGCGCGATGAGGAGGCTGTCGTCGTCCTCGGGGAACTCGACGAGCTGCGCGTCGTGCGGGAGATCGGCGCGAGAGCGGACGTCGTCGAGCGCTTCGCGCAGGCCGCCGATGTGATCGACGAGCTTGCGTTCGAGCGCCTGCTGGCCGGTCCAGACGCGGCCGCGCGCGACGGCATCGACGTCCTCGGGCTTCATTTTGCGGCCTTCGGCGACACGCGCGATGAAGAGGTCGTAAAACTGTTTGACCTTCACGCCGAGCTCTTTGCGCTCTTCCTCGGTGAAGGGTCGATAGAGGCTCTCGGCGTCCGCGCGGGGAGCTGTGCGGAATTGTTCGAGGCCGACGCCGAGCTTGCCGAGGAGGCCAACGAGGTCGACCTTGCCGTAGAAGATGCCGATCGAGCCGGTGATCGTGGCGCGGTTCGCGTAGATCGGGCCACCCGCGACGGAGGCGTAGTAGCCGCCGCTCGCCGCGGCCGTGCCCATGGAGACGACGAAGGGTTTGGCCTTCGCGGTGAGGATCGCCTCGCGAAGAATGACGTCGGCCGCGAGGGAGGAGCCGCCGCCGGTCTCGATGCGGAAGACGACGGCCTTGACGCTCGCGTCCTCGCGCGCGCGCTTGAGGGCCTTCGCGATGGTGTACGAGCCAGCGAGGCGAATGCCGACGAGCGGGATCGTCTGGCTCTCGCCGTCGACCATGTCGCCCGAGAGGTAGACGATCGCGATCTTCGAAGGCGTGCCCCACCAGGTGGGCGCGTTCGTGGGCGCGACGTCGTCGACGATGCGCGCGCGTCCGCCCATCGTCTCCTCGACGACCTCGTCGATCTCGTCGTCGTACGCGAGGACGTCGACGAGGCCGCCGCTGCGCGCCTCGGGCGCGATGAAAGGGCCCTTCGCGATGGTCTTGCGCAGCGTGGAAAGCGGCATCCTGCGGCCGCCGCCGACGTCGTGCATGTAGATGCCTTCGAGCTGCGTCAGGAGGTCCATGTGGTCCTGACGCCCGATCTCGGAGGAGTCCTTGCGCGTGTACTGCTCGGCCGCGAGCTTGTGCTCGGCGACGCGGACGAAGTCGGCGCGGACGCCGAGTTTGTCGAGGACACCGCCGTAATACATGTACTGCGAGGAGAGGCCCGCGAAGCGAAGGCCGCCGGCCGGATTCATGGCGATGCGATCGGCCTGCGCGCAGACGTGGAGCGAACGGCCGCCCGCGTCTTCGAGGTGGCAAAGGACCTTCTTGCCGCTCGCGCGGAGCAGGCGAACCGCGTCGCCGACCTCCTCGGCATGCGCGAGCGAGCTCGCGGGCTCGGCGCGGAGCTGGAGGACGACGCCGTCGACGTTGCGATCCTCGGCGAGCCGCCAGAGGCGTCGGAGGAGCTGGACGTGCTTGCGGACGCCGGGCGTGGAGTCGATGCGGATGCGCGCGACGCGCTTGAGCGAGGGCAAACCCGGCTCGCGGTAGGTGCGCAGCGCGGCGGTGGCGTAATAGCCGACGTCGCCGCCGCCGAAGATCGCGCCGCCGCCGGCCTGGAGCGTCGCGAAGTTCAGGTCGAGGCCGACCATCGCCGTGAGGTCGGGGCTCGCAGCGAGGTCACGCACGGAGACTTCGCCGCGCAGGCGGCCGACATGCGGGACGTCGAGGCCGAGCGTGGCGCGTGGCGTGACGTCGCCGGTGCGCTCGTGGATGGAGGCTTCGAGGCCAAGCTCGGCATACCGGCGGCCCCAGAACGGGCGGAGCGCGAGGCCCACGTCGTATCGGCGATCGGCGTTCGTGGTCCAGTCGCGCGCGATGGCGGCGGCCGAGAGCCAGGTGAACGGGCGAATCGTGAGGCCCGTCGTCACGCCGAACTGCTCGTCGAGGTCGCGACGCTCGGCGTAGGACCAGCCGAACGTGGTGCCGATCGCGAACGTGTCGCTGAGGTTCGTCGCGAGCGCCCAGCGCAACCACCGTTGCGAGGCCGATGCGCCGGCCGCCGTGCCGACGTCGAGCAAGTCGACGCGCAGGCCCGTGGACAAACCGAGGAGCGGCAGGCCGAGATCGAAGGCATGCCCGTTCGTCGTGCCCGCGCCCGCGCCGGCCTGCGCCATGGTCCAGCGCAGCTCCGCGCCGGGCAAAAACCCGAGGTTCGCCGGGTTGTACGCAATGCTCGACGCATCGTCTCCGGCCGCGACGGGACGGCCCGGCGCGGGGACATACGCGCTCTGCGCGTGGAGAGGAGCACTGGACGTGGTGAACGCGGCGAGGGCGAGGCCCCCGAGGGCCAGGGCGGAGAGCTTCTTCATAAGGTCGAGAGGCGGCGCAACGTCTCGGCCTCGGCGTCGTAGATCTTGCGGATCTCGACCAAGGCCATGCGGCCGGCGAGCGAGGAGAGTACGCCAGCCTTGATCTCGATGTCGCCCTCGACGGTTCTGCGCGCGCGTCCCTCGGGCGCCGCTTCGAGGCGGCAGGTGCCGGAAGCGCTGAAATACTTGCGGAATTGCTCGCGCGGGAAGACGGACCAAGAGGCCACGTAACTCGAGAGGCGATAGACGCAGCGCTCTTCCCAGGAGAGCGCCTCGCGGGCGACGTCGTAGCCGCGGAACATCGCGAGCGGCGCGTTCGCCTGGTAGCGAAGGACGCGGCGCAATTCGCCGTTCGCGATCACGTGCTCGATCGTCTCGACCGAAGCGACGCTCGTCGCGGCGAGGAAGGGGGCCATCATCAAGCCGATGTCGGGCGAGAGGACAGCGAGCTCCAGGGCATCGAGGGGGACGTCGAACTCGTGCGTGATCTCGAAGTGCAAATCCGTGGCTCCCTTGCGCGATCCGTACTGGTCTGAACGAATCCTACCTACGCAAGAATCCCTCGGGCCCGAAGCGCTTCCTCGATCTCGGGCCTGCGGCGCTCGAGCTCGGGCACGTCCTTCACGGGCAAAAAGCGCGACGCGGCCCCGTCGCGCGGGACGCGGAGGAACTGCGGGTCGAGCGCGGTCGTGATCTCGTTGACGATGCGCTCGAACTGAACCGCCTTCGCCTCGCCGACCGTCTTGTCGACCTCGACGTACGTCCACGCGAGGTCGAGCGAGGCGAGCGCCTCGGCCGATACGAGAAACGTGTTCGTGCTGAACACAGGCATCTGCGCCGGATCGAAGCCGATCGGCAGGCGCATCTCCTCGGCGATGATCTTCTTGCCGTTCCAGCGAATCGGGCCGCCACCCTTGTCGCTGCCGACCTTGTTCACGACCTCGACGGTCAGCGGGCCGCCGTGCGCGAGATGGAGGCCGAGGATCACCGGATCGACGGTGGCGCCAAGGTTGTCGAGGTTCGCGATCCACACGGTCTTGCCACCTCGTTGGATGAACCGATCGAGAAGTCCGCTCGCACGAAGCGCGTCGGGCAGATCGCCGTGGCCCGTGGCGTAGACGCTCGGCTCGCCGTGTTCGTCCCGGAAGATCTTGCCCTCGTGCGTGAGGCGGAGCGAGACGAACTGCTCGAACGTGGCGACGTCGCCCGTGTCGAGACGAGCGCCGAGCGCGGCGCGGATCGGGCCTTCGGTGGCCTCGCTCGTCATGAGCCAGAGCGGACAGGTCGCGCCCGTCCCGCGCGCGAGGGCTTCCATCTCGGCGAGGCGGAGATCAAGGAATGTTTTTCCAGGGAGAGCCTCGACGAGCGCCTTGACGACGCCGCCCATGCGCGTCGCCATGCCACCCGCGAGCACACAAAGCGCGACCTCGCCCCGCGCGAGCGCCTCGCGGCCGAGCGCCTCGAAACGCGCGTACTCGGGGCCGCCCGGCGCCGGTGCGTCGACGACGTCCCCTTCGGCGGGTGGGAGAACGGAACCCGCGAAACGGTTTCGCTTGTCGCGATCCTGGCCGATCATGGCGGCCCAGGCGGCGAGACGGTCGGGATCGAAGCCCCGCGCTCGAAGGCGAGCGAGCAGGGCCGGCGGCAGGGCAGCGATCTCCTCGGCGAGCGTCACATAAGCGGAGAAAGCACGGCGCTGGTGGTGAAGCAACCCGTCGTGGCCTCTGTTACCCGTCAGGGTTTTGCGTCGAGCGCCGCGGGGACTCCCATCGACCTGGAATCCATACGTATTGGACGCCGTCGTCATGCCAGGCGCCCGGGATCCAGAGCATGCCCGGCGCAGGCGGCGCCGTCTTGACCTCCGGCAAGGGCGGAGGCGCGCCCTGACCCCGCGCCGGGGTCTCCGGTGTGCCGGCGACACACGCCGCGAGGAGGAAGCTCGAGAAGAGGGCGAGCGAGCGGGCTGTTCGATTCATCCGTGAAGCACCATCGCCCAGACGTCGTAGAGGGCGTGCGTCCAGACCGCAGGCGCGAAGCCGCGGAACACGTAGATCGCCGTGAGGACCAGGCCACAGACGGCGCGGAAGACGAACGATTGGACGTCAAACGAGTCGCCGAGCGCGCCCACGTAATGCCAGGCTGAGAACGCGACCGCCGCGACGCCGGCCCAGAGGAGCGTGAGCACGAGGCGGCGGATCCCAGGGCCGAAGATCGCCTTCACGACGAGCGCGCCGAGGCCGAAGATCCCGGCGCGGAAGGCGATCTCTTCGTAAAAACCGGCGCCCATCGACATGACCACGCCCGAGAAGACGCCGCGCGTCTCGACACTCGGTCCCAGCGTGAGCGATCCGACGATGTACGAGGCGGCAAACCGCATGAGGATCGCGTACAGCGTGCCTTCGAGGGCGATCAGCGCGAAACGTTTCCCTTCGAGCGCGCGCTTCTGCCCCGTGGCGGCGAGGACCACGACGAACGCGATGCCGATCGCGACCGTGAGCCCCGCGTACGTGGGCAGGCTGTTTTTCGCGAGGGCCGAGAGCTCGGCCGTGACGGGATCGGCAGCGTTCCGCACGGGGAGGAAGACGACGCCGAGGTGGTAGAGGAGAAAGATGGGGAGCGTCAGGCCGAGGTCGGTCCAGGCGTCGCTTTTCTCGGGGACTTTCCCCGGTTCTTCCTTCGCCTTCGCCTCGTCCGCCATCAGGAGGGCCTCAGCCGGTAGACGATGAACACGACCTCCGCGACCCAGATCATGATGTTCATCATGAAGGGGACGTCACGCAGGATCTCCTGCGTCGGGCTCTCGGCCTTGGGGCGGCTCACGACGAGCTGGAGGAACCGGACGACGCCGAAAAGCGGGTGAATCGTGGTCGCCCAGAGCCAGGGGTTCTCGAAGAAGCGCTGGGTGTCGTGGTCGAGCGTGTACGCGAGGTACGTCGCGATCGTCGCGATGCCCGTGGCCGCGAGCGCGAAGGTGAGCGCGCGGGGCGAATACGCCTCGAGCGCGGCGCGCTGCTTGCCGGCGTTCGCCGCCGAGGCGAGCTCGTGGCGGCGCTTGCCGAAGCCGAGGAAGAGCGCGAGGAGCGCGGTGCACCCGACCATGAAGCCCGAGATCGGCGTGTTCGTCGCGAAGCCGCCGGCGAGGACGCGCAGCACGAAGCCGAGGGCGATGAGGCCGACGTCGACGTACGCGATCTTCTTCAGGCCGAAGGAGTAAGCGACGTTCTGCGCGAAGTACGCGAGCGCGACGATGAAGAACTTGATCGGCCCGAGGAGCGCGCCGCCGAGCGCGGTGAGGACGAGCGCGATCGCCATGGTCTTGGCGAGCGAGACCGGGACCTGGCCGCTCGCGATCGGCCGGAAGCGTTTCACCGGATGCACCCGGTCGGCCTTCGCGTCCACGATGTCGTTCATCGTGTAGACCGCGCCCGCGAGCAGGCAAAACACGCCGAACGCGCCGATCGCGCTCTTGATGATCGACGGGTGGGTCAGGTGCTTGGCAAAGACGACCGGCGCCAGGACGAAGAGGTTCTTCACCCACTGGCTCGGCCGAACCGTGCGGATCATCCCGCGAATCCGCCAGAAGAGGCTGCCCTGTTTGGAGGGCGGGATGAGCGGTGTCGGCTCCGAAAGCGGCGCGCTCGTCCCGGGTAACTCCAGGGCAGCGCCGCCCGGAGACGGGGTCAAGGCGAGCGCGTCGGCCTCTCCAGAGGAGGCGTTCCGACGCTCGTCGTCATCGTTTGAAGGGGCCCGAGAAGGACCGGGGACGGCCACGACGGCGGAGCATACATGCGGCCCGGGGGTCGGGCCACACGCCTCGCCGAAAGGAAGGGCGGCAGGGGCCGAGAGCCGGGAAGGATCGGCGCCCCGGTACCCCACGCTCCAGAAATCAGGAGGTTACCCGAGGCGCCTCCGATGATCGTGCTAGCATCAGCCCCAATGACGTCGGCGCTCTCGATCGCGCGGGAAACGACGCCCGTGCTCCAGGAGCTCCGCTCCGCGGTGGAGCAGGCCCTCGAAGGAAAGCCCGAAGCCGTGGAGCTCGCGCTCATCGCGCTGCTCGGGCGCGGCCATGTGCTGATCGAGGACGTGCCCGGCGTCGGCAAGACGACGCTGGCGCGCGCCCTCGCAAAGGCCGTGGGCGGCGAGCTACGGCGCGTGCAGTTCACGAGCGACCTCCTGCCGAGCGACGTGCTCGGCGTGAGCGTCTTCGATCAGCGCACGGGGCAGTTCGTGTTCCGGCAAGGGCCGATCTTCGCGAACATCCTGCTCGCCGACGAGATCAACCGCGCGAGCCCGCGGACGCAGTCGGCGATGCTCGAAGCGATGAACGAAGGGCAGGTGTCGGTCGATGGCGTGACGACGCCGCTGCCCGACCCGTTCTTCGTGCTCGCCACGCAAAACCCACAGGACTTCGCAGGGACGTTCCCGCTGCCGGAGTCGCAGCTCGACCGGTTCATGGTGCGCATCCGGCTCGGGTATCCGCCGCCGCACGTGGAGATGCGCCTCTTGCTGCAGGGCGGCGACGGCGACCGGATCAAGGCCGTGCCGCAGGTGCTCGAGCCGTCGGCCCTCGTCGCGCTGCAGCGCGAGGTCGATCGGGTGGAGCTCGACGCGTCGCTCGCGACGTACCTGCAAGCCGTGCTGTCGGCGACGCGCGCGAGCCCGACGCTCTCGCTCGGCGCCTCGCCCCGCGCCGGGATGAACCTCGCCCGCGCCGCGCGAAGCCGCGCCGTCTTGCACGGGCGAACCTACTGCATCGCCGACGACATCCACGACCTCGCGGTGCCCGTGCTCGCGCACCGGATCCGCCTCGCCGCGCACGCCGAGGGCTACATGCCGAGCCGCGACGAGTGCGAGAACGCGGTGCGGGACATCGTCGCGCGGGTGCCGGTCCCGCTCTGAGCGAGGCGCGCATGGTGGCGGACCGGAGGCAGGCCGAGTCGCTCGCCGTTCGAGGCGACAAACCGCCCCGGGACAGTCGCGTCACGCGGCCGGAGGCCACGCCGCTGCCCGTGCCGCACCCGCTCGCGCCGCTCCCTGGCACCCCGGGGGCGCCGCGCCCGGAGAACGCGCTCACGCGGCTCTGGCGCTCGTTCTTCAGCTTCAAGATGCCGCGGCGGCTGAAGTTCACCCGCGAAGGAAAATACTTCGTGGGCATCACGCTCGGCGTGGGCTTCGCGGCGATCAACACGGGCAACAACCTGCTCTACCTGCTGCTCGGCATGCTCTTGTCGCTGATGGTCGTGTCGAGCGTGATGAGCGAGCTGTCGCTGCGGACGCTGACGGTGACGCGCAGGCTGCCGACGCGGGCGCAGGTGGGGCGGGCGCACCTCGTGGAGATCGAGGTCTACAACCACAAGAAGCGCATCCCCTCGTACGCGATCGAGGTCGAGGATCTACGCGCCGGGCAGCCCGCGGACAAACGCTGCTTCTTCCTGAAGATCAGCCCGTCGAGCGCGCAGGTGGCCGCCTACCGGCGCACGCCCGCGCGCCGCGGCCGCGATCGGCACACGGGCTTCCGCATCGCGACGCGTTTCCCCTTCGGGCTGTTCGAGAAATCGCGCGAGGTCATGGCGGACGGCGAGCTCGTGATTTATCCGGCCGTCGATCCGGTGCGTTTGCCGCCCGAGGATCGAGGCCGCGCGCTCGGCGGCGTGGGCACCGCGGGGCGCGGCACGAGCGACGAGACGTACGCGCTCCGGCCGATGCGCGAGGGCGACGATCCGCGCGACATCTACTGGCGGAAGAGCGCGATCACGAGCCAGATGGTCTTGCGCGAGCGGGCGCGCGAGACGCGGCCCGACGTGCGGCTCGTGATCGACGTGGTGCGGCCGAAGGGCTCGGGTGACGCGTTCGCGCAGCAGTTCGAGAAGCGCATCCGCGAGGTGGCCTCGCGCGCCGTGGCCCACATCAAGCGCGGCGACGGCGTGGTCGTCGCGACGAACCTCGGCGAGGAGGCGCGCGGCGACAGGAACATCGGATCCGACCGGATCCTCAGGTTCCTCGCGCTGCTCGACGCCGTCGACGAGGATCGGGTGCAGGAGATCCAGGAGCGCCGCGGGCTTTCGCGAGGCGGTCCTGGGCGGACGAGCGGAGGGCACGCATGAGGTTCGGGCTCGTTCACCGGGTGATGACCGACGCGCTCGCGGTGCTCGGCATCCTCGCGCTCCTCGCGAGCGGGCAGTTCGGGCCCTGGGTGAGCGGCTCGCTCATCGGCGGGCTCGTCATCGCGCTCCTGATCCGCGACGTCTGGGAGAAGTACCCGGCGCTCAAGCACTTCGACGCGATCACGCTGATTGGCGTGCTCGCGCTGCAGATCGGGCGGCTGCTCTTCGACGCGAACGCGAACGTGCTCGACGTGGTGATCGAGTTCGCCGCGGCGCTGCAGATCATCCGGCTCGCGACGCGCAAGGGCGCGGCGCACGACCAGCAGGTGATCGTGCTCGCGCTCCTGCACCTGATCTCGGGCACGGTGCTCGGCGGAGGCCTCGGCTACGGGCTCTGCTTCCTCGGCGTGATCATCGTGGCGCCGGGCGCGCTCGTGCTGAGCCACCTCCGGCGTGAGGTCGAGGGCAACTACCGGCAAGGCGCGCGTGACCGCACGGGCCTGCCCGTCGACGTGCCGCGCATCCTGCGCTCGCGCCGCGTCGTGGGTCGCACGTTCCTCGGCGTGACGTGCCTGCTCTCGGTGCCAATCTTCGTGTTCACGGCGCTGCTCTTCGTGCTCTTCCCGCGCGTCGGGCTCTCGCTCCTGCTCCTGAACCGCGGGCATTCGGGCCGCGTGATCGGGTTCTCGGGCCGCGTCGACCTCGGCGAGGTGGGCGTCCTGCGCAGCGACCCGACGCTCGTGATGCGCATCGAGATGCCGAACCTGCCCGATCCGCCGCCCGCGCGGATCCCGCTGCACCTGCGCGGCGCGGCGCTCGACGCGTACGACGGTCGCACGTGGACGCAAAGCGAGTCGTGGAAGCGCGCGACGGAGACCGAGGCGGGGATCATCCCGATCGACGATCACTGGCCGGACTCGGCGCTCGATCCGGTGATGCGGGTCGACCTCGAGCCGATCGATCCGCCCGTGATGTTCCTGCCGCCGTACGCCTCGGGCCTCCGGCTGCGGACGCGCGCGACGGTGGCGCCCGAGCCGCAGGCGATGGCCTTCAAAGGCCCCGAGGGCGAGCTTCGCTACCAGCCCATCGACGACCGCGGCATCAAGTACGACGTCTTCCTCTCGCGCAAGAAGACGCCCTCGTTCCGCAAGCTCCCGAGCGGTGAGCGCTGGAAATACCTCACGCTGCCGCGGAACATGTCGGACCGGATCCGCAACCTCGCCGCGGACTGGACGAAGGACGCGAAGACGCCGCTCGACCGGGCCCGCTCGATCGAAAATCATTTGAGGACCGAGTATCGGTACGACCTCGCCTCGCCGTCCGGCAAGGATCCGCAGCCGCTCGATCACTTCCTGTTCGAGTCGAAGCGCGGGCACTGCGAGTTCTACTCGACCGCGATGGCCATCATGCTGCGCACGCTCGACGTGCCGACGCGCAACGTGACGGGCTTCGTCGGCGGCAGCTACAACCGCTTCGGCCGGTTCTACGCCGTGCGCCAGGGCGACGCGCACTCGTGGGTCGAGGCGTGGATCGACGAGTACGGCTGGCTCACCTTCGACCCGACCCCGCCCGCCGACGCCGCGCCGAAGAGCGAGATCGTGGGCGTGTGGGCCTACCTGCGCGACCTCATCGAGGCCACGAGCCAGCGCTGGGATCGGCACGTGGTGAGCTACGATCTGAGCCAGCAGGTGGGGCTCTTGAACAGTCTGACGTCGCGGTATCGTCGCGGCGGATCGAAGACAACGGGTGGGCCGCGAGGTCGCGCGGGGCTGCTCGTCGTGGCGGCAATCGTCGCGACGGCCGGCGGCGCGGCGCTCTGGCTGCGGCGCAAGAAGCAACGCGCGGCCGCGGCCTCACGCGCGGCGGATCCTCGCTCGGCAAGCGCGGTGCTGGCGACGTCGCTTTACGAGGGGCTCGACATGGCGATGGGCGCACGCGGCGTGGGCCGTTCGCCGAGCGTACCGCCGCTCCGGCATGCGCAGGCGCTCGTGTCGATGTCGCATCCGCTCGCGGAGGAGATCCTGGAGCTCACCGAGATCTACCTCGCGGCGCGGTTCGGCGGCGTGACGATCTCCGACGAGGATCGGCGGAGCTTCGAGCGGCGCGTGAAGGCGATCCGTCAGCCGGAACGACCGAGCCAGCAGGTGATGACGTTGCCTGCGTCCTGAGCCGATCGTTCCGTCAGGGCACGCGTGACGCCGAAGGACCCGGGCGGCGCGGGGCGCGCGCGTTCGCGGCGACCATCATCGCCTTCGCCAGGATCACGTGCTTGACCGAGGCGCCCGTCAGGCCCACCTCGCCCGGCGCGAGACGACCGACCTCGTCGAGGAACGCCTGCGCCGCGTCGTGCTCGCCGAGCATCGAGAGCACCGCGCTCTGATCCCGGAGCGTCCCCGCCACCACGGTCGACGTCGCCGTGTCCGGCACGATCGGCGCGGCGATCGCCGCCATCACGCGCTGGATCGGCTGCAGCGACGCCGTGGTCGAGAGCTTGCGGTCCGAAGGCCCGAGCGGCTGCGGCGCATACTCCAGCCAGCATCCGTCGACCGTCAGGTGCGAGACGAGCCGCCGCGGCCAGCTCCGCTCGATCTCCGCGTGCAGCGGCCGCATGTCGGCGAGCTTCGACAGCGCGTACTCGCTCGGCTGCCCCGAGATCGCGTAATCCCGCAGGAGCGGCTCGATCTCCGGCTCCACCGCGAGAAGGCTGAGCGCCACGCGCCCGCGATGCAAAAGCCGCTCCGGCACGATCAGCACATCGGGCCGCTCGCCGCGGAGGAGCCGCGCCGCCCAGAGACGGAACGCGAGCGCCGGCGAGCGCACGAGGATCGCCGAGCTCGGCTCGAGCCTGCCGAGCGCGCCGTCCGTCCACTCCTCGGCCGCGAGCTGCTTGCCACGATCCGCGACGTATCCCGCCTCCTCCGAGGAGAGCGCGACGAGCGTCACGTGAAAAACCACGACAAGCACCGCGCCGCTCTTCGCCATCGGCAGGCGCAGCTCGAGCAGCTTGTGCGTCACCCAGCAGACGCCGAGCGCCGAGCACACGGCGAGCGCGGCCACGGCGAGCGCGCGGACCGGCGTCATCGGATCCGCGTAAAGTGCGGCGAACGCGCGCGCAGGGATCAACGTGTCGAACGCGACGAACGCAACGAGCGGCGCGACGAGCCCACGCGCGCGGGGCGCGAGCAGCGAGACGACCACGCCGCCGAGCGCGATGAGCAAGGACGCCACGCCGACCTCGCGCGCCCACGCCGCGAGGCTCGAGAGCCGCGGCCCGGCCACGTCGAAGCCCGTGAGATCCGCGGCCGACAGCGCGCGGCCGACGTCGGCGAACGCCCGCGGCGCGAGCGGCCGAACAGCGAGCGGCACGAGCAAAAGCAGCGCGACGGCCGCCATCGACGCGAACGAGATGGCCACGACCTTACGCGACGGGATCGGCGACGGCGTGATCCCTGCTGACTTGCCGAACGGCAGCCGCTCGGCGATCGGCGTCGCGAGCACCGCGAAGACCGCCGCGAACGCAGACGGCGGGCTCTCTGCGAGCGTCGCCCCCGCGAGCGCGCCAAAAAGCGCGGCGCCGCGCGCTGCATCCGTGCCTTCCGCCCGGAGCATCGAGGTCCCCGCGAGCAGCGTCCCCAGCGCGAGCGCGACCGCGATCATCGCGCCGCCGCCCACCGTCGCCTCGCGTTGCCACACCGGCGAGAGCGCGGCCGTCAGCGTCCCGAGGGCCGCGAGCCCCGATGCGAGCGTCGGCCCGGCGCCAAGCGCCCGCAACAGCCGCCGCGCGAGACCAAAGAGCAGAATCGACGCGACCCCGAGCGCGATCGCCCCGCCGAGCGCGGCCCGAAACGTCCGTGGCCCGAGCGGCAAAAGGCCGAGCGCTTGCGTCAGCGGCGTCGACGCGCCGCCTCCGACGCCCACCGCGAGCAGGCCGAGATCGCGCAGCGCTGGTAAATCGTCTCTCCACTGCCCGCTGCCCGTGGCTCGCGTGAGCGCGAGTCCGAACGGCAGCGCCACGGCGACGAAACGCAAGGCGCGCTCGTGCCATGCGAGGCGGGTCTCGGCGGGCGCGGGGAACGAACGAGGCTTCGGCACAGCCGTCTCTCGTGCCAGGGACCACCGGAGACGGCCAAGTTTCGGGCCGGCGTGCCCCGCCTCGCCTGACCGCTGGACGGAGCGGTACGATTTACGGTTTTTCGCTGCGCGAATCTCCGGCAGCCCGAGTTAGGCTTGCGCCGCCCACATGGCAAGCGCGGCGCGTGTCCTGGTCATCGACGACAGCCCGACCATCCTGAAGGTCGTCAGCGCCATCCTGGCCCGCAACGGCTACGAGCCCACCACCGCCCGCGACGGCGTGGCGGGGCTCGAGCTCATCCGCAAAGGCCCGAAGTTCGACCTCGTCTTGCTCGACTTCGTGATGCCGCGGATGAACGGCTACCAGTTCTGCCGCGAGCTTCGTTCGGACGCGACGCACCGCACCTTGCCCGTCGTGCTGATGAGCGCGAAGGGCGACAAGATCCGCGGCACCTTCGTCCAGCAAACGGGCGCGGTCGACGCGATCACGAAGCCGTTCGACGCGCGTGCGCTCGTCACCGTGGTCGAGGGCGCGCTCGCCAAGACCGCCGAGGGCCGCTCGCCGCGCCCCGTCCCCGAGGGCCAGAAGATGCCCGAGGAGGAGCCTCTGCCGGCCGAGAGCATGCGCCCGAGCATGCACATCCGGCACGCGCGGCAGCGCGCCAGCGTCGAGTTCGCCCAGCAGGTCGCGAACGCCGTCGTCCCCGCGATCCTCGCCATCTCGCCGCAGGACCGCGCGAGTGAGGCCGCGGTCATGGCCGCCGTCGCGCGCGCCATGACGCCCGACATCCTCGCCACCCTCTCGCTCACAGTGAAGGACCTCGACCCGGGCGACGGCGTCCGCGAGGCGATGAGCGGCGACCTCTCGGTCGTGGCGCTCGCCGAGATCCTCCAGGTGCTCGGCATGCAGCGCCAAACGGGCGTCCTGCACGTCACGAACAATCGCACCTCGATCACGATCTCCATGCGGCAGGGGCAGATCGACTTCGTGCAGTCGCGCGGCGCGACCGAAGAGTACCGCCTCGGCCGGTACTTCCTCGAGAAAGGCGCGCTTACGCGTGACCAGCTCGACGCGCTGCTCGCCGATCTGCGCGGCTCGAACAAGCTGCTCGGCGAGGAGGTCGTGGCCCGCGGCATCGTCACGCGCGAGGAGCTCGTCGACATCCTGACGAAGCAATCGAGCGAGCTCATCTACGACATGCTCCGCTGGCCGTACGGGCGCTTCTCCTTCACGAAGGAGCCGTTCCGCCCCGAGGCCGACATGGCGAAGCTCACCCTCGGCGTGAGCGCACTCGTGCTCGAAGGCTTCCGCCGCGTCGACGAGTGGCGGCTCATGGAGGGCACGATCCACTTCGATCAGGTGCTCGTGATCGATCAGTTTGCCCTCGAAGGACTCTCGCCCGGCCAGCTCGCGCGGCCCGAGCGGCTCGTGCTCGACGCGGTGAACGGGCAGCGCACCGTGAGCGAGGTCGTCAAGGAGAGCACCGTCGGCTCGTTCGACGCGGTGAAGATCATCTACCAGTTCTTGCAGTCGCGCGTCCTTCGCACGAGGTAGACGCGCGGCAGGGGAGAGAGACGTGTGCGACGCGGAGGCGTGCTCGTGAGGGTCTCGGTCGCAAAGGATGGGCGCTTCGTGCTCGTGCCGGCGGAGGTCGTGCGCGGCGTCTTCGTGCTCCCCTCGATCACGCCCGTCGAGGGCCTACGCAAGCCCGCCGCGGGCGTCGCGCTCGCGAACGGCGAGGTCGTCACGGTCCTCTGCATCGACGAAGAAGGGCTCTCGCCGTCGGCGCAGAACGAACGCACCACGGCCGTCCTCTGCGACCTCGGCGGCGAGCCCGTCGCGATCGTGGGACGCGCCATCGAGTCGTCGGGGCTCTACGAAGAAGCACGCACCGGGTTCGTGCGTGCAGGCGAGACGGACGCCGCGATCCTCGACGTCGCGGCCCTCCGTCGCGAGGCCGAGGAGGCGATCTGGACGGCGCGCACCGCGGTGCTCCGCTCGCCGGAGGCCGCGTCGTGAGCGCGCCGCGCAGGCGCAGGTGGATCGACGTGCTCCGGCGCGCAGCCGAGCCCGCGAGCGCGCCCGAGGCATCGGCGGACATCGACACGGCGCTCTGGTCGGCGCACGGCGAGGCGCAACGCGCAGTGACCGAGGCCGCCGAGGGTACGCCGCGCCTGATGGAAGCCGTCACGCGGCAACGCGCCTCGATCGAGGGCGTCTCCGAGCGCGCCGGCGCGATGGCCGCACATGCCGAGGGCCTCACGCTCGCGGCCACGCGCGTCGCCGACCTGTTCGAGCGCCTCAGCGTGGTCGCGCTCAACGCGGGCCTCGAAGGCGCGCGCACCCCCGAGCCACAAGGCAAGGCGCTGCTCCTGCTCTCCGAGGAGATCCGCACGCACGCCGTGCGCGGCGCCGACGCCACGCGCGACCTCGTCGCGGTCGTCGAGGAGATGGCCGCCGAGACGAGCCTCATCCGCGGCGAGCTCGCGAACGTCCTCGTGGCCGCCGACGAGACCGGCGGATCCGCGCGCGCGCTCGGCGACGCGGCCGGACGCGCGGGCCTCGCGCTCGCCGACGTCGAGCGTCACCTGCGCCGCGCCACCGGCATCGATCCCGAGATCGCGCGGGCCGTCACGCTCGCGGCCGAACATGCGCGTGGCCTGCTCTCTGCGCTCTCCACGCTCCGCGCCACGACCCCTGCGCGCCCGCTCCTGCTCGGCGCGCTTCGTCCCGTGCTCGCGCCTCTCTCGCGCCTGCTCGGCGAGCTCGGGGACGAAGGTCGCACAGGGGAAGCCTCGCCCGGATCGCCGCAGGGCGACGACGGTGGGGCCTCGCCGTGACGGCGGATCGCGAGCTCACCCGCCTTCTCTTCGAAGAGATCCAGCGCCACGCCCCTCTGCTCGAAGGCGACACGCTCGACGACGCCCCGCGCCGCGCGATCCACGCGCTGAAAGGCTCGGCCGGCGTAGCCGGCGAGCGCGCGCTCTTCGAATCGCTCGCGCGGATCGAGCGGCGCCTCGTCGACGGCGACACGACGGCCCTCGTCGACGCGCGCGCCGTCCTCTCCATCGCGGGCGAAGCTCTCGCTGCGGGCCGCGCCATCCCCGCGCCCGCCTGGCCCGAGCCTCCGTGGGATCTCCGCGGCCGCCCTGCGCCGCCCGAGAAACGCGCGCGTTACGCCGCGGAGATGACCGATCGCCTCGCGCGCGTCGACGAGCTCCTCTCCGGCGAGCTCCCCGAGCCCCGCATCATCGCCGGCATCTTCCGCGAGGTGCACGCCATGAAGGCGGCCGCGCTCGCGGCCGGTGACGACGCCACCGCGTGGTTCTGCCACGGCCTCGAAGATCGCGCGCGCGACGCCAACCGCAGCGACGTCGAGGCGCGCCGTGCCATCGCCGAAATCGCGCGCTGGCGGGGCCTGCTCGGCGAGCTCGTCGCCGCGCCCGATCGCGCTGTCGAGGTCCTCCGCCGCCTCGCGTACGGCGCTCGTTCGAGCACGCAACCTCCGCCCTCCTACAGCTCTCCCGAGCCGGCCCCGCACAGCGCCCCTGAGCCCTCGCTCGATCCTCACGCTGCGCGCCTCTCCGGCGAAACCCTCCGCGTCTCCACCGCGGCTCTCGATCGCCTCCTCGATCGTGTCCGCTCCCTCGAACGCGCCGAATCCGCCATCGCTGCGGCCGGCCGCGAGCTCGGCGTCCTCGCCACCCGCGCCCGTCGTGTCCGCAGCTCGCTCGCGGAGACCCGCGGCCCGCACGACGCCTTCCCTCGCCGCGAAAGACGCCTCCGCAAGGCCACCGCCGCCGTCGCGGCCCTCTCCGACGCCCTCGACGCCGAGGCCGCCACGCTCCTCGGCATCGCCGAGCGCTCGCGCTTCGAGGCGGCGTCCGCGCACGCCGACATCGCGCTCATGCGCACCACGCCCGTCGCCACCCTCTTCGATCGTGTCGTCTCCGCGGCGATCGCGCAGGCGCGCAGGCTCGGTCGTGACGTCCGCGTCCTCGCGCGTGGCGGCGAGACCCTCGTCGATCGCCGCGTCGCCGAGGGCCTCTTCGACCCGCTCCTGCAGCTCGTCCAGAACTCCATCGTCCACGGCATCGAGCCCGAGACCACGCGCGCGCACCTCGGCAAACCTCTCGCCGGCCGCGTCGAAATCTCCGCCGAGCAACGCGGCGCCTCGCTCCGCATCGTCGTGCGTGACGACGGCTCTGGCGTCGACATCGAGCGTGTCCGCTCGCGCGCCGTCACGCGTGGCGCCATCGCGTCAGCGCGTGCTGTCTCGGCCGATCACAAAGCGCTCCTCGGCCTCCTCTTCGTCCCGGGCTTCACCTTGCGCGAGAACGTCGACCTCCTCGCGGGCCGTGGCCTTGGCCTTGGCCTCGTGCGTGAGTCCGTGCGGCGCCTTGGCGGCACCGTGCGCCTCGCGAGCCGCCCTTCCGAGGGCCTCACGGCTACCCTCGACGTCCCGCTCGAACGAGGCCTCGTGCGTGTCCTCTGGGTCCGCGCGGGCGAGGCCGTTTATGCGATCCCTGCGCGCCTCGTCCGCCGCATCTCCTTCGGCGTCGACCTCCCGAACACGCTCGCCTTCCCCCTCGCGGCGTGCGTGCGTGGCCTCGGCGCCCTCGAGACCGGCGAAGCGCTCGGCCCCGACGATGGACCTTCCTACCTCCTCGAGCTTGATCCGGGCCGCGAGGACGAACCTTCCTTCTTCATCTCGGTCACGTCCGTCGGCGAGATCGAGGACGCCTCGCTGCATCCGGCGCCGCCGCTCGTGGCGCTCGCGGGCCCGTACAACGGCGCGATCGTGCGTGGCGACGCCGTGCGCTTGTGCCTCGACGTCCACGCGCTGGCGGAGCTCGTGTACCTGATCCAGGGACGGCGCGCGCCCTGACGCGCTCTTCGTTCCTGTTCGTTCGTGGCTGGCGGAGAGAGAGGGATTCGAACCCTCGGATCAGTTTCCCGATCGCACGCTTAGCAAGCGTGTGCCTTAAGCCACTCGGCCATCTCTCCAGCCTCCAGACGACGTGCCCATCGGCCGCGACCGTTTGGTCGGACGGCCTTGGACGCGCGCCCAAAGCGCCACCGAGGTAGCACGGCTCCTCGTCCCGAGCCAACCCCAAACGGGCAGGGCCCTGCGTTTCCGGTGCTTTTTGTCCTGGATGGGGTTTCCCGGTCAGCGCGCGGCCCTCGGCGCCCGGCCGCGGAGGATCAACGTGAGGAGCGACTTGACGTCGCGGTGCGCCTCGATCGGGTGCCGCAGCGGCTTGTCGGGATGCACCTCGTACAAATTCCGCCGCCCCACCCGCGATCGCGTCACGAACCCCTCTCCTTCCAGGTCCGTCACGATCCGCTGCACCGCGCGCTCCGTGATCCCCACCCGTTCGGCCACGTCGCGCAGCCGCACCTCGGGATCCTCGGCCAGACAGAACAGCACGTGCGCGTGGTTCGTCAGGAACGTCCACCCCGAAGGCTCTTCGGACGAGGCCGCGCGGCGACGCGAAGGCCGCGCCCTCGCCGTGCCCCCCGACACGCGACGTTCGTTTCGTGTTTTCTTGATCATGCACGATCGGGCGCTCGCGAGCGGGCGCGCCGCCCCCCAAGAGGGAAATGGTAAGTCATGAATCGGGACGACGCCCATCACCTCCGCGCGCGACGCGTACCCTCTCGCCTTCACGTGTCCCCTTCCCTACGGAGCCGTCGAAAAGACTTCCGTTTCGCGGCGTGCCCGGGGTCTACTCGAACCCGGGCCGCCTGGGAGGTGCCGCATGGCCGATCGCAAGGACATGCCTCATGTGGTGATCGTCGGGGGAGGATTCGGCGGGCTCAACGCCGCCATGTCGCTCGCGGGCGCGCCCGTCCGCGTCACGCTCGTCGACCGCACGAACCACCACCTCTTCCAGCCCTTGCTCTACCAGGTCGCGACCGCGGGCCTCTCGCCGGCCGACATCGCCGTCCCCATCCGCTCGGTCTTCTCTCGCCAGCGGAACGTGCGCGTCCTGCTCGCCGAGGCGACCGGCATAGACCTCCCGGGCAAGCGGCTTTTGCTCGACAAGGGCGAGCTCCGCTACGATTACCTCGTCCTCGCCGTCGGCGCGACGCACAACTTCTTTGGCCACGACGAGTGGGGCACGCACGCGCTCGGCTTGAAAACCCTCGACGAGGCGCTGCGCATTCGCGAGCGCATGCTCCTCGCCTTCGAGGGCGCCGAACGCACGACCGACCCCGAGGCGCGCAAACGTCTACTCACCTTCGTCGTCATTGGCGGCGGCCCCACCGGCGTTGAAATGGCCGGCGCCTTCTCCGAGCTCGCGACGCACGTCCTCTCCAAGGATTTTCGCGCCATCGACCCGTCGTCGACCCGTGTCGTCCTCGTCGAGGCTGGCCCGCGCATTCTCGCCGCGTTCCCCGAGGACCTCGGAAAACGCGCCGAGGCCCAGCTCGCCTCCCTCGGCGTCGCCGTCGAAAAAGGGAGACCCGTCGCGCGCATCGATGACAATGGCATTGCGTTCGGGGATGGCGAGCGCATCGACGCGGCCACCGTCGTCTGGGCTGCGGGGGTCCGCGGCACCAAGCTCTCGCGCGCGCTCGGCATCGAGCTCGATCGCGGCGGCCGGGTCAAGGTCGGCGCGGATTGCGCTGTCCCTGGCCACCCCGAGGTCTTCGCGATTGGCGACATGGCCGCTTGTCGCGACAAGAACGGCGTCGACGTCCCCGGCCTCTGCCCTGCGGCCATTCAGCAGGGCAAATACGTCGCGCGCGCGATTCGCGCCGAGCTCCGGGGAAAACCGCGCGAGCCTTTTGCCTACCTCGACAAGGGCACGATGGCCACGGTCGGCCGCAAGCGCGCCATTGCGATGATGGGAAAACTCGAGCTCGCGGGCTTCCTCGCCTGGCTCGCGTGGATGGCCGTCCACGTCTTCTTCCTGATCGGCTTCAAGAACCGCTTCCTCGTCATGTTCAACTGGATCTGGCAATATTTCACGTGGAAGCGCGGCGCGCGGCTCATCACCACGCATACGGGCGTCGAGCCGAAACTCCTGCTCGCCGCCGCGCCCGACGGGCCTGTGCCTTCCTTGCGCACGGCCGACTCCGCCTCCTCCTCGACGCCGCATTCCTGAAGACACGTCCTGGGCGTAGAATCACGCTCCCCTCCCCTCCTTTCGCGCCGCCGCCAGGTCTCCAGGTCTCCTCGTCGCCTGGATATTCGCCGCAATGACGCGGCCTTGCTCATCGCGGAATCGGCTTGAAAGCCAAACTTCCCCGGCTAGATAGTATCGGTATGAATTGACGCGGGGGCAGGTGGCCCGGTGCGTCGCGGACACGCGTGTGCTCCCGCATCGGCGCGCGCGTGGCCGAGCCTCTCCATCGATCGCGAAGGGCCGCGCGAGCTTCCGCGTCGCTTACCGCTCGTGCATCGGAGCGCGCCGTCGCATACGGCGCGACTCCGTCCCGCCCATGGCAATCGCCCCACGGAAGCGAGGGATACTTTCCATGAATCCAAGGAATGGCTTCAAGTATGCGACGGGCCTCGTCTCGGTGATGATCCTCGCCGGCTGCATGGATTTCGGCCACGGCGAGGACGTGGAGACTTCCCGGGACAACCTCGTCGCGCCGCCCGTGACTTGCCCCGATCGCGATTTCGATGGAATCTGCGACGGCGTCGACAACTGTCCCGATCACGAGAACCCGGATCAGAAGGACAGCGACGGCAACGGCGTCGGCGACGTCTGCGATTGTCCGGACATCGATGGCGATTTCATCTGCAACGCCGTCGACAACTGCCCCGCCTGGAAAAACCCCGACCAGAAGGACACCGACGGCGACGGCATTGGTGACGTCTGCGACGCGGCGTGTCCCGACATTGACGGCGATAAGATCTGCAACGAGGACGACAACTGCCCGGCGTGGGGCAATCCCGACCAGAAGGACACCGACGGCGACGGCATTGGTGACGTCTGCGAATGCGCCGACGCCGACAAGGACACGATTTGCGACCCGGACGACAACTGCCCCCACCACGCGAATCTGGGCCAGGAAGACGTGGACCACGACGGCCTCGGCGACGCCTGTGACGCCTGCGCCGACGCGGACGTCGATTCCCTCTGCGACTACCAGGACAACTGCCCGGGCGTCTTCAACCCCGATCAACTCGACAGCGATGGCGACGGGCTCGGCGACGCCTGCGACGCGCCTCCGCCGCCGCCTCCGCCTCCGCCGCCGCCTCCGCCTCCGCCGCCTCCACCGCCGCCCCCGCCTCCTTGCTCGGACATCGACGACGACGGCATCTGCGACCTCGAGGACGCTTGCCCGGAGAACCCGAGCCCCACGTGCGAATGCGTCGACAAGGACCGGGACTACATCTGCGACCAGGACGACTTCTGCAAGTTCACGGTCATCCCGGAGGTGTCCGTGCCGGCCATCTCGCTCTGGTACAACCGCTATGCTCTCGTCGACGGCGACCCCATCTTCGACACGGGCGGCATGAAGGGCCAGCCGGCGCCGCGCATTTACACGCTCGAGGACACGCGCGGCTGTTCCTGCGAGCAGATCATTCAGGCGCTCGGCCTCGGCCAGGGGATGATCAACCACGGCTGCAGCATCACCACGATGGAATTCTGGATTTCCCAAGTGAACAAGTAATCGCTGCAATGCCCCGTGCGCTCGCCTGGTCACTCCAGTGACCACCGCCCGCTCCATATCGCGGGCCCCCTTCCCGATCCTCCAGACAATCACCAAAGCAACGGGAAAAACCCCGGCGTTCCCGACGACCGCGGCTTTTCGCCGACGGAGCGGGTTCGTCGCGACTTTGCGCTCTGGTTCGGGTGATCCGTCAATCCAGCGGCGTGTTCCCTCCTCGCCCTGGCCTCCCGATTTCTCCTTGATGACCGCCGATCCGTGGTGAATAGTGCGGCACGAATTCGGCGCGGGAGCGGTGCTCCTGATTGTTCCGGCCTCCGTGCGGGTGGGGAAAGCCGCGCATGGAGGGGGTTCTGCCGCCACCGTCCCCACGCGTCGTGCGTTCCGCCCATGAGCATCGGGGGGAACAGCGCAATGGCGATTTCGAGGGTCGAGCGAACGCCTTCATCCGAAGCGAGGCGCCGGGCTCGGCCATGAGCGTTCCTGTACGAACAAGAGGGGTGTGTCTCAACATGAAACGAACCAATGGCTTCCACTACGTGACTGCTTTCTTCGCCACGCTCGTCGCCGTAGGCTGCATGGATTCTTCGCGTCGCGAGGACGAAATCGTCGAGACCGCGGAGGAGCAGCTCATCGCAGGTTGCGCGGACAACGACAATGACGGCGTCTGCAACTCCGATGACAACTGCCGGAACGACTACAATGAGGATCAGGCGGACGCCGACAACGACGGCGTCGGCAACGCCTGCGACAACTGTCGGAACACGGCGAACTCCGGCCAGGCGGACGACGACAACGATGGCGTCGGGAACGCGTGTGAAATCGTCTCCTGCGCAGACTCGGATAAAGACGGCGTATGCAATAACGTCGACAACTGTCCCAACGACCCGAACCCCGGGCAGGGGGACAAGGATGGCGACGGCAGAGGCGACGTCTGCGACAACTGTCCGAACGACCCGAACCCCGGTCAAACGGATTCGGACGGCGACGGCAAGGGGGACGCGTGCGACGTTGTCGGCGGCGGCGGCAGCGGTCCCTGCAAGGACGAAGACCACGACACGATCTGCAACGACGACGACAGATGTGACAACACGGACAAGGAGCTCGACACGGCGCCCGGCGGCCTCAAGCCGAATCACGCCATCTTCACGGGGAAGAACGGTACGGCATTCGACGTCGGCAAGCTGGGGAACGGCGACGACTCCAAGTTCTCGTTCACCTTGGAGGACACCGCTGGGTGTACCTGCAAGCAGATCCGCGATGAGCTCGGCATCAACGGCAAAGGCCTCGACAAATTCGGCTGCCCCCCCGGCGTCATGCAGCACTGGATCAATCTCGTGAACAAGTGATTCGCCGATAACGCGGCCACCGCCTCCGCCGACAAACTGCCGCCACGGCGAGCGGTCGCCCTCATCGTCCCGCGATTCGACGAATCAATGGGAATCGTCCAGCGTCCCCCTCCAGGAAATCCCTCCATCGAGAAGGGCTTCCCCTCCCTCGCCTTCACCTCTCGAATTCACCTTGATGGTCACCCCGTCGTGGTGAATAGTGTCCGCACGAATTCGACGCGGGTCGGGTCCTTCACGATGCCCGGCCCTCGTGTGGGCAACGAATGCCGCACACGGAGGGGTTTTGCCGTCACCGGACCTGCGCTGCGCGTCTGTCCCGTGCGTCGGGGCAAACAGCGCACTTGCATGTCGATTTCGCACAAAGAGGGGTGTGTTTCGCATGAAACGAAAGAATGCCTTCTACTCCTTGACCGCCGTCTTGACGACGCTCATCGCAGTGGGCTGCATGGAAGCCGCGACCCCCGAGGACGAGGAGCAGGAGCTCGGGACGACCGAGGGTCGTCTGGATTGCGTGGACGCCGACTACGATTACGTGTGCGATGCTTACGACAACTGCCCTTCCAAGGCGAACCCTTACCAGGAAGACGCCGATTACGACAAGGTCGGCGACGTCTGCGACAACTGCAAGGACAAGCCGAACCCTTACCAGGAAGACGCCGATTACGACAAGGTCGGCGACGTCTGCGACAACTGCAAGGACAAGCCGAACCCCTACCAGGAAGACGCTGATTACGACAAGGTCGGCGACGTCTGCGACAACTGCAAGGACAAGCCGAACCCCTACCAGGAAGACGCTGATTACGACAAGGTCGGCGACGTCTGCGACAACTGCAAGGACAAGCCGAACTCCTACCAGGAAGACGCTGATTACGACAAGGTCGGCGACGTCTGCGACAACTGCGTCTACGTGGCGAACCCCGCCCAGAAGGACGCAGACTACGACGGCATGGGGAACGCCTGCGAGTACGATTGCACGGGCGACAGCGATTACGACGGCGTCTGCGACAACGTCGACGAGTGCAAGTACTCGACGTACGACGATGCCACCGAGGGCCTGAACCCGAATCACTCCATCTGGGAAGGCGGCGCGTCGTTCACGGTCGGCGAGTCGAAGAGCCCCAAGCTCTCCTTCACCATGAAGGACACCGCTGGCTGCTCCTGCACGCAGATCATCCAGGAGCTCAGCCTCGGCGCCGGCCACAAGAAGCACGGCTGCAGCCCGAGCGCCATGAAGGACTGGATCCAGTCCGTGTACTGACGCTCCCCCCTTTCCACCGAACCGACGCGCGGGGCGCGCAATCGCCGCCCCGCGCGCCTTTCACCCGCGCGCCCGCGCCGCGAGCGCGATCCGCCCGAGCTGGGCCACGTTCGGCGGCCCGCCGACGTCGTTGAAATGCGTCACCCAGCGCCACTCCTCGAATTCGTCGTTCGGCTGCACGACGTCGGTGTCCACATCGGCGACGAACACGAAATTGAGGTGAATCCCCTTGCTCCCGGCCGGGTGCTCCTCGTACCCGATGAACCCGGGCGGCGTCCCGTCGATATCGCTCACCACGGGGAACCGACCGACGAGCCCCGTCTCTTCCCGCAGCTCGCGCGCGGCCGCTTCGAGCGGCGACTCGTCCGGCAGCATCTCCCCGCCCGGCGGCAGCCAGATGCCGAGCCGCCGATGACGAATCAAGAGAATGCGCCCTTCATATCGCGGATACACGGCAACGGAAAATGCGCGGCGGGTCATCGTTTCGTCCTCCCCTTCACTTTCCGTGCACGACCGTCGCGGCGCAATGCCCTTCGAGCACGGGTTTTCCCCCGGAGAGCGCTCGCTCGACGCACGCCTTCACCTTGGGGCTCCCTGCCGCCTGCACATCGGTCACCTTCCCGCCGCGCGCCTTCCACACCACGCGCGTCTCCGTCCCGGCCGGCGCGCATGCGTCGAGCGCCTTTTTTTGCGGCGACATCCACGCCGTCACCAGCACCGCCCCGAGCAGCGCCATTCCGCCGCCCTCGGTCTTGCACTGAATGTCCTTCGCCATGAGCCCGTCCGCCTCGAGCTGCCCGATCGACAGATTCGCGCCCGGCACGTCCGACGCCGCCGTCGCGGGTTTGTCCTCGCTCGTCGCGGACGGCTTGGGGCTCTTCGTGTCCTCGCTCGCCGCAGGACCCTCCCCGGGCTCCGGCCCGTGATCGGCCTCGGGCGGCGGGGGCGGCGCTTCCTCGCGCTCCGCGGCGCCGCTCGATGGCGGCATCTCCGGCGGCGGGGACGATGCGCTCTCGCCGCCACAGGCGGGGAGCAGGCAAGCAGCGACGACCAAAACGATCCTGGAGGCGCGAATGTTCATGCGTGCGTCCGCAGCCTACCAGCCGGGGCCCTCCTCGGGCCATCCCCTCCTTTTGCCGTGGATCCTCCCGATCACGCCCGCGGCCTCGCCACGAGTTCCGACAGCGCCCCTTCGAGCTCCTCGATCTTCACCGGCTTCGTCAGGTACCGGGAAAAACCCGCCTGCTCGGCGCGCCTGAGATCTCGCTCCATCGCCGACGCGCTCAGCGCGACCACCGGGATCGCGCGTGTCTCGGGCGAGCTCTTCAGGTGCTCGATCGCCTCGAACCCGTTCATCCCGGGCAGGTTGATGTCGAGCACCACGATGTCGGGCCGATGCGCGCGGGCGAGCTCGATCCCGATCTCCGCCGTCGGCGCCGTCAGGAGCTCGAACGACTCCAGCGTCGCGAGCAGCTCCTGCATCAGCGCGAGGTTCGCGGGGTTGTCCTCGATGTAGAGCGCCTTGTATCTGCGCCCCTCGGACGATGCGAGCTCACGGTGCGCGGGCGTGCGCGGCACGGACGACACGCGCTCCTCGGGCGTGATCGCGGCCGCGGGAAACTCCACCCAGAACTCCGAACCTTTGTCCATCGTGCTGTGCACCCCGACCCGACCGCCCATCAGCTCGACGAGCCGCTTCACGATCGCGAGCCCGATCCCCGTCCCCTCGATCGAACCTGTCTCCTGCCCGAGCCGATGGAACGGCTGAAACAGCTCGGCCTGCCGCTCCGCGGGGATCCCGATGCCCGTGTCCGACACCGTCACGCGCACCTCGCCGGACGCCGTCACGCTCGCGACGAACGACACCTGTCCGCCCGCGCGGTTGTACTTGATCGCGTTCGATCCGAGGTTCAGGAGGATCTGGGAAAACCTCGTCCGATCCACGCAGATCTGCGGCAGATCGGGCGGCAGCGGCATGAGCGCGAGCGTCACGCCGCGGCTCTGCGCCATCGGGTCGAGCGTCACGGACACCTCGCGCAGCACCGCCTCGACGTCCACGGGCTCGACCGAGATCGGCACGTGACCGGATTCGATCCGCGCGAGATCGAGCACCTCGTCGATCAGCCGCAAGAGATGCTCGCCGCCGCGCAGCACGTGCTTCAGGTACCCGAGCTGCCGCGCCGTGAGCTGTGGGCTCTTGTCGCGCCCGAGGAGCTGCGCGAAGCCCAGGATCGCGTTGAGCGGCGTGCGCAGCTCGTGGCTCATCGACGACAAGAACTCGCTCTTCGCCTTGTTCGCCGCGTCGGCGATGCGCTTCGCCTCGGCGAGCTCGGACTCGGCGCGTTTCCTCGCCGAGAGGTCGAGGATGACCGCGCGGCTGCGCACGAAGCGCCCCGAGGCGTCCTTGATCGCCGTCGAGCTCAGCAGCCCCGGGAACGTCGAGCCGTCCTTGCGCCGGAACGTGAACTCGATGTCCCGCGCCGAGCCGCGCTCCTTGAACACCGGAAACGCCTCGAGGAACAGCGCGTACGACTCGCTCGTGATCACGTCCTTGAACGAGAGCACGCCCTCGACCTCGTCCCGCGTGTACCCCATCCACGTGAGCCACGTCGTGTTCACCCTCAGGATGCGCCCGCCCTCGTCGAGCGACTGCAGCGCATACGGCGCCTGCTCGTAAAAACTCGCGGCGTCGCGCAGATCGCCCTCCAGATGCGCCGCCCGCGAGACCGGCGTCGCGGTCGCGACGAACCGGAGCTCGCCGGCCTCGTCACGCACGGGGAACACCGCGCCACGAAGCCACGAAAGGCCTCCGCTCGGATCCTTGCGCGCGATGGCCCCGGTCCACGTCCCGCCGGCGCGCAGCGTCGGCCAGAGCTCGTCCATCATGCCGCCTTCCCCGGCGAACAGCGCTTCGAGCGACTCTCCGACGAGCGCGTTGCTCATCACCTCGGACGAACGTTCGCTCGCGTAGAGCACCACGCCGCGCGCGTCCGCGACGAGCAGTACCGCGCTCTGCCGGAGCACGCGGGCGAGCAGCGCGTCAACGTCCATGAGGCAACTGGAAGCAGAAGACCGTGCCTTGCGCGGAAGGATCGATCCAGATCGACCCGCCGTGCGCCTCCACCGCGAGCCGACAGAACGCGAGCCCGAGCCCACGACCCAGGCGCGAATCGCTCGCCGTATGCGCGTCGAGCTGCACGTACCGATCGAAGATCCGCTCGCGCATCGACTCCGGAATCCCTGGCCCCGTATCGGCCACACGCACGACCACGAACGGCCCCTCGCCGGCTGACACGTCGATCGAGACCGGCGCGCCGCGCGGCGCGTAGCGGAGCGCGTTGTCGATCAGGTTCTCGAAGACGCGGCGCACGAGATCGGCATCGGCCTCGATCGCGGGCAGCCCACTCGCCACCTGCACGAGGATCCGCTGGTCGCGCTCGGCGGCTCGCACGCCGGCCGCGTTCGCCACCGCGACGGCCATCGCACCGACGTCGACGGAGCTCCGGCGCAGAGCGAGCTTGCCGTCGTCGGCCTTGCCGATATCGAGCAGGTTCAGCACGAGCCGCTTCATCATCTGCACCTCGCGCATGATCCACACCGCGCTCTCCTTCGCGTCCTCGGACAGCGACGCGTCGCGCGTGAGAAGCTGCGCGTGCAGCTCGATCGAGCTCACGGGGTTCTTGAGGTCGTGCACGACGAACGACACGAGCTGCTCCTTCTGGAGCTGCAGCCGCACGAGGTCGTCGCGTTGCTTTCGGATCACGCGGAAGTGATCGTGCAGCTCCACGCTGAGCCGCCGGATGCGGAGCAGCGTCTGCACGCGCGAGAGCAGCTCCGCGGGGCGCACCGGCTTCGTGAGAAAATCGTCGGCGCCGGCGCGGCTCGCGCGGTCGAACGTCTCGAGGTCTCGGAGGGCCGTCAAAAACACGACGGGCGTCTCCGTCCCGCGCGGCAGGGCGCGCAGCCGCGCGCACGTCGCGAACCCGTCGAGCCCGGGCATACGTATGTCGAGCAGCACGAGATCGGGCGCTTCGCGGACGAACACTTCGAGCGCCTGCTCCCCCGTCGTCGCGATCACGACATCGTAGCCCTCGAGGCGCAGCGTCTCCTCGGCCAGGACGCGGTTCGGCTCGTTGTCGTCCACGACGAGCACTTTCGGGGGCGGCGGCTCATGCATGTATCGAAAAATACGCACGGGTCCGGGGTCCGGGTCAAGCGAGCATTCATTGGATCATGCACACGAAGCATCCGTCCATGGTGCAGGAATATGCCAGGATCAGCCTTGTGTCCCGCGTCTCCGAATGCGCGTCCTTCCCCGGCGCGCTTGCCAAACGGCAAACCATCCAATGCCTCACGGCCGGCAATCGCCGCGCGCGGCCTGCGACGAGCACGCTTCTGCTCGATGCAAAGTGGTTCCCGCCTGCCACGCCTCCAGGTAAGCTCTTCGCTGGAGAACCTTCATGATTGTTAAAAACTTGCGCACTTCCTCGCCGTTCCGTTCGTTCCTTTCGGGCTCGGGTGTCCTCTCCTTGGCGGCCGTCTTGATCGCGCTCCCCGTCGTTTCCGCGTGTGGAGACGGCTCGAGTGGGCCAGGCGGCGCGGGTGCCGCCGGGGGTTCGGGCGGCGCGGGCGGCACCGGCGGCACGGGCGGCGCGGGTGGCGCGGGCGGCGCGGGCGGCGGCCCGCCGGCCGATCCTTGTGACTGGCCGCATGACACCGAGGTCAACGTCGCCGACGCGGCGGCTTTGACGGACGCGCTCTCCAAGGCCGCGCCCGGCCAGCTCATCCGCCTCGCGGCGGGCACCTATGCCGATACGTTCGACCTGGAGATGGTGAGCGGCACCGCGGACAAACCCATCATCGTATGCGGCCCGCGCGACGCGATCCTCGACACGAGCGCCATGCCCGCGAACACCGGCCTGCGCTTGCTCCAGGTGAATTACTGGGTCGTCTCGGGCATCACGATCACGGGCGGCCGCAAGGGCATTTACGTCGACGGATCGAGCGACAACATCCTCTCGAACCTCTTCGTGCACGACGTCGGCGAAATGGCCATTCAGCTTCGCAATGGGGCCAGCCGCAACACGATCGAGTACTCCGAGATCACGAACACGGGCCTCGCCGTGCCGGATTCGGCCGAGGGCATTTACGTGGGCAGCGACGACAGCGCCTGGCCGTCTCCGGACATGCCGGATGCCTGCGACGGCACGAAGATCCTCTCGAACAAGTTCGGCCCCGGCATCAAAACCGAGCACGTCGACCTGAAGGAAGGCACGCAGGGCGGCGAGGTCCGTGGAAATACCTTCAATGGCGAGGGCCTCACGGCCGACGGCTCGGAGGACGCGTGGGTGGCCGTCACGGGCAACAAGTACCTCTTCGCGGAAAACACCGGCGACAAGACCCCGAAGGACGGCTTCGTCGTGCGCCAGGCGACGATGGGCTGGGGCAACGACAACGTCTTCGAGAAGAACACGGCCAATGGCATCACCAACCCGAACCTCGGCATCAACGTCGGCCCCGGTACGACGGGCACGATCGTGAAATGCGACAACAAGGTCACCGGCACGGGCATGCTTTCGAACGTCGAATGCACGAATTGAGGCGCGCGGCGCCCATTTCGACGCCCCTCTCGGGCCCGGCTCGCTGGATCGCTCGCGGCGGGATCGTCCTTGCGCCGATCGAGCGGGCCGGGTAAAACCCTCGCCTCCCGTCATGAAGGCGAAACACCTGCGCATCCGGATCGAGCAATGCTTGGCCCTCGCCAAGGCGTCGAACTGCCCCCGCCGCAAGTTCGGCGCCCTCCTGCTCGACCCCGACCGCAACGTCATCCTCATGGACGGCTACAACGGCGGCCCCCGCGGCGGCGGCGACCTCTGCGGGGGCGACGTCTGCCTGCGGGACACCATGCAGATCCCGAGCGGCACGCGCATGGAGGTCGGCTGTCATCACGCCGAGATGAACGTCGTCTGCAACGCGGCCGCGAGCGGCGTGGCCACGCGGGGCGCGTGGATCATCGTCACGGGCGAGCCGTGTATCCTGTGCGCCAAGCTCATCCACCACGCGGGCATCACGAAGGTCATCGTGGTGGCCGAGGGATATGCGGGCGAAAACGGCGTGGAGTATTTGACCCGGCACGGCATCCTCGTGGAAACGACGGAAGGCCCGAAAGATCCGCGCCTCTTGGGCGTCGCGGGGAACGAGGGCGGCCCCGCTTGACGGGCCGTTGACGACCGTACGGCCCGGGCTCTATCGTTTCCTCGATGGTCCCGGACGACTTCGACAAGGCCGCCGCCGACGCCAAAATCGCGACGATCGAGCGCCTGCTCGCGGGCCACACCGATCGGACCGAAGAGGCCCGGATCCTCGACCTCCTCCGCGGCGCCCGCCCCCGCGAGCTCGACCATCTCCTCGGGCGCCTGCCGCTCAAACGGCTCTTTTCCAGCATCGACGACCGCGTCGTTGGTCCGGACAACCGCACCCCCCTTTTCCGACTTCTCTGCGAAGAGCGGCTCGCCGATCTCTCCATCCCCACGCGCGCCGCACTCGTCTTCGCGCTCCAGCGGGGCCGTACGGGCAGCGCCGACGAAGCAGCCATCGGAACCATCCTCCTCGGCACCCGCGGCGCGGAGCTCACCGCGCTGAAAAACGCCATCGACGACGGCGGCGATTACCGCGATCTCCAGCAACTCATCTATCGCGACCTCGACGACGACCTCCTCCGCGAGCGGCTCCTCGAGCATTTCCGCGTCGCCGCCGTACCGCGCGCCGATTTGAAGGTCCTCTCGGACATCGACGACACGCTGTACCCGAACTGGAAAGACACTCGTTATCCCCGCACGAAAGAGCCGCGCCCCTACCCCGGCGTGCGCGCCTTCTACCACGAGCTCGACCTCGCCTTCGCCCCGCAGGACGGTCTCGGCGACCTCACGTTCCTCACGGCCCGCCCCGGCGACCGCGCCGGCCTCGGCGAAGGCATCACGCGCAAGCACCTCACCGCGCTCGGCCTCCCTTATGCCAAGGTCCTCACCGGCGATTTCGGCCACATCGCCACGCACGACCTCATGGCCGACAAGAAATACGGGAGCTTCATCGAATACCGCAAGCTCTTCCCCGAATACACGTTCGTCTTCTGCGGCGACAGCGGCCAGGGCGACGCCATCGCCGGCGCCCGCATGATGGAGCACCCCGGCGGCGGCATGCGCGCCGTATTCATTCACGACGTCGTGAACACGAATGCCGAAGGCCGCGCGGCGTGGCGCGCGAAGGGCGTCGCCTTCAATGACACCTACATCGGCCACGCGCTCGACGCGCACCTCGTCGGCCTCCTCAGCCTCGCCGCGCTCCGCCGCGTCGCCGACGCCGCACTCCGGGATCTCCGCGACGTCCCCTTTGACGACCTCACCCAGCGCGAGGCCCGCTGGACCGAATTCCGCCGCGACATCGAGCGCGTGAACGTGCTCTTGTCGGAGGACACGCGCCTCTCCCTCTAGCCGCATTGCGAGCCGCGGATCCGACGTGATACCGTCCACGCATGTTTGCCCGCTCGCTCCGTTTCCTTGGGGTTCTTCCTGCCGCACCCCTCCTCGGGCTCCTCGCCTGCGGAAGCGCGCCGCCGCAACCCCCGCCCGCGCCGCCATCGCCCGTCGCCAAGCCCGCCCCGAGCCCGCCGCCTCCGGCGAACCCTTGCGAGGTCGCGGACGCGCTGCGAAAGAAGGTCCCCGCGCTGCTGGGCAAAGGAAAGCTCGACCGCGCTCTGCGCGTGTTCGCGCGCGTGCGTGAGCTCTGCCCGAGCGCGGCCCCGGAGGTGCTGGCCGAGGATCTGGCGACGAGCGCCGAGCTCGCCGTCGAGCTGTACGATTATTCGTACACATACGACCTCACGAACAAGCTGCTCCGCATGCCCGGCGCGAGCGACGCCATGAAAAAACGCGCGGAGTCGGCCCACGCGGCGGCCGAGAAGGGCGACAAGAAGCTCGAGAACCTGCTCGCGCCGAACATCACGAAGGTGACGCTTCCGCTCGTCGAGCAGGCCGACGCGCTCGCGGCCAAGGGCGACGAAGCCTCGCTCCGCGCCGCCCGCGTGGCGTATCTCGGCGCCTTCGCGGCGCACCCGAATGGCCAGGCCCTGCTCGGCGCGGCCCTCGTGACGCGCAGGCTCGGCGACGCGGCCGAGGCCCAGAAGCTCTTCGATCGCGCCTTCGGGCTGCTCTACAAGACCGAACGACGACTGCCCTTGGTCGTCCTGCCAAACCGCGACCTCACGGTGAGCTCGCTCGACTGGTCGAGCGACGGCCGGTTCCTCGCGCTCTCGCAAGGGCCGGCTGGCGGCGACATCGAGGTCTCCCTCTTCGAGGCGGAGACGGGTCGCGAGTATGTTCACCTCTACGTGCCCTGGATCTCGGGGAACGATCCGATCGCTCTGTCGAGCGACGCCAAGCTCCTCGGCGTGAAGACCTCTTCGAATGGTTTTTTCCTGGACCTCTCGTCGCGGCTCCTCGTGCGCGAGCTGCAGAACCTCCCCACCGTCGACGGCACCGCATTTTCTCCCGACCTCATGCGCCTCGTCGCGCTCCAGAACGAGAACTCGTTCATCCACGACGTCAGCGCGCCGTATTCTTCACGGATCCCGATCAAGGGGGGTTTGCCCTACGAGGACGAAGACGAGCCGGCGTGGCCCGTCAGCGCGACGTTCTCGCCGGACGGCAAGACGCTCGCCATTCCCTTCACCGACGACAAGGTCCGCCTCTGGGAAATCGAAAAGCGCCGCGTGACCGCGACCCTCGGGGGGAAAGGTGGGCCGATCTGGCAGACGGCCTTCTCGCGTGATGGGAAGACCTTCGCCGTCGCCACCGACAAGGGCGGCGTGCAGATCTGGGACCCGCGTAGCGGGGCCCTGAAAAAGACGATCCAGGTCGACGCGGAGGACCCCGCCCATACGATCGCCCTCTCGCCGGATGGCTCCCTCCTCGCCGCGGACAACCTCGCCGGCATCTCCGTGTGGGATGCAAAAACCGGGTCTGTCCGGACGAAGCTCGAAGAGATCGTCTATTTCGGCGATGTCGCCTTCTCGCCGGACGGCCGCCGCCTCGCGGTCGACTGCAGTCCCGGCCCGGTCTGCGTGGTCGACGCGACGAGCGGCGCCCTCGTGAAGCGGATCGGCCTGCAGGACCCGGGCATCAGCTCTTTTGCAATCTCCCCCGACGGGAAAACCCTCGCCGCGCTGCCGTGGGACGGCATGCTGCGGATGCTCGACCTCGAAAAGGGAACGCTGCACCGCACCTCGTCGGTCTCCGACGACCAAGGCAACATCGCATTTTCGGGAGACGGCAAGCTCCTCGGCGGGGCTGGCCATGGAATGCGCGTCTGGAACGCGCAGACGGGCGCCACGGTCCGCGCGGAAAAACTCAAAGACCCCGCCCAGGCCTTCGCCCTTTCGCCCGATGGCTCGTGGGCCGCCGTCGACATGGGCGACGCGATCCTCCTCTTCTCGCTCACGACGACGAACGCGCCGGCGCGCCCTCTCCTCGGGCATACGGGCGCGATCCAGGACCTCGCGTTTTCACCCGATGGAAAATACCTCGCCTCCGGATCGAGCGACAAAACCGTGCGACTCTGGGACGTCGCCGCGGGCGCCGAAAAGCTCCGCTTGCCGGGGCACACCGACGCCGTAACCGCGGTCGTGTTCTCCCCCGATGGAAAACTCCTCGCCTCGGGCTCAGAAGACAAGAGCGCGCGGGTATGGGACACGGCGACGGGTGCGTCGCGCCAAACGTTCGCCGACACGAAGCCCGGCACCACGAGGTCCATCGAGGACCTCGCGTTTTCCCCCGACGGAAAGCTTCTCGCCGTGGGCGGGCTCGACAACCCCCTCCGGCTCTGGAACGTCGCGACCGGCGAGGCGCACCTCATGCAAAATCTGACGTCGAACCTCTTTTCGCTGGCCTTCACGCCCGACGGCCAATGGCTCGTCACGGGCTGGAGCGACGGCACGCTGCACTTCCAGAGCCCCACGGGCAAGGGCCCGACCGCCTCGATTCATTTCCTCGACAAAGAGGACGCCGCCCACGTGCTCGACGGCGCAGGCCACGTCGATCTGCTCGGCAAAAACCCCTGCGCCGCCCGCGCCCGCCTCCAGTGCCGCGCCGGCCGCTTCGGAATGCCGTTCGACCTCTGCGAGGAGCGCGCCTTCACGAGCGGCCTGCTCGCCACGATCCTCGCCGGAAAGCCCGCCGGAGACGACCCCGCGCACGAGGACGTTCCCCCGCGTTGCGCCCCCTGAACCGGTTCGTCCTGGCCCGGACTTTTCCTGTCACACCTCTCCAAACTCCCCCTCCCCACGTCGGCGTCCTTCTGGTACGGTCCGATGCATGGCTGTGGTCGTCACCGAGCAATCGATCGCCGAGTGGGCGCCGAACGAGAAGGTGCTCCTCGACGCGAAGTCGCTCTTGCGGAAAGGCGCGCTGAAGAAGCTCGCCAAGAACGACGATGGGACCCTCGCCTTCGGCCACTGCGACGGCTCTGGCAGCTCGCCTTATGCGGTCTCCATGGACCTCGCGACCGGAACGGACAAACCCACCGTCCGCTGCACCTGCCCTTCGCGCCTCTTCCCTTGCAAGCACGGCGTCGCGCTCCTGCTCGCATACGCGCAAAAAGGCGCGCTCTTCCCCGTCGAGGAGCCGCCGAAGGACCTCGTCCAGAAACGCGAAAAGCAGGCCCAGAAAGCCGCCGCCGAAAAGAAGCCGGCCGCGGCGGCCGCGGCCCCGCGCGTCAACAAGACCGCGCTCGCCAAGAAGGCCAAGGAGCAAAGCGACGCCCTCGATACCCTGGAGACGTTCCTCGTCGACCTCGTCTCGGGCGGCCTCGGCGGCCTCTCCGGAAAGAGCATCGAGGCGATCGAGCACCAGGCGAAGCGCATGGCCGACGCGGACATGAAGCGCACGGCCGGTGTGCTCACGCGCCTCGCGTCGTACGTGTCCGGCGAATGGCTCGGCGACGAGGACGACGACGACGCCCCCGGCGTGCGGGACGTGGCGCGGGGCCTCGGCGAGGCGCAGGAGGCGCGCATCGCGTTCACGCTCACGCAACTTTACACCACGGTTCGCCGCGGGAAAAAGGCGCTCGAGGGCAAATTCGTCGAGGAGGGCACGACGCAGAGCGAGGCCGACGCGCAGCTCGAATCGATCCTCGGCAAGGCCTGGCGATTGCCCGAGCTCCGGGAAGCCGGCTACTGGGTCAAGAATCGAAGGTTCTTGGAGCTCGCGCACGAGCGCTCCGACGACGAAATCACCCAGTTTGCCACGGCGATCGGTTTTCTGGTCGACCTCGACGACGGCTCGGTCGTCTGCGAGGTGACCTCGCTCCCGTTTCACACCCTGCCCTTCACGAAGCTCCGGTCCTCGCGCCTGGGCACGCTCGAAATCGCGGACGCTGCGCTGTATCCGGGCGACCTCGTCAATCGCCGCGTCCGCTGGGACGAAAAGACCGAAGGCGTGATCCGCGAGCGGCCGCGCGAGGCGGCCGATTACGAGGCCGTGCACCGTCACGGAAAACCCCTCGACCCGGTGCTGCGGGCGATGCGCAATCAGCTCAAGAACCCGCTTCACCCGCTCGACGCGGTGTTCCTGGTCGCGGCGAAGAAATTCGGCGACGTGGCGGGCGAGCTCGTGGTCGAGGACGAGGCGGGCATGCGGCTCGTCCTCCGCAACATGAACGACGGCAGGCTCCCGAGCACCGACGCGCTCCGCCACGCGGCGGCGGCGTTCGGCCCGGGAACGCTCGCGGTCCGCCTTTATTACGACCTCCTCAGGCGCGCCATCTACGGCGATCCGCTCGCGCTCTTCGTGGGCGACGAACACCTGCGCCTCCGCGCTTGATCGAAGAGGAAGCACGACGATGGCCAAGGATACCCTGAAGCAGCTCGACCGCGACGTCGACCGCTGGCTCTTCGCCGGCGCGCAGATTGCCCGGACAGACCCGAACCTCGCCGCCGCGCGGGACACGCTCGCCCCGCTCGCCGCGCGCGCGCCCGCGCTCGGCAAGGTCACAGAGCAGATCGAAAAACTCCAGAATGCCACGGGCAAGGCCGCGGCCTCCGAGCTCCTCGCGCTCGCCTCGCTCATGGCGCAGGTGCGCGGGGCGCAGGCGACGCCGGCCCTGCCCGAGGCGAACGGCGACCTCACGCCGCTCACGCCGACGCGGAAAATCGGCACGCCGCTCACGCCCACGGAGCTCAATACGCTCGTCGGCGCCCTGACGAACGCCCCGGATGCGCGGCAGCGCTCCCGCATCATTCGCGATTACGCGATGTCGGACCGCGGCGCGGCGCGGGACCTGCGCCTCCTGCCGCTCGTCGTTCCGGCGCTCTCGGACGGCGCCATCGCCGAGGTGGTCGTGCAATACCTCGTGCCGGCGCTCGGCGAGGCGATCGTGCCCAGCCTTCAAAAACACCTCGACCTCGAGAAGGGCCGCGCGCTCGACGTGCGGCTCCTTCGCGCCATTGCGCGGATCGAGGGAGCGAAGGCCACGGACCTTCTCCGCGAGGCCGTCGAAAAAGGCGTTCCGGACATCCGCGCCGCGGCGATCGCCGAGCTCGGCCGGATCGACCCCCTCGCCGCCGAGCCCATCGCGCTCGTGCTTTCGGAAAAGGATCGCTCGAAGGACGTGCGCGTCGCGGCCGTGCATGCGCTCGCCGGGGCTCCGAGCGACGAGGCGCTCGACGTGCTCCTCCGCGCCTTCGGAGGCACGGCCGAATTGCGCTCGGCGGCCGAGATCTCGCTCGCCGCGAGCAAGCACCCGCGCGCGAACGAGCGGATCATCGCGCTCTTTTCGCCCGAGCTCCGCGAGCTCGGCCATTACCGCATCAAGAAGGCCACGACGAAAGAAGAAAAGGACGCGGCCGCGAAGGAGCAGAAGGCGCATACAAACCAGGTCGAATACCTCGTCGATCTCGTCGACCTCCTCACGGCGCGGGGCACGGACGAGGGGGCGAACCTCGTGCTCGAAGCGTTCCGCCAGCACAAGGTCAAGGAGGTGCGCGACGCCGCGGCGCGCGCGCTGCTCCGCATCGGTTTTCCGGGCGCATGGGAAGAGCTCATGCCGTCGCTCTACGACGCGCCCGACACCACGAAGGACGATTTCGTCGGTGGCGTCATCGCCCTCGATCCGGCGAAGGCCCACGACCGCCTCGCGCGTTTCTTCGAGCCTCTGGCGCTCGCGCAGAAAAAGGGCCTCGACCTCGCGGAGCGTATCCTCGCGCGTGTCGCAAACCATTTCGTGGATCTCGAAGAGGGGGACGACGGCACACCGGGCAATGGGGAATCCGCCGAGGCCACCCAGAAGATCCGCAACGACGAGCGCTGGGTCGATCTCGGGGTCGCCATGCTCGGGAACAAGAGCCTGCGGATCTCCGCGCTCACCCTCCTCGTGCATGCGCGCTCGCCGAAGACGCTCGGGGACGCGCTCTCGGTCTCGCGCGAGGAGGGTTTGTCGAGCGAGGAGGCCCTGCTCGTCTTCGAATGCCTCGGCAAGCAGCGCGACCCGCGCATCCTGCACGCGTTCTTGCGACTGCTCGAGCCTCTGCGCGGCGGCTACGACTATGGCCGCGCGTGCAACGTCATGACCGCGTACGACGATCCGGCCCTGGCCCCGATGCTCCGGAGCTGGCTCGACGCGAAGCAAAAGAGGAAGCGCCTCTCGCGCGCCGAAGCGGCGCCCTTCGAGGAATGCCTGCGCTTCCTCGAACGAGCTCGAACAGCGGCGCCCACGGTCGATTGACACGACAAACCACGTATTTCCATCGAACGCACGGTCGGGGACAAGAGCATGGCGACGAAGAAGGACACCCAGAAGGCGGACGGCGGCGAGGGCTCTGTGAAATCGGATGTCCTCCGCGAGCCGGCGGAGCGGCTGTATGCGAGCGAGCTCGAAGCCATCGCGGCGGCCGACAAATTCGAAAAACCCGCGGGCTGGCGGCTCTCGCCGAAAGCCGTGCTCCTCTACATCATGGGCGGCAAGGTCGGCGACGTGAACATCACGCCGAAATACGTGGGCGCGCCGCGCATCGTGGAGATCGCGATCGCCACGCTCGCCACCGACCGCGCGCTTCTGCTCATCGGCGAGCCGGGCACGGCGAAGAGCTGGCTCTCGGAGCACCTCGCGGCGGCCATCTGCAATGATTCGCAGCTCCTCGTCCAGGGCACGGCGGGCACCACCGAGGAGCAGATTCGTTACACGTGGAATTACGCGCTCTTGCTTGCGGAAGGGCCGAGCCCGAAGGCGCTCGTGCCCTCGCCCATTCACCGCGCGCTCGAAGCGGGCAGGCTCGTCCGATTCGAAGAGATCACGCGTTGCCCCTCGGAGGTGCAGGACGCGTTGATCACGCTCCTCAGCGAGAAGGTCCTCGCCGTACCCGAGCTCGGCTTGCACGTGCAAGCGAAGCGCGGCTTCAACGTCATTGCCACGGCGAACACCCGCGACCGCGGCGTCAACGACATGAGCGCCGCCTTGAAGCGCCGCTTCAACATTGTCGTGCTCCCCGTGCCGAGCGACATCGACACCGAGGTCGCGATCGTGGCGCGCCGCGTGCGCGAGATCGGATCGAGCCTCCAATTGCCTGCGGCGCCCCCGGCCGAGGAGGCCGTGCGCCGCGTGGTGCAGGTCTTCCAGGAGCTCCGTCGGGGCCAGACGATCGACGGCAAGCAAAAACTCAAGAGCCCCTCAGGCGTCCTCTCCACGGCCGAGGCCATTTCGGTGCTCGGCAATGGCATGGCCCTCGCCGGCCATTTCGGAACCGGCCGCGTGAGCGACCGCGACCTCGCCGCGGGCCTGCTCGGCGCGGTCGTCAAGGAGGATTCGAAGGACGAGGCGGTGTTCGTCGAGTACCTCGAGAACGTCATGAAGAAGCGCGGCGGCGCCTGGGAGCCGCTTTATACGGCCTGCAAGGAGCTCGTGTAGGCAGCCATGGCGGCGAGGAAGGCAAACCCCGGGGCAAAGGCCGTGGTGCCGGGAAAAACCCCGCCCACCACGGGGCCGCTCGCGCGTATCTTCGGCGTACGCCACCTGTCGCCGATGGGCGCCTGGCACGTCGAGCGATTCCTCGACGAGGTTGATCCCACGGCCGTGCTCGTCGAGGGCCCGAGCGACGCGACCGATGAGATCGCGCACCTCCTCGACAAACGTACGACGCCCCCGGTCGCGCTGCTCGCGTTCACGCAAGAGCGGCCCGTCCGCTCCGTTCTTTTCCCCCTCGCCGCTTATTCGCCCGAGTGGGTCGCGCTTCGCTGGGCGCTCCAGAAAAAACGGGTGGCCCGCTTCATCGACCTCGCCGCCTCGGTCTACCTCGCCCGCAGCGAGCCCGCGCCGGAGCATGCGCACGAAGACGAGGACGAATCCGAAGAGGCAGACGAAAAACAAGAGACGGACACCCAGCGCTACCTCGGTGATCCCTACGAGGCGATCGCAGAGCTCTCGGGCGATCCGGACCACGACACCTGGTGGGAGCGCCATTTCGAGCATTCGATGTCGCCGGATTCCTATCGCCTGAGCATCTTCGAGCTCGGCCGCGAGCTCCGCGCGCTCGAGTACGAGTCGCCGCGGCGGCGCGAAGAGACGCTCTTGCGCGAAGCGTTCATGCGCCGGCGAATCCGCGACACGATCGCGGAAGGGCACGACCCCGACCGGATCGTCGTCATCTGCGGCGCCTATCACGCGCCGGTGCTCGTCGCCGAAGAGCCGGCCATGACCGACGAGGAAATCGAAAAACTGCCAACTGTACCGGTCACGCGCACGCTGATGCCGTACAGCTTCTTTCGATTGAGCTCGCAATCAGGATACGGCGCGGGCAACAAGGCGCCCGGGTATTTCCAGGCGCTTTACGAAGAGGCCCAAGCGGGCTCGACCGCGCGGCTCGGGACGCGCTTTCTCGCTGAGGTCGCAGGGAAGCTGCGCAAGGCGGGCATGGTGCGATCGAGCGCGGAAGTCATCGAAGCCGTGCGGCTTGCCGAGGGCATGGCCTCGCTGCGCGACGCGCACGCACCCACGCTGCGCGACCTCGAAGACGCAGCGGCGACGTGCCTCGGCCAGGGCGAACCCCTCAACGTCGCGCGTTTCATCCACGACGTCGCGGTGGGCGACGCGCTCGGCAAGGTGCCTCCGGGCGTCTTGCGCACCTCGATCCAGGACGATTTTTATCGCTGGGTGAAGGATCTGCGCCTGGAGGAATACCTCAAGGACAAGGAACAGATCATCAAAGGGTCGACGAGCAAGGATTGGCTCGACCTCCGGCAGGATCGCTTCGCGAAATCGGAGGATGCGGCCTACCGGGATCGGAATCGTTCCATCTTCCTGCACCGGCTCACCGTGCTCGGCATCGGATTCGCGGCGAATCGGACGAGCGAGGAGGACCGGGCGCAAAGCACGTACAAGGAAGTCTGGGGCGCCCGCTGGACACCCGATTGCGAGATCCAGCTCGTCGAGAACGCCCTCCGGGGCGATACGATCGAGATCGCCGCGGCGCGCTCCATCGGCGAGGCGCTCGAAGCAGCCGCGAACGTGCACGCCGCGGCGAACCTCGCACGGAGGAGCGTCGAATGCGACCTCTCGGACGCGACGGCAGCGGCGCTCGCCCGCGTCTCGACGCTCGCGGTCGACGACGGTGATTTCGTGGCCGTGGCGGGTGCCGCCCTCGAATTGAGCCACCTCGTCGCGTACAAGGACGTACGCAAAATCGACGTCGCGCCGCTCGAACCGCTCGTAGCGCAGCTTTTCTTGCGTGGTGCGCTCCTCGCGCCGGAGGCCTCGCGCTGCAACGAGGAGGCCTCGCGGAACGTCGGCGTCGCGCTCGGACACCTGCATCGCGTGGGGCACATGTTCCCCGACAAACTCGACGTCGACCGTTTCGCGAGCGTGCTCGACGCGATCGCCGACGACGACGTCGCCTCGGCGCACGTCGCGGGCGTCGCAAGCGCGATTCTCCTCGAACGCGGCATCCTCAAGGACGACGTCCTCGACCGCCGCATCTCGCGCCGCATCTGCCCCGGTGTCTCGCCGAGCGAAGGTGCGGGCTTTTTCGAGGGGCTCGCCACGCGCAACCGGTATGCATTGCTCTCACGCCGCTCGCTCTGGGCCGCCATGAGCACGTTCGTCGAGGCAATGGACCACGACGATTTCCGGCGCGCCGTCGTCGCGCTCCGCCGCGCGTTCGGCTCGTTCGAGACGAGCGAGGCGCGAAAGATCGCGGCCCTGCTCGCGGAGCTCTGGGGCGGCAGCGAAAAAGAAATTCTCCGGGCGATCGAGACCAAGGTGGACGACGCCGAGCTCGCGGCTCTTCAGGACGACCTCGGCGATCTGGATCTGGATCTGTAAAAGCCATGGCCAAAAAGAAGGCGCCTCCCGCCCCCACCCCTGCTGCCCCGAATCCGCCCGCGGCGCCGCCAGCGCCCGCCGGACCGATGACGTTCGATAGACACCAGCGCTGGCGGCTCATCCTCGGCAAGCGCGTGGAGGATCAAATCCGCGGCGGTGGAGGCGCAGGAATGGGCGCCGGCAGCGGCGGCGGGCTCCTCACGCGCGAGATGGCGGAAATGGACGCCGCGCTCGGCGCGCTGTACGACATCGAGGAGACCGAGCCGGGCAATGGCAGCGGCAGCAGCACCAAGCGCAGCGCCGGGCTCGGCGCGAGCCGCCCGAAGCTCGCGGCTTGGCTCGGCGACGTGCGCAAGTATTTCGAGCAGGACGTCGTCGCGGTCATCCAGCAGGACGCAATCGAGAAGAAGGGCTGGAAAGAGCTACTCTTCGAGCCCGAATCGCTCGCGCAGATCACGCCGAGCGTCGAGCTCGTGGGCACGCTGCTCACGATGAAGGACATGATCCCGGACCGGGCCAAGGACGCCGCGCGGGAAATCGTCCGGTCCGTCGTGGAGGAGATCAAAAAGCGAATGCAAGGCGAGCTCGAACGCGCGGTGCGCGGCGCGCTCGACCGCTCGCGCCACCAGCCCATTCCGAGCCTGCCGAACCTCGACTGGCGCCGTACGATCGGGAAAAACCTCAAGAACTATCAAAAGGACCGACGCACGATCGTCCCCGATCGTTTCTTCTTTTTTGCCCGGCAGCACCGGCGGCGCGAATGGAACGTGATCGTGGCGATGGACCAGTCCGGCTCGATGGCGAGCAGCGTTGTCTACGGCGGCGTGATGGGCTCGATCCTGGCGAGCTTGCCGGCCCTGGAGACGCACGTCGTGGCCTTCGACACGGAGGTCGTGGATCTGACGCCGCGGCTCGTGGATCCGGTGGATCTCATCTTCGGGATCCAGCTCGGCGGCGGGACGGACATCAATCGAGCGGTCGGTTATTGCCAGGGCCTCGTCTCGAACCCGCGCCGCACGCTCTTCATTCTGCTGACGGATCTTTACGAGGGCGGCAATCAAGAGCAGATGGTCAAGCGCATGGAGGAGATGGTGCAGAGCGGCGTGCGCGCGATGTGCCTCCTCGCGCTCGACGATTCGGGGACGCCCATGTACGACGCGGAGCTCGCGAAAAAACTCGCGAAGCTCGGCGTGCCTTGTTTCGCGTGCACGCCGAATGCGCTCCCGCCGATGCTGGAGGCGGCGCTCAAGGGGCACGATCTCGAGATGATCGCGCGGCGGTTCGACGCGCGGAAGGCGGAGGGGCGCGACGTGTAGCCTCGGCGCTCTCGGCGGGTTGCCACGCCGGGTCTCCTCGTGTCATGATGCTTGGGTTCCAAACGAACTCAGGGAGGAGATCCAGTGGCGAAAATCACGATCTACGAGACGTTCACGAAGGCCGACATCGAAGCGCTCCTCACGGTCGGCGCCCATCTCGCGCTGGCATTCGATGCGTCCCATGAGCACGCCGTGAAAACCGTCCACCTCGAGCTCGGCATGCAGATCTCGGCGACGCAGATCGTCGACCTCGAATCGCGGTTCCACTCCACCTACATCAAGCTCAAGGGCGGCCTGATGCACGGCGAGGGCAAGTACAAGCTCGAAGCGCACCACTTCGAGCAGGACATCGTGGACGCGTCGCCGAAGGCCTACGAGATCAAGAAGAACCGCGCCATCGTCAGGCACGGGAGCGTGGGCGATCTGGTCGCTGATATCGGCTGGTGGTGACAGCGCCGATCACGAGCACGGCCACGAGCGGCACGAGCCCCTCCAAAACGATCGTGCCCAGCCAAACCCGCGCCTCCCCTGCGGGCAGGTCCACGCGGATGTGCGGGCCGACGTCCTCCGAAAACCATTCATCCGTTCCGATCCGATAAACGGCCCAGAGCAGCGCGACCACGAAGCCGGCCGCGCGGAGCGTCTTCTTGCCGGAGAGGGCGAGCGCGACCGTGACGGCGAGCGCGACGAGCGTGCAGCCGAGGACGAACGGCTCCCAGGGCGGCGCGACCTTGTCGAGCACCTCCGCCCGCGCCACGCGTGGCAAGGCGAGCACGGGCAAACACGCGGCCCACCGGATCGTTCGAGGCACGAGGTCGCTCCTTCGCCGCAGATTATCCTTTTGCGTAGGACCTTCCAAGCGCGAGCGCTCGGGCCTCGCGCGGGCGCCTGGCGAAGCGAACGAAGCCACGCCCGCAAACCTTCCACATCCCCCAGGTTGTGCTAGACGGCTGCGCGGACGAGGAGCCCACCCACCATGCCCATCTACCGGCTCGAGATCGAGAACCGGCCGGCCGTTCCGGACGCGCTCGCCACGAAAACCGCGCAGACGCTCTCGGCCTGGCTCGGCCTCTCCCCGGCGCGGATTCGCACGCGCAAGGTATACCTCTGTGATCTCGACATATCCGAGGCCGAGGCCAAAAAGGTCCTCGCCGCCATCGCCGACCCCGTGATCGAGGTCGCGGCCCTCGGCGCGCTGCCCGACGGCGAGCCCGGCGATCCGCCCGTGCTCCTCACCGTCTCCTTTCTGCCCGGCGTGACGGACGCGGTCGGCAAGAGCGTCAAGACCGCGTGCGAGGACGCGCTCGGGCGCGCGCTCACGGGCCAGGTGTACACGGGCACGATGTACCTCGTCTGGGGCCTTCTGCGGGCCGACATCGAGCGCGCGGCGGCCGAGGTCCTGCACAACCCGCTCATCCAGCGCATTCGCATCGACGAGCCGCCGCGCAAGCCCGACCTCGGCGTTCCCCGCGCCGGCGCGACCGGGGCGCCGCGGACCGAGATCGTCCCCCTGCGCGGCCTCTCCGACGAGGCGCTCGAACGGCTCTCGCGCGAGCGGCTCCTCGCGCTCTCCGTGCCCGAGATGCACGCGACCCGCGCCCATTTCGAGAAGGAAGGCCGCGAGCCCACCGACGCCGAGCTCGAGTGCATCGCGCAGACGTGGAGCGAGCACTGCAAGCACAAGATCTTCAACGCGCCGATCGAGTACACAGACCCCGCGGGGAATACTCGACGCATCGAGCGGGGCGTCTTCAAGACGTACGTCGTCGCCGCGACCGAGGACGTCCGCAAGGCCCGGGCGTCGTCCGGGATCGACGGGGACAGCGGCGATTTTCTGGTCTCCGTCTTCAGCGACAACGCGGGCGTCGTGCGATTCACGGACGAATGCCATCTCGTCTACAAGGTCGAGACGCACAACTCGCCCTCGGCGCTCGATCCGTACGGCGGCGCGATGACCGGCATCGTGGGCGTCAACCGCGACAGCTTCGGCTGCGGGCTCGGCGCGGACCTGCTCGCGAACGTGTGGGGGTATTGTTTGGGCAAACCAAACCATACCGCCACGCTGCCGAAGGGCCTCATGCACCCGCGGCGCATTCGCGACGGCGTGCACCACGGCGTCATCGACGGCGGCAATCAGTCCGGTATTCCGTACATGCGCGGCTTCGAGCTCTTCGACGACCGGTTCGTGGGCAAACCGCTCGTGTATTGCGGGACCGTCGCGGCGATGCCCGTGCAGACGGCGGACCGGCCCACGCATGAAAAGTTCACCGCGCCCGGGGACCGGATCGTCATGATCGGCGGGCGCGTGGGCAAGGACGGCATTCACGGCGCCACGTTCTCCAGCGTCGAGCTCAATGAGAGCTCGCCCGTCCAGGCGGTGCAGATCGGCGACCCGATCACGCAGAAGATGATGTTCGACATGCTCGCCGAGGCGCGGGATCGGGGCCTCTACAGCGGCATCACCGACAACGGCGCCGGCGGGCTCTCGAGCAGCGTCGGCGAGATGGCCGAGGCATCCGGCGGCGCGGAGATCGACCTCGCGCGCGTGCCGCTCAAATACCCGGGCCTCGCGCCCTGGGAGATCCTCGTCAGCGAGGCGCAGGAGCGCATGACGGTGGCCGTGCCTCCGGACAAACTGGACGCGTTCCTCGCGCTCGCCGCGCGGCGCGAGGTGGAGGCCACCGAGATCGGCACCTTTACGAGCTCGGGCAGGCTCGTCGTGCGTTACGGCGAGGAGAAGGCCTGTGATCTCCCGCTCGCGTTCCTGCACGGCGGGCTGCCGAAGGTCGTGCGGACGGCGCGCTGGAGCCCGCCCACGCGGGCGTTCGCGAGCGCCGCGGACCGCGACAGGGCGCTCGCCGCGCGGCCGATCGACGACCTCGTGGTCTCGATGCTCGCGCAGCCGAACATCCGCAGCGACGAGCGGTACGCTCGGCATTACGATCACGAGGTGAAGGGGCTCGCGGTGGTCAAACCCTTCGTGGGCGTTTTTCGGGACGTACCGTCCACGGCCACGGTCATGCGCGTGCGGCACGGGCGCGACGAGGGTGTGGTGCTCGGCGAGGGGATTCACCCGCATTATAGCGACCTCGACACGCACGCGATGGCCCTCGCTTGCGCGGACGAGGGCGTGCGGCGCGTCCTTTGCGCCGGCGCGCGGATCGATCGAATGGCCGCGCTCGACAATTTCTGCTGGCCCGACCCCATCAAGAGCGCGACCACGCCCGACGGCGAGCACAAGCTCGCGCAGCTCGTGCGCGCGTGCGAGGGCCTGTACGAGGCGTGCGTCGCGTACGGGCTGCCGCTCATCTCGGGCAAGGACTCGATGAAGAACGACGCCACCATGGGCGGCGTGAAGATCTCCGTGCCGCCGACCCTGCTCGTCAGCGTCATGGGGCAAATGAAAGACGTAAAGCACGCGCTCACGCTTTCACCGCGTGCGCCGGGCGACGTCGTGTATTTGCTCGGCGAGACCGAAGACGCGTGCGGCGAGAGCGAGCTTTCGCGGCTCCTCGGGCTCGCCCTCGACGGCGTCCCGCGCACGGCCCCAGAGCGCTTCGCGGCGCGATATCAGGCATTCGCCGCGGCGCACGAGGCGGGCCTCGTTCGCTCGGCGCACGTGCTCTCGCGCGGCGGGCTCGCGGTCGCGCTCGCGCACATGGTGATGGCGAGCGAGCTCGGTTTGTCGGTCTCGCTCGATGGCGTGGGCGCAGGGCTTTCCCCGGCGATCGCGCTCTTCAGCGAATCGACGGGGCGCATCCTGCTCAGCACCCGGGCCGAGGACGCGGCCGCGCTCGAAGCGCACCTCTCGCCACATGCCCTCGTCCGGCTCGGCACGGTCGAGCCAGGTTCGTCGGGACGGGGGTATTTACGTATTCGTCATGGAGGACAAACACTCGCCGAGCTCGGTTCGAACGCGCTCCGCCGCGCTTTCCAGGAGGAATCCCATGCCGTCTGACGTCATAAAGCCCGCGCCGAAGGAGGCGCGCGACGTGCGTGTCCTCGTGCTCACGGGCTACGGGCTGAACTGCGAGGCCGAGACGGCCGCCGGTTTTTCCCGCGCGGGCGCGAGGGTCGACCTCGTGCACCTCAGCGAGATCCTGGAGCGCGGCGGGCAGGCCGATGCGCTCGCCGGGTATCACATCCTCGCGTTCATCGGCGGTTTTTCCTTCGGCGATCACATCCAGAGCGGGCGCGTGTTCGCCAATCGCCTCCGATTCCGGCTCGGCGAGGCGCTCTGCCGGTTCGTCGACGACGGCGGGCTCGCGCTCGGGGTCTGCAATGGATTCCAGACGCTGGTTTGTCTGGGGCTCCTGCCGGGCGTGAGCCGCGCGCGGGGCACGCCGCTCGCCGCGCAGCAGGCGGCGCTCGTGCACAACGACCGGCTCGGGTATTTCGACACCTGGGTCAAGCTCGCCGTCGACCCCGCGAGCCCCTGCGTGTGGACGCGCGGGATCGGCCCCACGATCGAGATGCCGAGCCGCCACGGCGAGGGCAAGCTGCTCTTCCTCGATGAATCACTCCGCGACGAGATCCTCGCCTCGCGCCTCGTGCCCGTGCGTTACGCGGACGCGAGCGGGGCGCCGACGGAGGTCTGGCCGGACAACCCCAACGGCTCGCCGGGCGGCATGGCGGGGCTCTGCGATCCCACGGGACGCATCTTCGGGCTCATGCCGCACCCCGACGCGTATCTCTACCCGGAGAATCACCCCGACTGGATCCGGCAACGCGACGCGGGAACGCTCCCGGCCGCGGGCCTCGGCCTGCGCATCTTCGAGAATGGGGTGCGGGCCGCGCTCGCGGGGTAGATCGGCGCTTCGTTCTCGCCATTCTCCTTTTGCCGACATGGGGGCGTTCATGCTCTCATGGTCCTGGAGGAGAAATTTCGTATGGCGATGCGGCGTGTCCGTGGGCTGTTTTTCGGGGCCGGTCTCTCGGCCCTCGTTTCGTGCGGCGGCGCGGCCGTGCAGACGCCACCCGAGACCGGCGAGGGGGCGAAAACGGACGTCGCGGTCGCGCCGCCCGCGCCCACCACCACCGCGGCGCCGGCCAAGGGCGCGGCGCTCGAGCCGCCGCAGAAGATCGATTCGCTCCTCCGCCTCGTGCCACGCGACGCCGTGCTCGTGGCAAACGTGCCGCCGCCCGAGAAGGCGCTCGCCGCGATGGATCCGGCCCTCCGGGCGGGGCTCCTGTCCGAGCTCGCGGGCGGTCTCTCGGGCAAGCTCGGGCTCGACCCGGCGCTCGTCGCGGACCTCGTCAAATCATTCGAGGGCGCCGTCGTGTTCGCGGGTCCGGCCACGCCCGGCGGTCCGTCCGAGCCGATGGACAGGTTTTGTTATGCGGCCCGAATGAACGACGGGGCGCTCGTGACGAAGGCGCTCGACGCGCTCGGGGCCGAGAAAAAGGAGCGTGGCCTCTTCGTCGTCCGCTCGCCGAAGGGCCTCGAAGTCATGCACGGAGCGTGGATCGAAGGGTCACGCGCGCTCGTCGGGTGCCTGCAAAAAGAGAACCTCCGTGATGCGTTCGAGGTCGGTCATGGGCGCGCGCCCTCGGTCGAGGGATCGGCGCTGCTCGTCAAGGAGCGCGCGGGTGATCCGTTCATCGCAGTCGATTTGCATGGCCTCGGAGCCGGCACGAAATCGCCGCCCGAGCCGGGCTCGCGCCTCTTCGTCGCGCTCGTGGGGCAATCGCAGGGACTCGGGCTCGACCTGCGATTCTCGGGGTATGGGCCCGGTTTCCCGGCGCTCGGCTCGGTGCTCGACGCGGCGCCGCAGGTGCTCATGCCGAAGCTGCCGGAAGGCGCGCTTGCTGCCATCGGTTTGTCGATGCAGCGTTCGTCCGGCAAAACCGTGGAGGACGTTCTGGAGGTGGCCGGGCGCTCGATATCGCCTGATTTCGCGCAGATGTTGAAGCGGGGGCTCGGTAACATCGGGATCGAGCTCGCGGATTTCGAAAAGGCGCTCGGCGGTGAGATCGTTGTCGGATTGTACCGGGATCCGAAGCGGCCGTTTTCGTTCGACGACGCGAGCGACGACCCCGCGAAGGACATGGCGGCGCTCGTGGTGATTGCGACCAAGGATGCGGACGCGCAGAAAAAAACATTTTCGAGTTTCCAGGTGGGCATAAAGCCGGACAAGAAGGACACGCTCAGAGGGGATACGTACACGCGGGATACGGGGGACGGCTCCATCCTCCACATCGAAATGCGGCCGGGGTTCGCCGTCATCGGGCTCGGCAACAAGAAGGTCGCGCTCGATGCCGTGCGGCGGTTCGGGAAAGACACGAATACGCTGGCTACGAATCCAGCGTTCCTCACGGCGCGCGCGAAGGAGAAGGCCGCGTCGCATATGCTGCTTTTCTTCGATCCGGCGCTCGCCCGGCTGATCGCCGATCCGACCTCGGGCGCGAAGCCCGGCACGCGGGTCGGGGGCGGATCGATGCTCTCGCTCGTACTGTTCCCGAGTGATCGTGGGCTCGAGCTCTCCGCGACCGGGGACGGCGCGGCGGAGCTTCTGGGGATCGGCGCGGCGCTCGCGGTGAACGCCGTCAAGCGGTACACGACGCGCGTGAAAGCCGCGGAGGCCAGGCATACGCTCGGCATGATGGCCCGCGCGGCCGTGGCCGCGTACGAGCGCGAGCAGCTCGATGCCAAGGCCGTGACGCACAAGCTGTGCAAATCGGCGACGCCGGTGCCGAGCGTCGTGCCCCGGGATACGACGTATGTGCCTTCGGGGAAACCGGGGCAGGATTTCGAGCAGGGCGATGAGGCTTCGGGCTGGCGTTGCCTCAAGGTCTCGCTCGTGCAGCCGATCCGGTACCAGTACGAATACCGTGTGGGCGGGAACTACAAAGGACCGAAGCGCGGCGGGCCCGATCCGGGCAAGGACGGGTTCGAAGTCTCGGCCGAGGGTGACCTCGACGGCGACGGCAAGACGAGCCTGTTCACCATGATTGGAAAGATTCAGAAGGGGACGGTCGTCCTGTCCACACAGATGTTCATATCGGACGAGTTCGAATGACCTGATTTTCGGGCGTTACGCCCCGCGTCATCGTTGCTCCGGACAGACGCGACGCGCCAAGCGGTGACTCGCGCTTGCGCTCGGCGACCAATCAACGTACGCCTCCATTTCATATCCCTGCCTCGGCATCGCGTCCCGAAGGCCCACACGATCCCACCCCGGAAACGAAGAAGGGTTCACGCCATGAGACGTCTGCTTTGCCTGCTGATGTTCGCGCCCGTGCTTTCTGCCTCCGCTGTCCTCTCCGGCTGCGGCGGCGAGGAAGGCACCGGCGAAGTGGATACCACACTCAACCCCGGTGAAGCGGCCGTAAGCCCGACCGCTGGTATGCACCCTTATCAGCCCCATTTCGACGCCGCCGCGAAGGAGTTTTCCGTTCCGGCGTCGCTCCTCATCGCGATCGGATACACCGAGACGCAGCTTTATCACGTGCCCGGCGATACCTCGGAGTTCGACGGTGTCCCGGCTGCGTATGGCGTGATGGCATTGCGTGGCGAGGCGCTCACGAAGGGCGCCGCGCGCGCGGGCCTGAGCGAGGAAGAGGTCCAGACCGAGCCCGAGGCCAACATCCGGGCCGCAGCGGCGCTGCTCGACGCCTACGCCGAGGAGCTCGGCTTCGACCGCGCAGACATCGGCGCGTGGGCGCCCGCGGTGGCGGCGTACTTCAACCATCCGAGCCTCGACGCGCAGGCGCATTTCGTCCATGACGAGGTCTATCGCCACCTGCGCGAGGGCATCGCGGCGCCCGAGGACAGCGGCATCGACGAGATCCTGGCGCCGAACCCCGACGCGACGCCGAAGTTCCCGATGCCCCAGTTCGTCGGCAAACCCGGGCCCGCGAACGCCGTTTATGCCGGCGCCGTGTGGCGCCCGGCGCCCTCGTCGAACTACACCTCGGGCCGCAGCGGGTACAAGGCCGAGCTACTCGTCGTCCACACCTGCGCCGGCGGGTATTCGGGCTGCTGGGGCTGGCTCACGACGCCGTACCCGACGAACCCGTACAAGACGAGCGCGCATTACGTCGTCAACGAGAGCGGCAGCGAGGTCTCGGCGCTCGTCGACGAGGCAAACACGGCGCACCACGTCGGCGCGAGCTGGAATGGCCTGCCCACGAACCCGCGATCGGTCGGCATCGAGCACGGCGGGTATCCGTACGCCGGCGCGAACAAGTGGACGGAGGGCCAGGTCGCGACGTCCGCGAAGCTCTCCTGCGACATCGTGAAGCGGCAGAACATCATCCGCGATCGGCAGCACATCATCGGCCATTACCAGCCGGATCCGGTGAACCGGGCGAACGACCCCGGGACCGATTTCCCCTGGGCCGATTACATGAACCGCATCAACACCTGCGTCGGTGGTGGTGGCGGCGGCGCCTCGTACATCACGGTCGACAGCAACAACGCGAACAACAACAGCGCGGTCGCGCGCATCGTGGCGCCCTCGGCGAACTGGACTTCGTCCACGAACGTCGCCGGGTATTACGGCACGGGCTATTATGCCGCGCCCACGGAGGCGATCTCCGACGGCGCGACGTTCGAGTTCTACCTGTCCGCGGCGGCCTCGAAGCAGGTCTACGCGTGGTGGACCTCGGCCTCCGACCGGTCGACGACGACGCCGTACGTCATGTTCAACGCGAGCGGCACGAAGCTCGGCACGGTGAGCAAGAATCAGCAGACGGGCGGCGGCTCGTGGCAGCTCATCGGTACGTACAACTTCTCGGCAGGCTGGAACAAGGTCACCGTCTCGCGCTGGACGACGACCGGTTATTACGTCATCGCCGACGCCGTGCAGATTCGCTGAACCCCTCTCCATGGCCCGCGGCGTCACGCGCGCCGCGGGCCCTCCCCAATACGCATGCCGCATCATTTTCTGCCCCGCTTCTCCCGCCTCGCACCCGCCCTCCTCGCCCTGCTCGCGGCGGCGCCGTCCTGCTCGAAAAAAGAAAAAGAACCGGACAACGCATTGCCGTCGCATTCTGCAATGCCAGGGACCGGCACGAGCGCAGGCGCGATTGAGGTAAAACCACCTGTCCCGACAACCGGCAACAATTCGGATGTCCCGACAACCAAGGACAAACCATTGCCGCCGGAATCGGCGGAAAGGACGGAGGCAGGGCCGAAAAACGCGACGGGAGACGAAATACCCCCCGAAGAGCGGCCAAAAATCGCAGGAAAAGTCGCGTTCATCTCGGAGCGCGATGGAAACCGCGAGATCTACGTGATCGGCGCGGATGGCAAAGGGGAAGAGCGGCTCACGAAGAGCCCGCACGCCGATTACAATGGCCCCGCCTCCCCCGACGGCAGCGCGCTGCTCGCGATCCGCGTCGAAGGCGAGGAAGGGCCCCAACAACTCCTGCTCCAACCCCTCGACGGAAGCCCCCCAAAACCCCTCGGACCACTGGCAGGGCGCGTACGCTTTCCCACATTCTCACCGGACGGGCGCTTCGTCGTCTACGAGTCGAACGGCGGGAAGGTGGACCCGGCACATTTTTCCGATCTGTACCGGGTGAACAGCGACGGGAGCGGCTTTCGACGCATCACGAAAAACGACGAGGGGAATTTCGAGCCGGCGTTCTCGCCGAAGGGCGACGCGATCGTGTTCATTTCGAGCCGCGATCGCGTGGCCGAGCTCTATCGCATCCGGCCCGACGGGAGCGATCCCGTCCGCCTGACGAACACGCCGCGCGACGAATGGGGCGCGCGGTATTCGCCCGACGGCAAGGTGCTCGTCTTCGTGAGTGATCGCGAGGGCGCGGACCGCATATGGCTCATGCCCTCGTCCGGCGGGGAGGCGCGACGTTTGACGCAGATGCGGCCTGCGCCGCGGATCGTGGAGGAAAAGCCGACCTGGTCCCCGACGGGCAAACGAATCGCCTATGCGCTGCGCGTGCCCGAAGAGTCGGCTCGCGTGGGGCTCGTCGCCATGGAGGACGGGAAAGAAACGTTCGTGCGAGCGCCGGGAGGCACGGGGCACGTGGGTGAGCCGGCGTGGTCGCCCGACGGGCAATACCTGGCCGTGACCGTGACCCGCGGATCGGAGCAGCAGATCTGGATCGTGCGGGCCGACGGGAGCGGAATGACGAAGCTGACGAGCTCTCCGGGCGGGAACTGGAATCCCATCTGGATTCCGCCCCGCAAAGGGAAAGGCGGCAAGTAGAGAGGCCGCGTCGCGTCTGGCGGGGTTCAGTGATAGGATCGTCCTATCATGCGCCTTTCCCCTCACCCCGTGACCCTGCGGCAACTCCAGTACGTGGTCGCGGTCGCGGATCGAAAGAGCTTTCGGAAGGCCGCGGACGATTGCCACGTGTCGCAGCCCTCGCTGTCGGCGCAGATCCAGCAGGCCGAGGAGGCGCTCGGGATCCTCCTGTTCGAGCGGGATCGGCGCACGGTCACGCTGACGGCCGCCGGCGCGGAGATCGTCGCGCGCGCCCGCGCGCTACTCGTCGCCGCGGACGATCTCGTCGATACGGCGCGTCGTTTCGGCGATCCGTTCGCCGGGACGCTGCGCCTCGGCGTGATTCCCACGATTGGACCCTATCTCTTGCCGGAGATCGCGCCGGTTCTGCGCGAGCGATATCCGAAGCTCACGTTCGTCTGGACCGAAGAAAAAACGTCGACGCTCGTGCAGATGCTCGGGCAAGGGGCGCTCGACGGGGCGATCGTAGCGCTGGAAGCCGATATCGGGGATCGGCCGCACGTGGTGCTCGGCAAGGATCCGTTCGTCTTCGCGGCCGCGCCAGGGCATCCGCTCGCCGGATCTCGCCGGCCGCTGAAGCCCGAGGAGCTCGAAGGCGAGCGCGTGCTCTTGCTCGACGACGGCCATTGCTTCCGGGATCAGGCCCTCTCGTTTTGCTCGCGCGCCGGGGCCGAGGAGGCGGGGTTTCGCGCGACGAGCCTCGCGACGCTCACGCAGATGGTCGCCGGGGGCGCGGGCGTGACGCTCCTGCCGAACCTCGCCGTGCCGCTCGAGAATCGGCGCGACGCGCTGCGGATCCGTCCCTTCGCGTCCCGGAGCCCGGCGCGGACGCTCGCCCTCGTCTGGCGGCGCGGATCGGCCCTGGAGAGCACGCTGCGCCCCGTGGGCGACACACTCCGCAGCGCCTACACCTTGCTCACGGAGCGCGCCCAGGCCGCCCTCCGATAGGCTCGTCCTATCAGGACCATAGAAACGATGTCATGGCCCCCCGGCCCGGGGCGGACGTACGCTTCTCGTATTCCACGAACGAGGAGGGAGCTACCATGACGAAACGCATTCTCACGACCGAGGGTGGCGCGCTGGTGATCGACAACGCGCATTCGCAGACCGCGGGCGCCGCCGGGCCGACGCTCTTGCAGGACCACTACCTCCTCGAAAAGCTCGCCCGCTTCAACCGCGAACGAATCCCCGAGCGCGTGGTGCACGCCGTCGGCTCGGGCGCCTATGGCTACTTCGAGGTGACGAACCCCGACGTGCCGCGGTGGACGAAGGCCAAGCTCTTCTCCTCCGTGGGCAAACGGACGCGCGTTTTCTTGCGTTTTTCGACCGTCGCGGGCTCGAAAGGCGCGCCGGACACCGTGCGGGATCCGCGTGGTTTCGCATTGAAGTTCTACACCGAGGACGGGAACTGGGACATCGTCGGGAACAACACGCCGATCTTCTTCCTGCGGGATGGAATCAAGTTTCCCGATTTCATTCACTCGCAGAAGTACGACCCGTACACGAACCGGCAGGAGCCCAACAATGCGTGGGACTTCTTCTCGCACACGCCGGAGGCGACGCACCAGTTCATCTGGCTGCACGGCGATCGAGGCATTCCCGCGACGCTGCGCCACATGGACGGCTTCGGCTCGCACACGTTCCTGTGGGTGAACGCGGATGGCGAGAAGTTCTGGGTGAAGTTCCATTTCAAGACGGATCAGGGCATCCAGTGCCTCACGAGCGAGCAGGCGGCGGCGATCGGCGGCAAGGATCACTCCTTCCACCACAAGGATCTCTACGACGCCATCACGCGCGGTGAATACCCGAGCTGGACGTTCAAGGTGCAGATCATGCCGGAGGCGGACGCCGCGAAGTACAGGTTCGATCCGTTCGACGTGACGAAGGTGTGGCCGTACAAGGATTATCCGCTGATCCCGATCGGGAGGCTCGTGCTCGACAGGCTGCCGGACAATTACTTCGCCGAGACCGAGCAATCCGCGTTCGATCCGGGGAACATGGTGCCGGGCGTCGGGCCTTCGCCCGATCGCATGCTGCAGGCGCGGCTTTTCGCATACGGCGACGCGCAGCGGTATCGCCTCGGCATCAACCACACGCGGCTGCCGGTGAACGCGCCGCAAGGCGTGGCGGGCGGCGCGCGGAACTACGGGCGGGACGGCGCGATGCGCTTCGACGACAATGGCGGCCGCGAAAAGAACTACCAGCCGAACAGCCATGACGGCGCGACGCCGACGGGCGAGCGGTACGACGTCGGCATCGCGCTCTCGGGGCATACCGGGCCACAAGCGCACCCGCGGCACGTCGAGAACGACGATTTCGTGCAGGCCGGAGCGCTTTATCGTGTGATGAAGGAGGACGAGCAGGCGCGGCTCGTGCAAACCCTCGCGGGCAGCCTCGCGCAGGTGAGCCGGGAGGACGTGAGCGAGCGGTCGATCGGGTATTTCGCGCAGGCGGACGAGGAGCTCGGCCGCAAGCTGCAGAACGCCGTGGCCGCGCTGCGCGGAGCGAAGGAGGGGGCACAATGAACGACCTCTCCTTCGAGGAACGCGAGCGCGCCGCTCACCTCGCCCGCGCTGGAAAAACCGATCCGCTCGTCGAATTGCTGGGAGGTCGCTCACCGGATGTGCTCGACGCGAAGGGTGATAGCCTGCTGATGCTCGCGGCGTATTACGGTCACGCGGGAACCGTGACGGCATTGCTGCTCCTCGGGGCGGATCCGGAGCTCCGGAATCCGCGCGGCTGGTCGCCGCTCGATGGGGCCGCGTTCAAGGGCGATCTGGAGGTGATCCAGACACTGCTCGATTGCGGCGCGCAGCCGGACGCGGCGGGGCCGGACGGGCGGACGCCGCTCATGTGGGCCGCGGCCTTCAATCGCAGCACGGTCGTCGAGGCGCTGATCGAGCGCGGCGCCGACCCCACGCGGCGCGACGTCGCCGGCCTCGACGCCGCGACCCACGCCCAAACCATGGGCGCGGACGCCACGTATACGCTGCTCACAAGGCGAGCGGCCTGATCCGCAAAACGGCTGGTGTCCCACGTCGACAATGCCAAGATCCTCGGGCGCGCGCGCTCCGCATTCGCGAGCGCCGCCCGAGGAAACGGCGAATGAGAGGAAAAACGGGCCACTGGGAGCAGCGTCATTTCCAGGCTCTCGGGACTGCCGGCGTCCTGATCGCGGTCGCATTCGTGGCCTGCGAGGGCGGCGAGGGTCCGGACCGGACCGCGGCGACGGCGCGTGTGCTCGCCGGGCGGCCGCTCTCGAGCGTCGTCGCATTCGCGTTCACGGACGATGCAGGCACGGGCGCGACGGATCTCGCGCACTACGTCCGGATGCGTGTGGATCAGGTCGCGCGAGGGACGCTGCCGAAGGGCGTGGAGTTTCCGCTCGCGAATACGTCGACGGACAGCGTGCGGGCGATCGCGGGGCTTTCGCCGAACGTGGTGGTGTCGTGGCTCGATCCGCTGACGTTCGATCGGAGCCCAGCGGCGCCGCGGTTCGGGGTGAACGACGATTACATCGCGGTTTTTGGCGACCACTGGAACGACGTGCCCGGCGATCCGCCGCAATGGCACGGCAGCAGCACGTCGGCGTGGATGTGGGTGAACCACGAGTCGGTTTCGAATGAGCCGCCGACGTCGACGACGGCGCCGACGGGACAGCACCTCACGCTCGCGAAATACCTCGCGGCCGAGAAGGTGCTGACGAACGACGTGACGTCGAACCGGTGGCCTCCCGAGGCGCTCGCGACGTACGTGCGCGAGCACAAGCGCCAGGTCGGCGGATCGTGGTTTCACGTGGTGCAGGACCCAGCCTCGGGCGCGTGGCGCGTCGATCGCAGCGCTGGGGCCGTTCGATACGACGCGACGAGCAAGACGCTCGCGCGCATCACGGGGCTCACGCCGCTCGAAGTCGATCACGATGACGAAGGCCACGCGCTCCCGCCCGGCGTCGTGAGCGGCATCATGTCCGATTGCTCGGGCGGCCAGACGCCATGGGGCACGGTGATCACCGCGGAGGAGAACGTGCAGGACTTCCACGGGGACATGGAGGTCTTCTGGACGGGCGAGCAGAAGCTCGTCCGCGGTGCAGGCGCGGACCCCGGCGGGCCGATCACGTTCGACCCGGCGCCGAGCCCGACGAGCTGGTTCGGGATGTCGCCGGACGTGAAGTCGCGCCACGCGAAGGATCTCTACGGCTACCTCGTGGAGATCGATCCGGGCAAAGCGCCCGACGAGTACGAGGGGAAAAACGCGCCGGGCGTGGGGCACAAGAAGCTCGGCGCGATGGGCCGCGCGCGATGGGAGAACACGACGTTCGTGGTCGACGCGGACTGGAAGCTCTTGCCGAACGAGCCGATCGTCCTCTACGCGGGCGAAGATCGGCGCAGCGGCCGGGTGTACAAGTTCGTTTCGAAAAACGTCTACGAGCCCGGCATGACACGGGCCGAGATACGCGCGCTGCTCGACGCGGGGAAGGTGTACGCCGCGCACTTCGCCGGGCTCGACAACACGACGGGCGTGACGATGCTCGCGACGGGCGAGGCGCCGACGGAAGAACAGCCGGGGATCGGGCAGTGGATCGAGCTCGGCACGGCGAGCACGGCGATCGCTCCGAACGCGGACGCGCTCGGCGAGCCGGGCAAGACCGTGGGCGATGCGCTCTCCGACATGGATTACAACGGGCTCGGCGGCTTCTCGAGCGACGACGACGTGCGCCGCGTGCTGTTCACGGCGAGCGCGAAGGTCGGGATCATGGAGCTGAACCGGCCCGAGGACGTCGAGTACAACCCGCGAGATCCGAGCGGCACGCCGCGGATCTACGTGTCGTTCACGAACCACGGGCACAAGACGCAGCTCGATCAGGCAGGCAGGCTGATCGATCCGGCCGTGCACGAGCAGGCCGCGGTGGCGCGGCCCGACAAGATCGGCAACGTGTTCGCGATGCAGGAGGCGAATCCGAAGAGCCCCGCGGCGTCGACGACGTTCACGTTCTTCCGCGTGTGGGCCGGCAAGAATGCTACGGGACCGTACGATGCGTCGAACCCCGACAACATCCTGATCGATCGCGCGGGCGGCGTGTGGTTCGGGACGGACGGGAACTTCACGACGAACGAACGAGCCGATGCGGTGTACTTTCTCGACCTCGATCGCGCGCACGCCGCGGGCGCGCCGGGCATCGTGTCGCCGACGTTCGGCAAGGCGTTCCGCATCGCTGCGCTGCCGAGCGACGCGGAGGCCACGGGGCCGGCGCTCGCCGCGGACATGCGCACGCTGTTCGTGAGCGTGCAGCACCCGGGCGAGCACGCGCCGAGCCTGTGGCCACACGGGACTCCGTGAAGCGCCGCGCGGCCGCGTCCTTACTCGTCTGCGGGCTCCTGGTGGGCCTCGTGGCGGGCGCCTGCGCTCGACGCGAGGAGCGGGCCGCCGAGGGCCTTTACGACCCGCTCGCGCGCGCCCGCGAGGCCAGCGGGGTCGTGCACAACCCCGAGGCCTCGGTGCCGCCGCTCTGTTACACGAAGACCGGCGGGACCTCGAACCCGTGCTGGGTCTGCCACACGAGCGCGCACGGGTCGAACGTGCGCGCGGATGCGCATTTGCAGGAGGAATACGCGTTCTCGGACGCGGCCCTCACGAACCACTACGAGAACCTGTTCGTCGATCGAAGCGCGGAGATCGCGCGGATGTCGGACGAGGAGATCCTCCGCTACGTGCGCGAGGACAACTACACGCCGCTCCGGCGCGCGCTCGCGGGCGCACGCGGGTACGAAGGCTACGTGCCGGATCTCGATCTCGATCGCGGCTTCGACGACGAGGGTTTTGCGCGGGACGGGAGCGGCTTTCGTGCCGTCCGATTCAAGCCGTTTCCCGGGACGTTCTGGCCCACGAACGGGAGCACGGACGACGTGTTCATCCGTTTGCCCGAGGCGTTTCGCAAGGACGAACGCGGCGCGCCGTCACGCGCGATCTACACGCTGAACCTGTCGCTGCTCGAAGCCGCGATCACGACGGATCCGGATGCGCCGGCGGATCGGATCGATCGCACGATCGAGCCGGTGGACGAGCGTCTGCTCGGCGAGGATCTCGACGGCGATGGTGCGCTCTCCGCGGGCGTGACGCGCGTGCGGCGCTTGCCACGCACGTACGCGGGCGGCGCTTCGAGCGAGCCGCTCGAACGCGGGATCTACCCGCGCGGCGTGGAGTTCTTGCATTCGGTCCGCTACCTGGATCCCGACGCGCCCGGGTACGTCGCGCGGCGCATGAAGGAGCTCCGATATTCACGCAAGGTGCTGAAGCTCGATCGATGGGCGCTCCTGCGGGCCTACGAGAAAGAACAGGACGAGAAGGACGAGGGGCTCCTGCCCGTGTACACGGGGTCGGCGACGAGCGGGCTGCGGAATGCGTTCGGCTGGCAATTGCAGGGGTTCATCGAGGACGCCGAGGGGCGGCTGCGGCTCGCGACCGACGAGGAGCATCGATTCTGCATGGGCTGTCATTCCGCGCTCGGGGTGACGGTCGATCAGACGTTCGCGTTCGCGCGCAAGGTGCCGGGAGCGGAAGGGTTTCGCATGCAAGACCTGCGCGGCATGCAAGACGTACCGGAGCTCGGACATGCAGAGCCCGAGGTGCTGACGTATCTGCGTCGCGTGGGCGGAGGCGACGAGCTCCGCGCGAACGAGGAGATGCTCGCGCGCTTCTTCCCCGGCGGAGCCCTCGCGGAATCCGAGCTGCGGCGCGCCGCGCCCGGCGGCGATCGGGATCTCGCGTTCCTGCTCCTGCCCTCGCGCGAGCGCGCGCTCGCGCTCGACAAGGCGTATCGCGTGATCGTTCGAGGTCAACGTTTTGATCTCGGCCGCGACGCGCTGCTCCGGCCCGCGGAGAACGTGCACCGGTCGATCGAGAACGGGTCGACGGAGCTCGGCAAAACGAATCAGGTCTACACGGACGGGCGGCTGCGGCTCGATTGGTGAAGGTGCTACGCTCGGGGACGTCATGCCCCACGAGCGCCCGAGCCTGACGGCCAAGAAGATCGCCCGATTCCTGATCCTGATCGACGCCGTGCCCCGCTTCGCAGGCCTGCTCCCCGCGGATGCGGCAACCACGGTGGAGGCGATCCTGCGCGCATCCGGGGCCGTCGGGCGGCGGCAGATCGACATGATGCGCGCGCCGTGGACACAGCGGTTCTACGAGATTGCGGAGGCATGGACGGCCCGCGGGCAGCTCATCTGGTTCGGGCTGCGAAAGCGATGGATGGCGGATGCCGTGGAAGAAGCCATCGCGGCGGGCGCGACGCAGCTTCTCGTGGTGGGCGCAGGATTCGATCCGCTGGCGACGATCGTCGCAAGGCGTCATCCGGAGGTGACGTGCGTGGAGATCGATGCGCCGGCGACGGCCGCGCCGAAGCGGGCGGGGGTGCGCGGAGCCGGGTTTGAAAGGACGAACCTGCACATCTGCGCGGCAGATCTCTCCAAGCGATCCCTCGGCGAGATCTTGCGCGCGACCCCGTGGCGGAGCGACGCGCGGAGCGTGGTCGTGGCCGAGGGGCTGCTCATGTATCTGGACGTGAAGGACGTGAAGGCGTTTTTCCGGGCGGTCCACGAGCACACGGGGCCGGGGAGCCGCGTGGCATTCTCGCACGTGGACGGAGACGACGCCGGACGGCCGCACCTCGGGACGCTGGATTGGTTGATCCGCACGTCGCTGCGATTCGCCGGGGAGCAGATGCGGTGGGGAATCCGGCCCGAGCAGCTGCCGGCATTCGTGAAGGAAGCCGGGTTTTTGGTGGTCGAGCAGGCGGACGGGGAGGCGCTGCGGAAAGAGTATCTCGCGCCGATCGGTTTGCCGGAAGAGCCGGTCGCGGCGTACGAGGTTCTCGCGCTGGTGGAGCGAGCCGAGGCTCGCGGATGAGCTCTACCGCGCCGGCGCCTTCGCATGGGCGCTGCGGCCCGAACGCCCGATGGCGTGCGCGACGCCTTGCTCCAGGGTGCTCACCGTCTTGATGCCGCGCATATCGATGCCGAGCTCCACGAGCGTCCGCGCGGCCGCGGGGCGCACGCCCGTCAGGACCACGTCCGCGCCGAGGAGCCCCGCCGCCTGCGCCGCCTGCACGAGGCCGAGCGCGACGGGCGTGTCCACCGTGCGAACGCCGGTGATGTCGAGGATCGCGACCTCGGCGCGATGCGCGACCACGCCCTGGAGCAGCGCCTCGAGTACGAGCGCCGCCCGGCTTTCGTCGATGGCGCCGACGAGCGGCATGAGCACGACGCCCGAGGCAATGGGCAAGAGCGGCGTCGACAGCTCGCGCAAGGTCTCGCGTTGCGCCTCGATGATCCGGACCTGGAACGTCGCCTGCTCCGCCTCGGCGCGCCGCAGATCGGTGATGTCGGACGCGATGCCGCAGATCGCATACGCCTTGCCGTTCGTGTCGAACAGCGGGAACTTGGAGCCGAGAAAGACGCGCACGCCATTTTTCGTGGGAATGTTCGTTTCGATCTGGATCGGCCCGCCCGCGTCGAAGACTCTCTGGTCATCCGCGCGATGCTTCGCGAGGACGGCGGGCGGAAGGACTTTGGTGTCCACCTTGCCGATCGCGAAGTTGGGCTCGAAGCCCATCCCCTCGTCGAAGGCGCGGTTCGTCAAGGTATAACGTCCTTCGAGATCCTTGACGAAGAGCATGATGGGCGCGTTCGTCATGACCGCGTGCAGCATCCCCTCGCTCCGGTCGAGCGCCTCGCGGTCCCGTTTGTGGTCGGTGATGTCGATGCCGCTGGCCACGACCGCGATCGCTCGTCCCTCGCCGTCGCGCAGGCGCCCGACGTTCCATTGCAGGACACGGACGGTCCCGTCCCGCGACGTGATCGGGTTCTCGAAGCCGCGCGTCTCCTCGCCCCCGAGCACCTTGCGCATGTCGACCGCGACCGCGGCCCGCGCCTCCGCGGGGACGAACCATTCGAGGTAGTTTTTCCCGAGGATCTCGTCCCTCGACCAACCGTAGAGGCGCTCGGCCTCGCTGTTCCATTCGAGAATGGTGTGGTCCTCGCCGATGATCACCACGACGCTCTTGACGGCGTTCACCAGGCTGCGAAAACGCGCTTCGCCATCGCACCGAGCCGCGTCGGTGGCCGAGACGGCGCATCGCGCGAGCGCGCTTGCCGCTTCATCGTGCGTAGCGAGCAGCCTGTCGAGCGCGTCGGCGTAGGCCGCGGCATCGAGCGGTGATGCAGGCCCGGCGCGGAGCGCGCGCTGGAAATGACGCCGGGCCCCCGAAAGCACGCGGAGCACCTCGTCGACGGGCGCCCCGCGCCGCCCGAGGTCCAGCGCAGCCGCCGTGACGCGCGCGGCGGCCCCGTCTTCCCCGACGAGCGCGCCGATCGTCGCGTCCACGACGGCCTCGGACCACGCAGCGACCTCCGCCGTCGTCGCCTTGCCGAGGAGCGCGTCTGCAGTCATCGCATCACGAGCCACCGAAAGCGCCAGATCGCGCGCCTGGCTGTCGAGAAACGCGCGATACGTGCTCGCCGAGGGATCGCTCATCTCGCACTCCTGTCCGTCTGCGATGGAGAGGGCATCACGACACCTCACCCATCCAGGGGCGTCAAGCGCTCGACGCAGGGTCCCGACGCGGCTCGACGCGGTTCAGATCTGCGCGTACCCGCCGTCGACGAAGAGCTCGGCGCCGTTGACGAAGCTGCTCGCGTCGGAGGCGAGGAACACGGCGGCCTTGCCTACCTCGTCCGGATCGCCGAGCCGGCCGAGAGGGATCGCGGTCGCGAGCCCCTGGAGGAGCGCCTTCGCCTGCTCTTCCGTCGGCGCGATCCCCGCGAGGCCCGGGGTCTTGATGGGTCCGGGGCTGATCACGTTCACGCGAATGCGACGCGCTTTGAGGTCGAGGATCCAGCTCCGCGCGAAATTGCGCACGGCCGCTTTCGTCGCGCTGTAGACGCTGAACGCCTCGGTGCCCATCGTCGCCGTGGTCGAGGCATTCAGGATGACCGAGCCGCCGTCGACGAGAAGTGGCAATGCCTTCTGCACCGTGAAGAGCACGCCCTTCACGTTCGTATTGAATGTTTTGTCGTAATGCTCCTCGGTGATCGCGCCGAGCGGGGCGAATTCGCCGCCGCCGGCATTCGCGAAAACCACGTCGATGCGGCCCGCCTGCTCGCCGACGATGGCATAAAGCCGGTCGAGATCCGCGAGGTTCGCCGAATCGGCGCGGACGCCGATGGCGCTCGTCCCGATCGCCGTGACCGCCGCGTCGAGCTCGGCTTGACGCCGGCCCGTGATGAAAACGCGCGCGCCTTCCGCGGCGAATCGCTTGGCCGCGGCGAATCCGATGCCCGTGCTCCCGCCCGTGACGACGGCAACTTTTCCTTCGAGTGCGCCCATGATCATTCTCCAGTTTCTTTGTTCGGTTTGGTCCGCCGGGCACGCGCGCCGACGTGGTAGGTTGGGTCGCCGACGACGAGGTCGTTCGTGTCGGCGTTGTTGACCACTCGGTCCAGTATGAGACTTGTGGACCGATCGGTCAAGTACCATAGAGAGAAGTATGGGTCGTCCACGTAAGTTCGAGGTGGAACAGGTGCTCGAGGCCGCGCGGGACCAGTTCTGGGAGAAGGGGTACGCGGCGACGTCGCTCGACGACCTGATGCGGGCGACGGGGCTCGGAAAGGGCAGTCTTTACGCGGCGTTCGGCGACAAGCGCCAGCTCTTCCTCGCCGTCCTCGACGCCTACGCCGCCTGGCGCCTCGAGGTCATGCGCGCCGCGCTCGGCAGCGAGGCGAAGGCGATCGACCGCCTGCGAAACCTCTTCCAGGCCGCCGCTCGACCGCCCGAAACCACCCTCGGCGATACGCGCGGGTGTTTGCTGGTCAACAGCACCGCGGAGCTCGCATCACACGACCCCGAGGTGCGGACGCGGGCGCGGGAGACGTTCGCAGCCCTGGAGGACCTCTTCGTCGAGCTTGTGGAGCAGGCGCGGGGCGAGGGCGACCTTGCGCCGGACACCGACGCGCGCGAGCTCGGGCGGCTCTTGCTCGCGGTCCATCAGGGGATGGAGTTCCTCGCAAAGACGGGGATGGAGCGCGAGGCGCTCGGTCGGATCGCAGAGGCGGCCCTCGAAAAGGTGCTCGGCGTGGCGCCGGCGTGCCGTGAGGCGAAGGGACGACGCCGGCAGATGTGAGCCGATCCGGCCGGCGTCAGCGCCGTTTTCCGGCCTGACCCGTGGCGTAGGCGATACCGCTCGCCAGCGTGCCACGAACGACCAGCGATGTGAGCGGCACATCGAGCTCGACCAAGGTCCGAGCGACGTCCGACCGGATCCCCGTCAGCACGACCTGCGCGCCGACGAGCCCGAGCGCCTGCGCCGTGCGCATGAGCGTATTGGCGACGTGGGTATCCACCTGCCTGACGCCGGTGATGTCGATGATCACGACGCGCGTCTGCTTCGCCACGGCCGCATGCAGCACCGTCTCCAGCATCTGATCGGCGCGGCGAGCGTCGATGGCGCCGATGAGCGGCAGCACCATGATGTCCTCGCGGATGGGGATGAGGGGCGTGGACAGCTCTTCGAGGAGCGCGCGCTGCACGCGGATCACCTCGTCCTGCAAGGCCGTACGCGCCCGCTCGGCCTCCTCGCGCGCCGCGAGCTCTTGCTCGAGCTGCACGGCCTGGAAGCGAATGATATCGGCGGACTGTTTGCGCTCCGTGACATCTTGCACGGTGCCGAGCATTCGCAGCGGCGCGCCCGAATCGCTGTAGAAGACTTTGCCCTGCTCGTGGACGACGCGGACCTCGCCCGTCGGCAACACGATGCGGTGCTCGATGCTGTAAGGGGCGCGCTCGTTCACGGCCTTGTTCACGGCCACCACGACCATGTCGCGATCGTCGGGGTGAATCGTGTTCACGAACGCCTGATAGCTGACGTCGAACTTCTGCGGCTCGTAGCCAAAGATGCGGAAGATCTGGTCGGACCAGGTCAAGCCCCCCGTGGGAATGTCCCAGTCCCAGTTGCCCATTCTTCCGATCTCCTGGGCCCAGAGCAAACCTTCCTCGCTCGCGCGGAGCGCGCTCTCCGTCTTTTTCTGCGCGGTCACGTCGCGAAGATGGACGAGCGCCCCGCCTTCCGGGTCGACCGGGCACGGCGTGACGACGAGCGAAAACCACCGCTCGGCCTCGTCCGCCGCAACGCACGTGCCGAGCTCCAGGTCGAAGCGCGCGCGTCTGCCCGCGATCACCTCGGCGATGCCAGCGCGCATGGCCTCTCGGTTCGTCTCGTGAATGTCGAGCATCGCATCCGGGGGCGTGGATGTGGCGAGCTCGCGGCTCCGCGGCCCCGGCTCGGCGTCGTCGGCGAGCCGATACCAGGCGAGGTTGGCGTAACGAATTCCCCCACGCGCGTCGACGAGCGCCACCGGATCCGTGAGCGCATCGAGAGCAGACCACGCTCCCGAGGCGAAATGGGACGAGCTCCCCGACGGCGTGTCCTTCAACATGTCAGCCCCCCGAAACCCGAACACCGATGCGTTGCATCCGTAAGGTTACGGTGTAGGTGAAGTTGCCGTCAAGGTTCGACGAGCGATCGCGCTCGACGACACCGTGCTATTTCTTCGCCGAGGCGAACGTCTTGAATGCCTCGGCGAAGTCGGGGTGCCACCGCGAGAGCGGCGGGCGGTTCTCGACGATATCGCCGGCCGCCCAGAGGATACGGCGCTCGTCGAGCTCGCGCGGCACCTCGTTGTCCGGGCACAGAATGTAGAACTCATTCTGGCCAAGACGCTCCATCATGAAGTCGATCGTCTGCTCCGGCGTCCACGCCCCCGCGGGCTTCTCGGTCCGACCGGACGCGGTAAGCTCGGTGAAGACGAAGCCTGGGATGAGCAAGTGCGCCCGGATCTGACAGCCTGGCGTGTTGCGAAGCTCGTGTTCGAGCGCCTCGGTGAAAACCTTCACGCCGGCCTTGGAGACGTTGTACGCCGGGTTGCCCGGCGGCGTGGTGATGCCTTGCTTGGAGCCGGTGTTGATCACGAGGCCCGCAAGCCCTCGCTCGAGCATCCGGGGCACGAACACCTGCGTGCCGTGAATGACGCCATAGAGGTTCACCTCGAGCGTCCGCGAAAAGCTCTCCCAAGGTCCGAGCACGGTGCTTCGAGGCCCGATGCCGGCGTTGTTCATGAGAACGTTCGTCCCGCCAAACCGCGCGGTGACGGCGTCTTCGAGCGCGACGAGCGCCTCCACGCGGCTGACGTCGGTCTCGGAGGTCATCACGTCGGCGTCGCCGCCCTTCGCCACCGCCACGACCGCCTCACGCGCCCGTGCGAGGCGATCGGCGCCGAGGTCGACGATGCAGACACGAAGGCCGAGCGACGCGAACTTTTTCGCCGCAGCGAGCCCAATGCCAGAGGCGCCGCCCGTGACGACGGCGACAGCGCCCGGAGTGAGTGCGGGGTGAGTCATGACAAACCGTCTCCTACGATGAGAAGGGTTTTGCTTTCACGCCTACGCGAGCGCTCGCTCGATCGCAGACACGATGAGCTCGGCGTCGGGCGGGACGTCGGGCGAGAAGCGGTCGACGACCTGGCCGTTGCGATCGATGAGGAATTTCTCGAAGTTCCAGAGGATCTCGTGCGGCGCGCCCGGGTCGATGCCGTAGCCGATGAGCCTCGCCCTGAAATCGCTGCCCGGGAGCGCGCGCGCCTCGGGCTTGGCCGAGGTGAGCTCGCGGTAGAGCGGGTGCTGGCCCTCGCCCTTGACGACGATCTTGGAGAAGAGCGGGAAGGTGACGCCGTACGAGGTGGAGCAGAACGACTGGATTTCGGCGTTCGTTCCAGGCTCCTGCGCGCCAAACTCGTTCGCGGGAAAGGCGAGGACCTCGAGGCCCTGGTCCTTGTACTTACGATAAAGCGCTTCGAGCGCCTCGTACTGCGGCGTGAGCCCGCACCGCGAGGCGACGTTGACGACGAGGCGAACCTTGCCGGTGTACACGCCAAGCGAGGAGGGACGGCCATCGATGGTGTGGACGGGGATCTGTTCGAGAGAAGATGCCATGAGGTGGGATTACTCGTGGCGGGAGCGAGGTGCAATCGGCTTTAAAGCCGGAGATGTGCTGCTACCGTGAAGGCAAACGCCTGGGTGGTGCACGACGCGAACGTACCCAGGCGCGCTTGCCCGAGAACACGACCGCGATCTCGTGGATCGGCTTCGCGCCTCGCTCGTAGAGCTCCTGTGCATACGCGAGCGTCTCGATCTGCAAGAGCGCGGTCTCCAGCGTAGCTTCGACCTTCTCCTTGCTGGGGAGCTTGGAGCCTCGCGCCGGCAGGACCTTGAACTCCATCACCACACCAGGCAAACCCGGCCTCTTCGGGGTCAGCATCACGTCGTATCGCCCGTGCCCCGATTCGCGGTTCGATCTCACCTCGAAACTCCGCTCTTCCAGCGGGAGGAGCAATGTCATCAGGAAGATGTGATAGTGCGCTTCGATGTCTTTGAGGGCGCGATCGTGGTTCGAAAACCTGATCAGGAAGCCCTCCAAGACAATGGCGAGCCGCTCCGCGTTCCCCTCGAAGAGGGAGAGCGCGAGCTGATCAAGCCCCCGGTTACCACTGATGCCCGCATCCATCCACCGCTTGAAGATGCGCGTGAACCTCCCCTTGACCTCTCGGTTTGGGAACGAGAGCTTGCAGAGGGGCTCGCCATCTTGGTCTTCCTCGCGCTGCGCGATCACCTCGGCCCGCAGGTAGCCGGCCATCGCCAGGATACTCCACACCGTTTCTTGGTGGTTCGTCGCGTCCCGCAGCGCGATATGGTCCTGGATGGGTTTCTCGATGGCTTCTTCGCGCAGCAGCTTCTCGAAGTCCTCGTAACATTCGGAGAACCACCGGACGATCAGCTCTTCGGAGATGTCGTTCGGGCTCTCCCTCGCCCAGTAGTCGAGGAACCGCACGTCCTTCTGGCGCACGAAATTCAGCACGGACCATGGATTGAAGATCGACTGCCCGCCAAACAGATACCCCTGATACCACTGGCGCACCTGTTCGATCTGATCATACGTTCCGGCGTCGCGAAGGATCTTCGTCGTCTCCTCCTCGGTAAACCCGAACGACGTCGCGCATTCCGAACAGAGGATCGAATACGTCACGACGTTGTTGAGGCCCGAGAAGATGCTTTCGTTGGAGACCCGAAGGATGCCCGTCAGGACGCCTTTGAACAGGTGGGGATTGTCCTTGATCCCCGAATGAAGGAACTTTCGAATCAGCTCCACCGTATCGACGAACGATCTGTGCATCTGGGACAGGTGCAGCGGCGCGTCGTATTCGTCCACGAGGATGACCACACGCTTGCGATGATACCGGTGCAGGTACCGTGACAAATCCTCCAGCGCCGAGCACAGAAGGGCCTCGTCCGCGCGACGCTCGAAAATCTCCAGGAAACGCGCGCGCTCGTGCGGCGTGAGCGCGTCCTCGGTCAGGAGATAGGAATGCGCCTCGTAGATCCGCCGGGCCTCCTCGCGGAGCGTCTGCCGCGCCTCCTCGCGATCACGGGCCCACACGGTGCCGAGGCGCGTGTAGATGACCGGGTACTGCTGGAAATGCGCGAGGGCGTCCGAATCCCGCATGACCGCGAGCCCCTCGAACAACGGCCGCCGGTCCTCCGGGCTCCGTTCGAGGAAGTACTTGAGCATCGACAGGTTGAGCGACTTGCCGAACCGCCTCGGCCGAGGAAACAAAAGCACCTGCGGCGGCGCCCGGAGGACGTCACAGATCAACTCCGTCTTGTCGACGTAGTACCGGCCCCCCTCGCGCAGCGCCCTGAAGTCCGAGACCCCGATCGGGACGTCAAGCGGTCGCATGCGGTCCTCCCCGACGAAGCACCGAGGTTCGCCGCAGGCCGAAGGAAAAACCGCGGGTTTGACCACGGGTCCAGAAGATGAACGGTTTCCGGCGGGACGTCGCCATGATCGTACTCCTCTCGGGTCTGCCTCCAGGCCTGTTTGCCTCGTACACCCCTCCGCGGTCAAACTCAAGGGGCGAATGCTCGGCCGTCGAACCTGCCGGTCGTTTTTTTCAACCCTCTCGGTTCGTCCAGACGAACTCTCGCCCGGCTCTCGTGACCACGGACGGCACCGGCGGGCACTGGGGGCTCGAGCAAGTGTCCGCGACGGCGCTCGTCGGGCTCCGTGCACCATGTAGGCGACCACGTGGGGGCGACCGAGGACGGCGGCGTGCGCGAGCTCTACGTGCTGCAGGGGATGAACCGGCGGCTGGTCTACCGCGCAACGGAACAGATCAACGACGTGGGCGTGGATCGGAGAGGCACCAGTCTCGTGTGCTTGAAAGAGGAGCGCTCCGAGCCCACCGCCCACGAAGTCGGGTGACCCAAAAAACGACGGGTACGATAGAGATTGTTCGGCATGGCGAAGCTTGTTCGCGACGGTCTCCAAGGAGCGGTCGTCGTCGTCCGGCCAGAAGCTCGACGCTCGCATCTTCTAAGCGACCGCCAGCGCGTCGGTCGTCGCTGGGCTCGAGGGGACGGGATACGATTCGAGCGTCAAAGCCTACAAAGCCGCCCCCATCCTGCTTCTGATCGTCGCGAAAGGTTCATTCACTGCGCATCACAAGAGGTGCAGAGGTACCTCGACGCGATTGTCATTCCAACCCCCGCACCCCCGGTTCTCTCCTCGCGCCCTCGCCGCATGCGACCGTGAGGTTCCACCGAAGACCGCCTCATTTTCCTCTGGACTCGAACCGTAGTCTCATATACAAAACAGCGCCGAAGCGCTGGGGGCTCCACTTCGATTCCCCTCCCACAAGGCGAGCTGCCACGCAGCGGCCCGCGGAGGCGAGCAGAGTTCGCGGCGTGGTTGGCACGTTTCCCGGAGGAGGCTCGATGCAAATGAAGACGATTGGTGTCCTGGGTGCTGGCGTCATGGGCACGGGTGTCGCCCATGCCCTCGCCGAGAGCGGGCACCGGGTGATCCTCAACGACGTGAGCGAGGAGCAGCTACGGAAGGCCCGCCAGAACATCCGGAAGAACCTGCGCATGTACCGCCTCCTGCAGGCGCGCTCCTCGGGGGCGCCGACAGGCCCGGACGCGAACGACGCGGAGACGCTCGGCCGGATCGAGACCACGACGGAGCTCGCGCCCCTCCGCGCGGCGGATTTCATCGTCGAGAACGTGACCGAGAAATGGGAAATCAAGCAGGAGCTGCACGCTCGTCTCGACCAGCTCGACATGCCCCCCGTGCCGGTCGCCGTCAACACCTCGGCCATCCCGATGGCGCGCTTCGCCGCCCTTTATTCGAAGCCGGGGCGCATCGTCGGCATGCATTTCATGAACCCCGTCCCGCTCATGCCGATGATCGAGGTCATCCGCGGCGAGGCCACGGCCGAGGACACCCTCGGCGCCGCCAAGCAGCTCACCACGCAGATGCGGAGGCAATGCATCGTCGTCAAGGACTCGCCCGGCTTCGTCACGAACCGCGTCATGATGCTGACCGTCAACGAGGCGGTGTTCCTGCTCCACGAGGGCGTCGCCTCGGCTGAGGACATCGATCGCCTCTTCCAGACCTGCTTCAACCACCGGATGGGCCCGCTGGCGACCGCGGATCTGATCGGGGTCGATACCGTCCTTTACTCCATCGAGGTGCTGCACCGAGAGTTCAAGGACGACAAATACCGCCCCTGCCCCCTCTTCCAGCAGATGGTCGATCAAGGGCTGCTCGGCCGCAAGAGCGGCCGCGGCTTCTACCAATACGATGTCTGAGGCCGGGATCCTGGCCACGCAAACGCTTATTCATAAGGAGCACAAGTACATGTCGCAAAGCACGATCAAGGTTGATGTGAAGGCGTTCCTCTCGCGGCACGTCCGGGGCGTGGACGTGAAGGACAGCGACGATATCTTCACGATGGGGCTCGTGAACTCCATGTTCGCCATGCAGCTCGTCGAGTTCATCGAGAAGCGCTTCGAGGTCGAGATCGGGCCCGACGACCTCGAGATGGACAACTTCCGCAGCATCGACGCGATCGCCGCGCTCGTGGAGCGCAAATCGTCGGGCGACGGGCCCCGGGCAAACGCGGAGGGCGCGTGAAGATCGCGCTCTCCGAGGCGCAAGAGCTCGCGCGCCGTACGTTCCAGCGCTTCGCCAAGGAGGAGGTCGCGCCGCACGCGGAGCTCGTCGATCGCGAGGAGCGGATCCCGAGGTCGGTGGTCGAGGCGCTCGCGCGCGAGGGATATCTTGCGAGCGGCCTGCCCGAGGAGTTCGGCGGGCGCCACGCCGATCCCATCGTGCGCGGCTTGATGCACGAGGCGCTCGGATACGAGAGCGCCTCGATCCAGGGGCTCGTGAACGTCCACCACATGGCGACGTCCGCGCTCGCGCGCTGGGGCACGGCGGCGCAAAAGCAAGCGTGGCTCCCTCGGTTCACCCGAGGCGAGCTGCTTGCCGCCTTCGCGCTGACCGAGCCGAACGTCGGGAGCGACGCCCTCGTCGAGACCACGGCGGAGGTGGACGGCGACGATTACCTGCTCACCGGCACCAAGCAATGGATCACCTGCGGAGCCATCGCGGACGTGTTCGTCCTCTTCGCGCGCGTGGGCGACGCGCCCACGGCGTTCCTCGTGCCGGCCAACGCCGAGGGGTTCTCCAGGACGCCCATTCAAGGCATTCTCGGCTGCCGGGGCTACATGCTGGCGAGGCTCGTGCTCGATCGATGCCGCGTCCCGAAGGCGCATCGGATCGGCACGCAGGGCTTCGGCATCTCCCACGTGATGAGCGCGGGCCTCGACAATGGGCGGTACAACCTCGCGTGGTCCTGCGTCGGCCAGGCCCAGGCTTGCCTCGACGCGAGCCTCGCGTACACCGACCAGCGAAAGCAGTTCGGCGCGCCGCTCAAGGACTTTCAGCTCATCCAGCGGCTGCTCACGCGGATGATCGTCGGCGTCCAGAGCGCGCGCATGCTCTGCTGGCGAGCCGGCCACGCCCGCGCGGAGCGCCTGCATACCGCGTCGTACGAGGCGATGATCGCCAAGTACCAGGCGTCCACCGTCCTGAACGAGGTGGCGAACCAGGCCCTCCAGATCCACGGCGCGAACGGCTGCGGCAGCGAATACCCCATCCAGCGGTACCTCCGGGACGCGCGTATCATGGAGATCATCGAGGGGAGCACCCAGATGCTGGAGATCATGATCGCGAAGCTCGGCTCTGCCGACGCAGCTGCATCGAGGAGCGCATGAACAAGCCGCGCGCGTACCGGACGAAGATCCTTCGTGAATGCACCGCGTCCCGCGTGATCGGCCTCGACGGCGACGACGCGCTCATGGCGTCCCCTGACGTCCATGCGCTGGACCCGGGACTCGTGGCCCTCCGCGGGGATGTGCTCGCGCTCTTTCGATTCTTCGAACGCACCTTCCTCCGCCTCTCGCGCCGCTTTCACGCGAAGGAGAGCCACTATCCGGTCCTTTTGCCCATGCGGATTCTCGAGGAGGTCGGCTACTTCGGCCATTTCCCGCAGCACGTCACGTTCTGCACGCACCTGCCCGAGGATCTACCGATCATCGAGTCCGTGGCGCGCTCCGCGAACGAAAACGAGGGGCGGCTCGTCGAGGAGCTACGCGCGCGCGTCCAGACCGTCACGCACGCGCTCAAGCCCGCCGTCTGCCTTCCTTGTTATGGTCAGCATCGCGGCGCGCGGATCCCGGAGGGCGAGGTCCTGCGCGTCACCATGCAGAATCATGTCTTCCGCCATGAGACCACCCCCTACGACGCGCTCGCTCGCCTGTGGGACTTCCAGGTCCGCGATATCGTGTTCATGGGCGCCTTCGACCGGCTGAAGGCGCTCCGCCAGGAGGTCATGGACGCGGCGATGGATCTCTGCGAGGCGCTGGATCTGACGGCCCGACTGGAGCTCGCCAACGATCCCTTCTTCCTCAGCGAGAACACGAACAAGATCGTCTACCAGCGGCTCGGGGAGGTCAAATACGAGCTGATGCTGCGGATTCCCCACCGCGACATGGACGTGGCTGCGTCCTCGTTCAACCTGCACCGGGAGTTCTATGCGTCGGTCTACGACATCCGGCACCACGACGGCACGGCCGCGGAGACGGCGTGCATGGGCTTCGGCATCGAGCGCTGGGTCTACGGTTTTCTGAGCCAAAAGGGAATGGACCCACGTGGCTGGCCCGAGCAGGTCACGCACTTCATCGACCGCGACGCCTCGGGATCGTGAGCATGGCTCGCCCAGGCGGCGTCAGCTCGATTTGTCGGCGGCGGCCTCCATCTGCTTCCTCAAGCTGAGCGGGCGCATGTCCGTCCAGACTTGCTCGATGTATTCGAGGCACTCGCTCTTCTTGCCCGTCTTGCCCACGGCGCGCCACCCGGCAGGGATCTCACGCTCGACGGGCCATATCGAGTACTGCTCCTCGTGGTTCACGACCACGATAAAGTTCGAATTGTCGTCATCCAGCACGCTCGTCGCCATGCGCGCAACCTACCACGGGCCCCGCGGGGCACGCAAGGTTCTCCCCATGCCCGCGCGGCGCGCGGACCACGTGGCCGGGGGATCGGGCCGCGCTGCTCGATTTCCACGGGAAAGAATGCAATCGTCATGAGGCTCGTCAAGCTACTCCTCCGGCAGTCCTTCGGGCTCGTGGTTCTCTCGGTCCTTTGTGGCCTCCTCTCGGGCGCCGCATTCGCGGCGCTGGTGGCGCTGCTCAACGAGGCGCTGGCCAGTGACGAGGGGCGCCTCGGGGACCTCGGCGTGAAGTTCGTCGCCGTCGCGGCCCTGGCGCTCGTCACGCGGGTGGCTTCGCAGGTTCTCTTGACCTGGGTCCGCCACAGGGCGCTGCTCGAGATGCGCCATCACCTCGCGTCGCGTATCCTCGCCGCGCCATTACGATCGCTCGAGGAGCAAGGCCCGCACCTCGTTCTCGGCGCGCTGATGGAGGGCGTGGTGACGGCGGGCACGGGGCTCTCGATCCTGCCGTTCTTCTTCACGAACGTGATCGTGATCCTGGCGTCGCTGTCGTACCTCGCCTGGCTGTCCCTGGGCGCGCTCGGCGTCATGCTCGCCTGCATCGTCGTCGGGCTCGTGACGTACTGGATCCCGACGATCCACGCGATGCGCCTCCTCGAACAAGGGCGCAACGTGCAGGACACGGTGTTCAAGCAATTTCAATCGCTCGTGAGCGGCATCAAGGAGCTCAAGCTGCACCGCCGACGCCGCGGGGCGTTCCTCGACGAGCACCTCGTGCCGACGATCGAAAAAATGCAGCGGCTCGGTGTGAAGAGCCAAAACTTCTTCACGGGATCGAGCGCCTGGGGGCTCTTGTTTTTCTTCGTTTTTCTCGGCGTGCTCGTGTTCGTCTACCAGCGCTGGGTCCCGCTCGATCGCGCGACGCTCACCGGCTATGCCCTGGCGACGCTGTACATCCAGCAGCCGCTCGGGGCGATCATGGACATGATCCCCGTCATCGGGCAGGGAGAGGTCGCCGTGCAGAAGATCGAGAAGCTCGGCTTGTCGCTCAGCACGGAGCGAAATCTTGCGCCGCGTGCCGAACCCCCGGAGGCGCCGCGCGCCTTCGAGGTCATCGAGCTGTCGAAGGTCACGCACACGTATCACCGAGAGAATGAAGAGGGGGGTTTTACCCTCGGCCCCATCGACCTGACGCTGCGGCGCGGCGAGCTCGTGTTCGTGGTGGGAGGCAACGGCAGCGGGAAGACGACTCTGGCCAAGCTGATCACGGGCCTGTACACCCCGGAGGGAGGCGAAATCCAGCTCGACGGTCGGCCCGTCTCGGACGCCGACCGGGAAGACTACCGCGAGCTCTTCTCGGCGATTTTCTCCGATTTCCACGTGTTCGACGTCTTGCTCGGGCTCTCGCCCGCGCAGCGGGAGACGCGCGTCAAGCATTATCTCGCGCGGCTGCTTCTCGACAAGAAGGTGGCCGTGGTGGGCGGCGCCCTCTCGACCACCGCGCTGTCGCAGGGGCAGCGCAAGCGGCTGGCCTTGCTGGCGACATACCTGGAGGACAGGCCCATTTACCTGTTCGACGAGTGGGCCGCGGACCAGGATCCTCAATTCAAGGACGTATTTTATCGAGAGCTCTTGCCGGAGCTGCGCAGCCAAGGGAAAACCGTGGTCGCCATCACGCACGACGATCGTTACTTCGATCTGGCTGACCGCGTGGTGAAGCTCGAGGACGGCCGCCTCGCAGCCGACGCGACGCTCCGCGCCGGATCGACGCCCAAGGCCGCCGCCGGCGCACCTGTCCTGCCCCCGATGGACCAGCCATGAACGCGTCGAGACGGCCGCCCGCGTCCGAGGGCGCGCGCGGGCCACGCTGGCGATGGCGGTTCTTGCCTCTCGCCGTCGCCTTGCTCGCGCTCGCCTTGTATTCGCCTGCGCTGCGCGGCGGTTTCTTCGAGGATGACTGGGTGGGAATGGCGGCGCTCGAGGGATACGACATCTCGAACGCGCGCCCCCTGGATCTGTATCGCCTGTCGAGCGGGCAGGCCGAGGACGTGCGCCGGTTGATCCACGACGGCGCGCTGCCATGGTGGACGCAGCCCGATTTCCGATTCGCGCTCTTTCGCCCGATCGCGAGCGCGTCCTTCTTGCTCGACCATACGCTCTTCGGGCTCGAACCCCTCGGCGCACACGTGCACTCGCTCCTCTGGTTCGCGGCGCTGCTCGCCGCGGTCTGGACGCTCTATCGACGCGCCTTCGAGCCATCGATCGCGCTCCTTTCCTTCGCGCTCTTCGCGCTCGACGAGGGCCACTGGGAGGCCGTGAGCTGGGTCTGCGGCCGCCACCTGCTCATCTCCGCCACGCTCGGGACGCTCGCGCTCGCGCTCGCGCTGCGGCCCTCCGAGGCCGCCCCCCGCCGCGCGCGGGCCGCGAGCTTGCTTCTTTTTGCAGGATCGTTCGTCGCCGGCGAGGGCGCGCTTCAGATGCTGCCTTTGATGGTCGCGGTCGAGCTCTCGCGCGACGCGCCGCTGCGCGCGCGGCTCCGACGCGCCGCGGCCCCCGTGGCCATCACGGCGGCTTATTTCGTCCTTTATGTTCTGTACCAGCGAGGCATTCGTGGATCGGGCAACTACGCCGATCCGGTCGACGATCCACTCCGGTATGCGCTGCGGCACGTGCACAGCTTGCCGCTGCTGCTCTCGGATTTGCTGGCGGGGATCCCGACGGGCGCGTCCGGCGCCGCGTACCTCCTGATCGCCATCGGCTTCGCGGCGGTGGCCGTCTTCGTCGCGCTCGGCCGGAAGGCCTTCCCGAGCGTGTCCCGCGAGGAGCGCGCCCTCCTCGGGGCGCTCGGCATCGGGGCGATCGTCGCCATCCTCCCTTCGCTGGCCAGCGTCCTCTCGGGACGCGTGCTGCTGATCCCATCCATCGGCATCGCGCCCTGCATTGCCGTGGTGCTTCGCTACGGCTACCGGGTGGCGCGCGAGGCGCTCGGGGAACCACGGAAGCGGCGCGTCGCCTGGGGGGCGGTCGCCGTCGTGCTCGGGGTCATGCACCTCCTCGTGCCGGCGGCGCTCATCCCCTACGTCACGACGAAATTCGCGAATTTCGGACGATCTCGCGACGACGCCTTGCGATCGGCGCCGGTCGAGGACGATCCCGCCGCTGACGTCGTCGTCCTGCGCGCGCCCGATCCCATCATCGGCCCTTGGGGGGGCGTGACGCGGACCATGCTCAGCGGCGCCCGCGTCCACCGCTGGTGGACCCTCTCCCTGTCGCCGCACGAGCACGACGTCGCGCGCGTGGGCCCGTCCGTCCTCGAAATGTCGACCCGCGGGCCGTGGCTCGAGAGCTTTCAGGAGCGGGTGTTCCGGTCGCGACGCGCCGTCGTGCCCGCCGGTGCGCGCGTGCGCACCGGTGCGTTCGAGGCAGAGGTGGTGGAGGCGCGGGAGGGAGTCCCGGTGCGCGTGCGGTTCACGTTCGACCGCTCGCTGGATGATCCGAAGCTGCGATTCTTGAGTTTTCAGGACCAGCGGCTCTCGAGGATCACGATGCCACCCGTGGGGGAGACGCTCGTCCTGCCCAAGCTGGAGTAACGGCTCGGCCGGGAGGTCCCGTCACTGCGTCGAAAGCACGTGCCTCGACTCCTTGGCGGCCACGACGTCCTCCACGCGGAAGGGCACGGCGCGCGTCTGGTTCCGGCGCCAGAGATCCGCGCCGTCGCGGAAGTGGGGGCTCGCGGGGTCCCAGACATTCCCGCCAGGGATGGCATTCCAAGACCGCGGGCCGGTCGGGTCGAGATCCATGACGAAGCGCTGCGCGGCGCCGACCGCGTAGGTGAAATTGGGCGAGTCGTCGAGAGCCCAAGACGTGGTGAAATCGCTCGCGTCCACGGCGAGCAGGTCCCCGTGGCGCGGGAAACCCGTCTTGAAGACGGGATCGAGGGCGGAAGGAATGTGCATCTCGATCCACATCGGCGTGAGCGGAGCGAACGTGACCTTGTGGTGCGCGCCCCAAACAGCCTTGCTCTCTGTCGCGTTCTTGTCCAGCCACGCGATGGCGTCGAGCAGCGACCGGAGCGCGCGCTCGTGGCGGGATTCGACCGCCGGGGTGTCGATGTCGTCCCACAGGGCGCTGTCGCTCGTCGCGGGGTCGAGCGTCGCGAAGGAAGCATGGTCGTCCTCGACCAGGTGGAGGATGCCATCGAGCTGCATCGCCCGCGGAATGCCCTCTTCGCGACCGGCGCGGACGTACTCGTCGCCGAACGTGCGCCGGAGGAGACGAATGAGCCAGACGTTGAAGATCAGCGTGGCCCGAGCGGCTCGCGCCTCGACGACCTTTGGCGCCCCCTCCGCGTCGGAGAGCATTTCGCCCGTGTCCTGATCGATCCCCGCGGCGGCCAGGTAATCTGCCTCCGTCCCCCATTGCTGAAGCACGGCCTTGATTGCGGCGACGCGGTCCGGCGCGAAGGCCGGATCCGCCACCACGGCCGTCAGATCCGGGTGTGTGCCGGGCGTGGCGCGCTCCGCCTCGCCGCGCGTGATGGCCTCGACCAGGAAAGGCGCGAGGCGGGCGCCGAGGTTCGACCGCGCGTCGCCCTGATAGGTCGCCATATCCTCGGGCGTGACGGGCGCCTTGGCGCCTTCCAGGAGCGTCTTGATGCGTGACGCCCGGAAGCCGATGTCGAATTCGCAGCCGAGGTAGGCCGGGGTGCCGTCCGAGAACTTGTCGTTCGTGGGGTCGCCGTCGTCGGTGCCGCCCCAGGAATCGTTGTTTGCGGCGATGATGTACCCATTCTCGGGGTTCTTGCCCCACGGCATCATGTCTCCGGGGATGTCGTCCTCCCACTCCGCGGTCCCGTCGCCGGGGAGCGCGAGGCAAGGCAGGTTGCCCGTGCCCGTCGTGGGATCCCACGAGAGAGCGCCCGGGGCACGCTTGGGGACACGCGCGTGCGAGGTCCAGAGAATGTTGCCCGTGGTATCGCCGACGACCCAGCTCTGCGCGCCGACCTCGAATCGCTCGAGCGACGTGCGCGCCTCGTCGACCGATTTGGCAAGCATGAGGGTGAAGAGCGCCTCGAGGTCGTGGGTCGCCGCGTGCCCCGTCCAGCGCACCGAGACGGCGCCAGCCGCAGGATCGATGGGGAGGATTTTTCCATTTTCGATGGTCGGCGCGATCGGGCCGTGGTGCGGGACGATCGGGAGCTTGTACACAATCGGCTCGCTGCCCTGCACCTCGATGATCTCCTCGACGAACTCGAGGGGCACGGGCGCTCCCTTCCACATCACGGCCTTGCCATCGGGCGTGAGCTCTTCGGTGTATACGTCGGTGACGTCGTACCCGGCGACGGCGGAGCCCCAGCCAATGTGCTCGTTGTGGCCGAGCGTGATCCCAGGAACGCCGGGGAACGCGACACCGGAGACGTGCAGCCCCTCGCCCGTCGCGCCGACGTGCAACGCGACGGGCCAGAAGGTCGAAGGCGCGCCGAGCCCGAGGTGGGGATCGCTGGCGAGCAGGACATGGCCCGTGGCGCTGCGCGAGGGAGAGATGGCCCAGGTATTCGATCCGAATCCGTCGGGCGAGAGCCGCTCGTTGAACTCCGTAAGAATGCGGAAGAAGGCGTCACTCGACGCAGGCAAGCGCTCCCGCGCATTGGCGGGTGGCTTGGGCGGCCCAGGCTTCGGGCTCGGGCTCTGCGGTGTAGAGGAGGACGTGTACACGCGCTCGCGCGGCGCCAAAAGCCAGAGGTCCTGGATCATGCCCGCGCGCTTCGTGATGGAAGGATCGGGGCTGTCCGTGGGGAACGTCTTGCCGAGATCGGCGAACAGGTTGGTGTAGAACGTCTCGGCGGTCCCCTGGTTGGAGAGCTGATAGATGCGGAGGCGCGCGACCGCGAGCGAATCGATGGCCGTCCAATCCACGAGCGCCTCGAGCGGGTAATTGGTGATGCCTGCCGGCAAGGGGATCTCTCCGCTACGCAAGCGGCGGAACGCCTGGGTGATGCCGTCGGCGTACGCCTCCAGGAGGGCCTTCGCCTGGGGATCCTGGATGGACGCGTATTGCGCGGCGGCGATACGGTTCACGCCCACGGTCCGCAGGCCGATGTCCTGGTTGATGGCGGCCGGATTGATGGTCGCGAAATACTTGGCCGTCGTGCCGAGCGCGTGACGCCTGAACAGATCGAGCTGGACCGTGCGATCGAGCGCGACCATGTACCCCTCGGCGCGCATGGCGTCCGCGAGGGTCGACGCATAGATGTGCGGGCGGCCCTGGTCGTCGCGCACGATATCCACGGGGGCCGAAAGGCCGTCGATCCGGATCCGGGCATCCACGGGGAGATCCGCGCGGTCGCCGAGCGGGCCCACCGCAAGAGGAGGCGTCGAATCCGGATCCGAGCATCCGAGCAGGACGGCTCCGAGGAGCAGCGGCATCAGGCAGTAAGCTTTATACGTCATGAGTCAATCCTCCCTTCAAGAAGACCGTGGTGCACCTTGCACGATTTTCGCGACGTGGTCGACGAGAGGCGGGCGCAGGACGCTGAAATGATCGCAGGGCAGGTCCCACGTCGTAATCGTCGGGACGAGCTCGCTCCAGCCGCCGGTGGGATCCTTGAAGGAGGACACGTCCTCCTCGACGGCCAGAGCGCCCGTCGCGCGAAGGAGCGACGTCCGCACGGCGGCATTGCGGGGCACGTACGTGCGCAGCGCCCGCAGGTGCGCCTCGTAGACGCCGAGCGTGCGACGAAGGATGGTCTCCGCCATGCTTGCGGGGAAGATCCCCTGCTCGACGGCCAGCGCCGCGAGCCGGGCGTCGCGTTCGGCCGGAGAGGCCACGAGCAGGCGGCACTCCTCCTCGCTCGACAGGGTCATGCCATGCTCGCGCGCGAAGAGGAGGGCCAGCGAGACGTCGCCCGGATCCTGCATCCGCGAGGGCAAATGGGTGTCGACGAGGATGACCTCTTCGACCGGGACCCCGCGCGCCGAAAGCTCCCTGGCCATCTCGAAGGCCACGAGGCCGCCGAAGGACCAGCCGAGCAGCCGAATGGCTCCCCCGGGATGCGTCTCCAGCAAAGCATCCACATAATGCTGGGCCATCGTCACCACGTCGTCGACGGGCTCCCCCTCATCGAGCCCGCGGGCGTGCAAGGCATGGAGAGGTTGCTCGTCCCCGAGGGCCCGCGCGAGATCCAGGTACGAGAGCGCGGAGCCGCCGATGGCGTGGACGCAATAAAGGGGGGGGCGCTCGCCACGGGGCTGCAATGTGACGAGAGGCGAGCGCGGCCTTTCGCCGTCCTCGCGGAGCACGGCGGCCACTTCTTCGATTGTCGCGCCGCGTAGCAGCCGTGCGAGCGGCAATTTGCGGCCGATCTGGCTCTCGACGCGGGCGACGAGCCGCGCGGCGAGCAGCGAGTGGCCTCCGAGGGCGAAGAAGTCGTCCCGGGGGCCCACGCCGCGCACGCCGAGCAGCTCCTCCCAGAGGGCCGCGAGCTCGAATTCGAGGCGATCGAGGGAGCGCCGCGGCGCCTCGGCACGAAGCGCAGGGGCGGGCTCCGGCAGGGCGCGTCGGTCGACCTTGCCGCTCGGCGAGAGTGGCAGGGCGTCCAGCGTGACGAAGGCCGCGGGGATCATGTAATCGGGGAGCAGGCGCGCGAGGTGGTCGCGCAGCTCGGACGGCGACGGCGCGCGCTCCGGATCGGCCACGACATACCCCACGAGCCGGTCGCCGCGCAGGTTCACCGCCGCGCCCCGCACGCCCGGGTGCGCGGCGAGCGCGGCTTCGATCTCGCCTAGCTCGATCCGGAACCCACGGAGCTTCACCTGCTCGTCGACGCGGCCGAGGAACTCGAGGTCACCGCCCGGCAGCCACCGCGCGCGGTCGCCCGTGCGATACATGCGAGCGCCGAGCCCGGGCGCGAAGGGATCCGGCAAGAACCGCTCCGCGGTCAACCCATGACGCCCCTCGTAGCCGCGCGCGAGGCCGACGCCGCCGATGTAGAGCTCGCCCGGGACGCCGAGCGGGGCGGGCCGCAGGCTCGGATCCAGCACGTAGACGTGCATGTTCGGCAGCGGCCGCCCGATGGGCAAGCTGCCCTCGCTGGGCTCGTGGGCGAACATCGTCGCGCACACGGTGATCTCCGTCGGGCCGTACGCATTGATCAGCCGGCGGCCCTGCGACCAGCGCCGCGCGACCTCCGGGGGACAAGCCTCGCCGCCCACCCAGAGCAAGCGCGGCCGCGCGGCGGCGACCTCCGGCATCACCGCGAGCGCGGACGGGGGCAAAAGCGCCGCGTCGATCGCACGCTCCTCGATCAGCGACGCGAGGCCGCCGCCTGGCTGGAGCGCCTCGGCGCGCGCCAGCACCAGGCAACCGCCCACGGGCAACGCCAAGAGCAACTCGAAGACGGACGCGTCGAAGCTCGTCCGCGAGAATTGCAGCACCCGCGCGCCTTCGCCCAACCCGAAGAGGCGGCGCTGCGTCTCCGCCAGGTTGCACGCCCCGCGGTGAGCCAGCAAGACCCCCTTGGGTTTGCCCGTCGATCCCGAGGTGTAAATGATGTAGGCGAGGTTGTCCGGCCGCGCGCCGCCCTGGATTCGCGCGTCGCTCGCCGCGTCGAGCTGCGAGAGGTCGAGCAGGGCGCAGCCCGGCGCCGCGAGGCGTTCGCCGGGCTCTCCGCGGGCGATGAGCAAGCGCGCGCCGCTGTCGCGCAGCATGTATTCGAGGCGCTCGCGCGGATAGGCCGGATCGAGCGGGACGTAGGCCCCGCCGGCCTTCAGGATCCCGAGGAGCGCCGCGATCTGGTCGACGGACCGCGGGAGGCAAAGCGCAACGCGCGCCTCCGGCCCCACGCCTCGCGCGCGCAGCACGTGGGCAAACCGGTTTGCCCTGCGATCCAGCTCGGCATAGGTGACGTGCTGGCCCTCGAACAGGAGGGCCAGCACGTCAGGCGTACGATCGACCTGCGCCTCGAAGAGCTCGTGAATGCATGCGTCGTCCGGGTAGCGCGCGCCGGTGTCGTTCCATTGCGCGAACTGGCGCGTTTCGGACTCCGTCACGAGCGGCAGGTCCGCCACGCGCGCCTCCGGGGAGCGCACCGCGCTTTGCAGCAGGAGCTGGAGCCGCTCGGCCATCCGCGCAATGGTATCCTCGTCGAAGAGGTCCTTCGCGTACACCAGCGCCCCTTCGAGCGTGTCCCCTCGCTCCGTCAGGTTTAGCGTGAGGTCGAATTGGGCCGCCTCCGCGCCTTCCAGCTCGACCGGTGCCACCTCGAAGTCGCCTGCGGCGAGCGTGCTCGTCGGCGTGTTTTGCAGGACAAACATCACCTGGAAGAGCGGCTGCCGTGAAAGATCACGCGCCGGCGCGAGCTCCTCCACCAGCTTCTCGAAGGGGATGTCCTGGTGGGCATACGCGTCCAGCGTCGTCTCTTTCACCTCGGCGAGCAAGTCGACGAACCGCGGGTTTTTGCCCATATCGGCACGCAGCACCAGCGTGTTCACGAAAAACCCGATCAGCCCTTCGAGCTCCTTCTGCGTGCGGCCCGCGATCGGCGTGCCTACCGCAATGTCCTCCTGCCCGCTCAGCCGGTGCAAGAGCGCCTGAAACCCGGCCAGCAGCACCATGAACAGCGTCACGCCCTGCCGCCGCGCGAGCGCGCGCAGCCCCTCGGTGAGCTCAGCGCCCAGCGAGACCTTCACGCTCGCTCCACGATGGCTCGGCACGGCAGGGCGCGGTCGATCCGTGGGCAGCTCCAGCGGCGCCACGCCCGCGAGCTGCTCACGCCAGTACCCGAGCTGCCGCTCTAGCACGTCGCCCGATAGCCAGCTCCGCTGCCACAACGCATAGTCGGCGTACTGCACACGAAGCTCGGGCAGCACTGCCGCACGCCCGGCGCGCGCGGCCTCGTAATGCGCCACGAGCTCCCGCATCAGCACGCCCATCGACCAACCGTCCGAGACGATGTGGTGCATCACCATCACCAGCACGTGATGCCTGTCTCGGAGCCGGAAGAGGCGCACCCGGATGAGGGGACCGGCCGCGAGATCGAACGGACGCAGGACCTCCTCGGCGCCGGCGCGGTACGCGGCCGACTCGGGATCCTCAGCTGTCGACAGATCGTCCAGGCCCAGCTCGAAGGCGCGCGGCGCATGAATCTTCTGCGTCGCTCGACCCTCGACCGCTTCCAGCGTCGTCCGCAGCGCCTCGTGCCTATGCAACAGCGCCTCGAATGCCTTGCGTAGCGCCTCCACGTCGAGCTCGCCCGAAAGCCGCAGCGCGAACGGCATGTGGTACGCCGTGCTGCCCGGCGCCAGTTGATCCAGAAACCACAGCCGTTGCTGCGCGAACGAAAGAGGCAGCTCGCCCTCTCGATCCTGCCGCGTCACCCGCGGCAGCACCATGCCCCCCTTCCGCTGCTCCACCTCGATACGCTCCGCGAGGCCCGATACCGTCGGCGCCTCGAACAGCGCGCGCAGCGGCACTTCCACGCCCAGCGCCGCACGCACCCGCGACACGAGCTGCGTCGCCAGCAGCGAATGGCCTCCTAGCGCGAAGAAATCGTCGTACACTCCCACCCGCGGCTGCCGCAGCACCTCCGCGAATGCATCGGCCAGCGTCTGCTCCACCGGGCTCCTCGGCCCAGGATCACCTTCGCTCCCCGCCACGGGCGCGTGGGAAGGCTCCGGCAACGCCCCACGGTCCACTTTGCCATTCGGCGAGAGCGGCAACGCCGGGAGCGCCACGAAAGCGGCGGGGATCATGTACTCCGGGAGCAGCCGCCGGAGGCTTTCGCGCAGCGACGACGGCGCGGGAGGTGGCTCCGAATCGGCCACGAGATACGCCACCAGCCGATCGTGGCGCGCGACGACCACCGCGTCCCGGACCCCCGGATGGGACCTCATCGCCACCTCGATCTCGCCGAGCTCGATGCGGAAGCCGCGCAGCTTGATCTGGTGATCCGCTCGGCCGAAATACTCCAGCGTCCCGTCGGGCAGCCACCGCGCGATGTCCCCGGTGCGATACATCCTCGCGCCGGCCTCGGGCCCGAACGGATCGGGCAAGAATCGCTCGGCCGAGAGGCCTGGACGATCGAGATACCCCCGCGCGAGGCCTTCCCCCGCGAGGTAAAGCTCCCCGCGCACGCCCACGGGCACGATTCGCATCTGCGGATCGAGCACGTACGCCCTCGTCCCTCGGATGGGCCGGCCGATCGTCGGCGCCGTGCGCGCCCCTCGCTGCACGAGCGTGAAGGTCGAATACGTCGTATCCTCGGTCGGCCCGTACAGGTTGTAGAGCCTCTCCACGGACGGGAGCTCGTGAACCCGCTCTGCGAGCGACAGCGGCAGCGGCTCGCCCGCCAGGTTCACGGTCCTCACGGAGCCCGGCACCCCTTGCATCCGTACGAGCTCCGCCATCGCCGACGGGACGGTATTCACCAGCGTCACGTGGTCGCGGTCGGGCAGCGTCGGCAATGCGAGCGCGTCGGGAGCCAGCACCACCACGCCGCCCATCGTGAGCGGGCCGAACATCTCGAAAATCGACAGGTCGAAGCACACCGACGTCGCCGCCAGCACGCCGCGCATCTCCGCGGGCGAGAACACCTCGTTCGCCCAGCGCAGGAACTGCGTGGCGCTCCGGTGGGTCATCGATACGCCCTTCGGTCGCCCCGTCGAGCCGGACGTGTAGATGAGGTAGGCCAGGTTCTCCCCGCGCGCGCCGGCCTGCAATCGCTCACCTCCGTCGGAATCGTCCTCCGTGACGATGTCATCCAGGCACAACGCGCGCGCGCCTGCTCCCGGGAAAGCCCCGACGAGCGCACGTGACGTGAGGAGGAGGCGCGCGCCGCTGTCCGCGAGCATGTATTCGAGGCGCTCGCGCGGATAGGCCGGATCGAGCGGGACGTAGGCCGCGCCGGATTTGAGGATGCCGAGCAGCGCCACGATCAGGTCGACCGTGCGCTCCAAGCACACCGCCACGCGCTTCTCGGCGCCGACGCCTCGCGCGCGCAGCACGTGGGCAAACCGGTTTGCCCTGCGATCCAGCTCGGCATAGGTGACGTGCTGGCCCTCGAACAAGAGGGCCAGGGCATCAGGCGTACGATCGACCTGCGCCTCGAAGAGCTCGTGAATGCATGCGTCGTCCGGATAGCGCGCGCCGGTGTCGTTCCATTGCGCGAACTGACGCGTCTCGGGCTCCGTCACGAGCGGCAGGTCCGCCACGCGCGCCTCGGGGGAGCGCACCGCGCCTTGCAGCAGGAGCTGGAGCCGCTCGCCCATCCGCGCAATGGTATCCTCGTCGAAGAGGTCCTTCGCGTACACCAGCGCCCCTTCGAGCGTGTCCCCTCGCTCCGTCAGATTCAGCGTGAGGTCGAATTGGGCCGCCTCCGCGCCTTCCAGCTCGACCGGCGCCACCTCGAAGTCGCCTGCGGCGAGCGCGCTCGTCGGCGTGTTTTGCAGGACAAACATCACCTGGAAGAGCGGCTGCCGTGAAAGATCACGCGTCGGCGCGAGCTCCTCCACCAGCTTCTCGAAGGGGATGTCCTGGTGGGCATACGCGTCGAGGGTCGTCTCTTTTACCTCGGCCAGCAGGTCGACAAACCGCGGATTATTGCCCACATCGGCGCGCAGCACCAACGTGTTCACGAAAAACCCGATCAGCCCTTCGAGCTCCTTCTGCGTGCGGCCCGCGATCGGCGTGCCTACCGCGATGTCCTCCTGCCCGCTCAGCCGGTGCAAGAGTGCCTGGAAG
>NZ_JAGTJK010000039.1:0-100252 GCF_028435265.1 Polyangium jinanense | reverse complement strand
CCGACCTGGCGCGCGAGAAGCACGTGCTCGCGGGTCTGCGGCATGACGCTGTCGAGCGAGCTGACCACGAGGATCGCGCCGTCCATCTGCGCGGCGCCCGTGATCATGTTCTTGATGTAGTCGGCGTGGCCGGGGCAGTCGACGTGCGCGTAGTGGCGCTTCGGCGACTCGTACTCCACGTGCGCAGCCGCGATCGTCACCGTCTTGGTCTCGTCGCGAACGGTGCCGCCCTTGGCGATGTCGGCGTACTTGATCTCTTTCGCAAGCTTCTGCTTGGACTGGACCTTAACGATGGCCGCCGTGAGCGTCGTCTTACCGTGATCGATGTGACCGATCGTGCCGACGTTCACGTGGGGCTTGGTTCGACTGAATTTCTCCTTGGCCATCGTTCTGTCTCCTGACGGTTGCCGACCGGAACGGTCGCGCGCGCTGTCCTTTCCTTACGGTTGCTGGAGCCCACCATCGGGATTGAACCGACGACCTCGTCCTTACCAAGGACGTGCTCTACCAACTGAGCTAGGTGGGCATGGAGCCGGTCCGGCGGAGCGGGCGACCGGGTTCGAACCGGCGACGTTCAGCTTGGAAGGCTGACGCTCTACCAACTGAGCTACGCCCGCAGATAAAGGTCGGGAGGTGATCCCCCCGATCTCGTCTACGAACCGACTTTCCGGCTCCGCGGGTCGAGACGCCTCATCGGCGTCTCGGTGGAGGGTGATGGATTCGAACCATCGAAGGCAATTGCCGGCAGATTTACAGTCTGCTCCCTTTGGCCACTCGGGCAACCCTCCAGATTGTCAACGTCTCGCGAGATCCAAGGGCTCGCGGGTCCCCTCTCTACTCTGTTTCGGTCGGTTCGTCTCCTGAGATTTTACTCTCGTTCGTCCGAGCCTTCCGCCCCTGACAGTCCGGTGGAGCTGACGAGGGGACTTGAACCCCTAACCCCCTGCTTACAAGGCAGGTGCTCTACCGGTTGAGCTACGCCAGCGAGTTCCTCCCTCGAAGACAGACGTGTCCCGTCAAAGGGGAGCAGGCTCTTAGCCCCTTGCTTTTGACATGTCAAGCCGGATGGAAGGTTTTGTGTTTGGAGCGGGCCGGACGCCGCGCTCCGAAGGCCGGAATCTCCGGCATCCCCGGCAGGGGCCCCTCCCCCGGCAGGCTGGATCGCGAACCCGCATGTGAGAAGACAGGCCGGGCACGATCCTCGCGAGGAGTCCTTCCGCAACTTCTTGCACCACCCGCGCGCCTCTTGCGATGCTCCGCGCCGCATCATGGAGTGTCCCGCCTGTCACCACGCGAATGTCGATGGAGCTCGCTTCTGCGCCAAGTGCGGAGCGCCGCTGCCGTCGGCGCCTTCCGAAGAAGACCCGTTGATCGGCTCGATCGTGGGCGGTCGTTACCGCATCACGGGCGTGCTCGGCGAAGGCGGCATGGGCCGCGTCTACACCGCCGAGCAGCAGATGGGCACGACGGTCCGAAAGGCCGCAGTCAAGACGCTCCTCGCGCAGTACGCGAAGGATCCGCAAGTGCTCGCGCGCTTCAACCGCGAGTGCGGCACCGTCGCCGAGCTCAAGCACCCGAACACGATCCAGGTCTGGGACTTCGGGCAAACGAATACCGGCGAGCTCTACATCGCGATGGAGCTGCTCGAAGGAAGTCCGCTCGAGGACGAGCTCGTGCAGCGAGGGCCGATGCCGCCCGAGCGCGTCGACAAGATCATCGGGCAGGCCGCAGGCTCGCTCCAGGAGGCGCACAGCAAGGGGATCGTGCATCGCGATCTCAAGCCCGCGAACCTCTTCCTCACGAAGATCGACGGTGACGACTTCGTGAAGGTGCTCGACTTCGGCATCGCCAAACGCGGCGAGCGGCCCGACTCGAAGGAGCAGAAGCTCACGCAGCAAGGCACGGTGCTCGGAACGCCGCCGTACATGAGCCCCGAGCAGTTCCGCGGGCAGGAGCTCGACTCGCGCAGCGACGTCTACTCGCTCGCGATCGTCGCCTACGAGATGCTCACCGGACGCTTGCCGTTCGAGGCAGACACGCCGTGGGCCTGGGCCACGCAGCACCTCACCGCGCAGCCCTCGCCCTTCGAGGTGACGCAGCTCGGCGCGCAGGTGCCGCCGAAGATGAAGGCCGCGATCATGCGCGCGCTCGAGAAGGACAAGAACAAGCGCCAGTCGTCCGTGCGCGAGTTCTACGAGGAGCTCTCGATCGGAGCCGGGCGCGCGTCGATCGTTGGTGGTGCGACGGGTCAGCAACAGATCGCTGGCACCGCGGCGATGCCAGGCCTGCCGAGCGGGCAATACGGGATGCCGAGCGGGCAATACGGGATGCCGAGCGGGCAGATGCAAGGCATGCCGAGCGGGCCGATGCCCGCACGTCCCGGCGGGACGCAGATCGGCGAGCCGCTCTTCACGCAGGGAGCGCCGAGCGCGCCGGGCGGGCGAACGATGGTCGACACGGGGCCGAGCGCGGCCGCGATGACGCCCGGCCCGATGCCCATCGTGCCGATGCCCCCGCAGCACGGCCACGCGCCCGTGCCGATGGGCGGACCGGCCTACCCCGCGCCGCCGCCTCCGCCGATGGGCGGCAGGCAGCAGCAGAAGAGCAGCCCGATGCCGATCATCGCGGGCATCGGCGTGCTCGTCGTGCTCGGGATCGTCATCGCGATCTTCGCGACCCGAGGCGGCAAGAGCGGCGGCGACGGCGAGGTCATCCTCATGCCGTCCGCGGCTCCGACGACCGTCGTGGTCGCCTCCGATCCGACGGCCACGCCGGCCGACAGCGCGGGCACCGCGGGGACGGCCTCGTCGGCAGGCGGCTCGACGCAGTCCGGACAAACCGCGGGCACGAACACCGGATCGGGCTCCGGGTCGGCGGCCACGACGGCCTCGGGCTCGGGCGGCGGCGGTACGAAGGTCGACGCCGCGGGCGACAAGGCCTGCGACGCGGCGATCACGTATGCGTACGGCGGCAACACGACGATGGCGATCAGCCAGTACCGCTCGTGCACCGGGCCGAAGCGCAGCAAGGCGCTCTCGGCGATCGACGCCTCGGCCGCGCGCGAGGTGAAGTCGAAGGGCTGCGCGGGCAAGCCCATCGCCGACGCGGCTGCGGCGATCGGCGCCAGCAGCGGAAAGGCCGCGCTCCCTCCGCGTTGCAAGTAGCGCGGCGCGTCTTGCGCGGCCCCCTCGACATGCACGAGCGACGGCCCTAGATGGGAATTCGCTCGTGTGTCACCGCGTTTTGACGCGCTTGACGCCCGTTCGACGCGGGTGCTAGATGGACCTTGCGAGCGATGACGCTCGGTCGCAGAAGCCTCTGCTCGACGGTACGGCGCAGCGTGTCAAAGGTCACGAGCTGCACTTCGCAGCCCACGTCGGCGCCGATGCCAGAGGTGCAGAGGAGAAGGTCGTTCACGGGCAATGGGCAGTAGACGCCGCGAAGCCATGCGGATGACGTGGCTCGATATGTGCCGCTCCGACGAGTATCGGGGGCGGTGGGTCGCACTGGACAACATCGATTACGAGGACGGCTCGTCCCAACCCCAGCAGGCGGATGTCGTCGACAGCGACGAGGACCTCGGGGAGTTATGCAGCCGGATGCGCGAGTCCGACAGGACGGCATGCGCGATCCTGTACTGCGAGGATGACTCGTTCGCGCCGCCCGTCGCCAGGCGGGCCGCGATGCCGACGCGAGGTGCCGTGCACCGCTAGCAAGCTCGGCGCCGTTCCCGCCTCGATTCCCCCTCTTTCTTCCCCACGAAATCAGCCGCCACGAAGGACGCGACCGAAGCCGCGCCTCGGGCCGATGCTTTGAGCTCCTAGCGAAGGATCGGCTTGAGCGTGGGTTTGCCGTCCTTCATCACCACGTTGTAATCGACCGATTTTTGCGGGTGAGAGGCCTTGAGCTTCTCGGCCTGCTGGCGGAGCTGCTTGGCGAGCGCCTCGTACGTGACGCCCGCGGTCGACTCCTTCGCGGCGCGCTTGGCCTCGACGTACTGCGCGTAAATCTGGCGGATTCGCGCGTCGGAAAGGTCCTCGGACGAACCTTGTGACGGGCGAGGTCGCGCGGGTTGCAGGCGTGGCTCGGGCTGCGGGCGCGGCTCGGGGGAGGCCGCAGCGTCCGTGTCCGGAGGCGACGGCGCCTCGGTCGGAGGATCGGGCGGCGGCGTCGGTGTGACGACCGCGCGCATGTTTCGGCTGCTCTTTCGTCGCGAGGGCGGCGCAGGCACGCTCGGCGCGGGTTCGTCGGACACGTTCGGGACGTGGACGGCCCGCGTGCGTGTGCTCGAAGGCCTGCGTCGCGAGGGCGGCGCTTGCTTCGCGTCGAGGTCGAGGTCGAGGTCCAGCGGGCGCGCCGAGGCCGGGCCGCTCGGGCCGGTTTTGCCTTGTTTCGCCTGGGCTGCGAGCTCGGCGACGCGGCGCTTGCCGAGGTCGGGCGAGGAAGCCTGCGGGCGTTGCGCAGCCGGCGCTTCCTCCCGCGGAAAAACCTCGGCGGGCTTCGTTTCGGCGGGTTTTGGGTCCGCGGGCTTCGCAACCGAGGCCTCGACCGGCCGGCGCATCATCATCATCAGCGGCACGGGTTCCGGCTTCTTGGCGGGCTCCGGCTTGGCAGGCGGCGGCGCGGGCTCGGCCGATTTTGCTGCAGGCGCAGGCTCGGGCGGAAGCGCGGACGAACGATCGATCGGCGTCGAAGGGAGCGGCGGGCGCGGCGGCGGCGGCGGGGCCTTCGCGGCGAGCGGAGGCGGCGGCGCAGCGGGTTTGCCCGCGGGAGGCGGAGGCGGCGCGGCGGGTTTGCCCGCGGGAGGCGGAGGCGGAGGTGCGGCCGGTTTCGTGGCCGCAGGCGGCGGAGGCGGCGCCGTGGGTTTGCCCGCGGGCGGCGGCGGAGGCGCTGGCGGTTTTCCGATCGCCGGCGGCGGCGGAGGCAGCGCGGAGATCCGTCCTGGATTCGAAGGCGCCGGCGGAGGCGGCGCAGCCGGCTTCGTGGCCGCGGGCGGCGGCGGCGGGGCCGCGGGCTTCGGGGGCGGCGGCGGCGGGGGCGCGGCCTTGGCCGGCGGCGGCTCTGCGGTCGTGAATTCGAGCGCGTCGTCGGCGAGCTCCTCGTCGGCGAAATCCTCGACGTCGTCGGCGAGGAGATCCTCGTCGGCGAGCGTCTCTTCGTCGATCGTCAGCGCTTGTTTGCGGATGCGGGCGCGGCGCTCTTCCTGCGCGGCGGCGAGCTTCGCGTACTTCTCTTTTTGCTTCTTGCCGACGATCGTCAGCGCGTCCTTCGCGCCGAAACGCGCGGCCGCGCGGAGCACGTCGCGCTGGTAGGTGCCGTTCTCGATCTCGCGCGCGACCCGGCCCCAGTACTGCTGGAACGTGTTGTAGCGCTGGATCAGCGTCTGAAACTTGAAGCGCAGCGCCGTGTTCCGGATCTGCTCGCGGCGCAGGAGCATGATGCGCCGCTCGAGCTCCTTGCGCGGCACCAGCGGCTCGAGCCTTTCGATGCCGAGGAAGTACTGCTCGTAGAGCGCCCGCAGCCGTTCGATTCGGCTGTCGAGATCCTCCAGGGCGCGTTCGACCTCGGCGTGTTCCATGCGGTCAGAGCGGCGTGACCTTCAGGTTGTCGAAGCAAACCGGGACTTCCCAATCGTTGAAGCCGAAGTGCTCGTGCCCAGGACCCGCGAGTGGATCGGGGTCGGTGAGCGTGAAGTACTCGACCCCGTTGATGGACCAAACGATCGTCTTTCCGTCCGCGCGCTCGATGCGGAATCGATAGGCCTGACCCACGGAGACGGGGCGCTCGCGCTCGTCGTCGCTCTTCGGATCGACGTCGATCTCCAGCCGATCGTCGCCGTGCTCGTCGAGGCGCGCGAGGACGTGCTTGGAGTTGCGCCAGCCGCCGAAGATCGCGATGTAGCTCGTGGCGTTCGTGTAGGACGTGCTCGTGGCGCCGCTCTGCCCGTCGCCCCAGAGCTCGACCTTGAGGTCGCCGATCGCGTTCTCGGCATAAGCGTCGAACTCGATGCGCGCGTTCACGGGGAGCCGGCGGCGCAGCCAGACGCCGCGGTTTCGCGCGTTCTTGCCGCAGAGGCGGCCGTTTTCGATGCGCCAGCCGGGCGAGAGCGCGTTCCAGTCCTCGCCGAGAACGGCGCGGTCGAAGGTGTCCTCGAAGGGCGCGAGGATCGGGGGGCCGGGCGGGACCAGGGGGGCGGTCGGGGCCGTGGTTTGTGGGCGCGGGGCCGCCGGGCGGGCGGGCTGCGCGGGGCCGGCGTCTGCCGTGGGCGGTCCCTCGGGCACACACGAAACGAGCGTGAGCGAGAGGAGGGCGCACGCGCCGATCGTGGTCGCTCGTCTGAGCACGCCCGCATCGTAGCAGCAGGTGCCCCTCGACCAAAAGGGCCGCGATCAGCGGCGACGCTTGCCCGGCCCTTGGGGCAAGCGTAAGGAAGGGCGGCCATGCATCCGATCCTGTTCCGCGTGCCGCTCCCGCGCACGACGCTGCCGCTGCTCTGGGTCCTCTGCGCGCTCGCAGGGATCGCGGCGATCGTCGCGATCTACCAGTTCGTGACGAAGAACAGGTCGTTTGCGATCGGCGCCGCCGTCGCCACAGCGGCCCTCGGCGCCGCGGCGTTCGTGTTCCGCGCGAGCACGGTGCCCGTCGGCCCGCTGCCCATCTACAGCTACGGCGTGATGCTCGGCCTGTCGCTCGTCGTGGGCTGGTATCTGACGCTCGGGCTCGCGGAGCGTGATGGCCTGCCGAAGGAGCTGATGGCGAACAACTACGTGGTCACGGCCGTGGCCGCGGTGGTGGGCTCGCGCATCCTGTACATCGTTACGAACCTGAACGAGTTCGAGTCGTTCGGCGCGATGCTCGACGTGCGCAAGGGCGGGCTCGTGGCGTACGGCGGCTTCCTCGGCGGGTTCGTCGGCTCGCTGGTGTTCCTGCGGCGGCACGGGATCCCGCTCCTTCCGTGGGCGGACGTGGCGGTGCCGAGCCTGGCCTCGGGCCTGATGATCACGCGCGTCGGCTGCTACCTCTTCGGCTGTGATTTCGGCCAGCCGCTCGAGAAGACGGCGCCCGCGTGGCTGCAGAAGCTCGGCACGTTCCCGCGTTGGGATCCCTCGCTGATCGAGACGCCGAGCGGCGCGCCGGGCGGCTCGCCGGCGTGGATCCAGCACGTGAAGAAGCACCTCATCGAGGACGACGCGACGGCGTCGCTCCCGGTGCACCCGACGCAGATCTACGAATCGCTCGTGGGCGTGACGCTGCTCGTGATCCTGCTCGTCTCGCGGCGGTACCAGAAGTTTCGTGGTCAAATCTTTTTGATCTTCACGTTCGCCTACGGCGTCGGCCGCTTCCTGCTGGAGATGCTGCGCGCGGACGACGAGCGCGGCTGGATCCCGCCGTCGCTGCCCGAGCACATTCTCCTGCCGCTCGCGCTCGTGCTCTTCGGGGTCGGTTACGTGGTCGGCATCTCGAAGATGGTCGAGAACCCCACGATGCGGCGCCTGTCGCAAATCCTCGCGTTCGTCCCGGCCGTGGTGCTGTTCCTCGCGCTCCGGCCCGAGTCGTTCGGGACCTCGGCGACGATCCAGCTCTCGACGTCGCAAGCGGTGGCGCTCAGCACGGGCGTCGCGGCGGCGTTCGCGTTCTCCGTGTATCACCACGCCGCGCTCGCTCATCCCGAAGCGGCGATGGCGATCCCGCTGCCGACCCTGGTCGACGACGAAGCGGAGGAGAAGAAGGCCGAGAGCAACGTCGCCGACGAGGACGAGGACGAGGACAGCGAGCCCGCCGCGGCGAAGAAGGATGCAGCGGCGGAGGCGGACGAGGACGAGGACGAAGCGCCGCGCGAGGTGAAGAAGAAGCCCGCGAAGAAGGCGCAGAAGGCCGTCGCAGCGAAGAAGACCAAGAAGCCAGTAGAGGAAAAGCGGACGAGCGAGCCGCCTCCGTCCGAGGAGAGCTGACGCGTGGAGCTCGCCTGGGGCGAGGCGGGGCTCTTGCCCGCGATCGTGCAGGACAGGCTGACGGGTCAGGTGCGCATGCTCGCGTACATGAACCGCGCGTCGCTGGAACGAACGATCGAGACGGGGCGAGCAACGTTCTTCAGCCGATCCCGAGGCGCGCTCTGGGAGAAGGGCGAGACGAGCGGAAACACGCTCGCCGTCGCAGCGATCGTCGCGGATTGCGACGCCGATGCGTTGCTGTTGCTCGTCGATCCGGTCGGGCCGACGTGCCACACGGGCAAACCCGCGTGTTTCTTCCGTCGCGTGGACGAGACCGGGATCGCCGCGGACTCCGGCGTGGATGCGGCCGCGTTCCTCGAGGTGCTCGAGCGCGAGATCGAGGTGCGGCGCACGTCGAGCGCGGAGAAGAGTTACACGCGGTCGCTGCTCGACGGAGGTCCGGCGAAGATCGGCGCGAAGATCCGCGAGGAAGCGGACGAGCTCGTCCGTGCGATCGAAGGCGAAGACGATTCGCGCGTCGCCAGCGAGGCCGCGGATCTCGTGTACCACGTGCTCGTGGGGCTCGCGTCGCGCGGCGTGCCCCTGCGCGAGGTGGTGCGTGTGCTCGCCGCGCGCGCAGGAACGAGCGGGCACGAGGAAAAAGCGAAACGAGGCGGGCCTCGCTGACACACGCGCCGAGCGGATCGGGCGCGTTCCGGAAGAGGCCGATGCTCTGGTAGTGTCGGTCGACGATGACCGGCGTTCGGCGCGCGGGGGCGCCGCAATCCCCCTTCCGCGAACCTCCGAAGCTGGAGCTCGGTCCGCTGTCGGTCGGGCTGCATCAGGCCGCGTCACGCGCGATGAAGCGTCTGCCGAGCGGGGGGCGCCTCGTGCGGCAAGGGCCGACGCGGCGCATCGCGCACACCCAAGGCGCGCTCGGCTGCACGGGGCTCGTGCTCGCCGCGAGCGCGGCGTTCGTCGCCCTGACGACGGGGTGGGTGCCTCGATCCCACGCCGAGGTCGCGATGGTGATGGTCACGGTCGTCGTAGCCGGCGCGTGCCTCGCGGCCGTGCTGCTCGCGTTCGATTACGCGAGGCCTCTGCCCACGTGCGACGCGGAGCCCGTGGGGCACGCGGCGCGGATCGTGGCGCAAAGGCTCTCGCGGCTCGCGACGTGCGCGGCTGAGGACGCGGCGCGCTTCGGCACGAGGCGGATCAATGCGCTGCGGCGCGCGCTCTCGGCGGCCGCGGATCCCGCGCTCGCGACGTGGATTCCGGACGATGTACGCGGTCGCGCCGAGCTCTTGCTGGCGCGGGCGATCGTGGCGCAAGCGCGTCCCGGATGGACGCGTGACGCGGCCGTGCGCGCCGAGGTGCGGCGGCTGCTCGTGCGGGCGGCGGAGCACCTCGACGAGCCCGCCGTGGCCGAGGCGGATCTCGTGCGGCTCGACGCGGCGCCGCTCCCGCCGGCGGAGGAATCGGCCGGCGCGCGTGGCCGGGAGCCGCTCCGGAGGCGGCTCAGGCAACGATTCGCGCGTGATCCGCACGCCGCTGCGGACGAGCACGCGGCCGAAGAAGAGGCCCAGAGCGAAGAGATGCACCCCCGAGCGAGGCGACGGAGGGAACGGCGGGCCGACGTGTTACCCTGAGCCGGCGTTTTCGCGTCGCCTTCCTTCTGCCGGCAAAGGTGCACGATGAAGCAGAACCGCTTGCGCTCGTTCGGCCTCGGGCTCTCGTTCCTCACAGCTGCCGCGGTCCTTCCGCTGGCCTGCTCGCCCGACTCCGGGATCAAGCCCGGCGGATGGAACGTGAGCGGAAGCGGCGGCGGCATGTCGTCCTCCGGCGCTGCGGGCGCAGGCGGCGACGGAGGCTCGCTCTTCATCGACTCCGGCGGGACCTGCGGCGACCCGACGGACAAGGACAAGGACCTCATCGCCGACTTCCTCGAGCTCGGCCCGGACAAGGACACGGACGGCGACGGCACACCCGACGCGCTCGACAACGACAGCGACGGCGACGGCGTACTCGACGCGGACGAAGCCGCGAACCCGTTTCTGTTGAACGATGAACCGGGACAAACGCGCGACGATGCCTGCGATTTGCTCGCGGATTCGGACGGCGACGGAGATCCCGACGTGCGGGATCTCGACAGCGACAACGACGGCGTGTCGGACACGCAGGAGACGACGTACGACGCGAACGGCGCGAAGGGCTGCCGCGTGCGTGTCGACTGCGACGAGGACGGCGTCATCGATCTCGTCGAGCTCGCGGCCGGCTCGAACCCGACCGACAAGGGCTCGGTGCCCGCGGACGCAGGGCTCTACTTCGTCCTGCCGTACCAGGGCGGCGAGCAAACGAAAGATTTTACGTTTTCCACCGGTGTCGCGAAGGCGGACATCTACTTCCTGATCGACACGACCGCGTCGATGCAGCCCGCGATCGACAACCTGAAGGCGTCGATCGACACGGAGATCATCCCGACGATCCTGAACGGCGATCCCGCGGCGAGCCCGCCCATCCCGGCGATCGGCGACGCGTGGATCGGCGTGGGCGAAGTGCGCGACGTGCCCTGGCTGCCGTACGGGCAGGATGGAGACGCACTCTATCGGTATCGCTTCCAGGTTGGTGCTCAAACGATCTCCGGGGATCTCGCGCCGCCGGTGTTCGATGGGCAGAAGTACACGGCGCCCGTCGCGACGAAGCAGATCCTCGGCACGCTCACGGCGGGAGGCGGCGGCGACGCGCCCGAGGGGACGTCGCAGGCGCTCTGGCTCGCCGCGACGAACCCGAACAACTACGCGCTCACGATCGGCGGGATCTGGAACTATCCGCAGCACGCCTGTCCGCTCGCCGGCAGCATCGGCGCGCCGTGCTTCCGGCCCGAGTCGCTGCCGATCTTCGTGCTCATCACGGACGCCGCGTTCCACAACGGGCCGAACGTCACGCACCAGTACGACGGGGCCAAGGTCGGCGGGTCGGTGAAGACGTATGCCGACGCAGTGACGGCGCTGAACAACATCAACGCGAAGGTCGTCGGCGTGCCCGTTGCGACGGGCAGCCCGGGCGCGGCGCGCGCGGATCTCACGGATCTCGCCACGCAGACGGGCAGCCTCTACCACGACCCAGCGTTTGGCGGGAAAGACTACCCGCTCGTCCCGAAGACGGACGTCGGCAGCGGTTCGGTGTCGAAGGAGGTCGTGCGATTGCTCGGCCTGCTCGCGGGATCGGGCCTGCACGACGTGACCACCGCGCACGAGAACTACGCGTGCGACGGCGGCATCGACTGCACGGGCGACGGCGTGCCGGACCTCGCGTACCAGAACCCGCCGGTCGATCAGGGGATGATGCCGTTCGACGCGAGCACGCTCATCACGAAGATCGAGACGCTCGAGAGCCCGGCAACTCCCCTGCCCTACGCGAGCCGCACGGAGACCACGTTCTACGGCCTGCAGGGCGACGCGCCCGTGACCTTCCGCGTGCACGCCGTAAACAACACGATCAAGCCCGCGACGCTGCTCGTGATGCGCGCCTTGATCCGCGTGCGTACACCCGACGGGCAGGTCCTCGGCGGCAAGAACGGGATCAAGCTCGTGTACTTCGTCCTCCCGCAATACATCCCCAAGGTGAAGTGAGCGCACGCCGAGCGATGTCGCGGGGCAGCGGACGAAACACGTGATCGGCGCGCGCTCGCTCGTCTGGCTCTCCGCCCTCGCCGCCCTGGCGATGCCGGCCGTCGCTTCGGCCGCCGATCCGCCGTCGGCGAGCACGACCGCGCCGCCGGAGGCACCGCAGCGGGCCCGCATTCGCTACACGCTCGAAGGAATCGAGCTGCGCGGCAACGTCCGCACCGCGGGGCGCGTGGTGCTCCGTTACGTGAAGTTTCGCGCGGGGGATCTGCTCGACGTCGACGACCCGGAGCTCGAGCTCACGCGCTACCGGCTCCTCGGAACGGGATTTTTCGCGCAGGTGGATCTCAGCCTGCGTAAGGGTTCGCGGCGCGGCGCGGCCGTGCTCATCATCGAGGTCGTCGAGCGCAACACGCTCGTCGTGCAGAACCTCTGGGCCGGCGTCGCCGCGGACGAAGACACGGCCGGGAACGCTCGTCCGCTCTCGGCCTTCCTCGGCGTGCAGGTGGCCGAGACGAACCTCGCGGGCACGGGCATCACGCTCGGCGCGGGCATCGCGCTCGCCGCGGATCAGTACGCGCTGCGCACGAGCTTCGTCGATCCCTCGTTCGTCGGGACGGGCTGGTCGGCCGCGCTGACCGTGCTCTACAACGACGCGCGCGACTTCTTCGGCAACCGCGACGTCCTCTTCGAGGCGCCGCTCATCGCGCAGCGCGAGGTGACGGACTACGCGGTCGTCGCCTATCGCCGCTTCGGCGCCACGATTGGAACAGGCCACGATCTCGGCGTCTCGTCGTCCTTCGCGCTCGACTACCACCTCGAACAGATCGACGCGACCGTGCCCGTCGCGGCCTCGCACATGCGCGGGCTCTCGCGCGAGCCGATCGATTTCTCGATCCGGCCGGGCCGCAGCGTGCTCTCGACCGTGCGCGGCGCGCTCACGTACGACACGCGCGATGCGCCGTTCCTGACCGCGCGCGGCACGCTCGCGCAGGCGTCCGTGACGATCGGGATCCCGGGCAGCGATTACAGCTTCCAGAAGTTCGAGGCGACGCTCAGGCGCTGGTGGCGCCTGCCCTGGCGGCACGTCGTGCGGTTCGATGCGTACGCAGGCGCGATCGCGGGCGACGCGCCCTTCTTCGAGCAGTTCTACGTCGGAGATTTCACCGACCTCTTGCCCGATCGTCTGCTCGCGCTCGCGCCGGATCGGAGGCAGCCACCGAACCTGCTCGGCACCGACATCATCGAGGTTCGATACGGCGATTTCGCCGCGAAGATCGAGGGCGAGTACCGCATCCCGCTCTACACGGGGCGCGAGTCGGTTTACGGCGTGGATCTCTTCGCGTCGGCGGGCTTCTACTCGGTGGCGACGCGCCGCGAGTTCACGGATCCGCCGACGGGATACGGGGGTTGGTCGCGTCTTCCGGTCGACGTCACCGGCAACATCGGCTTGCGCCTCGACACGAAGCTCGGCGGCGTGACGCTCGCGTTCTCGAACATGTTCGGGCTCGTCGCCGCGCGCAACGGTGAACGCAAATGACCCCGCGGGCGGCGCTCTTCGCGCTGGCCCTCGCCGCCCTGTCCGCCCCGGCAATGACCGCGCGCGCGGAGCCGCCGAAAACCCCGGCGGCGCTGCCGACGAGGAACGCAGCCGTCGCGCTGGACGGCAAGCAGGCCGTGATCAGCGTGCCGTTTCGCGACGTGGTCGACGCCGAGATCGAGAAGAAGCTCTCGAGCGGTTTGCCCACGGTGATCGTGCTCCGCGCGTGGGTGTTCCGCGAAGGCGGCACCGAGCCCGTCGCGCTCACGGCGAAGACGTGCCGCGTCGTCTACGATCTCTGGGACGAGGTGTTCCGGCTCCAGATCACGCAGCCGGGCGGGCTCGTCGACACGGTCGCCGTCAACATCGAGGGCGTGCTGCGCCAGTGCGCCGAGGCCCGAAAACTCCGCTTGATCGAGCGATCGCAGCTCGACGACAACGTGCGGTACTTCGTCGCCGCGCTCGTCGAGGTGAACCCGATCAGCCAGGAGACGCAGGATCGCATCAAGCGCTGGGTGACGCGTCCGAGCGGCTCGGCCGCGATCGGACCGGGCGACTCGCTCTTCGGATCGTTCGTGGGTCTGTTCGTCGCGCGGATCGGGGATGCGGATCGGAAGCTCGCGTTCCGGACGCAGGTGTTTGCCCCGCCGAACCCGCCGCCGCCCGAGAAGAAGCCTTGAAGGGCGCTCAGGCGCAGAGCGCTTCGATCTCGGGCTCGGGTTGCATGGTAGGAGGCGGGACCTCGGCGACCTCGCCGCCTTCACGCACCACGGCCTCGAACGCGCTGCGGAGCTTCGACTTCGTGCGCGCTTCGAGCTGTCGCACGCGCTCGCGCGAGACGCCGAGGCGGCGGCCGAGATCCGCGAGGCTCACCTCGTCATCCCTGGAGAGCAGCCGCTCCTCCACGATGAGCCGCTCGCGCGGATCGAGCGCCTTCCACACGCGGCCCACCACGCCGCGAACGAATGCGTCGCGCTCCGCGCTCGCTGTGAGGTGCTCCGGATCCGACGACGGATCACGCAGCGTCTCGAGCAGCGTTGGCCCGTCTTCGTGGTACGCCCGCACGTCGAGGGACGTGTCGCGCGACGCGACCCGCAGCGACATCGAGCGGATCGCGTCCTCGGTCGTCTGGAACCGGGTCGCAAGCAGCGTGTCGATCGAGGCGTCGCCCTCGCCGAGCTGCATCTCGAGCTTCGCCCGCTCGCGCCGAAGCCGGAAGAACGTACGCGACACGAGGGGCCCCGTCCCGCCGCCGACGATGCTCCACTCGCGGAGCAGGTGGTCCACGATATACGCGCGGATCCAGTAGATCGCGTACGTCTTGAAGCGGAGGTTGCGTGACGGCTCGAAGCGGCGAACCGCTTCGAGCAGGCCCAGGTTCCCCTCCTCCACGAGGTCGGCGAGCTGCATGCCGTAGCCTCGGTACTGCGAGGCCACCTTCACCACGAATTGCAGGTGGCTCTCGACGAGGGCGTTCGCGGCCGCGTGATCCCCCTCGCGCCGGTAACGCCAGGCGAGCTCGAGCTCGGTCGCGCGATCGAGCGCCTGGTAGCGCTGGATCGCCGCGCGGTAGGCCCCGAACGGCGACTGCGAAAGGCTCGCGCCGAGGCTCTCCGGGCGCGGCTTGCGCGGCGCCGCTTCAGGGCTCGACGCTTTTGGGGCGAGGCGGCTCCGCGGGCTCGTCTCGGCATCGGCAGGTGGATCCACGGAGGGTGGAGGCTCGGTCGAGCGATCGCGCGGCGCGCCGAAGACGTGTTCCGTGGGCACGCGCGTGGGCGCGGCGCCGTCGAGGTGGAGCAGGGCGCGGTAGATGAAGCCTCGCGTCTTTTTCTTGTGACCACCAAGGATCGGCTGGATCGTGTTCGGGCTCGTCGCGTAGCCGAGCGCCTCGACCTCTCGCGAGAGCTGGATCGCGAGCTTGCGCATCGTCATGCCGGGGTTGTCGGCCACGTGCTTGCGGGCGAGCTCGGCGATAGGCGCGGCCTTCACCCAGGCGAGATCGAGCTCGGCGCCGGAGGGCTGTCCGTCCTTCACGACGGGCGCTTCGATCGCGGCGCTTGAGGCGTCTCCGCGCAGGATCGACTCGATCGCCTTCGCCATCGCGTGTCGCACGCGGCGCGCGCGCCCGTCGACGAGCTTCTGCACGTGCGGCAGCCCGATCGCGATGCCTCGCTCGGCGAGCCGCTGCTTGAGCAGGATCGCGAGCCTGCGTGACGAAGGCTCCTTGTGCTCGATCTTCCAGGCCTTCGCGAGCTCGTGGATCGTCCGCGCGCTCTCGAAGGCCCGGCCCTCCTGCGCGCCGCGGATCTCGCGGGACATCGCCTCGATGCGCGCCTCGGCGTCGGCCGCCGAGGTCACGCCGGCGTGGCGGAGGAGCGCGAAGAGCGCGTCCTGGATCTCGCGCCGCACGAGCCGCTGCTTGCCGGCGAGGATGCTCTGGAGCGAGTCGACGTTGAGGCGGATGCCGACCCGCTCGAGCTCCTCGCGCAGGCGGAAAGCCAGCGCGCGCTTCGATCGCTCGGGGTGCAGGTAAAGCCAGAGCTGTGCGAGCGGCAGCATGCGCTCGCAGGCGATGTACGTGGGCGTCGTGGCCGCGGACTCGCCCGAAAGGCCCGCTTCGACGAGCGCCTGCTCGATCGCCGCGATCGCGTCCGCGCCTCCCGCGTCGGCGATCACGTCGCGCAGCGCGTGTTCGACCTCGGGCGGCACCGTCGCGACCGCGCCCGAGAGCTGCCGCTTCAGCGTGCGCAGGTGATAGCCGATGCCGCGCCGCGCAAGCCGCTCGCGCAGCTCCCGCGCCAGTGACTCGCGCGAGAGGTGCGGATTTCTTTGAAGGTGAAGGGTTGCCGCAGCTCGGAACGCGGCGCCCGGGATCCGTTCGGGCGTCTCTGCCATCGCCGCCGCCGGCATCGTCACGCTCATTTCCACGACCGACCTCCCTGCTCTCGCCGCGCCAACGCAACGATCGTTGCCGCGCATAACACTAGACAAACATCATCATGTTACGACAACGTTGTACAAAGGCTGATGAATTTTGGGGGTGGATGTCAAGGCAGAATTTGTAGAACATTACCAAACGTTGTACAAACAATTGACATCAGAAGACCTGTGGTACACGGAATTCGTGCGGTACTTGCCGATCGAGCTGGATGTGCAGGGTCGCGAGGCCCTCGTGGTCGGGGCGAGCGCGGAGGTCGTGGCCAAGGTGGAACGGCTGCTCGCGGCGGGGGCGCGGGTCGTGGTCGTCGCGCCGGGGGAGGTCGATCCGGTGATCGAGGCGATGGCTGCCGACGGGCGGCTTGCCCTCGCGCGGAGGGAGCCATTGGCGGGCGACGTCGACGGCAAGGCGATCGTCTTCGTGGCGACCACGGAAGAAGGCCGCGCCGCGGCGTTTCACGCCCGCGGGCTCGCGGAAGGGCGGCTCGTGTGCACGCTCGATAGGCCCGAGCTGTCGACCTTCGTGAACCCGGCTGTCGCGCGGGCCGCGGGCCTTTCGATGACGTTCGCGACCGGCGGCACGAGCCCGGGGGCGGTGCGGCGGATCCGCGAGGACCTCGAGGCGCTGTTCGGCGATCCGCGGTTCGCGCGGTTCCTGGAGGGGCTCGCCGGCCTCCGGGCCCGGCTGCCGCGGGGAGAACGCGCGGTCCGGATGGCCGAGGCCGTGAAGGGGTTTGCCGTGGAGGCGAGGCTTCGTTTCCCCGCGTGGGTCGAGCGGGGCGAGGAGCCCTGACGTCCGCGGGTGGGGGAGCACGCGGAAGCGCGCTGCTCAAACCTCTTGTGTCGCGCGCGCCGCGCGAGTTAATTCAGCGAAACTCAGAGAGTCGAGCAGAGACGAGTGAGGAGGGCTTAGATATGCGATCGAGTTCGGGCCGGCTGACGTCGTTGCACACGGCAGCAGTGCTCACGAGTCTGTTGGCGCTCACGGCGTCTCCGGCGGCGTACGCGCAGGCGAAGGCCCCTGCCGCCGCGCCCGCCGCCCCCGCCGCGGACAAGAAGCCTGCGGCGGCGCCGGCCAAGAAGGACGAGAAGGCCGCAGCGCCCGCAGCGCCCGCGGCGCCCGCGAAGAAGGACGAGAAGGCCGCCGCTGCACCTGCGAAGAAGGACGAGAAGGCCGCCGCTGCACCTGCGAAGAAGGACGAGAAGGTCGCCGCGAAGGACGACAAGAAGCCGGCGAAGCCTCTCACCGACAAGCAGAAGAAGGATCTCGCGACGAAGTCCATGAAGGACGGCGACACCGCCTTCGAGAAGGGCGAGTACCAGGTCGCCCTCGACGCATACAAGCTCGCCGACGAGACGCTCCCGGGCCTCAACGCGAAGTTCAAGGTCGCGGTCACGTACGAGAAGCTCAACAAGGCGCAGGAGGCCGTCGCGGCCTACCAGGGCTTCCTCGCGGCGATCGACGAGCAGGCCGCCGACAAGAAGAAGAAGTTCGATCCCAAGAAGTGGGAGGATCGCGTCAACGAGGCGAAGGCCAAGATCGAGGCGCTGAAGAAGACGCCCGCGACGGTCAAGATCGCCTCGACGCCGGAGACGGCCCCGGGCCTCCTCGTCGCGGTCGACGGCAAGGAGCCCGCGCCCGCCGGCGAGCTGAAGCTCGAGCCCGGCAAGCACACGCTCGTGTATTCGGCGAAGGGCTTCATCACCTCGCAGCCGCAAGAGGTCGAGGTTGCCTTCGGCGAGACGAAGGAGCTGTCGGCGCCGAAGCTCGAAGCCGAGCCGCCGCCTCCGCCGCCTCCGCCGCCCCCGCCGCCCCCGCCGCCTCCGCCGCCTCCGCCGGCTCCGGCAGAGCCGCCGCCCGCGCCGAAGTCGTACGTCCCCGCGTACGTGACGCTCGGCCTCGCAGGCGTGGGCGCCGTCGTCGGCACGATCTTCGGTGTCTCGGCCCTCAGCGCGAAGAGCGACTTCGAGGCGAACCCGACGGTCGACAACGCCGACCGCACCGATCGCAACGCGCTCATCGCGGACATGTCGTTCGCCGTGGCGCTCACGTTCGGCGTGACGGGCGCGGTGCTGCTCTTCGGCGGTGACGACAAGCCCGCGCAGCAGCAGGCGGCGAAGACGAAGCTCTACAAGCCGGTTGTCGCGCCCTTCGTGGGCCCGACGGGCGGCGGCGGCGTCGTGTCGTTCAAGTTCTGATCGGAAGAGCGATGAAGGCACGGAGCACTCGAAGCTGGGCAGCGCTCGTGATCTGCACGGGCGTTGCCCTCTCCGTCGGCGCGGGCTGCGAGCTCGTCGCGTCGGTCGATCGGGATGCGATCCCGATCGGCAACGGCGGATCGGGCGGTACCGGCGGCCAAGGCGGCCAAGGTGGCGCTGGCGGCCAAGGCGGTCAGGGCGGCCAAGGTGGCCAAGGTGGCCAAGGTGGCGCGGGTGGAGTCGGTGGCGCGGGCGGCCAAGGTGGCCAAGGCGGCGCGGGTGGAGTCGGTGGCAGCGCCGGCAACTGCGTCGATCCTGCGACCGACTGCCCTGCGGCGTCGGGCCCGTGCGTCAACGCGATCTGCGACGCGAACAAGAACTGCGGCGAAGAGCCGAAGGCGCAAGGCACGCCGTCCTCGAACGAGGTGGCGGGCGATTGCAAGCAGCACACGTGCGACGCCGCAGGCGCCGAGCAGGTGACGGACGACGTCGCGGGAACGGCGTGCGGAGACGCGACGGCGAGCTGCACGAACGGCGTCGCGAACCAGCCCGACACCTGCGACGGCGCCGGCACGTGCCAGGCGAACGACAACGTCGCGTGCGCGCCGTACATCTGCGGCGCGACGGCCTGCGCCACGACGTGCGCGCAGGACGCGGACTGCGCCGCGGGCAACTACTGCAACGGCACCACGTGCGTGCCGAAGGTCGCGAACGGCGCGGTGTGCGCGTCGTCGAACGCGTGCCAGAGCGGCTTCTGCACGGACGGCGTCTGCTGCAACAGCGCGTGCAACGGGACCTGCCTCGCCTGCAACAACGCAGGCTCGGTGGGCACGTGCACGCCGGTCGTGGCGGGCACGGCCGATCCCGCGTGCGGCGCGGGTGAGGCATGCAGCGACGCGGCGACTTGCCTCAAGGTCGCCGGCACGCCCTGCGGTCTGCCGGACGAGTGCATCTCCAACGTGTGCACGAACGGCGAATGCGCGCCGTGATCTGACGAACGCGCGGGGCCCGCTCCGATGAAGCGGATCCCCGCGCGTTTTTCCTTTCAAACCCGAAGCGTCGTCCGCCGATACCGCTTGCCCGCCGTGAGCTCGGCGAGCGTCGTGAGCTCCGGCTCGGCCGACGCGTCCGCGGCGTCGCCTTCGCTCGCCTGCTCCGACGCTTCGTCCTCGTCCACGTCGTAGGCCGGCACCGTCCTCGCCTGCTCCCAGCGATCCTTCAGCCGATCGGCGATCGTCGCGAGAAGCGCGCGTGTCGTCTCGCGGTTCGTCGCGGACACGAGCACGGCGTTCTTGTTGCCGAAGAGCAGCCTTCGCGCTTCGGCCTTGTCGACGAGGTCGACCTTGTTGAAGACCAGGATCCGCGGGATCGACGAGAGCCCGAGCTCGCCGAGCAGCTCCTCGGTCGTCGCGATGTGCTGGTCGTGGGCCGGGTCGCTCGCGTCGACCACGTGCAGGATGAGGTCCGCGTCCGCGGCCTCCTCGAACGTGGCGCGGAACGCGGCGAACAGATCCTTCGGCAGCTCGCGGATGAAGCCGACGGTGTCCGTGATGATCACCTCGCGCTCCTCGGGAAAACGGATCCGACGCGAGCGCGTGTCGAGCGTGGCGAACAGCTTGTTCTCCGCGATCGTGTCCGAGCCCGTGAGCGTGTTGAGGAGCGTGCTCTTCCCTGCGTTCGTGTAGCCGACGATGCTCACGATCGGCACGTCCTTGCGCGCGCGCTTGCGGCGCCGCTGCTCACGTTGACGCGAGAGCTTCTTGAGCTGCGCTTCGAGGAACGAGACGCGCTCCTTGGCGCGGCGGCGTCCGATCTCGAGCTTCGTTTCGCCGGGGCCACGTCCGCCGATGCCGCCGGTGAGGCGCGAGAGCGAGTCGTCCTTCATCGCGAGGCGCGGCAGGGCGTACTTGAGCTGCGCGAGCTCGACCTGGAGCTTGCCGTCCGCGGACTCGGCGCGTTGCGCGAAGATGTCGAGGATGAGCTGGGTCCGATCGATCACCTTGAGATCTGCGTGCTTGGAGATCGCCGACGCCTGCGAGGGCGTGAGGTTGCGATCGAAGACCAGCGTCGCTGCGTCGAGCTCGGCCGCTCGCAGCACGATGTCGTCGAGTTTGCCCTTCCCGACGATGAGGCGCGGGTCGATCTTGTCGCGGAGCTGAATGACGGTGTCGACGACCTCGACGCCCGCGGTGCGCGAGAGCTCGGCGAGCTCGCGCAGGCTGTCCTCGGCCTCCGCGTACGCGCCTTGCTTCGACTTCTCCGCGACGTGCACGAGGATGGCCCGGCCATCCTTCGCGTGCGTGAAGATACGCGACCGACGGGCGAACTCGTCTTCGAGCGCGGTGATGAGCTCGCCGAAATGGATGTCGATGCGGCCGACGGGTAGCGGTCCCACGCGCCGATAGGGCAAACCATTTCGCGGGTCCTCCCCTTCCGCGACGGGCGACGGCGGCGTGTTGTACGCGAGATCCATCGACTTCGCCTCGCCTTCGGGCGAGAGCTGGATCGCGGCCACGAGGTCGAGGCGCAGGCGTACGAGGTCGACGATGTCGTCGCGCGTGAGCTGCTCGTTGTAGAGGTGCGTGTGGACGAGGCGGAGCGCGCGGAAGCGGCCCTCGGCGGCGCGCAGGCGGCCGATGTCGGGGAGCATGAGCTTCGTCGCGTCACCGACGATCACGTAGTCGATCTCGCCCGATCGATGCACGAGCGCGCCGACCTGGCGGCCCGTCACGTGCGAGGCCTCGGCGAGAGATTTGACGAGCTCCGGCGTGGCCACGTGATCGAGGGGCACCTTGCGCCGGTAGATACGCTCCAGAAGTCGAACCGCGTGCGGGCTGAGGCCCGTGGTGTTTCCGTAGATCTGTTGCATTCGGACGGTGGTTTGAGGGCCAAGCTCCGCTCGCCGGAGCGCCTCCCCCAAGCATGGATTCGTGCCTCCCTTTCATAACGCACGGATCCCCGGGGCGCGAGAGGCGGCGCCTTGGTACCGTGCAGCCGGACATGGGCATCTTCACGGCACTCTCGATCGACGAAGCTCGGGCGCTCGGCGCGCGCTTCGGCCTCGTGATCACGGGCGCGCACGGTCTCGACGCGGGCAGCGTGAACACGAGCTACGAGCTCACGATCGAAGGCGGAAGCCGGGTCTTTTTGCGGATTTACGAGGGCGCGGATGCGGCCTCGGCCGAGCGGGAGGCGCGCCTGCTCGCGCACCTCGCCGCGCGCGGCGTACCTACCCCGAAGCCGCTTCCACTCGCCTCGGGAGGCGGCTCGTTCGTGGCCGAGCACGCGGGCAAACCCGCGGTCGTGTTCCCGTGGATCGAAGGCGAGGTCGTCTGTCAGCGCGGCGTGACCGAGGCGCACGCGCGCGCCGTGGGGGAAGGGCTCGCGCGGGTGCACCTCGCGGGCGCGTCATTCGGCGAGCCGCTCGTGACGCGGTTCGGCCCTGAGGATCTCGCGGCGCGGCTCGCGCATCTTCGCGAGCGGACGAACGTCCCGGAGCACATTCGAAACCTCCTGCCCGAGCTCGAACGGCAGCTCGACCGTCTCTCGCGGGTGAGCCTCGGCCCGACGCTCCCGGTGATCCATGCGGATCTCTTTCGGGACAACGTCCTGTTCAGGGACGGCGCGCTCACCGCGCTCCTCGATTTCGAGAGCTCGTCGAGCGGCTCGGCCGCGTTCGATCTCATGGTCACGGTGCTCGCGTGGTGCTTCGGAGACGGCCTCGATCGAGGCCTCGCGCGGGCCCTCGCGGGCGGATATTCCGCGGTCCGCGCCCTCGCGGACGACGAGCGAGCGGCACTCCACGACGCGGCGCTCTTCGCGACGCTCCGCTTCACGATCACGCGCGTCACGGACTATGAATTGCGTCCACGCGGCGTGGTCGCCTTCAAGGATTACCGGCGCTTCGTGGCGCGCACGGCGGCGCTCGAAGCGCTCTCCGCGCGTGGTCTCGTCGAAATGCTCGGCGTGTGAAGGCCGCGTGAAGGAGTTTTGATTTTCGTGGTGGATCCTGGGCCGACGGTTGCGCCGTGGGGGGCACACCGTTACCTTCGAGGACCATGGCACAAGTCGGGACGCTCGATTTCAAAGGCTTCATCGAGAACCGCAAAGAACAGCGCGCAGGCGGCGTGGACGGGGGTGGACACGCGTATGCGTACGTCTCCGATCGGACGACGCGCGCCGCGTTCGACAAGATGAAGCCGGTCGAGCTGGCCGTCGCCGCCTCCGTCCGGTTCTTCAAGGCCGTCGGCAAAAGTGACCTGCTCGGCCACGCGGTGAAGGTCGGGACGAACCAGTTCCCGCGCGTGCACGGCATCGCCGCTGAGTGCGCGCAGACGCTCGGCATCGCCACGCCCACCGTCTACATCCTCAACAACCCGCAGATGAACGCGGCGACGTACGGGACGAACGACGATTCGTTCATCATGGTCCACTCCGCGCTCGTCGATCACTTCTCCGACGAGGAGCTGCGCAACGTCATCGGCCACGAGTGCGGCCACATCCACAACAGCCACGTCGTCTACCTGACGGCGATGCACTACCTCAAGGTCATGGCGTCTCGGTGGCTCGGCCCGCTGGTCGAGCCGGCGATGATCGCGCTCTCGAGCTGGTCGCGCCGCGCCGAGGTGACGTGTGATCGCGCGGGCCTGCTCTGCTGCAAGAGCCTCGACGTCTCGCAGCGGACGTTCGCCAAGCTCGCGCTCGGATCGGCCAAGCTCTACGCCGAGCTCAACATGGAGGCGTTCCTCGCGCAGTACGAGGAGGGCCGGGAAGGCGTGGGCCGCTACCGCGAGCTGCTCGCGAGCCACCCCTACCTGCCGAAGCGCGTGATGGCCCTGCGCACGTTCGCCGAGAGCGAGCTCTACAAGAAGCACATCGGCCACGATGGCCCCGGCCTCTCGATGGAAGAGGTCGACGAGAAGGTGCACGACATCATCAAGGTGGTCGGCTAGGAGCGCACGCACGATGCTCGAGACATTCCGCACGAGACAGGTCGAAGTCACCACGGCGCTACGCGAGCTGCTCTCGATCGCCGGCCGCGTCGGCGCGAAATCGCTGACGCGCCGCATCGGCAGCGACGTCGTCGACAAACTCGCGGCCGACCGCTTCCATCTCGTCGTCGTCGGCGAGTTCAACCACGGCAAGACGACGTTCGTGAACGCGCTGCTCGGCGCCGAGGTCCTGCCCGTCGGCGTGACCCCGACGACGGCCGTCATTCATCACCTCGAATACGCGCCCGAGCCCCGCGCGGAGCTCGTGCGCGCCTCGGGCGAGCGCACGACGATGCCGTTCGAGGAGGTGCGCAAGTTCGCCGTCGGCCAGGAAAAAGGCTCCGAGAGCGCGACGAGCGAGGTGAAGCACCTCGAGGTCTTCTACCCGGCGGAGCTGCTCCGCGAGCGCATCGTGCTCGTCGACACGCCAGGCGTGAACGACCTCTCGCTCCAGCGCGCGGACATCACCTACAGCTACATCCCGCGCTCCGACGCCGTGCTCTTCCTCATCGACGCGGGCCAGCCGCTCAAGGAGAGCGAGCGCGTCTTCCTCAACGAGAAGCTGCTCGGCCAGTCGCGCGACAAGATCATCTTCGTCGTCACCAAGAAGGACATCTGGAGCGACGACGAAGAGGAAGAGGCGCTCGCGTACATCCGCACCGAGCTCGCGAAGCTCATCCGCACGCCCGTGGTCTTCCCCGTGAGCGCGAAGCGCGCGGCCGAAGGTCACCCCGAGGAGAGCGGCATGCCCGAGCTGCTTTCGCACATGACGAAGTTCCTCGCCGAGGAGCGAGGCCGCATCCTGCTCGACAACGCGCTCGGCGAGGGCCTCGAAGCCGCGCGCATGCTCGTGAAGGGCATCGACGCGCGCAGGCGCGCCGCGCAGATGTCGAGCGAGGAGCTCACGCGTCGCATCGACCTCCTGGAGAAGGATCTCGCGGGCCAGTCGCGCACGATCGAGGAGCGTCGCGCGGGCATTCGCGAGGAGGTCGCCGCGATCCGCGCCTGGGTGCAGCGAGATCTCGCTCACTTCGTCGACGACGTGACCCGGCAGATCCCGGACCTCGTCGACAACCACTCGGCCGACGACATCAAGGTGTGGCTCGGCCCCTTCCTCGAGAAGACGTTCGCCGACTGGGCGCAAGCCGAGACGAAGGAGATCGCGAACGCGCTCGAAGCGCTGGCCGAGAAGACGATCGCGCTCGTCCGCGAGGACGCGCACGACGTGGCCAAGCGCGTCGGGCAAGCGCTCGGTTCGGACGTCCGCTCGCCCAGCGTGGAGGTCGACACGCTCGGCTACGACGTGGGCGTCTTCGCGCTCTTCACGCTCGGGCTCGGCGTGATGTTCACGAACGTCCTGCTCGGCGGCCTGCTTCTGCTCGCCTCCCCGGTCCTCGCCGTCTACGTGAAGGACAAGGTCGAGGCCGAGACGAAGAAGCGCGCCAAGGAGCTCGCGCCGAACGCGCTGCGTGAGGCCGGCGCGCGCGTGGGGCCCAAGCTCGACGAGATGATCCAGGAGTTCGCGCAGCGGCTCGACCAGTGGGTCGTGACCGCAGGCGAGGAACTTCACCGCGAGGTCATCGAGGTGCTGGAAGCCGCGCGCTCCGAGCGAGCGGGCAAGGCGCCGGGCGTGGAGGCCGCGACGCAGGCTTGCGACGCGGAAGCGAAGGAGCTCACGGGCGTGGTGGAGCGTCTCGAATCCATGCGCCGCTCGCTCTGGACCACGGACGCGGCCGCGAAGTGACGATCCCGGGGGACGTGCGCCCTCGGCCCATGCGATAGTGCAAGCGTGCAGCTCGATTTCGCATCACGCGAGATCTCGATCAAGCTCGTCTATTACGGTCCTGCGCTGAGCGGAAAGACCACGAACCTGGTCGCTCTGCACGGCCGCGCCGGCGCCGACGCGCGCGGGCGGCTCATGACGCTCGAGACGCAAGACGACCGCACGCTCTTCTTCGATCTCCTGCCGCTCACGTTCCGCTCGAAAGACGGCGACGTCTCGCTCCGCATCAAGCTCTTCACCGTCCCCGGCCAGCCGATCCACGCCGCGACGCGCAGGCTCGTCTTGCAAGGCGCCGACGGCGTCGCGCTCATCGCCGACTCGCGCGTCTCCGAGACACAACGCAACGCCGACGCGTTCCTCGATCTGCGCCAGAACCTGCGCGACAACGGGATCGAGATCTCGAAGATGCCGCTCGTGATCCAGTTCAACAAACGGGATCTGCCGGACATCCGCAGCGACGAGGAGCTCGCGCGGCTCGCGGCGCGCGGCAAGGAGCCGGTGTTCCGCGCGGTCGCGACGCGCGGGATCGGTGTCGTCGAGACGTTCGTCTGCCTGCTCTGGCTCACGTGGCGGTCGCTCGATCAGAGCCATCAGCTCGCGCGCAAGCTCTCGATCGACGGCGACGACCTCGTCTCGACCGCGGCGCAGCAGCTCGGCGTGACCACGCCGTTCCGCGAGCTCATCGCCGCGCGGATGGGCGGCCGGGCGGCCGGCGCTGCGCCCGGAGGCGCTCCTTGAGCGACGAGCGCTCGACCGACGTCGACGCGCTCGGCCTCGGACTCGGACCTCTCAGGCTCGAGGACCTCGTCGACCGCGAGGCGATGCGCGGCATGGTCGGCTCGATCGAGCAGGTCTTCGGCATGCCCGTGCGTATCGTCTCGAACTCGGGCGTGAGCCTGGCGAGCTCGTCACGCGAGGCCCCGCTCTGCGCGATGATCAACGAGGAGCCCGCGGGCCGCCGCGCCTGCGGCGCCATCGTCTCCGAGGTCAAACGCCTCCGCGTCACGTCGAGCGAAGGCGCCACGCACGGCTGCTTCACCGGCGCGCGTTACCGCGTCGTCCCGATCGAATACGAGGGCGGCACCATCGGCCGCGCGATCCTCGGCCCCTACCTCCCGCCTTCGGTCGAGAGCGTGCCCGACACGCTGCTCGCGATCGAAGGCATCGATCCGGCGCGCGCGGCGGAGCTTTTGCCGCACATGGCGCGCGCGACCGAGGCGACGGCCGAGATCGTCTCGAAGCATCTCGTCGCCGTGCTCGACGTGATCCTCTGGAGCGGGCACAAGGCCCTGCTCACGTCGAAGATGCACATCGCGTCGATCCGCGAGAGCTACCGCGAGCTCTCCGAAAAGAACGCGGCGCTCGAGCAGGCTTACGAGCGGCAGCAGGAGCTCGACAAGCTGAAGTCGAACTTCCTCGCGACGATCTCGCACGAGCTCCGGACGCCGCTCACCTCGATCCTCGGCTACAGCGAGATGCTCGTGGGCGGCATCGCCGGCGAGCTGACGGGGCCGCAGCTCGACTTCGTGCAGATCATCCAGGCGAAGAGTGATCAGCTCCTGAAGCTCATCATGAGCCTGCTCGACCTGTCGAAGCTCGAGAGCGGCACCGTGATGATGCGCCGGAGCGACGTGGCGATCGGCGTGGTGCTCGCAGAAGCAGCCTCGACAGTCGCGCCCGTGGCCACGAAAAAGGGCGTCACGCTCACCGTGGACGCGCCGGGAGATCTGCCGCTCGTGCTCGGTGATCCGGAGCGCCTCAGGCAGGTGTTCGTGAACCTCGGCGAGAACGCCATCAAGTTCACACCGCCGGGCGGCACGGTGCAGATGGTCGCGCGGCAGATGGCGACCGAGGCGGACGTTAGCGACGAGCCCGGCATGGTGCTGCTCGCGCCGCTTCGGCAGATGGTCGAGGTGCGCGTGGCCGACACGGGCATCGGCATCCCGGAGGCCGAGCGCGACAAGGTCTTTGATCCGTTTTACCAGGTGGATCAGTCGTCGACGCGCGAGCACGGCGGCACGGGGCTCGGCCTCTCGATCGTGAAGCGGCTCGTCGAAGCGCACCACGGCACCGTGCACATCGAGGGCCACGAGCCGACAGGCGCCGTCTTCGTCGTGCGTTTGCCCGCGTCGCGTCCGTCGGCGCCGCCTTCGAAGGCGGCGATCTCGGTGCGGTTCGCGTAAAGTCGGGGCATGACAGCTCGGAGCTCGGAGCGCGCGCGGATCGACATGCTCGCGCGCGTGTTCGGCGCGGATGGCTCGGGCCGGACGATCGTGGGCATCGGCGACGACGCAGCCGTGATCGGGCCGGGCAAGGAGCCCCTCGTCTGGACCATCGACGCGCAGGTCGAAGGCATCCACTTCCGGCGCGACCTCGTCTCGATGGCGGATCTCGGCTACCGCGCGACGATGGCCGCGACGAGCGACCTCGCAGCGATGGGCGCGACGCCGCTCGGCATCCTCGCAGGCCTCGTGCTGCCGGAGGACGTGACCGACGAAGACCTGCGCGCCATCGCGGAAGGACAACACGAGGCGGCAAAGGAAGTTGGTACTCAAATCATCGGCGGGAACCTCGCGCGCGGGCGGGAAATCTCGATCACGACGACCGCGCTCGGCGAGACGCCGCGCCCGCTCGGTCGGTCAGGCGCAAAGCCCGGGGAGGTCGTGGCGATCGCCGGGCCCCTCGGGCTCTCGGCAGCAGGGCTCGTGCTGATCGAGCGAGGGCGCGCGGAGGAAGCCGACGCAGCGCCGGCCGTGCGCGCCTACCGGAGGCCCGTGGCGCGCATCGCGGCAGGGCTCGCGGCGCGGGACGTGGCCAGCGCGGCGATCGACGTGTCGGACGGGCTCGCCCGGGACGTGGGGCACGTGGCGCGGGCGAGCCGCGTGCTCGTGGTGCTCGACCCGGCAGCACTCGTGACGGCCGAGCTCACGCGAGCGGCAGCGCTCCTCGGGGCAGATCCGCTCGCACTCGCACTCCACGGCGGCGAGGACTACGCCGTCGTGGTGACCGTGCCGGAGGACGCGTTGCCTCCAGGTTTCACGCGAATCGGGAAGGTGTTCCCGGCCGAGGGCCGCTCGAGCGGCGTCGCACTCGAACAGGAAGGCGGCACGCGCGTCCCCGTGGAAGAGCGCGGCTACGACCACTTCGGCTGATCGTTCGACCCCGAACTAATTGCAGGCAGAAGGCGCGCTCCCGGCCATGGTGGCGCGAATCTGCGTGAGCGCAGTCGAGCGCGGAGCCTTGCCCTCCTTGACGAGCTTCGACGTGCTGGCGCACATCGCAGCCGCGGAGGCAGCCTTCGATTTGACGGTCGCGTTCGCCTTCGGGTCCTTCGCCAGGGCCTGAAGCGCCGAGCAGCACCCATCAATCGAAGGCGCAGCCACGGCCTTCGGCTGTTCCGTGGGCGTAGGCGCAGCCGACGGCGTAGGCGCAGCCTCGGTGGGCGCAGCGCTGCCGGCCGCCGACCCTTGCGCCGCCTGCGGCGCATCTTCCGTGGCCTTGACCGGCGCAGGAGCCGCCGAGGGAATCGGAACGGCCTGGGGTGCCTCTTCTTCCTTCTTGCAGCCGGTGAAGAGCAGCGCGCCGAGGGCAAACGTGAGCAGGGCGGAACACGCGCGAGCAGAAGTGAGCATGAATGCCGTTTACCTGTGTTTCAGGGCGGCGGCTACTTCCGAGGCGGTGGCGGGGAGCCGGGGTTTCACCCCGGGCCCGACCAGGGGTTGTCCACCCCTGGACCCGGACCAGGCACGGCCTGGACCGAGGGTGCATCGACCGCGATGCGGTCGATGCATCGGGAATTTAGCTGCAGCCCATGCTGTTGCCGCAGTTCAGGCACTTGTAGCAAGCGCCGTTGCGGACCGTGATGTGGCCGCAACCGTCGCAAACCGGGGCGTCGCCCATCATGTCCTCGAGCTGCGCATCGAGGGCACTCGTGACGCGCTCCTGCGCCTCGACGCGGGCCGGCGCGGCAGGCAGCGCCGGCGAGGCCGACGAGCTCTCCTGCGCCCGCGTCTCGGTCGGATCCTGGATCGTCGCCGCCGGCTGCGGCTGCACGTGCGCAAGGTCGTACCGGTGCAGGTACTCGATGCCGAGCACACGGAAGATGTAGTCGACGATCGACGTCGACAGCTTCACGTAGTCATGCCCCTCGACCACACCCTGCGGCTCGAAGCGCGTGAACGTGAACTGATCGACGAAGGTCTCGAGCGGCACGCCGTACTGCAGGCCGACCGACACGCTCATGGCAAAGCAGTTCATGAGCGAGCGGAAGGCCGCGCCCTCCTTGTGCATGTCGATGAAGATCTCGCCAAGCGTGCCGTCGACGTACTCGCCGGTGCGGACGAAGATCTTATGCCCACCAACGGTCGCCTCCTGCGTGAAGCCCGTGCGCTTCTTCGGCAGGCGCACCCGCGCACCGGTCGGCCGGAGCGCAGGCACCGCGGGCGCCTGCGTCGCCGCCACGACCTCGGCCCTCGCCTCGGTCTTCTCGGCCTTCTCCGCCTTCTCCTCCTTCGAATCACCCGACGCGGAGAGCGGCTGCGACGCCTTGCAGCCGTCGCGGTAGAGCGCGACCGCCTTCAGGCCGAGGCGCCAACCCTCCTCGTAGATCTTCTGCACCTCCTCGACGGTCGCCTCATTCGGCAGGTTCACCGTCTTCGAGATGGCGCCCGAGAGGAACGGCTGCGCCGCCGCCATCATGCGCACGTGCGACATCGGCGCGAGGAACCGCTTGCCAATCTTCCCGCACCGGTTCGCGCAGTCGAACACCGCGTAGTGCTCTTCGCGCAGGTGCGGAGCGCCCTCGACCGTCATGCGACCGACGATCACCTCGTTCGCCTCGGCAATCTCCGACGACGAGAACCCGAGCGCGCGCAGGAGCGAGAAGCCCGGCGTCTGGCGCTGCTCGGGTGTAATGCCGAGCCGCACGTACGTCTCTTCGCCGAGCACCCACGGGCTGAAGGCGAGGCCGAGGTCGAAGACGCCCGGGATGGCCGCCTCGATCTTCGCGAGGTCGTCGTTCGTGAAGCCACGCTGCTTGAGCGACGCCCGGTTCACGTTCGGCGCCGCGAGCAGCGTGTTCGTGCCCGAGACGTAAGCGACGATTTCCTGCACCTCGTGCTCGCTGTAGCCGAGCCGGCGCAGCGCCTCCGGCACCGACTGGTTCACGATCTTGAAGTACCCGCCGCCCGCGAGCTTCTTGAACTTCACGAGGGCGAAGTCGGGCTCGATGCCCGTCGTGTCGCAGTCCATGAGCAGGCCGATCGTCCCCGTCGGCGCGAGCACCGTCGCCTGCGCGTTGCGGTAGCCGTTCTGCTGGCCGATGCGCACCGCCTCGTCCCAGTCCGCGCACGCCGCGCGCCAGAGCGGCTCCGGGCACTTCTCCCGATCGATCGCGTACGCCGCGTCGCGGTGCAGGCCCATCACCCGCAGCATCGGCTCGCGGTTCTTCGCGTAGCCCGGGAACGGCCCGCGTGAACCGGCCATCTCGGCCGAAACCTTGTACGCATGGCCGCACATGATCGCCGTGATGGCGCCGGCCACCGCGCGACCCTGGTCCGAGTCGTACGGGATGCCGAGGAGCATGAGCAGCGTGCCGAGGTTGGCGTACCCGAGCCCGAGCGGACGGTAGTCGTGCGAGTTCCGCGCGATGGGCTTCGTCGGGTAGGACGAGAAGTCCACGAGGATCTCCTGCGCCACGAAGAAGACGCGCGTCGCGTGGCGGAAGCCCTCGATGTCGAAGGAGCCGTCGGCGCGGAGGAACTTCGTGAGGTTCAGGCTCGCGAGGTTACAAGCCGTGTCATCGAGGAACATGTACTCGGAGCACGGGTTCGAGGCGTTGATCCGGCCCGAGTTCGGGCAGGTGTGCCAGCGGTTGATCGTCGAGTCGTACTGCACGCCGGGGTCGGCGCAGGCCCACGCCGCGTCGGCGACCAAACGCCAGAGGTCCTTCGCATTCAGGGTCTCGACGACCTCGCCGGTGGTCCGAGCCCGCGTCTCCCAGGTCCCGCCGGTGGACACGGCCCGCATAAAATCGTCGGTGACGCGGACCGAGTTGTTCGAGTTCTGGCCGCTGACCGTGTGGTAGGCCTCGCCGTTGAAGTCCGAGGACATGCCGGCGCCGATGAGCATCTGCGCCTTGCGCTCCTCGCGGACCTTCCACTGGATGAAGTCGACGATCTCCGGGTGGTCCATGTCGAGGCAGACCATCTTCGCGGCGCGGCGCGTCGTGCCGCCGCTCTTCGTCGCGCCGGCCGCGCGGTCGAAGACCTCGAGGAAGCTCATGAGCCCCGAGCTCGTCCCGCCGCCCGAGAGCTTCTCCTGCTTGCCCCGGATCGTGCTGAAGTTCGTGCCCGTGCCCGACCCGTACTTGAAGAGCCGCGCCTCGCTCTTCACGAGGTCGTAGATGCTCATCAGGTCGTCGTTGATCGACTGGATGAAGCAAGCCGAGCACTGCGGACGCTCGTACGCGTTCGAGAGCTCGACGATCGACCCGTCCCCCTCCTCGCGGTCGAAGGGCTGCTTCTGCTCGGTCCAGGCGTAGTTGCCGCCGGCCCCGACGATGCCGTAGCGGTGGTAGAGGCCGCAGTTGAACCAGACGGGCGAGTTGAAGGCGCCGTACTGGTTCACGAGGAGGAAGGTGAGCTCCGCCTCGAAGACCTCCGCTTCCTTGGTGCTGGCGAAGTAGCCGCCGAAGTTCTCGCCCGCCTCGCGGATCGTCTTGGCCAGGCGCTCGACCACCTGGCGCACGCTGGTCTCGCCGAGCTCCTTCTTCCCGTGGAGACCGGCCTTGCGGAAGTACTTGGAGACGACGATGTCCGTCGCGAGCTGCGACCAGCCCGCCGGCACCTCGGCCCCCTCCATCTTGAAGACCACGGAGCCGTCGGGGTTGTTGATGACGCTCGAACGGCGCTCCCAGGTGACCTCGTCGAGCGGGTTCGCCCCCCGGTGCGTGAAGACCCGGTCGAAGGTGAGGCCACGCGGACGCGCCGCCTTCTTCGCCTCCTTCGCGGAGACCGCGGCCCCGGCCGCCGCGGCTGCCGCGGTCTTGCCCGGCTTGTCCGAGGTGCGGGCCGCGCGCTTCGTGGCCTCCCCTGACGCCTTCGCCACCTTCCCGCCTTCCTCACCGATCGTCGGCTGCGCCATCTACATGTCTCCCAAGATGGAAAACGTCGCCTGTCCGTACGAACCGCTCCGAGAATCGTACAGTGGCGACGCTGCATTGGCAGGCCCGCGGCACTGCCTCTGCTTTTGTTCAGGAGTTATTCGAATTCGTTTGCCGCGCCGGGCTCGACTCACCCCGGCGGGCGACCCACCGCCGACGGGCGAACCCCACCGGCAGTGTCCAGGTCGCCGTCGTACCCCAACCCCTAGCGTACAGGCAAGCCCTCAAGAGCAAGATGAGGGTTCAGCACACCAAACCACATGAACCACTGCACCCCTGTGGATTTGTCCCGCCCTACCCTGGTTTTTCTGAACAAAGACCGAGATATGGAGCGCCTCGGGCAAACTCCGGTAACCTCGCTTGGCAGGAAAATTCCGTTTATCATCCCACACCATTTTCAATTCGGTCGAATTGTGTGGACTCGCCAAATGTAAGGAAACAACGCATTGACAACACGAGGCGTGACGGATCAGGCGTCGCCGCCGTCGCGCGGGTGCGTAGCGTCGTTCCCACCACGCGCCACAAAAAAGGACGGAGAGCGCGGATCCTGCGGGATCTGTTGGGAAAACGTTACCTGAGGTCCAGCCAGGTTCGTCCACCCGAACCCCACGGCTCGTAGACGAGCACGCGCTCGCTCGGCCCGAGGTTCAGCCCGAGCAAGACGCGCTCGGCCCACGGCGAGAGGCCAAGCGCCCCGAGCGCCGAGAGCGCCGCCCGGGCCACGCGCGCCGCAGCCGGCGGCGGCCCCTCCCCCCGCGGCGGCGCAACGAGCCGAGGCTCAAGCGGCCCAAGCCCCGCAAGCGTCGACGCCCGAGCGACCGCGTCCGCAAGGCCGCCGAGCTCGTCGACGAGCCCCCGCGCCTGCGCCTCGGTCCCGCTGTAGATGCGGCCCTGCGCGAGCTTGTCGATGTCCTCGAAGGGTCGGCCCCGCCCGCGCGCGACCACGCCCACGAAGGTCCGGTAGAAGGCGTCGGCCTCGGACTCGAGCACCGCGCGCTCGGACGCCTCGAGCGGCCGGACGGGTGAGAACAGATCGGCGCGCGCCCCCCGCTTGACCACGTCCGTCGAGACGCCGAGCTTCTCGAGGAGCCCACGCAAGACGAAGTGCGCCGACACGACGCCGATGGAGCCGGTGATGACCTGGGGCTCGGCGATGATGACGCGCGCCGCCGCCGCCACGTAGTAGCCGCCGCTCGCCGCGACGTTCGAGAGGTACGCGACGACCGGCTTCTCCTTCGCGAGGAGCTCGACCTCATGGTGGATGCGGTCCGAGGCGACGGCGCTGCCGCCAGGCGAGTCGATGTGCAGCACGACGGCCGCGATGCGTCGGCTGCTACGCGCCGCGCGGAGCGCCCGGACGACGCGCTCCTCGACGGCGAGCTTGCCGAGCGAGAAGCGGCTGCGCGAGACGATGGGCCCGTGCACCTCGACCAGGCCCACGACCGGCCGCGGGAGGAGTGGCCGGAAGCCACGATTTCGACGCGCCGCGAAGTAGTGGCCCGCCGGCACCCAGCGCGCCGTCGGGGCCGGCTCCTTGCCGAGCAGCGTCGTGACCTCGTCCTCGTAGGCGACGGCGTCGACGAGCCCGAGCTCGGCGGCGCGGCTCGCTCGGTACGGCGCCTCGTCGATCCAGCGTGACGCGACGCCCAGGTCTCCGCCGCACCGCTCCGCGAGCGCCCGGACGAGCGCGTCGTGCCGCGCGCCGAGCACCTCGCCGAGCTGCTCGCGTTGCGCCTCGCTCATCGCGTCGCGCACGAGCGGCTCGGCGGCGGACTTGTACGTGCCGCGCGCAAAAACTTCGGGCTCGACCCCGATCTCGGCGAGCGCCCGGCGCAGATACTGTCCCGTCGCCGCGTAGCCGATCGGCGCGACGAGCGTCTCCGGCCCGACCACGACGCGGCGCCCCGCCGACGCGAGGTACATCGTGTCGTTGTCCCCGCCCATGGGCAGGTAGAAGACGACCTCCTTGCCCGCGTCCCTCAGGCTCGCGAACACCTTGCGCAGCGAGGCGAGCACGCTCGGACCGGCCGCGAATCCGTCGAGCCGAACGAAGAGGCCCGCCGCCCGGTCGTCGCCGGCGATGAGCTCGCAGAGCTCCCGCACCCGCGTCACCGAGAGCGGCGGGCGCACGCGGCGCAGGATTCGGACGAGCCCGCGGGGCCTCGAAGGCAGGTTGTCGACGACGGGGCCGTCGAGGTCGAGCACGACGTAGCCGCCCTTCGGGATGGCGAACGAGCGGCGCAGCCACCGGAGGGGCATCACGAGGAGGAGGAGGAGATTCGTGAGGACGGAGCGGAGCAAGGGAGCCTTTGGATGCTGGAGAGCAGCGGGCGCAACGTAGACCCTCGGAGGCGAGGGCGGTAGATCGGGCCGTTCCCTCCTCGTGAAGGGCGCCATACCGCCCAGGCCGCGTTATGCTCCGGAGAACGAGCGGGCCGATGACGGCGCTCGAACGCGACAAGGAGCGCTGTTGTCCTCGTTGAACGACTCGCAGAGCGGCATGTCCCCCCTTCCCCCGCGCGGCCCTTCGAACGGGCGCTCCCCCTTGCGGATCGTCCCCCTCGGCGGGCTCGGCGAGATCGGGATGAACTGCATGGCGCTCGAACAAGGCGACGACGTCGTGCTCGTCGACTGTGGCGTCACGTTCCCGACGACCGACCTCGGCATCGACACGTACCACCCGCGCTTCGACTACGTCGTCGGGCACAAGGACCGCGTGCGCGCCGTCGTGCTGACCCACGGACACGAGGACCACATCGGGGGGCTGCCCTATCTGCTCGCGCACCTCGATGAGGACGTCCCGGTCTACGGGCCGGCCCACGCGCTCGAGCTCGTCAAGCACAGGCTCGCCGAGCACGGCTACGGCGACGACGAGGTCGAGCTCATCCCGGTCGCGCCGCGCAAGACGTACGAGGCCGGATCGTTCTCGTTCGAACCCATCCGCGTCACGCACTCGATCGTCGACGCGGTGGCCCTCGCGTTCCGGACGTCCGCGGGCATCGTGGTGCACACGGGTGACTTCAAGCTCGACCCCACGCCGCCCGACGGCGAGCTGACCGACGAGGCGCGCCTCGCCGAGCTCGGCGACGAGGGCGTCTCGCTCTTGCTCTCCGACAGCACGAACGTGGACTCACCCGGCCGCTCGACGAGTGAGCTTTCCGTGGGCCAGACGCTGGAGGAGATCGTCACGCGCGCGAAGACCCGCGTCATCATCGGGATGTTCGCCTCGAACGTGCAACGGCTCGCCATGCTGGCGAAGGTCGCCATGGCCACGCGGCGGCGGCTCTGCTTGCTCGGTCGCAGCGTGCAGGCCCACGTCCGCGCCGCCGAGATCTGCGGCCGGCTCAAGTTCCCGAGTGATCTGCTCGTGCCGCCCGAGCACCTCGGCTCGATGCCGCGCGACCGCGTCCTCATCATCGCGAGCGGCACGCAGGCCGAACGCATGAGCGCGCTCGTGCGCCTCGCCGCCGGCACGCACCCGCTCCTAAGGCTCGACCCGGGCGACGTCGTCGTGCTGTCGAGCCGCATCATCCCGGGCAACGACCGGCCGGTCTTCGAGATGATGGGCGATTTGCTGCGCATGGGGATCGACCTGAAGACGTGGCTCACGGACCGGGGCGTGCACGCGAGCGGCCACGCGCACCGCGAGGAGCAGACGCGCATGATCGAGCTCTGCCGGCCGCGCTCGTTCGTGCCCGTGCACGGGACCTTGCACCACCTCATGCGGCACGCCGCGCTCGCTCGCGAGGTCGGCGTCTCGGACGTGCTCGTCGCCGAGAACGGCGAGGTGGTCGAGCTCCCGCGCGGGCAGGGCGACAAGCTCGCGAAGGCCGCGCGCGTGACCGTCGGCAAGGTCGCGACGTACGGCGGCGACGAGCTGCCCGACGAGGTCATCCGCGAGCGCGCGCAGCTCGGACGGTCGGGCGTGGTGATGGTGTCGCTCGTGCTCGACCGGCGTGGCGCGGTCGCCGCCCCGCCGCGCATCGTGCAGCGCGGCGTCGTCGATCAAGAGGAGGGCGCCTCCGAGGTGATGCGCGCCGCGGCGATCGCTGTGTCGCGCGCGGTCGCGGACACGGACGGGCGGACGCGGACCAGTGACGAGGGCGTGACCGAGGTGGTGCGCCTCGCCGCGCGACGCGTCATCGAGGCGAAGACGGGACGCAGGCCGATCGTCATGGTGGCGCTGTCGCGGATATGAACACGCATAACTTCGCTCACGAGCTCGTCGCCGCGGCGCTCCACGCGCTCATGACGGACGCGCGCGCCGCGCGGGAGCGGGTCCTCGTGGTCTCGTCGTCCGCGCTCGTCGACACGCCGGGCGGCCCCACCGACGAGGAGGCGCTCCACGATTTCCGCGTGGCGCTCCGGCGGATGCGGACGATCCTCCGCGTCGCGCGCGAGCTCTGGCGGCGCAAGCGGCTCGCGCGGATCGAGGGCGAGATCCGCTACCACGCCCAGGCCACGGGCGATCTCCGCGACGAGGAGGTGCTGCGCGAGACGCTCGCCGCGCTCGACCTACCCGAAGAGGCGCACGACGAGCTCGGCGGCTGGCTCGTCCGCCGCGACCTCGCCGTCCGGAAAGAGCACGCCGAGGTGACACGCCTCCTCCGGGACGGCCCTCCCCATCGCGCTCCGACCTTGCCGGGCGGCAAGCGCATCAGGCCTCTCGAGCGCTCCTTCCAGGCGCTCGCCGCGCGCCTCTACGGCGACACGCCGCGACGCATGTCCGCCGTCGATCTCGGTCACCAGGTCCTCGATCACGCCGCGCGTGACGTCGTGACGTGGGCCATGCGGGACGTCGGCGACGTCGAGGCGATGCACGAGCTCCGCATTCGTTACAAGCGCCTGCGGTACACCGCCGACCTCTTCGCCGCGCCGCTCGGCGCCAAGGCGATGCACTTCGCCAAGCACGCGACGCGCATGCAGCGGCACCTCGGGGAGCTGCACGACATCGACCAGGCGATCCTCACGCTCTCTCGCGCGCGGGGCCTCGGCGCGACCACGAAAGACGCGGTCCTCGCGGCGCTTCGTGCTTCCCGCGTGACCCGTGCATCGAAGGTCGAGCCGCACCTCGTGGAGGCGCGCCACCTCATGGATCGTGGGCCGGACGACGAGCCACCCACGGTCGTGTGAGCGCTCGCCGGTCTCCTGCGATCGCCCTCGACGTGATACCTTCGGGCATCCTTTCCAGTCGGGCCCGCGCGCCCGAGCGAGGTGATGCCGTGAAGCGCTCCGCCATCTTGACCGCAACTCTTCTGTCGGCCCTGGGCCTCACGTACGTGGGCTGTACCCAAGACTTCAACCAGTTCGAGCCCACGGGCGGCACCGGCGGCCTCGGGGGTGGGGCGAGCTCGTCGAACACCGGCGGCGCGGGCGGAATCGGCGGCGCGGGCGGCATGGGCGGCGTCGGCGGGATCGGCGGCGCCGGGGGCATGGGCGGCGTCGGCGGAGGCGGCTCGGGCGGCATGGGCGGCACGCCTTGCGAGAACCCCACGGACTGCCCGGCGGACACGGCTTGCCGCGCGTGGGACTGCGTTCAGGGGATGTGCGAGGCGACCGACGCGCCCGACGGTATGGGCCTGCCCGACCCGACGAACGGCGACTGCAAGGACCTCGAGTGCGACGGCATGGGTGGCGAGAGGGAGACCGTCGACGAGTCCGACACGCCGCCCGGCGACGGCAACCCCTGCACGGACTCGGCCTGCGTGAACGGCGCGCCCATGCACGTGCCGACCCCCGGTGACGCCTGCCAGGGCGGCGTGTGCAACGACGCCGGCATGTGCGTCGAGTGCATGGACGACGGCGACTGCAACGATCCGACGCCGAAATGCGACATGAACACGTGCGTGGCCTGTGTCGCCGACGCCGACTGCACGGGCGCGAACGCGACGTGCCTGCCCGACCACACGTGCGTCGCCTGCGACGACGGCGTGATGAACGGCACGGAGACCGGCGTCGATTGCGGCGGAACTTGCCCCGACAAGTGCATCGCGGCGGCGTGCGCGACCAACGACGAGTGCGCGAGCGGCTTCTGCGCGGACGGCGTCTGTTGCGACACCGATTGCACCGGGACGTGCAAGGCGTGCAACGTCACGGGCCAGGAGGGCACGTGCTCGAACGTGCCGGTCAACCAGGACGACACGAACGCCACGACGACCTGCATGGGCAACAAGGCCTGCGACGGGGCCGGCGTCTGCAAGGGCGAGGTCGGCGCCCCGTGCGCCGTGAACGCCGATTGTTTGACCAACAAGTGCATGGGCGCGGGCGCGAACAAGACCTGCGCGCCCTGATCGAAGCTGCGCGCCGGGTCTCCGTGGAGGCCCGGCGCCGCTTCGCCCGCTCCGGCTACTGCCGGTAGATCTCCACCCGCTCGAGCACCACGTCCACATTCGGCCGATCCCGCGAGGTCTGGACGTTCGCGATCTTGTTGACCACGTCCTGACCGGTCACGACCTTGCCGAAGACCGAATGCTTGTTGTTGAGGTGCGGCGTCGGCCCCTCCGTGATGAACCACTGCGACCCGTTCGACCCCGGGCCGCTGTTCGCCATCGAGAGCACGCCCGGCCCGTCGTGCCGGAGCTCCGGGTGGAACTCGTCGGCGAACTTGTAGCCCGGCCCGCCCGTGCCCCAGCGCGACGCCGTGTCCGTGTAACGCGTGAGCGGATCGCCGCACTGGATCATGAACCTCGGGATCACGCGGTGGAAGCGGACGCCGTTGTACAGCGGGTTGTTCTTCTGGGCCTCCCCGGTCTTCGGGTCCCGCCACTCGATCGCGCCGGTCGCGAGGCCGACGAAGTTCTTCACGGTGTTCGGCGCGCGCTCCTCCTCGAGCCGGACGATGATGTCGCCGAGTGTCGTGACGAGCCGTGCGTAAAGCTGCCCTTGGCCGGGCACGTTGATGGCCGGAAATTGCATGTCTCTTCCTTCCTTTTACCTGGGGCCGTTTGGCCCCGACCCCCTCAGACTTTTTCGAACAGAGCCGCGATCCCTTGCCCCACGCCGATGCAAAGCGACGCGAGGCCGAGCTTCTTTTCACGCGCCTTCATCGCGTGCACGAGCGTGCAGGCGATACGCGCGCCCGACGAGCCGATCGGGTGGCCGAGCGCGATGGCGCCGCCGTTCACGTTGACCCGCGACGGATCGATCTCGAGCGTACGCACACACGCGAGCGCCTGCGCCGCGAACGCCTCGTTCAGCTCGACGAGGTCCACGTCCGACGCCGAGAGGCCCGCGCGGGTGAGCAACTTTCGGACGGCGGGGATCGGCCCCTCGCCCATGAAGCTCGGATCCACGCCGGCCGTCTGGCTGCCGAGCACACGCGCGAGCGGCGTCACGCCCGTCGCCGCGACGACCTCCGCCGACGCGAGCAGCAGCCCCGAGGCGCCGTCGTTGATCGGTGACGAGTTGCCTGCCGTCACGCTGCCGCCCTTCTTGAACACCGCCGGCAGCTTCGCGAGCGCGTCGAGCGTCGTGCCTTCGCGCACGGACTCGTCGCGGTCGAACAGCACGGGATCGCCTTTCTTCTGCGGGATCGGCACGGGCACGACCTCGGCTGCGAAGGCCCCGCTCTTCCACGCCTCGGCGGCCCGGCGCTGCGACTCGACCGCGAAGCGATCCTGATCTTCTCGGGAAACGCCGTACTTCTCGGCCACGTTCTCGGCCGTCTCGCCCATCGAGATCAGCGGGAAACGCGCCTTCATCCGTGTGTTCTCGTACCGCCAGCCGAGCGTCGTGTCGTAGACCGGCGGCGGCGTGCGATCGAAGGCGCTGGCCTGCTTCGGCATGGAGAACGGCGCGCGCGTCATGCTCTCGACCCCGCCCGCGATCACGCACGACGCCTCACCCACGGCGATCATCCGCGCCGCGTCCGCGACCGCCTCGAGGCCCGAGCCGCAGAGCCGGTTCACCGTCACCGCCGGCACCTCGTACGGCAGGCCCGCGATGAGGAGCGCCATGCGCGCGACGTTGCGGTTGTCCTCGCCCGCCTGGTTCGTCGCGCCGAACACCACGTGATCGAGCCGCGGGGCGAGCGCCTCGTTGCGTTTCGCCAGCGCCGACACGACGTGCGCCGCGAGGTCGTCGGGCCGCACACTCGCGAGCCCTCCGGCGTAACGTCCGATCGGCGTGCGAACGGCGTCGACGACGTAGACCTCGCGAGGCAAAAGAGACTGTCGCGTGCTCATGCGAAGGGACTCTAGTCCCAGCCCCCGAGCCTTCGCAAAGCTTCGTTTTTTTCACCCTCCGCGGCGCGCGACGTGAGCCTTCATGCGCATCGGATCACCTGCGTTCGATGCGGCCGCGCACGCGCGCAAATCCTGCGCGCGTGATGCGTTCGGAGGAACGTCGCAGACGGACCAGGACGCCGCACGTTTTCTCCGGCGAGGCCTTTTTGTCGCGTATCACGACGAAAATGAAGGTACGCTTCGGAGACGTCATCGCGTGGGGGGGAGCGCCGCGCACCGACGGGACGCCATGAAAAGCACCGAGCACCGAGCGCGCGAGCCCGGTCCTACCGAGGAGCAACTCGCCTTCCTGGCGCGAGCCGGCGAGCGCCTGGCAAGTTCTCTCGATCTGCGCACGACCCTCGCGAATCTGGCCCGACTGAGCGTGCCGACGCTCTGCGACTACTGCGTCATCGACCTGCTCGAAGAAGACGGACGCCTGCACCGCGTCGAGGCCGCGCACGTCGACCCCGCCAAGGAGCACCTGCTCACGCCCCAAGCGTCGCCGCGCGAGAGCGGCATGTGGCTCGCCGAGATCGGCCCGCGCCTGCTCGCGCGTGGCGAGCCCCTGCTCACGCCGAGCAACGACGCCGTCCCTACCCCGCGGAGCCACCCGTTCTGGCCCGCAGCCGTGCTCGGCACGATCTCGTCCATCAGCGCGCCCCTCGTCGCCTCGGGCCGCACGATCGGCGTGCTCACGCTGGCCACGGCCGACTCGGGCCGAAGGTACGGTCACGCCGATCTCACGATCGCCCAGGACCTCGCCCGGCGCGCCGCGCTCGCGATCGACAACGCGCGCCTGCACGCCGCCGAGCAGCGCGCCCGCGAGGCCGCCGAACGCGCCGCCGCCCGCACCTCGCGGCTGCAAGCCCTCACGTCGAGCCTGGCCGCGGCCCTCACGCCCGCGCAGGTCGCCGACGCCGTGCTGCAACAAGGCCTCGTCGCCGTCGAGGCACGCGCCGCCGCGCTCGCGCGGTGCACGCAGGACGGGAGCCTCGAGATCATCGGCGCCCTCGGGTTCGTGCTCGGCCAGCTCTCGCGCGGCGCCCGCATCGCCGAAGATGCTCCGGGTCCGCTCGCCGAGGCCGTGCGCCGCAAGCAGCCGCTCTGGCTCGAATCCGAGACCGCCGTCGCCGAAGCGCGGGCCCTCGCCGAGCTCGATCCGGAGGGCCAGGCCCCGCCGAAGTCGCTCGCCTGCTTGCCCCTCATGCTCGACGACCGGGCCACGGGCGTGATCCTCTTCTCCTTCCGCGAGCCCCGCGTCCTCTCGCACGAGGACCGCTCGTTTTTGCTCACGCTCGCGCGCCAATCGTCGCAGGCCATCGAGCGCGCGCGCCTCTACGAGGCCACCGAGCGCGCCCGCGCCGCCGCCGAGCTCGCGACGATGCGCCTCGTCGCCCTGCAGCGCATGACGGCCGCGCTCTCCGACACGATGAGCCGCATCAAGGTCGCCGAGACGATCGTCGACCACGTGCGCGACATGCTGCCGAGCTGCAAGGCCATCGTCGCCACCGTCTCCGCCGACGGCGAGCACCTCGACCTCGTCCGCGCCATCGGCCACACGCGCGAGACGCTCGACCGCTACGACTCCACGAAGCTCACCTTCGCCTCGCCGCTCACGGACGCCGTCCGCAACCAGACGCCTCTCTTCTTCGACGACGAGGAGGCCTTCCGCGCGCGTTACCCGCACCTCGCGCACGGCAGCTCCGACGTGCCGTACTGCGTCGCCGCCGTGCCGTTCCTCGTCGAGGATCGCGCCATCGGCGGGCTCGTGCTGCGCTACCACCGCTCGAGCCAGCGCGCGAGCGAGGACAATGCGTTCATCCTGCACCTCGCCCGCACCTGCACGCAGTCGCTCGAGCGCGCCTACCTCTACGAGGCCGAGCGCAAGGCCCGCGCCGAGGCCGACATCGAGCGAAGGCGCCTCGCCCTGCTCGCCGAGGCGAGCGCCCTGCTCAACGCCTCGCTCGATTCGACGGCCATCTCCGAGGCGCTCTCGCGCGTCGCCGTGCCGAGCTTCGCGGGCTACTGCATCGTCTGCAGCCTCGACGACGACGGCACCCCGCAATTCATGAGCGCCCTGCACGAGGATCCCGAAAAGGAAGCGATCCTGCGCGACATGCGCTCGCGTTACCCCTTCGGCAAGAACCACCCGATCAGCGAGGCCGCGCGCTCGGGCAAGGCGAAGCTGCTCCGCGCCGTCGACGACGGCTCCTTGCGCGCCCTCGCCGCCGACGACGAGCACCTCGAGATCATGCGCTGCATCGGCACCACGTCGGCGATCGTCGTGCCGCTCATCGCGCGAGGCCACACCCTCGGTGTGCTCTCGTTCGGCACCACGCGCGCGCGCTACACCCAGGCCGACCTCGCGCTCGCCGAGGAGCTCGGCCAGCGCGCCGCGCTCGCGCTCGACAACGCGCGCCTCTTCCACGAGGCCCAGGAGGCGAGCCGCGTGAAGGACGAGTTCCTCGGCGTCGTCTCGCACGAGCTGCGCACGCCGCTCAACGCCATCCTCGGCTGGGCGCGCATGCTCCGCACCGGCGCCGTCCGCGAGGGCAACCAGCCGCGCGCGCTCGAGTCGATCGAGCGCAACGCCGTGCATCAAGCGAAGCTCATCGACGACCTGCTCGACGCCTCGCGCATCACGGCCGGAAAGCTCCGCCTCGACCCGTCGATCCTGGAGCTCGCCCCCGTCGTCGAGGCCGCGGTCCACTCCGTCACGCCGGGCGCGACGAACCGCGAGATCACGCTGCATACGGCCTTCGATCCGGGCAGCGTCCCGGTCTTCGGCGACCCGAGCCGCCTCCAGCAGGTCGTGTGGAACCTGCTCTCGAACGCGATCAAGTTCACCCCCAAGGGCGGGCGTATCGACGTGCGGCTCGCGCGCGCGGGCGACGAGGCCGTGCTCGTGGTCCAGGACAGCGGCCGCGGCATTCGCGCCGAGCTCTTGCCGCACATCTTCGAGCGCTTCCGCCAGGGTGACGGCACGCTCACGCGCGCCTCGGGTGGCCTCGGGCTTGGCCTCTCGATCGTGCGTCACCTCGTCGAGGCGCACGGCGGCACGGTGCGCGCCGAGAGCGACGGCCCGGACACGGGCGCGAAGTTCACGGTCAAGCTCCCGATCGCCAAGCCGCGCCCGCTTGCCGTGCAGGGCCCGCCGGCCGACGAACGCCGCGCCGAGAAGCGCGCGCTCGCGGGTCTGTCGATCCTGGTCGTCGACGACGAACCCGACGCGCGGGAGATCCTCTCCGAGATCCTCGACATCGCGGGCGCGACCGTGAAGACCGCGGCCGACGCGGCCGAGGCCCTGCGCATCCTGTCCGACTTCGTGCCGGACGTGCTGGTCTCGGACCTCGCGATGCCGGGCGACGACGGCCTCTCGCTCATCCGCAAGATCCGAAGCCGCACGCCGGATCGGATCGCGACGGTGCCGGCCATCGCGCTCACGGCGTACACGCGGCCCGAGGATCGCGTGCGCGCGCTGAACGCGGGGTTCCAGATGCACGTGCCGAAGCCAGTGGATCCGACGGAGCTCGTGGTGACGATCGCGAGTTTGCGGACGCTCTTGGCCTGAGGGGGCGGGGCGAGCGCCGCTTCAGGACGGCCCGACCCCTCGCCTCCACGGACGGGGTCAAGCGGGGGCTCCAGTCCGCCTTTGGCGCTTCGCCGACGACCCCCCCGGCCGCTCCCACCTCCCGTCGGCGCTCCGCCGAAGGGCCCCCGGACCGCTCCAACCCCCTCTTGGCGCTTCGCCAAGCGTCACCCGGACCGCCCGGACCTCGCTTCGGCGCTTCATCGCTCCATTTTCGGAGCGATTGCTCACATTCTAGGCGATCGAGCCTCAGGGCCTCGGCGGCGGGCAGGTTTCCAGGATGGCCCGCCCTCACAGCGGCGGGCACCTCTCCAAGCAGGACCTGAGCCAGCTTCCACACGTGTTCTCATCGTACACTTCGAGGCACTCAACATACTCCGTCTCGCACTGGGTCGTGCAGTCGTCCTCCGCGGCAGGGGCCGCGGCAAAGGCGAAGAGAAGCGCGGAAAACAACGCGGTTTTCATGGGGACCACCTCCTCGCTTCGTTCGACCGCAACGGTCGTACCGCGCGTAGCCGGTGTCCGCGGTGCAAGCGTTGCTCGCTCGCGAGTCACCGCCGTGCACGCGTGCCGATGGGAAGGGATGACCTGGAGGGGGACGTGCGACGGGGGCTCAGGGCTTGCCCGCCTGCTCCTGCACGAACTTCGCGAGCAGCGCCCGATCCTTCTCGGACAGCTTCTCCTTGAAGCCAGCATGTGCCCTTCGAGCTTCGGATCCATCGCGCCCTTCGGGTAGGTCGCGCCGCTGCCCGGATCATCGATCTGCGCGAGGATCCACGGCACCGAGGCCCAACCGCGCAGCTCCGGCGCGAGCGAGTCCTCGTCGTCCGTCTTGCCGTCGAGCCTGTGGCAGCTCTCGTGGGGGTGTCGGCCTTCATATCGCTCCATTTTCGGAGCGATTGTTCACATTCTAGGCGATCGAGCCTCAGGGCCTCGGCGGCGGGCAGGTTTCCAGGATGGCCCGCCCTCACCGCGGCGGGCAATTCTCCAAGCAGAAGCTGTACTGGTATTTACACATCAAAAAATCCACCGGGTCGCGGGCCGATCCCCGGCACTCGGCAAACTTCGTCTCGCACTGGGTCGTGCAGCTCGGCGGCGGCTCGTCCTCCGCGGCAGGGGCCGCGGCAAAGGCGAAGAGAAGCGCGGAAAACAACGCGGTTTTCATGGGGACCACCTCCTCGCTTCGTTCGACCGCAACGGTCGTACCGCGCGTGGCCGGTGTCCGCGGTGCAAGCGTTGCTCGCTCGCGAGTCACCGCCGTGCACGCGTGCCGATGGGAAGGGATGACCTGGAGGGGGACATGCGACGGGGCCTCCCTTGCGAGGCCCTTCGGCGGGCTCAGGGCTTGCCCACTCATGGCGTACACGCGGCCCGCAGCACTCGCCCCGCGGTCGCGGCGTAGTTTCTCGCGTTTCACCTGTAAGGTTTTCCGTGGAACATGGGCCCCCCGCGCGATGTGCTAGACAGAGCCCCTCGTCGGATCCGGGGTGAAACCCCGGCGCTACGCACCGGAACACCCTCTCAGGGCTGCCAGCAATCCGCAGGGACCTTGCAGACGTCGGTCGCGCTATCGCAGCTCGCGTGCGCGCGCTCGAACTGCGCCGCTACCTCGGGGTCGTCGGTCTGCGCTCGGCAATCCGAGGGGCGCGGCTCGTCGGCCATGCAGAGCGTGACCACGTCCCCAGGATCGCTGATCTCTCCCTTCCGCTCGACGTTCTGGCACAGGCCGCCGGAGCACACGTACTCGACGTCCGAAAATTGCGGGCACTCGTCGTCCGCGTCGCACGCGACGAACCTGCACATCGACGGATCCGTGAACCACGCGCCGCTGTCCAACCCGACGGCCGAGCAGATCTCGATGAACCTATGCCAGAAATGCGAATAAAAAACCCTGCCGGGGCTCCCGCTGCCGCTGTTGCACGGCACCGGCGGCGGCGCATCGAGGGGCTTTATCGCGCAGCCCTCGTTGTAAGCGCACGTCAACGAGAACGTCGCGCCTGTCGTGTCCCGCAAAACCTCGGGGATGGAGTTCCCGCAGGAGATGTTCAGCGCGGCGGAGAGAGCGACCAGCAGCCACACCCCCCTGGTCAGACCGTATCGAGTCTTGCGCATCGACATGTTGCTGCTCATACGGCACGCGGCCGGATGCTGGGTCAAGTGTGAGCACGAATCCGCCCGCCGCTTGCCGCCTACGCTCCCGCGGTCGCCTCGACGCCCCGTTGGGGCTCGCCTCTCGCGCCCCGCAAGCCTCGCGGCCCTGACTCCCCGTTCCGGTCATTGAGGCTTTCCGATCGCCAGCCCGCAACTCGCACGCTCCACCTGCGATTCTTGGTTTCTACGCGTGCAGGATGAACCATCTCGCGCAGTCGGCGCTCCAATGGGTCGCGCAGCCGCCCAGACGTGGATCCACGCGCGCGCCGACGAACCCCTCGCCGGCCGAGTGTACCAACGGCCCGCGCTCCGACGCCCTCTCCCCTGCCGAGGCAATCACCCACCCACCCTCCGAAGCCCCCATCGGCTCCCCAGGCGCCCACCCGCCCACGCGCCGACATGCCTCTCGCCTGCCGAGGTGCCCGCCCGCCCGCCCTCCGCCTCCTCCTCGGCTCCCGGGTCCCCCACCTGCCCGCCCTCCGACGCCCCTCTCCCCTGCCGAGTTCGTGCTCCCCCTACGCTATCTCACTCTCCAGCCTTTTTCGTATGCCACGATGCCGATGTTCTGGACGGACATTCCCCCCCGTCCCGGGAGGAGACCTCATGGCCGACGATTACATCGACTACATGGAGTGCGCTGAGTATGCCGATCACCTCTACACCGAGGGCCAGAAGCTCGTCGGCGCCTCGCCGCTGGTGGATGTCTCGGCCCTCCTCTCTTACGTGAAAGGCGCAGCGGACGCCGTCAGCGCCGAGCTCTCGAAACAGACGCTCACCACGAGCGCCGCGCGTGGCGGCCGCGCGGACGTCGAGGCGCAGGCAGAAGCCGGGCGCAAGGAGGTCACGCGGTTCTTCAAATACCTCGGCACGCTCGCCGACGACGTCCCCCATGACAAACAGGCCTTCTTCCCGGGAGGCAAACAAGGCGACGTCAAAAAGCTGAAGCCCGCCGACGTGCAAAAGAAGCTCGCGAAGGTGCTCGCCGGCTTCGATGCGAACGCGAACGCGCTTCTCCCGGAAGCGGCCAAGTGGAAGGCACGGCTCGTGAAGGCCGAGGCGGATCTCGGCGCGGCGATCGGGCAAAAGACCTCGACGGTCGGGACGAAGATCATCCACACCGCGGAGCTCGTCGCCGCAAGGCAGGCCTTCCTCAAGGCGTACACGAACGTCGCCAAGCCCCTCGTCCGTGGCCTCCTGGCGAAGCTCGGGCGCGAGGACGAGTTCTCGGTTTACTTCAAGGACACGACGGTGGTGGAGCGGAGGCCCCGGAAGAAGGGAGCCGACGAAACCGTGGCCCCCTCCTGATTCGACTTGACATGAGCGCGGTGGTGTAAAACCGCCGCCACCTTCCCTACTTGCCCGCCTGTTCCTGCACGAACTTCGCGAGCAGCGCCCGGTCCTTCTCGGAGAGCTTCTCCTTGAACGCCGGCATGTGGCCTTCGAGCTTCGGATCCATCGCGCCCTTCGGGTAGGTCGCGCCGCTGCCCGGATCATCGATCTGCGCGAGGATCCACGGCACCGAGGCCCAGCCGCGCAGCTCCGGCGCGAGCGAGTCCTCGTCGTCGGTCTTGCCGTCGAACCTATGGCAGCTCGTGCATCGTTGCCCCACGAGCTTCTCGCCCGGCATGCCCTCGCCCTTCTTCCCTTGCGCTTGCGCCGCGAGGAAGTCCGCGATCGCGTCGAGGTCCGCCGGGTTCATCGCCGTGAACGCCTTCGCCGCCTCCGGATCCGCGGGCGGCTTCGTCATGCTCGGCATCTCGCCCTTGAACGCGGTCTTGCCGAACATCATGTCGTGATCCGGCTCCTCCATCACGCGCTTCGCCCACGCCTTCGTGCCGAAGCCCGAAAGGTCCGGCGCCGTGTCCTTGTCCTTCGGCGGCCCCAGATCGCCCATGCGATGGCAGCTCGCGCAGTGCTGCTCGAACAGCGCCACGCGCCGCGTCTCCGGATGGTTGCGCAGCATCGCGAGCGCGCCCTCCGGCGGCACGCCTTCTTCCGCCAGCTTGCGCGCCTTGTCGCCTTGCGCCCCGGCCTTCACCACGGCCTTCGCGAACTCCGCGTCGGCGGCGTCCGTGCGGATCGACGCGAACGTCAAGACGCCGAGCGCGGCCCCGAACAGACCCACCGGCACGAGCAGCGGCAGCCGCTTCATCACGCCGCGATCGGCCTTCTTGTCGATCAGCGGCAGGACGAACAGATAGCCCGCGACGAGCCCCGGGATCACCACCGTCGCGATCAGCTCGAGCTTGCCCGGGAAGGGCTTTCGCATCTCGTAGAGCGCGAGGAAGTACCACTCGGGCCGCGCCGGATAATCGCTCGTCGGATCCGCCGGCGCGTCGAGCGGCGCGCCGTGCCGCAGATACGTGAGCGCCCCGATCACGCCGAGCACCAGGACCGCCACGATCACGTCGCGCGCCGCCTGCGTCGGGAAGTACCGATCCGACTTCACCGCGTCCGCGGGCGTCGCGAGCGCCGGCCCGTGCTTGCGCGAGAGCCAGAAGTGCGTCGCCGCGATCGAGCCGAGCAGGAACGGCAAGACCACCGTGTGCAGCGTGAACAGACGCGACAGCGTCATGTGCCCCGGCGTGCCTCCGCCGAGGAGGAGCTGCTGGAGCACGCCGCCGACCACGGGCACCGTCCCGATGATCCCCGTCTCGACCCGGAGGCCCCAGAAGCCACGTTGATCCCAGCGCAAGGGATTGCCCGTCAGCGCCGCGACCACGACGAGCCCCACCATCGCGAGCGCGAGCCAGTACGTGATCTCGCGCGGCTTGCGATACGCCCCGCGCACGATCGCGTAGCCCACGTGGATCACCGCGAGCACGATCGCCGCCTGCGCGCCGAACTGGTGCAGCCCGCGCACGACCCAGCCCGCCGGCACCTTCTGCTGCAGGTACGCGACGCTCGCCCACGCCGTCGTCGCGCTCGGCGAATACACGGTCATGAGCAAGATGCCCGTCACCGCTTCGAGCAGAAGCACGATCCCGAGCGCCGCGCCCCACGCGTACGCGAAGCGCGCTCCGCCGGGGACGGTCGCTTCCACGAGCTTCCGGGTGAGCGCCCGGTAGCCCGTCCGTTCGTCGAGCCAATCGCCGAGCTTCACCCGACCTCCTTACGCTCCGCGATCCCCTGGCGGAAGAGCTTGAAGTCCACCTCGACGTGACCGTCCACCACGCGCACGGCGAGCGGATCCATCCCGCGCGGGCTCGGCCCCGCCTCCGCCGCGCCCACGAGCGAGAACCTCGACGTGTGGCACGGGCACGAAAAACTCTTCTTGTCGCCGTTCAGATCGATCGAGCAGCCGAGGTGCGGACAAACCGCGCTGAGCGCCGACACCGCATCGCCCTTCTTCGTCAGCCAGATCGAGCCGAGCTGTTGATCCTTCGTCACGGTGTACGCATCACGCTCGTCACCGACGACCACGACGCGCCGCGGCTCGCCCTCGGTCAGATCGGCGAGGCGACAAACGCGCATCCAGCGCGCCGCGCCCACGCCGCCTTCGGACGACGGGGCCAGCATGGTCACGGCCGGAACGACGATCGCGCCCGCATACGCCGCGCCGCCCAGCGCGACGAGCACCTTCAGCGCGCCGCGACGGCCGCCGTCCACGCGCGAAGGTTCCTCGGGACGCTCGGCCCGCGGCGGCTCGACGCCGAGGTCGTTTTGCATTGGCTCCGCCATCTCGTAGGCTCTCCCTCCGCCGCGACCGCGCGCGGCGGCTTGAGGATACCCGAGGGGGAGGTCACTTGACGCAGAACAGGAGCACGTCCCGCGTCGTCTTGCGCAGGCTTTTGCCCCTCGCCTTGCCCCTCGTCACGTCCACGGCGTGCCAGACCACGCCCCCCAAAACCCCGACGTGTAACCCTCAAGACCTCTCCGGCTGCATCATCGAAGAGGTCGACGTCCTCGGCAACGACGAGATCCCCGACGCCGCGATCAAGGACAGCATCGCCACCGCGGAGAGCGCGCACCCGCTGGGCGGGGTCCTTCAAGGCATCCCCATCGCCGGCTTGAGCGACGTCCTCGCCGTCGAGTACGAGCGCTTCGATCGGTTCGTCCTCGAACGCGACCTCACCCGCATCGAGCGCTACTACCGCACCCGCGGGTTTTACGAGGCGCACGTCGAGGCCGGCCGGGTCATGCGCCGCAAGTCCGACGGCAAGATCCGCATCGAGATCGTCGTTCACGAGGGCAAACCCGTGAACATCCGGAAGGTCGATCTCGCCTGGGTCGACTGGCGCATGCCCGACGCCGCCGACGTCACGCGCCCCGTCACCGAGGCGAAAAACGAGCTCCCCCTCGGCAAACGTTTCGAGGAGAACAGCTACGAGGCCACGAAAAAGGCCATCACCCGCGTCCTCACCGACCGCGGCTTTCCCTACGCGAACGTCCGGGGCGACGCCAAGGTCGACCTCGTCGCCCACACCGCCGACGTCACGTACCACATCGAGCTCGGCCCCCGCGCCACGTTCGGCGACATCCGCATCGAGGGCCTCGGCGAGCTCCCCGAAAAACCGATCCGCGCCGCCCTCGGCTTCCACAAAGGCGAGCGCTTCTCCACCAAGACCCTCGCCTCCGCCGAGCGCGCCCTCGCCGACTTCGGCATCTTCGGCGCCATCGACGTCCGCCCCGAGCTCCCGCCGCCCGATAAGCCCCGCACGAGCGTCGTACCCATCACCATCGTCGTCCAGCCCGCCGCGCTCCGCGCCGTCAAGCTCGGCTTCGGCGCCGAGGCCGGCGGACGCGTCGAGGCGCACGGCGTGGCGAGCTGGGAAGACCGAAACTTCCTCGGCGGCTTGCGCCGCTTCGCCATCGAGGCGCGCCCCGGCCTCGTGTTCTACCCGAACGCCCTCTACAACCTGTTCCTCGCGCGCCCGAGCTACATCCTCCCCGAGATCCGCCTGCGCTTCGAGCTCCGGCAGCCCGGCGTGTTCGAGCCGCGCACGCAGGCCGTCCTCCGCGGCGCGGGCAACGTCTACCGCCCGCTCAACATCATCACGGCGCCCGCCCCGGGCACACCCGAGGCCAAGGAGCCGGCCCTCGGCTACCGCGAGGCCGCCGTCACCCTCGGCCTCGAGCGTCGCTTCTCCGACTTCACCCACTACCTCGGGCAGTTCATCCACGTGCAGTACGACGACCCGTTCCTGTACTGGCACGACGCCGCGCCCGAGGGTTTTACCCGGCTCCTGTTCACGTACCTGGAGACCGTCGGCACGCTCGATTTCCGTCAAAACGACCGCGGCGAGACCGACCGCGTCGCCCCGCGTCGCGGCGTCTACCTCAACCTCAACGCCCAGCTCGCGGGGTATTTCCTGCCCGGCGCCGCCGACGACGTCCGCCTGCGGCCCGAGTTCCGGGCCTACGTGCCCGTCGCCAAGCGCGTCACGCTCGCCTTCCGCCTGGCCGGCGGCTTCCTCATCCCGCGCTCGGACGACTTCAAGCAGACCCTCGAGATCCTCGAACCCAAAGCCCGCGAGCGGAAACGCCCCGACGAGGACGACGACGGCATCGTCGACGGCACGAACGTCTCGCTCGACGACCTCCGCCGCTCCCTGCAGCTCCTGCAATTCCGCGGCTTCTACAGCGGCGGCCCCAACTCGAACCGGGGCTACATCTACAACGGCGTCGGCATGCACGCGAGCGTGCCCCTCCGCGACACCGCGCGCGGAGCCGTGCCGCCGTGGGCGCCGACGGGCGGCCTCACACTCTGGGAGTCCGCGCTCGAGGTGCGCCTCTCCTTCACCGACAACCTCGGCGCGATCCTCTTCCTCGACGCGAGCGACGTCCGCCCGGGCCTCGGGGAGCTCGCGCTCACCCGCCCGCACCTGTCCGCAGGCCTCGGCCTCCGGTACGCGACCCCGGTCGGCCCGGTCCGCGTGGACGTCGGCTACCGCGTCCCGTGCGCCCAGCAGATCGGCATCTGCGACGAGGCCAAGCTCGCCTACGACGTCGGTTTGTTCGGATATACGGGCGGATTCCCGATCGTGACGACGATCGCGATCGGCGAAGCTTTCTGACGGAAGCTGGGTCTCATCGCGAGGCGTCGCGCCGGGGCGCTGCCCCGGGCCCCGCGGGGGCTGTTCGCCCCTCGACCGGGCGTTTGCGATGAACTGCGCACCGCGCAGTTCATCGTCCTGGGTCCAGCCCCTGGCTGGTCCGGGTGCAGGGGCGGACAGCCCCTGCTGGGGCCTGGGGCAACGCCCCAGCGCAGCGGCGTGTTGGGGGGGAGGGTTTATCCCTCTTCTTCTTCGACGCTCCACGTGGCGAGCGCCGTGATCCCGATGGCCGTCGCGCATTGCGCGCAGAGCGGCGGCTCTTCGTAGCGGACCTCGTCTCCGCGGGTCCACACGTACAGCCCTCGACCGGCCGGCTCCCCTTCGATGAGCTCGGAGCAGGCGTCGCACCGGAGCTCACCGGCGTCCTCTGGCGTCACGCGCGCTTTGAGCGCCACGTCGGCCAGCGAATCGATGGCCATGGAAAAAACCATGTTTCGCGGTTGCTCCATTTGCCTCCCTCGGTCCGGCGACCGCCCGAATCTAGCTCAGGCTCTCGTCGGACGCACGTGCTCCGGAACGAGGGGGGGTGGACCGGGCGATTCCTGGTGGGAATTGAGGGAATCGCGGAACTTGCGTGATCAGGCCTCGGCCTGTGCTTCCGCCTCGGGCGCAGCCTTCTTCGACTTTTCCTTCTTCGGCGCGCCTTCGAGGCAGCTCTCCAGCAGGATTTCCGAGACGTCGAGCTGACGCACGCTTTCTTCCTTCCCGTGCGCCTTGAGCCCGTCGGTGATCATCGTCTGGCAGAACGGGCACGCGGTCGCGATCGTCTTCGCCTCCGTCTGCAGGAGCTGGAGCGTGCGCTTCACGTTCACGCGATCCTTGTTTTGCTCCTCCATCCAGAACTGCGCGCCGCCGGCGCCGCAGCACAGGCCCTTGTTGCGGTTCCAGCCCTCCGCCTCGACGAGCTCCACGCCGGGGATGCTCTTCAGGATGTCGCGCGGCTGCTCGTACACGTCGTTGTAGCGGCCGAGGTAGCAGGAGTCGTGGAAGACGACCTTGCCCTTCACCGGGTTCTTCGGCGAGAGCTTCCGCTCCGCCACGAGCCCGAGCAGGAAGTCCGTGTGATGCACGACTTCGAACTTCGCGCCGAAGTCCGGGTATTCGTTCAGGATCGTGTTGAAGCAGTGCGGGCAGGCCGTGATGATTTTCTTCACGCCGCCCTGGTCCTTGTAGCCCTTCAGCGTGGCCACGTTCTGCTCGGCCAGCATCGCGAACAGGTACTCGTTGCCCGCGCGCCGCGCCGGGTCGCCCGTGCAGGTCTCCTCCTGCCCGAGGATCGCGAAGTCCACGCCCGCCGCCTTGAGCAGCCGCGCCGTCGCCCGCGCGATCTTCTTCGCCCGGTCGTCGTAGCTCGCCGCGCAGCCGACCCAGTAGAGGACCTCGGCCTTCGGATTGTCGGACATCATCGGCACGTCGAGCCCCTCGGCCCAGTTCGCGCGATCCATGCGGGCGAGGTTCCAGGGGTTGCCGTTCACCTCCATCGCCTGGAACGGACCGTTGAGCTGCGCCGGGAACTCGCCCTTCACGAGCACGAGGTGCCGCCGCATCTCCACGATCTTGTCGACGTAGCTGATCATCACGGGACACTGCTCCTCGCAGGCCCGGCACGTCGTGCAGGCCCAGAGCACGTCCGGGTGGATCACGTTCGCCACGAGATCCTTGCTCGCGTCGCCGGCCGCGCCGTTCGCCTGCGCCTGCGCGCCTTCCGGCTCGGAGCGGTAGGGGCCGACCTCGCCGTTGTCGTCGGTCGTCGCCTCGGGCCGCGGCAGCGCGGAGCCCACGCGATCGGCCTCGTGCTTCAGCGCGATGAGCTCGCTGTCGTGGTCGTACAGGTGGTCGCGCAGGTTGAGCGTGAGCTGCTTCGGCGAGAGCAGCTTGCCGGTCTTGTGGGCGGGGCAGTTGTCGGAGCAGCGCCCGCACTCCGTGCACGTGTAGAAGTCGAGGATCGCCTTCCAGGTGAAGTCCTGGATCTTGTTCACGCCGACGGGCTCGGCCTTCGCGGGCTCCTCGGCCATCTTCATGACCATCTCGCCGATCGCCTCCGCGCTCGGCGCCATGAGCGGCAGGCGCCCACGCGGCTCGACGCTGCGGAAGAAGACGTTGAAGACGGCCGTGATGACGTGGAAATGCTTCGAGTACGGAAGGATGTTCAAGAAGATCAGGACGAGCGACGCGTGCGTCCAGAACCCGATCTTGGCGATCACGAGCAGGGTGTCGCGCGGCACGCCGGCGAGCAGGGTCGCGAACAGCGAGCCGGCCGGCGAGGGGAACGGCGCCCACGCGAGCGGCTGCGTCGGCGCGGGCCCGAGCGGGGCCACGACCTTGCGGACGGCTTCGCAGTATTCGGGCTCGAGGTTTCTGCCCGTACAGCCCGCGAGGCCCTTGTGGTGCAGGACCATGCTGGCGCCGTCGTAGAGCATGTCCGCCAGCATCATCGTCATGATGATGCCGAGGATCAGGATCGCCTCGCCCGACTTGGTCATGCGGGGGTCGACCTTGATCACGCGGAAGTACAGGAAGACGAGCGCGCCGACGATGACGAGCGACGCGATGACGTCCTTCAGGAACTCGTAGGCGTGTCCGAGGGGCAGGCCGAGGAAGCCCTCGGGCCCCAGGATGAAGAGGTTGAACGACGGGTCGAAGCCACGCCCCCAGAGGATGATCGACCGGGCCAGGAGCACCACGAAGCCCAGGAAGATGAGCATGTGGGCCGCACCGGCGAGCCGGTAGTAATGCATCTTCTTCTGGGCGAGCGCGTAGATCGCCGTGCCTTTCACGCGCTCGGGGACGTCGTCGAAACGATCCTCCGGCCGCCCGACCTGGAGCAGCGACCACCGCCGGCCTGCGCTGTACGCGAAGGCCCCGGCCAGGCCGAAGATCATGAGAAACATCAGGAGCGGATTCATGGCGCGCGTTCTCCCAGGGAAACGGACCCTGTTGTAGGTGGCCAAATGGCCGCGCGTCAACCCGAGCGATGCCGCGCGTCAAACGAAATGCGGCGCGTGATCGCGCGCCCGCATCAAAGTGTGAACTCGAACGACTTCTCTTCCGTGCCCGCGCCCGGCGCGAGCTCGACGACCATGCTGAACGGCCGCTGCCCCACGCGCGCGCCGAGGCGCACCCGCACCGGCGCGGCCGCGCCGTTGAGCTTGTCGAGGCGGATCACCACGCGATACCGCCCGCGCTTCGGCTCTCCCTCGGACAGGTAGACGTTCTCCACGTTCTGGCCCTGGCACTCGTTCTCGGACTGCGGGCAATCGCGGTCCTTCACGAGGCCCGTCGAGGTCGGCTCCCCGACCCGCGCGAGCTCGCCGCCGACATCGTAGACGTTGAGGTCCACGTCCGCCTCGACGGCCTCCCACGCGATCGCGAACTGCAAGATCCCCGTGTGCAGCCCGCAGCCCTCGTCGATGACGCCGTTGCAGTTGTCGTCGCGGGCGTCGAAACACGTCTCGATGCCCGTCGGCACGCACGCGGTCTCGAGGACCACGCCCTCGCTCGCCTTCACGTCGACGACCTTGAGCGCGTCCTTCGGCGGCGGCGGGGGCACTTCGATGCACGCCGGCGCCGCGAACAGAAGCGCGAGCGCGGCAAGGCGATGCCGGACGGTCAGAACGTGCCTGCGCATGAGACGCCGAAACCGCCGAGCGGACCGCAGGCGAACGAGTGGATGCCCGCGCCTTTTTGAGCTGTGGGCGGAGCTTCATCCTTGGGCTTCGCGGGCTCTTCCGGCACCGCGAAGATCGTCAGCACGATACCTCCGGCGCCGAGCACGAGCGCGCTGATGCCGAGGCCCACGCTGAGATCACGCATCGTGTTCGCATCGCGCCCGTCCGCCGCGATGAGATCACGATCGAGCTGACAGAACGAGACGTCCCCGCGGCTGCAGTTCGTCCCGTACATCCGCTCGTGGATCTGGATGTCGCGCGCGACGTTGTTGCGCAGGTGGATCGACGCGAGGCTCGCGCCGAGCGTGCCGAGCCCGAGCCCCGCGCCCACGCCCGTCGCCACGAGCCCGATCAAGCGTTGCTGCGGGATCCAGTTCTTCCGCGCGGGCGGAGGAGGCGGCGGCGGAGGTGGAGGCGGCGGCGCCTCTTTTTTGAGCTCCTTCGGATCGATCGAGAGCTCGAGGGGTTTGCCGCCTTCGAGCTCGATCTCCTGCACCTCGTCCTCGTGATCCGGCGCGCTCACGACGATCTTGTGCTTGCCGGGCGAGAGCCACACAGGCTTTGCGAGCGGCAGATTCGCGGCCGGCTGATCGTCGACCACGAGCTTCGCGCCGGGCACCTTCGACGTCACGTTGAGCACGCCGATGTGCGCCATCGCCTTCGCGAGCTGCTCCTTGACGTCGGTCTTGTCCTCGTCGGACAGGGGCGCGACGTCCGAGACGAGCGCGGCTTCCATGGCCTCGGCCGCGGGCATCCACTTCTCGAGCGCGAGCAGCGAGTAGCCGATCATGCGGACGATCTGCGCGCTCGGATAGAGCGCCTTCGCCTGCTCGAAGAGGTTCAGCGCCTTGTCGAACTGGCCTGCGCGATACGCGGCGAGCCCCTCCGACGCGGCCTGGCGCGCGAGCTGGATCTGGGCCTGCGACGTCTGCGCATCGGCCGCCCGCGAGGGCGAGGGCGCGGCGAGACCAACGAAGGCGACGAAGGCAAAGGCGAGTGAACGCCGGCAGAGCTCGTTCATCAGAACTTGATGTTACCGACCTTCGGCGCGACGGTACTAGAAGCCTTCGGTTTTACGGTGCCCGTCTTCGTCGTCGCCGTGGTGGCGGCCACCGCGCCGGCCGTGGACTTGGCCGTCGCCGTCGTCGTGGGCGCGGCCGTGGCCGCGGCCGAGGGTTCGGCCGTGGTCGCGGGTTCGATCTCGAGATCGTCGGGCTGGGCCGTCGGCGCAGGCTCGGCCGTCGGCGCGGCCGTGGCCAAAGGCTCGGTCGTGGGCGTGGGCGCGGGAGGCGGCGCGACCGGCGGCGGCGCGGGTTCAGCCGTCGGTGCCGCGGTCTGCGCCGCGGTCGCCTGCACGGCGGGAGCCGGGTTCTGCGCGCCTTTGCCGTTCAGCAAGAGGAAGAGCCCAACCGCGCCTGCGACGCCGAACGCGAGGAAGGCGCCCGCGACGATGGCGCCGAGCTTCGGCTTCGCGACCGGCGTCGCGGGGGCCTGCGTCGAGTAGAGCGGCGCGCCCGTGGTCCCCGGCGGGATCGTCATGCGCGGGATCGGCGCGCCCGACTGCGACATGCCCATCGCCGCGAGCTGCGCGGCCGTCGCGCCCGCGTGCGAGATCGCCGCGGGGTTCACGCCGGGCGGCAGCGGCATGCCCGCTTGCGAGAGACCGGCGGCCGGAATGCTCGTCCCCGGGATGGGCATGCCCGGCGGGATCGAGCCTCCCGCCACGCTCATGCCGTACATCGGCACGCCTTGCAGCGCTTGACGCACCTGCGCCGAGGCGGAGAGGTCCGCCGGGTTCGGCATGTCGAGGTTCGTCGGCTGCGCCGCGTAGTTCACCTGCAGCGCTTGCGCGAGCGCCAGGATCTGCTCGGTCGCGTTCGAATACCGCTGCTCGGCCTCACGCGCGCAGGCCCGGGAAAACCACGCGTCGAAGCGTGGCCCGAGGTGCGGCGACATCGTGCTCGGCGGGACCATCGGCTCGTAAAGGATCTGCCCGATGAGCGCGGCCATGCCCTCGGCGGACCAGTAGTTTTTCCCGGTGAGCAGGCGATACGCGATGAGCCCGAGCGCCCAGAGATCCGCGGCGGGGCCGACCTTCGAGGCGTGCCCGCGGGCCTGCTCGGGCGACATGTACCAGGGCGTGCCGAAGATCGCGCCGTCCTGGGTGAGCTCTTTCGCGTCGCTCTGATCGACGAGCTTGGCGATGCCGAAGTCGAGGATCTTCACGAGCGGCGTGCCGTCCTCGCGTTGCGTGACGATGAGGTTCGCCGGCTTGAGATCGCGGTGCACGATGCCGAGCGCGTGCGCCTTGTCGAGCACGCGCGCGACCTGCTTCAGGTACACGACGACCTCGCCCGCGGGCAGCGCGCCGCGTTGCTTGAGCTCCGAGCCGAGATCGCGGCCCTTGAGGAGCTCCATCACGATGAACGGCACGCCGCCGATCTCGGGCGCGACGTCGGCGTCGATCACGCGCACGACGTGCTCGCTGCCGATGCTGACGGGCGCGCGCGCCTCGGTGCGGAAGCGCTCGACAGCGCCGGGGTTGTTCGCGACCGACGGATGCAGGAGCTTGAGTGCGCAGATCTCGCCCGTGTTGAGGTGACGAACCGCGTACACCGCGCCCATGCCGCCGCGACCGATGAGCTTCTCGATGCGGTAGCGGCTCTGGATCACGAGGCCGGGCTGGAGATCACCTTGCTGCGGGTTCACCGCTTCGCCGACGCCTTCGGGCACGGCCGGCGCACCGGCGGCAGGACGCGGCGCGGGCGCACCGGCGGCAGGGCGCGGTTGCGGAGGCGCGGCGGGCGCGGCCGCGTCGATGGGGCTCGGGAACGGCACCGTCGCGACGGCGGAGGGCATGGGCGCGTCTGCGAACACGGGCGGCGACGGCGCGGGGTTTGCCGCGGAGGGGCCGGGGTGCACGGGCATCGGCACCGTTCCCGCGGGCGGCCGGGGAGGCGGCGCGGAAGGGCGCGCGATCGCGCCGGGCGCAGGGGGAGCCGCGCGAGGCGGCGCAGGCGGTTTCGGCGGCGCAGGCGGAGCAGGCACGAGGACTCCCGGACGATCGAAAGCAGCCGACAATCGTCGTTCCGGAGAGGCTATCGACTTTCGCCGGAAGGGGCAAGCGAGGCGGAAATTTCCCGCGCGTCAGCCCGCCGCTTCTTCGAACCCGAGCGCGTCCTCTCCGAGTGAAATCCCGTTCGCGAGGAGGATCTCGGCGGCGTGGTCGATCGTGAGGATCATCGCGCGGGCCTGGAGCGCGCGTTGCTCGTCCTCGGAGAGATCGCCGGACCGGCCCGAGGTCGCATGCTGGAGGAGGATCGCGCCGGTGACGCTCACGTTGAGGCTCTCGACGAAGCCACGCATGGGGACGCGGACGCTGCGCTTGCAGGCGGCGACGAGCTCATCGTGGATGCCGTCGCGCTCGTTGCCGAGCACGAGGCAGACCTTCGGGATCGAACGAAGATCCTCGGGCGCGAGCTCACCTTGCGGATGCGTCGCGACGAGCTCGTGGCCGGAGACGGCGAGGACGTCGAGCGCCGCTTGGCTCGTCGGGTACGTGCGGACGTGGACCCACTGCTCGGAGCCACGCGCGACCTGGCGGGCCGCGAGGAACGAGATGCCGCCGCGCTCGACGACGTGGAGGCGCTGGACGCCGAACGCGTCACAGGACCGGAGGACGGCGGCGCCGTTGTGCGGGTCGTACGGCGCGTCCATCAGGACGGTGACGGAGCCGAGGCGCGAGGAGAAGACCGCGTCGAAGCGGGCCTGTCGTTCGGGCGTGAGGAAGGGGCCGAGCACGCGGACGATCGCGGCGTGATCGAGGCCGGCGAGCCGGGCGAGGAGCCGCTTCTGCGCGAGCTCGACCTGGATGGCATGAGGGGTCCTGCGACGCATCGCGGGGCGGGGATAGCACGGGGGACGAGGAGGCGGAAACGGGAGCGGGAGCGGGAGCGGAAGCGGGAGCGGGAGCGGGAGCGGAAGCGGGAGCGGGAGCGGAAGCGGAAGCGGAAGCGGGAGCGGGAGCGGGAGCGGGAGCGGGAGCGGGAGCGGGAGCGGGAGCGGGAGCGGGAGCGGGAGCGGAAGCGGAAGCGGAAGCGGGAGCGGAAGCGGGAGCGAGGGCGACGGGGACGCAGGGGAGCCCGCTCGGGGACGGCGAGCTTACCGTCGTGCTCGGTCTCTGCAAGACCAGGCCGTGCTCGCCATCCTCGCCACGCTTCGCGTGGCTGCGGGTGGCTCCGCGCGGTGCTTCGCAGTCTTGCAGAGACCTGCGCGCGACGGTGCGGGACCAGGGTCCCGGCGAACGGGTCGTCGGGAAGGAGGTTTCGTCGTGTTGCGAATCTACGAGGTCGTCTTGGCCATGGCCGGGGACGCGGCCGGTATTGCGGAGCAGATCGAACGGAGGGACTCGGACCTGGCTCGGCAACTGCGCAGGGCCATGCATAGCGTCGCCTTGAATCTCGCCGAGGGAATGGGCAATCACGCCGGTACGAAGCGGCAGCGCTACGCCTCCGCCCTCGGCTCGGCACGGGAGGTGCTGGCATGCGTCCAAGTCGCCCAGGCCATGCGTTATATCGGTAGCGTCGATGGACGCGCGCTCGACCGAATGGACCACGTCATCGCCACCCTCGGCCGCCTCGTCTACCGCCGCGCATCGTGAAACGAAGGGCGGGCCGTCCTCTCCACGGGCGGCCCGCCCGTTCCGCCGGGATCACAGCCCCCATTGCGGTGCTCCTCGTCCTATTCCCTATGGATCGCAGGTTCTCCCCCGACGAACCAATCTCCACCTTTCGTGATTGCCTTCCCCCACGATTCATGAGACAAAAGCAAGCGACGCCAGCCGGTGCAGGAACACCGACCGGCGTCTGACCCGCAAACCCCAACTCGACTGGAGTTCACAAGCTGTGACCAATCTAGAGGTCTGCCCTGAATCCGCCAAGAAACCGGTAACCTTTCCCTCCCCGGAGGCATCCTTCGCGCAGTTTTACCGCGAATGCTGGGGCTTCGTTCGTTCCGTCCTCCTCAAGCGTGGCGTCCCGGAGCGGGAAGCGGACGACCTCACGCAGGAGGTCTTCGTGGTCGCGTGGCGACGGCGTGACTCCATGGTTTGGGACAGGCAGGCGCGAGCGTGGCTCTACACGGTCGCCGGTTATATCGCCGCGAACCATTGCAAGCTCGCGCGGCACCGGACGGAGGCGTTCGTCGCCGAGCTGCCCGAGCCCGCGGTCCATCCGCAGGTGACGCAGGCCATGGACGCGACCCGCCTCCTCTGGAGGGCCCTCCCAAAGCTCGGGGCAAAGCTCGCCCCCGTGCTCGTCGCTTACGAAATCGAAGGCCGCTCGATGCCGGAGATTGCCCGCACGCTCGGGATCCGGCTGAAGACCGCCTACGCCCGCCTGCAACTGGCCCGGAACCGCCTCGCGCACTGCGCCCCCGTCTGACGCTCCCGCTCCCGCTCCCGCTCCCGCTCCCGCTCCCGCTCCCGCTCCCGCTCCCGCTCCCGCTCCCGCTCCCGCTTCCGCTCCCGCTCCCGCTCCTGCTTCCTCTCCCACTCCCCTCCCTACGTACGAATCCCGAGCAATCGCAGCGCATCCGACCAGAGTTGCCAGAGCGTCCGGAAGGGATGCGTCGCGAGGAGGACGCCTCCATTCGGGAGCCTGCGAACGTGGTAGGGGGCGTGCTGCTCGATGAAGCGCTCGTGTCTCTCGGTGACAGTGATCTCCCGCGTGGGCGCCCCCTCCGTCCTCGCATGGATCGCCTTCCGGGCGAGCGGCTCGGCCGCGCGCCATTCGTCGTCGCGCAAGGCTGCCGCCGACGCTTCGAGGGCCTCGAGCAGCGCACTCGGCGGCGTCGCAATGGCCCGCAAGACCTGCTCGCGGGTCAGCATCTCGTCACCGGGTCCGATGGGTCGCGCACCCTTGCGTGCCAGCGGGGAGAAGTGGCGTCGCCTGGGGTCGTCCAAGCTCGCTTCATCATCATCCTTGCCGTGCATCCGCACGCCGTCGACCAAGGTCGCGACCCCGATGCGCGCGCCTTCGGGGGCGGTTTCGACGCGCGCGGCGAGCTCGTCGAGGGAGAGCTCCGCGATATACCCAATCTTGTACCCGTCGTGGACGTGAACCCATGAGAGGGCGAGGTCGCGCGCGACGCCTGCGGCATTGGCGTGGTACGTCGCGTTGCTCTCCAACGGCGCCCGCCACGGCCACCAATCGCAGCACGCGCCGAACGTCACGAGCCCTGCGTCCGGCGCGCAGAGGCCGAGGAGAAGATCCTCCACGTCGCCTTCCGTGTCGATCGCCATGGCCGCCGCCTCGACCGACGCGGAATGCGGCCCCATTCCGAGGCGGTGGGGCTCGCGACGCAGAAAGAATTCATCGCGATCATCCCCCCATATGCTCATCGGGATGTGGTACACGGAGCCCTTATACGCCTCCCCGCGAACGTCGACGCTCAGGTTGCAGGTCCACCGCCCTACACGGAACGGCCTGCCGACATAAAACGACGCCTGCGCCATGTCTTTGCTGAGGTGGGCCCGCACGAGCCTCCGCGCCTCCTCGAGCGAAATATACTCGTGTGTCTCATCGACACCGCGCGCCTCCAGATACACCGCGAGTGCATCGCCACCGAGCGCGGCTAGGGCCGCCACGAAGGCGTCGACCCTGGCCGTTTGGTCGCACCACGCAAAGAAGTGCGGGCCGTCGCAGCTCATAGCTGGATCACCCGGATGATTTGGCCTTCGATGAGCTTCGGCTTGCCGGCCGCGTCGTCCAAGTAGCTCACGAGGACGTCATCGACGACCCCATAATTCGGATTGCTCATCTTCGCCCCCTTCTTCATGATGAGCTCGAGGTGCGTGACACTGCCGTCGAGGTTCAGCTCCTTCAGCTTCTTCATGGCGTTCGCCAGTTGACTGACCACCTCGTGGCCCTTCACGCCGCCGCCCTTCGCCTCGCTCACCACCAGCAGGTTCTCCTTCGTCACCGTGAGGAAGTCCGGTGCTTGGGCGACACCTTCGGGGACGCCGTTTCCTCCCTTCGGGATCCCGATCGCCGACCGCACCCCGTCATCGCCCACGCCAATCATCCCCCGTCCCTCGCTCTTCATCAAGTAGAGCCCCGCCATCTTCTCGAAGTCATCCATCGGCTGCTTCGTCACCGCATGGCGCAGACCCTTCCACACGTCGATCTTACTCGCCCGCAACGCCTGGGTAAACTCCTCCCCGAGGTTCAGCACGCCAGCCGCGACAATCTTCGCCCCCGGCTTGACCCCGGCCGCCTTGATCCCGGCCCAAGCCTTCATGATCTGCCCGAACCCGAAGCCCACCGCCGAGCCGACCCGCTCCTCCGTGGACAGATCCTTCCCCCCGGGCAAACACAAGAGCTTCCCCGTCACCGCCTCGCACAAATCGAGCGCCGGCCCTGCATACGGCACGAACCCGATCGCAATGCGGGACGACGCATGCACCAGCGTCTGCATCACCTCCGCATAAGCTGCGGCCCCTTCCCCGACGAACGACATCGCCCCCGCGAACGCCCGCACCGTCTCGATGAAGGAACCCTGCTCCGGCCCGAGCGCGATCGCCTCCCACACATTGAGGCTCTCCTTCATCTGCTCCGCCATCTCGGCGAAAGCATTCTTCAGAACGCCATCCACCTGCGCTCGGACATCCGCGGGGATCGGCGAATCCAGAAACCAATCCGACGCATCCATGTACTGCCGCACGAAACCCGTGACGCGAATCTGCGCCTGCAAGAACGCGCTCGTCTCCGCCTGCGAAACACTCACCCGCGCGGCCAGCGCCTTCTCGATCGCCGCCGTATTCGATCGCCACGCCCGCACGTTCGTCACGAAGTCCCCGCGCAGGATCACCTTCCCGCCCTGCACATCCTGCGACAGCGCTTCAATCACGGCGTCCGCATACCCCGCATAAGGATCCTTCCCCGGCTCGAACGCCCCCGCTGCGCCCGAGACGTCGGGCACCTCGACCCACGGCACCTCCGACGACGTCAGCGAATACTCGAACGGATCATCCGGCGAAAACCCGGCCGCCCGCGCCTCCCCCGTCACGAGGTCCGCCACCGCATCCGCCTGCGCGCCGAAATGTTCGAGCAGGCTCGCGAGCTCGTCCTTCAAATCCTGCACGCTCTTCTTCAGGTCCGCGAGAAGCTGCTCCAGCGCGGCCCGCGTGGCCTCGTCGACCACGTCTCCGTAGCGCTCCAAAATCGCGTCGAGGTCGATCTCGCTGATCTCGTCGAGCGGCCGGGACACGAGATCATGCAGCTCCGTATCGAGCTGCTGGAGCAGGTCGAGCCGTTCCGCGAGGTTCGCGGCCTTCGCCGCGTTCTCGATGAGCCACTTTCGCTCGGCCGCGATCTCGACCTCCAGGTTCGCGACGTCCCGCGCGAGCGGCGGATTGATCTCCGAAAGCGAGAGCCCGACCTGCGTACTGCCGCTGAAGGCCGTCCCGTCACGCCGGACGTTGAAGAGCGGCTTTTGGATCCCGAGCGGGATCGAGACGAGGGTCACGAAATTCTGCTGGTGAACGCAGGTATCGTTGCCCATGGCGTTCTGGACGCCGAAGGTGAATTCGTTCGTGCCCATGCGGAGGAGCACAGAGTCGAACGGAGCCTCCGCCACGTTGCTCTTCGGGCCGTTCGGGATCGACACGTAGGCGCCCGGGACCTCGAAGGTCGCGAGCGGCATCCGGTTCGCGTGGAAATATGCACCGCCGGGGGCGTTGAGCCGGGCATCCTCGCAAGAGTTGCTCTCCTGGAGCATCTCCCAGTGCACGCTGTACGGCGTGCCTGCCCGCGCATGCGCAGGCACGAGAAGCGCGAACACCACGATCCAGCAAACAAGCAAGCGACTCATGTCCCCTCCGCGCCGCGCAATGCGGCATCATGCAAAACGGCAGCCCCTTTCACATCCCCCGCGGCGAGCTTCGCCGCCGCCGCGTCGAGCAGCGTGCCGCCCACGCCTTGCGCCTTCATCGTCGAAAGCCCCGTCTGGACGAGCCCCGGCAACGTCGTCGCGCGGTACGTCGCCGCCGCCTTGAAATGCGGGCGCATCGCCGCGCAGCCGGCCTCACGCCACGATGACGAGGGCAACTCGCAGAGCGGGCGCATCTGCAAGAAGGCCGTGACCTCGTCGTATCGCTTCGCGAGGTACGGGAGCGATAGCTTCACGCCTAGGGGCGGCGCCTTCTCGAACGCGAGCACCTGCGCCTCCGCGCTCTCGTGAAACGTCGCCTCCGCCTTCGCGATCTTCGCCTCCGCCACCGTGTCCCGCACGGCTTGGCTCTCGTCGAGCAATTGCAGCGCTTGCCTGCGCATGGCGATCCCGAAGAGGAGCGCCATGGCTGCCCGATCGCTTCGGCGAATGCGCAGCTCGACGTACCCGAGCATCGCATTCATCGAGCGCTGCGCCCCGGAGGTCATGTCCGGATTCGCCGCGCCATGCGTGGTCATGAAGTCCGCATGCGGAGCAAGCGCCTCCTGCGACGTGACCTCGAATTGGGTGACCTCCGCCGAGAGCTTCATCGCCCGCAGCACCATCTCTTGCGGCGCCGCGCTCGCGTCATGCGCCGCTTCGAGGATCGCCGTCTCGATCGCGTCGAGCTCGGTCACGGTCGCCGTCGACGCCTTCGCCGCGAGCTTCGTGTACGTATCCATCTCCCCGGACTCCGTCTTCCGATACACCGCGAAGTCCGCCGCGAGATCCGCATAGGCTACCGAGAGCGGCCCGACATCGAGCGTCACCTGATCGAGCACCCCCTGCACGGCGCTCATGGAAAGCTTATCCGCGGCGATCTCCGCGACGAGCGGGTCCTTCTCGGCTGCGCCCTTCGACGCGAGGGCCTCCTTGAACCTCCCCACGGCGTCGATCGGCTCTTCCGCGAGGATTTCATTTTGCCGGATGCGCGCCGACCCGAGCGCATTCCTCAGCGGCCCCGGCGCCATGCTCGCTTTGTAGGACTCCGCGCACCGCTCCTCGGCGCGCACATACCCGAGGGCCTGATCGATATCCCCGAGCCACCGATCCATATCGCGCGGGCTCGTCACCAGCGTGTCGAGCGTCATCCCCTCCGGACGCCTGGCCCACATCTGGATGGGCCGGGATCCACGCGCCGCCGCTTGGTTCCACGCGCTCGCGGGCCCCTCGCCCGACGAGACGCAATACTCGCCGCCTTCCGCCGGCGCCGCGCAAATGCGGCCCTGTCCTTCGTCCTCCCCGAACGACCACAAACACCCAGGCAACACGACGCCCGGCGCCGCGACGACGAGCGCCGCGACGAGAAAATCCCCTCGCCTCATCTGGAAACCCCTCCTGCGATGAGCTGTGGCCTATCTATCAGCGGGACGAACGGGTCGGGCAAGACAAATCGCGGGTGCTCGGACGTTGTCTGTCCGGGGTCGAGCCTCGTGCCGCATGCCCCGGCCCCTACCTCCTCCCAGGTCGGACCCCCTCTGCCGACCCTCGCCCCCACCCCGTCCCCCGGTCGACCCCCCAGCCGAGACGCCCGCGCCCCCTGTCGCACCTCACCCGACCGCCGATCCGGGACCCCCGCGCCCTCGTCGTTTCGTTCTCGCTCGCGAACAAAGATGGTCCCGCACCTCGCCGTCTCGTTCTCACGCGCGAACTTCGAAGCCCTCGCCCCTCGAAAGCGCCGATCCGAACCCGGCGAGCGCCGCTCTCGGTCCGAAAGACGCGCGACGTGAGCCTCGACCTTGGAGGTCGCGCTCCTCTTCGTCTCGCGCGTCGACGCGGACGCACGAGGGCGGAGGGCTCTTTCATCGCGACCCGCATGACGAGTGAGGAGGTCCAAAGGTTCTTTCATCGCGACCCGCATGACGAGTGAGGAGGTCCAAAGCCTCATCGATCGGCGCTCGCGTCGCGATCGTCGAGGTCGCATACCTCCTCGCGCGCGGGCCGAGCGTGACGCGGAGACCCCCGCGGTTACTTTCCTTCGCGCGCGTGTTCCAAACGAAGACCCCCGCGGCCACTTTCCCCCGCGCGCGTGTTCCAAACGAAAACCCCTTCGCCCTCCTTCACCGGGGCCCACGTCACGCCCCGCGAGCCCCGCCTCCTTCCGCGCTCACGCCCAGGTCCCGCTCGACGAACGCCCTTGCCTTCCTCGTCGCGCCTCGGGCAGCATGCGCGGTGTCTCACGACCTCCCGCGCCGAGGCTCGACTCTCGAAAGGACCGCCCGCATGGATCCCGTCCTCGCGTCCCTCTTCAACTTCTACACCTTCTCGACCGGCCGCCGCCTCTTCGCCCTCTTCCAGGTGCGAAAGGCCGCCGTCGCCGCATCGCTCGTGGATATCGCCAAGCACGTGGACGCGGCGATCACGCACGACATGGAGACGCGCGCTCTGGAGGCGAAGTGGGTGGCTCGCAAGCCCACGACCTATTCGCCGGAGGCCAAGCAGATCGATATCTACGTGGACGCCGCGATCACCGCGTTCCGCGACGGCACCGATGCGCAGATTCGGGCCTCCGCGGAGGGCGATCCGCTCGCGGAGGCGGCGCAAAAGATGCTCGCGGTCCTGCTCCCGAAGGGCGCGGGCGCCGTCACGTCCCTCCCGTTCGTGGAGGAGCTGGCCGAGGTCCAGCGCATTCTGTCGCGCGTCGACGAGCCCGATTACAAGGCGCTCGTGACCGAGCTCGGCCTCACGCGGCAGGTAGCGCGGCTCAAGGACCTCGAGGCGAAGTACCGCGCCGCCATCGAGGGGCCCGGGCAGTTGACGTTCGCCCAGGTGAAGGACGCGCGCACGAAGGGGCAATCCCTCATGCTTCAGGCCGTGGCCATGATCCTCGGCAAGTATCCCTCGGACAGCGAGGCGGATCGGAAGGCGCGCGGCGCGCTCCTTTCGCCCATTCTCGTTCAGAACGAGGCGATCCGGCGCTACCTACGCGACCGCAAGCCCATCGAGGACGTGAACCCGGAGACTGGCGAGATCGAGCAAACGCCGCCGGTGGAGGGCGAGTCGCAAACCCCTTGACAGCCCTTTCCCGACCCGTACGAACGCTACCGCGCGCTCGTCCGCGGCCTCGCGAACCCCGTTCCGGGTTCTGTCGCCCGCCTTGCCAGTTCGAACGCGCCCGATCGACCGCAGCGCCGCGATCACGGCATCAGTACGACGCGGCCATCGCGAAGGCGATCCCGCTCTGGACCGTGCTGCGTGTGACGATGCCGCCGAGGTCGGCCTGGATCTCGACCAGCGTCTGCGCGACGTCTCGGCGGACGCCGGTGAGGATCACCTTCGCGCCGAGGAGCTGCACCGCGCGGGCGGCCCGGACGAACGCGTCGGCCACCTGCGTGTCGACCACCGAGATGCCGGTGATGTCGAGGATGGCCGTGCGCGCGCTCCGCTCGGTGACGCCTCGGAGCAGCGTCTCCATGACCTGCTGCACGCGCTGCGCGTCGAGCACGCCGATGAGCGGCATCACCACGATCTCGTCGGTGACGGGGATGAGCGGCGTCGACAACGCGGACAGCGCCACCTCCTGCGCGTCGATCACCGCCTGCCGGCGCATCCCCTCGGCGAGGGCTTGCTCGGCGCGCTTGCGATCGGTGATGTCGCGCGCCACGACGATCACCACGTCGTCCGACATCGGCGTGATGTTGGCGCTGAAGAAGACCTCCCGATCGCCGATCGGCAAGCTGTACTCCATCGTGACGAGGGCGTTCTGCGCAAGCGACGCGCTGACGTGCGACAGGAAGAAGGCCGCCATCTCCGGCGGCATCACCTCGTCGAGCGTCCTGCCGAGGAGATCGTCGCTCGGCTTGTAGAGGAGATCCGGCCCGGTGGGCGCGATCTTCAGGTACCGCCCCTCCGCGTTCATGACGATCACCACGTCCGTCATGGCCGTGAACATGGCCCGGAGCTCCGTCTCGGCGGCGCGCACGGCGGTGAGCTCCCTCTCGGCTGCCGCAAGCCGCGCGCGTAGCCGCTCTACCTCCTCCCGCAGCGATACCTGTTCGTCCTGGCCGCACCGCTCCGACATGATTTCGTACATCTCGCAGGCGGTACACGTTGTCCAGCCCCACGCGGATCGAGCGGGTAGCGCAGGACCCATCGCGGGTCTGATGGCCCCCTCCGAGCGAGTCCCAACTCACCCAATCGAACGCAGCGCCGCGACGACCCCTCCCAGCGACGCCCGGTCATCCCGGTCGAGCGCGCTCGTCCCGCGCGACAGCGCCTCCACCAGCACCCGCAGATCCCCGTCGCGCACCGGCGGCTCGATCGACGACACCCGCTCGGCCCGCGCGACGTCGTCCAGCAAGAGGCCGAGCTCCCGCTCGTCGAGCCCGAACGCCTGCACCTGCTTCGACACCACGCCCGCCGCGCTCGCCACGGCGGCGAGGCCCTTCTGCGCTTGCAGCCCGAGCCGCGTCAGCTCCGCGCGCTCCCGCAGCGATCGATACGCCGACTCGATCACCTCGAGATCCGCCCGCGCGTGGGCCAGCGGATCCTTCGGGCGCCCGTCGTCGTCCTCGTCGTCCTCGTCCGCGTCCGGGGCCATCGGCGGGACCGTGGGCCGCCGCGTCGCGACCTCTTCGAGCTCGGCGCGCGCCTCGGCGATCGCCACGAGATACCCATCGATCCCCGCCGTCGCCGCCGCGAGCCGCGCCTCCGGATCCCCCGACGCGGCCGGATCGAGCCCCGCGATCTCCGCGGGCCGCTTGCGCACGAGCTTCTTGATCGGCATCGCGCACGCGAGCCGGAACGCCGCGGCCTCCGCCGCCGCGAGCACACGTTCCCCGAGCTCGATCCGCAACGTGAGCTCGTCCCGGAGGCGCGCGACCTCCGGCGCGAGCCGCGTCTCGCCCGTGCCGTTCACCGTCTGAAGCTTCTGCCCGAGCGCCGCGCGTGTATCCACGAGCGTCCCGAGCGCCTCGCGTAGCCTCGTGAGCGCGTCGTCCGCGGCCGAAAGCTCCGCGCGCAGATCCTCGCCGGCGAGCCGCTTCTTCGCCGTCGCTTCGAGCTTCGCCGTCTCCCGCGCCCGCGCCGCCGCGAGCGCCTTCGCTTGCACGACGCGCGCGCCTTCGCGCTTCGCGGCCGTTCGCATCGCGAGCATCGACAGCGCGAGCGCCCCTCCTCGCGAGAGCGCGCCGAGCGCCACGGCGAACGTGATCGTCCCGAGCGTGCCTCCGACGGTCGACGTCGCGATCACGAAGGCGAACGTGATCACGCCGAGGATCGTGGCGATCGCACGCAGAACACGCGCGCGGCCCGCGACGACCTCGGGCAGCACCCCGCGCGGCGCGGCGAGCCCTTCGAGCCCCTGCGCGGCCGCCGCGAACACGTACGCACTCGCCGCGAGCACGAAGAGCAGCGAGACGAACGCCACCACGCCCGCGAGCGTCGCGACGAGCTGCCCGAGAAAGGTGATCTCGATCATGCGCCTCTCCTCAGAGCGTGACCTCCGTGTCCTTCGCGCCGAGCTTCGCCTTCCGGATCGTCACACGAAACGCCTTCCCGTCCCACGCGATCGCGTGCAGCGTGACGGGCACGTCGCGCCCCGGGCTCGCCTTGCGGAAGCGCGCCAGAAACGCGAGACGCGCCTCGTCGCCAAGCGGCAGCTCCACCGCCGAGATCCCGATCGACGCCGCGTCCGAGACCTCCGTCAGCGTCGCCTCGACCGCGCCGTCTTTCCCGACGAGCCCGAGCTCCGTATCGAGATCCTCCCACGTGAGGATCGCGAGCGCGCTCGGGCCGCTGAAGAGCGACAGCTCCTTGAGCTTCCGCGACAACCCATCGGCGAGACCCGGCTCCACGGGTTTGCCCTCGCCTTCGAGGAGCCGCCCGAGATGCGCCGCGGCCCAGAGTCGCGCCCAGAGCCGCGGATCCCGCGGCCCCGGCGTCCCCTCGGCCGACGCGACCTGCCGCTCCAGACGCAGCGCCTCGTCCACGCGCCCGCTGCCCGAGGCGGCCAGCGCCAGGCGCAAGAAGCTCGGCGCGTCCGCGGCCGGCAGATCCGTGAGCGTCTTGTATTGCCGGTACGCCGCGCCGTACCAGCCGTGCCGCAGGAACACATCACCGAGCAGCCGCCGCGACTCGGCGCTCTGCGGGTCGAACTCCACGATCTCCGAGTACGTGCGGAGCGCCTCGTCCTGAAACCCCTGCGCCGCGAGCACGTCGCCGAGCGCGAGCGCGAGGTCGGGGCTCATGAAGCCGCGGTCGCGCAGACGCCTTCCTTGCGCGAGCGCGTCGTCCTTCTTGCCCGCCTCCGCGAGCAGCCGCACGACCCGCAGATCGCCCTCGGGATCCCCCGGCGCGACCAGCATCCGCTCGCGCAACTTCGCGAGCTTCGCGTCCACACCGTCGATCGCGGCGAGCTCCGCGTCCACCTGCTCCCAGGCGATCTTCTCGCCGAACAACGTGCGCCGTACGGACGCGGCGATCCTCGGATCGACCGAGCGACGCAGGATCGCCTGCGCCACGTACGCGCGCGTGTCGGGCGCCGACTCGAAGTGCGCGAGCAGCGTGGTCACGGCATCCTCGGTGCGGGCCTTGCGCTGGAGCAGGTCGAGCAGCGCTTGCTCGGCGCGCCAGTCCGGGATCTCGCACGCGCCGCGCGCGGCCTGGTACCGCGACACGAGCGTCTTGCCATCGATCTCGCCGCGCAGCCGCTTCGACCACATCACGATGCGATCCGCGAGTGGCCTCCGCGCGACGTCGCTGCACGGCGTGGGCGGCAGGATGTGACTCACACGCGGGCTCGGCGCTGCCGGGAGTTTTTTCGTCGCGTCGAACGTGGACGTCGCCGTGGGCGTCGGGGGCGGCGGCGGCGCCTCGGGCGCGTGAACCTTCTCCTTGAGCGCCGGCAGATCCCCGTTCGCCGGTCCGATCACCGCCGACCGCGTGACCGTCTTCTCCAGCGCTTCGATCCCCTCCTGCTCCGCCGCCCCGCGGAACGCCCCGCCTCCCCCGCCCGGCGCAGGCTTCGCAGGCGAGAGCGCGTTGCCGGCGACCGCGGGCTCGGGCTCCGCGGGCTCCGCGGTCGCCATCGCCGTCGCCGGGGGCGTCTCGTTCTGCTGGTCCGCCGGTTTGTCTTCGACCACCAGCGGCGCGGGCGCGGCCGCCACGCTCTCCGATGCCGGCGCCTCCTCCTTGCTGCGAAGGCTGCACCCCATCGCGACCGCGGGCGCCGGATTCAGCGCCGCATCCATCAGCGCCCGCTCCGTGCGCGCATCGAGCGCCGAAAGCCGCACGCCACGCAGCGGCGAATACCTCCGCCGGATCCCTTGCCGCGCATACGCCGCCTCGCTCTCCAGCGCGAGGATGCTCGTGAACGGCGTCATCAGCCCGTATTCGAGCCCGATCTCCACGATCTTGCCGCGCTGCTCCTCTGGATCCGTCACCTCGCCGAGCAGCCGCCGCACCTTCTCCGCCGCCCACAGCCGCGGCACGAGCGACGTGCTCGTCCCTTGCGCGAGCGTGATCGGATAACTCTTCGCAAAATCCTTCCCGCCCACGCGACCTTTCACCGTCGCCTCGGCCGGCAGCGCGTGGTGCGTCCGGGCAAACAGAAGCACCTCCTCCCCGCGCGACACCTTCCCGCTCGCCGTCAGCATCGCCTCGTCGAGCCCGGCCCCGAGATCGATCGCGAGCTCCGTGATCGTCGGCGTCTTGATCGCGCTCGCGAGCCGCAAGACCTCGCTCGTCGCCGTCTCCATCCGATCGATGCGGAAGCTCTGCCCGCCACCCTGCCGCGCAAGCTCGCGCAAGAGCCCCACGTTGCTTTGTGTCCCAACGGCCACCGTGAACAGCCGCGCCCGCGACGTGGACAAACTCCGCCGCAGCCGCTCCGACAGCCGATCGCCGCTCACCTCGCCCGACGTGGGCAAACCGTCGCCGATGTACACCACCGCCGGCTGCTCGGTCCCGTGCAGCCGCCCGAGCGCCGCGTCGAACAGCGCGCCGAGATCCGTCGCGCCGCCCGACGCGTGCTCCGCGAGCCGCGCGAGGGCCGCCGCGATCTCCTTGTCCGTCGCCTCGGCAAGCCCGTCCTTCGGCCAGAGCACCGTCGGCGCCGAATCGATCGCGATGAGCACGAACCGATCCTTCTGCGACAGCGCCCGCAGGATCGCCTCCGCCGCGGCCGCCTTCTGCTGCCGCACCGCCTCGTCCCCCGACGCCGACGTATCGACCACGACCGCCACGTCCCCCGGCGGCTCGGGCACCGTGGCCCAGTCGATGTCCGGCACGTAGCGCGCCATCACATAATCGGCCCGATCCGCGCCCGCGGCGAACCGCCCGACCGTCAGCGCGACCCGCTTTTCAGGCTGGATCGGCGCCGCTTCGAGCTGAAAGTCCGCGCGCGGAAGATACCCGCTCCGACGCATCGTCACGCGCCGCCCGCCGTCCTCGACCACCGCGTCCGCGAGGCTCGCGATCCGCATCTTCGAGCCCGCCACGCCGAGATCCACCTCGAGGGAAAACTCCCCGATCCGCGCCGGATCCTCGCCGCGCATCGGGTAGAGGTACTCGAGCTTCCCGCCCTGCGAAGGCAACACCTCGAGGTACCTGAGCACCACGCGGCGCGAGCCCGACGCCGGGATCGGGTAGATCCGCGAGCGATACGTCCGCCCGTCGATCCATTCGAGCAGCGCGGGCGAATTCCCCGTCGCCACGGCCGTCGCGTACTTCGCGGCGGCCTCCTTGCGCTCGGTCACCTCGCCCTCGACGAGCACGCCGTTCGTCTCGACCGCGAACGACGTCACGATCGCCCGCTCCGGCACGCTGAACCAGTACCAGCCCTCGAGCACGCCGCCGCCCGGATTGCCGAACGTCTGATCGACCTCCGTCTCGGCGAGCCCCTCGCGGATCACCGCCCGCACCGACTGGCGGCTGACCTCGAGCACCTTCGCCTTCTCGCCGGCAAGCCCCGGACTCACCCCGTAAATCCGCCCCGCGCCGCTGCCCGCGCCCGCGAGCGGCCGACCGTCGCCCATGCCGCCGGTCCAGTCGTCCCAGAAGAGCACCGGGCTCACCTTGGGTTTGTCATTCCCGGACGCCTGCGCCTGCTCCCCGGCGTTCACCTCCACGCGCCCGCCCGGCGCCGTCAGCACCGCGAGCCCACGCGTCACCACGACCACGACCTCGGCGCCCGCGCGCCGGATCGAAAGCCCCGCGTCCGCCGCGGCGATCGTCGCGTCCCCGGCCTTGTGCTTGAGGCCGCCGCGCTCGGACGGCGGCGCGTCGAGCCACACCTCGCCGGCCACGATCTCGGCGCCGTCCGGCTGGAGACGCACGGTCGCGTCGCCCCGCAAAAACAGGGACGATCCATCCGACAACCGCACGAGCGCCCGCGCCCCGGTCCCGGTCGCGAGCTCCGCGCCCGCGGGCAGCGGCGCGCCCGAGATCACCGTGCTCCCCTTGCCGGCCTCGACGAGCCGCACCTCGCCCGCAGCGAGCTCGAGCCGCGCGTCGACGACGCCCGGGCGCACCGGCGGCACGCGCTGCGACTTGATGAACACGACAAGGCTCGCGACGAGCACGAGCAGACCGATCGCCGCGCGCAGCGGCAGGGGGTGATTCTTCGCGAGCGCCCTGATTCGATCCAGCGAGCGGGTCATGGTCCTCCGGAGCCGACGAAGGCCGAACGGCCTGGGGGCTCGGAGCTGACACCCCGCTCGATGATCCCCCGACCGCGTCGTCCATGTTCGCGCCGTCCGCGCGGCGGCGGGAAGATTTCTCGCGTGACGCCGATTGCGACGGCGCCTTGGCGATCACACCCCCGGCTTTTTTTCGGGCGGCGGCACGGCGGAGAGGCGCCCCGTCGGCGTTCGTGTGACATCCGGCACCATCGACGACCGCCCCGGCGAGGACGGCGGGATCGTGGCGCGCCCGATCCGGGCAAACACCCGCTCCGGCGTCTCCCCGTCGGACGATTCCATACCCATCGTCTCGCGAACGAGGATCCCGATTTGGTAACAAATCGTCCCGCCGTCCCGCACGCCGCGCTTCAAAAGCGCCGGGGGCAGCGTCTTTTCGAGCACCACGATCATGGAGCGAGGCGTCACGTTCTTCGGCAAAAACCCTGCTTCCCGGAGCGCGAGCCGCAACGTCCCCCGCGCCTCCAGCCGGCTCAGCTTCGTAAGCCGCTCGAGCTCCTCGGCGACCCGCTCGAAGACCCGCGACCCCTCGCTCATGACGCAGCCCCTGCGCCGAGGCGGCGCTCGACGTATCGCACGTACGCGACCGGCGGGAAAAAGCTCAATCCGAACGCCAGCATGGCCGGTACCCCGAATGCCGCGCCGCCCACGAGGAAAACGTCGGCGAAGCGTGATTGTTGCACGTGCAGCGCGCCGCCCGCGGTCAGGCCGTCGAGCATCAGCGCCGCGCAAAGATACCCGAAGCCCCAGAGGCCGAACCGATCGGCCACGATCGGCTCCGCGAGCCCAAAACGCACGCGTTTTCGCATGAGCACCGCATACCGGAGCGCCTCCACGGCGGCCCAGCCATAACAAAGCGTCCGCAAGACCGCGCGTGGCCAGAGCGCCGAAGGCAATCCATTGGACCAGGGGACGACGTGGTTCACGACGGGCATCGCGAGCCCCACGGCCCCGAGCAAGAGCGCGAACCCCTGGGCCCAGGCTTCTTCCCGGCGGAAGACGAGCCACACGAAGCCCGCGACGACCAAAAATCCCGCATCGACCACGAGCCCGCCGATCTCCACGGCCATCGGCGCGGGCACGCCGCCTCGGGTCACCGCGCTCGTCACCTGGATCGAATACCCCACGAGTGGAAGCAACATCGACAGACCGAGCAAAAACTCGGGAGCTTTGTGCGTACGCGCCGCAAGCCCGAGCAACCTCGCCGCGACCGCCGCCACGACGAGCCCGAACACCACCAGTACCATGAGGGTGAACGGTTTCAAACCAGCTAGGAGACGCTACCACGATACGCGGCTCGACGTCGAGCCCCGCGCGCCGGGGCAGGAAAACGCCATGGGCCACGCCTTCCTGTCTCGAAAAGCGCGGCCCATGTTTTTCCTATCGGCACATTTTTAGTTGCTCTGGACGATGATCCCCCCGTACGCGGGCACCTCGAACGACGTGCCCGTGAGGCCGGAGATGAGCTCCGTCCCCGCGGCGGCCAGCGTGACCGTCTGCGGCGTCGACTTGCGGCTCAGGACGACCGTGATCGTCTCCGTGGCGTTCTGGAGCTTGTATTCGTAGACGTCAGCCGTGTTCTTCACGAGCGTGATCGTCGCGGCGAGGTCCGTGAACACCGCGTGCTGCTTGCGGATCGCGGTGATCTGCCGGTAGTGGTTCAAGAGGCTCGACGGGTCGGTATCCTGCGCGGCCCACGAGGCCGGCTCCTGCTCCGACATGAACTTCACGAACGGATAATCCGGGTTCGGCGCGACCGTGATGCCGAGGCCCGGGAACGGCAGCGCGTCCTTGTTCGCCTCGTTCGTGGCCGCCACGTCGATGTTCCAGCCCGTCGTCTTGTCGCCGACGAACACGTTCGTCTCGAACCAGCTCATCGGCTCGCGGATGAACTCGTCGCGGTCCCACTCCTCGTTCCCGACGTACTTGTCGCGCTTGCCCTTCTTGCCGAATTCCTCGCCGTAATAGATGACCGGCATGCCGGGCAGCGTGAGCACGACCGTCGCGGCCTGCTTCAGCTTCGCGTCGAGCGCCGCGCCCGCGCCCTCGAACTGCGTCGCCGGCCGCTCGAGGTCGTGGTTCGACAGGAACCGTTGCAGGTAATGGTGCGGGCTGCCGCCATTGCCGCCAGCTGCGAGGTCCGCCTGGACCTTTTTCACGTACCCCACGAAATCGACCGCGTCGCCCGTCTGCCCGTTCACGAAATTGCCGACGATGCTGCGGAACGGGAAGTCGAACTGCGAATCCATGTCGCTGCCGTACGGCAGCATCTTTCCGTACTGCGCCGGATCGTCCCAGCGATTCTCACCCGTCAGAAGCACCGCGGCCGAGCCCGCGGGCCGCACGACGTCTTTCTTGACGAAATAGTTGAATTCCTTCCACCACACGTGCGTGCCGTGCTTGTCGAGCGAGATGTTCGCGTTGTCGTCGAACTGGTCGATGTGCTTCGACGCGTCGAGCCGGTACCCGTCCGCCCCGAGGTGGATCCAGTGCTCCGAGATCTTCTTCATCTCGGCGCGCACCTCGGGGTTGCGGTAATTGAGCTCCGGCATCGGGCCGCCGAAGATCTGGTGGTAGCACTGGTAATTCTTGCACGCCCACATCACGGCCGAGCCGTCCCACGGGTGCCCGTCCGCCAGCATGTTCGAATACTGATCGGACCAGACGAACCAGTCGTGGTACTTGTCGTATTCGGCGTGCTTCGGATCCGAGCCCGCGATGAACCAGGGGTTCACGTCGGCCACGTGATTCTGCACGAGATCGAGGATGATCTTGATCCCCGCGTCGTGCGCCGCCTGCGTGAGATCGGTGAAATCCTTCATCGTACCGACCGACGGATCGATGTCGTAGAAATCCGTCGTATCGTAGCCGTGGTAGCTCTTCGCCTTGAACACCGGCGTCATCCAGATCGCTTCGACGCCGAGGCTCCCCAGGTACGGCAGCGCCTTGCGCAGACCGACGAGATCCCCGATGCCGTCCCGCTTCGTGTCGTCGATGCCGCTCTCCGTCTCGGAATCGGCCACCGCCTTCGTCGCGCCGCCGTCCGCGAACGTGCGCACGATGAGCTGGTACATGATCCCCTTGCTGCCCCACGACGCAAAGGAAGCTGCGTCCGTGATCGTCGCATAGGAGATCGGCGTCAGATCGAGCACGTCCGACGTGTCCTCGAGCTTCTGCCCATTCGCGTCGAGCGCCGTCGAGATCTTGTAATACACGGCCTGGCCCGGCGTCAGCCCCGTGATCACGAGGCCATTCTTGTTGATGTCGTCCGCGGCCGTCCACGTCGCCTTCTTGTCGAGCATACCCGCGGCCGCGCCGTACTCGACCGTACCCGTCGAGCCCTTCGCCACGCGGAACATCATCCGCACGCTGCCATTGCCGAGGTCGATGAAATCCTTCGGCCGCGAGATCTCGTACGCCGGCCCGCCCGCCGCCGGCGGCGTCGTGGAGACCGCCTGGCCCTGCGTGATCCAGCACTCGGCGATGTTCGGATCCTGCGCGTTCTTCGTGAGGTCGGTGAAACGAACCCCCGTCTCGACGTCCTTCTTGCAGTTCCCATTCGAGCATTGCACGGGAATGAGCCCGAGCCAGGCGTCGTCCGCCTCGCCGGTCACGGTCACCCGCACGTCGGTGTACACGCCGAACTCGTCGGTCCCGTCGAACACCTGCGGCGATCCCCACGCCGGCGACGTCGAGCCCGCGCCCCAGAAATGCACGCCCCATGACTTCGGATCACCGCCGTCCTGCAGCCGATAGTGGATCCGCACGAAGCTCTCTTGCATGCTCCCGCCCGCGCCGCCCGTGCCACCGCCCGCGCCACCGTTGCTCGTATTCGTGCTGAGCCCCGAGCCGCCCGTGCCGCCGGTGTTGAGATCCTCGCCTTCGCACCCCGCAGCAATCGCGAGGAGGCAAGCGAACGAACCGAGGACCGAATAACCAAGAAATCGTCTCATCGTGATCTCCCGTTCTGTCGAAGCCGTCCCGGACCCGCGAATACACCTTCGCACCGCATTCACGGACGGTCGCTCATGATGCGATCCACGACCTGGATGTCAAGCGAGGAATCGGACGCTCGTGTTATGGCGAATTCCTGCGCGAACCGCGCCGACTTCGGGTCACCGCCAATACCACGCCGATCGTACCGAAGAGCCCCGCGCCCGCGCCGAGCCCGAAGCCGAGCAAGAATCGCTTTCCCCCGCCCCCGTCCGGGCGCGGCTTCGATACGATCCCGGCAGCCGGCACGGAATCGCGCAACATCGCTGAAAGATAGACCTTCCCCCGCACCACCTCGGACGACGGCGCGGCCGGCCGCACGCTCACGAGGTCCGCGCTCGGCGGCCCGCCCCAGATGTCGAAATCGGGGCTCGGGCACGTCACCGGGCCCTGCCAGCGATGGCGATAAACGTAGCGCCCCTGGAATGTGCTCACCTCCGCGGGCACCGCCGCCTGCCCCTCGCCGCCGCGCCCGCCCTGGATCGGCGACGCGCTCCGCAAAACGAGGTCCTCCCCGAGCGCCTCCTTGCGATAACGCGCATGAAGCCGCGTATGCATGACCATCCCCGACGGCGCGCCCAGCAATCGCTTTTCCTCGGGCGAAAGCATGGGCCCCGGACACGGATCACACGACCCCGCGTCCCACGCGTATTCGGTCACGAACGCACCGGGATTCTTGTCGAGCGTCGCGTCGAAGAGCGACGCATAGAACTCGCCGAAGCGCGCGCGGGCCGACCCGTCGACCTCCACGTTCGTCGGAATCGTGAAATTCGGGTGATTCGCGGCCTCGTATCTGTCCTCCGCGAGCACGTGCACCACGACGTCCTGCGTGCCCGCTGAGCTCAGGAGCCCGACGCGCAAGGGCAGCCGCACCGTCTCTTCGTCGTATTCGAACTGGATGGGCGGAAGCACGACGCGGCCGTTCCGCATTTCGTCCTTCCGGGGATCGATGGACACCACGAAGAATTTCCACCCGGCCTCCTTGTACGAGCGCAGCACGGGCGCGACGTTCTCCGGGATGTGATGCCCCCATCGCGGGATCCAAGACTCCAGCTCGGAGGCCTCGACGACCTCGACATAGGAGCCGCGCCATTGCGCGTCGATCTGAACCCGGGAGGTCTCCTGGCCGCGCGGCCGCGTGGAGCCCTCGTCCGGCAGCGCGCTCGGGCTGCCCTCCTTGTCGCGGGCCGCGATCGAGGCGATGTCCGCGTAGGTGCAGGGATCCTGCTGCCAGGATTCGACGAGCCGCGGCGCGCTGATCACGTCGAGCCGCTCGAAGACGTCCTTCGGGAGCCACTTCACCGTGTCGGGCTTGAACGTGGCCGGCACGGGCACGATCATCGCGACGTTGCGCATGTCGGCCGACTCGATGTAGTCCATTTGCATCGAGACGACGGTGCGCGTCCCGCGCCGCGCGATCACCAAGGTCGTCGCGCTGTTCGTGATCGGCGCGTCCTCCTCCCTCCGGGAGTCGTTGTAGAAGTAGTAGCCCGAGAATGCTTCGGCCGACGCGGCCGCCGCCGTCAAGATGGCCCACGCGAAGACGCCCGCCGCGCGCATGCCGTGCAGGGTATCGACGGCCGCGGCGCGTTGTCACGGTTTTTCCCTCGCGGCGCGGGGCCTGGTCCGGATACCCTGCGCGACGTGGCTGACAAGGACGCCTCGGGGAGCCCCGAAGAGCGAGCCCGCCGCGCGTCCCGACGCACGCGGCAAAACCTCGCCGTCGCGACGATCACGCTCGTCGTGCCGATCGCCGTCGCGCTCGCCCTGCTCGCCGAGTCCGAGGCGGGGCTCGTGCGGATCGCCTTCTTCAACCTGCACCTCGCCGAGCCCCGCGGCGCGCTCGCCGTGGGCTTCGGCTTCGGATGCGCGCTCGCCGCGACCGTCGCCCTCACCCGTTTCGTCTCGCAGCGGCGCGCCTCGGCGTCCCTCCTCTGCCTCCCGCCCGCCTTCCTCGCGGCCACGACCCTCGCCGCCTCGATCGCGTGGATGCCGGATCCGCTGGCGAAGATGCCCGATCTCGCGTTCGGCGACCGCGCGCGCGCCGCGGCCTCCGCGCTGATGCTCCGCGCCTCCCTCTTCGATGCGGGCCTGCTCGTCGCTTCGATCTCGCTCGGCGTCGCCGCGCTCTCGCTCCGGCCCGCGCGCGCCACGGCGTCGATCAACAAGGACAAACGCCCCCTCGTCGCGCTCGTCGTCGCCACGCTCTCGCTCCTTTCGGCGGCGCTTGTTGCGCGCCTCCTCGGCAAGGACGACCTCGGCCGCGACGCGGTCGGGAGCTGGGTCGCGGCGCTGCCCGCGGGCATGGGCCTCGTCGCCGTGGTGCTCGGCGCCTCGCGGACGAACCGCGGCGACGGGTATGCCGCCACGCGCCTCCTCGCCTCCGCGTGCGCCGGCATCGGCGGCGTCCTCCTCGCCGCGCTCGCGCCTGCGATGGGCGAGATCATCGCCATCTCGACGCCGGGCGCCCCCCTCGCCGACCTCGGCCGCGCCGCGCGTGGACTCCGCCGCACGACCGTCGAGCTTGCGGCCGCGGGCGCGCTCTTCGCCGTTCCGATCGTCCTCACGACGCTCGTCGCGATGCCGCCGCGTGGCCTCTCGGGCGCCCTCTCCCGCGCGCGCCCCGCGTTGCTCGTGACGTTCCTCCTCGCGCTCGCGCCCGCCCTCTTCGTCCTCCCCACGAACGCCGGGCTCCGCCACATCGAATCACTCGTCGCCGACCAGACCCGCCTCTCCGCGAACCCCGGCGTCACGCTCGCGGACCCGTCCTTGCCCGCGGGCGCGCTCGTCGTGGATCTCGTGAGCCCCTTCCCGACCGAGCTCCCGCCCACGACCGCCGCATCCGTCGTGCTCAGCTGGCAGTTTGCCCCGGCGCGTCGGGAGGATGGCCTGTCCGTGCGCTTCGACGGCCTCGACGAGAGCACGTACGACCTCGTCCTCCACGGCCCCTACCTCAGCGCGCCCCTGCGCGTCTCGCTTCCCGATCCGCGCGTCGGCGCCCGCATCCTCATGCCCGCCCTCCCGCTCGCGCCGCCGCTGCTCGAGCTTGCCGAGCCCCTCCATGTCGATCCCGAGACGGCGGCCCTCTCGCCGCGGATCGGGTACCTCGAGATCGACGCGACGTCGTCCGACACATTCGTCCTCCAGTGGCGTATCGCCGACATCGCCAAGGTGCAGCGCCGCGTGCCCCGCGAGGACGCGATCGCGGGCGGCTTGCGGTATCCGACGCTCACCGCGGCGGCGCACGAGATGTGGACGGCCCACGGCGGCCACCGCGACCCGCAGGACCGGAAGCGTGACCGCGTGATGATCCGTTTGTCGCGGGGCACGTCGCTCGAAAAGGCGCGCGCCGTCGTCGCCGCGGTGCTCTCCCTCGAACGCACGAGGAAGACGCCCCACGGCGAGGAGCGCTCGATCCCGGTGTTCGAAGTGACGGTGGCCGAGCCCCTCGTGCCGCGCGAGCCGATGCAGCTCCCGAGCCCCGCCGCCCCCGAGGATCCGGGGACGGAGACGGAGACGGAGACGACGGAGGCGCCCGAGGTGCTCACGTTCTTCGGCAAACTCGCGCGCGAGGACGCCGACGCCCGGCTCGCCGTCCTCCGCGCCTCGGTCGAGGATTGCTACCGGGACCATGTCGAAGTGCACGGCCCGGAGAGGCTCGAACCGGTGGTCCGGTTCGTCGTGGGAGCGGACGGGTTCATCGGCCAGGTGAACGTCAACGAGCCTCGCCATGGGCTCACCGCGAACGACGAAGAACGCATCGCGCCCTTCACCCGATGCGTGCATCACGCCACGCACCGGCTCACCTTTCCCGAGCCGGAAGACGGCTCTTACGGAGGAATCGTCGTGAAGTTCTCTCTGGGGCCTCTGCCGACGGCCTCGGGCTTTCCCGCGGGCCCGCCCTGATCGGCCCAAGCCGAGGGAATGGTTTCCCTGGAAAAACCTATCCCCCCGCCCCCTGATCCTCCACATTCGGCGGCAGCGCGAATCGTTTCTCCTCGCAACCATACGCCGTCGGGGTCAACTGGATCACCGTGTGCAGCGGCACGCTGATCGACGGACACTCGCTCGGCGGCCGGTCCATCAGGTACGCATAAATCGCCCTGAGCACCGCCTGGTGCGCGATCACCAGCGTCGGCGAGCGCTGCCGTTCGAGCTGGATGATCACCGGATCGAGCCGCTGGATCACGTCCTCGTACGACTCGCCGCGTGGATATCGATATCGGAATTTGTCGGCGCTCCGCGCGGCCCACACGTCCGGCATCTCGATCCGCACCTGGTCGTACGTCATCCCGTCGCACACGCCCGCGTCGATCTCGTCGAGCGCGCGCCACGTCCGCGGCGACCGCGTGATCTTCGTCGCCGTCGAGATCGTCCGCCGCAGCGTGCTCGTCCACACGGCGACCTCCTGATCCCGCGGCGCGTTTTTCCGGACGAACTCCGCCAGATGCTTCGCGTATTCCTCGCCCGCGGGGGACAGCTCTGGATCGCCGCCGATGCGGCCGTGCCGGTTGTAGTCGCTTTGCCCGTGCCGTGTCAGCCAGATCGGGCGCGGCGAGACGTGCAGGTCGATGAGCAGCGGCGCGAGGCGCGCGGGCAGGTAGCCGTGGATCCGGTTCAGGATCACCTGGCGACCGACGTCGATGATCTTGATGTAGCTCTGGTTCGGATCGTCGAGCGTCTCGTACATCGACTCGTAGTGGGCGATGCGCCGCAGGAAATCCTGCGCCGCCGCGTCCGGGTCCATGTCGACGTAGTCCGGCGACTTGAGCTTCGTGTCGCGGACGTTCGCCTCGATCACCGACGAGTCGTTGCAGAACGACTCGATGAAGACGACCGGCAGGCCCTCCTTGCGGCACCGCTCCTCGACGAGGCGCCTGCGCTCCTTCGTGCTGTTCGTCGCGTCGAAGATGCCGACCTCGCCGCCCTCGCGCAGCCACGCGAGCATGTCGTCGAGCGCCGTCATGGCGAGGTCGTGCAGCACCTGCCGGCCTTCTTTGTTCGTCGGCGCGAAGAAATCCGCTGGCTGGCTCGCGCCGATCTGCCGGCGCCGGTAGCTGCCCACGTTGAAGACGCGGGTCGGATGACCGAGCCAGCTCAGGTAACGCGCCACGCGGCGCCCGATGTACGTTTTTCCCCGCGCGGGGAGGCCGACCATGGATAGGACGGTCGTGGCCTTGTCTCGCTCGCCCGGCACCCTTTTGCTCCGTACCCCCGACACGGCACGCTCCATACCGCCCTACGAGGATGAGGGGAAGCACGAACCGCCCATGCCTCTTGCGCGCGCCGTCGCCCACGGCGAACAATGCGCTCCTCCCATGAGCCCCCGCGCCGGCACGACCGACACGAGCCTCCTGCTCGCCGAGGGCTGCAACCTCGCCTGCCCCGTCTGCGACTGCCGCGCCAAGCCAGCGGACGAAGGGACGCGGCAGCGAGAGCTCCGGCGCGGCGGCGGCGTGCTCGAGCTACGCGGAGAAGCTTCACGTCTGAAGGATCTCCGCGCGATCGTGCAGGACGCGCGCGACGCAGGCTGGGGCGCGGTCTACGCGCGGACGAACGGCGTGGCCTACGCCGCGGAGGGCCGCGCCGAGGAGCTCCGCGCGGCGGGCCTCTCGGGGGTCGTGTTTTTCCTCGCGAGCGACCGGCCGGCCGTGCACGACGCGATCGCCCGCGTGCGAGGCGCGTTTTCCGCGGTGCTCGCAGGCCTCCGCGCGATCGCGGCCACGGGGCTCGACCTCGTCTTCGAGATCCCGGTGCTCGATCCATCGATCCAGGACCTCCGCGCGGCGATCGCGCTCCTCGCGAGCGCGGCCCCGAGCGCGCGTCGCGTCCGACTCTACACGCCCTCCGCGCTCCGGCCCGTGGATGGGCGCGCGCCGCGCGAGCTTTCGCCGCCGCGCTGGGATCGGGCGCGGGACGGGCTCCTCGCGGCGATCGGGTTTGCCCGGGAAAAAGGGCTCGAAATCACGCTGACAGAGCGGGACGGGATCCCGCTCTGCGCCGTGGCCACGAAAACCGCCGACGGCGGCGTCGAGGTCCCCGAACGCTTGCTCGCCGATCGCGGCGGCCGCCCGATCCCGCGCCACGCGACCTCCTCGCTCGCCCCTGGCTGCGACGCTTGCGGCGCCTCCCGCGCCTGCCCGGGCACGACGACACTTTACCTCAACACGCACGGCGCCGCGGGTTTGTCCCCCTTGCCCCGCGCCCCGCTCCAGCGGCCACGCGAGCGCTGGGACGAGACCCGAAAAAGCGCGGCGCGCGCGGCGTTTTTCACGGTCCTCCGCCCGACGGTTCATTGCAATCAGGATTGCTGGTTCTGCAGCGCGAACGAGACCTCCCACAACGTCGAGGAGGATCCGGGCCGGATGATGCGGCGGATCGCGCGCCTCGGCCGCACGGGGGTCGAGCAGATCTCCTTCAGCGGCGGCGAACCCACGCTCTCGCGCCACCTCGTCGATTACGTCTCCGTCGCCAAGCGGACCGGCGTGCGCAGCATCGAGCTCGTCACGAACGCGGTGCTCCTCGACAAACCGGAGAAGGTCGACACCCTCGTCCGGGCGGGCCTCACGAACGTCTTCGTCTCGCTGCACGCGCACGACGAGGCGCTCGCGCGGCTGCAGACCCGCAAAATGGGCGACCACGCGCGCACCGTGCGGGCCTTGCACCTCTTCGCGCGCCACGAAGAGCTCCGGCTCGACGTGAACCACGTCGTCTCCGCCCAGAATTACCGGCACCTCGTGCGATTCGTCGAATGGATGCACGCCGAGTTCGGCACGCGCATCGGCATCTCGTTCGCGTACGTCACGCCGCAATACAAGGCCCTCGAACGGCTCGCCGACCACGTGCCACGATTCTCGGACGTCATGCCGTACCTGAAGCGCGCGATCGCGCGGGCGAACGAGCTCGGCGTCGAGGTCGTGGTGGGCTCGCGCCAGGGCGTGCCGCCGTGCCAGCTCGAAGAAATGGCGCCGTGGAGCGACGTGCTCGTCGCCCTGAGCGGCGCGCTGACCGAAGACGCCCCGCAAAAACAAAAAGGCCCGGCCTGCGCCGATTGCCGCTTCGACCTCGTCTGCACGGGCGTCTGGAAGCCGTATGCGGCGCTCTTCGGCACGGGCGAGCTCCTGGCTGTCCCCGGCGAGAAAATCACGCCGGAGAAATGCCTCTCCGAGCCCCGCATCGCGCGTTTCCGGCCCGGCATCGATCGCCTCGACGAGCTCCGTTTCGGCGACGGCCGCATCCCGCGCAGCGACGAGATCCCGCTTCCGGAAGCGCCGCGCGAGCGTGTCCACCTGCCCGTGGCCCCCGCCTCCACGCCGCGCGCCCTCCGTGTCGCGATCCTCGGCACGGGCCGGCGGGGCCTCGCCTTCGCGGAGGCGCTCGCGCAAGCAGGTGGGTTCGTCCTTTCCGGCATCGCCTCCCCGCACGCGCCGGACAAAGATCTGCCGGAGATCGCGGCCGACGTACCCCGCGCGCGCTCGCTCGCCGAGCTCTGCGAGCGTACTGCGATCGACGCGGTGATCGTCGCCACGAGCACGCGGCAGCACGCGGAGATCACGCGCGACGCGATCACGCGGGGACTCCCTTGCCTCGTGGAAAAACCGCTCGGCGCGACGCTCGCCGAGGCCGAGGCGCTCGCTTCCGAGGCGAGCGAGCGCATCACGGTCGCGCAGCAACTCCGCACGGCCGGCGGGCTCGAAGAGATTCTTTCCGTGCTCGGGGATCGAAAAGGGCCCGATCGTCCCGTCGACATCGAGGTCGTTCACCGGGCCACGCCGACCTCGCCCGCGAGCTTGCACGCGTGGTCCCGCACGGCGCTTTACGAGCTCCTGATCCACCTCGGCGACGTCGCGCAGGCCGTGGCAGGCGAGGATCTCCACATCCGAAAAGCCACGGCCAAGGGCGGCGGAAGGCCCGAACGCGTGACCTTGCGCGCGCGCGGCAGTGGTCCTTCGCAGCCCGACGTGACCATCGAGCTCTTGCTCGCCGAGGCCGCGGACGCCCTCGAAGTGCGGGCGCGCCTCGGCGATGGAAGGCGTTTGTCCTGGATACGCTCGGAAGGGCGTGACCTCGTGGAGGTGAGCGACGCCGGCGGCAAACGGACCCGCACGCCGCCGCGCGGAGGCGACCTCGCGCGCCTGCTCGTCGCGTTCCGCGAGAGCGTCGTCCGGGGCGATCGGCCGAAGGTCACGGCGGAGGACGGCGTGCGGGCGATGCGGCTTGCGGCGGAGGCGGTCACGGCGCTGGAAGCCGCGGGCGCGCCGTTCGATCGGGCCGCGGAACCGAAACGTGTGGCCTCGGTTCCGCTCCGGGATCGGGTGGGCTGAGCCCCTTCAAGGCGTGGTCATGCACCGATCCAGCAGTCGATAGCCATTCACGTGCGTCGCCGCCGGCAGCGTGCGCGACACCGTATTCCCGCTCGACCCCCAGCCCCGCCGATAGAGCACGTCATACGTGCCCGACGGCACCTTGCCACCGTAGGTGTTCGGGCTCAGCACGTAGACCCCGGGCGACTGATACTGGTAGCTGTAGCCGCCGATCGCATGCGCGGCCTCCGTGTCCTTCGCCACGAGGAAAATGTCCGCGCCGTCGTAATCGTTGTTCGTCCCCGGCAGCGCCGCGCCCGCGAGCGTGATCGTCCCGCCGACGAGCGACACCGGGATATCGACGTGCAGCGTATTCGCGCCCGCCGAGAGCGTGACATTCGTTGCCAGCAGCCGATAACCATTCACGTGCGTCGCCGCCGGAAGCGTACGCGACACCGTATTCCCGGCTGACCCCCAGCCTCGCCGATAGAGCACGTCGTACACGCCCGCAGGCACCTTCCCGCCGTACGTGTTCGCGCTGAGCACGTACACGCCCGGCGACTGATACTGGTAGCTGTAGCCGCCGATCGCATGCGCGGCCCCCGTGTCCTTCGCCACGAGGAAGATGTCCGCGCCGTCGTAATCGTTGTTCGTCGCCGGCAGCGCCGCGCCCGCGAGCGTGATCGTCCCGCTCACGCTCGCCACCGGGATGTTCACGTCGAGCGTGTTCGTCCCCTCGGTGAGCGTGATGTTCGTCGCGAGCAGCCGATAGCCATTCACGTGCGTGGCCGCCGGAAGCGTCCGCGACACCGAATTCCCGGCTGACCCCCAGCCCCGCCGGTAGAGCACGTCGTACACGCCCGCAGGCACCTTCCCGCCATACGTGTTCGCGCTGAGCACGTACACGCCCGGCGACTGATACTGGTAGCTGTAGCCGCCGATCGCATGCGCGGCCTTCGTGTCTTTCGCCACGAGGAAGATGTCCGCGCCGTCGTAATCGTTGTTCGTCGCCGGCAGCGCCGCGCCCGCGAGGGTGATCGTCCCGCTCACGCTCGCCACCGGGATGTTCACGTCGAGCGTATTCGCCCCCGCCGAGAGCGTGACGTCCGTGGCCAGGACCCGGTAGCCATTCACGTGCGTCGCCGCCGGAAGCGTACGCGACACCGAATTCCCGGCTGACCCCCAGCCCCGCCGGTAGAGCACGTCGTACGTGCCCGCAGGCACCTTGCCGCCATACGTGTTCGCGCTGAGCACGTACACGCCCGGCGACTGATACTGATAGCTGTAACCGCCGATCGCATGCGCGGCCTTCGTGTCCTTCGCCACGAGGAAGATGTCCGCGCCGTCGTAATCGTTGTTCGTCGCCGGCAGCGCCGCGCCCGCGAGGGTGATCGTCCCGCTCACGCTCGCCACCGGAATGTCCACGTTCAGCGTGTTCGCGCCCGCCGAGAGCGTGACATTCGTTGCCAGCAGCCGGTAGCCATTCACGTGCGTCGCCGCCGGAAGCGTACGCGACACCGAATTCCCGGCTGACCCCCAGCCCCGCCGGTAGAGCACGTCATACACGCCCGCGACCACCTTACCCCCATACGTATTCGCGCTGAGCACGTACACGCCTGCCGACTGGTACTGGTAGCTGTAGCCGCCGAGGGCATGCGCGGCTCCCGTGTCTTTCGCCACGAGAAAGATGTCCGCGCCGTCGTAATCGTTGTTCGTCCCCGGCAGCGGCGCGCCCGCGAGCGTGATCGTCCCGCTCACGTTCGCCACCGGGATGTTCACGTCCAGCGTGCTTTGCCCCGTGCCCACGACGACGCCCGTCGCGAGCATCCGGTAGCCATTCACGTGCGTGGCCGCCGGAAGCGTACGCGACACCGTATTCCCGGCTGACCCCCAGCCCCGACGGTAGAGCACGTCATACACGCCCGCGACCACCTTGCCGCCATACGTATTCGCGCTGAGCACGTACACGCCCGGCGATTGATACTGGTAGCTGTAGCCGCCGATCGCATGCGCGGCCTTCGTGTCCCGCGCGACGAGGAAGATGTCCGCGCCATCGTAATCGTTGTTCGTCGCCGGCAGCGGCGCGCCGCCGAGCGTGATCTTTCCGCTCACCACACCCACCGGGATGTCGACGTTGCCCGTACCGGGATGCGTGGTCGCGCAAGCCCCGCCGTCGCATCCGGCCGAGGGCGTGCCCTTGCAGGCGCCCTGCACGTCGCACACATCGCCGCTCGTGCACGAGATGCCGTCATTGCAGGAGGACCCCGGCGACGCGAGCACCATCGGGAACGACTGCGTGGCCTCGTCACAAGCGCCGTAGCTCACGCACGGACTGATGCTCACGGGCTTTTGCGGCACGTTCACGTGCACGCATCCCTCCGCGTCCGCGCCCGACTGAAGCGGCGCGCAGACCTCCGCGCCCGTGCACCACGCCCCGTCGTCGCAGGCCGCATTGCTCGTCGTGTGCGACGCAAGCCCGCCCGCGCACGCGTCGACCGTGCACGCGAACCCGTCGTCCGGCACGTTCGTATCGTCGTTCGTCGCGACGCACCCCGCCGAGAGGTCACACGCGTCGTCCGTGCACACATTGCCGTCGTCGCACACCCGCGGGCTGCCGCCGGCGCAGACGCCCGCCTGGCAGGCCTGGTCCACGATGCAAAGCGACGTCTGGCACGCCGTCCCGTTGGCGAGCGGCGTGTGCTGGCAGCTCCCGCCCACGACCGTATCGACCGTGCACGGGTTCTGATCGTCGCACATGGGCGTGTAGCATTGCGGCATCCCGCCCACGACCTCGCAGGCCTGGTTCATCACGAGGCAGAAATTCGGCGTGCACGGGTCGTCGGTGCACCCGCCGCTCCCGTCGTCGTGATACCCCGGATCGCACGAGCACACGTACGAAGCGCCTTCTCCCGCGCAGACCGTCTTGTTCGGCATGACGCAGGGATTCGGCAAACACGGGTCCGCCGTGCAGCCGCCGTTTCCATCGTCGTGATAGCCGCCCGCCGTATCGCACGTATCGCAGGAAGCCCCGGCAAAGCCATCATCACACGTGCAAACCACGTGGCCACCTTCGACCGCGCACGTGCCATGGCCCGAGCAAGTCGACGGCGTGCAAACCTCGTCGATCACGCAGGCGCCATTCTCTTCGTGATACCCGGGATCACAGCCGCAGACGGGCGACCCTGCTTCGACGGTGCACACGCTCGCGTGCGGGGCCACGCAGGGATTCGGCAAGCAAGGGTCCGTCGTGCAGCCCCCGTTCCCGTCGCTGTGATAGCCCCCCGCGTCGTCGCACGCGTCGCACGCGCTGCCGCTCCAGCCGACGTCGCACGTGCACACGGGCTCGCCCCCCTCGTCGTCGCAGCTCCCGTGACCGCTGCACGTCGTCGGCAGGCACGTCTTATCCTCGACGCAAACGCCGCGCTCTTCGTGCGTGCCGGGCTTGCACACGCACTTCGCGGTGCCCGAGCTCCCGTCGCACACGCGATCGGGCGACATGCACGGATCCGGCACACACGGGTCGGTCGTACAGCCGCCGGCCCCGTCGTCGTGGTAGCCGCCCGCGGCATCACACGACGCGCACGTCGCGCCCGCCCAGCCCTCCGCGCACGTGCAGACGGCCGATCCGCTCGAATCGTCACACGTCCCGTGTTCGCCGCAGGGATTGTTTTGACAGCTCCCCTCGAGCACGCACACACCGCCGTCGGGGTACGATCCCGGCGGACAGCCCGCGTCCGGCTCCGAGGCATCGGGCTCCGTGACGTCGGTCTCTGTGGCGTCGCGCCCGGCGTCGACCGGGCCCGGCGGTATGCCGCCGTCATCGCCGCAGCCGAGGGCCACGAGCGCGAGAAACACGAAGAGCGTGGGGAGCCAACCCGTCGGGGGGCGCTTGCGCATGGCGCGCATCCTATCGGCGTTTTCCCCGGCCCGGAAGAGCGTGCTCGTTCGTTTTCCGAGGAGTCCGCGTCAGGACAGCGTCACGGCGTCGAGCAGCCGGAGGTCGCTCAGGACCAGATTCGCGAGCTTTTGGATCGCCTCGGCATCCTTTCGATCGAAGCTGTCACGCACCCGGCGCACGACGTCGTCCACGGTGCGCTCGCCGTTGCACGAGGAAAGCGTCCGCTCGACGATCTGCAGCGTCCGCTGAATCCCGCGCTCCTCGCGCCCTTCGAGCGGGACCGGGGGACGATAGACCCGCTCGCCGAATGCTCCGAAAAACCGCAGCTCCGGGAGCCGCCAGAACCGGTCCGAGTCCACGTCCGTCGCCACGTAAGCGCTCACCTCGGCGCGCTCCACGCGCGAGTGCGGCCGAAGCGAACGATCGAGCAGCTCGCGCCGCAACGGATCCCCCGCGGCCGATCGATTCTCCAGCCCGTCGAGGGAAATCGCGAGCCCCCGATCCCCGAACGCACACCCGAGGTGCACGAAACGAAAATCCGTCAGAAACCCTGCGGCGAACGTCATGAAGGCGGAGACGTCGTCCCGGTTGATCTCGCGCGCGCCCCGCGCCGAGCTGCCGAGCTCCGCCGCCGTGCGTAGCCATTCGTCGATGCCGGCGACGCCGCGACGGTGGTACCACCAGCGCGCCATCGCGAGAAACCCGCCATAGAGGTCACGGTAAAACGTGGCGTATCCCGCATGGAGATCCTCGACGGAGATATCGGGGTGATGCCACTCCGTGTTGATGGCATTCGACACCGAGAGTCCCGAGTGGTGCGCGAGCAGGATCCCCGACGAGAGGATCGGATCGACGAACGCCGCCGCGTCCCCCGCGAGATACCACCCGGGCCCGGCCGGATTCGCGTGGCTGTACGACCAATCCGCGATCGTGTGCGTGCGCGGCGGCTCCGTCTCGCCCGGCGCGCTCGTTTGCGCCGCCTCGGCCAGCATGTCCTGCATTTCCGGCACGGTCGCGAGCTCCCGGTCGAAGAGCGCAGACGGCTCGTGGGATTGCAGAAACGGCCTTCGCGTGACGAGCCCGACGCTCACGAGGCGCGACGAGAGCGGGATGAACCACATCCAACCCGCCGGCGTCGCGCTGAAAAAGATCTTGGAGCGATCCTCCGCGCCGATGAGGTCTTCGCGCCAGCGAAAACCTTCGTAATAACGGTAAATGGCAAGGTCCCCGAGCGCGTGCACGTCCTTCGACAAACCGAGCCACCGCGAGAGAACACGCGCCTGCCCGGACGCGTCGACGACGAAGTGGCTCTCCCAGGTCGTCTCCGTTCCTTCGTGGGATACCCTGAGGCCGGTGACCCGGTCGCCTTCACGCAGCACCGAATCGACGCTCGCCGGCTGACGAATCTCGACGCCCTGGGCGCGCGCGTGTTCGAGGAGGATGTGATCGTAACGGCTGCGATCGATCTGCCACGCGTAATCGGGCAGCCCCTCGCCGCCGTCACGCACGAGGGAATCGAGCACGCCGGTCGAGAAGACCTCGCTGAAGACGGGCTTGTCGTGCGCCCATTTGTACGTGATTCCCCGCTTCCGCACGAACCCGGCAGCGTCGATGGTGCGGAGCACGCCGAGCCGACGGAGGATCGGGTTCATGTCCGGCAAGGTCGATTCGCCGACGTGGTGCCGCGGGAACGGGGTGCGCTCGAAGAGGACGACCCTTCGATCGGGGTTCGTTCGCTTCAGCATCGTCGCGGCGGTGGTCCCCGCGGGGCCGCCACCGATGACGAGGACGTCGGCGCTCTCTCGGCTCATGGGCGCACGATACGCGGCGTCCTCGCCCCGGCGCAAGCGGGCGATGCGGCGCGTGGACGGGATGCGGAATGCCTTCCTGAACGCGCCGTGAGTGAAGGCCGTCGCCCGAGAACAACCCCCGTCAAGGCGCTCCTAAGGCGCAGCGATTTCCCTCGCAACCTGAGTCCATTCGAGCGTCCGCGCGTTCAGTTCGAATCGGCGCCAGTCAAAGTTTGATGTGTGGACGCGAATGCTGACAGACGGCTCCCATCGGATCACGGGGTTGACAAAGTGTACGTCGGTGCCTTCGGGGGACGGGGTCGTCAAGCATCCAACGATCGGGCTTGTCGCGCGCACGCCGGTTGGGCCGACCCGAAGGAGCCAGTACCCGTAGGTGCCGCACTCGGGGCTCCCTTGGAATAAGGCGGCGAACAGCAAATCCAGTCGCTGTCCGCGGACATGTGTCCCCACGTGCATGAGGTCCTTCCTTAGATGAAGCTCGAGATGGCTACGCGAACACAGCCCACTGGCGGGAGGGGTAGGCGCGTCGCATTGCGGAGGGTACACAATCTCGCTGTCCACGACGATTGTTTCGACGAACTGAGAACCGTGAAAACCTGCGCGAAAGCGAAGGATCACTCGCTTGTCGCCGACAGCAAACTCGATTGGGGGTGCCGGGTCCCCTTTACCGTAGAACCTTCGCGCGACGTCGACAGAATCGGGGCTCCCTCGACGGGGCGGAGCTGATTCATTCGAGGGCACGGAACTGCTCACGGGTTGCGGAGTCGGGTCGGTGCCTTTCGTCGAGGCCACCGGCGGGGCCGGCGCCGACAGCGACCCGGGCGCGGAGCTGCCGCCGCATGCCGTGAGCCCGATCAGAGCAGCCCAGAGCGCCCCGACCCGCCGCGCGCCCGGCGAATCATCCGAACGACGAGACGACGAGCTTGACATGCCCACGAAGATACTCACTCCCGCCCCCGCCCTAAAACTTTTCCTCCCGGAAGACGCTCCCAAGCCCCTCCCGAGGAAACCCCTTCCCCGTCCCCTCCCCTCCCCGAGCCCCACCTGGAAAATTTTTCCTCCTGAAGCCCCCTCCCCCACCCCGAACCCCGCAACCTTTTCCTCGCCCCCTTCACTTCACGAACCGTTTTGCATAACCGTTCCCTCCCGCCCCTCCCTCCCCGAAGCCCCTGTGCAAAACGTTTCCTTCTCCTGTACAGTCCCCCACCTTCCATCCCTACAAACCAACGGAAAGAAACCATGTCAGCCCCCATCGACCCCAAGAAGGCTTACGAAAAGCACCTCCCCGCGGCGCAAGCCCTGCAAGCCGACCAGATCTTGCCCTTCCGCCTCGACCTCGACCTCGCGCTCACGAACGTCACCACCGGCATGCACGTCGCCGCGGCGCACGAGCACGACATCCCCATTCACCTGCCCAAGCTCGACCTCGCCGCGCTCTTCGCCCTCCCCGAGCTCGCAATCGCCACCAAATTCGCCGCGCTCCGCGCCGAGCAGGAGGCGCCCGGCGAATCACTCCTCCAGGCGAAGCTCTCCACCGCCGCCCGCCTGCGCGCACAGCTCCTCTCGTCCGCCAAGGCCCTCGCCTCCAATGGCACGATTCCCCAGGCCGAGGTCGACGCCATCATCGCGGGCCGCGGCGCGCGCGACCGCGCCGAGGATTGTATGTCGCTCGCGGACCTCTTCCGGAGACACGCCCAAGCCATCGCCGGAAAACACCCCGTCACCTCGGCGCAAATCGACGAGGCCGCGGAAATCGGCGCTTTCCTCGTCACCCACCTCAAGCCCGCGGACGCGCCGAAAGCTGCCCCCGCCGCCCCCACCCCCGCCGTGGACATCCGCAATCGATTGGCCACCCTGCTCGTCCGCGCGCACGCCCGCCTCCAGGCCGTCGCCCATTACTTTCATCCCGACAACTGGGAAGAGCTCGCGCCCCCGCTCGGCGCGCGTTCCGTCAAGCGGCCAAAGCCCACGGAGCCCTGATTACGGGCGCGCCCCGCCGCCCCGCCGCCCCGCCCCGACCCCGAGCAAAAGCACGTACACCACCGTCTCCTTCACCTCGTCGAGCTCGCTCTCGAACGCAGACAGGGCGAGCCCGAATACCACCGTGCACACGGCCACGAGCCCCGCCGCCATCGTCTGATCCCGCGTCGGTATCAGATCCCCGAACGCGGCCCGCCATGCGCCGAGCCACCCCGAAGACGACCGTTTCGGGGCAAAATGCGCGAAAAACCCCGCGCCGAACAAAGCTAGCAGCGGGAGTGCAAACAGGTGGTACGACATCCCCCACCAGTAATTGTGCACATTGGTCCGACCGATCGCGCGCCGCAGCGGGTCGGACACGGCCGTGATCCCGACGACCTCCCCCCAGTTGAGCTCCTCGCCGAGCACGAACATCAAAAAAATCGCAATCGCAAGGGCCCAGCCGCGCCCCTTCGCCGCGCGAAAGGCGGCGACGATCCAGGCGCCGATCCCCGCGACGAGCAGCACATGCTGCACATGCTCCAGCGGCCCTTCCTTGGCCGCGAATTCACGCGTGAAGCCCGGCGCGACGAACGTCATCACCATGAAAAGCAGATAGGTGATGCCGACGATCCACGTCACGAGGCGTGAGACCGTATTGGACGAGCCCGCCCGTGTCAACGGCCCGCCACACGAACGAGCCCCCACACCCGCACGTCCACCCGTGGTACACATCGACCCGCCGAACGGCCGCTCCGATGAACCCCGCCGCTCCGTCACGCCCGCCGCGCTCGCATCTCGCCGCCCTCGCCGCGACCGCCGCTCTCTTCCTCGCGCTCGCCTGGCCCGGCGCCGGGTCGCGCGGCGTGGTCGCCGAGGAGGTCCAGCCTTACCTCGAACGATACCATTTCGTCCTCGAGCTCGGCCCCGACCGCCGCCCGAGGCCCCTGCCGCCCTTCGAACAAGGCGCGCCGCCCCGGCCTCGCTGGGTCTCGACCTTTCAATGGCCCGTCGTCGCCTACGACGGCGAGAGCCGCGTCTGGCCCGTGTTCATCCGGGGACATCAGACCGCGCTCGGCAATTATTTCGGAATCCTGCTCGGTCCGCTCCTCGGCGGCGGGATCGCAGGCGTGCAAAGGGCGAGCGTCCTGCTCTGCCTGCCCCTCGTCCTTTTCGCGTACGTCGTCGCGCGCCGCTCGTCCTCGTTCCAGAAAGGCGCTTCCGCCGTCACGCTCCTCGCGCCTGCGCTCGTCGCGCTCACGTTTGGAATCCTCTTTTTCGCGCGCACGGGGTATGCCTTCGAGATTGCGAGCCGGGTGGCGATGCTCGGCGCGGTCACGATCGCCGCGAAACACGCGCCGCTCTCCCGCGGCCGCGCCGTCGCAATCGGGCTCGTCGCCGCGCTCGCCGTGCTCTGCCGCGCCACCATTGCCGTCACGCTCGCGCCCGTCTTGCTCGCTCTTTTCGCGCGCCCCGAGCGGCGAGGCGATTGGCGACGCGCCGCGCTCGTCCCCGCGCTCATGGCGGCCGTGCCCCTCCTCGTCGTGGCGCTCCTGTCGCAGCTCGCGCCTTTCCGCCCGGGAACGGAGCCGCTCGCGGATTTTCGCGTCGGGCGTATCCTCTCGCATCTCGCCGAGATACCGGCGTGCCTGCTCGTGCAAATCGCGTGGCTCGGCGACGCATTGTCGATCTTGGGCCCGCTCCGCACGGGCGCGCCCTTGCCGCTGTCGATCACGAAAGGCATCGTGCTCGGCCTCGCCCCGCTCGTCATCGCCCTCGTGCGGCTGCGGCGCGGCACCGCGGGGGACGGGGAGCGAATGCTGCTCGCGGGGCTCCTGGGGAATGCCGTGCTCGGCGCATTGCTGTACGGCGATCCCATGCAATTCCAGCTCGCGATGGCGCTCGATCCGCTGCTCGCCGTCGCCGTCGCCGAGCAGATCGCGTCCGTGCCTTTCCGGCGGCTCGTCCCGCTCGCCGGCCTCGCGCTCGCGTGGCGCGCGCAGAGCATGGCGATCGGGCTGTGGCAGGATACACGCGTCTCGAATCCGATGTTCAGCGGCCACGCCCAGCGCGCGGTGATCACGAAGCTCGAATCCCTCGGCGCGAAAGGCCCCGATCTCGTGACGACCACCTACAACCAGGCGGGGGTGATCGAGGCCTGGACGAACGGCGCAATCGCCCCGGTGCACGCCTGGCCGGTCTTGATGTTGAATCGCATCATCCAGGACAGGACCACCGCCGAGCGGTTCGGCGACGTGCTGTCGCAATACAGGCCCCGATGGGTGCTGCTCACCGAGGGGGCCAACCTGTACGAGGGGCCGTTCGCCGACAACGAGGAAATCGCCGCGGCGCTGCGGACGGCCGCGGAGAAGAAGGGCGCGCAGATCGATGCGGAATGGACGTTCCCCACGGAGTCCGGCGCGCCCGGCTACCGGCTCGTGTCGCTCGTCTATCCGCGCGAATGAGCGCGGGGGCCGGGCGTCCTCGAAAAACGCTCGACGGCCGCGGCGATGGCGCGCGCGTCGAGGTGGAAGATGAGATCGGACTCCTGGTAGGGGCTGATCGCGCAGCCAGGGCCGCGGGTGGGATGCGGCATTTCGAGGAACGCCCGAACGAACCCGATCTCGCGGCCGTTCGGGTAGGTGGCTTCCTTCGACACGAGGTGGCACGGCACGACGACGCCGTCGGGCAGGACGGTGCCGAAATAACGGCCGGCATGGCAATCGCCGCAATCGCCGAAGGCGGGCCCGCGGCCCAGACGTTCGAGGAACCCCGGCGAAGCCGCGACGGGCAAGCCAGCCGCCCGGGCCCGCCCGAGGTCACGCGCGAGCGCTGCGAGCACGTCGGCCGAGAGCGCGGGATCGAGGCCCCGCGCATGCTCGAAGCAATCCGCGTACGCCGGCTGGAAATACGCCCAGAACCCGTGTTTCTCCGCGAGCGCGAGCACGTCGTCGACGACGGAGAGGTTTTGCCGCGAGAGCACGGTGATGGTGGCGACCGCAATGCCACGGCTCCGCGCGAGATCGATCGCGCCGAGGACCCGCTTGTAGGAGCCACGCTTGCGGCGGACGAGGTCGTGCTGATTCTCCGGCCCGTCGATGGAGACGACCATCATGTCGAGCGAGGAGGCGAGGGCGTCGATGTGCCGGCCGACGAGCCATCCATTCGTGTTGAGCGACGTGAAGAGGCCACGCGATTTCGCGTGCCCGAGGATCGCGAGCGCATCCGGCCGGAGGAGCACCTCGCCGCCGGAAAAACTCGCCCGCGCCATTCCCGCCCCGGCGAGCTCGTCGATGGCGGCGCAGAATTCGTCCTTCGACATCTCGTCGCCGGCCGCCGCGGGGATGTCGCAATAATCGCACTGGAAGTTGCAGCGGTGCGTCAGGATGAACGTCACCGAATACGGGAGCCTCCTCCGCGTGGCGAGCGCAAACCCGAGCCGAGCCGAGCGCTCGATCATCGGGAGGGCTTTTCGGACGGCGCGCGTGATCATGTCGTTTGTCCGAGCCAATAAAGGATCGCGCCGCCCGCGGCGGCCACGCCCCGATGACGTTTCCGCGCCGCGGCAGGATCGCCTCGCCAAAGCGCCGCCGCGGCGCCCGCAGCGAGCACGAGGCTGGCCGCGCGGGCGAGACCGGGCGTCGGCGCGACAGCACGCGCGATCACGGCGAAGGGCACGGCCACGGCCGCGGCCGCGAAACGCGCGCGCTCGGGCCCGAGCCAGCGGGCCGTCGTGAACGCGCCGCCCGCCGCGTCCTCCGTCGCATCGGCAATCTCGTGCAAGAGCTGGTTCTGCACGAGCAGCCCCACGAACGTCGCCGCGAGCAGCTCATACGCGGGCGGCTCCTCGCCCTCGATGACGCAAAGGCCAAGGAGCGGCGCGAAGATCGCCGTGTTCGCGACGAGCCCGAGCACGGGGCGATCCTTGAGCCGCGGCGGCGCGCTGTAGAGCGTCCCCGCCGCGAGGGACACGAGCGTCCGCAAGGAAGCACGCGCGCCGAGCGGCACGCTCACGCCGAGCGCGAGCGCAGCCGAGGCGCCGAGCGCTGCGATCATGAACGATGGCAAGGGCGCGTCGCCCGTGAGGGGGTTTTTCTCGGCCGAAGCATCACTCGCGCGATCGTGGACCGCGTTGAGGCCGTACGCATACGCGAGCGAAAAGGAGGCGGCCGCGAGGCCGAGCGCGCCGCGGGTAAGGCCGCTCTTCGAGCCGAGCGCCGCGCGTGACAGACCGGCGAGGGGCAACACCACGAAATGGGCCCACTGCGGGGCACGGAGCGCGGAGAGCGCGCGGAGAAGCTCCCCGAACCCGTCTGCCCTTGCGTGGGTTTCCATCGCTTGGCGCGGGAGTATACACGGAACGCGGCCCTGGCACATCACCTCCGCCCGGCGTAGTCTCCGCCCCCATGCGTACCCTCCCGGCTCTCGCCCTCGCGGGCCTCTGCTTGCTCCTCGCCCCCCGCGCGCTCGCGGACGGCGATCCCGCGCGCGGCAAGCAGCTCCTTTTCGAGCGCGGATGCGCGGCCTGCCATTCCTTCGACGGCTCCGCGCGCCCCGGGCCAACGTATCTCGGCCTCGTCGGCAAGACACGCAAGGTCACGACGCAGGAAAAACCCCGCGAGATCGTGGCGGACGAGGCCTACATCCGCCGCAGCATCCTCGAGCCGAACCACGACGTCGTCGAGGGATACATGCCCGGCGCCATGCCCGGGCTCGCGATGCGCGAAGGGGACGTCGATCACCTCGTCGCCGCGATCGTCGAGATCGGCGGCGCCCCGAAGCCGGGGCCCGCGAAGGGCGAAAAAGACGGGAGTCTCGGCGTGCTCGCGGCCGCGACGCTCTCCTTCGTGCTCGGCCACATCGGCCTGTCGAGCCTGACCCTCCGCCGCCCGCTCATCCAGAGGCTCAGCGAGAAGGGTTTTCAGGGTGTCTATTCGATCCTCGTCCTCGCGGCGTTCGTCTGGATGATCTTCGCCTATCGCGCGGCGCCCTACGAGGAGCTCTGGCGTGCCCCGGCGTGGACGCGCTTCATCCCGGTCGTGGTCATGCCGATCGCGTTTTTCTTCATGGTCTGCGGGTATTCCACGCAAAACCCGACCCAGATGATGCAGGAAAAGGCGGTGGGCGCGGAGCCGCGGGGGATCGTGCGAATCACGCGCCACCCGGCGTTGTGGTCGTTCGCGCTCTGGGGGCTGGCCCATATCCCGCCGAACGGGGACGTGGCGTCGATCTGCCTGTTCGGCGGAATCGCGTCCCTGGCGATCGCGGGGATGCTGCACATCGACAGCCGCCGCAAGATCGCGCTCGGCGAGGCGTGGGAGCCGTTCGCCGCGAAGACCTCGCTCGTGCCGTTCGCCCGCGGCGGCGTGGGCAAGGCATTCGCTGAAATCGGTATCGTGCGGTTCGTCGTGGCGATTCTGCTCTACGTGGGCATGCTGCACGGACACCGCATGGTGATCGGCGTCTCGGCGATGCCGTAATGGGTCTCTTCTGGGAGGCGCTTCGCTGGGGCGTTGCCCCAGGCCCCACCGGGGCTATCCGCCCCTGGACCCGGGACCAGCGCAAGCGCTGGACCCAGGGTCGATGAACTGCGCATCGCGCAGTTCATCGAACAGGCCGAGTCAAGACCAGGAGCGACCCTGCCGAGCAAGACTGCCGCGCTGCGATTTCGACCGGCAATGCTGTCCCTGGTCTTGCCACCGGCCGGTGGAAGAACTGCGCATCGCGCAGTTCTTCCACAAAAGGTCCAGGGCTTGCCCTGGTTCTGAGCATTGGTCTCATCTTGGGATGCGCTGCGCTGGGGC
>NZ_JAGTJK010000038.1:0-101920 GCF_028435265.1 Polyangium jinanense | reverse complement strand
ATGAACTGCGCATCGCGCAGTTCATCGACCCCGAGTCCAGCGCTTGCGCTGGTCCGGGTCCAGGGGTGGACAACCCCTGGTCGGGGTCCGGGGTGAAACCCCGGCGCAACGCTCCCAAGCACCCCCTCAGGGGGCGAGCGTCGCGAACAGGACGCGGCCGATGGTCGGCTCGCCGTGGATCCACACGACCGCGGCGCGATCCTCCGGTCCGCCGATGGCCACTTGCGGCGAGAGTGCGTGATCTCCCGCGGGGGAGAGGACCTCGATGAGGCCGAAGCCTGCGGCGCTGCCACGGCGCGCCGCCACGCGGAAGTGACCGCCCACCTCTTCGCTCCACGCCACGATCACCCCGCCGTCCCGACCGACGGCGAGCACCGGTGTGATGGCCTGGGTCGCGCCTTCGGTCGAGAGCACGAGGGGTTGATCGCCCGGATGAATCCACGTCCCGTCGGGCGCGCGCTTGGCGAGATGTACGACGGGTCCTGCGCCTGTGTCCTCGGACCAGGTGACGTACAGGTAGCCGAGTGAATCGAATGCCGCGCGCGCATCGCGACACTTGCCCTCGGGCCGCGAGAACGTATCTGCGAGGTCTGCGGGCCGCGTCCACGCGCCGAGCGCGTCGCGCGACGCGAGGTACACGGCGACCCCGCCTTGCCCCGTCTCCTGCGTCCACACCACGACGCCGCGACCGTCCTCGGCGAGGGCGGGCTTCGGATTGCAGATGGGATCGTTGTCGACGGGCGCGCCTGGGGCCGAGAGATAATCATCCACGCCGGGCCGGGAAAACGTGCCCTCCGCGCTGTTCCGCTCGCTCATGAACGCCATGAGCTGGCTCCCGGCCGACTGGTACCAGGACACGAGCGCGTCGCCGCGATCGTTCACCGTCACCTGCGGCGCGTTCGAGAAAAATGAGGGCGGCGACAGCACGTCGTCCTCCGCCGACGGACCTTCCCATGCGTCGCCTGGCCCCTTCCGGCGCGCGACTGCGACGCCGTAATGGGAACCGTCGTACCACTGGTTCCACACGTGCAGGATTTCGCCCGACGACCGCGTCGCGAGCCGCGGCTCGTACGCCTTTTCCCCGGAGGACACGCGATCTGCGACGGACATCGGATCGGTCCATGTCCCGTCTGGCGCGCGTTCGCTCCGGTAGACGTCGCCCTCGGCGCCCGTGATCGACTGGCGCCACGACACGACCGCGTCGCCTGCCTCGCCGCCGATGACGACGCCCATGCCGGCGAAACCGGGCAGCACGGCGCTTGGCTTGCGCAGGGACAAACCCGCGTCCGTCTCCTCGGCGACGACGACCACGTCCGCGCCGGGCATGGTCGCCTCGTCCCACACGAAGAGCCCGCGGCCGCGACCGTCGATCGACGCGTACACGCGGCGCGCCCCGGGGCCGCCGATGACCTGCGAAACCGCGGGGTAGGTCCAGGTGCGTACGCGACAAACGCCCCCGTCGGCCACGCTCCACGCGGGGCAGCAGCCGCCCTCGGGCAACGCGCGCGTGGGGCCGCAGGTGCATGCGACGGGGTCGTCACAGGCGACTTCGACCTGGCCGCATCCGAGTGCACCGAGGCCGAGGAGGAGCAGAACAGCGCGGAGACGTGTCATGGAACGGAGAGCCGGCGAGCCCGGGTGAGCGACGTGAGGAAGACGCGGAGATCGGCGCGCTCGGACTCCGAGAGCGCGGCGAACGCGTCGCGCGCGGCCTGCGCCTCGCCGCCGTGGAGCAGGATTGCGTCCTCGAGGGTCGGCGCGCGGGCGTCGTGCAGGTACGGGCGGCTCCGCGCGATCCCCCAGAGCGGGCGCGTGAGGAACGTGCCCGGACGAACCCCCCGATCCGCCTGCTTTTCCGCGAGTCCGGGGCCCATGTCGTGCCGCTTGAGATCGCTGTAGAGGTAGACCCGCAGCGGGCCTCCATCGATCGGCGGCGCGATCCGCGGAGCAGCCGCGTCCTTTTCGAGATCGACGCGGACCGGGGCGCCGCCCTCGCGGCTCGGGAGCGAATACACGGCGCTCGCCAGCGTGAGCGCAGGGACGTGACAGCTCGCGCAGCCGAGCGCCTGGAAACGCGCCTCTCCCGCGCCGAGGCGCACGATGTGATCCTGATCCTCCGGCGGATCCGCGATCGGCACCTCCTGCATGGCGAGGAAGAGCGCGAGCGCGGTCACCTGGCCCTCGCGGATCTCGTCCGTGACGCCGTCGCCGTCGGGGTCCGTCCCGCCAAACGCGCCGATGCGTGCGGGATCGGCGTGCGCGACGAGCCACGTCGATTGCATGCCGTGGTGGACGTTGAGCTCGTCCTCGACGACGTCGCGCAGCGAGGCGAAATGCCCCTTCCAGCCGAAGGGTTTGACCACGAGATCGGTGTCGACGCCGAGCAGGCTCGTCCCATCGATGCCCCCGTCGGGCCGCGCTTCGAGCTCGCCGAACGCGACGCCTTTGGCCACGAGGGGCCCGCGCGCGGGTTTGCCCTCGGCCTTCGCCTTCGCGACGAGCGCGTCACGCGCGCGGGCGAGCTCGGCGCTCATCTCGCGGGCGACGAGCTCGACGAGGCCCGCGCCGACGAGCGAGGGCGGGTTGCGCGCGAGCGCGCTCGATTGCCGATCGCCGTCGCCGGCGAGGTACGTGTTGTCCGCGCCGTCGCCCGCGCCGCCGGGGCCGCCGCGCCAGTGGCACGAATCGCACCGCATGGCGTCGGGCCCGCCGCGGCGACCTTCGTGAAAACGCGTGAGGTGCGGCCGATCCTTGCCGCCGTAGCCCATCGCGGGCGTGAACGTGGCGTGGAAGATCTGCGCGCCGAGCTGGAAGATTTCCTCGGGCGAATGAACGCCCGCTTCGAGGTCGGATTGCTCGACGCGGATCGAGCGCGCGAGGTGGCCGGGGTCTGCAGCGTCGAGGAACCGATGCTCGCGCCTGCGCGCATCACGCGCGAGCGCATCATACGCTTGGCGCTCGAGGTCCGGATCGAGGTTTGTCGTGTACACCCCGAGCGCGCGCGCCGAGCCTTTTTGCGCCGTCGGCACGGGCGCCGGATCGAGCGCGCATGCCACGAGCGTGGTGGCCAGGAGCGAGAGGACGAGCGCACGCCTCATTGCAGCACGTGGACCTTCGGCTCCCGCGTGAGCGAGAGCAAAAAGACGTGGAGGTCCTTCTGATCCTCGGGATCGAGCGCGCCGAAGGCGTCTCGCGCGGCCGCGGCCTCGCCGCCGTGGGCAAGGATGGCCTCGGGGATCGTCGCGGCGCGGCCGTCGTGCAGGTACGGCGCGGTCTCGGCGAGGCCCCAGAGCGGACGCGTGAGGAAAACGCTGCGCGGAATGTCGAAGGCGCCGTCGTGCGGATCGGCGAGCTCTTCGCCCATGTCGTGCCGCCTGAGATCGCTGTAGAGCTTCACCAGACTCGTACCGCGCGGCTTTTCGCCGTCGCGCATCAAATTCAGCTCGACCGGAGGACCCCCCGTCGTATCGGGCCACTCGTCCCATCGCACATTCGCGAGCGGCAGCTCCGGATGATGGCAACTCGCGCAGCCAACTTCCTCGAACACGGCCATGCCGTTCGACCAGCGCGCGCGCAGGCCCGGATCGTGCGGCGGCAGGATCACCGGCGTCTCCAGCATCGCCATGTACACCGCGGTCGCCGTTAGGATCCCCTCCTCGATCTCGCGTTGCACGCCGTCGTTATCTGGATCCCACCAGTTCGGCCCCGCGCCGAGGTGCGGCACGTCCGGCTCGACTTGCCACCCGAGCGCGAGCACGTGCGACTGGACGCCGAAATGAATCCGCGCGGCGTCCTCGGTGAAGCGCCGGAGCCGCGCGATCTCGCCCTTCCAGCCGAAGGGTTTGACCACGAGATCCCGATCCACGCCGGCGACCGCCGACGTATCGAGCGAGCCGTCCGGATACGCCGTGAGGCTGCCGAACGAGACGCCCTTCGATTCGAGCGACACGGTCACGTCGGCGCCGGTATCCGCGGCCTTGGCCAGCGCGTTGGTTCGGGTTTGTCCGAGCTCGAAGGTCATCTCGGCGCCGAGGGCCTGGACGAACCCGAGGCCGAGCACGTGCGGCGCGTTTCGCTGGTTCGCCGAGGAAGCCCGGTCGCCGTCGCCGAGGAGGAATGCGTTCTGCGTGGGAGCGCCCGCGCCGTCCGGCCCGCCGACGGAGTGGCAACCGGCGCACGAATACGTGTCGAGCCCGCCGCGCACGCCCGAATGCACGCGGGAGAGCCCGGGCAAAGGTCGATCCCCAAAGCCGTCCTCGCCGCGGAACTCGTGCGCGAAGAGCGCATCGCCGAACGCGAAGAGCCGCTCGAGATCGTAGGCGCCGAGATCGATGTTCGTCTGCAGCGCGAAGATGTGCTCGCGATCCTCGCCCTTCTCGGCGGCCTCGAGGAACTCCTCGACGCGCTCGAGCGTGGCGAGCGAGAGGGCGGCGCCGACACCCTCGTCGAGATCGGCGGAGGAAGGGGCGTCTCCGTGGGGCCAGGGAATGGGCTCCTCGCCCCCGGCGGCCAAAAGGCCGGCCGCCAGGGGGAGGACGAGCGCGAATCCGAAACAGCGGAAGGCGCTCATGACCCGTTTTCCATTCGTCAGGGTTTCTGGCAGACGGGGAAGCAGCACGGGATGTAGCGCTGCACGCCGCCGCAATCGAGGCCGGGGCCGGCGAAGCCGTCCGCGGGATCGCCGCTGAAGCCCGGGTTCGCATCGAGCGTGAACGCGCCCGCGATCGTGCCGGCCGTGTTCGTGACGGTCACGAACTCGCCGTCGTCGATGTGGTTCGTCATGTACGTCCAGTTGTTGCAGCGGCCGCCCGCGCCCACCGGATAGGTCGTGCCGCCAACGGTCGTCATCGTGGTGCGATTGACCCACGCCGTGATCATGCCGCCGACCGGAACCTTCGTGGTGATCTTCGTAACGTCGACCGGGTGCGCGGCCGGGTTGTTGAAGATCTCGGCGAGCTGCTCGTAGTCGCAGACGCCCGCCGCGCCGATGGCCTGGCACATCTTCGTGCCGGCCTCGTAACCGAGGCTGCCCATGTAGCTCCACTGCGAGGCGATCGGCGCCGCGGTGAAGTCGTTGAAGATGAGCTTGCCGGCGCAGGGATCGACCGGGGCGTCGGGGCCGCCGTCCGGGAGCTTGCAGTCGTTGGGGCACGTGTCGCCGACCTCGTTCTGGCCGTCGTCACAGTCCTCGCCCGACTGGACGATCTTGTCACCGCAGAACGGGTTCTTGCACTTGTCCGAGCACTCGTCGTCGGGCACGCAGTTGCCGTCGTCACACTCCTCGCCCGGATCGATGGTGCCATTGCCGCAGACGACCGCCGTGGAGCCGCCTTCCACGCACGTCACGGAGCCGCCGCCGCCGTTGCCGCCGCCGCCGCCGGGGCCGCTCGCCCCGCAATCACAGGCCTCGTAGCCATTGCCGGCCGCGTTGCAGACTTGCACGCCCTCGAGCCCGCCGGCGCAGATGCACGCGGCGGTGGATCCAGGAATACAGCCAGCGGGGCCGCCGCCCGAGTTCGAGTTGTCTCCGCCGCTGCATGCCTGGGCGAAAAACGCCGCCAGGCCAAGCGCAGTCAAAGGTACGAGGATCGATTTGATAAAGCTATTACGCATGCTCCACTCCCGATGCTTCTCCCCACGACGCCGTCACGCGATGGACCAGCCGGCTATTTAAACAAGGGCGGTTCGGTGGGTCAACACATAAATGTCGCGAAAACCCCGTTCCGGAAGCGCTCGCCGAACGGGATGGCGTACATTCATTCGCAGTCCAAAGGAGCCCGAGCACGCGGCATAAATATGGATTTACCGCAATGCGTCGTGAGGCAGCCGACGAGGGCCGGGGACGCGCGTGTTCGTGCAATGGGCGGGCAGCGCGCCAATCGCGGCTGCGCCGCCCGACTTCACTGGAGCTTGAACATCGCCATCGCGGTCTCGCCGCTCTTGATGGCCACGCTCCTCGATTTCGTAGCGCCGCTCGCAGGCTTGCAGCTCACCGAATAGGTGCCCGGCGAGAGCGAGAGCTTGAGCGTCGACGTGGTGCCCTTGGAGGCACCGTTCACCGAAAACGCACACGTGCCGCCAACCGCGACCGCGACGAGCGTGCCGTTGCCGCCGCCCGCAGGCGCAGCCGTCGGCGTCGCCGTGGCCGTCGCCGTGGGAGGCGCCTTCGCCGTGCTCGTGGCCGTCGCCGTGGGTTTCGGGGTCGCGCCGCTGTTCGGCGTCGTGCCAAAAGGCGCAGTGCCACCGCCTGCATTGCCGCCCGAGGCCGGCTTGCCGGGATTCGGATCACCAGCCGGAGGCGTGTTCACCGCGACGGGATCCTCCGCCGGCGGAGGCGTGGTCTCGGTCGTGGCCGGCGGCGGCGCCGTGGCCGCCTGCGCGGCCGTCGTCGTCTGCGGCGGCGCGACGGCCACCGGCCCCGCGCTGTCCGCCGTGGTCCCCTCCCCGTCCTTCTTGTCGCCCCCGACGAGCAGGAGCACGAGGATCACGGGTACGAGCACGGCCGCGGCCGCGAGGCCGCCAAAAAGGATGCGTCGATCCTTCTTCGGCGCGAACGGGTTTGGCTCGACGACCCCCACGGGCCCCGTACCCGGCGGCGCGATCACGGCCCCGGACGGCGTCGCCGGATCGGCGCGCCCCGCGGCCCACGCATTCTGGCCCGGGCGCGACCCCGCATCGGGAGCGCCCGAAGGCCCGAGCACCGAGGGCCCCATCCCGCTCGCCGCGCCCCCGAAGACGGGGCCTCCGCCGGGGGGATTCGGGAAAGGAACCGTGCCCGGCGTTCCCGACTTCGCGTCCTTGGGCGGGCCGGGCGGCTGCGGGACGAAATCACCGGCGAGGAACATGGTCCGTTCCATCTCGCCAAGCGCGGCCGCCGAGCTCTGGATGCGCGTGACGGATTCCTCGTCCTCGATGTCGGCCGCCTGGCCCGCCGCGGAACCGCGCGGAGGCGGCGCGGGCGTGGGCAAGGGCGGCGGCGGGACGGAGCCGGTCTTCTTGCGTTGCTTGGCCGCGTGGGTGATCGCGCCGATGCGATCGATGATCACCTGCCCCTCGGCCGTCACGTACGGCCGGAGCGCATGCGCGAAGCCGTGCACGTTGGCGAAGCGGCCGTCGACGTCCTTGGCCAGCGCCCAGCCGAGGATCTGATCGATTTCGGGCGGCAGATCGCGGCGGAGCTGCGTCACGGGGCGCGGCTCTTCCTTCGTGATCTGGAGCATCAGCATCGCCATCTCGCCCTCGAAGGGCGGGCGCGCCGTGAGCAGGAAGTAGAGGATCGCGCCGAGCGACCAGACGTCGGCCCGCACGTCGATGCTCTTCGCTTTCCGTACGATCTCCGGCGAGGAATAAGGCGAGAGGCCGAGCATCGTCGTGGCCGTCATCTCGCCCGCCATCGGCGCGGCGACGTCGCGCATGAGCTTTGCGGTGCCGAAGTCGATGACCTTGAGGAAAGGCGCGCCGCCGACGCGCGTGGTCACGAAGAGGTGCTGCGGCTGGAGCTCGCGGAAGATGATGCCGTGCCCGTGCGTCTCGGCGACGGCTTCCGCCGCCTGCAGGATGAGCAAGCAGGCCTCCTGCAAAGGCAAGGGGCCGCGCGTCTTGACGTGCGTGGCGAGGTCGGTGCCTTCGAGGAACTGCCGGACGAGGTAAAACGTGCCGTCCTGCTGCGTGCCGACGTCGATGATGCGCGCGACGTGCTCGGATTCGAGCTTGGCGAGCGTGCGGGCCTCGCGCCGGAAACGCTCGAGCTCCTTGTCGTCGGTCTGGCCGGCAAGGAGGAGGCGGATCGCGACCCGCTGGTCGAACTCGGTGTTGAAGGCCTCGACGAGGACCCCGTGCCCCCGGCCGAGAATGGTCCGGATGCGGTACTTCCCGGCCACGAGGCCGCCCGGGCGAATTTCGTCAGGTCGCATGTTTCGGATCGTGGCGGCGTCGAGGAAAGCCGCGGGGCCATTCTGGCACGTCTCGGGCCTCGGGTGGTACTTCGCGCGATCGCTTCGCGGGATCCCCTACTTCAAGGGTTCGATCGCCGCCGTGCAGGAGGCCGCCACGGTGGCGGCGTCCTTGAAGCCGAGCCAGCCGAGGATGCAAAGATCCCCAGGATCCTGCTCGTTCACGATCTTGCCGCCCTTGTGCCGCTCGAGCCCTCGCGCCTTGTTGACGAGCAGGAGCTTGTCGGCCGTGGAGCCGAGATCGTCGACGACCTGCTGCATGGCCGCGGGATCGAGGTTGCACACGGACGCGTAGTTCGATTCGAGCTCGAGCTGCGTCGTCGCCGCGCCGCCGGAGACGTTGTTCTCCGCCGGATGGCGCAGGCCGAGCTGGCCATAGATGCGCATCGGGCGCGTCGGCTGGCCGTGGCAGTCGAGGGTGCCGCAGCGGCGCTCGAGATACGGCGAGACGCTCGCCGTGAAGACGGCCGGGTTCGGACACCCGTACGCCTCGAGCCCCGCCTCGCCCACGCAGCTCGAAGCCCCGAAGCCGAGGCCGAAGAGCCCCGTCGCGAGGACGCCGAGCGCCGCGAGGGAGCGCCGGCCGAGCGCCGCCCGGAGCCGTTCACGCACGTTCCGCTTCACGGCGTACCTCCACCACAGATGGGATCCGTGTCTCCGTCATCGACGAGCACCACGCCGGCCGAGTCTTTGCCGGCGCCATTCCCGGGCCTGTCGTCCGAGGGCAGCTTGTGGCACGCGGCGCACGAGCCCTCGCGGCCGATGATCGAGTTCATGCTGCGCTGGCCGGCCCTCACCTTGAGCGGGAAGGTGAGGTCGGCCCATTTGTCCTTCTCGATGTAGAAGTTGCCGGCCGTGTTCGTGCACGCGAAGCGCGAAGGCCCCGCCGAGTCGAAGATCTCGACCTTCACGTTGGGCGCCGCCGCGAGGGCGCCCATCGCGGTCTCCTTGTACACGGTGCCGGCGATCGCGAACGCAGGCGCGGCGTCCCCGTACGTCGAGTGGCAGGACAAACATGGCTGACCGGGCCGGTGCAGCGCGCTCGGCGACCCCGTTTCCGCGGGCAAACCGTCGATGACCTCCTGCGGGATGGGGTCGTTGCCGTTGCAACCAACGGCGCCGAGGGAGGACAGGGCGACGGCGAACGAGAGCGCGGCGACGAACCGCCCGCTCGATACGGGGACCATCAATCGACCTCCAGCTCCAGGGTCACGGCGGTGAACAGGCCGAACCGGTTGAAGACGTAGATGTGGTCGAAGTACTGGTTGTAGAGGCCCTCGACCTGGAGCTGCGCCGAGAGCACGCGGGCGAGCGCGTACCTCGCGTTGGCGCCGAGCGTGAAGCCCATGAGCGCGCCGAGCTCGCGATCACTCGTGCGGTACTCGGGGACGCTCCACCCTGTCGCGCTCTGCGTGGCGACGTAGGCGCGTTGCCAGAAGTCGACCGACGACTGGACGTTGAAGCGCAGGTGGCTGCCGAGGCGCAGGTCGTCGTTGACGTCGAGGAAGAAACGCGCGTCCGTGGTGCTCGCCATCTGTCCCCACGTGTCGACGTAGAGACGTTCGTCGCCGCGAATCGTGACCTTCTCGAAGCGCTTGGCCGCACGCCCGACGAGCGCGAAACGGCTGCGCTCGGTGGGGAGCTGCTCGAGCGGCGCGAAGGGCAAACGGTTCTGGCTGACGACCTGGCGCGTCGCGCCGAGCGGGATGCGCGAAGCGATCGCCTGCGAGAACATCGGGATGTGGCGGTACGGCTTCGAGGTGTCGCCGAAGACGAGCTCCGCCGTGCCACCCAAGACGACGACCGTGCTCGGATCGATGACGAGCGAGACGCCCGCGTCGATCGTGTGCCGCAGGATGTCCTCGCGGAAGACCTCGAACGGCGTGCCCGCGCGGCTCAAGGCGTCGAAGCCGACGTTGTAGGCGAGCGTCGGCGTGACCATCTTGCTCTTGAGGTCGGTGCTCACCGCGACGCCCACGCTGCGCGCGAGGTAGTCCGGCTCGACCGAGACCGCGCCGTTCAAGCCGACCTTCGCGGGGCCGACCTTGAAGTCACCCGAGAGGGATCCCGCGTAACGCCGCTCGTTCCACCGCCGCGACGCCGTGGCCACGATGTCGGGCGACGCGGTGCTGACGACGTCGACGATGAAGCTGCCGCCGACCTGCCAGCCCGCAGTCGGGTTCTCGCCGGAGATGTACGCGGCGGGCGACACGACCGTGGTGTTCAGCGTGTCGGTGTAGAACATCGTCTCGACGCCGGCCTTCAGCGTGAAGCCGCGGCCCTTGCCGCCGGTGTCGATACAGCGCTGCATGTCGGCCGGCGTGCGCGCGGCCTGCATGCACTGGAAGACGGCGCTGTTGTTGCCGCCCGCGCCGCCCTGATCGACGTTCACGGTGATCTGCTCGCCGCGATCGAAGGCCTCGGTCGTCTTGTACTGCGCGGGGAATTTTCCGCGCTTGCCCTTGGCCTCGATCGTGGCCTTGCCAGGGTTGTGCGGGATCGGCTGCTTGACCTTGTCGGCCGGGACGACGACGCCGTCGATCTTGACCTCGACCTCGCTCCACGAGCTCGGGATCTGCAGCGTGATCGTGGGCGTGTCGATCTGGAGTTTTTCGAGGAGCGCCTTCGCTTCTTCCCCGACGGCCGCGTTGTTCTCTTCCTCGGCGTACTTCGCCGCGATCTGCGCGTCCGCCGCGGCTTCGAGCAAGAGGCCGCCGGCGTCCTGGCACTTCGCGAGCAACAGCTTGCCCGCGGCGAACTCGCTCGACGTCGCCATCTCGGCGATGAGCGTCTGCATGCACCCGCTCCAGTCCTTCTGGGCGAGCGCCGCCTGCGCCGTAGTGACCGACGCCGTCTGCTGCTTCGTGGGCGGCGGGCGCGAAGGACCGAGCACCCCCCGTGCCTCGGCGAAGGTTTTTTCCAGCTCCTTCGTCGCCCACTGCTTGTCGAGCTTGACGTTCGCGTCTTCCTTGAGGGCGGACTCGAACGCCTTCTTCGCCGCGTCGAGCTTCTTCTTGCCCGCGCCCTGGATGACGCCGATCGCCATCTGGATCTCGGCGCGCACGCTCGGCTCGCAGGCCTTGCCTTTGCACGCCTTGAACGCCGCATCGAGCCTGCTGAGGGCCTTGTCGTACTTGCCCTCGACAAACTCGTTCATCGCCTCGGCGACCGCGACGAGTCCATCAGCGTCCTTGTCCCCCGCGTACGAGGGCCCGGCGTCCGTGAGCCCGACGAGCGCGAAAACGGCCGCCGGCAGCAGGAACGCGCGGATCAGTTGTCGGGCGCGCCGCACTTGATCCACTCCTCGATGGTCGTGTACTCGGTCTGGTTGAGCCGCACGTCGTCGACGGTGTCGTCGGGATCGACCTTCGGCATGAGCGAGCCGCAGTTCGGCGGCTTCGTGACCCCCATCTCGACACGAAGGTTGCAGAGCATCTTCGAGTTTTCCGCCGCCTCACACGCGATGTAGGGCCCGTTCGCCACGGTGAGCCCGAGGAGCTCGGTGCGGAGCGTCTTCGCGTTGCCCGCGGTCAGCGAGATCGTGCCCGCGCCCATGCCGTGACACTGGGCGTCCGCGCACTTGCCCTTGGCCTCGAGGATCGGGGCCACGTCGTCCACGAAGCTCACGGCGCACATGGAATCGCCCGTGCAGGTCACTCCGCCGGAGGACGAGGAAGCCCCCGCGCCTCCCACGACCTCTGCCGGATCGCCATAAGGCGGGATCTCCTCGGTGGCGCATCCGGCGATCGCCATGGGGAGCGCCGCAAGCGCGGCGAGAAGGAGGATGGATGAGCGATCGAGCATGTTACCGGGCAGGCTCGCCATCATACCCGGGCCCGCGAAAGAGGGACAAGCTCTCCTGTCAGGGATCGGCCGCGGCTCTCCCGATCGCCGCGAGGACCTCCTCCACGGTGCACAGGCCCGAGAGGCGCGCGACCTCGTGCCCCTCCGCGTCGAACACGATCGTCGTCGGCAGGGTGCGCGGACCGTAGTGCGCGAGCCGAAGCTCGGTGTCCGGCGTGTCGGCCGAAAGATCGAGGCGCAGCGCCACGATTGGCGTGCGCTGGAGCAGGACGCGCGGATCGGACCAAACCTCGCGGGCCATCGCGATCGAAGCCGCGGACCAGTCGGCCGAGAGGAACACGAGCAGAGGCAAGCCCTCCCGCGCGGCGCGGGCGCGGGCCCGTGTTTCGTCCGTCTCCCACACGAGCGGCCTGGGACGCGACGACGGCGTCGTTTCGCTCGGCCCCGCATCGCCGACCGCGACGACCGCAGGCGCGTCGCCGGAGATCGCCACGACGGGCATGGGCTCAGGCTCAGGCGCGCGCGCGGCGCACGCGGCGAGGCATGCCCATGCAACGAGGACAAACGCGCGTGGAGGGCGCGAGAGTTTGGAAGGACGAACGAGGGGTCGTTGGGTGGGGCTCCGCGAGATCCAGCGTCGGGAGCCCCCTCCCGGGAGGTTCACTTGCCCTTGGCAGAGCAGCGCATGGCGCACATGAGATCGCCGGGCGCGCAGCCGCAGGAGCTCGGCTTCGGCGCGGTCTTCGCGGTGGACGCGGGCGCCGTGCCGCCGCCGGTCGTGGGCGCGGTGCCGGCCTTCGTCGTCGCGCCGCCACCCGTCTTCGTCGTCCCGCCGCCCGTCTTCGTCGTCCCGCCGCCCTTGGCGACCGCGGACGCGCTGGCCGCGGGCGCTTCGGTCTCGGCGACCGAAGGCGTCGGCACGGGCGGCGCGGTCTCGAGCGGAGGCGGCGTGTTCGCAGGCGCGGCCGACTGCGCCGTCGTCTGCTCCGCCGGTGGCTCCCCACCCTTCATGACCATGAACGCGCCGACGATCGCGCCGACCGCGACGAGGGCGCCGAGGCCGATGAAGAGCGGCGTGCGGTTCTTCTGCGGCTTGGTATCTTCGGGGATCGGGATCGGAGCGGCAGCGGGCGCCGTGACGGGCGGCGCCGCGAGCTCGAACAGGCCGCCGGAGTCGCCGAGCAAGCTCGCCGCTGCGCTCGCGGCCGGAGGCGAGGCCGCGCCTGCGGCGAGCGCCTTCAGGTCGATGAGGCCGGAGTCGTCGGAGTTCGTCGACTTCGACGGCGTCGACGCGAGCGCGCCGAGGCTGCTGAGGCTGCTCGCGGCGGAGGCCGACTGGCCTGCGCGGTTCGTCAGCGCGCTGAGCGAGAAGAGCGCGGACTGCTCTTCCTTGCCGGCACCGATGCGCACGGGCGCGGCCGCCGCGCGGGGCGAGGAGCCGCCGATGCCGGAGGCGCTCGTCGACACGTCGGAGGCGCCGTCGGAGCCGAAGAGATCGCGTGCTCCGCCGCGCGCCCCGTCCTTCTTGACGGCGGCTCGCGCGGGCTCGGGCGCAGGCTGCGGCGCGCTCGCGCCTTGCGCGGCCGCGTTGAGCGCGTCCACGATCGCCTGCACCTGGCCGAGGGGCTGCCAGTCGCCCATGCCATCGGCCCAGACGTACGTGTCTGCGGTGATGACGGAGCTGTTGTAGGCCTGGACGATCTCTTGCAGCGACATCGTTCGCTGATCGCCTTCGGCCACGTTGATTTGGTACGACCCGCCGTCCGTCGCCGCCTCTTCGGCGCCCGCGGCCGAGGCGGCATCGGCGTTTGTCGTGGTCGCGCCGCTGCTGTTGACGAGGATCGTCGCGCCGCACTTACGGCACTTGATCTTGACGGTCTTGCCTTGGACCTTCTCGTCCGAAACCGTGTACTTCGACTGGCAAGATTGGCAGGTGATCTTCATGTCGCGTCTGGTTCGGAGGGTCGACTGTTTACCTGGAGTCGGTCTTCGGTCGAAGACTTTACCAGGGCGCCCTGTCGTTTCGGACCTTTCCTGACGTATCAGCCACGAGGAAGACTCGAATTTGCCAAAAATTCGTCTCCACGTGCAATTTCTTGGGGCCCGACCCAAAAAAGCGCTTGCCAGCGTGTCGAAAGCGGCCCCCGTCGGGAAGCGGGATCGCAAGAAAGCGGACGAACCCGGCCGGCGAAGCGCCTCGCCGCCGGGTCGGTTCACGCGAGATCATCGAGGAAGGGATCAGGAGAGACAGCGGCTCGCGTCGAGATCGGTCGCGGCGCTGGGAACACTCGGCGCTTCTTCCGAGGCGGGCGCAGGCGCTTCCTCAGCGTTGTCCTGCGGGCTCTCGGCTTCCTGCGTCTCGGGGGCCTCGTGGCTGCCCACGTGCTCGCCGTACGCCTGGAGCTTCGAGTAGAGGCCACGCCGGCTGATGCCGAGCACGCGCGCCGCGCGCTGCTTGTTGCCACGCACGGCCTCGAGCGTCAGCAGGATCAACTTGCGCTCGGCGTCGGCGAGGCGCGTGCCCACGGGCAAACGCAGGACGAGCGGGTGCTCGCCACGATCGCCGCCCTCGCGCGGCTCGAGATCGTGCGCGGGCGGCGTCGACGGGCGAAGCGGCGTCTGGGCAAACGAAGCCGACGCCGACGCCGGCGGCGGCTCGGCGAGCGAAGGCGGAGACTCGCGCCCCTCGGCCTCGGTGATCGCCGGCGGCGGCGTGGTCGTGATCGGCGCAGGCGGCGCGTGGTGCTCCGGCTCCGGGTGCGGTGGGCTCGTCTGGACCTGGAGATCGTGATGCGAGCGACGGCCCGTGCGCCGCTCGATGCGGCCCTGGCCGATCTGGACCTCTTCGGGCCCGACGAGCTCGCCCGCGGCGAAGAGGGCCGTCTGCTCGACGACGTTCCGGAGCTCGCGCACGTTGCCCGGCCAGTCGTGCAGGTAGAGCCTGTTGATCGCGCCCTCGGAGAAACGACGCGCGGGCGTGCCGTAGCGCTTCGCGAACTTCACGAGGAAGCGCTCGGCGATCGGCAGGATGTCCTCCACACGCTCGCGCAGCGGGGGCAGCGTGATCGTGAAGACGTTGAGGCGGTAGTAGAGGTCCTCGCGGAAGACGTTCTCGTCCACGAGATCGAGCAGGTCCTTGTTCGTCGCCGCGACGATCCGGACGTCGGCCTCGATCTCCTTGCGGCCACCGACGCGCGTGAAGCGGTAGGTCTCGAGCACGCGCAAGAGGCTCACCTGCACGGCGCTGTCCATCGTGCCGACCTCGTCGAGGAACACGGTGCCGCCCGTCGCCGCCTCGAACTTGCCCTCGGCCGAGGAGAAGGCGCCGGTGAAGGAGCCCTTCTCGTGACCGAAGAGCTCGCTGCCGATGAGCTCGCGCGGGATCGCGCCCGTGTGCACGGGGATGAACGGGCCGTTCTTGCGCGGGCTGCGGTTGTGGATCGCGCGCGCCACGAGCTCCTTGCCCGTGCCGCTCTCGCCCACGATGAGCACCGGCGCCATCGTCGAAGCGACCCGGTCGATCCGGGCGAAGACCTCGCGCATGCCGCGCGAGCCGCCCACCATGCCCTCGAACACGAGCGGCCCGGCAGCAGCGTCGTCGTCCTCGCCCTCGGCCTCGCGAACGTTGTCCGAGGACAAGAGTTCGCGCACGAGCGACACGAGCCGCGCTGGATCGAGCGGTTTTTGCAGGTAGTCGGCCGCGCCGAGCTTCAGCGCGTCGACCGCGCTCGACACCGATCCCGACCCCGTCACGACCACGACCGCGGGCGCGGGCGTGGCTGCCTTGGTCGTCTCGTCCTCCGTCGGAGGCGTGAGTCGACGCATGAGATCCATGCCGGTCATCCCGGGGAGGTTGAGATCGGTCACGAGCACATCGGCGGGCGTCCGATGCTGGATCTCGAGGGCCTGCTCGCCGCTCGAAGCGACGAGGACGTCCAGCCCTTCGTGCCGGAGCACGGCCTCCAGGATCGCAGCCTGATCGGGCTCGTCCTCGACGAGCAAGACACGCCCCGTATGGTGCCCGGCCGCCCGGTGCGCGCGGAGCATCGATCCCCTCGCATGCACTGAAGCGCTCGCTCCCAAGCTTTTCCTCCCCGGAGGTTCTCCGCGCGATCTACGCGGCGCCTCCACGCTTTCGGTGAAGGAACTCTAGCGAAGAGGTTCGCTCACGCCACCCACCGGGATCAATTCAGGATCCCCCTCGTTTGGGTATCGCGATACCCCGAGGTGCGTGTCAGGTACGGCCTGGACGCTCGTACGGAATGCCTCAGGGCGTCCGCGCGCCGGGCGTCTCTTTGCGACGATAGATGCACCAAGCAAAGCCCGCGTCGAGCGGCACTTTGCCCGCGATTTCGTAGGCCGGCAGGAAGCGTCGATCGCGGTAGATCACCTGCGACCCCGGGACCGACGGGTGCTTGCAATCGATGTTCGAGGAGATGAGCAGGAAGTAAGGCGGGCGCTTGTCGAAGAAGCGATCGAGGAAGCCGGGGCCGAGCTTGCGCGTGTAGCCGCCCTCGAGCTTGCTGATGACCGGATCGACGAGGCCCAGCAGATCGAGGATGGGGTAGTCCGTCGCGTACCCGACGTACCCGATGTCGCCGATCGCGATCTCGCCGGGCTGGCCGTTCTCGAGGAACCACTTCGCCGTGCCGCCCGCGGCCATCGTCCAGAAGCGCTCCTCCTTCTCGATGATCTGCCGCTGCGCGCTCTGCATGTTCCCGACCCGCAAGGAGAAAGCGATGGTCAGGAACGCGGCAAGCGCGAGGTTCGCGACGCGGCTCTTGCGGTCGACGATCGCGCGCGTCGAGACGCAGATGAGCAGGAACGCGAACGGCTCGAAGGGCGCCATGAAGCGGAAGAACGGCATCCAGTCGCCGCCGACGAGGACGACGTAAACGAGCACGAAGATCGCGATCGCGGAGGCCGCGAGCAGATCGCGGCGGCGCCACACGAGGCCCATCGCGACCGCGAAGATCCCGAGGTAGAGCACGGGGCCGGCGTGGTTGACGTAGTTCCGGACGTAGTCGGCGCCGCCGTCGATCTGCGCCGACCAGTTGCCCGTCTTCGCCGAGAACGTGTTCGGCACGAACGAGCCGTAGTACGCGCGGCGGAAGGCGAGGTGCGTGCCGACGGGCAGGACGAACGCCGCGCCGCGCAGGAGGTTCTGCTTGCCGAAGAAGCCGCCCGGCGCGGTGACGACGCGGGCCACGGCGTTGTTCGTGCCGAACGCATCACGCCCGAACAGGAGCACGAGCATGAGCAGCCCGACGAACGCAGGCGCCTCGGGCCGCGTGATGCCGGCGAGGCCAAAGACGAGGCCCGACCAGGGGAAGCGGAACGTCGCCTTGGACGAACTCTTCTCCTCGGGATCGATCTCGCGAAGGAAGAGCCACGTGCCCGCGAGCAGGAGGAAGACGAAGAACGCGGTCTCGAGGCCGAAAACCGCGTACCCCGAGAAGACGACGGTGGTCGCGGCGAGCCACGTCGCGAGGCAAGGCGCCGCCGCGAAGGGCCGCAGCCGATCGGAGAGGCGGTACATCATCACGAGCGCGCCGACGGCGGAGCCCGCGCCGAGGACCTTCGCCGTGACGTCGGGATCGAGGCCGATCTTGATCGCGCCGGCGAGGATCACGGTCCAGAGGAAGTTCGTGTACCCCTCGATGCGCTCGCCCGCGTTGTAGACGAGGCCGAGGCCATGCGCGAGGTTCCGCGCGTAGCGATAGGAGATGTACGCGTCGTCGATGGTGAACGAGAGGACGCGCCACGCGTTCGCGAGCATCACGATCGCCGGAAGGACGAGGCCGAGGACGAGGTGCACGGACCGCGGAAGCGGCGCGCCGGCGACCCAATCGCGGAACGTCGCCGCGGGCGGGCGTTTCCAGGGGGGATCGGCCGCGTCGGGATCGGGCTCGTCGGGATCGTCGTCGGTTTCCGGTTCTTCCGCGTCCGCGTCGACTTCCGCGTCCGCGTCGGTTTCCGCCTCCGCCTCGGCTTCCGCTTCTGCTTCCGCACCCGCGTCCGCGTCGACTTCCGCGTCCGCGTCGCTTCCTCGTTCCTGCCCCTCGGACGTCCTCTTCACGGCAACGGCCATAACACCGTAGGGGCCGGTGTTGGCAAGCGTCGCCGTGCTTTCCGCCGCGACGAAGGCCAGGTATGGGCCGCTCCGCGATGTCGACCCGCGAAAACGGCCCTGTCGCCGCCTTGCCCGAGGCCCCCCCGCCGAGCGTGCTCGCCTCCCTCCGCGCCTGGCTCGGCGGCGCGCCGCTCTCTCCCCGTGCGCACCTCGTGCTCGGACTCGTCTTGCCGATGGTGCTCGTCATCGCGAACGCCTACCGCGTCGCGAGCTTCACGATCGACGACGCCTTCATCTCCTTCCGCTACGCGCGGAACTTCGCGGAGGGCCACGGGCTCGTCTACAACCTCGGCGAGCGCGTCGAGGGGTACACGAACTTCCTCTGGACCGTGCTGCTCGGCGTCTTCGCGACGCTCGGCGCGCGCCCCGAGATCACGGCGAAGGTCCTCGGCGTCGTCTGCGCGTGCGCCGCACTCGTCCCCGTCTACCGCATCGCGCAGAGGCTTGCGCCGCTCGGATGGTCGCCTTGCCTCGCCACCTGGCTCTGCGCGTCGAGCTTCCTCCAGTCGGGCTACGCCGTCTTTGGCCTCGAGTCGCCGCTCTTCCTCCTGCTCATCCTGCTCGGCACCGATCGTTTCCTCGTCGAGGAGCACGACGACGCCAACGTCTTCCCCTGGTCGGGCCCGCTCTTCGCGCTCGCGGCCCTCACGCGCCCCGAGGCGCCGCTCTTCTTGCTCCTGCTCTACGTCTGGCATCCGGATCGACCCTTCTCTCGCCGGAGCCTCACGCGCCTCGCCACGTTCGCCGTCCCCGTGATCGCGCACCTCGCGTTCCGCCGCCTCTACTACGGCGGATTCTTCCCCAACACGCTCACCGCGAAGACGGGCGACATGAACCAGCAGCTCCACGGCGGCGTCGAGTACCTCCGGCGCTACGTGTTGCACACGGGTCCCGCGATCTGGCTCGGGGTCGCCGCGATCGCGATCTTCTTCGTCCGCAAACGGCGGGACGGGATCGCCATCGCATCCATCGCCGTCACCTTCGCCCTCTACGTGCTCTTCGTCGGTGGCGACTGGATGCCCTACTACCGCTTCCTCGCGCCCGCCGAGCCCTTCGCCTTCCTGCTCGTCGACGCCGCTGCGCGCACCATCGCCGAACGCAAGGAGCGCGCGGCAGCGCTCGCGGTCGTGCTGTTCGGGATCGTCGCCGGCGCCGCGCGCATGGGCTCGCTCCGGGCGGCGCAGCGCGACATCCTCGACAAGGACAAAGCGTTCTGGGACGACGCCGCCGGCCGCACCGCGGCGTGGCTCTCGTCGCACGAAAAACCCGGGCCCGTGGCCATCGCCGACATCGGGTACGTCGGCTACGCGACGGGCTTCCCCATCGTGGACATGCTTGGCCTGCTCGCGCCCGAGATCGCGCGCCTCCCGGGCGGCTACACGAACAAGACGGGCGCGGGCTACGTCGACGCGATCTTCGCGCGGAACCCCCGCTACGTGGTGATCATCTCCTCGACGGTCGACTGCAAGAGCCCAACGGTTCCCTCGTCCCGCGCGCTCCACGCGAGCAGCGAGCTCCGCACGCAGTTCGTCGTGGCCGAGTCGATCAAGCTCCGCGGCGGCGGAGCCTGGTGCATCTACGAAAGAAAAAGCGGCGCCGAAACCCGTCCGGCGCCGCGCTGACCTCTAGAACCTTGTTCGCTCAGGGCTTCTTGGTCGTCTTCTTCTTCTCGGCGACCTTCTTCTTCAGCGCGCCCTTCTTCTTCTTGTCGCCCGCCTTCGCCACCGTCTTCTTCGCGTCGGTGCCGAGCGAGATGACGAGCCGATCGCCCTTCGCCTTCGCGACGTAGGCCGGCACGCCGTCCTTGAACTGCAGGCTGATCTCCGCGCCGGCGGGGTTGTTCACCACGTTGACCGAGGCGATGCGCTTGTCCTTGCGGGCGAGCTCCGTCGCCGACGAGAGCGCGCGCCGGCCGGGCAGCGAGACCGTGAAGCCCATCGCGCCCGCCGCGCCGTTCACCGTCTCGATCTCCCCGTCCATCTTCAGCTTCAGCACGATCGGGCTCCGCACGTTGCCCTTGCCGAACTGCTTGCCGTCGCCTTGCGTCTCCGCTGCTTCCGAATCGCCCTCGCCTTCCCCGTCGTCCGCGGCGCCGGCCTGCGCGGCGTCGCCCTCCGGCGCGGCCGGCGGCGTCTGCGCGATCGTTCCATCGGGCTGCGTCGGCATCGCCGGCACCGGCTCCGTCGTCGAGAGCGGCGTCGCTCCGAAGAGCGGCACGTTCACGCTCGGCACCGTATTCGGATCGCCCGCCGCCGTGTTCACCGCCGTCGGCGCGGGCAGCGCTGCGGCCGATCCTGCCGCGTTCGCCTCCAGCCCTTGCGGATCGACCGGCGCCGCGCGCGACGCCCCGAGCAGCCGGATCCCGCCGACCACGACGAGCACTGCTGCGAGCCCGAGCGCGCTTCCCATCAGCGCCGCCTTCCGGCTCGATCGAGCCTTCGGCGCCGCCTCGGTCGTCTCCGTCTCTTCCTTGTCGCGCACGAGCTTCTTGCCGGCTGCGCGCAGCGCGCCCGTCGGCGGCGCTGCGGTCGTCCGCCGCGTCGCTTGACCTTCCGTCGCCTCGGCTGCCTCCTCGCCGCGCCGCTTCCGGATCGCCGCGAACAGCCCCGACATTGCGCCCTTTGCGCGCTCTCCGATCCCGCCCACCGCCGGACCGATCGCGCTGAACGCCGCCTTCGTCGCGCCCTTCGCCTTCTCGGTCGCGCCGCGCAGCGCGGCACCAAAATCCTTCTTCGCGCCGCCGACCGCGGGCGAATCCAGCGACGGATCGTTCGCCTCGGCCGCCTCGTCGCTCTCCTCCTCGTCGCCCGTGCGCAGCGACGCTGCATCGGCCGACGCGCTCGGCCGCGTGGCAGGCGGCATCGATCGCATCTCCTGCGTGCGCGCGCGCGAGGGCACGGCCGGCGACGACAGGAGCTCGGAGCGCGCCTCCTTCTCCTTCGACTCGCCTCCTGCGCTCACCTCGGTCTTCCCGGCCGGGGCTGGACCCACGCCGGGCGTCGTGCGCTTGATGAGCGCGCCGAGCCCGAGGGACGACGCTTCCTTGCTCGTCTCCTTTTCCGGCGCCTTCGTCGCCGCGGCCTTCTCCGGCTCCTTTGCCGGCGCGGCCGCCTTCTTCGACTCCTTCGCCTCGCCGAACCGGAGCGACACCACGAGCTGCGGCACCTTCGTCGACGGATCGACTTCCACCTTCACGGCGTCGACCATCGCGCTGCGTTTGTCGCCGTGGTCCATGTCCTCGAGCTCGAGCGACCGACCCACCTTGAGGAACTCCAGGTTCGATCCGACGAGCACCTCACCGCCCGCCGCTTCTCGTACCCGCGCCTTCATCGGCGAGCCGAGCCCGTCGATGTGCAGCCGCACACGCGTCCCGGGGATCCCCATCGGGCCGAGCCCGCTGTTCCCCTCGACCGAACCGCCGAGCTCCTGGCACAGGCTGCGCAGCGTCGCCTCGGCGTCGGGGCTGTCGAAGCCCACGAAGCGCAGGCCGAACTCGCCTCCGCGCGGCGCTTCGCGGCGCCAGGTCACCTCTCCGTCGGCGACCACCTCGCCGGCGTCGCCTTCGAACCGGCATACGAGCCGGTCGCCGATCTGCGGGAGGTAGGCCGTGCGCAGGCGCATGCCTTCGGGCGAGACGTCGATCGACTCGGCTTCGAAGCCGCCGCTCCCCTTGGCCTCGCCCACGGCCACCAGCGCCTCGAAATGAACCCGGTGGTGGCCCGCGCGCCGATCCGGCGTCCCGGGCGTTGCGCTCGTGGCCGTCGTGTTTGCCCGGCCGTTCGGGCTTTCGCCGGAGTCCTCTCGCATGCTCATGACGTCCTCCAAAAGGTGGAGACGGACAGACCCGTCCCCGCCGCGCGCCGCGCGGCTCCCTCGCTTTCGCCCCGACTAAGTCACCGCGAGGACGAGGGCCAAGTTTGCGGGTCGGGGAAGAAACGGCCCCGGCGGGGGTTGTCCGGAGGAGCGGACGAAACCGGCGCCCCCGAGGGGACGCAGGGGTCGGGTCCAGGCTCCGCCATCACGGACTATTTTCCGTGATGACGACGGAAAGGCCTGGACAGTTCCGCTACGGCACCTTAAATATCCGTTATAGCGGACAGTCGGCCACCGGCGGCATGGATGTGCTCGCGGGTCTGGCCGTCGAGGAGGCCCCATGCGCATTGGTTGGATCGGGGGAGTCGAGCGTTACGAGGTGCAGCTGGAGCGGCTCGCAAAGGCGGCCGGGCACGAGCTCGAATACCACCGCGGCGACGTGCGAGGCCGCGGGGCGCAGTCGCTCGAGGGGCTCGTGGAGCGCTGCCAGCTCATCGTGATCGTGACGGAGACGAACAGCCACGGCGCCGTCCAGCTCGCGCGCAAGCTCGCCCGCCAGCGCGGCCGCGGGACGCTTCTCCTGCGCAAGAGCGGCATCGCCCGCTTCGCGCGCTTGCTCGAGGCCATCGACCAGGCGACGGCGCAGGGCCTGTTCCACGCGGACGGCTCGATGAGCTCGGGCTACGAAGCGGCGCTGCTCGGGGCGTGAGCCGATCCGCCTGAAACGTGACAAGCTTGCCTGGTGAGTGACGAGCCCGATCCGCCCGAGCGGCCCTTGGCCACGAGCGACGCGCCGGAGCCGAAGGCCGAGGACGTGGTGATGATCCACAGCCCGATGTCCGACGGGCAGGGCTACAACGTGCTCCGCCTACGCGAGGGCAACGTGGAGCTCGGCGCGATTCGCAACATGCGCGAGGGCGCGCCGGTGCACGGCGACGTCGTGAAGCTGTCGCCGCGCAAGGAGCACGAGCGGCTCTACGACGTGGAAGTGCTCGTGAAGAGCCCGAGGCCCCCGGAACCGCCGCGCTCCGGCCCGGCGCAGGTGGCGACGGATGCGTACAGGGCGAACTGGGAGGCGATTTTCGGGGCGGGACGCGGGGACGGTGGCGGCGAGACGTTGAATTGAGCCTCGTGCGATTGCGGTGACCGCGTGACCATTGCGAGCGCCGGTCTGTCACCTCGACGAGGCTTTGCTTCCGCTTGACCCCTCGCCGCACCCCGGCTTCCCTCGGCGCGCATGGATCCCCTCGCGCCCATCGCCGGCCTCTCGCTGGAGCAATACGCCGAGCTTCGCGCCCTCTGCGCGGATCACCCCGACGACGCCGACGCGTGCGCGCGCGTCGTGCAATCGAAGAACGTCTCGCGCGAGGACTGGCTCGCCGCGCATGCGGGCTGGCTCGCGCGGCTCGAGGATCCCGCGCTCGGCGGCGCCGTCGCCGTGCGGTTCGTCCCGGCCTACCAGGCCGGGCTCGGCCGCGCCAAGGGCCCCGCCCCCGCGCTCTCGTTCGAGGAGTACGTCGAGCTCTCCGCGCAGATCATGCACGCGGGCCTCTCGTCCACGCTCGCGCGACAAGACCTGGATCTCTTCCGATACACGCAGATCGCGTTCCACTGGAACGCCGCCATGTCCCGCGACATGCAGACGTTCGTCGCGTACGTGTGTGCGGTCGAGCATGAGCTCTTGCGCCTGCACCGCGGCGGTGAGCGTCGGCCCATTCCCACGCTCGCCACGCTGATCGGCACGCAAGCCACGGCCTTCGCACAGCCGGCCGAGCCCCCGGCCGCCCCGACAAACGAACCCGCGTCCGCTGCCGCGCCCGCTGCCGCTCCCGAGCCCGCTCCCGCTCCCGCTCCCGAGCCCGCTGCCGCTCCCGAGCCCGCTCCCGCTCCCGAGCCCGCTGCCGCTCCCGAGCCCGCTCCCGCTGCCGCTCCCACGCCTGCTCCCACGCAACAGCCGAAGAGCCTGGAGCAAGAGGCTGCGGATGCGGCCAGGGCCGTCGAAGGCGCGCTGAAGAACGGGTTCGACAAGCTCGGCCATGCGCTCGATTCGTTCGGCAAGAGCCTGTCGAAGCCGGGCGTCGGATCGACCGTGCTCGTCGCGTGGTCGGACGGAAACAAGTACCCGGGGACGGTCGCGCAAATCGCGCAAGGTCAGTACTTCGTCACGATGAGCAACGGCGAGCAGTATTGGGTGGCCGAGCAGTACATCTCGGCGCCGTAGTCCCTGCACGCTTCGTGCTACACCCCGCGGCGAACGATGCCCGCGACCGAAAAGGCAACCAGAGGCGCCGAGCTCCGCGCTTCGCTCGGCGAGATCGCCGGCGTTTCAGCGCTCGACGTCGAGCTCGATCGCCCCGAGGTAGTGCCGGTCGAACCCCTCCCCTCGTACGAGCTCCCGCTCGATCGGCCGATCACCACCTCGCGTGATCTCGCCGCGCGCGTCCTCGGCCCCAAGGGCCCCACGATCCACGTCGTCTCCGTCGCGGGCGGCGCCACCGCGCTCGTCCTTCGCGCGCTCGCGAAAGCCACGCGCCGCAAGATCATCGCCGTCACCGCAGATCTCGAAGCCGCCCGCGCCCTCCACGCCGACGCATCGTTTTTGCTCGCCGGCGCCGACGCCGAGGAGCCCGACGCCGGGAAAACCACGCTCGGCGAGGTCCTGCTCTTCCCGCCGAACGAGTCGAGCCCCTACGCCGACGTGAACCCCGATCGCCGCGGCGCCGAGGCCCGCCTCGCGGCGCTCTTCCACCTCGCCGTGGATCTGCCGTGGCGCGCGCTCGTCTGTCCCGTCTCGGCCCTTGCCCGCAAGGTCGTCCCAGAGGCCGAGGTCCTCGAGCACGCCGAGCTCGTCGTCACCGAGCAGGAGATCGAGCGCGACGCCTTGATCCGCAGGCTCGCGCAGGCCGGCTACGTCCGAAGCCCCCTCGTCGAGGACCCCGGCACCTTCGCCGTGCGTGGCGCTCTCCTCGACGTCTGGCCGCCGAACGCGAGTTTTCCCGCGCGCATCGAGTTTTACGGCGACCTCGTCATGGGGATCAAATCGTTTGATCCCGAAGGACAGAAGACGATCGCCGACATCAGAGAAGTCTGGCTCCCGCAGGCGCGCGAGGCCGTGCTCACGCCCGAGAACGAGGCCCGCGCCCGCGAGCGTGTGCGGGCCGCTTGCGATGCGGTCGATCTGCCGTCGGTGAAGGCCCGCGCCCTCGTCGACGACGTCACGAGCGGCCGCACGTTCTTCGGGGCCGAAGGGTTTCTCCCGGCGTACCTCGATCTCGCGCCGCTCGCCTCGTACCTCCCCGACGACGCGATCGTCGTGCTCGAAGATCCCGCGGCGATCACGCGCTCCCTGCGCGACGAGCTCGGCCGCGCCATGGCCGATCTCGCCCACAAGTCGCGCGACGCTCACTTCCCGCTCGACGCGTTCTACGAGGCCGAAGGTGGCATCGCCTCGTGGATCCAGGGCCGCACGCACGTCGCGCTCCATCGGACCGGCATCGCGGGCGACGCGCCGGATCCGGCTTCCCTCGAACGATTCGAGGTCGCGCCCGAGGATGCGCCAACGCTTGCGACCTTCGATCAAGGCGACCTCGAACGCGCCATCAAGGCCGCGCGTGCGTCCCGCGGCAAGACGGGCGCGCTCGATCCGCTCGTGCGCCGCATCCTCGCCTGGCAGGAGCACGGCATGCGGGTCCTCGTCGCGGCGCGCGCGGAGACGCAGGTCGAGCGCCTCGTCACGCTCCTCCGCCACCAGGGCGTCCGCGTCCGTGCCCGCCTCGGCGCGTTCGATCCCTCGATCCTCGACGAACAAGAGCCTGAGGCCACGCGCACCGCGCTCGTCGTGCGAGGCGGGCTCGCGCGGGGCGTCGTCGCGCCGGCCGAGCTCGTCGCGCTCGTCACTGAGGAAGAGATCTTCGGCGCCCGCGCGCATCGCCGCGCCGCGCAGGGCGGCAAGGACTCGAAGGCCACGGCGCGCCCCTTCCTCGAGGATCTGCGCAACCTCTCCGTCGGCGATTACGTGGTGCACGCCGATCACGGCATCGGCCGCTACCAGGGGCTCGTGCACAAGCAGGTCGGCGGCATGGTCGTCGACCTCATCACGGTCGAGTACGCGGGCGGCGACAAACTCTACCTGCCCGTCTATCGCCTCAACCAGATTCAGAAGTTCCAGGGCGGCGAGGGCACGCCCAAGCTCGATCGGCTCGGCGGACAAACGTTTGCCAAGACGAAGGCAAAAGTCGAGAAGAGCCTACGCAAGATGGCGGACGAGCTGCTCCGCCTCTACGCCGAGCGCAGGAGCGCCATCGGCGAGCCCACGGCTTCGCCCGACGACGACTACGCCGCGTTCGAGGCGACGTTCCCCTTCGACGAGACGCCCGATCAAGCCCGCGCGATCGCCGAGGTCTCGGGCGATCTCGAAGCCACGCGCCCGATGGATCGGCTCGTCTGCGGCGATGTCGGCTTCGGCAAGACCGAGGTCGCGATCCGCGCGGCGTTCCGCGTCGCCGCCTCGGGACGCCAGGTCGCCGTCCTCTGCCCGACGACCGTGCTCGCGCAGCAGCACTACCTGAACTTCAAGGCCCGCATGAGCCCGTACGCGCTCGAGGTCCGGGCCATGTCGCGCTTCCAGTCGAACAAGGAGCAGGACGAGGTCGCGCGCGGCCTGCGCGATGGCAAGGTCGACGTCGTCATCGGCACACATCGTTTGCTCTCCAAGGATGTCCACTTCAAGAAGCTCGGCCTGCTCGTGGTGGACGAGGAGCAGCGGTTTGGCGTGACGCACAAGGAGCGCATCAAGGCGCTGAAGGCGAACGTCGACGTCCTCACGCTCACGGCGACGCCGATCCCGCGCACGCTCCAGATGGCCGTCACGGGCCTGCGCGACATGTCCATCATCACCACGCCGCCCGCAGAGCGCCGCGCGATCCGGACCATCGTCACGCGCCATGACGAAAACGTCCTACGCGAAGCCGTCGAGCGCGAGCTCGGCCGCGGCGGGCAGGTGTTTTACGTGTACAACCGCGTCGAGGGCCTCTACGAGCGGGCCGCGCGGCTCCAGGAGCTCGTGCCCTCGGCGCGTATCACCATCGCGCACGGGCAGATGAGCGAGACCGCGCTGGAGCAGGCGATGCTCGACTTCGTGGAGGGTCGTTACGACATCCTCTGCTCGACCGCGATCATCGAGAGCGGCCTCGACATCCCGCGCGCGAACACGATGATCGTCGATCGGGCCGACATGTTCGGCCTCTCGCAGCTCTACCAGCTCCGCGGCCGCGTGGGCCGCTCGAAGGAGCGCGCGTACTGCTACCTCGTCGTGCCGCCGGCGAACGCGATGACCGACGAGTCACGCTCGCGCATCGAGGCGCTCGAGCGTCACACCGAGCTCGGCTCGGGCTTCCAGATCGCGTCGCTCGACCTGGAGCTGCGTGGCTCGGGCGACATCCTCGGCGCCGAGCAGAGCGGCAACGTGGCGCAGGTCGGCTTCGAGCTCTTCTGCCAGATGCTCGACGAGGCCGTGCACGAGCTGCGCGGCGACCCCGTGGTGCACGAAGTCGACCCCGAGCTCGCCTTCGACGCGGACGCGCTCTTGCCCGAGGAATACGTGTCCGACGTCGGCGTGCGGCTGTCCTTCTACAAGCGGCTCGCGAGCGCATCGAGCCCGGACGAGGTGCAGGATCTCGCGAACGAGATGGAGGATCGTTTCGGCTCACCGCCGATCGAAGCGCGAAGGCTCGTGCACCTGATGAGCCTCAAGACCGAGCTCCGAAAGCTCCGCGCGCTCGCGTGCGAGGCGACGGCGAAGGGCGTGACCTTGCACCTGCGCGACGACACGCCGCTCGATCCAGCGAAGGTGATGAAGCTCGTGCAGCCGAAGGGATCGCCGTACAAGCTGTCGCCGGACATGCGTTTGTCGCGGAGAACGCGAGATACGGAGCAGTTCGCGAGCGGGCTCGAAGCGACGGACAAACTGCTCGCCGAGCTCGCTTCGTGCATGAAGGCGGGGGCGTAACCAGCGTCAGGACGAGGCGTCTTCGTCGCCGTCGTCCTCGTCGTCCTCGTCCCAGTCGTCTTCGTCTTCTTCGTCCTCTTCGTCCTCGTCCCCGTCGACCCAGTACTTCGCGGCCTCGTTCGGGGCGCGGAGGAGATGGCAGATGAAGTCGCGCGTGTCCTCTACCTGCACCCGCGGCAGGAGCTCTTCGAATAACGCCTCCATGCCCTCCGGCTTCCGGAGCCACAAGGGATCGTGGAGCTCCCGGGTGACCCGGAGATCGGACGAGAGCAGGCACGCTGCGACGTGATGCCGGTAGCTCGCGAGCGGCACCTTGGCGTCGATGAGCGCGCCGCAGAGCGCGGCGCGCTCGCGGTCCGGGGCGCGCTCCAGGATCCCCGCGAGCCGCGCATCGTCCCCCGCGAGGACCTCCTGCAAAACCAGCACCTTGGCCGCCTCGGCCGCCGCGGCGCCACTTCGCGCGGTCGAGACGAGCGCGCGCGTGAGCGCTTCGAGCATCGGCGCGGGCGACGATTGGCGGATGAGACTCGCGGCGACCTTGAACAGAGGCGCCTCCGGCTGCGCGAGCGCGGACAGGATCCACGCATCCTCGAGGTGTTTGGCCTGCACGAGCACATGCGCGGCGCGACACACCGAACCGTGGGCCTCGGGATCGCCGTCATAGGTGGACAGGGTGGCCCTCGCAACGTCCAGCACCTCCGGCGCCTTTCGTTCCGATCCGAGGTACATCAGCCGATCGTAGAGATCGAAGCGCCTCTCTTGGAACGCCTCCGCCGCCGCCGCTGCGATCCGCGCGCCGAACCCCGGGGTCTCGGCCACCCCGCGCAGCACGATCGACGCCCACCGCGACGCATCCGCGTTCGACCGCGACCCCTCGTTCCGTGGATCCGTGGCGTCCTCCGGCGCGGTCAGGATCGACCAGAGCTGCTCCACGCACTCCTCCGGCGCCCCCACGACCGAGAGCGCGAGGAGCGGCGCGGGCGAATTGTCCCACACGGGCGACGCGAGCGCCGCGCGCGCGATGCCCTGCAGCCGCTCGCGTTGCGCCGGGTCGAGCAGCCCTTTCCGCGCCGCGCTGGTGAGCGCATCGAGCCAGCCGCGCGCGACCCCCGCGAGGGCAGGTGGCTCCGCGAGGCTCGCGAGCCCCTCGAACGCAAGCGCGCCGAAGCGCCGGAGCAAGAGCTTGGCCCAGTCGGCCTCCCCCAGGTTGCCCAGCGTCGGGTGCTTGTAGAGCGTGCCGGACATGCGCAACGTGAAGAGAAGCAGGGCGAGCGCTTCACGCTGGGACGGTGAGAGCTGCTCGGGCGTAGCGCTTCCCTCGGGCGCCTCGGCGAGCAGCGCGTCCACCATCACGAAGCGCGCCTCCTGCGAGGCGCCGCGCAGCACGGTCAGGCACGCGAAGAGCCGCTCGCTCGGCGGCCCTTCGAGCAGGAACACGGGCACGCCGGCGAGAGGCGAGACCGGCAGCGCGCCCCCGAACCGTTCGAACCAGATCGTCTTCGCGCGCTCGACGAGGTCGTGCTCGGAGCACCCCGCCGCCTCGATGAGGCGCGGGCGCGCGAGCTCCTCCGGCAAGAGCGCGAGCGTGCTGATGGCGGCGTACCGACGAAGGCCGCTCGAATCGGCAAGCTCACGATCGATCCGATGGACCGCCCGCTCCGGATACCCTGCGGCGAGCGCCTTGAGCGCCCAGTCGGCGTCGAGCCCGGGGCGCCTCCGGAAGATGTGCGCACCGCCGCCCTCCAGGATGATCTCGAGTGGCTTCCACCCTTCCGGCGAGCGCGCTCCCCGAAGCACATCGATGAGCGCCTCCTCGTAATCGTCGATGCGCTCGAATCCGCTCGTCCCGTGGCCGCCGTCGAGCGGATGGCGCACGGCGTCCTCGAGCAACCAGAGGACGTCCTCTTCGCGCTCCGCCCATCCCTTCATCTGCGCGAGGATGAAGAGCGCGTAATACCGAAGGCGCGCGTGGCGCGTCCGCAGCGCGCGACGCAGCGTGGGGATCGCCGCTGGGAACTCGTCGAGCGAGAGCCATCGGATCGCGAGCGCGCGGACGTCCCAGGACTGCGCCGTGTCGGCGATCTCCGCGAGCCGCGCACCAAGCCCGGGGTAACGTCCTTCGAGCTCCGTTTCGGCCACGGTGCGATCGAGGACGAACGCGAGGTTCTTGTCGCCGGTGCGCGCGGCCTCGACGATCAGCTCGATCATCTCGGGGTGGCGATCCGGCAGGGGCAGCCACGCGAGCTGGAACATGTCGCTCGTGCGGATCGGCGCGGCCTCGATGTGACGTGCGACGAGCCGAAGCAAGCGAACGGCCTCCAGGGGATGCTGGGACATACCGAGGATCTCGAAGCCGATTCGCCGCGCGAAGCGCAAAAGCCGCTTCGTGGCGGCCGCCTGCGCGGGCGGTGACGCGAGCGCCCACGCCTTGCGCACGTCCTTCGCAAGCTCCTCGCAAGCGCGCGCTGCGTGCTCGGCGAGGGCTTCCGATGCCGTCGGGTCGAGGTCCGGCGCCGGAGGGGCGTCGGCCTGCGGAGGCGACGGCTCGGGGGGCGGCGCAATGCGCCAGGCGAAGCGCGCGGCCAGCGCGGGATCGAGCACGTCACGCTTCGGCTTGGGGACGTCGGACATTCCTCAAGGATACAACGATTCCGGCCCCACACACGGCGCGCGGAGCGTGAGCGAAAACGAAAGCGTATGCGCTGGGAACCCCGCGACCTTCACGAGCCCCGCGGGCTCCTCGGTTTGTCCGGGCGCGCAAAGGACGCCATCGCCGTCGCTATCGAGCCATCCGTACACGACGAGCCCGTCGCCCTCGTCGAGCGGATAAAGCACCGTCTCGCGCACCGCCCCCACGCCGAGGGCCGTGCGCGTCTCGAAGGCGCCGAGCGGGTGTTCGAGCTCCCCTTCGCCGAACGACCTCGCCACGTGGAATTCGAGGTGCACTTTGCCCGCGCTCGGCGCGCCGTTTGGCACGGCGACCTGCCCGTCGAGCTCGATCTCGTACAGGCGCGTCTCCTCGTTGATGCATCCGGCAAACGCGAACACGAAGGCTCCGGCAAACGCGAGGTGCGCGCGGCTCATCGATCCCCTCCGAAATGCAAGCCCAGGTGCACGCCCGGCAGCGCGATCGTGTCCGGCGCGCCCACCCAGCCGTAATTGATTCCCAGATCGAGCCCGATCCCGCGCGAAATCGCAAACCCGAGCCCGAGCGTCGCCCACGGCGTCCACTCGTGCCGCACGGACCAACTCGTTTCCGTGCCCGAGGCGCGCTCGATCGTCAGAAGATCCGGCAGGAAGGCGTGGCGCGTGCCGAGCACGAGGTACGGGACGAACCGGCGCACCGGAATGGCCAGGCGGAACCTGAGCTCGCCGTTCGGGCCGCGCCGGTACTCCTCGCTGCGCTGGAAAAGCCAGCCGGCGAGGAATTCGCCCGTCAGGCGCAGGTGTGTTCCGTCCGCGAGGCGCACGCCGATTCCCAGCATCGGCCGATACCGGCGACCAACGACCGATTCGAGCTCGCTTTGCAGCGTGATCCGGTTCGACAAACCCACCTGCGCGCGCAGGAACGAAAACGGCCAGCCGCCCTGCGCCGACAGGACGTACGCCCCTTTCGCGGGGCTACCGCCCACGGCGTCGAGCGCGGCGTGCTCGGGGAACGGGGTCCTCGGCTCCGCGGCGGCGGCCTCGGAGGCGCCGAGGATCGCAGCACCCAGCGCGATGGCAATCGGCATTTTCATTCGGCCGCCTCCGCGGGAATCGTCACGCCAAACACGCGCGCAAAGTTCCCCGAAAGGACGTCGGCCGCTTCTTGCTCCGTGTATCCCGTCTCCTTCATCGCGGCGACCGTTCGTTCGAGGTACCCTTTCACGAACCCCGGGCTTTGCGGCCCGTCGCTGCCATGGATGATTCGGTCCGTGATCCCGGCCTCCCGCATGCGGCGCATCGCTTCCTTCAGGTTTTCGCCCGTCGGATCCGACGAGGCGGAGCCCAGCGCCGACGGTTCGAGAAACACGTTGGGGTACGTCTTGGCGAGCCGAATGCACGTATCCAGGCCTGCGTGGCGCTTCTCGATGAAATCGTAGCCGAGGTGCCCAAGGATGAATTTCGCGCCGGAGAATTGCTGGATCGCCGTCTCCAGATACGTCGGATCCGTGTAGGCCGGCTCCTGCGCCGTGCCGGGGAACGGGCTCGTCCCCGTGTGCAGGTAGAGCGGTTTGCCCATCGAGGCCGAGACCTCGTAAATCGAAAAAAACGCGGGATCGTCCATGCGGAAATGCTGGTGCGCGTGGGCGATCTTGATCCCGACGAACCCCGGCCGCGAGAGCGTGCTTTTCAATTGTTCGAGCTCCGCGTCGCGATCCGTCGTCCACCGGTCGACCCGCAAAGACGCGAGGCCGAAGAAACGATCCGGGGCGAACGTGAGATCCTCGGCGACGAGCTCGTTCGAGGCGATTCCCACGGTACGCGGGGCATAGATGGCGAAGAGGCCCGCGCCCCAGATGCCCGCGTCGTCGATCTCGCCGAGGATGCTCTCCGGCAGAAGGGAGCCCTTCGCCGCCGCCTCAGCGTCGAGCCCGATCGGGAATGGGAAGCGCGAGGCCAGGAATTTTCGCGTGTCCTCGGGAACGTGATCCCAGTCGCCCGGGTGCAGGTGCATGTCGACGACCGGCAAACGCTTGCCATTCCAGTCGACACCACGCGGCGGCGCGCCGCAGCCAATGTCGAGCGAGGCGAGCGCGGCCAGCGAGACGGCCGAGGCGATCGCGAGCGGGGTCCACCGAGCCCGGATGCGGCGCGATTTCACGGGCGCAATGGATTCCAGAAACCTCGCCGCGTCAAGGATGCCCGCGATCCTGCGGTTTTTCCGAACCCACGTTCACATGCGCACGATGGAGGCCGCCCACGTGACACCAGCCCCGAGCGCACAGAGGAGCACGTTTTGCCCGGGTTTCACGCGGCCATCCCGCACGGCCTCGTCAAGCGCGATCGGAATCGAGCCCGCGCCCGTGTTGCCCACCTCGGCAAGGTTCTCGATGAACTTGCCCCGCGAATACCCGAGCCGCTCGGCGATGCGATCCACGATCCGGCGGTTCGCCTGCTGCGGGATCACCCAGTCGAGTTTGTCCGAGAGCAGGCCCGCCGCCTTCAGCGCCTCCATGCTCGTGACCTGGAGCTTCTTCACGCTGACCTGGAAGAGGTCGTGCCCGTCCATCTGCACCTTGTTCCGCTTCGCCGCGAGCCGCTCCGGGGTCATCGGCTCGCCCGTGCCGCCGCCCGGGATCGTGAGCAGCGAGGCCATCGTGCCGTCCGCGCCGAGCCGCATCGAGAGGATGCCGCGGCCGTCTTCGCCCGCCGCGCCGACGATCACCGCGCCCGCGCCGTCGCCGAAGAGCGCCGCCGTCGTGCGATCCTCGGGATCCACGCGGCGCGAGAGCATGTCCGCGCCAACGACGAGCGCCGTCCGCGTCGCGCCCGAGGCGATCGACTGCTCGGCGACGGCAAGCGCGTAGAGGAAGCCCGCGTGCGAGGCCGCGAGATCGAAGGAAGGGACGAGCTCGGTGCCCAGCTTCTGCTGCACCGTGGCCGCGGTGGCCGGCATGGGGCTGTCGCCGCTCCCGGTCGCCACGATGATGAGGTCGAGATCCGCGGGCGAGAGCCCCGCCGCATCGAGCGCCGCGCGCGCGGCAGCGGTGGCCATGTCGCTCGTCGTCTCGCCCTCGGCCGCGATGTGACGGCGCTCGACGCCAACCTGCTCCTTGAGCCATGCATCCGAGGTCGCTGCGCGCGCGGCGATCTCGTCGTTCGTGACGACACGGGCAGGCAAGTAGCGACCAGTGCCGAGAATCCGGGCGCGCGGGGAGCTCGCTCTCATGGCGCGGAGGGTAACAGAAGGTTTGAGAAGCGGGGCGGAGGAAGGTAGAGTCCGCGCGCCATGGCCGAGAAAGAACCGGACGAGGACAAAGACGAGGTCGAGGGCGAGGGCGAAAGCGAGCCCGAGGCCGAAGCGAAGGCAGATGCGCCGAAGGCCGAAGCAAAGGCCGAAGCAAAGGCGTCTGCACCCGCGAAGGCCGCGCCCGCGAAGGCGCCCACGAAGAAGCCGAAGGCCGGCAAGGCCACGCCGAGGCGCGCGCAGCCGCCGAGCTCGGCGTCGCTCGGCAAGAGCATGGTGCTCTTCGTGGTCGTCGTGGGCACGCTGGCAGCAGGCTTCGCGCTGCTCGGTCAAGAGCGCGGCGGCGGCGGTCCGCGCGGGCCCACGTGGAAGCCCGGCCAGACCGTGGACGTCGAGATCACGCTGGTGGCAGGCGACAAACGCGAGCTCAACTGCGCGGCGACGGACGAGGTCGCAGGCAGGCACTGCAGCTTCGAGACGCCGACGAAGGTCTGGGGCAAGGGCGATCCGGGCGACGACAAGAAGACGCTCCGGCCCTACACCTCGACGGACAACGTACAGTTCGTCGCGGCCGGTCTCTGGAGCGAGCCCGCGCTCTCGGGCAACCTGCCGACCACGCGCTTCAGCGTGAAGTGCAAGTACACGGTGGAAGGCAAGCTCAAGAGCCCGACGTTCCACTGGGAAAGCGGCTGGGAAGGCCAGCCCCGCGGCGAGATGCTCGCGGGTGTGCTCACCGGCTGCACGCTCGTTCCCTGAAGCCGCTGCGCTGGGGCGTTGCCCCAGGCCCCACCCGGGGCTATCCGCCCCGGGACCCGGACCAGCGCAAGCGCTGGACTCAGGGTCGATGAACTGCGCGATGCGCAGTTCATCGAACAGGCCGAGTCAAGACCAACCACGACCCTGCCGACCAAGACAGCCGCGCTGACATTTCTATGGGCAACGCTGTCCCTGGTCTTGCCACCGGCCCGTGGAAGAACTGCGCGGAGCGCAGTTCTTCCAACCCGAGTCCAGGGCTTGCCCTGGTTCGGGTCGAGGGGCGAACAGCCCCCGCGGGGTCCGGGGCAGCGCCCCGGCGAAGCGCCTCCCAGATGTCTATCCAATCGGCGTGAGCGCCTCGAACCCGTGGGCGCGAACCCAGTTCACGTGCACGCCCCGACACGAGGCGTTCTCGCGACAGTCCTTGCAGCGGAGTGCCTTCGTGTAGAACCCGTCGGCCACGTACCGCTTCGTGAACGCCGTCATGTCGATGCGCGCGTCCGTGCCGAGCATCGCGAGATCCAACGTCCGCGCCGCTGGCCGCACGGGCCGGCCCACGACGCACGCGGGCACGTTTTCCACGGCAATCGGGTGGGGGTACGTCGCGAAAAACGATTTCGTGTCGACGTCGTTCGTGTGGGCGTCCGAGACGAGGTCGTAGTTTTGCTGGACGAGCACGAGCGCCTTCGGCGGGGGATCGAGCCTGCGGATCACGGGCTCTGTTGCCTTCGTGAGGAAGACACGGACCTCGAAGGCGCCGGCGATCCCGAGCAGCGGCTCGATCGCGGCGGGATCGCCCGTGTAACAAGCCGCTAGCTTCTTGCCGAAGACGAGCCCCTCCGGCGAGAGCGCACTGGACAAACCGTCGTATGACGCGAGTTCGAGCTCGATCGTCCCCGGCGCCACCTTCGCCGCGAGCGCTGAAGCCTCTTCCAGGTTCGCCGCCACGATCCGCGCTGCGTACGCTTCCGGCAGCTTGCCCGCGCGTGGCGGCTCGCCGGCGTAACGCAGCACGTCGACCTCGTCGGCCTTGCGCACGTCGATCACCTCGTCGAGCGTGTCGCAGAGGCTCTGCAGGTAGCAGTATTTGCACCTCTCGGGCTCGCGGCACATGAGCTTCTTGCCGAGCGAGAGGTATCGATCGAACTCCTCGCGCCGGCCGCGGACCTCGTCATTGAGCTTGTACGGATCCTGGATCAGATCCTCAAAACCTTCGGCGTAGGGCGGCGGGAAGCGGTTCAGCCAGATGTGGATGTCGGGCCTGCGCGCGTAGGCGAACGCCTTCTGGAGATACTCGAGGTTCCCGTCGAGGTCGTAGAAGAGGTGATGCCGCGCGTCGCTCCAGGCGTTTCCGAAGGGGATCACGTGGAGCAGGTCGAACTCCTTCACGCCCCAGCCGATGAACGTCTCCAGCATCTCCGGCAGGTGCCGGACGTTCTGCTTGTTGATGACGATGTCGACGTTGACGATGAAGCGCGCTGACGCGAGCGCGGCCTTGAGCCCCGCGACCTCCTCGACGAACGCGCCGGGCGTGCCGACGAGCGCGTCGTGCAGCTTCGCCGTGTGGCCGTGTAGCGAAAAGGTGATCTCGTGCAGGCCGTTGTCCGCGGCCTTCTCGAGGAACTCGGGGTAACGGAACATGCGGCCGTTCGTCACGGTCTGGATCTTCCGGTAGCCGGCGAGGCGCCCGAGCTTGACGAAGTCGAGGAAGTTCGGGTGCATCGTGGGCTCGCCGCCCGAGAGGATCAGCCGATCGGCGCCGCGCCGCCGGCCCTCGACGATCTGCACCTTGATGTCCTGCGTCGCTCGCATCGTGCCGTCGTGCGCATTCGAATCGAGGCAAAACGTGCAGTGGTTGTTGCAATCGTAGGAGAGGCGCACCCAGTTGCGCTTCTCGTGCGCGGCCGCCTCGTGCGCGAGCGTCTTGCCAGCATCCTCCGCGTCGCCGAGCAAGGCCTCGTTCTGGAAGTCGGCGAAGGACGTCTCGACGGCGTCAGCCGAGAGGACGGGGAGCCTGCGGGGGGACGAAGCGGAAGCAGTCACGACGGCATTTCTCCCGTGCGCTCGTAGCGCAACATCCACTGATTGCTGGTCTCGCGGCCGACGTCGCGGCGCTCGAGGAGGCGCAAGGGTTTGCCTTCGAGGCGCCGCGCGGTCCGGGCCGCGTCGTCGTTGCGGTAATGCTCGAAGCGGTTTCCGGGCGCGCTCTCTGCGCGCGCGGCGTGCGCGCGGCTGCGGACGAGGCCGAAGGCGACGTTGTCCACGAGCGTGAGCGTGCCGCCGGGGCGGAGCCGCGCGATCGCCGCGCCGAACGCGCGCGCCGGATCTTCGAGGTGGTTCACGCTGCGGAGCGCGAGCACGTGGTCGAACGTGCCGAGCTCCGCGCCGAGATCTTCCGCGCGGCCCTCCACGAACCGCGCGAACGGGTGACGCGACGCGAGGACGGCGAGCCGTTGCGGATCGGGATCGACCCCGACGTACGTGATGTGCCCTTCCGCTGCACGACGCGCGAGCGCTTCGAGGTACGGGCCTTCGCCGCAGCCGAGATCGAGGACACGACCCGAGAGATGCGCGAGGAGATCCAGCACGGCGCGGTCGTCGCGCGTGAAGACGTCCGCGGGCACGGGTTCCCATGCGCCGGTGCAGCGAGGACGCTCGGGGCACGCTTCGCACTCGGCTGCGGGGCGCAACTTCCGTAAGTCCTTCGCGAAGTCGTCCGGCGCGAGCTTGGTCGAGACATCGAGGTAGATCTGGCCCGCGCTCTCCTTCGTCGCGAGCAGCTCCTCGTCGGAGAAGTCACGCGTCTCGGTGCGGAAGAGGCGCATGCGGTCCTTGAGGCGTAAAAACAAGGTGCGGCCGCGATCGTACGGACTCGTGCCATCTCCGCGGACCGGGCAGGGCGCGCCGGGCGGGCGCGCGAGATCGCGTTCGGGGACGAAGTTGTACGAGTTCGCCCGGGGACGATCCGTGACGGGTCGGAGCGCGCTCGCGCCGTGGATCTCGTGGTAGCCGCGATAGAGGCCCGGGCACGCGCCGCGGAGCGCGCAGTCGCCGCAGACCTCCTCGGGCTGGATCTTCGCCACGTCGTCGACGGGCACGTAGTCGTCCTCGTCGGCCTCGATCATCGTCGAATAGCGGTGCGTCTTGAGGTCGTCGTAGAGGTGTTCGAGGCCGGGAAGCAGGCAAAACGGAAGGCCGTCGTGCGCGAACCGCGGGCCGCGCTCGGGCCGCCGCGAAAGCCCGTACTCGATCGCCTCCTTCACGCGCGCCGCGCAAGCCGAGACGTCGGGCACGATGACGTCGAAGGCCCGGTTCGCCGCGCCCTTCGGCTGCGTCATCGAGAACTTGATGCAGAGGTCCGGGAACGGGAGCAGCCGATCGACGAGGCCCTTCAGGTGCTTCAGGTTCGCCGTGGTGACGACGCAGTTGATCGTGAGATCGGGGATGCGACCGTGCAGGTTTTCGATGGCCTGCAGGGCCTTGTGAAAGGTGTCGGCGCGGACGACGGAGCCGTGCACCTTGGGCTCGCCGCCGTGCAGGGACATGTAGACGTAGCGGAGGCGGCACTCGCCCACGAGCTCGTCGACGACGTTCCGGTACGAGAGCATGAGCCCGTTCGTGACGAGGCCAAAATCGAGGCCGTGCGCGGCGATGCGGCGCGCCCAGCGCGAGAGCTCGGGCCGCATCGTGGGTTCGCCGCCGGAGAGGACGACCATGGAGGCGCCGATGCGCTTGGCGCGGTCGATCTTCCAGTCGACGCGCTCGGTGGTGTCGTCGAGGTGGCGGATGTCGGCCGTGTGGCAGAACGTGCAGTTCTCGTTGCACGCGTAGCCGACTTTGATCAGCGCCTTCACGACGGCGCGATCTTAGTACGAAGGAGGCCCTAGACCGCGGCCGAAAAGAGCTTGCCGGGGTGCTTGCGCTCGAAATAAGCGGTGATCGCATGTCCGAGGGACTCGATCACGACGGCGGCGATACCCGCCCGGACCACGAATCCAGCCGGGCCGGGGACGAAAGCGGCGACGCGCGTGGCCACGAACTTGAGGCCCGCGCCCATGACCTCGAAGCTGCCGCCCGCGGCGATGCTCTTCAGGTTGCTCACGGGCTCGTCGTAGACGCCGCCGATGAAGTTGATCATGTGGACCTCGAGGGCGGCGAGGCCCGCTGTCGTGGAGATCGGCAGCGGGAGGGCCGCGAAGGCCGCGCCGCCGATCGCATACCGATGCACCCAGCGCATCGCTTCGTCCCTGCACGTGATCGCCATACGCCGAAGCTGAACCAGCCCGCGCCAGTTTGCACGCTCGGGACAGCCGCATCCGTGCAGGAAAATCAGCCGGTCGGAGCGTCGTCCGTGGTGCCGGTCGCCGAAGGGAGAGCCTCTCCATCCTCCGAGACCCCGAGCCGTCCCGAGATCTCGAACGTGTAGCCCGCCGGCGTGAGCGCGCGGAGCGCCGCCTCGGCAGCCGTGAAGGCCGCGGGGAGCGTCGGCGCCGGCCGCGTCGCGTCCCAGATCGCGGCGCAGGCGCTTTCGACGAGGCTTCGGACCTCGGGCACCTCGGCGAGGAGGCGGCCATCCCGCGCGCGCTCGGGCCGGAGCCAGACGTCGCAGAAGCGCGTGCGCAGGATCGGGATGTCCACGAGCTCCGGCGGCAAGCGCGCTTCGAGGAGGAGGTAGACGCGCGGAACGGGGTTTTCCGGTTGTTTCGCGCGGAAGACGAGGGTCATCGGCGGCTCGGCCACGCCGCCGCCGCGGAAGGCGCGGGAAGGCGTCGCCGTAATCTCGGCCGGCAGCGCACCGGGCGCGCGGAGCGCCTTCCGGAGCCGCGCACGCACGCGGCGCAGGAGCAAAGGTTCCGCGGGATCGTCCGCGGCCGCGACGAGGCCCACGAGCGTCTGTTCGAGCTTGGCGAGGACCGCGGGATCGTGGGGACGCACCGGGTACGGCACGAGCGTGACGAGCAGCCGACCTGCCCGACGCGGCGCGACCCCCGCGAACGCCTCGCCCGCCGCGCGACCTTCCTCGATGAGCACGAGCCCGAGCGGCTGCCGGCCGGCGTCGACCAGATCGAGCACGAAATAACTCTTCCGCGGCCGATCCGTGATGCTGCGTGGCTCGTGCCGCACGAGCCGGAGCCGCAGCCCCTCGGCCCGCACGCTCACGAGCTGCGCCGCCCCGCCCTCTCCGACCCGCCACACGAGCGGCGGCGACACGATCCGCGAACGCGAACGCGCCGACGGAAGCTCCGGCGAGAACGGTTTTTTCGGTTCTTCGGCCGGGATCCGCGCACGCTCGCCGAGCTCTGCGCGGACCTGCGCGGCCGGATCGTGCGGCGCGTCCACCGCGGCGTTCCGCAAGAGGCCCGCCGTGATGAACAGGAACGCGAGCTCCGGCGCGACGGCCTCGCCGACGCGCAGGATTTGTTTTGACGTCCAAAAGATCGAGTCCCGGCGCCCCGCGGCCTTGTAAAAAGCCTTCACCTGCGTGAGCAGCTCCCGGTAGGTCGCGCCGTACGTCTCCTCGTAGAAGCGGCGCAAGAACGGCTCGTGACGTGGCTCGTCGAGCGCGCTGTGCACACACGCCGCGGCCCAGAAGCCGCTCGTCATCGCGAGGTGCACGCCCGTCGAGAGGATCGGATCGATGAAGCAGGCCGCGTCCCCCGCGAGCAGGATCCCCGGCCCGGAGAGGCGACGCGCGCGGTACGACCAGTCCTTCGCCCCCGTCACGTCCGTCACGCGCCGCGCGTTCGCGAGCAGCGGCCACGCCGCCTCCGACGCGCGCAGCACCTCTTCGTACCAGGCCTTGGCCCCGAGCTTCTCCCGCTCCGCGCGTGTCGCCGCCGAGGTCACGACCCCCACGCTCGTCCGCTTGCCCAGCGGGATCACCCAGATCCAGCCCTCGGGCACGCTCGTCGTCAGGATGTGCGTGTGCTTGTGCCCCGGCAGGCGCTCGGCCCCCTCCCAGTAGGCCCAGACCGCCACGTTCTTGAGGCCTCGCACGACCCGCCGCAGATCCGCGTTCCGCGCCACGAGCGCACTCTGCCCCGACGCGTCCACGACGAACCGCGCCCGCTCGTCGCGCTCCTCTCCGCCCGGCCCCCGCACGCGCACGCCGACGGCGCGACCCTTCTCGAAGATCACGCGCGTCACCGCATGACCCTCGCGCACCGTGGCCCCCGACATCGAAGCGTTGCGCAGGAGGATCTCGTCGAAGCGCCCACGATCCACGAAGTACGCATACGGGTGCACGTCGAGCTCGCGGAAGTCGATCTCCCACGGCGTGCGATCGCGGCCCCAGACGAAGGTTTGTCCCTCCTTGCGCTCGAAGCCCGCGCTCTCCACGGCCTCACGCGCGCCGAGCGCGTCGAGGTACGGCAAGACGCCCGGCAAGAGCGACTCGCCGATGTGCTCGCGCGGAAAACGCTCCCGTTCGAGCAGAAGAACCCGCCGCCCTTCCCGGCCGAGGTAGGTCGCGACGGACGAACCCGCAGGCCCGCCGCCGATCACGATCGCATCCCACGATGACGTGCTCTGCATGCTGCTTCGTTTCCTCGGCGCCTCAGCCGGCCTCGTCGTACGAGCGCGCACCCAGGGTCACGGCGTCGCCCACGCGGATCTCGCCCTCCCCTTCGGCGACCATGTTCCAGCCGAAATACACGCGGTTCGCCCGCGCCCGGAACGTCGCCAGCGTCGCCAGCGGATCCTTGCCGCGCACACCCGTCGCCTGGTCCACGGTGATCACGTTGCAGCGGCTGCACGGCTTGCGCAGGTGGAAGACCACCGAGCCGATGGACAGGCTCGTCCACGCGTCCTCGGCCCAGGGCGGCGCGCCGCGGACCACGAGGTTCGGCCGGAACCGATCCATCGGCACGGCGTCGCGCAGGCGCGCGTTCAGGTCCGCGAGCGAGCCCTCCGAGGCGAGCAGATACGGAAAGCCATCGGCAAAGGCGACACGCTCCTTGCGGCTCACGTAGCGACCGTCCACGCGACGCGCGGCGTCCTCGGGCATGTACACGAGCTCCGCGCGCCGGCCGAGGTAGTCGCTCAGGTACGCGGCGACCTCGTCGCCGACGAAGACGGCGCGGCATTTGTCGCTCCAGACCCGGACGCGCCGATCCGTGGGCCCTTCGGGACGGAGCGGCAGGCGAAGCGACCCGTGGTCCTTCGCGTGGAGGACGAGCGTGTCGCCCTCGATCGCCGTCTCGATGAGCGCCATTTGCGGCAGCTCCCGCTGTGTGAGGAACTCGCCGTCCGGGTCGACGATCATGAACCGTCGGTCGTGCTCGATGCCGAGGCTCTGTGCCCGAGCCCGGTCGAGGGCGATGCCGCGCGCGCCCTTGACGGGGTACACGAAGAGTCCGCTCAGGGTGATGGTGCTCATGGGGGCCTGGGAGGCATAAAGCGGCCCCGCCCGCGCGTCGAGAGGATGAAAGGCGCTCGCCTGAACGCCTCGCCGGCCCTAGAACGGGGGGCATGTCGCAAGGTCGGTTTCGCCGTGTTGCGTGGGCGACGCTCGCCGTCACCCTCGGCGTCATTCTCTGGGGCGCCTACGTCCGCGCCACCAGCTCCGGCGCAGGCTGCGGGAGCCACTGGCCCACCTGCAACGGCGAGGTCATTCCCCGCGCGCCCACCGTAAAAACCCTGATCGAGTTCACGCACCGGGTGACCTCGGGGATCGCCTTCCTGCTCACCTTGCTCCAGCTCGTGTGGGCCTTCCGCGCCTTCCCGCGCCGGCATGCGGTGCGGTTCGGCGCGGCCTGGTCGATGTTCTTCATGGTGACGGAGGCGGCCGTCGGCGCGGGCATCGTCCTCTTCGAGCGGGTCGCGGGCGACGCGTCGATCGCGCGTGGCTACTGGATGAGCGCGCACCTCATCAACACCTTCCTCCTCGTCGCGTCGATGACGCTCACCGTGCTCTGGGCGTCGGGCGGCCCCTTGCCGCGGCGTGGATCCTCGGGCACGCCGACGTACGTGCTCGGCGGCGGCCTCCTCGGCGTGCTGCTCGTCGGCGTGACGGGCGCGATCGCGGCCCTCGGCGACACGCTCTTCCCCGCGAAGACCCTGAGCGAAGGCCTCGCCGCGGACGTGTCGCAGGCCGCGCACGTCTTCGTGCAGCTGCGCGTCTACCACCCGATCGTGGCCGGCGTGGTCGCGGCGTATTTGCTCTTCGCGACGGGGTTCGTCGCGTCGCAACGCCCGAGCCTGCTCAAGCATGCGCGGCTCCTGTCTGCGCTCGTGATCGTGCAGATCGGCGCGGGCTTTCTGAACCTCTTCCTCCTCGCGCCCGTGGCGATGCAGCTCGTGCACCTCTTGCTCGCCGATCTCGTGTGGATGGCGCTCGTCGTGCTCACGGCGTGGTCACTCGGCGAAGCACCCGCGTCCGCGTCGTCCGAGGCTTCGGGATCGACCACGCCGCTGCCGTGGTACGGCGCCCCGGACGAGTTCGCACGCCCGAAAGAGACGCCTCCGCGGTAGGATGTCCCCATTCCAGCGCGCGAACGGCGCGTGGCTCACGCTTGGAAAGGGAGACAGACGATGAGGCTTGGTTTGTATGCGCTCGGGCTCGCGGCGCTCGGCTCTTTGTTCGTGACCGTGGTGGGGTGCAGTGACGACACGGGCGGCTCAGGCGGCTCGGGCGGCTCGGGCAATGGTTCGTCCTCGAGCTCCTCGGGCACCGGCGGCGCGGGCGGCGCCGGCGGCGGGTCGTCGAGCTCCTCGGGCAGCGGCGGCTCGGGCGGCGCTGGTGGCGGTTCCTCGAGCTCATCCGGCAGCGGCGGCAGCGGCAGCTACTCGGTCTGCAGCGACTGCACGAGCAACACCACGGGCGCGTACGTGAACGAGTGCAAGGCGCTCGCGGACGCCTGTACCGCCGATGCGGACTGCAAGGCCCTCGCCGACTGCTCCTACGACAACTGCCCGCTCAGCGGCGACGGCGGCTGCTGCACGATCAAGTGTGCGCAGGACCTCGCCACGCCCCAGGCGGCCCTCAACAAGTTCGAGGCCCTCGACTCCTGCGTCTTCTGCCAGACGTGCAAGACGATCTGCATGAGCGACGGCGCGCCCGAGTACTGCGCCGTCGTCGAGGCCGCGAACCCGAACTGCCCCTGAACCAACACGGCGAGAGGGGGCCCCTCGGCCCCCTCCCCGCTCACTTGATCCACGACTCCGTGAGGCATTCTCCCGCGACGCACTGCTCGTAGGCTTCGAGCAGCTTCCGCCCCTCGGTCGCGTCCGCCGCGTCGTCGCAGGCGGTGCAGTCCGCGATCGTCCCGCAGAACTTCACGCAATCGCGGTACGTCGTGCACCGCGCATCGGCGTCGCACGCCTTCATGTAGCCCGTGCAATCGCCGTTGTTCATGAACGTCCGGCAGAGATCGTAGTCCTGCGGGTAAAACGCACAGGGCGGCGAGCACATCACGTCCTGCGCGCAGTTCACGACCGCGAGGTGCTGCGCTTTCCCGCCGGGAAAGCGGTCCTGGCAGTACACCAAGCACGCGCCTTCGTCCGGCGATCCTGTGGCGCTCAAGTTCGCGCACAAGGTCTCGATGCACGCCTCGATGCTGCGGCACTCGGGCCCGCACGCCTTCTCGGCCTGCCCGCACGCCCCCTCCAGGCACTCGTCGCACTGGCTCCAGGGCCCGTCGGCGGCGCTCGGCCCGGGGCCGGGGCCGAAGCCGCCGTCCGGCTCGACGACGCCGCCGTCCCCCGATCCGCCCGGCTCGACGCAGACGAGGCCGATGCAGCGCAGCGGCACCGCGCAATCGTCGGTCTTCGTGCAGCTATCGCCGGGGAAGCCAGGGCGCGGCTCGAGAGCCGTCTCCTCGGTGCACCCGGCCGCGCCCGAGATCCACGCGAGCACGAGCGGCGCGCCGAACAACGAAAGAAACGCCCATCGCGTACGCAAACGGAACAACCCCCCGGCTGCCTTGCCGTCTCGCTCCATACCCCGACCATGCCACGAGGACGCGCTGGGCGGAACGGGGATGAGGGTCGTGCCCTACGGTGCGAGGACCTCGGCGATCCGCGAGAGCCGCTCCAGATCGTGGATGTCGTACGGGAACGCCGGCACGTGCGCGAGCAAGCTTCCGCCTGACGCCTCGTCCTCCAGCGCCGCCTCGAGCCCCACGAGATGCAGCGCGTCGAGCTTGCCCATGCGGCTCTCGTCCTCCGCCGCGCGCCGGAGCCGCGTCGGAGCATCCGGCCCGAGCGAGATCGCACTCCGCGCGAGCGCCCCCTCCACCTCCGCCGCGTCCGGCACGCGCCCGTACGTCGGATGCACGCGGTTCACCACGAACGCGTCGCGCCGCATGTCCTGCTCGCGCAGCCGATCCGCGAAGAACATCACCTCGCGCACCGCGAGCGGGTCCGGCGTCGTCACGAGCACGTACGCCACATCGGGCCCACGCAGCGCTGCGCTCACCGCGTCCGCGCGCTTCCTCCACCCGCCGAAAACCGAGTTGATCTCCGCGATGAACGCCGCCATCTGCTCCAGAAACCCGCTGCCCGACACCTTGCCGATGCCGCGCACGATCGCGGCCGCGCTCTTCGCGAGCACGTTGAGCGAGAACTTCCCCGAGCTCTGCACGGCCTGCACGAGCCACCGCGTCGCGGCGCTGTCGATCGCGCCGACGAGCCGCTCCGGCGCGTCGAGGAAGTCGAGCGCGTTCGGCGTCGGCGGCGTGTCGAGCAGGATGAGGTCGTAGCTCGGATCGCCCTTCGTCGCGTAGAGCTTCTCCATCGCCATGTACTCCTGGGTACCGGCGAGCGACGTGGAGATGTACTTGTAGAGCACGTTGTTCAGGATGCGATCGCGCTGCTCGGCGGAGGGCGCGAGCTCCATGACGAGCGAGTCGAACGTGCTCTTCGTGTCCAGCATCATCACGGTCATCGACCCCGTGACGGGCACGCCGGCTTGCGCGAAGAGGGCTGGATCGATCGTCTGCGCCTCGGTCTTCATCTCCTCGATGCCGAGGCTCTGCGAGAGCCGCCGCGCCGGGTCGATCGTCAGGCAGAGGACGCGCTTGCCTCGGCGCGCCGCGGCGAGGCCGAGGGCAGCCGTCGTGGTCGTCTTGCCGACCCCGCCGCAACCGACGACGAGGAGAACCCGCCGGGAATCGAGGAGCTTGCCGAGCCCGCCGGGCGTGGACGAACTTGTTTCCGAGGCTGCCACGGCCGGCCCTTTAGCACGATGGGGGCGGAAGCGGGAGCGGGTGCGGGAGCGAGAGCGGGTGTGCGGGTGCGGATAGGGTTCCGGTCGTCCTGACCCGGGGTCGTCAACCCCGCGGATCCTGTTGAATTTGGTTGATCATGATGGGGTCCACGTCACGGACGCAGGGGGAACGATCATCGACGAAGAGGGGTAGAGCGGGCTCGTGCAGCGCTTACCGACGTCCGGATGGGCACCCAGCCGCGGCGGGCGCGGCGTCGGCGTTCTTCAGCGCGGTGAGGGACGACCAAGGATGGGGACCCGGTCATCGGGTCCCCGTCCAGGTCAGCGACAGCCGGTTTCAGCTCACGGCTTCTGGAGCGAGGCCTCCGCCGTAGCGAGAACCTGGGTCACGACCTCCGCCTCGGAGGCGGTGGCCACGGCCGCGTCGAGGGCCGGCGCGAGCGCATCGACCGCGGCGTCGAACTTCGCGAACGCCTTGATCACGGCCTCCATCGCGGCGGTGGCCTCCGCGGACCCCGCGCCCTTGGCGGCGGCCACCACGTACGCCTCGAGCGCCGCCTTCAGATCCAGGTCGAGCGTCGCGCTCGCGACGAGCACGGCTTCGACGGTCGCGAGCAGCGCCGCCTGCGCCTCGGCCTTCGTGGAGATCAGGGCCGCGAGCGCGCCCTCGACCTGCGCGGTGCCGTTGAGCTTCGCCAAGAAATCGGCCTTCGCCTTGACGATCGCCTCCACGTCGGCCGCCGCGGCCACGTCGGCCGTGAACTTCGTGCAGATCCCGACGAACATGTCGATCGTGGCCTGCGCTGCGCCGCTCAGCTCCACCAGCGTGAGCACCGCCTGCGCGGTCGCCTGCGCCTCCACCTCCGCGGCCGCGTGGACGGTCGCGAAGAGGAGCGCATCGACGTTCGCGCTCGCCTCGAGCGCCACACTGAGCGTGGCCTGAAACACCATGCTCGCCGCCGCCTGCGCCTGCGCGTAGAGCTCCGCCGAGATCCCGAGCTTGGCCTCCAGGGCGGCCTGGAGCTCCGCCTGGAACTCCGCCGCCGCCTCGGCGGCCGACGCCCCGGCGTCCAGCGCCGCGTTCAGGGCTGCGGCGGCGTGGTACGTGATTTCCGCCATCGCCTCCGCCGTGATGTCGATGCCCGCGTTCGCGAACGCCTGGAGCTGCGCCTTCTCCGCCGCCAGCGTGGCCTCGGCCATCGCGCTGATCGCCGCCTCGGCGCTGAGGCCCGCCTGGATCTGAGCGACGAGCTCCGCGGCCAGGTCCCCGTTGACGAACGCGTGGAGCTGCGCCGCGACCAGAGCCTCGAGGTTGCCTTTGGCGGCGAGGGCGATGGCCACCGCGGCCTCGACCGAACTCTCGATCGTGAGAGGCGCCGCGGTCACGATCTCGCCCTTGGTATCCGCCGCCGCCTCGAGGAACGAGGAGGCGAGCACCTCGCCCGACGCGGTGACGGCCTGCACGATGAGCAGCTCGGCGCCCACCGGGACCTCCGCGGAGTACTTGCCGGCCGCGTCGACCGTCGCCTCGGCGATCGCCTCGAGTTTCCCGTCGGCGGTAATCTTGGAGATGACCACCTCTGCTGTCTTCGCGAGCGTGCCCTTACCGCCGAAACCGAGCTCGGTGTAGTCTGCGCCGACGTCCTTTACCTGCCCCTCGACGATGGCTTGGTTCGTCGCGTTGGTATTGGTGTCATCAATGTTGTTGCCCGGTGTCGGCTCGGAAGAGCACCCCAGCGCCATGCCGCACACCATGACCAGTACACTCAACTTCGAAGCTATCGTCCTCATAAGTGCTCCTGTATCGTTGCGGTAAAACCTCGAGCCGCTCCTCATCGCGTCTGCAATGAGCTCGAGCGGGCTTCAGGTTATGATTCATTCGCTCTTGCGCTCCTGGCCCCGCGTTACCTTCGTGGTCCTCCCCGGCCCGGCTTTTCGTGCCAAGCCTCATCAGCACATTAGCACGCTTTATGCCGCCTCGTTGGAATGACGTCCGGAGCAGATTCAGGGCCTTATTGCCTGCGATCGCGAGCCTCGAGGGAATGGAAGCGACGGGCCGTTGACAGCGGCGCCAATCGCCGCGCGCGTCCCCACGACAATCGATATGGGAGGTGGGAGGTCATGGCCGGCACCATTGCGCCTGATTTTGAATTGGCCCCCAGAGGGGGAGGACACTTCTCCTTTGGCGCTCGGTCCCCCCGAGCTCGGCTCGCCTTTGCGGGGCCTCGGACAGGGCCCCACCGAGCGCGGCCGACGAAGCGTCTTCCCCTCCGGCTACGCTTGAGCAAGCATTGCGCTACTCGAGCGAGCGCGGCGCTACTCGAGCAAGCATGGCGCTATGCTCGAGCAAGCGTGGCGCTATGCGAGCAAGCGTGGCGAATGCCCCGAGCAGGAGCAGGCGGTTTCTTGACGGTCCCTATTGCAACACCCAAGGCAAGCGCGCAAGTCTCTTCGGATAGGGTAGGACACACCTTTCCGATCTACACGCTGGGGTTGTGGTTCACATGACCGGTTGTTGGTCGACCATCGACATCGGGGGGACCAATCCTTCGCCCCGTGGTGGCCAACAATGCCCACCACGTTCGTCTCACCAAGCCGAGCGAAGAAGAATTGCGCCGATGACCTGAAGGCTCGCGCGAGCGGGAGCGGGAGCGGGCGCCCCCCAGCTCAGGCCGCCCGCAAGATCCGCCGGCACCCTGCGGCCGCGCGGGCGACGAACGCCGACCGATCGTCTCCGCCCCCACGAACCGCGAGCAGCGCCTCGGCCGCGCCGAGCGGCAGTGTGCTCACGAGGACCTCGCGCGAGAGATCGGCGATCCGCGTGCCGACGGCTGCGGTCGTGGGCAGGCCTGGCTCGGCGAGCAGGGGCGCGTAGGCGGCGAGCTCCTCGCACACGGGCCACGAGCCGGCGCCTGCGACGAGGCAGCCCCGATCGTCGACGAGCACGAGGGCCTCGAGCTTCCCCTCGCTGCGCGCGACCGAAAGCTGGTAGTGCAGCGCCGTGATTGGGTCGTCGCTCCTCCGCCTGCGGCGCTCGGCTCCGAGCGACGGCGGCGGGGCCTCGTTGGGATCCATCCTCGACAAGAGAGAACCTCCTTCGCCGCAAATGCTCGCCCGGACGCGCCCGCGGGGTCCACTTTCCGGCGAGATCCCGTTCCTGTATGCTCCACCCCCGGCGTGATCGTCACGCGTTGGAACGGAGGCAGTTTTCCATGGGACTCATCGAGAAACGGCTCATCAAGGAAGCGAAGGAGTCCTGGCTTCCGGGCGAGCAAAAAGACATCCAGGAGGCCGCTGGCGCGCCCGTCGTCGTGGATGTCGACTGGCCGACCTTCGAGACCGACGAGGCCGCGCTGAAGAACGTCCAGCACCTCGGCGTCCGCCTGCTCGCCAACGCCTTCCGGGTCATCTGCGTCGACGACCTCGGCAAGGAGGCCGTCCGCGAGGGCGTGCAGCGCATCGTCGTCACGAACCTGAAAGAGGGCGCCGCTTCCGTCGGCCTGAAGGACGGCGTCGTCACCCTCGCGTGTGTGTTCGGCAAGGGCTCCGACGGCTGCCTCAGGGATCTCGACATCGCCAAGATCATCACACGCGCCCTGTAAAAACCCGACCTCCTCGCCACGCCGTCCGCGGCGGCGCGCCGAAGGCCGCGCACCCCGCTGAAAAACTGCTAGGTTCGCGCGGCGCGTGATGACGGGTTACATCGACCTGCACTGCCACTGGGTGGTCGGCATCGACGACGGCGTCCGGACCGTCGCGGACAGCCGCGCCCTGCTCACAGGCCTCGCGGGCGCGGGGTTCGGCAAGGTCGTCGCCACGCCGCACATGCGCCCCGGGATGTTCGACAACACGAAGAGCGACCTCGCGCGCGCCTACGAGGCCACGCGCAAGGCCCTCGCGGACGCGCCCGGCTTGCCCGAGCTCGCGCTCTCCTCGGAGCACTTCTTCGACGACGTCGTCTACGAGCGCCTCATGCGCGGCGAAGCGCTCCCCTACCCCGGCGAACGCGCCGTCCTGGTCGAGCTCTCCCCGCGCGCCTTCCCCGCGCGCCTCGCGTCCCGCTTCGCCGACCTCCGCCGCAAGAAAAAGCTCCGCCCCGTCCTCGCGCACCCCGAGCGGTACGAGCCCGTCTGGGACGACCGCACCGTGCTCGATCCGCTGCTCGACGGCGGCGTCGTCCTTCTGCTCGACGTCGCCTCGCTCGTTGGCAAGTACGGCCGGGCGACGCGCAAGTGCGCGGAGGCGCTCTTGGAAGACGGGTACTACTACGCGGCGTGCAGCGACGCCCATGGCCCGCGGGACGTCGAGGACGTCGCCGCGGGCATCGACCACCTCCACCGGGCGCTCGGCGCGGCGGAGGCACGCGACATGCTGATTGAAGGACCGCTTTCCATCCTGGAAGGCCGGGTCGACTCGTGAAAGGGACACGCATCGTGCAGGAGCTTCTCAAGAAGATCGAGGATCGTAGCGCGCACATCGTCGTCGTGGGCATCGGCTACGTCGGGCTGCCGCTCGTCGTGGAGTTCGCCCAGGCCGGCTTCTCCGTCACCGGCTACGACAAGGATCGCGAGAAGGTTCGGTTGCTCGGCCTCGGCGAGTCGTACATCGGGGACATCCCGTCCTCGGCGCTCGCGCCGCACGTCGCGGCGGGCCGGCTGCGCGCCACGACCGACCCCGACATCCTCGGCTCGGCCGACGCGATCGTGGTCTGCGTCCCGACGCCGCTCAACAAGACCAAAGACCCCGACATGCGCTTCATCCTGTCGGCGAGCGAGGAGATCGCGGAGCACCAGCACCCGAACATGCTGATCGTGCTGGAGTCGACGACGTACCCCGGCACGACGCGCGAGGTCCTGGTCCCGAAGCTCACGGCGGGCAAGTACGAGCTCGGCAAGGACGTCTTCATCGCGTTCAGCCCCGAGCGCGTGGATCCGGGCAACAAGACGTACGGCACGCGCAACACGCCGAAGGTGCTCGGCGGCGCGACGCCTGGCTGCCTCGAAGTCGCGATGGCGCTCTACAGCAAGATCATCGAGACGGTGGTGCCGGTTTCGAGCACGGACGCGGCCGAGATGGTAAAGCTGCTCGAGAACACGTTCCGCGCGGTGAACATCGGCCTCGTGAACGAGGTCGCGCTGATGAGCCGGAAGCTCGGCATCGACGTCTGGGAGGTCATCCGGGCGGCAGCCACAAAACCGTTCGGCTTCATGCCCTTCTTCCCGGGCCCGGGCCTCGGCGGGCATTGCATCCCGATCGACCCGCTGTATCTGTCGTGGCGGATGCGGACGTTGAAGTATCAGGCGCGGTTCATCGAGCTCGCCGACACGATCAACAGCGCGATGCCCGAATACGTGGTGCACCTCGTGCAGCAGGCGCTCAATGGGGAGCGGAAGGCGGCGAATGGATCGAAGATCCTGGTGAGCGGGGTCGCGTACAAGCGCGACGTGGCCGATTACCGCGAGTCGCCGGCGTTCGACATCATTCATCAGCTGCAGGAGCTCGGGGCCGAGGTGCGGTATCACGATCCGTACGTGCCCGAATGCGATGAAGGTGGCATCGTGATGCGGTCGGAGCCGAGCACCGTGGCGTATGGCGAATACGATGCGGTGGTGATCGTGACGGATCACGCGTCGGTCGATTATGGGCGGCTTCTCAAAGAGGCGAAGCTCGTGGTCGATACGCGGGATGCGCTCCGGAAGGTCGAGGGGGACAAGTCGAAGGTCGTGCGGCTCTAGCAGCCTGTGGAATTATCGTCGCGAGCGCCCCGAAGCTAGGGCGACGGAGCGAGGAATCCTGAAGGATTTCGAGCGATGTCGACCAACGATTCGGGGCGCGCAGCAGATAAGTCCACAGGCTGCTAGACCATCTAGCGCCCTCCGGGCGCTTGCGGCGGGCAGCCGTGCTCTGTGACGTGCCACTTCCCACCCGAGCAAACCGCGCTCGTCCCGCAGCAGGTCGTCCCGCAGGACGCGCCTTCGGGCGCGCAGCGCTCGCCTTCGGCGAAACCAGCTCCACATCCGCCGGAGGTCAATTTTTCGCAGCGCCACACGAACTTGAGCGGCGGCGCCTCCCGGGGCACGCCGCTGCACGGCTGCGGCGGCGCGTCGACGTGGTAGCTGCACGCCGTGGGCCCGGAATAGAGGCAAATAGGGCTTTTCTCGATCGGCGTCTTCGGAGGGTGGTCCCGCTTCGGCTCCGGGGCGCAAGCGCCGTCCCGATGCGCGTCCGTGCACGGCAAGCGTGAAGCCACCCACTTCCCGAGGTGGCAATCGTATACGTCCCCGCACCCCAGGGACGAGGCATACGTACAGAGCCGAGCGGCGGAACCGCAGGCGCCCTTCTCCGTGGGCGGCGCGGCGGGGCAGCCCTTTTCGGGCGGCACCGGCGTATCCGCGCGCGCCCAATCTTCCTCTTCGACGGATGCAGAGACGACAGGCTCTTCGGCGGATGCAGAGGCGACAGGCCCGCCCGATGGCTGAGGCGCGGGCGCGCCCGATGGCTGAGGCGCGGGCGCGCCCGAAGCGCAACCGAAGGCGCCCGCGGAGAGCGTGACGAGCACGTGGAGGGGAACGAGGGCACGGCGCCAGGTCATGGGCCGGCGAGCTTGGAGAAACTGGCGAGAGAGGTCAAGCACGCAAAGACGTCGGCGGGGAGCGCCGTGGAGCTTGCGTTTCCGGGACGAACCCGGCAAAGCTTGCCGCACCTCGCGCCCCTCGGAGCTCCATGAAGACCTCGCTCGACCACCTGCCCGCTCGCAAGCAGGAGGAGCTCCGCGCGATCACCGAGATCCTTCGGGCCGGGGCGCCGCTCGACATGCTGATCCTCTTCGGCAGCCACGCCCGCGGCGACTGGGTGGAGGATCCGGAGCACGGCTACTTCAGCGATTACGACCTGCTCGCGATCGTGGAGAGCCCGAAGCTCGCCGAGGACACGGCACTCTGGTCCGAGCTCGGGACGAAGGCGCGGGAGGTGTCGGGCGAGGCGCCGATCACGTTGATCGCCCACGACATCAAGTACGTGAATCGCGAGATCCGCGCTGGGAACTACTTCTTCGGTGACATCCGGAACGAGGGCGTACTCCTGTACGATTCGCGGCGCCACGCGCTCACGAAGCCCAAAGAGGCGACGCCCAAGGAGCGAGCCGAGAGGGCGGAGCGGAATTTTTCGTATTGGTTCGAGAGCGCCACGGGATTCTTGAAAGGCTTCGAGTTTTTCTGCGGCAACGGGCTCAATGCGCACGCGGCCTTTCTGCTCCACCAGGCCGCAGAGCGGCTCTACGTGGCCGTGAGCCTCGTGTACACGGGGTACAAGCGGAAGTCCCACAACCTGGAGGAGCTCGACGACGAGGTCGCGCCGCTGCACCCGGATTTGCGCGGGGCGCTTCCGCGGACGACGCCCGAGGACAAGCATCTCTTCGAGCTCCTCCGACGCGCATACATCGACGCGCGGTACGACAAGAGTTATCGCGTCACGGCGGAGGAACTCGCCACCCTGGGCGAGCGGGTGCGGGCGCTCGCGGCCGTGGTGGAGCGGGTGTGTCAGGAGAAATTGGCCGGTCTACGAGCGTCGGCGGGCGGCAGCTAATCGCCGCCGGACTCGTCGGACCCCGCCGCGTCGCGCGCTGTCGCTTGGGCTGAGGTCTCGACGACACGCGTTCCAGCTTCGTCGAGGAGGTCGGCCTCCGCTTCGAACTGGGCGGCTTCTTCGTGCCGACCGTGTGCTCGGAGCCCCCGGGCGTACGCGCGGAGCGTCATCGCCTGGCTCTTTGGCGAGGCCGCGCCTTCTCGCTTCAGTCGCAACGCTTCCTGGAACATCGGCTCTGCTTCGACCCAGCGTCCGTTGTCGCGCAGACCGCGCGCGAGGTGGTGCAGGGTGCTGCCACGGCTGGTGGCGGTATCACCTCCCTTTTCTTTAAGCCGGAGCGTCTCGCGGAAGAGCGGCTCGGCCTCGGTCCAGCGACCATTGTCGCGCAGGCCGCACGCGAACTCGTGGAGGATGATGCCGCGCGTGATGGCGGTGGCTCCTCCCTCTCCTTGGAGCCGGAGCGCCTCGCGGAAGAGGGGCTCGGCCCCGGACCATCGACCACTGTCGCGCAGGCTCCGCGCGAGCGCGCCAAGGGTGACGCCGCGAAGGGCCGCATCGACACCTGCCTCTTCTTGAAGCCGGAGCGCCTCGCGGAAGACCGGCTCGGCGTCAGCCCACCGTCCTTCCAGCTCAAGCATGCGCGCCACGGCGAGCCAGTAGTAGGTCCGGGTCAGCATCGTCAAGCCCGGTTCGTCGAGGCGGCTTTCCAGCGCTTGGAGCTCCGTGCGTGCTCGGCCGAGCTGCCCTTCGTTGAGCCATCCGAAGATCGCGGAGACATCGGCACGCAAGCGATCCTCCGCGACGGGCTGGGCCGCCAGATCTAGCCACTTCATGACGCGTCGTGCGCCACGGGCCGGCCTTGCCTTCGGGTACGCGAGCCGCTGAACGCGCTCGCGCAGCAGCTCACGCACGAACTCCTCCGACAGGAACCTTGCCCAGCGGATGATCTGCCGGTCGCGCACAAGCATCCGGCCGCGGAGCGACGCGAGTACGTTCGTGCGCTCGGGCTCTTCAATAGCCGCGGCGAACCCGTTCTCTCCGCGCAGCGCCAAGACAACCAGGCCCACAACTTCGCCTCCCGGCATGGTGTCGAGAAGCCGGCCGAGAATACGCCGGTAGATGGCATCCCGCTGGTTTTCGCTCGCCACGTTCTCCGCATGGACATCGAGCAACGCGTTGTACGTCTCGATGACGAGGATCGGATTGAGCAGCGTCTGGACGAGAGGCTCCACGAGCTCGATCCCATCCGAGCGCAGCCCAAGCTCGCGGACCATCTCCTCGTAGATCTCCTCCGCCGTCGTCTGCACGAGACGCGTGATCTCGCCGAGCTTCCCCAGGCTCTCATTGGCCACGGGAAAGTCGCTCGCAATGGCCACATGCTGAAAACCCTGGAGCTCCGGCTGCGCGAGGACGTCGTTCAGATCGACGTCAGGGCGCCGCACCTTCACGACGACGAGGTATTCGTCGGATCCGTGGCGCTCGCGGAGGTTGCGCAGATACTCGCGGTCCGCGTCGACGATGCTGCGATACCACTCGACCTCGACGCGGCGCAGTGTGTCCTCGGCGAGAATCTGCTGGTAGAACGCGAGCAGAATCTCGCGATCACTCTCGACGAGCCACGACGGCAAAAAGAGCGGAAAGGTGTCAGCGGGGTAGAGACGGACCTTCTTGCCAGTGGCCGTCCGCAGGCCGATAAGGTGCAGAGCGCGCATGTCTCGGACTCAGAGCTTGTCGCGCACGCTCGGGCGCAGCAGATCGAGCACCGGCTGCATGCGGTACCCCAAGGTCGGCTGGAAGCGGTGCTTCGGGAGCAGCACCTGGAGCTTCACGAGGTCGTCGGTCTCCTGCTCCGTCAGGCCGGGCGCCTTTCCTGGGTCCGTCTTGGCACACCCGCGGAGGAGGTCCTCTCGCAGGAGCGTCGCCTGAGGCCGCCCTCCATCGCAGCGATCCACGGTCTCGGCCAGACGGCGCACGAGCTCCGGGTCCGCGCCATTGAAGGGATCCGCGGTGAAGACGAGGCGGGCGAGGTTCCCGGGATCCTTCCAGCTCTCGAGCGGCGGCCAAAGCTGCGAGCGCATGAGGCCGTGCACCCACTTGAGGAAAACCAGGGGGTTACCGGTGCAAGCGGCGAGGCGGTGGACGGCGGACCAGTCGGTGTCCAGCGGAAACTGCTTTCTCACCGTCTCGGTCGCCGCTTCGAGCCGCCGGCGAACGAGCTCGAAGAGCACCTCGGACGTGAGCGGCTTCAGGTCGATCTTCTCGGTCGCCTCCCGAGCGACGTTCTCCACGAGGGCCTCCGTCCGGAAGTGCACGAGGGAGATGCAGGGCCGAAGATCGAGGACGTGGCGGAAGAGCATCGCCACGTCCTCCTCGTGGTCCGTGGGGAGCGCCTGGTCGAGGTCGTCGAAGAAGACGACGACCATCCAGCGCGAATCGTCCTCGGCGAGGCGCTCCAGGGTCGCCGTGATCGCCGCGTGGAGCAGCTCGTCGGTCACCGTCAACGAGAGCTGGACCGTCTGCCCGACGCTCCGTGTCTCTTCCCAGGTGAGCTTGCTCTGGAGCTTGAGCAGCAGATCCGCGCCGAGCGTCGCGTCGGCGCCGTACCGCCGACTGATCGTATCCGTCTGCGTGCGGTTGATCTGGCTATGGTTCGCGAAGAGCGCGAGCTGCTCGAGGACGCGGGCGATACCCAGGCGCTTGAACCTCTCCGCGCGCGGCTTGATCCCCTCGACGAGCGCGTTCGCGAACCGGTTCAGGAAGGGCCTGTAACGAAGGCCGCGACTGTCCACCGTGAGGCAGACGGCATGGTCGGGGAACTTCTGCTCGAAGCGAGCCAGCGCCGCCCGCGTGAAGATCGATTTCCCAACGCCCCGCGCTCCCGTGATCAGGAAGTGCGCGTCGCGGAGCTGCGCCTCGCGGAGCTCGTCGAGCCGCCGCACGAGGTCGTCGAGCTCCTCCTCGCGGTTCACGAGCAGCCCAGGATCCGTGCTGATCGGCTGAAGCCACGCGGCGTTCACTCGGCTGGGCGGCATGAGGACCTTCCTTCCACAGGATCATTCTGTCGGCATGCCTCGGCTTCGGCCAAGCCAACGTCGCAGGACGCCGGACCGCGCCGGGGGCCGGCACAGACGGCTCCCCGAACAGCCGTCCCGGCTATACCACCGTGACATCCCCTCCGCGAGCGCTCCGCCCCGCCCCTCCCAACCCGCGACCCCTCCGCCGTCGCCGCCAGCACGCCTCCACCAAACCCGAACCCCCATCCCCTCCCGCCCCCTCCGCGCCTCACCGACGACACCTCCCCTCCCTTGCCCCCTGCCGCGCCCTTCCCCGCCTGAAACCCACGTCCCGGCTCGCCCGGCGCGCCTTCCCCCGGCGCCCCCCCGCTCCCCAAACGTACGCCCCCCCTCCTCTTTCATTCTGAAACCTGTTCCCCTGCCTACCCCTCCCGTGTTACACCGGCCACCTTCGACAAGGAGGTACCATGAGCAAAGTCTCCAAGATGGTTGCCGATCGTGCAGCCATCGCCCGCGCCGTGCAGAGCGCGGCCACCGTGCACGGCCCGGACGCCGCCGCGGAGCTCGAAGCGCTCCTCTTTCCCAAGGGCGCACCCGAAAAGGTCACCGTCGCCGATTTCATCGCGGCCATCGGTGATACGCTCGGCCGTTACGTCGAATCGCTCGAAGCGGCCGATCGCGCCCACGCCGCCGAGCTCGCCGACGACGATGGCTATCGCACCGCACGCGACGAGCGCGGCGCCGAGCTGAAAAATGTTTATTCCTCCCTGCGCGAGATCGTGACCCGCAGCTATGGCCCCGCCGTCGCCGACGCGTATGGCCTCAGCAGCGCCCTCCCCGAGGATCCGCAGCACCTCCTCGGCCTCGCCGGCCAAGCCGAAAAACTCCTGCGCGAGCGCCCGCTGACCGAGCAGCCCAAGATCAAGAGCCTGACGCTCACCCCGCTCGCCGCCGCCGACGACCTCGCAATCGCCGCGGCCGCACTCCGCACAGCCCTCCAGGACGTCGAGCGCGAGAAGCGCGAGGCGCAGCTCACGCAAAACGCAAAAGACGAGCACATGGCTCGCTGGGGAAGCGTGTATCCCGGCGTCGCGGATACGCTGGCAGGCCTCTTCACGCTGGCCCGGCGGCCCGCGCTCGCCGATCGCGTGCGACCCACCGCCCGCCGCCGCGCCGGGCTCCCCGAGGCCGAGGATACGGCCACCCCGGCGCAGCCGCCCGCGCCGGCTTCCGACACCTGATTCGACCTGGCCTCACCGCGGGCGGGTCGAAGCCTGGACGCGCTCGCACGCCTTTCGCGCGTCCATCATCGACCCGGTGTACCCGAGATAGAAGCGCTCCTGTGATAGACTCGCCCCGATGATCGACCCGTTTCGTCGTGCGGCCCTCGCGGGCGTCGCGCTCGTGATGGCCGCTTGTCAGCCGGCCGCGGCGCTCTCCCTTTCGCAACTTGCATCGGCCGCGAGCTCGCGTGGTTCGTCGCCGGCGAAGCCGGCCGCTCCCGGCCAGACGTTCGACGCAGAGCTCTCGGGCTACGCCTACCCGTTCGAGGTGAAGACCTTCCCCGTGGCGTACCGCGGGCGCTGGCTCGCGATGCGCTACATGGACGTGAGCCCCGCTCGTCCCAACGGCTCCACGGTGGTGCTCCTGCACGGCAAAAACTTCGTCTCCGCGTACTGGGAGCCCACGATGCGAGCGCTGCTCGACGAGGGATACCGTGTCGTGGCCCCCGATCAAATCGGATTCGGCAAGTCCTCGAAGCCAGCCGATTATCCATTCATCTTCCAGGAGCTCGCAAGGAACACGCACGCGCTGCTCGAATCCATCGGCGTGCCTCGCGCATTCGTCGTCGGCCATTCGATGGGCGGCATGCTCGCCACGCGATACGCGCTCATGTTCCCGGCAGCGACGGCAGGCCTCGCACTCGTGAACCCGATCGGTCTCGAGGACTGGAAGACCGTGGTGCCATACAAGCCCGTCGGGCAGGCCTTCGCGGACGAATTCGAGCAGACGCCCGAGAAGATCCGCGAATACATGCGGACGAGCTACTTCGCGGGCGCATGGGAGCCGAGCTACGACAAGCTCCTCGAGCCGATCGCAGGCTTCACGCGCGCCCCTGACTACCGAACAGTCGCATGGTGCTCGGCAGCAACGTTCGAAATGATCTTCACGCAGCCCGTGGTATACGAATTCCCGCGCATCCGCGTGCCCACGCTGCTCATCATCGGCCAGCGAGATCGCACCGCACTCGGCAAAGCCTGGGCGCCAAAGGAACTCGCGTCCTCCCTCGGAAACTATCCCGAACTCGGGCGCGCCGCACAGCGCGCAATCCCAGGCTCGAAGCTCGTCGAGATCGAAGAAGCCGGGCACCTCCCCCAAGTGGAGACGTTCGACATCTACCGGAGCGCACTCGTCGCGTTCTTGAAGAGCGTGCCGCCGTCGCCGTGAGGCAGAGGCATCCTGATGCCGCTGCGCTGGGGCGTTGCCCCAGGCCCCAGCAGGGGCTATCCGCCCCTGCACCCGGACCAGCGCAAGCGCTGGACCCGGGGTCGATGAACTGCGCGATGCGCAGTTCATCGAACAGGCCAGGTCAAGACCAGGGAAGGCCCTGCCAACCAAGACCGCCGTGACTGGCAACGCCGTCCCTGGTCTTGCACCGGCCTGCTGGGAGAACTGCGCACCGCGCAGTTCTCCCACAAAAGGTCCAGGGCTTGCCCTGGTTCGGGTCGAGGGGCGAATAGCCCCCGCGGGGGTCCGGGGCGGCGCCCCGGCGAGGCGGCCCCAAGGCACCCCCACACGCCGGACTCGGTGGTAAAACGTTCGCCCGACCATGACTCCGAACGACGTGCGCTGACCGAGGAGGTTTGAAATGCTCAAAATCGATCACATCGGCCTCGCCGCCCACGATGCGCAGACGTCGGCCAGAGACCTGGCCGCGATCCTGGGCGCGCCCGAGCCGACCGTCGACGGCGCCGACGATGACATGTACCGCATCGACCTGGAGCACGGGGCGTTCCTGCTGTTCAATGCGGCGACGATCGTGAACCCGGAGCACATTGCCTTTCGGGTCGACGCGCATCGGTTCGCCGAGGTCGTGAAGCGGCTCGAAGCGCGCGGCTTGCCGTTCGGCAACGAGCCGGACGATCCACGCAACGGAAAGACCGAGGATCCCCTCGGCGGCGCGGGCCGGGTCTACTTCGTGGACGCGAACGGGCACCTGTTCGAGGTGACCTGCTGACGGCTGCGCCCGGACCATCGAAAAATTCCCGCCCTACTCCTCCGCTCCGTCCCCCTCCGCGGGCGAGATCGAGGCCCCCGAAAAAAAACTGCGACCCAGGGACGCGCCGAGCATCTCCCGGACGCTGGGCCTGTGCTGACGATGCCGTGAGGCGCCGTGAGCACGCTGACGCCCGGGGTAGCTGAGCATGAACCAAAGACCTCTCGGAGGGCCTCGAATCATGTCGCCTCGTTCCTTTGCGAGCGCCCTGCATTGCATGGCGCTCGCCCTTGCGCTTACTGTCGCGCTGGTTTTCCCACGCGAAGCGGTTGCCGCGACGACCATCGCCGGCGGCACCATCGCCACCCAGACCTGGACCGCTGCGGGCAGCCCCTACAACGTCCAGGGGGACGTCACGGTGCCGAGCGGCGCCTCGTTGACCATCGAAGCCGGCACCGTCGTGCGGTTCGCGAGCAGCGACGGGCAATCCGGCGGCACCGACACGGCCCGCATCGAGCTGATCGTGCAGGGGCAACTCAACGTCAATGGCACGGCGGCGACCCCCGTGCAGTTCATGGCCCAGAGCGGGTCGGCCGTGGGCACGTGGTTTGGCATCCGCGCCGGTGCGGCGAGCGCCGTCACCATCTCCGGCGCGTCGATCGCTCATGCGAGGCAAGGCATCACCTCGAGCGCGGCGGGCATGGGTCTCGCCGTCTCCGATACCACGATCACCGCCACCACGTATGGCTTCTACCTCCTCGCCGGCACGCCGACGCTCACGAACGTGAGCGTCTCCGGCGGCTCGGTCGGCATCGACATCGCGGAGTCCGCCGCAGCGACGATCAACGGCTGCACGATCAATAACAATACCAACCGCGGCATCAGGATCTTGACGACGGGCGTGGCCGCGGTGAACACCATCAACAACTGCGTGGTCCGGAATAGCTTTTACGGGCTCGACCTGTCGGCGGAGTCGAACGCCATCTCGACGGTGAACATCACGGGCGCCACGATCCACGAGCAGAACCGCGGCGTGTCCGTCTCCACGTCTTCGGGCGCATCGACGACGGTGAACCTCAAGAACTCGAACGTGACGGACAACACCACCGGCATCTACGGGGCGGGCGGCGCGGCGACGGTGAACGTCACGTATTCGAACGTCTGGGACAACACGACGAACTATTCGAATGTGACCCCCGGCCCGGGGTGCTTTTCGGAGAACCCGCTGTACGTGAATCCGCTGTCGGACCTGCGGATCACGTCGAATTCGCCGTCGAGGTTCGCGGGGGACGCGGGCCAGGATATCGGGGCGCTGCCGTACGTGAATGACGCGACGCCGGGGTATCACGGGACGCTCTGGACCGATACGACGCTGACCTTGGCAGGCTCGCCGTATACCGTCGCGGGGGACATCACGGTGCCGCCGGGCCGGAAGCTCTCGATCGAGCCGGGCGTGGTGGTGAACTTCTCGAACGGCGACATCATGAAGGCGGGCACGGACACGGAGCGCGGCGAGATCCGGGTGCGGGGGACGCTGGAAGCCATCGGGACGGCGGCCGCGCCCATCACGCTGCGCGCCCTCGTGGCGGCAGCGCAGAACTGGTATGGCGTGCGGGTGCTCTCGGGCGCGACGGCGGCGACGCTGACGTACGTGAACGTGCGGCACGGGTACCATGCGATCCATTCGAGCGCCGCGGGCGACGTGCTCGGGCTTTTGAACGTCACGACCGATTCGTCGTTTTACGGCCTGCTTCTCGACGCGGGGGCGCCGCTCATCAAGAATTTCACGACCAAGAGCAACGAGTACGGGATCACCGTGAAAGGCAATGCATCCCCCACCTTCTCGGGCCTGACCGTGAGCGACAACGAGTGGGATGGCGTTGATTTCCGCCCGGAGAGCGGCACCGCCACGATGACGATCGAGAACGGGCTCTTCCGCAACAACTGGGATAACATCAGCCTCAACGCCACGAACACCGCGACCGGCACGCTCAACGTGACGAACACGACGGTCCACGGTCCAGGCGCGTTCGGCGTGACCCTGAGGGCGGCTGCGAATGCGACGGCGATCGTGAACGTCAAGAACAGCATCATCATCGGGACCACGTCGGGCATCTACCGGGACAACGCGACGGGCACGACGACGGCCACCGTCACGTACACGAACGTCCTGGGCACCGAAGAGAACTACGATAACGTGGTACCAGGAACGGGCTGCATTTCGCAGAATCCGGGCTTCGTGAACGCGCCGGCGGACCTGCACCTGGCCATGGGCAGCCCGTGCATCGACAAGGGCACGTCGGTGGGCGCCCCCCTCACGGACCTCGACGGCAATGTGCGGCCGATGGACGGGGACGGCGCCAATGGCCCCGCGGTCGACATGGGCGCGTACGAATTCGTGCCTCCCTTCTATTGCGGCGACGGCATGGTGAACGGCGCCGAGGAGTGCGACGACGGGAACGCGTCGAACACGGACGGGTGCCTCACGACGTGCAAGACGTCGGGCTGCGGCGACGGCTTCGTGCAAGCGGGCGTCGAGGAGTGCGACGATGCCAATGCGTCGAACGCGGACGCCTGCACCACGACCTGCAAGAATGCGGCGTGCGGCGACGGCTTCGTGCAGATGGGCGTCGAGGCCTGCGATGACGGCAATGCATCGAACACGGACGCGTGCCTCGTGACCTGCAAGAATGCGGCGTGCGGCGACGGCTTCCTGCAGGACGGCGTCGAGGCGTGCGACGACGGCAACCAGATCGACAACGATGCCTGCCGGAACAATTGCAGCCTGCCGGGCTGCGGCGACGGCGTCGTGCAAGCGGGCGAGGAGTGCGACGACGCGAATGCGTCGAACACCGACGCATGCACGAACACCTGCAAGATGGCCAAGTGCGGCGACGGCCAGATGCACACGGGCGTCGAGACGTGCGACGATGGCAACGTGTCGAATGCCGACGCCTGCCTCAATACCTGCGTGTGGGCCAAGTGCGGCGACGGGTTCGTGCAGGACGGCGTCGAGGAATGCGACGACGGGAACACCGGCTCTGACGACGGCTGCGCGTCCGACTGCCAGATCGAGTCGATGGGAGTCGGCGGCGCTGGCGGCGCTGGCGGCGCTGGCGGCGCGGGCGGTGCTGGCGGTGCGGGTGGCGCGGGCGGCGCTGGCGGTGCTGGCGGTGCTGGTGGCGCTGGTGGCGCGGGTGGCGCCGGTGGCGCCGGTGGCGCCGGTGGCGCCGGTGGTGAAGGCGGCGCGGGCGGCGGCGGGACCGGCGCTGGCACGGCGGGCGAGGACAGCGGCGCTTGCGGCTGCCGTACCGTCGGCTCGACCGGAGATACGCGCTCGGGCCTCGTGCTCGTCCTCGGCGCGGCGCTGATCGCCCTGCGCCGTCGTCCACGGCGCGCGGCCTGAACAGGACCGGGGCGGCCCTCGCGCAAGGGCCGCCCCGCGTATCCCACGCGCGCCCTTCAGACGGCCGAAAACTGTTTGGCCAGCTCCTGCCGCCGGAACGCGTCGACCACGTAATCCACGAACACGCGCGTCTTCGCCGGGAGCTGCCTTTGCCCGGCGTAATAGAGCGAAAGCGGACCAATGTCGGCGTGCCACGCCGAAAGGACCCGCACGAGGGTTCCGTTCCGCAAATACGGCAGCACATCCATCACCGTGACGAAGGTGATGCCGAAGCCCATCAAGGCGCACTGGACGAGCGCGTCCGGGTCGCTGAGAATGATGCGCGGCGGAATCTCGGCGAAGACCTGCTCGCCGGCGGGATTGCGCAAGAGCCATGCGCGGATGCGCCCGGTTCCAGGTGGACGCAAGAGGATGCCGTCATGGTGGCGGAGGTCCGCGGGCTCCCGGGGTGGTGTGCGACCGGCCAGATAAGAGGGGGAAGCCACCGCAATGATGTGCGCCCTGGCGAGCTCGCGCGCAGCCAAACCCGAGGGAAGCTCGAATCCGCCGCCAATCGCCGCGTCGAAACCCTCGTTGATGAGGTCCACCGGACGGTTGTCGAGATGCCAGTCCGGAACGATACCCGGATACCGCGCGAGAAAATCCTTCAGCATGGGCACGAGATAGCCGCGCCCGAGTCCGGGGGACATGCTGACCTTGAGGACGCCGGACGGCTGGCCGGCGGCCAGGGACACGTTGGCGAGGGCTGCCTGGAGCGTGTCGAGGCCGTCCGTGACCTCGCGCAGGAAGCGCTCGCCCGCCTCGGTCAGCGTCAGCCCTCGGGTGCTGCGCTGGAACAGACGCACGCCGAGCTTCGTCTCGAGCCGCGCGACGTTTTGACTGACGGCGGCGGGCGATAGCCCCAATCGGCGCGCGGCCGCCGAGAAGCTCGAGGCCTGCGCGCTGCGGACGAACGACTCCAGCGTGATCAGCGTCTCCATCGACCCCCGATGCTACTGCGAGTCAGGCACACTTTAAATATCTTGTTGAAACAGATTCCGCAAAGTCCCCTCTACTGGGAGAGGACTCCCGCCTGCATCATCCGCCTCGAACAGCGACCCGCCGCCCCCCGGCGCCGGGTCCACGAGCTCTCGAACCCCTACTGCCGTGGAGATCGACATGAACGCCCCCCAGAACCCGAAGGCTGGCCTCGGAGCCCTGCTCACGTCCGACAACTGCGCGCTGATCCTCATCGATCACCAGCCCTTCCAATTCGCCGGCCTGCGTAGCCACGATACCCAGACGATCATCAACAACGTCGTGGGGCTGGCCAAGGCCGCGAAGCTGTTCGGCGTACCGACGCTCTTGACCACGGTCATCGAGGAGCGCGGCGGATACCTCCTCCCGCAGCTCCAGGCCGTCTTCCCCGAGCAAAAGCCCATCAACCGAACCTTCATCAATACCTGGGAGGACGCGCGCGTCGTCGAATGGGTGAAGAAGACCGGCAAGAAGAAGATCGTCATGGCCGCGCTGTGGACCGAGATCTGCCTCGCGTTTCCGGTCATTCACGCGCTCGGCGAGGGCTACGAGGTCTACATCGTGACCGACGCCTCGGGCGGCGTGTCCGTCGAGGCGCACGAGGTGGCCATTCAGCGCATGATCCAGGCCGGCGCCGTGCCCCTCACCTGGACGGTGTTCGCGTCCGAACTGCAGCGTGATTGGGCTCGCACGGCCACGGTTCCCGGCATTGCAAAGCTCCTGGTCGAGCACATGGGCAACGTCGGCACGAGCTTCACGTGGGAGCAGCAGCTCCTCGCCACACCCCCGGAGAAGTGAGTCGGAACATCCCGGAGAAACGGACCTGGAGGTCGTCGTGAAGATTGGCATCATTGGCGCGGGCAGCATCGGGAAGGCCCTGGCAGGCCACATGGCCAGCACCGGACACGAGGTGCTCGTGAGCAATAGCCGCGGCCCGGAGTCGCTCTCGGGGCTGGTCGCCGAGCTCGGCCCCCGTGCGCGGGCGGGCACGCGACAGGAAGCCGCGGCCACGGATCTCGTGATGCTCTCGGTGCCGTGGGAGCAAGTGCCCGAGGCGCTGTCCGGGCTGCCGGCCTGGAAGGATCGCATTCTGGTCGACGCGACGAACCCCGTCCTTCAGCCCGGTTTCCGCCTGGCCGATCTTGGCGGGCGCACGTCGAGCGAGGTCGTGGCGTCGCTCGCCCCGGGCGCGCGCGTGGTCAAGGCCGCCAATACGCTGCGCGCCGCCGTGCTCGCGGCGGATCCCAGGCAGGCCGGAGGTCGCCGGGTGCTCTTCATGTCCGGGGATGACGAGGCGGCGAAGGCAGAGGTGCGTGGCCTCTTCGAGAAGGCCGGCTTCGCGACGCTCGACCTCGGCGGCCTTTCGATGGGCGGGAAGTTACAACAATTTCCAGGCGGCCCGCTCCCGGTGCATAATCTGATCGAGCTGGATTGATCTCTCAATCGAGGTCCTGCACCTCCCGCCTTGCCCCCGTCCGTTCGTCCTGCCACCCTGCGCGCCGTGTCCGCCGCGGACGAGCCTCTCCCGCCCGAAGCCACGCCCGTCCCGAGCGTCGCCCCCGAACGCCCCCAGACCCCCTGGCGCAGCCGCCTCGCCATCTCCCTCCTCTGCGGCCTCGGCCTCGCCTGGATCCTCCTTCGTGGCGGCCTGCCTCTCTACCCGCCGGACGGCTCCTTCGACCTCCTCCGCCCCTGGACCGTCGTCGCCTACGTGGCCTCTCTCGCCGCCGTCCACTGGTTCCGCGCGGCGCGCTGGCGCCACCTCCTCCGCCCGCTCGGCCGGGTTTCCCTTCGCGACGTCATCTCCGTCTCCTGGGTCGGCTTCGGCGCCATCCTCCTCTCACCTTTGCGCAGCGGCGAGATCGTCCGGCCGTACCTCGTCACCCGCCGCAGCTCCGTCCGCATGTGGGAGGCGACCGGCACCGTCGGGGCCGAGCGCGTCATCGACGGCCTCGCGCTGAGCACCATCCTCTTCGTCGCCCTCCGCCGCGCCACGCCGCTCGATCCCCTCCCCGATCACATCGGCGATCTCCCCGTCCCCGTCGCCGCCGTGCCCGGCGCCGCCAATGTCGCGCTTTTCCTCTTCTTCTCGGCCTTCGTCGCGATGGCCGTCTTCTTCTTCGCCCGCGATTTCGCCCGCCGCGCCACCCAAAAAGTCGTCGGCCTCGTCTCCGCGCGCCTCGGCGAACGCGTCGCGGACATCGTCGACCGTGTCGCGCAGGGCATCCGCTTCTTGCCCTCGCCCCGCCACCTCTTGCCGTTTCTCCTGGAAACGGCCGCATACTGGAGCGTGAATGCCGCGGGGGTGTGGCTGCTCGCGTGGGGGTCGGGGCTCTCGGGGATCACGCCGGCCGAGGCGTGTGTGGCCATGGGCTGCCTCGGCATCGGGATCCTCGTCCCCTCCGGGCCCGGTTATTTCGGCGCGTTCCAGCTCTCCACGTACATGGCGCTCGCGATGTACTTCCCCGAGCACACGCTCCGGGGCCCCGGCGCCGCGTTCGTGTTCGTGCTGTACGCGTCCCAGGTGGGCTTTCACCTGTTCGGACTCGGGCTCGGGCTGTGGATGCTCCGGCGGGCGCCGGAAAGCTTTTCCAAGGCCGAAGCCTTGGGGTAAATGCTGGGTATGCGAAGGCTCTGGAGCATGGCCCTTTGTGCGTTCCTCCTCGGGGGCGTGGTCCTCGTTCCCGCCTTCGAACCCGAAGCGCTCGCGGCCACGGCCTACGAATCGCCCTACACGTTCGAGCAGACCTGGGGCACGGCGGTGCGCCTCGTCCGCGTGGATCTCGGGCTCGAGATCACCGAAAAGGATCCCGAGCACGGCTACCTGCTCTTCAAGTACACGAGCCCCGAGAGCGGAAAACGCGTGCACGCGGGCTCGATCGAGATCGTGAAGAGCGGCAAGGACGTCGTGCGCGTGACGGTGCAGCTCGCGACGATGCCGAGCTACCACGAGCGGATGATCGTCGACGCGCTCGCGAAGAAGCTACACGTCGAGTACGGCGATCCGCCGCGGAAGCCCGATCCCCCGCCTCCGCCCCCGCCGCCCGAGAAGGACGGCGGCAAAGACGGCAAGGACGGCAAGGACGATTCCCCTTACTGAAGGAACGATCATGCTGACGGTCTACAAATTCGGCCCCGCGTTTGGCTTGCCCGACCTCGGTCCGTTCGTCATCAAGCTCGAGACGTGGCTCCGCATGGCGGGGCTGCCGTATCGCAGCGAGCTCGGCGATTTCCGCAAGGCGCCGAAGGGAAAAATCCCCTACGCGGCGGACGGCGACCGTCTGATCCCCGATTCGAGCCAGATCATCGATTACCTCATCGAAAAGCACGGCGATCGATTGAACGACGGCCGCTTCGGCCCGAAGGAGCGTGCGCTCGGGCTCGCCATGAAATCGATGTTCGAGGCCGATTTTTATTTCGTCTTCGTGTACCTGCGCTGGTGGCGCGACGAGGATTTCGCCTGCTTCCGTTCCGTGATCGCACAGGGCATGACGGCCGGCGGGGTCCCGCGCTTCGCCGTGTCCCCGCTGCTCGCGTTCGCGCAGCGGCAAACGCGCAGCATGCTCAAAGCGCAGGGGATCGGGCGGCACACGCGGGAAGAGGTGTATGCCATGGGCCGCTCGCTCGTGGACGCGGCTTCCGAGCTGCTCGGGGACAAACCGTTTTTCCTGGACGACGCGCCTTCGACGCTCGACACGACAGCGTACGGGCTCCTCGCGCCGCTCGTCTTCACGCCCCCCGAGAACCCGGTGAAGGCCCGCGTGCTGGAGAAGGCGAACCTCGTCGCGTTCTGCGAGCGGATCCGGGAGACGTACTGGGCGAACGAGCCTGCGGCCTAGCTTTCCGGGCGCGGCGGAGGTTTTTTCGCGAGCGGCCTCGGGTGGAGGCGCGACGCGGCCATGCTCGCCGCGCCTCCGAGCAGGATCCGCGCGGCGAGCTCCGGCTCGAAGAGCGAGCGCACCGGTTTCATCATGTAATACACGCGCATCACCCGCCGCAGCACCTCGGCGTCGCGGGTCATCGTGTGCTGGATGGAATCGTCGAAGAACGACGCGAACCTCGACGGCCTCGGCAGATCACTCTTCGCGCCCGGGAACCGCATGTCGGCGCTCGTGGCGAGGTTCCATGCGTCCTCGATCGTGCGGAGCTGATGGCCGAAGAAGACCCGCTCGAAGCCCGGATCCCCGAGGGAAACCCGCTCCAGCGTGGATTCGAGGGCGCGCGCCGAGAGGGTGGCCACCGTCATCCCCTGGCCATACACCGGGTTGAACGTACACACGCTGTCGCTGACGGCGACGAACCCCGGCAATGGCTGGGCGAGCTTGTCGAACCGGCGCAGACGGTTCTGGCCCGCGCGGCTCGAATAAACCGGCGAGATGGGCCTTCCGAGCTCCGCCATACGCGCGAGGACCGGCGATCGCAGTTCGCCGAGCGCGCGCAAGAACCCATCCTCGTCGCTCGGCGGGTAATGCTTGGCGTACCCGACGAGCGAGATGATCCAGCGGCGCCCCTCGACCGGGAAGAGCACACCGCCCATGAAATGGTTCTCCTCGGGCGAAGGGTCGAGCCATACCATCTTCCACCAGAGCTCGGGCGGCAATTGCTCGGGGGCCTCGTACCAGCGGGAGCTATACCCCGAGTAACAATCGACCACCTCCTCGCGCGGCACCTCGGCGCCGAGCGACGCGAGCCACGAAGGCGCCTTCGACGAGCGGCCACTCGCGTCGACCACGAGATCGGCCGGGAGCGTGAGGTTCGTCCCGCCGCCCCGCTGCACCGCGAGCACGCCCGCGACACGGCCGGGCGCGTCCGGACGAACGTGCAGGCCCGTCGCCTCGGTCCGCGGGAGGATCTCCACGCGGCCGCACTCCCGGAGCCGCCGGCGTACGATCGATTCCGTCAGATCCCGCGTCGCGAGATAGGCCGTGCAGCCGCTCCGCATCGGCTGCTGCCAGCCCGAATATCGCAGGATCGCGCCCTCGTGGGCGACGTCGAGCCTGCGCGCGCCCTTCGCCTCGTACTCCGCGAGGAAGCCCGGGAACATGGCCTCGAGCTCCTTGGCTCCTCGCGTGAGGAGCGCATGCACGTGCCTCGCCTGCGGCACGCCGGCGCGCGCGGTGGGCCCCTCCGGGAGCTCGTCACGATCGAGAATCGTGATTTTCTCGAAGAATCGCTCGAGCACCCGCGCCGCCGAGAGGCCCGCCATGCCCGCACCGATGACGACCGCGTGTTTCTGCATGTTCCCGCGTCTCGTAAAGCGCGGTCAGAAGGCGAGCAAGGCCCGGGCGAGCAGATCCGGCCGCGGCACGCCTTGCGCGCCGAGCCACGTGTCGACCTCGGCGATCCGCGCCCGCCCCGCCTCGCCGCCTTCGAGCTCGCCCATGCGGCGCTCGGTGAGGCGCGCGAAAAGCTCCATGTCCGAGCGGCGGAACGAGGAGCGCGCGCGCGCGAGGTAAACGAGGGCACGATCCACGTCGCCGCGCCGCGCGAATACAGCCGCGCGAATGCCGAGCGCGCACGCGTCGGACCAGTGGGAGCGCTCCGCGTCGAGGCGCTCGGCGAGGAAGAGGGCTTCGCGGACGAGGGGCTCGGGATTCGCGACCTCGCGCGCCCGTGCGAGCGCCGTTCGTGCCTGGAGATCGAAGAGCCGCAGCCGGATCGCTTTGACCGTGCGCGGTATCATCGCCGCGTGAAGGGCTCCGATTTGCCCATGCACGGCCGCGTACGCGCGGCTGCCTTCGCCCAGGTAAAGCAGGGCCTGGGTGCTCGAATAAAACGCGCCCCAGTGCATCGTGTGGAAGCCGCGCGTGGTCCAGCGCGCGAGGGCGTGTTTGCTCGACGCGACGGCCTCTTCGGGCCGGTCCTCGAGGAGCAGGCTCATTGGCGTCATGAACGCGCCGAGCGCGGTCTCCATGTACCGATCGCCGAGCGCCTCGGCCTCGCTCCGGCACCGTGGCAAGAGGTCGAGCAGGGAGCGGACGTCGCCGACGTAGAAGAGCGCCGTGAGCAGCCACCAGGCGTACATGGAGGCGATCTCCCAGGCGATGTTGCTGCAAGCCTCGCGGAAGAGGGCGATCGTTCGCTCGCAGAGCACCACGGCCTCGCGAAACTCGTAGGCATTGTGCGCCGCGAGCGCCTTGCCCGCGCACGACCACGCGAGCGCGTGCGGATGGCCGATGCGGAGCGCGATCGCCTCGGCCCGCGCCGCGAGATCCCGCGCATCGGCGATGTTCTTCTCGCCGCCGCCGAGGCTGCGCAGCACGGCCTCCCAGGAGAAGGCCCGCGCGATGCGGTAGAGCTCGCCGGCCTCGAGCGAAAGCGCAAGGTGCCGCGCCTGGAAATCGGCGCCGCGGACCGCGTCGACACCGCCGAGCCCGTTGCCGAGCGACCAGCAAAGATCGATGCGATGGAGCGCCGCGGGGTCGATCGCGTGCTCGGGTTTTTCCTGGAAATGGTAGCCGCGGAGCCTCTGCTTCACGCGGGCCACTGCGACGTTGACGAACGCGCGCCGCGGCGTCGCGGGATACGGAAGGCCCACGGCCGGCAAGAGCTCCCGGGCCGCGGCGAGGCCTTCGTCCACATGCCCCGCGCGTAACAAATGCTCGACGGCCCGCTGCCGCGCCACGAGGGCCGGCCGCGCGTCGAGCTTCGTCGCCGCGGAGAGGAACACGTTCGCCGCCTCCGCCCCGCGCCCCGCCTTCGCCAGCGCGCTCGCCAGCCCGAGCTCGAGCGCCCCCACATCCGCGGCCTCCGCGTGCTCCAGCGCCAACCGATAGAGCGTCGCGGCCCGATCGAACGCAAGCACGTGCTCGGCCCGCTGCGCCGCGCGCTCCATGTAGGCCCGCGCGCGCGAAGGCTCGCCGGCTGTCCGGAAGTGCATCGCGAGCGCCTCCGGATCCGCGTTGCTCATCAGCTCCATCGCGTGACCGAGCGCGCGGTGCCGCGCGCGCAGATCTCCCTCGGCGAGCCCCTGCACCACGGACTCGCGGATCTTGTCGTGGTACGTCTCCACGCGCGCCTCGTCGCGCCCGCCCTTCGCGCGGAGCAGGCCCTCGGCCCGCAGCACCGCGAGCGCGCGGCTGTTTTCCTCGTCCCCGAGCGCCGCGGCCTCCTTGATCAGCACGGGCTCGATCGGCCTGCCCGCCGTGCTCACGATCTCCAGCACGAGCCGCGCCGGTGCCGGCAAAAGCGCCACGCGCGCCGCCACGACCCCGCGCATGTCGAGCCCCTCGCTCGTATGACCGGCGAGGAGATACCTCGAAAGCTCCTGCACGAAAAACGGGCTCCCCGCGGCTTCCCGCGCGATCCGCGCCGCCATCCTTCGCGCCTCCTCGCCGTCCTCGGCGAGGATCGACAGCGCGAGCGCCTCGGCATCCTCGGTCGCGAGCGGCCCCACGACGACCTCGCGCGCCAGAAGGCCCGGCGCAGGCGCCTCGGCCGAGGGCAACCGCCCGACGAGCTCGCATCCGCGCGCCTCCTCGGTGCGATAACTCGCGACGAGGAAAAGCTCCGGCGCGGGCGCCGCGAGCAAGGCTTCGAGCAGCGCCGCGCTGTCCGCGTCGGCCCATTGCAGATCGTCGAGATAGAGCACCACCGGCCGCTCTTCCGCGAGGTTTGCGAAGAGCCTGCGCAGGGCCTCGAACGCGCGCCGCCGGAGCTCGTGCGGATCGGGCGCCTCCGGCTCGCTCCCCTCCTCCGCGAGCCTTCCGAGCACGGGGAACAGACGCGCGAGCGAGGAAAAACCGGGGGGCAAGAGCGCTCCGCGATCCTCGGAATCGATCTCCCCGAGAAACCGCGCGAGCGCGTCGATCGCGCCGTCGAATGCCTTGTAGGGCACCCACTCGCGCTCGTGGCAGCGGCCTTCGAGCATGATCGGCGCACGCTCCTCGGCGAGCACATCCAGGAAATGCCGCACGAGATCCGATTTGCCCATCCCGGACGTGCCGTGCACGTGCAGCACCACGGGCTGGTTTTCCTGGACGCACGCGCTCCACGCCTCGCGCATCGCCGCGATTTCGCGCGCGCGTCCCATGAAGCTCGACTTCGCGCCGCGCTTCCCCGGCGCCGCGGGCGGCGCGCTCTCCCGCGCGGCGCGGACCACCCGAAAAATGTCCTCGGCGCCCGCGCGCGCGCTCGGATCCCGAGCGAGCAGGCGCAGGGCGAGCTCCGAAAGATCGGCCGGCGCGCCGGGCGCGATCTCCCGCGGATCGGGCGGATCGACGAGGTGCTTCGCGTAAAGCAGATTCTCGATGCTCGTCCCTTCGAAAAGGTGCGGCACGATGCCCGTGAGCGCCTCGTACAGCATCACGCCGACCGAGTACCAGTCCGAGCTTCCATCCCCCGACGCACCCGTCGCTTGCTCGGGCGACATGTACGCGGGCGTGCCCACCACGAGCACGCGATCCCGCGCGAGCGACTCGAACGACCCCACGAGCCCAAAATCGAGGATTTTTACGTGGCCCTCCCGCGTCACGAGCACGTTCGAGGGCTTGAGATCTCGATGCACGCGGCCCGTGCGGTGAATGGCGGCCACGCCCTTCGCGAGCCCCACGAGGCTCTGGCGCAGCCGATCCACGTCGAGCTCGCCGTGCGCGTCGGGCTGCTGGATCGGCGGGCGTGACGCCTGATTTCCGTCGAGGGGCAAGGTCGCCATGGCGAGCGTCCCGTGCGGCCCCGCGACGGCGGGGACGTCCATGGTGACGGCCATCGCGCACTGGGCCGTGGGCAAGGGCGGGAGCGTGATCGCCGACGCGTCGCTCCGTTCTTCACGGCTCGGGCGCACGTGGCGGAGAAAGCTCACGCCACGCACGAGCTCCATCGTCAGGTAGAAGCGACCGTCGTCGAAGAAGAGCTCGTGCAGCCCGACGAGGTTCTCGTGCGCGACGTCGGCGAGCGCGCGAAACTCCTGCTTGAAGGCATAAAGCGCCGCCGGATCCATGGAGAGCAGCGCCTTCAGGGCGACGTCCGAGCCGAGGGATCGATCGAACGCCTCGTACACCACGCCGAAGCCGCCCTGCCCGAGGCAGCGGCGGATCAGAAAGCGCCGGCTGAGCTCCTCGGAGACCGACGGCAATTGCACGAGATGTTCCACGGGTCGCTCCTCCCCCAGAGACCCCTAGCCTCGCTTCACCGGGGCCGCAGAATCAAGTCGAACGTCGGGAAAAAATCGTTCGATCGCACGGGGACCCTGCGCCACCGCCCGTCCTCCCCTTTTTGGAGGACCTTTTCGCGCTGATCGTAATTGTACCAGATCCCCCCGAGCGCCACGCGCAGCGTCTTGCCGAGCCCGATCTCGAGCCCGACCTCGGCGCTCGCGTAGAACGGCGAGCGCGGCGGGTGCGGGCTCCGCCCGATCGCATATCCGTTCACGGCGGCACGCGCTCGCAGCCAATCGAGGATCGCGTAATCGTAGGCCAGGCCGGTCCGGACCCGAAACCCGTTCAGCGCCGGCGCGAAGAGCAGCTCGAGCGGCGCGTACGTCTCGAGGGGCGTGGCGGGGTTGTCTCCGAGCGAAAGGCCGACCGTCGTTTCCAGCCGTCCCGTCAGGACCCCGCGCTCGCCGCCCGAGATCCAGAGCCCCGCCGTCGGCGCGACCACCCAGCCGGGCCGCTGCCCCGCATTCTCCCAGTTCGGGAACAGATATCCCTGCGTCAGGCGCATCGCGCCCGTCGGCACGGAAAGTCCGTATTCGCCCGTCACCACGACGCCCTTGCCGAGATGGCCGAGCTCGCCGCGGAACGTGAGGTTCGGCGAGAGCAAAAGCCACGGCACGATCATCGTCGTGACCTCCCAGCCGCCGCCGAGCCCGAGCTCGAACGGCGACATCAGCCCGCCGGAGAGTTTTCCCTTGTCGAGCACCCGCGCCGTCTCGCGCGCATCCATGGGCTCGGCCTCGGCGAGGGCCGGCGAGAGCAGGGCGAAGAGCCCGATCACGGCAAACCACGCTCGCTTCACGGCGTCCCTCCCCCGAGCACCCAGGTCCCCACGACCGGCGCGTGATCACTGAGGAGCAGCGGATCACTCGTGATCCCTTGCCTCCCCGGCTCCTGGAGCACGTCGGTCGATCCCGGGGCCCAGGCGTCGGCCTTCGTGACGAAGAGATAATCGAGGGTGCGGTTCCAGAACTGTGGATTGCCCTGCTCGTCGGGTCGCAGCGGCCCGGCCACGGTATGCGTGAAATAACGCTTCTGATCGGCCTCGGTGGTGCCGTAGGCTTCGAGGCTCACCCAGGGAACGAAATCGTCGTAGAACTTCTGCATGATCTCCGGCGTGTACGGGGGCTGCTCGAACTCGGTGCCGATCGAGCTCGGGTGTTCATCGGGAAAACCGACGAGCTTGATCGCGGTCGGCGGCAGCTCGTTGAAATCGCCGCCCACCACGAACGGGAGCGTCTCTTTTTTGATCTCGTCGTAGATCTGCTGGATCTGACGGCCTTTCGTGCCGTCGACGTCGTAGGCCTCGGTGTGCACCACGTACGCGGCCACGTCCCTCCCCGCGCCCACGTCGATCACGGCGCGCCCGATCATGCGGTGAATGTAGAACTTGGCGGTGAGCGCGTCCTGATCGGTGCGATCCTCTTGCCGGATCCGCTCGGCGAACGTGATGGGGTATTTCGAGAAGATCGCGTTGCCGAGATCCATCCGGCCGACGCCCTCGGAGGGGACGTAGCGGCTGTTCCAGGTCTGGATGTAGGCCGCGTAGTTGAGGCTCGTGCCCTCCAGCATGCCCTGCACCATGTCGTAATAGGCGCTGCGCCGGGAGTTCACCTCGATCTCCTCGGTCATGAGGATATCGGGGTCGTACTCGTTCACGAGGCGGTAGAGGTCGGCCATGTTCTCCACGACCTCTTGCTTCGTCATCTGCACGCGATCGCCCCAGTAATCGAACCAGAAGTCGATCCGCGCGGCGCCGTATTTCACGTTCCAGGCCATCACCTTGAGCGTGGCGGGCGCGGGATCGGCAGGCGGCACGAGCGTGCTGCGCGTCGTGACCTGCACCTCCTGACGGACGAAATCCATGTCGTCCGCGAGCGGCTCGCAGGCCGGGAGCAAGGCGAGGAGCGCCGACATCGAGAGCGCGCATGACGCGCGGCGGCGGGTGAGGAGTCCCATGACCGTCCATGCTACCCGCCACACCCCGACCGTTGAAAGATCCTTACGCATGGCCCCGGTCACCGACCTCTGCATGCGCGCCACCTGATCACCATTCCGACCACCCCTGCTCACGGCTCCTTCCACCCCGCGCGGAAAAGCTCCACCATTCTGCAATTCGTTCGAATGGCGCGGGCCGGGTTCCCGCTTGACACCCAAGGCCCCCTCGATTCTCCTCGAAGGATGTCCCGCGCCTCTCTCCTCCTCGCATTCGCACCTCTGGCTGCCGCCGCGCTCCTCGTCGCTCCGGACGCGTCGGCAACGAACTACTCGCTCTGGATTCACGGCCGGAACACCGGCACGGCGACCAAGGCGGGCACGTACACCGATTTCTCCTACTGGGGTTCGTCGGCGACCGCGGCCGGCATCAACAAGAAGGCCGTCAACTGGGACGGCAAGAGCCACATCTCCGAGCAGAACTTCCGCATCCGCAACGCCCTCGATTGCTACTGTACGGGCGCGAACTGGTGCTACATCGCCGCCCACAGCGCCGGCGACGCCCAGATCGGGTATGCGCTCGACAAATTCGGCGGCTCGACGCGCAGCATCAAAAACGCGAGCCCCGCGGCCGACGGCACGTGCGGCAATGCGGGCGGCACGCAGACCGGCTGGAACATCAAGTGGGTCGACGTCGCGAGCGGCGCCGGCGGCGGCAGCGAGCTCGCGAACATCGGCGCCTGGGCGGTGAGCGACGCGCTCACGGACGACCTGAAGACGGCCACGATGCGCGCGCTCTACGACCACAACCAGACCCGCGGAATCTGGTTTGACATGTTCGCGGGCGCGAAGGGCACGCTCTACTCGGCCACGCTGGCCGGCCAGGACGACGAGGCGGTCGGGTACCACTCGACCGGCGGCGTCTCCGTGACGGGCGGCTTCTGCAACGCGGGCGACCTCTTCTGCGACGGTACGCTCACGGCGGGCACGGCCGCGACGAGCAACGGCAAGCAGAAATGGTCGTACCACAACGTCGCGCTTGTCGACACGTCGGAGCAGTACAACCATTACGCGAACGGCGCCTGGGCGGGCATCATCGCCCCGGTGCGCACCGACATGGTCAACTTCGCCAAGTAAGCCCGCCGCGTGACGAAACGCTCGGCAGGAACAACGGCCTCCCCGCGGCCGGGACGGCGGCGCCTCGTCATCGGGGCGGCCGTCCTCGCCGCGGTCCTCCTGCTCTTCTGGCAACGCGACCGCCTCTCGCCGCGGCGCGCGCCCTCCGAAGACGATCTGCTCGCCGCATCCCCCGCGCAATCCGCGGGCTCCGCGCCTGGCCGCGACCAGGCAGGCCCGAAGCCACGGTGGGTGGGCTCGAAAAACGCCGGCACGGGCGAGGACGCGGAGGCAAGCGCGCGCCAAATCGCCGAAAAACGTCTGGAGCGAGCGCGGCACACGCTCGAAGGGTATGTGCAGGCGACACGTTACCCGCCCGGCGCGCGCCCGCTCTCGGAAAAACCCGACCTCCAGAAGCCGCATTCCGTCGCAAAAAACACGCTGCCGCTCGCGCGCCCGGATCACAAGCTCACGGACGCGCGGGTGACGCTGGAGCAAGATCGCTTGTATCTCGTGGGCGACGAGGCCGCGCGCCTCGTCGCCTCGTGTACGACGAGCGACGGCCCCGCGCGTTGCGAGGTTCTCCGCGCCGAAGCCCGCGTCCCGGAGACGATGCCGCAAGCGAGCACGATGCCCCCGGCCCGCGTCGCATTCGCCGACGAAGGCGCGGGCGGGTCCACAATCGCCGCGCTCTTCGCCCCGGCGAAGGAGGGGTTCGGCGGATATCACGGTCCCATCGCGATCAACCTCGATCTGCGCATCGAGGGCGAGGAAGGCGCCGCGCAATTCAACGTCGTGTACACGCCCGCGCCGCCGGCCCGCCTCACGGGCGACGTGCGCGAGGTCATCGAGAATGGCTCGCTCTGCTTGTACCTGCGTCTCGCGGTGGACAAACCAGGCCGCTACGTGGTCGTGGGCCGCGTGGACGACGCCGAGGGGGACGGATTCGCGTACCTCGAGCACAACGACCCACTCGGCGCGGGCGCGCAGGAAGCAAAAATGTGCATCTTCGGCAAACTCGTCCTCGACGAGCGAGCAAAATCGCCATTCGTGCTGCGCGACGTGGAGGCATACCTTCTCAAGGAAGACACCTACCCCGACCGCGAGCTCGTCCCGGGGCGCGACGGGCCATTCCACACGACGAAGGCCTACCCGGAGAGCGTATTCTCCGACGCGGAATGGCAGAGCGAGGAGCGAGACCGCCACATCAAGGAGTTCACAAAGGACGTGAAAGAGGCGGAAGGCGAGCTCGAAGCCCTTCCTTGATACCTGAAGCGGACCGGGGCGCCGCCCCGGACCCCGCGGGGGGCTGTCCGCCCCCTCGACCCCGGACCAGGGCAAGCCCTGGACGCAGGGTTGAAAAACTGCGCTCCGCGCAGTTTTTCAAACAGGCCGACGAAGAAGCCGGATTGCCAGCCGAACCAGCCGCGCGGCTGTCTTCGTGGATAACGCCGCTGCCGGTCTTGACCTGGCCTGTTCGATGAACTGCGCATCGCGCAGTTCATCGACCCCGGGTCCAGCGCTTGCGCTGGTCCGGGTCCAGGGGCGGATAGCCCCTGGTCGGGTCTGGGGCGAAGCCCCAGCGAGACGGCTTGTGATCCTATGCCTCGCCCGTGTCGTCCCCGCTGTCTGCGTCGTCCGTATCGCCGTCGTCTGCGGCGACTTTGTCCTTCAGGAAGAAGAGATCCTGCGTCGCCTTGTCGCGCGGGAAGGCGGCCTTGATTCGATTCGCGACCTCGGCGAAGACGTCGAGAAACTCCTCTTTCGCCAGATTGCGCGCGGCGCGTGCCTGCGCGGCTGATTCCATTCCCATTCGCCGTGCGTCGAGGGCCTGCTCGTAGCGGATGCGGAGTGTCGTGATTTTCTGCGCCTCGTCGACGGCTGCTGGATACATCCCCCCGACCTCTGCGTATCGACCTTCGAGCGCGCGCATTTCCTGCACCTGCGTGCTGCCTACGGGCTTGATGATGGGCGTCGATCCGCTGGGGAACAGCATCGACACGATCTTCCCGCCGGGCTTGCCGTCCTCGATCTCCGCGCGCTTGAGCGAGAGACGGACGGCCCGGTCCGCGAGCAGGTCCGTGAATTTCACCTCCACGCGGACGACGATGAGGGCCTTGACCCTCGCGTTGTAGGCGTCCTGCGTCGCGAGGAGCAGGCTCGTCGCGGCCTCCAGCTTGGCGGCGAGACCATCCAGGGCGGGGACGTCCTGAAACTTCGTGAGCATCGTCCGTGTGTGCAGGCTCTTGTGCTCGCACTTGTCGATGGGAGTCTTTGCGTTCGGGAGTACGGACATCAGGCAGATCCTTTCTCAGGAAAGCGCGAGGGAGCACACATCATGGTCGTGGGATCGTCAAGAGGTTCGCGTCGCGGCGCCGGTGATGGTTTTCTCGTGGAGAAGAGCGCGCAACGTTGCGCGAGCGCGCCGCACGTGATGGACGAGGGCGCGGCATCGTTGCGCGAGGCGCGGCCACGGCGTGGACGCCGGTTGCGTAACGTTTCCGAGCCCACCGCCACGAGGTGATCGCTGCTCGCGCAACGTTTCCGAACGCACCTCCAGGACCTGGACGCCGCTTGCGCAACGTTTCCGCACCCTCGGCCACGGCGTGGACGTGCGTCGCGCGACGTTTCCGGGGCTACCGCCACGAGGTGGGCGTCGCTCGCGCAACGATGCGCGCCGCGCGCCATGCGGCAGAAGCGGCCGATGCGGGGGCGGCGTGGTGCCGTCCTGCTCCTGCACGACGAGCGCCCGTCCACCCGGCGCTCGGGCCCAGACGGGGGCGGGAGCAGCCGGCGCACCTCCTGCGCGCCAGAAACCACGCGCTCGGCCGAATGTGATCCTCCGGCAAGGAGGCGCGAAGGCTACCCGAGAGCGCGTTCGACTAGGCGCACCAGTTCACCTGGCTCATAGCGGTGTTACGGCTCTTGCTCCGGCCCCCTCGATCGCAGCGGCACACGCCGGGCAACTCTTTACGCGCTACGCTCTTCGAAGGTGTTCGCGGGCCTCCTTTGTGATCAGCCCCTGCGTGAGTCGGCCCGCTGCCATTGCACTGCGGAGCCCGGCCTCGGTGCCGAGCGCGCGGAGTCCACGCTCGATCTCGCCGACAAGGAGCGCGTTGAGCTTACCGAATGCCTCTGATTGCTTCTGGTCATCAAGCGCACCTGCTGACGCTATCGTTTCGTGGTGCTCTGGGAATAGACGCTCAAGGCGAAAGTAGAGGTGCGTTTTCTCAACCTGCGCAGGGCATGCAGCTCCCAGTGCTTCTAGCCAGAATCCCACGTTGATGTGCCACTGCTGTCCAAACCCCTTCTCTGTACCGACGAGCGTCCAGACGCTTGAGTCATGCCGCCTCAGCAACTTCCCGTGCCGTTCGAACCCTGCCGAGAGAAGTGCGCGCTCAACGCCAGTCTTGAAGGTATGGTCATTCATCAGCGGCCTCGTAAAGCGCGTTCGACCAGGCGCATAATGCATCAGGTCGTGCTCTCCTTCCTCAGTTGGTTAATGAGATCGGTCAAAGCGCTGCCGAGAATCGACACCGCCTTCGGTTCCATGCCAATCAGCGGCACGCTGATGTAGCGTGCCGTTGCTTCCCCCCACGCGAAGCCGTAGCCCGTGTCGCCACCATCTGTGCCGATGAGGATGACCCCTGGGAGAAACTCCGCGACGGAGTAGGCGTCATTTAGAGAGCGGATCCCACCAATCGACCAGAGCATGAGATACGCATGCGGAGCAACAAACCCCTCAAGACCATTGCTTCGACGGAGGACCGCCTTGTAGTCGTCCGGCAATCGCTGACCAATCTCGCGTTCTACCAAGGCGATCTCCGAGTCTTTGGCTCCAGCCCGCGTCTGGGCTGTCGCCAAGAAGGCGTCAAGCGTACTCATTGGATATCCCTCATCAGCCGGTTCCAGAACGTCGTGTACTTCGCGTGTTCGGACGGCGTCAGCGCCACCTTGTTCGCGGGGGCCGTCGGGCTTCCGCCAAACTTTACAGGATGGATCTCGTGGATCTGCTTCCCGGCGTGCCTGGCCGGATCGGCGGCTCGAAGAGCGACGTTCGCCTTGTTCGCAGCTTCCCGCGCCGCTTGGTATTCGGCGCCCTCGAGAAGGCGGAAGGGGCCCGTCGGCTTCGCCACTCCAGTTGGATAGCCCCTCCAGTCGATGACGGAGAATTCGCCAACCCTTGCTCCACCCCCTGCGGCGTTCGGACCCCGCCGCAGGGCCCTACCACCAAGCAGCGCGATATCATCCTCCGGTCCGGGGGTCAATACCGCGCCCAGCACCAGCGTCCCCTCGAAGAAGAGCCGCCCCGCGGCCTGCTCCCTCGGGTCGCGCAGGACCGGATCCCCGATCTGCGGCCGCAGCAGAATCACCTCCCGCTCCGGCCCGAACAGGATCGACAAATCCCGCCCGATCCCGCCCTCCTCCTGCACGACGAACGCGGTCCGCCCGCCGCCCGGCCCGCCCGCGAAGAGCTGCTCGAACAACGGAATCGGGCTCGAATCCAGCATCACGTCCGGCGGATACACGCCAAACGGATCATCCGTCCCCGGCCCGGACGGGTGCGGGATCTCCACCGTCGGCAGATCGACGCTCGCCGCGCTCTTGCTCCCCGTCGTATCCACGTCCGTCGCGGGCGCCCCTGCCCCGACGCCCGGCGGATCGATTTCGTGCGCGAGCAGCCGACGCACCTCCTGCCCCGCCAGAAACCGCGGGCTCGGCCGAATCTGATCCTCCGGCAGCGGGACGTCCGGATACCCCGGCTGCTGCACGACCCCGCCCGCCGGCGCGAACCCCGTCGGATCGACGAGCGAAAGCGGGTTGTTGACGACGTAGCTGTATCGGTTATGGCTCTGCCCGTCGAATACGTCCGCGATCACGGGATCGGTCGTCAAGAACCTCCCGAGCCGCGGATCGAACATCCGGCCCTTCATGTTCACGAGGCCGAGCTCGTCGTCGCCCTCGTGCCCGGTAAAACCCCGGGTCGTCGCCTTGCTCGAAGACGAGGCCGGCGGCGGCAATCCCCAGATCACGTTTCGCCGCTGCCCGAACGGATCATAACTGCGCTTCTCGACCTGGCTCCCTTGCTCGTCCGTCACGGTCTCGATGGAGCCCAGGTGATCCACGTGCAGGTAATGCGTCCCCGCCTCCGCGCCTCCCCGCGTCACAATCGCGACCACCCGCTCCGGCGAGTGCACCGAATACCGATGCTCCACCGCCCCCGTCGCCTTGTCCTCGATCCGCTCGTAGAGGTCCCCGACGTAGATCGTCTCCTTCGTCGGCGTCGTCTTTCGAATCCGCGTCTCGTCGCCGTCATAGCCGAACGTCGTCGTCGCCGCGCCCATCGTGATCGCGCGAGGGAGATCGAAGGGCGTATACGTCACCGTCGCGCCGGGACGGGCCACCTGGTTGCCGACCGCGTCGTAGGAATACCCGTCCCCGCCCGCGCTCGTCACCGCGTGCGGATGCAGGGAATTGCCATACACGTACGCGCCCACGTCGGACCGGGAGAGGAGGTTCCCATTCGGCGCATACGCGTACGAGCTGTTGCAGGGAGCGGCCGGATTCAGCGGCGCGCTGAAGTAGGCGCACGTCAAGCGATCGAGCGCGTCATAGCGAAATCGCTCCGTCTTGTTCTGCGATTGCAGCGCGTCCGTGCGGCTCGTGAGGTTCAGCCGCGCGTCGAATTCATACGATAGATCCTGGATCTTCGTCGCGCCGAACATCGTCCACACGCGGTGGAGCGCCTGCTTGTCCTGAAAATAGCTCCGCGTGGTCACGACCTCGTTCCCGAACACTTCCTTCCGGGTTCGCCCCGCCTCGTCCACCTCGGAGAGGCGCCAGTAGGCAGCGCCCGTGAAGGTGTCACGCACGGCCACCCGATGGCCATGATCGTCATGCGTGTACGTCACCGAGAAAGGCTCGACGCCAGGATACGAGATCGACGACACGCGGCCGAAGGCATCGTACGACGAACGCACCTCGAATTGCGCCCCGACCACCGAGAGCGTCATGCTCTCCGTTCGCCCCCGATCGTCATACGTATACCTCTTGACGCCATCCGGGCTCGTCACCTCCCGCAGTCGCCCGATGCCGTGCGCCGCCGTGTCCCACGTAAAGAGCGTCGTCCACGTCGCTCCGCCTTGTTTGTCGACGCGCGACGTCACGCGGCCCAGCGCGTCCACTTCGAATGTCGTCACGCGCCCGAGCGCGTCCGTCGTCGATAGCAAACCGCCGAACCCATCATGCACGAGCGTCGTCTTGCCTCGATCCGGATCGTCAATCTCCCGCGGGCGCCCCAGGGCATCACGCTTGATCCGCGTCACGGCGCCGCCAGGATCCTCGACGCTCGATAGCACGCCAAAGGGCGCATACGTGGACGCCGTCTTCCCATGCGCCGCGTCCGTGACGATCACGGGACGACCGAGCGCGTCGTGCTCGGTGACGGTCAGGTGCGAGTGCGCATCGAGCACCTCGACGAAGTGGCCATCATAGGTCGTCTTCGTGACGGCCCCCCAGGGCGTCGTGTGCACGATCTCGCGCCCCAGCATGTCGAATTCGTATTCGTCGAAGAGAAGTTCGGCGTCGGGCGTGCCCTCGCTCGTCGGCACCGAGCGCCTCCGGACCTTCCCCGTGCGATCGTCGTATTCGATGACCTGCATCAACCGAGGCGGCTCTCCCTCTCCCTCGATCGTATCCGGACCGTACCAGAAATGGCGAATCGGCCGACCCAGACCGTCCAGGATCACCTCGTCCTCGGCGCCCCCGGTCGTCCTCGATCTCTTCACGATGTGCCCGTCCGGCCCGCGCGACAGATCCATCCACGTCTCGGACCCGTCGGGCCTCTTTTCGTGCTGCAACCGGCCCAGGCTGTCGTGAGACCACTCGGTCGAGAGTCCATTCGGATCGGTCTCTCGGATCGGCATACCGAAGCGGCTGTCGTATTTCGAGCGCGTGACGTGCCCGGCCGGGTTCGTGCGTTGCTCCGGAAAGATGCCCTCCGCATCGAAGGCCGTGCGCCAGACCCGATGGTGCCCGAAGGCGTCGTCCGCCGTCACGGTCGTGACATTGCCGAATTCGTCTCGTTCGTACTTCACGAACAAACTCGCTTCGAGGCCGCCGTCATCGGTCGAGAGGGACGCCGTCTCGACTTCGCCGAACGTGTTCGTCGTTTGCGTCCGTGTACGGCATTGCGAGATTCCCGCGGCCGCGCTGCACTCCTTTTGGCTCTGGACCTGCCCGAGCACCCACCTTTCGGTGTCGTTCTCGACGACGCGCGTCGTGTGCAGGGTCAGGTCCACGCCGAGGGTCGATTGATGCACCTCGAGCACGTTGCCGAAGGCATCGAAATCGAGGACCTCCGTCGTCGTGTCGCGCAGGAGCGTCGCGCCTTGTCTCCGCTGTGTTCGCCGCGTGAGGGGCAATGTAAAATAGCTCTTGCCATTCTCCGTGGGGATATAGGTGGGCGTCACGTCCACGAGAGAGACCTCGTCCTTTTCAGGATCGAGCGACGGGAAGCGTAGATGCCGCCCCTCTGCCTGGCCCGCGAAGGGGTACGCCTCGACCTCGCCGGATTCGAGATAGGTGCGGTTGTCGTAGAGGTCCGTCGTCTCCGCGCCCGTCTCCCGCTCCGTGACCACACGCGCGGAGAAGCCCCAAAAGCCATGCCCGCGGCGATCGTACCGGCCGTCCTCGTAGCGCACGTCGAAATGTCGCTGGCCGCCGTTTCCGTCGATCGTGGCGTAGCTCGTCACCACGCGGCGCGAGCCGACGGCGCAGACACGAGGATACGCGCAGCCATTCGCCGGGTCGGCCCGCGGATCATAATGGTCCGGATCCTCGATCATGTGTCCATACGAAAGCTCGACGTTGGGGGGATCCACGTTCACGCCGTCCGAGAATCCCACGACCCTGTCGGGGTCCACTGCCTCGTTGCGAAACACGCGGAGCGCGTTCCCGATGAACATCAAGATATCGCTGGCACCATCGCCGTTCACGTCGGAGACGCGAGGCCCGCGAGGATCCGCGAGCGTGATGGCGTCGCCGAGCTCGGCCTCGAAGGGAATCCCCGCATCGACGGGCTCGAAGGTGAGCTCTCCGCTCGCCGCACAGAGCACGGTCCACCTCGGCAGCAGGCCGCCTCCCGCGCGGAGCGGCATGAGGAGATCCATCCGGCCGTCACCGTCGAAATCGAGCGGTGTCGCCAGACGAAAATAGGTGTCCTGCGGGAAGACCCCATCCCATGCGAGGCTATGCATCGGCGACGCGTCGAAGCCGTGCCCCGTATTCAGCCTCGTGTAGAGCCGCGTATCCGAGAAACCGCCCGTCACGGCGTCCGGCAGTCGATCCCCGTTGACGTCCAGGAACATCACGCGACCGCCCACCGGCACGAGCGGCAACTTCGTATCGACGCTCGTCCACGTCCCGTCGCTCGCTCGTGCGAACGCGGTATAGGTCGCGAGCTGTACGGCTTCGTCGCCGCCAAAGATGCGCAAACCTGGCATCACGAGCTCGACTTTGTCGTCCGCGTCGATGTCGACAGTATGGACCTCGACGCCGCACCCATACCCATCGAGGAGCGCGATCGGCGAGAAGGTCGGCTCGAAGCCGCCCGGTCGCCACAAATGCAGTCTCCACGAAGACAGGGTCGGATCCGGGGCGTCACCATGATCCTCGCATTGGATCAAGTCCGGCACGCCGTCTCCATCCACGTCCGCCAGATGCACGGATCCACCGCTCGATCGCAGGCCGTGCGGCGTCGCGCCGAGCGGGAACGGCCTCGGAATCCCGGTATCGATCTCCTCGAAGGTGCCGTCCCCCTTCGATCGAAGGACGATATGGTCGTTCTTCCACCCGCGCACGTCGTGGAGCAGCACGTCCGCGCGGCCGTCTTGATCATAATCGATGGGTGTGCCCAGCTCGGGCTGGATGAGGGAGGGGTCCGCCGGCGGAGGCGGCTCGGGTACGAGCGGCCATTCTTGCGAATACGCGAGCTTCGGCGCGCCGAGCGTCCCCGCGTCGTTCCTCGCAATCCTCCACGCCGTGATCGGATTCTGGGGCGTGCTCAGCGCGCTCGTGTCCGGCACGAGCAGGTCATCCAGCCCGTCACCGTCGGCGTCGAGGAGCAAGGGGCTCGCGTGCGTCGAGGTCGGGGCGGGGACGCCCGTGTCGACCTCGGCAAAGCCCCGCTCCCGCGCCGGATACAAGAACCTCATCGGCTCGGTGCAGGCGTTGTCCGCGCCGCATTCTTTCATTTCCAGGAGTCGCGTCCGCCCCGTCGTCTCGCTGTGGTCGTAGGTGAATGCATATCGTCGAACCAACGTGTCCCCCGGCCCGCGCATTTGCACTTCGTCGAGCCGCAGCGAGCGTTGCAGCCTCATGCCGCCTGCGTGATGGAACCGCACGTCGCTCGCGTCCCGCGTGCCATATCCGAGCGATATCGCCCGCGTTTCGGGGAGCGTCGACGCGCCTTCGAAGCTCGTATAGCGAATCTCGTCCAGCGCGTACTCGGCCGTGTACCCGTCCGCCTCGGCGAAGCAATAGCCGTAGGTCATCGTATTGCCGCGCATGTCCCTCATCGAGGAGGAGAGCCACGCGCGCGAGGCGCCTCCACGCGCGCGTGGTCGGCTCCCTTCGTCTTCGCCGTACGCGACGACGTGGCCCGAAGGCAAGAGCGCCTCGAACGAGGCCGGCTCCTCACCCTTGAAATGGCCCAGCACCTTGATGTGGGCGTCGGGCAGGGTCCGGTACTCGACCGTCTCTCCATGCTCCGCGACCTTCACCAGGCGCCTGCCGTCGAGACAAAACGCCGTGTCGCTCGCGTCATATCGGACCGCGCGGATCTCGCCGTCGAGGGCCATCGTCTTCGCGCAACGCGTGATCGCCGACGCGCCCACGAGTGAAAACCCGACGCCCATCACGCCGTCGCCCGCGGCGCTGCTATAAGCGACGGACAGCGCAGGCTCGATTCCACCACGCCCCCGGGGCGCCGTGAGCGGAATCGAAATCGCGCCCTCGCCCGTGTCCGTGAGCGAGAAGGAGGCCGAAAGCGTGGCCGCGACCGCCCTCGCCGGCCCGTCTGCTCGCACCGCCGGGAGCGATGGATGCTGGGGCTTGCATGCAATCACGGCCGGCGCCGGAGGGGGCACGCTGCCATTCTCGCAGGTGCAGCCCTGCACGAAGGCGAAGAGGACGAGCAGGCACGAAAGGAAGACGTTGGCCCAGCGCATGCAAGCCAGTGCGCAGAGGACTGGGCCCCACGTCAAGCACCAGAAATGTCGAGGGGTGTCTTGCCTCGATGACTGCTACTGCGGCGGTTCGATCTGGAACACGTCCCACGCCGGCGTGTGGTTGTTCTCCTCCGGGACCTGCGACGTCACGTAAAGCGCGGGGTACGTCTTGTCGATCACCTCGGAGCCGTCGGCTTGCACGGTCGTCACGACGCCGCTCACGAAGAGCTGCGGGTTGTTCAGGTCGCGCCGCTTCGAGCTGAACGTCAGCCAGTAATACTTTTTCCCGTTGAATACCTCGGCGCTCGGGGCCCAGCGCGGCCACGAGTTCGTGAGGCCCGGGCTCTTCCGATCCACGCAGGCCGGCGGATCGTTGCCCGCCACGCGCACCGCCTCCCCTCCCTTCGCCGGGACCACGAAGACCTCCGCCATCGGCTCGTCGTACGAATCCGCCCACGCCCCATTCGGCAGCTTGTACGGCGCGAACCGATTGAACGCGAGCAACGTGTCGCCCGACGAGATGACCGGGTAAAACTCCACGAACGCCGGATCACTCGCGCCAGGCAGCGGCGTTGCATTGCCGCCTTGCCGGTCGTTGAAGGGCACCGTGTAGATGTCCATCGTCATGTCGGCGTCCGAGATCGCCGTGACGACGCCCTCGCCGGAGCTCGTGGCCGTCGTGTATGCAATGGTCGTCCCGTCGTGCCAGAAGGTCGGCGACGCAGGCGCGTGGGTATCCCCGACGCGCGGGAGGATGCCCCATCCCGTCGCGGGATCCTGCGTATGAAGATCGGTCCAGACGAGCTCGTAGCTGTTCCCCGTGAGCGTGGGATCGATCATCACCGTGATGGCGACGGCATCCTGCGCCGTGTAATGCTTCTCCGAGAGCGTCGGGGCCGTTTGCTTCTGCCGCCCGAGCAGCCCGAGCGCCACGGCCGAGACCTGCATCTCCGTGGGCAAACCCGCCGTCCCGTCCACTTTTCGCGCCGAGACGGTCCGCGTCCCGACCGACGCGTCGCGGGTGAAAAACGTGAGCGCGCCGTCCGGGGACGAGGCGTGGCAAGCCACGCACGTCGTATCTCCACCCACGATCTCGGGCGAGAGCACCGTCGTCACCTTGGTGTCGCCGATGGAAAAACCCTTCAATGCGGTCTTGCCCGAGCCCGGCGCGCCCGTCGTCCAGTAGACGATCGATCCCGGCGCCGCGACGGGCGCCACATGCACCACGCCCTCGGTGCCGACAAACGGCCCGGCGATGAGCTGGCCTCCGTCGATCTGCGCACTTCGCACGGCCACCTTGATGTCCCGGCCCGCGCTGTGCCCCGCGAGTCCGGACCAGATGTCCGCGGGAATCGTGTACGAGGTGGCCGTCGTGTAGACCACGAGCTCGTTCACCTGGTTGTCGACCTTGAGCCGAAGCTCGAAGACGTTGTGCCCCGCCGGCGCGATCCATTCGAATCGCAGCGGCGTCCAGTTCGTCGGGACGAGCGCCTCCATCGGCGGCTCCGCGACACAAGGGCCGCCCTGCGGCTGCGCGGGCGTGCCCTGGAAGAGCTCGGGGGCCTGCGCGGGCACGCCCATGTCGATTTGAGGGCCGGCGGGGAAATCAAGGAACGGTCCGTTCGGATTGGGGCCGCTGCCGATGAAGTCGCCGCCTTCCCCGCCCGCGCCGGCCGAGCCGGCCGAGCCGCCCGAGCCCGAGGCGCCGGCTCCGCCCGTTCCCTGGGTGGCAGACGAGCCACCGCCGCCGGTGGAGGAGCACGAGACCCCGGCTGCGCCGAGCGCGGCGGCCGAGGCCAAGGCCAAGAAGAGCGCGATATCGCGCCGAAGTTTGGTTTTCATGGAGGGATGATCGGGAGCCACCGGCCGGCGTCAAGGCTCCGGCGCCGAGCCCGCCCGATTGCGACAGGATTCCCGCGGTTGACATGCAACCGCCCGGCGCCACGGGTCCTCCATGGCGGCGAGGGGGAGACAGCGAGCGATCATCGCGCTCTCGGGCGGCGTGATCGCGGGCGTTTTCGCGGGAATCGTGGCGAGCCTGTACGGGCTCCTCTCGACGGTCGCGCGCGGCGTCGACCCGTGGATCGTGTTCAAGTGGGCCTCGGCTCCGTTCCTCGACGATCGCGCATTCGCGCCCGGCTTCGACGCAGGCGCCGTGGTGCTCGGCATCCTCGTGCATTTCGCCGTGTCGATCACCTGGGGCGCGCTGTTCGGTCTGCTCGTCTTCGGCGCGAACGCGTTCCGAACGCTCGTGTTCGGCGCGGCGTACGGCGTGATCGTCTGGTTCGTCATGTACAAGGCGGTGTTGCCCGCGGTAGGCCTCGGCGCGATCGCAGCGCGCGTGCCCGTGGGTCCGGCGATCCTCGAACACGTGATCTTCGGGCTCGCGCTCGCAATCGGGTTTCTCCCGTTCCAACGACGCGCGCCCACGGTTTGACGCGTAGCGCCTTCCGAAGCGGCCTTCGCCTCGACTAGGATGCGGGGCATGCCTCTCACGGTCACGTCGCAGGCCGCGACGCACGTCGGTCGCAAGCGCAAGCGCAACGAGGACAGTCACCTCGTGGACCCCGACCTCGGCCTGTACATCGTGGCCGACGGCATGGGTGGTCAGGCGGCCGGTGACGTCGCCTCGCGCCGCGCAGTCGACGTCGCGCGGGCCTACGTGGCCGATCGAGTCGAGGTGCTGACGCGCTTTTCGGAAAACCCCTCCCAGGAGAACCGCATCGCCGCGCAAGAGCTCGTCGCAGCGGCCATCCAGGCCGCCTGCGCCGATCTCTGGACCATGGCCGAGAACGACCCGAAGCTCCGCGGCATGGGCACGACGATGGTGCTCTTCGCCGTCGCCGGGGATCGCGCCGTGGTCGGGCACGTGGGCGACAGCCGCGCCTACCTCCTGCGCCAGGACGTGGCGAACCGGCTGACCGAGGATCACACGATCGTCGCGGCCTCGATCAAGAACGGCACGATGACGAAGGAGCAGGCAAAGACGAGCGCCCTGCGCAGCGTGCTCACGCGGGCCGTGGGTACGCAGGAGTCGGTGCAGGTCGACACGCTGCTCGTGGAGATCACGCCGGGCGACCTCTTCCTGATCTGCAGCGACGGGCTGTACGGCTACATCGAGGACGAGGAGGTCCCCTTGCTCTGCGCGAGCGTGCCGGACAACCTCGCAGAGCAGCTCATCGACCTCGCGAACGAGCGTGGCGGCCGGGACAACATCACAGCAATCGTGCTCTCGTTCCACGGCGCGACGGCGGAAGAGCCGGAGGCGCTCACGAAGCACGAGGCGCTGCGCGGCATCCCGCTCTTCATGCACCTCACGTACCGCGAGCAAGCCGAGATCCTCGCGATCTCGGAGGTGAAGAGCTACCCCCTCGGCGCGGCGATCGTGACCGAGGGCGAGCCGGGCGAGGACCTCTACGTGATCCTGCGCGGTCGCGTGGCCGTCGAGAAGGACAACGTCGCGATCACGACGATCATGACGGGCGGTTATTTCGGCGAGATGGGTCTCGTCGACGACTCGCGGCGCTCGGCCACGGTGCGTGCGCTCGAGTCGGTGCGCACGATGGTCATCACGCGAACGGACATGATGAACGTCATGCGACGCGAGCCCGTGCTCGCGGTGAAGCTGCTCTGGAGCTTCGTGCAGGGCCTCTCGCAGCGTCTGCGCACGGTGAACACCGAGCTCTCCGAAGCCCGCGCCGAGCTCTTCGAAGCGCAAGGCGTCACGCCCTACACGTCGTAGGCTGAGCTGGGGCGTGGGCGCCGGGGCGCTGCCCCGGACCCCGGCAGGGGCTGTCCGCCCCTGCACCCGGACCAGGCACGGCCTGGACCGAGGGGGGAAGAACTGCGCGATGCGCAGTTCTTCCCACGGGCCCGTGACAAGACCACGAAGGTCTTGTCCACACGCCGACGGGAAGAGCTGCTGTGTTTGAGGGCAGGGTCGTTGGTGGTCTTGTCAGCGGCTGTTCGATGAACTGCGCATCGCGCAGTTCATCGACCCCAAGTCCAGCGCTTGCGCAGGCCCCGGGTCCCGGGGCGGACAGCCCCGGGTGGGGCCTGGGGCAAAGCCCCAGCGCAGCCGCTCCCAGCTGAGACTCAAGCCGTGCGCTTCACGTACTCGAAATCGACGGGCCGGCCTTTGATCCCGTGCTTTGGCGGCGCGATCCAGTTCGCCATCTGCTTCGGATCGTAGATCGGCGCCGTCATGAGGCTCTTCACGTACGCCTCATCTGCCTCGCTCGGCAGCCACTCGTCGCGACGGCGCTCCCAGTCTTCCTTCGCCAGCACGTTGCCCTGCACGTCGAAGTAGAGCCCGCCGTAGATCCCCGTGCGCCGATGGAACCTTCGGCTCGGCAGCGTGAGCCGATACGAGATCCCTGCCTCGGCGAGCGCGCGGTTCCACTTGTCGACTCCGCGCTGCGCGTCCTCGATGTACTCGTCGCGCAACACCTCGTTCATCGCGTTCCGCAGCGGCACCTCTTCGCGCCGGAAGCCCGTCACCACGCCCGGCCCTGCGGTCACGGGCACGTCCATTGGATAGACGCCGTCGACGGCGCGATGATCCTCGTAGCTCTCCTCCTTCGCGCGCCCTTTCAGGCTCGACGCGAAGAAGTTTGCCGCGTTCGACGAGATCTCGCCGCCGAACAGGTCGAGTGACACCGAGTACCAGAAGTTCAGGTACTTCTGCATCGTCGGCAGATCGATCCCGCCCTCGGCGCGCGCGTCCTCGTTCTTGTTCTTCTTCATCAGCTCTGCGGTGCGCTGCACGATGCGCAGGATGCCCGTCTCGCCGACGAACATGTGGTGCGCCTCCTCGGTCAGCATGAATCGCGTCGTGCGTGCCAGCGGGTCGAAGCCGCTCTCGGCGAGCGCGAGGAGCTGGTACTTCCCGTCGCGATCCGTGAAGTACGTGAACATGAAGAACGACAGCCAGTTCTGACACGGCTCGTTGAACGCCCCGAGGATGCGCGGTTTGTCGGGGTTGCCGCTGCGGCGCTCGAGAAGTGCTTCGGCCTCCTCGCGACCGTCGCGGCCGAAGTAGCTGTGGAGCAGGTACACCATCGCCCAGAGGTGCCGCCCCTCCTCCACGTTCACCTGGAACAGGTTGCGCAGATCGTAGAGGCTCGGACACGACTGACCGAGCAGACGTTGCTGCTCGACGCTCGCGGGCTCGGTGTCTCCTTGCGTCACGACGAGCCTGCGCAGCACGTTGCGGAACTCGCCGGGCACGCTCTGCCAGACGGGCTCGCCCATGTGATCGCCGAAGCCGATCTTCCGCTCGGCCACCGGGTCCGTGAGGAAGATGCCCCAGCGGTAGTCGGGCATCTTCACGTAGTCGAAATGGGCCCAGCCCTCGTGATCGACGCTCACGGCGGTGCGGAGATAGATCTGGTCCTCCTGGAAGCCCTCGGGACCCATCTCCTTCCACCAGTCGATGAACCTCGGCTGCCAGGCTTCGAGCGCCCGCTGAAGCTTCTTGTCGGACGCGAGATCGACGTTGTTCGGGATACGCTCGGAATTGACGACAGAGCTCACGTTCGCCTCCAGTCGAATTCGGGTCGCTCGGGCCGGCCGTACATCGTGAGCGCGCCCCGCTCGCCGACCGCATTCGGGCGCTGGAAGATCCAGTTTTGCCAGGCCGACAGACGCCCGAAGATCTTCGTCTCCAGCGTCTCGGGCCCGGCGAAGCGCAGCGAGGCCTCCATCCCGGTCAGCGCGTCGGGCGACAGGCTCGCGCGCTCCTCGACCGCGATCCGCACCTCGTCGTCCCAGTCCATCTCGTCGGGCGTGAACGTCACGAGCCCGAGTTTTTTCGCAGCGTCCGCGTCGACGAGCTCGGTTTGTCCTTCCAGACGCTTCACGACCGAAGGATCGTGGAGGAACCGCGTCTCGAGACGCGTGAGGCCGTTCGGCATCGGGAACGGGCCGAAGTTCAGCGGCGAGAGGCCGATCACCGGCGGCTCGTCGCCGCCGTCGAGCATGTACGTCCGGTCGCCGGCGAGGGCCAGCTCGAAGAGGCTGCCCGCGAAGCACGAGCCGGGCTCGACGAGCGAGAACACGCTGCGCGCCGTGAGATCCAGCCGCTTCAGCGTGCGACGCATCTTGAGCAGGATCTCGCGGGCGAACCAGTCGTCACGCAGCGCGTGGAGCGCCTTGTCCGCGGCGCGCACGGCCTCGGGATCACCCTTCGTCCGGAGCAGCACGAGGCCTGCCTCCGGATGGTTGAAGCGCAGATCGAGCAGCGCATCGTCGAGCTCGCGGAACACGCGGAGCGCCCACACGTCGGAGCCGCTCTTGTGCAGGGCCTCCACGGTGGTCTCCGGCGCACTGTCGGGCGCGCGCACCTCGAGCTCGGCGACGCGCGTCTGGCTGTCGACGACGAGCGTGACGTACTTGTACTCGGACTTCGACTTGCTGCCGTCCGCGGAGCGCTTCACCTCGAGCGGGGCGAGCGTGATGCCCGGGCCCTGCTTGTCCTTCGTGCGCGCGGCGATCGCGTTTGCCTCCTCGATCACCACCTGATCGAAGCGGCTCTTCGGGATCGAACGATCGACGAGGCGCCACTCCTCGGCGCGCTTGCCGCGAACGCCCTCGGCGAGCGTGCTGAACACGTCGGCGAGATCGCGGCGGACCTTGCGTTTGTCGACGAGGCGCGTGAGCCCACCCGTGCCCGGGAGCACGGCGAGCAGCGGCGTCTCCGGGAACGAGACCGCGCTCGATCCATCGTCGCAAAGCAGGATCTTCTCACACGCGAGTGCGAGCTCGTAGCCGCCGCCGGAGGCCACGCCGTTCAGCGCGGCCACGTAGTGCTGGTCGCTCTCGCTACACGCCCCTTCGAGCGAGAGGCGCGTCTCGTTCGTGTACTTGCAGAAGTTGACTTTGAAGGCGTGCGTCGACGAACCGAGCATGTAGATGTTCGCGCCGGCGCAGAAGATGCGCGGCTGGCCGCTCGTGACGATGACGACCTTCACCTCGGGGTGCTCGAAGCGCAGCCGCTCCACCGCGTCCGCGAGCTCGATGTCCACGCCGAGGTCGTAGCTGTTCAGCTTGAGCGTGTAGCCGGGGCGCATCGGCGCCTCCTCGACCACATCCATCACGAGCCGAGCAATCGAGCCCTCGAACGAGAGCTTCCAGTGCTTGTACCGGCTCGGATGTGTCTCGAAACGGATGGGGGGCGCCTTGGCCCCGCTGCTTTCACTCTCGATGCCCATCGCCGAAAACTCCACCACCGGGGCGATGGGCTGTCAAGCAATATACTGCTTGTCGGAGCTGCGTTCATGAAATATAGTGCATGATGTGGCGGCCCGAAAAAAGCCCGACGCGGGTGCAGAGGAAGCGGAAGGCACAGGCTCGCCGCTCCTGCAATCGCTCGGCGAGCGGGTGCGCGAGCGGCGACGCGCGGCGGGTTTGACGCTGCGGGATCTCGGGGCCGCGTCGGGCGTGAGCGAGCGCTTTCTGGTGCTCGTCGAGGGCGGCAAGGCGAACGTGTCCGTGGTTCGTCTCGACGCGATCGCGCGCGCGCTCGATACATCCGCCTCGGCGCTGCTCGCGAGCGCTCCCACGGACGAACCACGCGCGGCGGAAAAGGGCCCGCTCGTGGCGCTGCTCGGCCTGCGTGGAGCGGGAAAAACCACGCTCGGGAGCCGCGCGGCGGCCCGGCTTGGTTTGCCCTTCGTGGAACTCGACAGCCTGGTCGTAGCGCGGGCCGGGATGAGCCTCACTGAAATCTTCGAGATGCACGGGACCGCGTACTTCCGCAGGCTCGAACGCGAGGAGCTCGAGCGGCTCGTGGCGCGCGGCGATCGCGGGATCGTCGCGACGAGCGGCAGCCTCGTGACCGATCACGAGACGTTCGAGCTCCTCTGCCGCGAGGCCGTGACCGTGTGGCTCCGCGCGCGCCCGGAAGACCATTTTCAGCGCGTGATCGACCAAGGCGACGCGAGGCCCATGGCGAGCCGGCCGGCGGCGATGGAGGAGCTCCGCGCGATCCTGCGTGCGCGAAGGGCCCTCTACGAGCGCGCGGCCCACATCATCGACACCTCGGCGCTTGGTCTCGAACGCTCGATCGACAGGCTCGTGAAGATCGTCAACGCGGCGAGCCGTGGTAGGCTGCCGGCACCGTCGGTCGGTTGAACGCATGCCCCGCCTCCGCATCCTCAACGTCGTCTCCGAGTGCGTCCCTTTCGCCAAGACGGGAGGCCTGGCGGACGTGGCCGGCGCGCTCCCCATCGCGCTCGCGGCGCGCGGACACGACGTCCGCACGGTGATGCCGCGCTACCGCGTGGCGAAGAAACACCCGGCCAAACGGCTGCCGCTCTCGCTCGGCGTGCCCGTGGGCGGCGGCGAAGCGTGGGGCGCGGTGTGGGAGGCGCGGCTCGGCGAGAGCACGTCGCGCGTCTACCTCCTCGAGCACGACGAGCTCTACGATCGCAGCGGCATCTACAACGATTCGAACGGGGATTACCGCGACAACCTCGCGCGCTTCACGTTCCTCTCGCGCGGCGCGCTCCGGCTCACGCTCGCGCTCGGGTTCATCCCCGACGTCGTGCACGTGCACGACTGGCCGACGTGCCTCGTGCCGATCTACATGAAGACGCTCGACGCCCGCTCTCCGCTCGGCGGTGCCGCGTCTGTCCTGACGATCCACAACATGGGCTATCAGGGCTGGTTCGACAAACACGAGTTGCCCGTGACCGGCCTCGGCTGGGACGTGTTCCACCACCGCGCGCTCGAGTCCTACGATCGGCTGAACCTGCTGAAAGGCGGCATCAACTTCTCGACGATGCTCTCGACGGTGTCGCCGCGGTACGCGCTGGAGGTCCAGACGAGCGAAGGAGGGCACGGGCTCGAAGGCTGCTTGCGCGAGCGCGGCAACGACGTGATCGGCATCCTGAACGGGATCGACGACGAGGTCTGGAACCCCGCGACGGATCGGCACCTCGCCGCGCATTTCGACGCCGACGATCTGCAAGGCAAGGCCTTCTGCAAGGCGGAGCTCCAGCGCGAGATGGGGCTCCCGGTTCGTCCCGACGTACCGATCATCGGCCTCATCAGCCGGCTCGTGCACCAGAAGGGCATCGACATCTTCGCGGGCGCGCTGGGCACGCTGCTGAACCACGACGTGCAGGTCGTGGTGCTCGGCTCTGGCGAAGGCTGGGCGGAGGATCTCTTCACGCGGCTCAGCCACTCGACGGATCGATTCCGCGCGTACCTCGGCATGAACGACGCGCTCGCGCACCGCATCGAGGCGGGCGCGGATCTGTTCGTCATGCCCTCGCGGTACGAGCCCTGCGGGCTGAACCAGCTCTACAGCCAGCGATACGGCACGCTGCCCGTCGTGCGCGCGGTGGGCGGGCTCGACGATACGGTCGAGCACATGGCGACGGGCTTCAAGTTCCTCGACCTCTCGCCCTCGGTGCTCGCGGACACGGTGCTCGAAGCGGTGTGGATCTACCGCGAGCACCCCGAGCATTTCCGCTCGATGCAGCGGCGGTCGATGAAAAAACCGTTTGGCTGGGATTACGCGAGCCGCCAGTACGAGGCGCTGTATCGGCTCGCGATCTCGAGGCATCGCGGCGAGCGCTGAGGCGGGCCCGAGAGCCCGCCCCCGCGGAGCTCGTCTCAATGAGCGTGGCCGGCGTGATCGTCGGGATGCTCGACCTGCTGCCCCGGCGTCGGGATCTGCCGCATGGGCGGCCCCGCCTTTGGCTCGACGACCTGGCCCTTCGCGGTGAGCGAGCGCGAGAGCGCGCGGTGCTTCGCCTCGATGACCGACGTGAACCCGTTGACGAGCGAGAGGAACGCGTCGGGCTCGATCCCCTTGTCGCTGATCTTCGCCTGGGCTTCCTCGGCCGCCTTCTGGAACGCGCTCAGCGGCGGGACCGTGATCTTCGCCCACGGATCGTTCGGGTTGTTCGTGCCGAACGTCTTGATGGCCTCGACGTCCTTCGCGAGCGCCGCGACGCCCTCCTTGTAGGCGGCCGCGTCGATCTTCTTCGCGAGCACCGACAGGACGAGCCCGCGCGCCCTTTCGTAGGCCGTGAGCACGAGCCGCTCGCCCTCGTCGAGCTTCGCCATGTCGACCGCGTGATCCTTGCGCCACGCGGCGATCGCGCTCCCGAGTTTGTCGGCGGTCTCGTCGAGCTTGGCGAAGTCGGCGACGAGCTTCTTGTGCAGCTCCTTGCCGCGCTCGAACTTGTCCTTCGTGTACTCCTCGCGCTGGTAGTACACGCTGGCCGCGGCGATGTTGCGGCTGAGCTCCAGGGAGAACGGGGCGAACGTCGCGAGCGCCGCATCGACGTCGGGCATCGGCGGCTCCTTCAGACCGGCGGCGACGGTGCAAGCACGCGCGTTGCGCTCGTGCGGCGCGCGCATGCCCATCTCGGCCATCTTGCGGCCCGCGTGCGCGCTCGGCGTATGGGAGGGACCGGGGCCGGCCGAGGGCGCGGGGCCGGCCGAAGGCGCCGCGGAGCCGCCCGGCTTCGCGAGCGTGGGCGGGGCCGGCGGCATGGGAGCGCCGGGGATACCGAAGCTCGGGATCTTCTTCTCGCTCGGTTCGTCCTTGCCGAGGCTCGTGAAGTAAGCGTCACGCGCTTGACGCAGGGTGAGCGTACCGAAGTAACAAACCTCGAGGCGGTAGTCCTTCATCGCCTGCGGGTCGAACTTCGGGACGGGCGCGATCGGGGTGCGCAGCGGAAGCTTGCCCTTCCCGCTCGGCAGCGCCGCCGTCGACGGCTTCGCCTCCGGCGCAGGCGCGGGCGGCTCGTCCTTCTTACAGCCTACGGCCAGGGGAGCGAGCGCGAGCACGAACGGAAGAAAAGACCGCAGCCGGATCATGAAGACATGCCTCCTCGAAGACGCCCTACGCCAAGGCATTGGCCGGGCTAGGTCGGACCGGCATCATGCCCGACCAGCACGGACTTTCAAGCGTGGCCCCGCGGCGATCCTGCCCCCGCCCCTTGCAGCCGCGCACAGCGGAACCATGTTGGCCGTCGTGAAAAAGACCACCGACGCACGCCCGCAGAAGCTCGAAGGCAAGAAGGTCTCCGGAAAGGCTCGCGGGCTCGCGCTCGTGCCTCTTCTCCGGGATGCGCCAGCGGCATGGCGGCTGCTCCGCGACCGGGAAGGTGCGCTCTGGGCGAAGGCGCTGGTCGTCCTTTCGGTCGTTTACTGCGTCTGGCCCCTCGATCTCGTGCCCGACGCCGTGCCTTTCATCACCTGGATCGACGATGTGGGCGTGGTGCTCGTCTTCCGGCTGATCCTCCACCGGCAGCTCGCCCGATACCACGAGCCCCAGGAGGAAATCGTGTCGGACGTGCGTGGGCCTCGATCCGGGACCGATGTCCGCGTAGCCTGAACGCGGGTTCCCGTGCGACTTCAACCTTTCACGCTCGACAATCTCCGCATCGAGGACGAGCGCTCGTATCGACACATCGGTCTCTACGCCGAGCTCAAGCGCGCGCTCGTGCGTGACCACGTCGCGTTCCTCGTGCCGAAGCCCGGCACGCCGGAAGCGCGGTGGGATCGCGCGCTCTTCTTGAACCTCACGTTCTGGTCGCCCGACCAGCCCGGTGATGTTCTCGACAGCGACGCGATCCCCGCCGACGTGGTGATGCACGCGGGCTGGCATCACGTCACGCGACGCGCGCTCGAGGCGCTCGGCACGACGGCGAGCCAGAGCCCCGAGGCGCTCCTGCTCGGCGAGTCGATCGCGAGCGCGTTCGATCTCTACCTCGTCGGTCGCTTGCTTGGCCACGCGCCGGACGCCGCGTTCCTCGAGACGCAGGTGCCCGCGATGGCCGAGGCCGCACAGCAAGCCGGCATGCCGGAAGAGGCGTTCGAGGCGATGCTCGACGAGGTGTCGCAGGACCCGGACAAGGCGTTCGAGGATCTGCGCGAGCTGCTCTTCGACGCGAGCACCGCGCTCGTGCGCGCGCCTTCCGTCGAGGAAGCCGCCGAGAGGATCGCGCGTTTCGACACGCATCGCTTCGGGCCGCTCCTGCACCACTACGAGCTCTCGACGTGGATCCTCTACGCGCGCGCCTACGCCAAGGATCTGGGTGCGCCGGATCCACAAGTGATGGCCGTCGACGCGGCGCTCCGCAGCGCGGATGTCGCGCTCGATTGGCTCGAAGAGCACTGGATCTCCGGGGTCTCGGGAGACCCGGCCGGACCCGACGAGCACGAGGTTCTGCCACGATGAGCGACAAGAAAAACGACACGAAGACGGCAGGGGGCAACATGGAGACTCCGCCAGAGACGATGAAGTCGATCCCCGAGCGGACGAGCGTCTTCGACCTCGACGTGTCAGCCGAGGTCGTGACGGTGCCGCCGCCCGCGCTCGCAGGCACCGACAACCCGAAGATCCCGCCTCCGCCGCCGGCGCCGCGCGAGAAGGCGACCTCGCAACCCGTGCTCACGAAAACCCCGGAGCCGGTCCCGACCACGACGAAGCGCACGCCGACGTTGAAGGAGGAGGAGGACGACAGGCCCTCGTTCTTCGAGGTCTTCGATGTCGAGAAGCACGAGGCCAAGCACGCGCAACCCGAAGCCGCCCCGGAAAAACCCGCGGACAAGGCGGCTCAGCGCGGATCGCGGCCCGATCCGCGCGAGATCAGCCGCAGCCGGAAGCTCGTCGACGAGGACCTGTTCAACCTGAGCAACAGCCTCTTCAACAACCAGTCGCTGACGCCGCTCGTGGCGCCCGACGTGTCGGCACTCGGCGTGTCCGGGCTCGGCAAAGATCTCACGACCGCGCCGAAGCCGGTCGAGCCCGCCGCAGGAAAAACCGACGCGGCGAGCAACGGAGGCTCACTCCTCCTGGCCGCGCCGCCCGTCACGGCGCCGCCGGCGCCTGCGACGAAGTCGTCGATGGACGCGATCGACCTCGACGTCGATGTCGCGGCCGCGGGCGGGAAGCTCGATCGCAAGCGGCTCGGGATCGGAGTCGTGGTCGTCGCGGCCCTCGCAGGGCTCGTGTTTTTCGCGGTGCAACGCGCGTCGACGACGACGGAGGAGTCGACGGCCGCGGTGGGGATCGAGTCGACAACCTCACCGAGCCCGGGGAATGACACGGTGCCCGCGCTGCAGACGGCGAGCACGAACCAGGCGCCCACGCCGACCACGAACACCCCGGCGGCGAAAGCTGGCACCGAGGCGTCCCCGGACAAACGCGCCGCTTCTTCGACGGAGGCAGCGGCGAAGGGTGATGGTCGCGACAAACCCGCGGCGGGCGGCGACAAACCGCAGGAGAAGACGCCGGAGACGAAACCGGCCGAGGCCGCGACGGGGAACAAGGCGCAGGATCTCGCGGCCGCGATGGCCGCGGCGAACAACAAGTCCGCCGCACCCGAGGCGCCCTCGGGCGGCGGGAACGAGTTCAACAGGGGCGCCGCATCGTCCGCGCTCGGCGCCGCCGCCGGCAGGGCCGCAGGCTGCAGGGCGCCCACGGATCCGAGCGGCACGGCCCGCGTGAGCGTCACGTTCGCCCCGTCCGGCCGCGCCACGAAGGCGCAGGTGAACGGCCCGCCGTTCGCCGGCACGCCGACCGGCGGCTGCATCGCCGCAGCATTCCGCAGCGCCTCGGTCCCGCCGTTCTCCGGCGATCCCGTGACCGTGAGCAAGTCGGTCACGATCCGCTGATCTTCGCGCGGAACGCGTCGACGTTTCTCGCGGCGTTCTTTATCCTCCCGGCCCCGTGCTGGTCGCCCTCCGCGTCAAGAACTTCGTCCTCATGGATTCGCTCGAGCTCCGCCTCGAGCCAGGCTTCAACGTGCTCACCGGCGAGACCGGCGCGGGCAAGTCGATCGTCGTCGGCGCGCTCTCGCTCGTGCTCGGCGGCCGCGGCAACGCCGAGCAAGTGCGGCCCGGCGCCGACGAGGCCGAGGTCGAGGCGCTCTTCGACGTGACGGGCAGCGAGCGGCTCGCGACGGCCCTCGACGCGGCCGGCGTGTCGTCGGGCGGCGAGCTCGTCATCCGCCGCGTGGTGCAGCAAAACGGTCGATCACGCGCGTACCTGAACGGACGCCTCTGCACCGCGGGCGAGCTGCAAGCGCTCGCGTCGGAGCTCTGCGACGTGGCCTCACAACACGAGAGCGTCGCACTGACCGATCCCTCGACGCACCTCGGCTACCTCGATCGATTCGGCCGCCTCTCGACCGCACGCGAGGCGCTCGCCGCGGAGGTCGAGAAGCTCGAGAAGGTCGTCGCGGAGATCCGCGAGGTGCGCGAAGCCGAGCGCGGGCGCGCCGAGCGCGAGGCGTTCCTCGGCTTCCAGCTCCAGGGCATCGATGCGGTATCCCCGCGGTCCGGCGAGCTCGAAGAGCTCGCAGCCGATCGACAGAGGTTGCGCCACGCCGGAAGGCTCCGCGAGCTGACCGAGCACGCCGCCGCGCGGCTGGATCAAGGCGAGCACGCGATCTGCGACGAGCTCGCGAAGCTCTCGAAGGATCTGCGCGCCGCCGCGGATCTCGATCCGTCCCTCGAGGCGACTGCGAACTCGCTCGATGGTTTGTTCTCCGAGCTTCGCGAGATCGCCCGCGAGGTCGAGCGATACGCCGACCGCGCCGAGGCGAACCCGTCGCGACTCTCGGAGATCGAGGACCGCATGTACCGGCTCGAAGGCCTGCTCCGGCAGCACGGGCCCACGATCGACGACGTCATCGCGGCGCGATCGCGGATCGCAGCGGAGCTCGAAGGGCTCGGCAACGTGGAGACGAAGCTCGAAGCGCTGGAGCACGAGCGCGATCGGCTGCTTCGCGCGGCAGGGGAGCGCGCACGGCAGCTCTCGCAGAAGCGGCGCGAGGCAGGCGAGAAGCTCGGCGCTTCGATCGGCGGGGAGCTCGCCGATCTCGGCATGGGCGGCGCGCGTGTGATCGTCGACGTCGCGCCGCTCTCGGGCGACCGATCCGAGCTCGTCGTCGACGGGGCACGTCTCGGCCGCGACGGCATCGACCGTGTCGAGTTCCTCATCGCGCCGAACAAGGGCATCGAGCCGCGCCCGCTGCGCAAGATCGCCTCGGGCGGCGAGCTTTCGCGCGCGCTGCTCGCGCTCAAGCGCACGCTCGCGGAGTCGGGGCCAGCGGGGCTTTACGTGTTCGACGAGGTCGACGCCGGCGTCGGCGGCGCGGTGGCGGACAAGATCGGCCGCGCAATCGCGGACGTGGCGCGGCACCACCAGGTCCTCTGCATCACGCACCTCGCCACGATCGCGGCCTTCGCGGACGCGCATTTCGTGGTGTCGAAGCAGGTCGACGGGCCGATCACGAAGAGCACGGTCAAGCGCGTCGAAGGCAAGGATCGCGTCGCCGAGGTCGCGCGCATGCTTGCGGGCGCGAAGGTCGGCCCGAGCGCGCTGAAGGCGGCCTCCGAGATGCTGGACGAGGCGAAGGCGCGTTCGGCGGCCGCCGCCGCGAGTCCGAAGCGCGGCGCGAAGGGTCGCGCTTCCTGAGGGTGGTTCCACAGGGATGCGCGGGGCTTTGCCCCGCACCCCAGAAGGGGGCTGTCCGCCCCCTTCACCCCGGACCAGGCACGGCCTGGACCGAGGGCCGAGAAACCGCGCGATGCGCGTTTTCTCGGACGGGCCCGGGGAAGACCACGAGCGGCGTTGCCAGCTGAGACAGCAGTGCTGCCCTACCCTCGAGCCGACACGTCCGTGCTGCGGTTTTGACTGGCAAGCCCGTCGCCGGTCTTGACTCGGCCTGTTCGATGAACTGCGCATCGCGCAG